>NZ_JABWCV010000009.1 GCF_013371085.1 Vreelandella maris | reverse complement strand
CTCAGCAGTGAAACCGCTTAGCGCCGATGGTAGTGTGGGGTCTCCCCATGCGAGAGTAGGTCATCGTCAGGCACCTATACCACGAAGAACCCAGCCACCCGGCTGGGTTTTTTGTGTGCGTGGAAGAAAAAAATTCATTCTTACCATTCAATAGGTTGGCCATCCCAAGCCCAAAAAGTACCGTTATCATCGGGTGTGCGCTGAGTGATAACTTCTAGCAACTGCTCTGCTACAAATGCAGGCGTGAAGAGCTTCTCGTTAGGCACCCTTGCTTGAAAAGGTTTAGAGAGTGCCGTATCGGTAGTGCCTGGATGCAGGCATAACACGGTGCATTGTTTGTTAAGCCGCTTGAGCTCTATTGATGCCGTCTTAAGCAGCATGTTATGGGCTGCTTTGCTGGCACGATAGCTGTACCAGCCGCCTAGCTGATTATCCTCAATGGAACCAACTCGCGCGGAAAGACTGGCGATCACTGTAGGGTGTGTCCCTTTGAAAGAGTCTTTTAGTGACGCCAGCAGCAAGATAGGCGTAAAGGCGTTGATATTCATTGTCTGCGTTAGGTTTTCAACACTCAGCTGATTAAGTCGCTTTTCAGGAACCAGTTGTTTAGCTTCATCATGCAGGATGCCGATGGCATTAAAGAAGAAGTGAACAGGCCGGGCAGCCAATGCATTTTGAAGTGCCTGCCTATCCTGTTCTTGAGAAACATCAAGCATCAGGTGAGTAAGGCGTGGATGGTCAATTTGTGATGGTTTACGGCTTACCGTAATAATGTGGCCGAGCTGGGAGGAAGAGAGTAGCTGCTTAATGATGGCAGCGCCTATTCCTCCCGATGCGCCAACAACCAGCGCTGTATAATGATGAGGCAGCAAATAAAACATGGAAAGCCTTTGGAATCCTACTAGTGAGGAGGGCTTTCATTGAAACGTTATGCAGGGAACTTGTCGAGGGAATATATCAGGCGGAAGCGTTGATTCTGCCAGGTTGAGCGCTATTACGACCATCCGGCTTATACAGCGTTTTTTCTGCAATTTGGCGGATGTAATCCAGCATTGCCTGGTTATGCTTCATTCGTACTGACAGCATTTGTCCCGTCAGCTCGTTCATGCGTGAGGCGCGCTCACTTTTTTCAAGCAGGCTTTCCCATGCTGTTTGACAGCCAGCATCAACAGCTGCTGATCTAGCGCCAATAGCACCTTCATCATAACCGAGGCGTTTCTGTACATTGCGGCGCACAGTTTCAATCCGCTCTAGCTCGGCTAATAATGACTGCTTTTCGTGTGCGACTTGAGCTAACGCATCGCCGTCAATGTCACCTTGCGTCAAAAGGTTTTGCTCGTTGGACAACAACGAAATTAACGCATCAAGGCGCTGCCGTTGGTCGGTAAGCAAAGATGCAAGGCTCATTTAAAGCGTCCCCTATAAATCTTTAAGATTGGCGATTAGACCGTCAGCAATTCGGTCTGCGCGCATTTCCAGGCGCCCTTCACGAATAGCGTCTCGAATCTCTTCAACTTTGGCGGTATCGATATCCTGAGACTCATCAATACTCGATTGACTCAGTTGGGTCGACTCACGAGTCATGCCGCCCGGTGTGGCTGGCGATACGCTCTCCGCTTTTTGCGTTTCATCCCGCTGCTGAGTAGGATTCGAGCGTAATAGCGAGTTAATGTTATCAATTTTCACGTTGTCTGCCTCATCGTCAACGTCGATGCGCTTGGCGCCTAGCGTAGCTTGTATAGCCATATATCGGCAGCGCAGGGTATAACTTTAGGCGATGCGTTAAAAATCCACCACCAAAACACCTCGATCAGTGACGCGGGCAGTCATGATTTCGCGTGATCCAAAACGCACCCTTACTTGTTCACCAAGAGCGCCATTTTCTAGCGCCTCCCCTTCGCGTGAAACGCGAAAAGCTGAACCTTGAGCTACGACAGTAACGCGCTGCCCACGTTCAACTAAGTCAGGAGCTTGTAAGTAATGAGCCAAAAAAGCGCTGCCAGAGCGAATGGGGCGCTGGGTGATTTTACCTACGATGTCTTCTTCAGCCGTCAAAGCTTGCGCCGAAAGATCGCCTAAATTACCACCACGTTCGCTGAGCATATTCGAAGTAATCAACGTGCCTCGCTCAATATCTCTCGCTGCCACCACATAACTACCAATGACATCAATCTGAGCCTGTAAGTAACGCACTTGTCGGCCGTTTTCACCGCAACGTACCCCAACGGAAACGCGGCCCAACGGGGCTTGATTTGCGTTGGGTAAAAATGGCTCTGGTTGAATACATTTCGGCAAATGCGGAGACGGTGGCCGTAGATCAATCACCACTTCCTCGCCTAATGCCTGAGTTTCCTGATACAAAAATTGGTGTACTTGCTGGAGCAGAGCATCGTCGTCAGCCTGAACCTTAGTCAAAGCTGTAACGGCTAGCATTGCCAATAAAAAAATCACTTGCCAGTAGCAAAGCATGCCTGGCTGAGTAACGCGCTTTCGTAGCATGGAAGAGGCCACTTGCTGAAGAGCTTGGGGAAGTAGGGTGATGAGGCTACCGGTCAGTCAGTGTAGCGAAAAGGTAGCAGCCGTATCACGCGAAATGCTGGTAGAAACGCCAGCTGTTCCATGCTTTAGGCTGACAGTTCCAGACGTATTCTTCATCATCAACAAAATCCATTTTATTTTTTGCCTCAACGCGAGGGTCGGCATGATTGATCAACTGGAATCTGCCTTTAATTTTCATCAGCAAGCAGTAGGGTTACGCCAAGCGCGTCACGAGGTGTTAGCGGCTAATATCGCCAATGCCGATACGCCTAACTATAAAGCGCGTGATATCGATTTTGCTAGTGAGCTGAAAAAAGCAGTAGACGGTACTCAGAATGCATCTAGTAATAGCGGTGGCGGCCTGACGTTGGCGCGTACCGCGGGTAGCCATATTGCTGGAGAAGGCCCCGCATGGCGCGGAGCGGGCAACGCCGATTTACTTTACCGCATTCCCGACCAGCCTAGTTTGGATGGCAATACGGTTGATATGGATCGTGAGCGCACGCAGTTTGCTGATAACGCTGTTCGTTATCAAGTGGGTCTTACGATGCTCAACAGCCGTATTCAAGGGCTGAAAAATGCCATGCAGCCCGAATAACCAGGCCAAATTAGTGAGGAGTTAAGCAACGATGTCGATGTTCTCTACGTTTGATATTGCCGGTTCGGCAATGAGTGCCCAGTCCCAGCGAATGAACGTTACCGCTAGCAACATGGCTAATGCCGATAGCGTGGCCGGGCCTGATGGTGAAACCTACCGAGCAAAACAGGTCATGTTTGAGACTCAGGCACAAGGCAACCGCTATGGCGTTGGCGGTGTGCGAGTGACCGAAGTGGTAGAAGACGATTCACCGCTACGCATGGAGTATATGCCCAACCACCCGGCAGCGGATGAAGAGGGCTATGTCGCAAAACCCAATGTTGAGCCTGTGCATGAAATGGTCAATATGATTTCTGCTTCGCGCTCCTATCAAGCCAACGTTGAAGTGTTTAATACCAGTAAGCAAATGCTGATGCAGACGCTGTCGCTGGGAGAGGGCTAACAATGAGTACTATTGATCCAACCACGTTGTCGAATATCAATGGTGGTGGTATTCAGCTAAAGCAGAGTCAATCAGACGAGCTGCGTAATAGCTTTATGACGCTATTGATTACGCAATTGCAAAATCAAGACCCGCTTAAACCTATGGAAAACGCGGAGATGACGTCTCAAATCGCACAGATCAACACGGTAAGCGGTATTGAGCAGCTGAATAGCACGTTACAGAGCATCACCAGCCAAATGGATGCCAATCAGGCATTGCAGGCGAGCGGCTTGATTGGCCAGGGCGTCATGGTGCCTGGACGACAAATCATGCTCGAGCAAGATAGCGAAGGTCAACCTTACTCAACACCTTTTGGGATTGAATTAGACCAGCCCGCAGCCAATGTTCAGGCGACTATTGTTGGCCAAGGCGGACAGGTTATTCGTCGTTATGATTTAGGGGCGGTTGATGCGGGTGTGCAGTCTTTCAAGTGGGATGGGGAGAATGACCAAGGCGAAGTGGTTGCCAGTAATCGCTATGCCGTTCAGTTAGAGGCGACGGACGCTGAAGGCGAAGCCATTGAATCAACCGCGCTTAACTATGCGATCGTCAATAGCGTGACACCTAACGATGTTAACGGCGGTGTTCGGCTGGACCTAGGGGCGATTTATGGTCAAATCAGCCTGAATGATGTTAAACAAATTCTTTGATTTAGTAACATAAATTGTCTTCTAGGAGAATGAAATGAGTTTTTCTCAAGCACTAAGCGGTCTAAATGCACAGTCAGAAAACCTAAAGATTTTAGGTAATAATATTGCTAACTCGCAAACGGTGGGCTTCAAAAGCTCAGGTGCAATATTTGCTGACGTATTTGCCGGCGCCAATAGCCAAGTAGGTCTGGGGGTAAAAATTTCGGATGTTCGCCAAGATTTTACCGCCGGTGACTTAGAGACCAGCGGACGGACCTTGGATCTGGCGGTGGCGGGTGAGGGCTTTTATCGCGTTGAACAATCCAGTGGGGAGGCAGCGTATACACGCAACGGTCAATTTAGCCAGGATAATCAAGGCTTCCTGGTCAATGCCGCTGGACAACGTTTAACTGGTTACGGTCTTTCTGATGCGAATGACCCGTTTTCTGCTGTCGTGCCAGGCGGTGCGCCTGAAGCTCTGAATATTCCGGCTGCCGACATTCCCGCCAAGGCGACTGCACAGGCAACAGCCACCTACAACCTGGATGCCAGCACAGTGCCGGGTCAGGGTACGCAGACATCAACAGTTCGCGCCCAGGATGCGGCTGGTGAACTGATTACGGTTAATGGCGCGGGTAACTATGATGCTAATGGTGATCCACTAGAACTCGAAGTTTCGTACCACTACTCCAATAGTTTCACGACCTTCGATTCCCTGGGTAATGAACGCAATGTTACCATGTACTATGAAAAGATAAGTGATAATACCTGGAAGGCATTTCAAGCCGTCGATGGCAAGCTCTCATTCAGTGGCACAGGTGCCGGTGCAACAGACCTAGATAACGCCTTCTTTTTGAAATTTAACGGCAACGGGCAGCTTGCTAGATATAGTGATCTTGCCGCTGCTGGAACTACTACTCGAGACGAAGACGCGATAGTGGGTATCGCTGACGCTGGTTATCAACTCAACCTTGGTGCGGCAACTTCTCTTGATATGGACAGTGCATCAGCTAATGGTTTGGATGCAACTGAAGCATTCGATGCGACGCGTATTGAAGATGCAGCCCTTACCAAAGCTTCTGCAGGCCTAGACTTTATTGTCGGTGATGGTGCTGAGCAACTGAGTTATAACCTAACGCTGACGGGAACGACGCAATTCAACAATAACTCGGTGCAGAACACGCTGACCCAAAATGGCTATACATCTGGCAGCTTGTCAGGCTTGGAAATTACCCGCGATGGACGTGTTATTCGTATTTATACGAATGAAGAACGTCGTGACGCAGGACAAATTGTATTAGCTAACTTTGCCAACGAAGAAGGCCTCCAGTCTATAGGTGACAATGCATGGCGTGAAACCAATGCGTCGGGTATTGGCATTATTGGTACTGGTGGTACCGGCGTATTCGGCACCATTGAGTCTGGCGTGTTGGAAAACTCCAACGTTGACCTAGCAAAACAGCTGGTGGATACCATCGTTGCCCAGCGTGCTTACCAAGCGAACTCGACGTCGATTAGTACCCAGGACGAGCTCCTGCAGACCATTATTAATCTTTAATAGTAGGTCAGTCTTGTAAGGAGTAAGTACCGTGGATCGAATGCTCTATACCGCCATGAGTGGCGCCAAAAACAGTATGGATCAACAGTCGATAGTGAGTAATAACCTATCGAATGTGAGTACTACTGGTTTTCGTGCCCAGCTACAGGCTGCTCGTTCTGTGCCCGTGCAGGGTGAGGCGTTGCTGGCAACGCGGACGTCAGCGGTGACCACCACGCCCGGCAGTGACTTTTCACAGGGGCCCGTAGAGTTTACGGGCCGCACACTTGATGTGGCGATGCAGGACGATGCATGGATGGCAGTGCAGGCGGACGACGGTACTGAAACGTACACACGGCGTGGCGACCTGCAGATTGATGCTGATGGTGTTTTGCTAAGCGTCGGCCGTCCGGTAATGGGTGAAGGTGGTCCTATTGCCATTCCGCAGGGCGCGCAGGTCTCCATTGGTGCTGACGGAACGATTAGCGCCATCCCCGAAGGCGTAGGGCCAGAAGCGCTCGTCGAAGTAGGGCGGATTAAGTTAGTGACGCCCGAAGAGGGAGCGCTAACCCGTGGTGAGGACGGCCTGTTTCGTGCACCACCGAATGAGGAAGGTGTACCGGGCGCCTTGCCCGCCGACGAGAATGCCAAGCTAGTGAGCGGTGCGCTTGAAGGCAGTAACGTTAGTCCCGTCGATGCCATGGTTTCAATGATCGATGTGGCACGCCGTTACGATATGCAGATGAAAGTGCTCAGTACCGCTGACGAAAACGCCCAGCGTGCCAACGGCATTCTATCTATTCAAGGTTGATGTTGGCCATTCAATGCTGATGTGAGTCAGTCGGCCAAGGGAGCATAATTATGATTAAGTCGTTGTGGACCGCTAAAACCGGTCTAGAGTCGCAACAAACCAAGCTAGATGTCATTTCAAATAACCTGGCCAACGTCAGCACCAATGGTTTCAAACGCTCACGTCCCGTATTTGAAGACTTGTTATACCAAAATATGCGTCAGCCAGGGGCTCAGAACAATATTCAGGATCGCCTGCCCTCAGGCATGCAAATTGGTACCGGTGTTCGCGCGGTGGCCACTGAGCGTTTGCATACCCAAGGTGGTTTAGAGCAAACAGAAAACTCGCGTGATCTAGCTATCGATGGCGAAGGCTTTTTTCAGGTACTGATGCCAGATGGCACGACTGCCTACACGCGTGACGGCAGTTTTCAGCTAAACCAGAATGGCCAGATGGTGACGGCGAATGGCTATCCCGTAGAGCCTGCTATTTTCTTACCTCCCAACGCACTGTCAGTGAATGTAGGTGAAGACGGTACGGTCAGCGTCCGCCAGCCAGGCGTGGCTATTGATAATGAAGTTGGGCAAATAACCGTCAGTACCTTTATTAACCCGGCAGGTTTAGAAAGTGCTGGGGGCAACCTCTATCTTGAAACAGGGGCCTCAGGCGCACCTAACGAAAATATGCCCGGAATGAACGGCGCTGGGCGACTGTTCCAAGGCTATGTAGAAACGTCCAACGTTAATGTGGTTGAAGAGATGGTCAATATGATTCAGACCCAGCGCGCCTATGAAATTAATAGCAAAGCGGTCTCTACCAGCGATGAAATGTTGGCTCGCTTGAGTCAGCTGTAACGGTTTGTCAATAAAGTTTACTAACAGGCATGCGTCATGCTGGAGTTGCACCCAATGTTACGTCGTATCGCACTAGCTGGCTTGGCGCTCTTAATACTGGTGGTTGCCGGGTGTGCTCAAATTCCAAGAGCCTCAGTGGTGGGAGAGCAGGAACAGATCAGTATTGTTGATCGTCCACCACCCATCCCCAATGGCTCTATTTACCAGGCAAGGCAAGGGTATCAACCGCTTTTTGAAGATCGCCGGCCGCGCTCGATTGGCGATATTTTGACCATTGTGTTGGATGAAGAAGTCAGTGCGAGCAAGAATTCGCAATCCAACGCAGGTCGTAGTGGCAGTGCTAGCCTGGAATTGGCAGAGCTTCCTGATATTCTCGATACGCTTGCCGAGTACGGCTACGATATTTCCGGTGAGAACGATTTTACCGGCAGTGGTGGGTCGCAGGCGAATAACTCCTTTACCGGTACGATTACCGTATCGGTGTTAGAAGTCATGAATAACGGCAATTTACGTGTACGGGGCGAGAAGCAAATTGCCATTAATCAGGGAACGGAGTTTATCCGGTTTTCAGGCGTGGTTAACCCGCGCACGATTACCGCACAAAATACCGTACCTTCCACCCAGGTGGCGGATGCACGGATTGAATATGTGGGCGACGGTTATATCAATGAAGCGCAGCACATGGGTTGGCTACAACGTTTCTTCTTAAACGTCTCGCCATTCTAGCCCCTATTTGGAGCTATCAATGTTAAAGCGACCAATAACACTGTTACGACGGGCAATAGCGATGCGATTAAGTGGTTATCAGACAAGCAATACCTGGTTTGTTCAGCTGGGTGTCTTAGTGCTGATGTGTTTATTGGCATTACCTGCCCAAGCGGAGAGTGTTCGCGAGCTTTCGAGCTTTGCCGGTGTCCGCGATAACCAGCTGGTGGGCTATGGGTTAGTCGTGGGCCTTGATAGCACCGGTGACCAAACAACCCAGGCGCCTTTCACCAGCCAAAGCCTGACCAACATGCTTTCCCAGCTTGGGGTGACGGTACCTGCAGGCACGAACTTACAATTGCGCAACGTCGCTGCAGTGATGGTGACGGCTGATCTCCCACCGTTTTCAAGGCCGGGCCAGCGGTTGGATATAGTCGTTTCGTCGATTGCCAATGCGCGCAGTTTGCGCGGAGGTACGTTATTAATGACGCCTTTAAAAGGTGCCGACGGGGATACTTATGCGATTGCCCAAGGCAATATGCTCGTAGGTGGAGCGGGTGCCCAGGCGGGTGGCAGTAGCGTTCAAATTAACCAGCAGGCCTCAGGCCGTATCCCCAATGGTGCCCTGGTAGAAAGGGAAGTGCCGCTTAACCTGGGCAGTAACGGTGGGATGCTTGAATTACAGCTTAACGATTCCGATTTTGGCACCGTTCAGCGCATGGTGACGGCGATTAATAACGAGTTTGGCCAGTCGGTTGCCTACGCACGGAATGGTCGCGTCATCGCCCTTGATGGCCCTACCGATGACAATGCAAGGGTCAACTTTATGGCCCGTGTCGAAAACGTTCAGGTGACACCGACTGAGGCACCAGCGCTTGTTGTATTGAATTCACGTACCGGCTCGGTCGTGATGAACAGTGCCGTCACATTGCGAGAAGCGGCGGTAGCCCACGGCAGCCTGTCGATCATGATTGATACCCAGTTTGGCGTTAGCCAGCCTAACCCGTTTGGCGAGGGAGAGACGGTCGTCGTACCTGATGCGGATATTGAAATTGATCAGCAAGAGGCTTATCTGCAAATCGTAGAAGGCGCACAGCTCAACGAAGTGGTCAATGCATTGAATGCGTTAGGCGCCACACCGCAGGATTTAATGTCGATTCTAGAAGCGTTAAAAGCATCGGGTTCGCTACGCGCTGAGCTGGAGGTCATTTAATGAGCGCGAACGATATGAGCAGTCAGTTCGCCCTGGATGTGAGCGGCTTTCAACGGCTTCAACACACCGCCCGAGTCGACCCTGAAGCTGGCGTAGATGGCGCCGCCCAGCAATTTGAAGCGCTGTTTATTCAAATGATGATGAAGAGTATGCGCGAAGCGACACCCAGTTCAGGGCTGATGAATAGCAGCGCGACGGATACCTATCAATCGATGCTGGATCAACAGTGGTCCCAAGTAATGTCTTCGCGTGGCATGGGCCTTGCGGATGTTCTCGTTGAGCAGTTAGAGCGCCAAGGTGCTATTTCAAAAGCAGAGCCAGCAGCCAATGCAGATCAAGAACTGCAAGCCCTAATCGCCGGTATTCCCCGTGGCACGCCCCGAATACTTGATGGTTCTTTCTCGGCAGATCCGGGTGCTACCGGCACAACAAGCTCACAGGGCAGCGGGCAATTCCTGGCTGAGCTTGAGGCCATTCGCCAAGGGGCGGAGAAGAGTAATACAGTTGATGAACCCGTGTTAAATCAGCGAGAACGAACGGCCTCGGGTCACATCGACCAATTTATGCAAACGTTAGCTGCTCCAGCCCAGGCGGCTAGTGCCAACACTGGCGTTCCTGCTGAATTAATTTTGGCCCAGGCGGCGCTAGAAACTGGCTGGGGCCGGCACGAAATTGCCACTCGCAATGGAAATAACAGCCATAACTTGTTTGGTATCAAAGCAGGTAGCCATTGGCAGGGCGAAACAACTGACATTGTGACGCATGAATATATCAATGGGCGACGTACTCCGGTAGTCGACACATTCCGCGTTTACGAGTCGTTTGAGCACGCTTTTACCGACTATGCCAGCCTGATCAGTAATAACCCGCGCTATGCCGGTGTTGTCCAGGCACCGAGTGCCGAGCAGGCAGCGCAAGAGTTACAGCGTGGTGGTTATGCCACTGACCCGCGTTATGCCGATAAACTAGTGGCAGTAATGAAGTCGATGGGGCCGCTTAACGCGGGTGACGATTTCCTGGCAGATTCTCGCTAGCCCTTTCCTCAAGTTTTTTTGCGCACTGCCGATACTTGTAACATGTATAGGTATCAGCCTAAGGAATTGAACCATGAGCATGTTTTCGATTGGGTTAAGCGGCCTTAATGCGGCACAGAATGCCCTGAATACGGTTAGTAATAATATTAGTAATGTCTATACGCCTGGCTACAATCGGGAAATTACGGTTCTTAACGAAAGTAATAATAACTCTGGCGTGCGCGTCGCGGATATTGAACGACAATACAACACATTTGTCGCTGCTCAGCTGAATAATGCCAAATCCCAGTCTAGTGCTCTAAATGTTTATAGCACGCAAGTCACGCAAATCGATAACTTGCTTGCCGATCGTGAAGCTGGTTTGGCACCATTGATGCAGGATTTTTTTTCCTCCCTTGAAGATTTGGCCAGCGCACCTTCTGATCCTGCATCGCGCCAGGGTGTGTTAGGCTCTGCTAATACATTGTCTGCCCAGTTCCGTTCGTTTGATGGTTATCTCCAAGATTTGCAGTCAGGTGTTAATGGGCAAATAAAAGATGAAATCACTCAAATTAATAATACGACGACTCAAATCGCATCGATCAACCGTGAAATTTCTCTAGCAAGGGCGCAATTAGGTGAAGCACCGAACAGCCTATTAAATCAGCGTGATCAGATGATTTCCGAGTTAAACGAAAGGATGGATATTCGCCTTAATATCCAAGATGGTAAAACCTATAACCTAACGCTGCCTAATGGCCAGCCGCTCGTTACCGGTGATACCGCTTATAAACTTGAAGCGATAGAGTCACCCAGTGATCCGCAAAGAGTGATCGTGGGGTACCGAGAGGGATCCCAAGGAAACGGAAACGTAGTTGCTTTAGACGAAGGATTGATTAGCGGTGGCGCGTTAGGTGGTTTGATGAGTTTTCGCTCAGAAACACTAGACAAAACGCAGAATCAAATTGGCCAGCTAGCTACCTCATTGGCATTATCTTTTAATGAGCAGCATCAGCAAGGGGTAGATTTACAAGGAGATCAAGGCGAAGCGTTTTTCAGCTTAGGTAAGCCAAATGCTTACTTTAATGCTGAGAATGGTGGCAGCGCTAGCGTTGAAGCAACCTTTGATTTGGAAGGTGTCAGTGCATTAAAAGCGACCGATTACTCTATTAAAGTGACTGACGCTGCAGCTACACCACCAACATTTGAAGTTACTCGTAAAGATGATGGTTCGTTAGTCGATTTTGAATTCGAGGATACCTCAGACACGCTAAGCTTTGGCGGTGTCAATGTCGTCTTTACTGATTTTAATACGGCTCAAAACGGAGATCGTTTTGAAGTACAGCCCGTTCGCCGCGCCGCAGGCGGTATGGATAGCAATATTACTGATCTAGATAAAATTGCTGCGGCGAGCTTGGTTGAGCGCGAAGGCGATTTGGAAATTAGCCAACTAACTGCTGCAAGCGGTGCTTTTAGCGCTAATGAGAGTTATGAACTAAGTGTTGACGATACTGGTAAATTGACAGTTACAGCAACAACAGCTGCAACTATTACCAAAAATGGTACTGTCTTTGATCCAGCAACTGAGTTTTTGGCAGTGGGCGACACTATCAGTATTGACGGACTGAGTTTCACCCTGGATGCGCTTCCTACAGCAGGTGAAGCTAGTCTTGCTATCAGTCGAAGTGACGCCAGTGCTGGCGATAATCGCAATGCTCTGTCACTGCAAAATATGCTGGCTGAATCGATAGTGGGGGGTAGTGCTTCTGTCAGCGGTGCTTATGCATCTATTGTCAGTGATGTAGGTAATCGAACTAATATTATTCAAGTTAATTTAGATGCACGCCAAGGTTTAACCGATCAATTAAAGGCAGTACAGCAGTCTGAATCAGGCGTTAGCTTAGATGAAGAAGCTGCTAATTTGATCCGCTTTCAGCAGTATTATCAAGCGAATGCACGTGTGATTGATACGGCTTCCAATATTTTTGACACCATTTTAGGTCTGCGAAGCTAACTTATAGGAGTCTATTTCATGCGCATTAGCAGCGTAACTATGTACGATCAAAGTACGGCTTCTATTAATCGTCAACAGAGCGATTTTTTGAAAGTTAGCCAGCAGATTGCCAGTGGCCGACGCGTGGTGAATCCTTCTGATGATCCACAAGCTGCCTCACGGGCAGTGGGTGTAGACCAGTCAAAAGCCGTCACACAGCAGTATGCCGATGCGCGAGTATCGGCGCGTAATTCGCTATCACAGACTGAAAGCATCCTAAACAGTGTTAGCGATGCGGTGACTAGTGCCAAAACGCTTTTGATTCAGGCATCAAGTGATACGTTGAGTGATGTGGATCGTGAGTCAATCGCCAGCGAGCTGAAAGGCGTTTACGAGACGATGCTAGGCCAGGCCAATGCCACGGATGGTAACGGTCGGTATCTGTTTGGTGGCTATAAAGATAATGCCCCGCCGTTCGTAAAGTCAGCCGATGGCAGCGTGGAGTATCAGGGCGACAGTAATATACGCGAACAGCGTGTGGACGCCTCGCGACTGATGCCGGTTAACGATAATGGCGAGACTATCTTCAAGAGCGTTCCAAGCGGTGCTGGCTATATAGCTGAATCTGTCAAGACTAATGACCAGGGCGAGCGCCTCGTTGGAGGAGACGCTAGTAATGATGGCACCGTAACATTTACTGGCCCGCAGGTAAGGGATGTAAATGCTGAGGGTTATGGAGAAAACTATCGAATGGTTTTCGGCGGCGATGAAGACGCTGGCTTTACCTATGACGTTCAGAAATTCGATGAGGTGGTTGGGGAGTGGGATGCGGCGACTCCAGTGCTTAGCGGTACTTACAGCCCTTCCAGCGAAGGCCAGCAGATTCAATTTGCAGGTGTCTCAATTAAACTTGAGGGGAAACCTGCGGCCGGAGACGAGATACTCGTCGCTAAAGCTGGTGGAGATGTTCGTGATGCCGATCTTTTCCGCACGATGGAAGAAGCTATTCGCGTACTAGAAAATCCTGCTGACACTCCCGTCAAGAAAGCTGATCTGCGCAATACGCTGAATACTGCCATGCGTGATCTGGACAATAGCTTAGATAATGTCTTAACCGTGCGTGCGTCTGCGGGGGCGCGGCTCAATGAGCTTGATGTCGTTGATGCCGTTGGTAGTAACCGGATGTTGAACTACGAGCAAACGCTATCCGACTTGGTAGATCTTGATTACGCAGAAGCAATTTCTGAGTACAGCCTGCGCCAAGTAGGTATGCAGGCGGCGCAAAAAGCGTTTGTCGATATTAAAGGCTTATCGCTATTTAACTATATGTAACGAGCGCCTCGTTCTTACACGGTTTACTAAAAATCCCATGCTTTACAAAAAAGCGTGGGTTTTTTAGGTTAAGGGTGCCATTGTTTCGATTAAATTCTGAAGAAAATCTAATCCTTGAGTAAATAACCGCTGCAGAAAGCGGCTAATATCGGTCATTAATACCATCATCAATATCAGACCCACGATGAGCGAGGTGGGGAAGCCGATATTGAAGACGGTGAGCTGAGGGGCGGAACGGTTCAGTATGCCCAATGCCAAGTTGATAGTTAGCAGGGAGCCCACTAGCGGCAGTGCCAATAACATACCCGCCGCGAAAATCGTCCCCGCGTAGCGGGCTAGCAAGATAAACGCATCTGGGTTGAACGTCCCAATGCCAATGGGCAGTGTTTGGAAGCTCATAATCAGGGTTTCAAGCACCATTAAATGGCCATTCATCGCCAAAAACATGAGCAGTGTGATCATATAGAGAATACGCGATAGCACCATAATGTTGGTGCCGCTCGATGTATCAAAAAAGCTCGCAAATGCTAGGCCCATTTGTAGGCCGATAAAGTCCCCGGCTGCTTGAACAACCGCAAAAATGATATGCATGACGAGACCCATCGCCAAGCCGATCAGGATCTGTTCGATCATAATGCCGATGCCTGCCCAGGACATGACGGCGATAGCCGGCATGGCCGGTAGAATCGGCGCAATCACAATGGCAATGAGGGCAGCAAGGCCGACTTTGGCTTGATTGGGAACACTGGAGTGCCCCCAAAGCGGGGAGGCAGCCATAAAGGCAGTAATGCGCGCAAACGGCCATAAAAAAGCCACTAGCCACCCTTGTAGCTGTGCGAAAGTGACTTCGACCATCGGCTTACATCACCATATTAGGGATGTTGGTAAACAGGCGATGGGTGAAGTCAGTAATTAAGCCAATCAGCCAGGGGCCAGCAAACACCAGCACCGCAAACACGGCCAGGATTTTAGGAATAAACGTCAGCGTCATTTCATTTATCTGGGTCGCGGCTTGAAACAGACTAATGATAAGGCCGGTGAATAGCGCTGCCAGCAGCATGGGGCCAGCAAGGAGAAGCGTTACACGCATGCCTTGATACGCAATGCTCATCACCATTTCAGGGGTCATCGTAGGAATCCTCTGTGGCGTATAAAACGCCACGGCCTATTTGATATAAAAAGCTATCTCACTAACACGCTATATCATGTAAAAGCTTTCAGCCATCGAGCCAATAATAAGCTGCCAACCATCCACTAAAATGAACAGCATTAGTTTAAAGGGTAACGAGATTGTTATGGGCGGTACCATCATCATCCCCAGTGCCATCAGCGTGCTGGCGACGACTAGGTCGATGATTAAGAACGGAATAAATATAGTAAAGCCAATTTGAAAAGCGGTTTTCAGTTCGCTGGTAACAAAGGCAGGCAACAAAACACGCATAGGCAACTCTTCTGGCCCTTGCATAGGGCCTACATCCGCCAAGCGAACGAATAAAGCCAAGTCGGGCTCCCGGGTTTGGGCAAGCATAAATTCACGAAAGGGGTCTTGGGCAAGTAATAAAAACTCTTCAAAATTTATTGTTTCATTAGTCAGTGGCACCCAGGCGTTGTCATAGACCTGTGCCAATACCGGCGACATAATAAAAAAAGTTAAGAACAGTGCGATCCCCAAGAGCACTTGATTGGGCGGTGTTGCCTGGGTGCCCATCGCTGTACGCAATAGGCTAAGCACAATGATGATGCGTGTAAAACTGGTCATCATCAGCAGCATTGAAGGTAAAAACGCTAGCGAGCTCAGAAAGAGCAGGGTTTGCAGCGAAAGCGACCACTGCTGCCCGCCATCCTCTAATGGCTGCGAAATAATCCCGGGTATTTGCTGAGCATGCACTGGTGCGGCGATAAAGCATAGAGCCATCGCACTAATCAGCCATAGCCAGCGCTGACCATCGCGGTTAGAAATATAGGTTTTTGAAACAGACGGCTTAAAAAAACAGGGCCAAGAAAGGTGCATCCATTGCCTCATGGCGTCTTATGGGGATCGGAGGGAGCGGCTGACCCTTTGCGCTGGCTAGCGGCTAGCGCTTTCGATAATCGTCGCGCAAAGCGCGAAGACGGTGGAGATGCGGCGATGGGAGCGCGCTCTTCTGGAGCCGGGCGTTCGTGTAACTTAGTAATACGTCCCCCGCCAACGCCAATAACCAGCCACGTATCTTCCACTTCAACGATAACAACACGTTCACGATTGCCCACCGCAGTGCTGCCCACGACACGTAAGTGAGCGCCATGACGTGTGGTGTGGTTGCTCCAGCGCTTTAAAAGCGCCGTACAAATTAAAATGATCGCAATAACGAGGGCCAAAGCGGCGGCGGTTTTACCCAGCATAGCCATGCCCACTAATGACTCGCCCCCATTGCCTAGTGCATCAAGCGAGCCATTCTGCGCCGAGGTGGTAGTAACACTCATCGGTTCAATTTGTGAATTCGTTCGGAAGGTGTGACGATTTCAGTGATACGAATCCCGTATTTATCCTCAATAACCACTACTTCCCCTTGAGCGATTAAATAGCCATTAATCAAGATATCCATCGGCTCGCCAGCGAGCCCTTCAAGCTCAATAACAGAGCCTTGTGCTAACTCCAGCAATTGCTTAATGGTTAGCTTGGTACGGCCTAACTCCACGGTGAGTTTCACCGGGATATCCATGATCATCTCAAGCTCACGCGCCTGTGAGGAACCGTTGTCTGGGCTTAACGGGCGGAACACGTCATCACTCGCGGCTTTTGCAGCGGGCGCCTTGGGCTCTGGCTCAGCAGCAGATTCTTCTGAGCTCTCTTCGGCGGCTTCTTGCTCTGCCATGGCAGCTGCCCACGGATCTTCCTCTTCGCTGGCGGCGTCGGCGCTGGAGGCCGTCTCTTCTTGCTCGGACATGGCATCCGCCCAATCGTCTTCAGAGACGTTCTGATTAGGCTTATTGGGATCAGTCATGCTTTGGATTCCTTGGCTTTCTGTCGCGTAGGCACTTTAATAAAGTCTTTGGACGATGCGCTGTTCATAGCGGCATGGTCGATCAGATGTAAGACACGCAGCGCATGCTGTTGACGTTGGCTGCCGTACTCACACTGCATAACAGGCACACCATCCACACTGGCTGTAATTGAGCTTGGAATTTCTAGTGGGAGGACATCACCCTTCTTTAGCCCCATTACATGGGCGATACGGCTGGGTATCTGCGCAAACTCTGCCACCAACTCTACTTCTGATTGACGTAGCTCACTCGCCATACGGCGCGACCAACTGCCATCTTGGTCGTGGTTACTATCGTTGATCGGGTTGGCCAATAAATCCCGCAACGGCTCGATCATGGCGTAAGGCATGCATATCTGGAAATTGCTTGATAGATTGCCAACTTCAATATTGAACTTGGTATTCACCACGATTTCGTTAGGTGAGTTAGTGATGTTGGCAAATTTTGACTGTACTTCTGAGCGCAAAAAACTCACATCAAGTGGGTAAACGACCTTCCAGGCTTCTTGATAAGCATCAATTGCCAGATTGAGCAGGCGCTGGATAATACGTTGTTCAGTGTTGGTAAATTCGCGGCCGTCCGATTTAGTGACAAAACGACCATCACCACCGAAGAGGTTGTCAACCACCATAAAAACGAGGTTAGGTGGGAACACCACAAGCGCAGAGCCGCGCAGCGGCTTCATTGACACAATATTCAGGTTCGTGGGTACGGGAACATTGCGAGAAAATTCGCTAAAGCTTTGATAGCGTACCGACTCTACTGTGATATCTGCACTACGCCGTAATAAATTAAACAGCCCGTTACGAAAGTAACGAGCGAAACGCTCATTGATGAAATCCAGCGCATGCAAGCGCTCACGAATAACGCGATGCTGAGTCGCCGGATCGTAAGCGCGAATACGCGATTCATCTTGCGTTTGGGAAGAGGAAGGCGATGACTCATCGTCTCCGCTAACACCCTTTAGCAGGGCATCAATTTCTTCCTGGGACAGTAGATCGTCCTGTGACATGAACGGCTCCAGTTCCCGAGGTTATTGCACAATAAATTCAGTGAATAAAACTTCACGCAAATCAAGCGGCGGCTGATTTTCCGTTAACGGGACGTTTAGTCGGTCAACAATCGACTGAGCAAGCTGCTGTTTACCTTCCGTTGAGGTAAGTTCATCAGCCTGCTTGCCGGAAAGCAGCATTAATAAACGGCTACGCACTTGGGGCATATGTTCTTCAAGAATGACTTTGCTTTCCTCGTTCCCAACGCGAAGGGTCACGCCTGTATAGAGTAAACGTGAGCCATAGCCGTCATCGACGAGGTTGACGGTAAAGGGTTCAATGCGCATAAAAATGGGCGTCGCGCGCTCCATCGCCTGCTGCACTTCTGCCGTTTCTGTACCATCTTTACGCTGGTCGATTACCATATAAATAGCGACCGCTGCGCCTATCGACGACAGCAGCACCAAGATAATCATTATCCAGAGCAGTTTTTTTGACCCGCCGCTTGTTTCTGCCATTTGCGATTCCTGTGAACTCCATGCGTATCACTAGCAAAGTATTATGCCTAAAGCGCATGCTGGTGATGAAATGAACAGGCTTGTTTGGCAAGCCTATCTTTTGGTTTAGTTATCTCGTGTGCTCGGCACCAGAATAATCATACAGAGTCAGGCGACCCCTATTAAGCGTAAAGGGCTAAGCGTAAAGGTCGACTCGTCCATCGATGATCAGTGGGCTGCTTTCGGCACTTAACGAGAGTTTCTCACCCTCGCCTTCATCGCCACTGTCACTGCCTATTCCTGTGCCTCGTCCACCGCCTGATTGGGCAAAGCCCTGTGCATTAGGGTCTCGCTGTTCTCCTACCGATGTCTCGCCTAGCGAAATACCTTGTTCAGCCAATGCTTCCCTTAATTGAGGAATCGCTTGTTCAAGTACTTGTCGCACCTGAGCATGGGCGGACAAAAAGTGTGCTTGCGCCCCTTGTTCACCAAATTTTAAAGAGATAGATAGCGGCCCTAGCTCTGCTGGATTCAACTGCATTTGGACGTGTTGTTCGCCCCCACGCTGTGAAATCTGCACCAACTGTTGGCCAAGCTGTTGTGGCCAGGCAGGGCTTGTAAAGGGCGTTGTTAAGGCAGCGGGTGTCGGGGCGACTGTGGGAGTAAACCCTTGTGCAGAAGGTGTTGAAGCTAACGGACCACTGCCAGCGGCTAACGAAAAGCCTGTAGGTAAGTGCTCACTGGATTGACTTCCTTTTGGTGCTCCCTCAAGCGTCATTAGAGCCCCCATTAGGGCTTCGCTGCTGATCTGTGAGGTGGCGGCAGCGCTGGTATTAACTTGCGCAAAGAAAGTATCAGGTTGAGCTCGTGGAGCAGCCTGAATGTCCATAGCCGGTGCAGGAGCGCTGGTTAAGCGAGCTGTATCAACAGGCAAGGATTGATCGCTCTGACCACCCTGGCGTTGGGCAATCAGGCCATTTAGCGCGGAGACCAACTGTGCTGCTTCAACTTGGCTAATATTAAGCTGCTCGGCGACAGTCTCTAGCGCTAGAGAGGGGCTGCCATCCTGTGTAGAAGCAGTAGCTAAAGGCTGGGCGCTTTGAGCTTGGTTCATCAGGGAATTCAATGCTGCTGCAAGCTCGTTGACTTGATCCTGATTAATATTTAACTGTTCTGTAATGATCTCGAAGGCAGCCGGAGTCATTGGTGATTCAGGCTGTGCTTGAGGGCTACTTTCAGAAAATGAAGCCATTAGGGCGAGACGAGCAGCAATCTCGTCAAGGGGCGTGGCAGATTCCGCACCCTTAAGCTCCAGCGTGTCTACTTTGATCTTTGAATTCGGCAGTTCAAGCTGAGCCAGTAGATCAGATAAGTCGCTTTCACTGAGATCAAGCCCGAGTGCTTCAAGGACGGCGTTCAAATCCTCGCTATCCATTTCTAGCGCGTCAGATAAGAGGCTACCGAGTGTATTGAGCTGTGCTTGGTGTGAAGCTGTCTGTAACGAGCCATTCTCACTAAGCGTAGGTGCCGACAAGCGTTGCGCGGCAGAAGCTTGTGAAAACGCCTGCTGGAAAAAACCGTTGGGAGAATCTTGCCGGCTGAAAGTGCCATGAGACTGCGTCTGAGGCGAGCTTTGGCTGGCTGAAAGCAACTGGTGAATAGTCATGGTCAGTTCCCTGGCACCGCTAATGCGGAGTGTCGTTATGCTGACGAGCCAAACGGCTAGTCACCAGATCATCGTTAGTTTTTTGTTCATGACGCTCGCTGCGGCGGTGCTCTTCTAACAGTCGACGCGACGCCAGTGTATCGTAGGAAGAGAGCTTGCGCTGCTCTTGTTGCCAGTTCTTTTGACTCTGCTGAACGCTTGCCTGCTGTGCCGCTAACGCTTGCCGGGCACGGCTTAGGGCTGTATCCAGCGAGGCTAGAAATTGTTGATAGTTGTACATGGTGGCAGGGTCAATGCCATCGCGCATCGCTTTCTGCAATCGCTCAGCATACTCGGCTCGGTAACTCAGCAGCGACTGTAGTTGAGCGGTCGTTTGCTGCTCTGTTTGTCTCTCTTGCGCTAGTACTTTGCCCGCGTGATCGCGAGAGTCTCTGGCTAAGTCGGTTAGCATTTCGAGTTGCGATGTACTCATGTACGCCCTCCCACCAGTGAGCGCAACGCTTGACGAGAATCGGCAAGCGTTGCGCTCTCATTAATATTTTGTTGAAGGAAGTTCTCTAATGAAGGGAACCGTTTCACCGCCTCGTCGAGCTGTGGGTCGTGACCAGGGCTGTAGGCACCGACACTAATAAGGTCCCGGTTACGCTGGTAGCGCGAAAACAACTGCTTGAAAACACGCGCTTCCTGGAGTTGCTCAGGAGCGGTGATCGAGGTCATCGCCCGGCTGATGGACGCTTCTATATCAATGGCAGGATAATGTCCTGCTTCTGCTAACGTTCTTGATAACACAATGTGCCCGTCTAAGATGGCGCGAGCAGCATCGGCAATCGGGTCCTGCTGATCGTCGCCTTCCGTAAGAACTGTATAAAACGCTGTTATCGAACCGCCGCCGCGCTCAGCGTTGCCTGCGCGCTCTACTAAACTAGGTAATTTGGCAAACACTGACGGCGGATAGCCTTTGGTGGCGGGTGGCTCACCGATAGCCAGGGCAATTTCCCGCTGGGCCATGGCATAGCGAGTCAGTGAATCCATAATCAACAGGACATCACGGCCCTCATCGCGAAATCCTTCAGCCAGGCGCGTAGCATACGCGGCACCTTGTAAGCGTTGCAGTGGCGAGGTATCAGCGGGAGCCGCTACCACCACGGCACGCCGCCGCCCCTCTGGACCCAAGATATTATCGATAAAGTCCTGTACTTCACGGCCCCGTTCACCAATCAAGCCAACAACAATCACATCGGCCTTGGTGTAGCGCGCCATCATTCCCAGCAGCACCGATTTACCCACCCCAGAACCTGCAAAAAGCCCCATCCGTTGCCCTCGCCCTACGCTTAGCAGCGCATTAATTGCGCGGATGCCGACATCAATCTGTTCTTCAATAGGGGCGCGTGAAAGGGGATTAAGAGAAGGCGTGCTGAGGGTGGCACGAGGCGTTTCTTCTATGTTGTTGAGTATGCTTTCGCGATCATCAAGCGGGTTGCCGTTGCCATCAAGCACGCGGCCTAGCAAATCTTCGCCTATTGGGAATCGCCGTGCGCTATTGCTGCCGCCTTCATCCAAAGGGGAAACGCGTGCGCCAGGCATCAACCCAGAAACCTCTTCTAGCGGCATTAAAAATAGTTTGTCACCAGAAAAACCAACCACCTCGGCTTCAGCGTGCTTGTCACTGTCGGCTAGCCGACCATCACTACCAGGTAGTTCAATTCGGCATGCGCTACCGACGGCCACCCGTAACCCGACTACCTCGATCACCATCCCTGTCGCGCGAATGACGCGACCGCTGTTTCGGTAGCGCGGCAAATGGCTGACGCGCTGCTGCGTGCGTCGCACTGCCTTATTCCAGCGATGTTGATGGGGACAGGTGGTATCTGCCATAGCGTATGGGCCTAGGATGAAGGGACGTTAGAAGGTGGTGGTGAATTGAGGCCACGTTTGCGCGACTGAGCTTGAATTGCCTGCCAGCGATTTTCGAAAGTCGCGTCAATTTCGCCCTGGGCACTGGTTACCCGGCAACCGCCACGGGCAAGTTGATCATCGGGTTGCAGCTTCCAGTTGGCAGCCCTAAGTTCATTACCTAAGTGCTCTTCTACCAAAGTGTGATCATCGGGGTTGAGCCACAGGCGCTGCTGACCTACCAAGGGCGGCTCGGTGTGTAGAAGCTCGCGCACCATCGCTAAAATCTGCTCAGGCGTTTCCTGTATGGCATCACTGGCAAGCTGTCTGCCGGTCGCTAGCGCTAACTCAACCAGGTCATGGGCGATGGTGTCGTCAATGCGCTCTAGTGCATCAGAGAATTGCTTTGCAAGGCTTTGTAGCGGGGTAACGGTTAGCCGAATTTGCTCTTGTAACTCCACTTGTGCCTGCTCAGCGGCTTCTGACAAGCCTTTTTCCATTCCCTCTTTGTGGCCCTGTTCAAAGCCTGCCTTATAGCCTTCTTCTTCCGCTTCCAGGCGAATACGGTCATGGAGTTCCTGGCGCTCTTTCTCTTCACGCTGGCGCGCCAGTTCGGCTGCCTTTTGCGCCGCCTGTACCTTGCGTTGGTGAGCCGTGGGTTCCTCGCCATCAGCAACGCGCTCAGCCGTGGTGGCCAGCTCATCCATTTGCCAGCGGCGCCAATCGCCATGGCGATCAAATTTAGGCGAGTGAGTATTAGACATACTCATCATCTCCACCTGCTAGGACAATTTCACCTGAATCAGCTAAGCGCCGCACAACCTGCAAAATGGCTTTCTGCTCGGTCTCCACTTGAGAGACGCGGATGGGGCCGCGGGCTTCCATATCTTCGCGCACTAAATCGGCGGCGCGCTGCGACATATTGCGCAGGAATTTGTCCACCAAGGCGTCCTGAGCACCTTTAAGGGCCACCACCAGCGAGTTGGTATCGACTTCCTGAAGTACCATTTGAATGGCGCGGTTGTCGAGGTCGAGCAGATTCTCGAACAGGAACATTTCGTCGATGATTTTCTGTGCCAAATCTTCGCTGTGAGAGCGAACGGTTTCGATGGCGGTCTCTTCTTGAGAAGAGTTCATTAAGTTAAGAATCTCGGCCGCTGTTCTTACACCGCCCATTTTGCTGCGCTTGAGGTTCTGGCCGTCGAGCATGCTGGTAAGCACTTCGGTCAATTCTTGTAAGGCAGCGGGCTGAACGCCGCTAAAGGTGGCAATCCTGAGAACGACATCGTTGCGTAGTTTTTCTTCAAATAGCTCAAGGATATCAGCAGCTTGATGGCGATCCAGGTGGACCAGAATAGTCGCAATAATTTGTGGGTGTTCGTCGCGAATCAACTCAGACACCATGGAGGCTTCCATGAGATTGAGTGCGTCGATGCCAGAGTTGCCGCCCGTCGTTTCGAGAATATCTTCGATCAGGCTAGTGGCGCGTTCGCTGCCCAGTGCTTTGGTCAGCACCGAGCGAATGTGGTCGCTTGAATTCAGGTTAAGCGCTACAAACTCTTCGGTTTCTTTATGGAAAGCTTCGAGCACCGCTTTCATGTCGTCATGGGAGACCTGATTCAGACGGGCCATCTCCATACTAATTTCTTGCACTTCATTGGCACCAAGGTACTTAAACACCTCAGCGGCACTGTCTTCATCGAGTGCAAGCAATAAGACGGCGCTCTTGCGGGCACCGCTCATTTCAGCAATTGAACTACTCATTAGCATTCATCCAGCTACGAATGATCATCGCGACCATGCGGGGGTCTTCTTGAGCCATTTCACGCAGGTCATTGAGGTTATGCTCATAAAGTGAGGTCTTACGCCGCCGCTTGGGCTTAGCGTAGGCCTCATCGCCCTCATCAGAGGACTCTTCACCCTCTTCGCCATCTTCTTCGTCGCCTACGCTCGCGGCCAACGTACCGCCAGGTACTGCAGTTGCCATAACCGGGGATTGGGTATAGCGCTTAATTAAGGGGCGCAAAATCAGTAGGTAGAGTAATAAGATAGCCAGCGCAACCAGCAAGTAGCGACCTACAGTGGCGGCTATTGAAAGGGTGTTGGGTTGCTGCCACCACACGACGTCAGTGGTTTCATCAACACTGCGCGCGAAGGGTGAATTGACGACTTCTACCTCATCGCCACGAAGCTGCGAAAAGCCCATTGCTTGACGAACCAAGCGCTCAATCTGGGCAACTTCTTCATCGGTTAGCGCAACGTCGACCCACTCGCCTTCATCGTTCATTTCCGAGCGGTAGTTTACGACCACTGCGGCGGATAGCCGCTCGATCTGGCCGAGACGGTGTTGCACATGCTCAATGCTGCGATCAACTTCGTAGTTGATAACGTCGTCTTGGCGTAAGTTACGCAGCGCTTCAGGGGGCGCGTCCTCTTGCTGGTCGTCAACTTCTGGGTCGCCCTCTTCCGCTGGTTCATTAATAGGGGAGGGCAGGGTGCCTGGCGGTGTATTGCTTAGCGCACCTGGAATGCCAGTGGCCAATGGGTCTTCGCCATCGAAGGCAAGGCTGAGCTGACGGCTACGCACGGCGGCTTCGTTAGGTGGCTGATTGGGGCCGTAGCGTTCAGACGTTTCCTCGCGTCGTGAGAAGTCTATTTGTGCGGCAACTTGGGCACGCACATTATCGCGACCTAAAATGGGCGTTAAAATATGTTCAATACGCTGCTGGTAGGAGCGCTCAACTTCGACAATATACTCAAGCTGCGAACCATCGAGATCGTTTCCGCTGCCTGTTTCGGCAGACAGCAAGCGACCATCCTGATTAACCACGGTGACGTCTTCAGCGGCAAGGTCGGGAACGCTGCCTGAGACCATGTGGACGATAGCGCTAACTTGCCCTTCACCCAGCACGCGGCCGGGTAATAGGGTGAGCACCACAGATGCTTTCGCAGGTTCACGATCGCGAATAAACACCGATGGTTTGGCCATGGAGAGGTGGACGCGAACGCCTTCTACTGGCCCTAGTGATTCAATTGAGCGTGCCAGCTCACCTTCCAGGCCGCGCTGATAATTAATCTGCTCAGCAAATTGGCTAATCCCAAACGCCTGGCTATCCATCAGTTCCAGACCCAAATTGCCACCACGGGGAAGGCCCTGCTCAGCTAGTTGCAAGCGCAAGGTGTGGACTTGGTCGCTAGGCACCATTAATGCTTGGCCGCCCTCGCTGAACTGATAGGGAATGCCGCGGGCATCAAGCTCGTTGATGATGCCGCCGCCATCGGATTCGCTCAAGTTGCTATAAAGAACGCGATACTCTGGGCTACTTGCCCACATGAAGAGGGCTGCCACAATGGCAATAGAGGCGGCGCCGGCAATGAGTAGCGCCACCAATGGATTACCACGCAGCTGCTTCAGCGTTCGCCCGAAGGCCGAGTCGCTGGCGGCATCACGTTCGGTACTTCCATTAGCTTTACCGCCACTGCGAGGGGCGGCTTGATTCGTACTAGTTTGACGGCCTGCCGTTGCACCGGTTTCGCTCATGTGACCCTCCTAAGGGGCAGGCAAAACTGGCGTCGGCCCAGGCGCATCACCAAAGAAGGCATAGGCTATATCCGTCGATCGCGGTTATCCGCCAAAAAGATGAAGCGGAATTGTGATGGACGCCATTATCCGGTGACTAGTCCAGCCTAAAGGAGGGATAAGCTTCGCTTTTTATGCGCATTTGTCCGTATGAGGTTAGTCGCTTCAGTGTTAGGCTTTTTGCATTGGTTTTTTTGCGAATCGAGGTAAGCGTATGAGCACTCCCGCAATACAGGCTGCGCTACAACAAATGCAAGGCTTGGCAACTCAGGCGGCATCCACGCAGCCTCTCAGCGGTGCTCAGGCCTCAACAGCGGTAGGGCAAGGTGGGTTTGGCGGTGAATTACAGGCTTCCATTCAGCGTATTAACCGTCTTCAGCAGACGGCTAACAGCCAAGCGATGGCTTTCCAGGCGGGTGACCCTAACTTGCAGCTCAACGATGTGATGGTCGATATGCAGAAAGCCAGCGTTGCTTTTCAAATGGGGCTTCAGGTTCGCAATCGCTTAGTGTCTGCATATCGTGACGTTATGAACATGCAAGTGTAGAGCTTTAGGCTTCCAAAGAGATGATCTGCCCTTGCATTGCCTCTAGTCGCTCAGCAATTTTTAGTACTTCTTCCGTGGGAATTTGGCGTATTACATCTCCTGACTCCCGATCGATTACTCGTGTAATGACGCGTGATGTCTCTTCGCTTAACTCAAACTCTAAACCTCGTGGGCGCATCGCTTCGTTAATGCGTTGAATGGGTTCGATGAGTTCGCCAGCGGAGATTTCTCGTTCGTCTTTGTCGGTATTTTTAATTTGGGCGTTTGTTGGCGCTAGCTGAGCCAGTGTGTTTTCTAGCCGTTGTCTAGGGTTTAGGGTGGTGAGAGCCGAGGTCAGCGGCTTGGTTGCTTCAGTAGGGGGTAATGAACTCATGGGGTACATTCCTCTTTAAGTTAGCTTTGGCAACCGGTTGTGGTGCAACAGCGAGAAACGGCGGCTTCAGCTTGGATTTTTACTTATCAATATACACCTCTACTTTTTTATCGGCATGACGCAGAAAAACTTTATGCTGCGCTGGGGTGGGTGGTGTCTGTTTGTTGGTGCAAGAGCCAGATACCTATTCTTCTGCCTTTGCTTCTATAGCCTTTTTAATAAGCATAGGAATGATGGCTTTTTGTGCATACGCCCCGCTGCTGGCATCTGCTATGCTTCTGCGCTTTGCGGTGAACTAATTAACGCATAAGAGTAAGTGAGGCGAGCATGGCAGCGCAGCAGGATGAGTTTGAAACAATAGCAAGCACAACGGTGATTGAATCTCTGCTGAACGCGCTAATTGAAACGGGCGGAGTATCCCTGTGTCTCGCCACGGCTGATGCGCGTCCAGAACCTATTGTATTAATGGAGCAGCATCGGGACCAAACCTTGGTGATGGATCTCTCCTCGGTTGATTATTTGCTTCACCACTTACAGGGCGGTGCTGCTTTCTACTTGCGCGGGCAGGCTCAGGGGAAAGTGATTCAGACACCTCTCTTGCGCTTGACGGAGACGCGCCATGCCGGTGGGCGTTTTTTGTGTTGCAGTGATTACCCTGCGACGTTAGACGTACTTCAGCGCCGTGAATCCTTTCGCGCCGAGCTGCGTATGGGGATGGTGGTGGCGGCCAGTTTAGGTGATGGGGATGCCGAGGTGGCTGGCGAGCTAAAAGACCTTTCCCAAGACGGCTGCCAACTTGAGTTACCGTTGGCAGCCAGTGGCTTATTGGCAGAAGCTGCTAACTCGCTAAAGTTGACGTTTACCTTCCCTGATGGCACTTATTTTGAAGTGCTTGGCGATGCCCGGCATCAAAAAACAGATGCTGAACGTCACCTGCTGCGTGTTGGTTTTAACTTCGTTGAGTGCAGCGCGGAGCAAGAGCGCCAAATTTGGTATTTTGTGTGTGAAATTGAGCGTGAGGCTGCCCGTTATAACAAAGAGCAACAGGACGAGCGCCAACCCTCTCCACTGTTTGCATTGCCGAATAAGCGTTCTGGCGCGGGTGAGCTACTTGGGCGACGAGATGTTAAGCGTTACGCCACGCCGATGGCGCGTCGGCTGGTAAAGGTAGCCGCCTATTTAGACGCGCAGCTACTATCGTTGCAGCAAGGTAGTGATATCGATGGGCGCCAGCTCTCTCGTTATGCTGATCGAATATTGGATCTTCACGATGAGGATCGTGAAGCCTTACTGTTTGCCTCCCGCTGCTTGTATCCAGAACCTTTGGTGGTGCGCCACGGCATTGCAGTGGCCATTCACTTGCTTGATTTTGTGGGTGCTAGTATGCCGCACGAATTGCGCAAAGCGATTGTCGCCAGTGGCCTTATTCATGATCTTGGCAAGGCGCTGGTTCCCCAGGTGTTGTTTAAGGCGCCGCATTTTGAGGCCAGTCATCGAAAGGTAGTCAGCGAGCATGTCCAGTTGCTGTTAGATCGCTTGCACGGTTGTCAGTGGCTGTCAGTAGCGATTGTGCAGGCCGTTATTGGTGGGATTAATGAGCGTATAGACGGCAGTGGTTACCCTGGGGGGTTAGGTGGGGCTGAGCTCAGTGAGTTAGCTAAAGCCAGTGCTGTTGTTGATGTGGTCGAGGCGATGAGGCGTGATCGCGCTGATCGTCCCGCTAAAACGGTACAGCAAATTTATCGTCATTTATTACAGCATCCACATCAATTCGATATACGTTGGATCAAGCGCTATATCGAGCATTTCAAGGGGGTGCCAGTGGGCTCGCTGGCGCGTTTTTCCAGCCAGCAACAAGGCTGGATACTGCGCCTAGATGCAAAGGGCAATCCCACTGAAGTGTTGCTTGCACCGCAAGCTGAGCCGCCCATGCGTGACAATGTAGGGGCGATAGTAAAGGATGATGTCACTGAGCGGCTTGGGCGAATGGTAGGCGAAATCGCTGTTTCTACCTGAAAGTGTAAAAGCGCTAGTGAATGGTTAGCCGTCCGTTGTAGTCAAATAGGCCTGGGTAAAAAAAAGCATTGAGAGACGTTAAAGTCCCTCTGGTTCGCGCCGATAGTTAACAGTAGCAGCGTACAGTTCGCTGTTTTATATCTTTTAATCTTCGTGGTTCCCCGCTATAGGTGATAACCAAACCACGCACAGGAGTTCCGCTTATGACTTACTCTCGCGGTGGCGCCGCCTATGGGCGTGGAGCTAACGCTTATGCGCGTATCGGCGTAGAAAGCGGAGTGATGTCGGCAGACCCACATCAACTTATTGTGCTGTTATTTGATGGCGCTCAAGCGGCTATTCGCGCTGCCCGCATACATATGCAGGCAGGCAATACGGCTGAGAAAGGTAAATCGATATCAAAAGCGCTTGATATCGTTAATAACGGTCTCGCAGCCGCGCTCGATCAGGAGAAAGGTGGAGAAATTGCCGAGCGCTTAGCGTCGCTGTATGACTATATTGTACGCCTGCTGTTGGCGGCTAATCTGCGTAACGATGAAGAGAGCTTAAATCAAGCCGAGCGTTTGCTTGAAGATATTGGCTCAGCGTGGCGTGATATTGGCCAACAGCAGAGCGCGTGAGGCAATAATGTTAGCTTCTACCACCGCTTGTGACCAAAATGCTCAGCAGTCATTGCTTGCTAGCTACGAAGCGCTATTGAGCAGCGTTGAATACATGCATGAACTCGCCAATGCTGAGCAGTGGGCCGAGCTCATTGATCAACGTACCAACTATGTTGTGTTAGTGGAGCAACTGCGTGAGTTGGATGCGACCGTGCTGCTTGACGGTGCTGCCCAACAACGTAAGGCAGAGTTGCTTGAGAGCATACTTGAGCACGATGTTGATATCCGGCGTCGCTTGGTAGCACGTCGAGATGAGCTGGGTAAGCTAATTGAGGTATCGCAACGTCAGCGCGACTTGCATCGCGCTTATGCGCCCCAGCAGGGCGCGGCAGCGTCCTATGTCGCGGATGACACTGATGCTACGGGGTCATCGTGAGCGGTATTGCACCTCTCATTGATACGCTCTTGCACCAAGTGCTAGGGCGACAAGGTGAGGTGTCGCTGCAGCGGGCGTTAGATCAGCCAGTGAAGCCCGTTGCACCTGGAGAAGGGCCGCGTGCCGTGATGCGTGACGCTAATTTGGATGGAAGAGCGCCAGCGACATCGTTGAATGATTTAAAGCGCTTGCCCCTCCCTCTTGATGGCGGAAGAGCATTACCCCGCGGCGAGCCGCTGCCTTCTCCGCCGGGGTCAACACAAACGCATTTTAGCCCCGCTGCACGGACTATTGCTGACGTGCTACTGCGTTTTCCAGCACCTCCCTCCGTCATGCGACCCGAAGCACCTCTTTTTACCAGCCCAGAAGCACCCGGGGTCAGCGCCGTCGCGACCCGCTTGGAGGCGAGCATCCGTGACAGCGGGCTGTTCTACGAGTCGCATTTAAAGCGGTGGTTCCAAGGCGCGAGTACCCGCCAGCAGTTAATGAATGAACCACAAATGCAGCCTGGGCCGCGCCCTTTGGCACCCTTATTGCCCGCTGGGTTGGGCGTCACCAATGGGTTAACGGGATTAGCGCCATTGGTCACGCCGGGGGCTCAAGCGGCTGGGCAAGGGGTAACTATCCTGCCTAACGTGCCGTTAGTACCGGTGACTCAAGAAAATGGTTTGGCGCCTCGGCAGAATTTAGTGGCTGCTGCTCCGCTTATGAATTCACCAGGTGCGGCTACCCAGGCGCCTTCAGCTGCTATGCCCAGCTCAGCGCCTGAGAGTAATCAAGCAAGAGTAGATCTAAGTCACGCAAGAGAAGTGACTGAGCTGATAGCTAACCGTCCAGCGCGGGATGTCGTGCATGAAAGCCTACAGAGCCTAGTGCGTCAGCAGCTTGAGATGTTGGTGATGCCCACTATTCGCTGGGAGGGCGATGTTTGGGCAGGTATTTTTATGGCCTTAGTGATTAATTTGCCTGCTCGTGAAGAGGGGCAAGAGAACAAGCAGCAAGAGGGTGAGCCAGAGGGTGGTTGGCGCTCAGATATGCAGCTAGACGTTCCCAACTTGGGGTCGTTCAATGCGTCGTTATGGCTCTACCGAAATGTGCTAAGTATTGATTTCACCACTGAAAACACAGAGGCGTATCAACGAATTAACGCTGGGTTACCAGCGCTAGAGAAGCGCTTGAGTGCTTTAGACCTACAGAAAGTGCAGCTTCGTGCACGCTATATCGAAGCGGAGGTAGCCCATGGCCACGCCGGGTGAGCGTCGTCGTCAAGCTGTCGCGCTGGCTTATCAAGAGAATGACCGCGCCCCTCGTGTTGTGGCGAAAGGCTATGGAGATCTGGCCGAGCGCATTATGGCAGAGGCTCAACGCCAGGGTATTTATGTACACGATGCGCCCGAGCTGGTAGCGCTTTTAATGCAGCTAGATTTGGACGCCGAAATCCCCGCCGGACTCTATCAAATTGTCGCGGAACTCTTGGTATGGGTGTTTGAGCTTTCAGAAGAAGGGCTAAGTCATCGTGAAATACCTGAGTAGCCAATTACAGACGTTGTATGCAACCATGAGGATAGGTAATAAAAAGTCATTAATGGCGCCAGTACAATGGTCAACATATCGCGCCTGAGTCATTTAATGGGACATCATGAGTCAAACCAACTTTCTCGATGAAATTCAGGAAATAAATTTAGCTTATTTACTTCTGGCGCAGCGCTTGCTTGATGAAGATCGCGAGGCCGCCATGTTTCGCCTGAAAATAGATAGCGAGGTTGCCGAGCTACTTGTGTCACTCAATGCTCGTCAGCTTACCAAGCTGGCACGCACCAGCCAGCTATTGTGCCGGTTTAGTCAAACGAGTGCCGAACGTCTGCGCCAACTCACTGACAACCCTCGTGACCAGGGCTTGGCTGGACTCCATGCTTCGCTGCTGCTGGCTAGTGAACCATTTGAGCCAATGCCGTCAGGAGAAGTGAAGTGAGCCAGAAAAGCTTGGTCGATGAAATGCACCAAGTGCAGCTGGCAATCGAATTGATTGAGCTGGGCGCGCGCTTGCAGGTGCTGGAAACAGAAACGGAATTAAGCCGCACGCGTTTGATCAAGCTGTATAAGGAAGTGCGGGGCATGTCACCCCCCAAGGGGATGCTACCGTTCTCTACTGATTGGTTTATTACTTGGCTACCCAACGTTCATTCGTCGCTGTTTTTCAACATTTATATAAGCCTAAAAGAGACCGCAGGTTGTGAACGAATTGATGCCTTCGTTAAAGCATATCGGCTTTATGACGAGCAAATGTCGTTGGAAAAGGTGGAGCCGGTGCTTGGGTTGACGCGCGCTTGGACATTAGTACGGTTTTTTGAAAGTGACTTGCTACAGTGCAATCAATGTACGCGTTGCACCGGGCAGTTTGTGGCGCATGCGCATAGCCCTGCTCAGCACTATGTATGTGGCATATGCCAACCACCTTCACGGGCGGGGAAAACACGCAAAGCACAGCAGGAGAATAGTGAAAAAATGTAACAACTCAATCTTCTACGCGCCCGTTAGCTGTAATTAAGGTATAAGACGTAGGGATAGATACTTAATAATAAAATATGAGTGTAACGGCGTAGATAGCCGCAAAAGCCAATGGTACTTTTTCATTAAACAGCAGCTTAGCCCTAGTATAATGGGACTAAATTGTGCTTTGGATGGAACATTGCTTAATCATCAGATCAGGTGGCTAAGTTTTGGTTCCCTTACTTAATACTGAATACCGCAAGGACCTTGCTTGTGCTGATACCTCTAGGCTATGTGATTGTATTGCTGTCTGTATTTGGCGGCTATGTACTGGCAGGCGGCAGTTTAGGCCCTCTCTACCAACCGCTAGAGCTACTTATCATTGGCGGTGCGGGGGTCGGCGCATTTATAGCTGCCAACAATGGCAAAGCGATCAAAGCAACGTTTAAAATTCTGCCGCGGCTCAAACGGGCGAAAAAATATAACAAAGCGCTTTATATGGAGCTCATGGCGCTGCAATACAAGCTGCTGTCCAAAATTCGTCGTGAGGGCATGCTTGGCATTGAGCGCGATATTGATAACCCGCAAGAGAGCCCTCTGTTTCAAGAACATCCAACGGTATTAGCCGATCCCCACATCATGAATTTCCTGACGGACTACCTGCGGTTAATGGTAAGCGGCGGTATGGAGCCCATGGAAATCGATGAGCTGATGCTACATGAAATTGAAGTTTTCGAGCAGGAAGCCCATATCCCTATTGATGCCATTGCAAAAGTCGGCGATGCCATGCCTGCCTTCGGCATTGTGGCGGCGGTGATGGGGGTCGTTAAAACTCTCACCTATGCTGATGCTACACCGGCTCAGATGGGCGTAATGATCGGTCAAGCGCTAGTGGGCACCTTCTTGGGTATTTTGCTGGGCTATGGCTTTGTTAGCCCGCTCTCTAGTTACATCGAACGGCAGGCTAAAGAAGCCGAAAAAATGCTGCAGTGTATTCGCATTACATTGCTTGCAAGCTTACACGGTTACGCGCCGCAGTTGGCCGTTGAGTTTGGCCGTAAGGCACTCTTTGCTGCCGAGCGCCCGAGCTTTATAGAGCTTGAAGAGTATGTGAAAGATGCAAAAAAGGCCGGTAACGCATGAGTAAGGGGGGTGACAAGCGTCCAATCGTCATTCGACGCAAAAAAGTCGTCCACGCCCATCACGGCGGTGCTTGGAAAATTGCTCTAGCAGATTTTATGACTGCTCTGATGGCCTTTTTTTTGGTGCTATGGCTTTTGAGCGTTTCCAGTGAAGAGACGCGCAGGGGCGTAGCAGAGTACTTCAGTACCCCACTGATTAGCGCCATTACGGGGGGCGATCGTTCGGGTAGTACCAGTGCGATTCCTGGCGGTGGGCCGGATCCTACTCATAGCGATGGGGAGCGGGCAATGATTGATAGCCTTCAGCGCTCTCGCCCTAGTTCGCAGGATCGACGCTTCTTTATGAATGTGCAAGAGCGTATCGAGCGAGCAATCGAGCGAGATCCCGAGCTACGCCAGTTGCGCTCTCAGATGCGCTTTGACCTAACTCGAGAAGGGCTTCGTATACAGTTATTAGATACAGATCAGCGGCCCATGTTTGAGTTGGGTAGTGACCAAGTCGCGCCTTATATGCGCAGTCTACTGCGCACTATCGCGCCACTACTTAACGAGCTACCCAATGAACTAAGTATCAGTGGCCATACCGATAGCGTTCCCTATGCGGGAGGCTATAGCGGCTATAGCAACTGGGAGCTCTCTAATGATCGCGCTAACGCGTCGCGTCGAGAGCTTATTGCCGGCGGGTTTGACCCAGGTCAATTGCTTCGCGTATCAGGCTTTGCAGACCGTGTCATGTTGCCGGAGACTGAGCCAACAGACCCCATTAATCGGCGCATAGAGCTGGTGGTGCTGCTGCCCGAAATAGCCGAAGCGATCCGTAATCCAGCCATTATGGGCCCGGGAGCTTCACTGCCGGACGATGCGGCTGAAGCGCTAATAGAATTACCACAACAAGACGAGCCTCAGGCGCAAGATCCAGAGTGACCTGAGCCTGTCAGAGCCTTTCATAAAAGCGACGTTAAGGGTGGAGCGGTGAATGGATATAGCGGATTTTTTTGACACCTTTTTTGAAGAGGCAGAAGAGCTACTGTCGGATATGGAGCAGCATTTGTTGGAGCTGGATGTTGATGATCCAGACAGTGAACAGCTCAATGCTATTTTCCGTGCCGCCCACTCGATCAAAGGGGGAGCAGGAACCTTTGGTTTTGTCGTGTTACAGAAAACCACGCATATTTTGGAAAACCTTCTCGATTACGCACGTAAGGGTGAGCTAACGCTGCGCGCCGACCTCGTGGATACCTTTTTAGAGGCTAAAGACATCATGCATGAGCAACTCGATGCCTACCGTAGCGAAGAGGAGCCAAACCAAGAGGCATTTGAGCGCATTTGCCAAACGCTACAACAGATTGCCCTGGATGAAATTGGTCAACAGTTAGATGGACCATCTATTCCAGCGGCTGAGCCCAAGTCTGCACCTGCTGCCAGTGAAAACAGCGCAGAAGCAAGCAGTAGCGAAGAGCAAGGCGCAGACGGACTTCTGTTAGTGGCCCTGCTGAATGTTGTCGATAAAGACCGCATTTTGCTGGTTGAGGAGTTAGAGCAGCTTGGCGAAGTGCAGTCCCAATCCGGCGATGCAAAGCGTTACGAGGTCATCCTTAAAAGTAGCGACAGTGCGGACGATATTGAAGCGGTCATGTGCTTTATTATCGAGCCAGATCAAATTGAGATTACCGCTGTCGAGGGCGTTGCTGCTGAGTCATCAAACGCCGCGCCAGCAACCGCTGAGCCAGAAGCTTCGGCGCCTGTAGCTCCTGCGCCGCAAGCGCCTGCGGAAAAGACAGCCTCAAAGGCGAGTCCGGCAAAAGCAGCGACCAAAGAGAAACCTAAAAAAGCCGCCGCCGAGTCATCTTCAATCCGCGTCTCTGTGGATAAAGTCGATCAAATTATCAACTTGGTGGGTGAGCTGATCATCACCCAGTCGATGCTTGATCAAACGGTTAGTGATTTAGAAGATCAGTCAGTGGGTAATAGCTCACTGCAAAATGGCATGAGCCTGCTTCAGCGCAATGCGCGTGACCTCCAAGAGGCGGTCATGTCGATTCGTATGATCCCCATGGAGTTTGTCTTCAGTCGCTTTCCACGCGTAGTGCGCGACACCGCCGGGAAGCTAGGTAAAGAGATTGAGCTGGTTACCGAAGGCAAGTCGACCGAATTGGATAAGAGCCTGGTGGAGCGGATCACCGATCCATTAACCCACTTGGTGCGCAATAGCCTTGATCACGGCGTTGAAATGCCTGATGTACGTGAAGCGATTGGCAAGCCGCGTGTAGGTAAATTAACCCTATCAGCGCGCCATCAAGGCGGTAATATTTTAATTGAAGTGCGCGACGACGGTGCTGGTATGGATCGTGACCGTCTGCTCGCTAAAGCCCGCGAAAATGGTATTAACGTCTCCGATTCCATGTCTGACGAAGAGGTTTTTCAGCTTATCTTCGCCCCTGGTTTTTCAACCGCCAAAGAGGTCACCGACGTTTCCGGCCGTGGTGTGGGTATGGATGTCGTTAAGCGCAACATTCAAAGCATGGGGGGGCGCGTCGAAATTCAGTCGAAGCTAGGTGAGGGGACCAATACGCGTATCGTATTGCCCCTTACGCTGGCTATTTTGGATGGTATGTCGATCAAGGTCGGCGGCGAGACATTTATTCTGCCGCTTTCCACGGTGCTTGAGTCGCTTCAGCCCTCTAAAGACGATATGTACGCCATGGCTGGCGACGATGTGGTCATCAAAGTGCGCGATGAGTACCTGCCCGTTATCGCTATTCACGAAGTACTGGATGTTGCCAATGCCATTACCGATCCCACCAAAAGTATTGCCGTTATTGTACAGGGCGAAGGCCGTCGTTACGCCATGTTGGTGGATGAATTGATCGGGCAGCAGCAGGTCGTGGTCAAGAATTTGGAAGACAATTACCGCAAAGTACCGGGGATCTCGGCCGCTACCATTTTAGGCGATGGCAGCGTTGCGTTAATTCTGGATATTACTGGTTTACATCGCTTAAGTCGGTACAAAAAAGAAGCAGGCAAAAAAGTAGTGAACAATCAAAACCTTTCATTTTTCAAGGAGGCTGAGCCGTTATGAGTCAAGCCAACAGTGGGGCGGTATTAGCCGCAGAAGCCGAAAACCGCGAATTTCTCGTGTTTTCATTGGGTGATGAAGAGTACGCCATTGATATTTTGAAAGTGCAGGAAATCCGCGGGTACGAAAACGTGACCCGGATTGCCAATGCGCCTGACTTTATCAAGGGGGTCACCAACCTGCGCGGCGTGATTGTGCCGATCGTCGACCTGCGTATTAAGTTTCATCTTGAGAACGTCGAATACGGTGGCCAGACGGTGGTGATTGTCGTCAACGTCGCAGACCGGGTGGTCGGCATCGTGGTAGATGGCGTCTCTGATGTGATGACGTTAATCCCCGATCAAATTAAACCGGCGCCGGAATTTGGTGTCACGCTCTCGTCTGATTTCCTGAGCGGCTTAGGTAGCTTAGATGATCGTATGTTGGTACTGGTCGATATCGATAAGCTGCTGACCAGTGAAGAGATGGCGTTAGTCGACAGCACCAGCAGCCACTAAAACTAAGAAAGTAAGGCATAGGGAAAAGGCATAGGGAACATGCCGGGTACGTTCTACCTAATGATGCATTCTCGTGCTATGGAAAGCACCGAGAGCGCCGTTTGTGCGTGGAGAAAAGGGCGTGACACAGCAAATGCGGCAATTAATGAATAATATGACGGTGCGTTTAAGTTGGGGCCTAGTGCTTGCGACCCTGTCAGTACTCGTCTTAATTGCCAGTGGTATCGGCCTTTATGCATTGCACCATGGCGCGGCAATTGTGCAAGCGTCTAACGATGTGCAGACCCAGCAAGCCGCCTTCAGTGCGTTTGCCACCACGATACGCTGGACGTTAATTGGCATCGTAGCGATGACGGTGACTACAGTTATCGTGGTGATCTGGGGAGTAACCACTAACGTGTTGCGCCCATTAGATCGCTTGGTGGGTCATTTTGAGCGCATGGCGCAGGGCGACCTAAGTCAACACATTACTGCGCCGGGTAATAATGAGATTGGGCGTCTCTACAGTGCGATGGCGCACATGCAGAGCTCTATCTCCCAAACGGTAGGCACCGTGCGCACTAGCGGCACATCGATTTATGAGCGCTCCCAGCAAATTGCCAGTGGTAATAACGACCTCTCTTCACGCACAGAGCAGCAGGCATCTTCGTTAGTAGAAACCGCTTCCAGCATGGAGCAGTTAGCCTCTACGGTAGGCCACAATGCTGAGAATGCTCGTCAAGCCAGCCAACTGGCCGGTAGCGCGACGTTAACTGCACGACGTAGCGGTGAAGAAGTCGGGCAAATCGTTGATACCATGCAAGAGATCAGTGCTAGCTCACACCAAGTGTCGGATATCATAACGGTTATCGATAATATTGCGTTTCAGACCAATATTTTGGCGCTGAATGCCTCCGTAGAGGCTGCTCGTGCTGGCGAACATGGTAGGGGGTTCGCGGTGGTCGCACAGGAAGTGCGCAGCCTGGCCAGCCGCAGTGCTGCTGCTTCAAAAGAGATCCGAACGCTGATTGAAGCCTCGCTCAATAAAGTCGATACCGGCACTCAGCGCGTCAATCAAGCCGGGCAAACGATGCAAGATCTGGTGGCGGCTGTTCAGCGCGTCAGTGACATTATGGATGATATTGCCGCCGCTTCTGCACAGCAAAGCAGCGGTATTAGCCAAGTGAATCAAGCCGTTGCACAAATGGACCAGGTGGTGCAGCAAAATGCCCAACTGGTTCAGCAGGCGGCGCGAAGTGCCAATGAGCTGGAAAGTGAAGCGGCTCGTTTACGTGAAGCAGTGGAGCGCTTCCGTGTCACTGAAACATCAAACCCTCACTCTTCTTCTGCCATGCCTACGCCAGCCCTGGCTGCAGTAGCGCACCCGCCCCTAGCGAGTCACAGACAATCAGCAGAACACAGCGAAGAGTGGGCACCGTTTTAACGTGTCTGGTAGGGCAGGCACGCTCTTAATGAATAATAAAACACTAAAAAGGTAGATCATGCGTAATAACCAGCCAGTCTCTCAGCGTGAAATCGAGTTAAAAGAAGATGATTTCTTAGTCTCACGTACCGATACCAAAGGGCGTATTACCTATGCAAACCCCGCGTTTATCGATATTAGTGGTTTTGATCACGCAGAGCTGATAGGTGCGCCGCACAACCTGATACGTCACCCCGATATGCCACCAGCAGCCTTTGAAAACCTCTGGCAAACCGTGCAAACGGGAGAAACGTGGCGCGGGCTGGTTAAAAACCGCTGCAAAAACGGTGACCACTACTGGGTGGATGCCAGCGTGACACCGATTATCGAAGATGAACACGTGGTGGGTTACACCTCGGTACGTGTTCAAGCCGCACGGGAGGCCATAGAGCAAGCGGAGCGGGCTTACGCTGACCTACGAGAAGGACGCAATAAACGGCTCTATTTGGATAAAGGACGTCTGCGTCAGAAAGGTGTGTTCAGCCGTCTGGCTCGAGTGCGACTCGATACCATTCGGGCAAAACTGGCAGGCATGATTATTGTGGCTGGTGTGCTACTGCTAATGAGTGGAGGCTTGGGGCTATATGGCTTAAATGCCTCGGGCGAGCGTTTGGCGCAGCTAAATAATGATGGTCTGCGCGATGTCATTCGCTTGCAGCAAATCGATCAAACCATCGCCCAAACCCGACAAGCGATGATTGAGCCTGAGCGAATGGATCTCATCAATCAGCGTTTTGAAATGGGCGAAAGTATTGAGGAGAGCACCGCAGAAGTCGCCGCCGTATGGCAGGAGTACTACTCTCGAAACGTCAATAAGACCGAACTCGCTGGTGAGTTTGATCAGCAGTTACAGTTATTTTTAGACAATGGCATGGGCCAAGCTGCCAGCGTTTTGCAAGCGGAAGAAACCTATCAAGCCTTTACCGGATTAGATGCAGTCATTAGCGTGATGAACAGCGATGGCCGCGACTTGTCAGGAATGGTTAATCAACTGATCGCACAGAAACAACAAGCAGCGGAATCCATGGCCGTTGACGCCCAGCAAGGGCAAGCCACCATGCTCGGTGCGCAAGCCATCGTGCTTGGTGTTGGTTTATTGTTGCTCATTTTGATTGGCGTATTGACGCTGCGTTCGATTATTCGCCCCTTAAAAAGTGCGGCGCGTTTTACGCTGCAAATTGCAGGCGGAAATTTGGCGACAAAAGTGCCTCCGCCGAGGCGTGACGAAGTGGGCCAGCTAATGGACTCGCTCAACACCATGCGCAAGAGCCTCAGCAGCATCATCGCCGACGTCAAAGGGGGTATTGATGTTGTCACTCCCGCTGCCCGGGACATTGCCAGTGGTAATGAAGAGCTATCGGCGCGCACTGAGCAGCAAGCGGCCTCTCTGCAGCAGACGGCTTCCAGCATGGAAGAAATGACCTCTACGGTGCGACAAAACAGCGAAAATGCTCAAGAAGCCCGCCGCTTAGCCGATAACAATGCTATCCAGGTGACAAATACTGGCGAGCTAATGGCACAGCTGGTCGACAATATGCAGCGGATTACCCAAAGCTCCCAGCAGATGGCCGATATCATCAACGTGATCGACTCAATAGCATTTCAGACCAATATTCTGGCGCTGAATGCTTCGGTAGAGGCGGCACGTGCAGGCGAGCATGGGCGTGGTTTTGCGGTGGTCGCCGAAGAGGTGCGTAATCTGGCGGGCCGCAGTGCAGGCGCTGCTCAAGAAATTCGTGGTCTGATTGATGGCTCTAATCGCGAGGTTAGCGCCGGTGCCAGTTTGGTAACCAAAGCTGAAGAGGCGATCGGCGAAGTGGCAGAAGCTGCACGTAGCGTGACCCAAATTATGCATGAGATTTCGGCCGCTTCTGAAGAGCAGAGTAATGGAATTACGCAGGTCAACCAAGCGGTGGCGGAAATGGATCAAGCGACACAGCGTAATGCCTTGCGTGTTCAAGAGACGGCTCGTGCGGCCGTTTCCTTAGAGAAACAGGCGGGACTATTAGCGCTATCGGTAGAAGCATTTCGCTTAAACAGCAATGGCGCTTTACGTCCACCTGCGTTAACAGCAACCAACCCCGTCGCGCAGATGCCCAGCGCACTAGCCGCTCAGCCGCCTAGTGCAACGTCGCCTCATTCGCCCGTTAAACGGCAAGCAGCCTCAGTAGAGGAGTGGGAAGCGTTTTGACCGAACAAAGTGAAGGGGTTGTAGATGCTGGTCAGTGGGCATCCAATAATCAGATTGAGCGCGATCTGATACTCACCGATGCGGATTTTAAGCGTATTCGTGAACTGATTTATCAGCGTGCCGGGATTGTGCTGGCAGAACATAAGCGTGAAATGGTCTATAGCCGCCTAGCCAAGCGGCTACGCCACCATGGCCTGACGCGCTTTACCGATTATCTGCAGCGCCTGGAGCGCCAGCCCGAGGCTAAGGAGTGGGAGGCGTTCACCAACGCACTGACGACCAATCTCACGGCTTTTTTTCGTGAAGCGCACCATTTTCCGCTGCTCGCTGAGCATATAAAAAATAAGCAAGACCCGGTCACAATCTGGTGTTCGGCAGCCTCCACTGGGGAGGAGCCCTACTCACTAGCCATGACACTTTTGGAAACGCTAGGCGCTAAAGCGTCACAAGCCAAAGTAATTGCCACCGATATCGATACGGATGCGTTGGCCAGAGCCCGCGCAGGCGTCTACCCGCTAGAACAGGTGCGCAAGCTTGATGAAGTGCGGGTAAAGCGTTTTTTCCAGAAAGGTACCGGTAATCATGCAGGCTTTGCGCGGATCCGGCCTGAAGTATCGGCCCTCGTCGAGTTTCAGCCACTTAACCTGCTGGCGCCGCAATGGCCAATTAAGGGCCTTTTTGATGCGGTGTTCTGCCGGAACATCATGATTTATTTTGATAAAGATACTCAATCAAAAATACTCAAGCGATTTGCGCCACTGATGAAGCCGGATGGGTTGCTGTTTGCCGGCCACTCAGAAAACTTCTCGTATATCAGCGACGCTTTCAAACTACGCGGCCAGACCGTCTATACCCTGGCAAAAAAATGAACAATTGTCGTGTCTTTATGATCGCTTCAGGCGCTGTGGCTCCAGCGGTTGCAATCACACATCAGGCGTCTACAGCAAGAGGAGGCGTGCTTTGAGCGCAGCCAAGATCAAAGTACTGTGTGTCGATGATTCGGCGCTAATTCGCGATTTATTAACGGAAATTATTAATTCCCAGCCTGATATGGAAGTCGTTGCGGTAGCGCCTGACCCTATTGCCGCCAGGGATTTGATCAAGCAGCACAATCCTGATGTGTTGACTCTAGACGTTGAAATGCCACGCATGGATGGCCTGGATTTTCTCGAACGCTTAATGCGTCTGCGGCCCATGCCGGTGCTCATGGTGTCGTCGCTAACCCAGAGCGGTTCGGAAATTACCCTGCGCGCGCTTGAGCTTGGTGCGCTTGATTTTGTTGCTAAGCCAAGCCTGGGTATTCGCAATGGCATGATGGAGTACGCCGACGAGATCGCCGAAAAACTGCGTGCTGCGGCGCGCTCACGACCTCGCCAGGCGCGGCATAAAAATGCCCCACCACCTGTGGCCTTAAAGGCCCCGTTAGTCACCAGCGAGAAGCTGATTATTATTGGTGCATCGACCGGTGGCACCGAAGCGATTCGATCAGTGCTTGAACCCTTGCCAGCTAACGCCCCCGCTATTTTGATTACTCAGCATATGCCTGGCGGCTTTACCCGATCATTTGCCGAGCGCTTAGACCGGCTGTGCCGGATTACCGTAAAAGAGGCAACCGATGGCGAGCGGGTTTTACCAGGGCACGCCTACATTGCCCCAGGCGACCAGCACCTTAAATTGGCGCGCAGCGGCGCTAACTACGTGGTGCGGTTAGACGACGGCCCACCTGTAAACCGCCATCGGCCATCGGTCGATGTGCTGTTTCATTCGGCGGCACAGCACGCTGGCAAAAATTCCATTGGGGTGATTCTAACCGGCATGGGCAAAGACGGCGCGGCAGGGCTGCTTGAGATGCGCCAAGCAGGCGCGCCGACCATTGCCCAGAATGAGCAAACCTGCGTGGTTTTCGGTATGCCCCGTGAAGCCATTGCGGTGGGTGGCGCGGTGGAAGTGGTGGCGTTAGACGACATTCCCACGCGCATGATGGCGCTGATCGCAGCCTCAGGCCGCGCGCAGCGTGTGTAGTGCAATTTATCAGTACTTAGCTTAAAAACTAAGCATAAAAACTTAATAAGCTCGCAAGGGAAACCCTATGAATCGTTTACTGCGCAACATGAGTATTCATGCCGCTGTGATCGCAGCGCTCACCTGCTTTGTCGCCCTGATTTTAGTGATTGCAGGTTTGGGTGTTGTGGCTGATCGCAATGCGCAAAATAACTTGGCAACGCTCAGTCAGATTAGCGATGCGCAGTTAAATGAGATTAACCGCGCCGACTCGCTATTAAACCAAGCTATGTTGGCAATGGAGACAGCTTCAAACTACTTGATGGTCGGCCAGACTCAGCAGTCCAATGCACAGGTCGATGTCGCAGCTAATCGTATTGAGCGTGCCGAGCGACGCTTTGATCGTTTTGTCGAGACCCCGCGTACATCTGCAGGAGAAGCGTTAGGAAGCGCCCTAATTGAAGATTTTCGCACCGTTTTAGGGTTGGTTAAACAGCAGCATGAAACCTTTGAATATATGAACCTCACCCGCTACAACAACCTGCGTGATGAGCTGATTGAGCCCTTAGGTAGTTTGGCTGCCAGCACAACCGCATTTGTTACTTACGGTTTTCAGCGGGTAGAGACTATTCGTTCGGACGCAGCGGCCCAGGGTAACCTCTTTACCATGATCAATGCAGGGGTAGTAATCTTTGCTCTGCTGATGACGTTGGTGATTTACGTAGGCTTGCGTCGTACCGTAATTGCGCCGCTAAGAGGCGCAATTCAGCGCCTGGATGCGATTGCAGAGGCTGATTTGACCGATCCGCTGCCGGCAGCGGGTAAGAATGAAATTGGCCGCCTGTTTGGGGCTATGGGCACCATGCAGCAGAACCTGACCAATATCGTTAGCCGGGTGCGTGAAGGCAGTAACGAGATTCACCACGGTACCCGTGAAATCGCCAGCGGCAACGCGGACCTATCATCGCGTACTGAACAGCAGGCTGCGTCGATTCAGGAAACTGCCGCCAGCATGGAAGAGATGACCGCGACGGTAAAACAGAATGCCGATAACGCCCGCCAGGCCAGTACATTGGCAGCCGACGCTTCAACCACTGCTGAGCGTGGTGGCCAAGTTGTCGCGCAAGTGGTGCAGACCATGCACGGCATCTCTACCAGCTCGAAAAAAGTCGCTGATATCACCAGCGTTATAGATTCGATTGCTTTTCAAACCAATATTTTGGCCCTCAATGCGTCGGTAGAAGCGGCGCGAGCCGGCGAGCAAGGCCGCGGCTTTGCGGTCGTGGCGGGGGAAGTGCGCAATTTGGCCAGCCGCAGTGCCGATGCTGCCAAAGAGATTAAAACACTGATTGATGCCTCGGTAACGCAGATCCAACAAGGCTCCACCCTGGTCGAGCAGGCAGGTACCACGATGTCTGATGTCGTCACCGCGGTACGCCGTGTCACCGATATCATGGATGAAATTTCGGCGGCCTCTCAAGAGCAGAGCGACGGCATTGAACAGGTCAGCCAAGCCGTTGGCCAGATGGACCAAGTCACCCAACAAAACGCCGCGCTGGTGCAAGAAGCCTCTGCCGCAGCGGCTTCGTTGGAAGAACAAGCCAATCGTTTGGAGCAGGCCGTCGCGGTCTTCAAACTGTTGGGTATGCAGGCGGCAGCGCACCAGTCGCTACCGTCTGCGTCTTCAGCCTCTCAGCCAATGCCTGCCGCCAGGGCCGACCAGCCAGCCCGTCGGCCTGCTGCGCAGCGCAGTGACCACGAAGAGTGGGAAGAATTTTAACGATGCGTTTTAACCCTGACTGTACTTACCAGTCCCCCCTGTGCCATGTACTGACGAGAGGATGACCGATGGCAGATAAGAATATGAGTTTCCTGGTTGTAGATGACTTTCCCACCATGCGTCGGATCGTGCGTAGTCTGCTTAAGGAACTGGGCTTTACCAATGTGGATGAAGCTGAAGATGGTCAAGACGCGCTCAATAAGCTGCGGGCTGGCAATTTCGAGTTTGTGGTATCCGACTGGAATATGCCGAATTTGGATGGTTTGGAGATGCTCAAGGAGATCCGCCAGGATGAGGCCTTGAAGGGGCTTCCTGTGTTGATGGTGACCGCTGAAGCGAAAAAAGAAAACATCATTGCGGCCGCTCAGGCGGGCGCTAACGGCTATGTCGTCAAGCCGTTCACTGCCGCTACCCTTGAAGAGAAGCTCAATAAAATCTTCGACAAAATGGGTAAATAAAGCGGCTAGGCCTACGGGCCTGGTTAACGAGGAGACAACATAATGAGTCAGAATGAGCAGCCCGGTTCTGCCCAGCTGTCTGAAGACGCCGCTGAAGACCTAATTCACCGCATTGGCAAATTGACGCGCATGCTGCGCGAGAACATGCGTGAGCTGGGGCTGGATAAAGAGATTGAGAAAGCGGCAGAAGCCATTCCGGATGCACGTGACCGCTTGCACTACGTCGCTACCATGACAGAGCAGGCAGCAGATCGCGCGCTCAACGCGATTGATCGTGCGCAGCCGTTACAAGATCAGATGGCGGACCGTGCCAGTGCCCTGGATAAACGCTGGGCCGAGTGGTTTGAAGCGCCCAAAGAGTTGGATGAGGCCAAGGCCCTGGTCATTGAGACACGTACTTATCTTAGTGACGTGCCCGACATGGCTGCAGCGACCAACAAAGAGTTGATGGAAATCATGATGGCCCAGGACTTCCAAGACCTGACCGGCCAAGTGATTAAGAAGATGATGGACGTGATCCAAGAGATCGAACATCAGTTGGTACAGGTGCTGATCGAAAACGCGCCGGGCGCCCATGCACGAGAAACGATGCAGCGCAAGGCCGAGGATCAGTGGAAAAGCGACAATGCACGGCGTAACGAAGAGCTTTTGAATGGGCCGCAAGTAAGGGACAATGCACCTGATATCGTCACTGGGCAGGATCAAGTTGACGACTTATTGGATGAGCTAGGCTTTTAAAGCGCGCTATTAAACGCCCTACGGGCATGCAAGTACGCCATTCAGCCGTCCCTATGGACGGCTGAATACGTGATAAGCTTCGCCTTACCTGGCCGGATGACCGCATGGCAGATAATGATAGCGACCAGGAAAAGACCGAAGAGGCCACCCCCCGGCGGCAAGAAAAAGCCCGCGAAGAGGGTCAAGTTGCCCGTTCCCGCGAGTTAAACACTTTCTTACTTCTGTTGGGCGGCGTGATTGGTCTCTATAGCATGGGCGGTATGCTCTATGACCAGTTAGGTGCAGTGATGGAGCAGGCCTTCCTTTTTGAACGTCGCCAAGCAATGGAAAGCACGCCGATGCTGGTCAATGCGCTGGATCTTGGACAGCGCACGCTATTCGCCATGATACCGCTGTTTTTGTTGTTAGTGATTATCGCGTTAGTGGCCCCAGGTCTGATGGGAGGCTGGCTGATATCGGGGAAGTCGATGCAGCCCAAGTTTTCCAAACTAAATCCGATTAAGGGCGTAAAACGCATATTGTCAACCCAGGCGCTGATTGAGTTGGCTAAAGCTATCGCCAAGTCTGTTCTGGTAGGGGGCGTCGCCGCAACTTTTTTGTATTACAACATCGGCAAGTTTATGGCGCTAATGGATCAACCTATCCAGCAAGCGCTTACCAACGCTCTAAGCATGGCGGCTCAGGCGGCTGGACTGATGGTGCTGGTGTTAATCGTGGTCATTTTGATCGATGTCCCGTTCCAGCTTTGGGACAATGCCAAGAAGCTGCGCATGAGCCAGGAAGAGGTTAAGCGCGAGCACAAAGAGTCGGAAGGTGACCCGCACGTAAAAGCACGCATTCGCCAGCAGCAACAGGCCATGGCGCGGGGCAGGATGATGAGCAAAGTACCCGAGGCCGATGTCATCATTACCAATCCCACGCACTACGCGATAGCACTGACTTATCAGGAAGGCAGCATGGGCGCGCCACGGCTGGTGGCAAAAGGAGCCGATGCGGTAGCTGCGCGTATTCGTGAAATTGGCGAAGAGGCTGGTGTACCACGGTTGCAGGCAGCGCCATTGGCACGTGCCTTGTACCATCACGTAGACCTAGATGCGGAGGTGCCCGCTGACTTATATACCGCGGTGGCCGAAGTAATGGCCTGGGCCTATCGTCTTAAGCAAGTCGCACAACAAGGAGGCGAGGTGCCCCCAACCCCTGATAACCTGCCGGTTCCCCCGGAAATGGAAAACCCCGGGCGTAGCGCCGGTGGTAATGAGGCGCAACCATGAAAGGCTTGAGTCAGCTAATAGGTAAGCGCGACTGGATGGGCGATGTGCGCATGAAGCTGCTGGTCGGGCCGCTGCTCATCCTGATGATTTTGGGCATGATGATTGTGCCCTTGCCCCCTTTCGCGCTCGATCTTCTCTTCACCTTCAATATTGCGCTGGCCATTATGGTGTTGATGGTCAGCATGTTTACGCAGAAGCCGCTGGATTTTGCGGCGTTTCCCGCTGTGTTGCTATTCACGACGTTGCTGCGCCTATCGCTTAACGTCGCCTCCACTCGCGTCGTGTTAATGGAAGGCCACCAAGGTGGTGCGTCCGCCGGTAAGGTAATCGAAGCGTTTGGGGCGTTCTTGGTAGGCGGCAATTTCGCTGTGGGTCTAGTGGTCTTCCTGATTCTGGTGATCATCAACTTTATGGTCATTACCAAAGGTGCTGGCCGTATTGCGGAAGTCGGTGCGCGTTTTACGCTGGATGCGATGCCCGGCAAGCAGATGGCTATCGATGCCGACCTTAACGCTGGCTTAATCGGTGAAGAAGACGCCAAAAAGCGCCGCGCTGAAGTTGCACAAGAGGCTGACTTCTTTGGTTCGATGGACGGTGCAAGTAAGTTTGTCCGCGGTGATGCCATCGCCGGCCTGGTGATTATGGTGGTCAATATCATCGGTGGGCTGCTGATTGGTATGCTGCAGCATGATATGAGCTTTGGCGCTGCTGGCCAGACCTATATGCTGCTGGCGATTGGTGATGGCCTAGTGGCACAAATCCCCGCCCTGGTGATCTCGACCGCAGCGGGTGTCACGGTATCTCGGGTAAGTACCGACACGAATGAAGACATTGGTCAGCAAATGCTCAGCCAACTATTCGTGAATCCCCAGGTACTGATTCTGGCCGCCGTCGTAATGGGGCTGCTGGGAATGGTGCCCGGCATGCCCAATTTTGTATTTCTATTCTTTACGGCGCTGCTAGCGGGTTTGGCGTGGTTTATTACGCGCCAAAAAGAGCACGCGCTGGTTAAAAACGAAATTGCCACTGAGCCGGTGCCTTTACAGGAGACCCCCGAAGCGAGTTGGGAAGATGTTCAGCTGGTCGATACTCTTGGGCTCGAAGTGGGGCATCGCTTAATACCGCTGGTCGATTCGCGTCAAAAAGGCGAGCTGCTTGGGCGGATTAAGAGCGTGCGTAAAAAGTTTGCTCAAGAAGTCGGCTTTCTGCCGCCAGTCGTGCATATCCGCGATAATCTGGAGCTGCCGCCCAACGCCTATGTGCTTTCCATGAAAGGCGCCGAAATTGGCCGTGCTGAGGCGCAGCCGGGTAAATGGCTGGCGATCAATCCTGGGCAGGTGTCAGGTGAGCTGCAGGGCACTCCCACCCACGACCCGGCCTTTGGCTTACCCGCTGTCTGGATCGACAGCAATCAGCGTGAACATGCTCAGGTCTACGGCTACACCGTGGTGGATGCCAGCACGGTGATCGCGACTCACTTGAACCATCTACTGCACCGTCATTCGCCTGAGATGCTAGGCCGGCAGGAAGTACAGAAGCTGCTGGATAAAATGGGCGAGGATCAAAAGGCGCTGGTCGAAGAAGTCATTCCGAAAGCCATTTCATTGACGGTACTGCAGCGCATTTTGCAAAATCTGCTTGATGAAGATGTCTCGATTCGCGACATGCGGACGATACTCGATACGTTGGCAGAGTATGCCGCGCAGCAAAAAGATCCTAACGAGCTGACGGCATTGGTACGCGTCTCCCTCGGGCGTGCAATTGTCCAGCAATGGTTTGCCGGGCAGGAGACGCTTAATGTGCTGGGGCTGGATGCCCAGTTGGAACAGGTACTGGTGCAGGCCATGAACGGTAATGGTGCGATGGAGCCCGGGTTGGCAGAGACCCTAATGACTCAGGCGCAACAAGCCTTGGAGCGGCATGAAAGTTCAGGCGAGCCACCGGTGCTGGTGGTGCAGCACTCGTTGCGAGCAGTGCTATCGCGCTTTTTACGCCGTCGTTTGCGCCATATGTCGGTGCTGTCCCAGGCTGAAATCCCCGATGACCGCACATTAAGAGTGACCACGCTGGTAGGCGGGCGTTGATAATCGCATGCCGTGGTAGGCTAACGTCATCCATTTCCAGTACAGGCAAAGGGTAAGTCATGAGCGTTAGACGTTTCGTGGGAGCCAACAGTCGTGATGTGATGCGCCAAGTGCGCGAGGCGCTCGGCGAAGATGCCCTGATAGTCGCTAACCGGCGTACCGAAGGGGGCGTTGAAATATTGGCCATGGCAGATGAAGCCATTGACCACTTCGAGCCCTCGCCCGAACCTACTCCTCCCGAAATGACTGCTCCCCAAACACCGGTAGCTCCAGCCCAGCCGGCGCAAGACCCCATGCAGGCGATGAGCGAACGCTTGCTACAAGAAATGCAGGATATGCGCGCACTGCTGGCAAACAGCCAGCCAACCAATGCCGCCGCGCCACCCCAGGCAGTGCCCACGGGCACGGTCGCACGGCTGCGACAACTGCTTTGGAATGTTGGCTTTGGCAGTGAGCTTGCCGATGAACTGCTGGCGGGGTTACCTGAACCGTTGGCTGCGTTAAGTAGTGATAGCGACGCGCCGTTGCAGTGGCTGCGTCAGCAGTTAATGGCGCGACTCTGTGTATTGAGTGATGAAGCAAGTTTTTTCGATCAAACCGGCATTGTCGCCTTAGTAGGGCCGACGGGGGTGGGGAAAACCACCACCACGGCGAAGCTAGCCGCCCGTTTTGTGATGCGGCATGGCACCCGCCCGGTGGCGCTGGTAACGACGGACAGTTTCCGGATTGGCGCCCATGAGCAGCTACGCATCTATGCGCGTTTGCTGGACACCCCCATGTACGCGCTGGATGCCGAGCAACCCATCGACGATTTACTGGGCCGCTTGCAAGGCAAGCAGTGGGTGATTATCGACACCGTAGGCATGAGCCAGCGTGACCAGCGGGTGATCGAGCAGATTGCCCACCTGCAAGGGGGGCGCTCGCGCGTGCGTCTGGTGCTGTTGCTCAATGCCGCCAGCCAGCCGGAAACCCTCGAAGAGGTCGTGCTGCGTTATCGTCAGGCTGCCCGTGCTGCAGGGGCAGAGCTAGACGACTGTATTATTACTAAACAGGATGAAGCGGGGCGCCTCGCGCCGGTCCTCGACATTGTCATGCGCCACGGGATGCGCGTGCTGTTTGGTTCAAATGGTCAGCAGGTGCCTGAAGATATGGCCATTGCTTCCCCTGAAACACTCGTGGATCAAGCGCTAAGCACGGCAACGCCGCAGCGCGAGCAGACACAAAATGCTGATGCCCCAATGGGGATGCCGCGCTGGTCGCGGGATGTCCTCGGGCAAGGGCGCCGCTTGTCGTCGTTACTGGCGCGGCTGCGCCAACGCGTGACGGGATTTACGGAATTAGAAGCGATCTGGGATTTAGCGTCACTCCCGAGCCGCCTGCAGGAAGAGCGTTTGGACGCATTGCTCGCCCACTATCCCGCCGTGAATACGACGTTGGGTATGGCCTGGTCAGCTCGGCGGAATGAGCGCGGCTGCGACTGGGCAATGCCCGATATTGGCCTGGACACAGAGGGCGCTTGGCTGGCGCTACCCTGGTTACAGCATCGCCATGCTGCTGGGTGGCAGCCGCGCTTAGCCGCGCTGACGGAATCAAGCGGCGTCGCGGTGCATTTATTGCCGCGCTTACCCGAGCCCGATGCGTTGGCGTGGCTGGAAGCCGAGCATTTGACCTGGGTCAGCCAAGTATCCCCTAGTCATCGGGTACGCTTTCACCACGAGCGCCAGTCCATTCGTCAGCTGTTTAATGACAGCGTGCTGACGCACCAAGTGGGTGTTCGTTTTCGTGGTCAATCCGTGCAGCTGTGGACCGCCTACGCCGAAGTAGAGGATGCGACGGGTTATGCCCTGCTTGCTTGGTACGGTGAAGTGCGTGATCCGGAAAGCGCCAAAGTGGTAGCGCGCCGCTACTGGCTTACCCCTGCTCGGCTGGGAGCCGAGGTGCTCTCACTACTGTTAACACAACTTCAAAGCGATGGCTTAGCGGCATTAACACGCCGCGCTTGGCAGCAGTTAAAAGAGGCCGACAGCGGCGATGTTAATGCCGAAGTGCGCCTACTCATGGCCAGCGGCGTGGCATCCGTCGCCGGGCATCTTGATGTTGCCGATGATGAAGAGGCGCAGACGCTGCGCGGCGACCTGCTCAATTTATTAGGCACGAGCCGTCGGCGTCGCGATACTGGCATGCTTGATGCGCTGGTTTACGCGTTTATGGCCCGCGATGCGATTCGCCAAATGGGCAGTGTCAGCCGAGAGGGTGTGACGTGAGCGATCAAGATCAAGCCTCAGGGCTGCGTAAGTGGGCAAACCTGCAGCGCCAGCAGCAGGCTGAAGGGGCGGCGGTTGATGTCGCGGCGGCCGAGCATGTGCCAGAACCAGAACAGAGCCCATCGTTATTAACACCTACGGCTGCAGCAGTAGAAGCCGAAGCGCCTGCGGCGACCGCGCCCCCCAGGCCCAAAATTCCGCTTATAGTGGTTGGGCTGCCCGGTAGCGGTGCCTCTCAGGTAAACAAAGTCAAAGCACGTCTGGGGCAGTGGTCAACGTTAGGTCGAAGCTGGGCCGGTGACCCTGAAGACTGGGATGTGCATATCGTGGCGGCAGATACTGCTGACCTTGCTCAGTTACACGCTCAATACAGCCGTTGGGCACTCTGGATCAATAGCGATGCCGATGCCTTTGCTGCCATGTACAGCACCTTGCGCCAACTACAGGAACGCGGTGGGCCGCGTCGTTTGCTAGCGCTTCATGAACCGCATTTGCCGCGCCAGGGATTGCTCGACAACTTGCGTGGTGCAGCCGAATACTACTTAAATATGGAACTACTGGTACTTGCACGATGAGCATACTCCGCCAAGGTGACTAAGCATGCTAAGCTTGCGATTAAGAAGGGCGCTGCTGCTGGTGGCGCTACTGCTAACAGGGTGGTTACTGGCAGGATTAACGGCGAGTGTCCAGGCCGCTACCGGCAGTTGGAGCACCCAGGTTCCTGGGCTGATGGTGGCGATGAGTGATCGGGCAAGCGCTAGTCAAAACGCTTCCCCGCCCGCCGCGGTTAACCTTCGAGCAAAGCAGCTTGAGCGTATTCAGTGGCAGTTCAGCCATCCTCCCGGTGCACTGTTAAACGCTTGGTTGTGCCATCCTGAGCAGTGCGTTGCGTTGACCGGCATGCGCGGGTCCACTACCGCATTGGCAGGGCGCACGGCAGATGAGCCATTGCATTTTCGCTTCGCCTTACGCCCAGGCCAACGGCCGGTTCGAGTGCAGGGGCTGCAAATGATTGTGAACTATCAGTGAAGGCTGTATAGCCGCGAGGCGAAAGGATGTACACAGCACAAGGTAGGATCAAACAGAGTGAGCTGTTGACGCAATATATGCCACTGGTACGACGCCAGGCCTTGACGCTTCAGGTCCGCTTACCAGCCAGCATTGAGCTCGATGACCTTATTCAAGCAGGGATGGTAGGGCTGCTGGAAGCGCTCGGTCGCTTTGATGCTACTCAAGGTGCGACCTTTGCGACGTTTGCTAGCCAACGAATTCGCGGTGCGATGATGGATGAATTGCGCACCCGTGATTGGCTGCCCCGCAGTGTGCGCCGTTCAGCGCGAGCAGTAGACAATGCCGTTCGCCAGTTAGAACAACAGTTAGGGCGAGCACCGGAAGAGAACGAAATTGCCCACCATCTTGAAATGCCGTTGAGTGAATATCAGCAGCTCCTCAATGATACCAACAGTGGCCAATTGCTGCCGTTTGAAGAGTTGGTGGCCGATGGCGGCGAGCCGGTCAGTAATGAACTGAGCCACTCACCGTTCGAGCAGCTGCTTGATGGCCAGCAGAGGCAAACGCTGATTGATGCGATTGACGCACTGCCAGAGCGTGAAAAACTGCTCATGGCACTGTATTACCAGGAAGAACTCAACCTCAAGGAAGTAGGGGCTGTGTTGGGCGTAACGGAATCACGCGTTTCTCAACTACACAGTCAGGCCGTCAGCCGTTTACGTGCGCGTTTACACGACTCGGCATAACACCTCTTTTTACTCACTTGTGACCGGCAAGGAGCCGTGGATGAATCCTTCGACGCTGATAGGCATATTTGCCAGCATATTGCTGCTGGTCAGTGTACTGTTTTTGACCGCAGAGTCCCCTTCAAGCTTTATCAATTTGCCGGGTCTGGCCATTGTGGTAACTGGTACGTTGGCGGCCACTTTTATCAGCTATCCGCTGAGAGAAGTCCTCCGTGTGGTGCGGTTGGTGGGGCTAGTATTCCGGCGCGAAAACACCTATATGCGTGACGATATCCGGGAGCTGGTCGATATGTCACGGCTGTGGTTTAAAGGCGACGTGCGGGCGGTTGAGCGCGAGCTAGAACATACCCGCAATCCGTTTTTACGCACTGGCATTCAACTGGTGATCGCCAACACCAAAGAGGATGAAATTTTTGACATGCTGCGCTGGCGCATTGCCCGCCTGAAAGCGCGTGAACATGCTGAAGCACAAATATTTCGCACCATGGCTACCTATGCGCCTGCGTTTGGCATGATCGGCACCCTGGTGGGGCTGGTGAACATGTTGGAAGTCATGGATGCTGGCGACCTGCAGGTCATTGGTCCACGCATGGCGGTGGCACTACTGACCACCTTCTACGGTATTTTACTCGCCAACTTGGTGTTCAAGCCGATTGCTGTGAAGTTAGAGCGCCGGACCGAAGAGCGCTTAATCACCATGAACATGGTGTTGGAAGGCATCTCACTGATCACTAAACGCCGTCTGCCCTCGTTCATTGAAGAGACCCTTAACTCGTTTGTGGCTAATTACCACGATGAAATTCGTGATAACAGCGTCAAACCAAGACCAGACTCCTCGGTTAGTTCGGCGGCGAAGGGATAGCTATCATGTTAGACCGTGATACCCGTCACGCCCTGGAAATACCGGTCTCGCCTGGGGAGGGCGAAGAGGGATGGCTAACCAGCTATCTTGATGTGCTGACGCTGCTCATCACGCTCTTTGTCCTACTGCTTTCACTCACGCCACCGGGGGGTGGTGAAGCGGCGGATACGGCTTTCATGCGCTCGGCTAGCGCTGTATCATCGCTGCCGCTAGCGTCACTTGCCACCGGTATTAAGCCTCGTCACCAAGGGCTGCAGCCGCAGTTTTCCGGGCTCAATATTCCTGGAGTGAGCGTGTCGCAAGGGCGTGAAGGGGTCACACTGCGTATTGATAACAGCCTATTATTTTCCAGTGGCCAAGCAGTGTTGACGCCTCAGGGGCGCGGCGTGGTTGAAAGCCTTATCGATGTATTAGCCAGTTTTGATGGGCAGATTTCGGTGGAAGGTCATACCGATAGCGTACCCATTTCGACAGCGCGTTTTCCCTCTAATTGGGAGCTTTCATCTGCGCGGGCTATTGCCGTCGTGCGTCATTTAGAGCGCCAAGGGTTCAATATTTCTCATATGCGGGCCGTCGGCTATGCTGATACCCAACCCATGGAAACGAACGCAACCTCGGATGGCCGAGCGGCCAACCGGCGCGTAGAGCTGTTGTTGAGGCAACCGCTCGAAGGGTGAATAGATTGTCGAGGCCACTTGTGTGTCCAAGAAACAGTACCACCCACTATTGCAGTCGTTTGGTGTCCTGCTGGTATTAGATGCCGATAGCCGGTGCATCCAAGCCGCTAGCACTAATTTAACCCACTTGATCGGTGTTGAGCGCCCTGAAAATGGGCAGCTCAGCCTTGCCTGTGTGCTCGGCAAGCGCCTGAGTCAGCGCGTGCGCCGCGAGCTTCGGGGGCACCAGCGGCTCCCAAGCCCACTCACGTTTATGCGTTCTAAGCACAGCAATGTGCGTTTTCAGTTGCATGCGTACCGAGTGGATGAGCAGGTCGTTGTTGAGATTGAGCCACTCAAAGCCCTGGGTAAGCGCCGTCTACTGGGTACGGTGAATGAGCGGTTGATGCACTTGGCTGAAGCGACGCATCAGGAGGAACTGCTTGATTACCTGGTGAATGCGATCCAGCAATTGACAGGCCATGACCGCGTTACCGTGTGTCATTTCGATAGTGATTGGCATGGCTTGATGGTCGCTGAAGCACCGGGCAAAGAGTTGCCCTCGCTGCTAGGTCAACGCTTTCCTGCTAGTGACTTCCCCGCCCCCTTGCGGCAAAGCTACGAAAATTATCCCATGCGTCTAGTGGAAGATGTTAATGCGCCCCCCGAAACGCTGGCGCCCCCCTGTCCAACGGCTAACCTAAGCGGCAGCTTTTTACGCGCCCCGGCCCCGGAAAGGCAGCGCTATTTAAAGCGCCTGGGGGCGCGCGGCGCGCTCAGCCTGGCAATGCAGGGCGACTCTGGCCTGTGGGGATTAGTGTTTTGTCATTCGGCCACCCCGCATTCGGTGGAGCCGCCCGTGCGTGATGCTGTGCGCACCTTGGTGCAAATGGCTACACAGCGCATGCTGCTACTGCGAGCGCGTCAAGAAGCGCGCTACCTGCAACGCGTTCAGGATAGTCTGGTGCTGAGTGCTGGCGCACGCAGCGAGCCGCAAAACCCTCAGCAATTACTCCATGAGCAGGCGGCTACCTGGATGAAGTTGTTTCGTGCCCATGGCGTGGTGCTCTGGCTGAATGGTGGTGCTTATCAAGCGGGCGTGACGCCTACCCCGGAAGCTATAAGCCAGTTTGTGCTACGTCTAGAGAGAGCCCACGTACATAGCGGACCGTGGTGTACGCGTGAACTTGCCAAGGATCCATTAACTTGCTCGTTAGCGATGCCAGAACAGTGCGGTGCCTTAGCCGTACCGCTGCTCATGAACTCGACCCAGCGCGCTTGGTTGCTCTTTTTTCGTCCTGAGCAGGTGGAAACGTTGTATTGGGCGATGCAACCTGCCACTGAGCAACAACCGACGGCGATAGCGGTCCCGTCGGTTGCTTGGCATGAAGAAGTGATGGGCAAGAGCGAAGCGTGGCAATGGGTAGAGCGGTTAGCCGCGGTAGATTTGGGAGAAGATCTAACGTTGGCCATTTCAGCCTATGAAATCAGTTCCCTGAATATGCACTTAGAGCGTGAGCGCAAAGCCCTGGCGGAGGCCAATCAACGGCTTGAGCAATTAGCGCATTTTGATCCCTTAACCAAAGTGTGGAACCGTTACCGCATCGAAGAGGCGATCAATGCCGAGCTGGTGGCTGCCAAGCGCTATGCGGCCGCCTTTGCCCTGTTGCTGTTTGATGTGGACAATTTTAAGCAGATCAACGACACCCACGGTCATAGCGTAGGTGACGATGTGCTGGTGGCTTTGGCGCGCTTGGTAGAAAGCTCATTGCGTGGCTGCGACCACTTGGGGCGCTGGGGAGGCGAAGAATTTATTGTGCTGGCGACCCACTCGGACATTAATGCCGCCCTTGGCTTGGCCGAGCGGCTGCGCTCGCTAGTGGCTGAGCTGCATATAGAGGGGCTTAAGCAAACGGTGACGGTAAGTATTGGTGTGGCCGTTTGGCAGCCGGGCGACAGCTGTAAAACCATTATCTCGCGGGCAGACGATGCTATGTACCGCGCTAAACATGGCGGGCGTAACCGCGTTGAAATGGCGCTTGAGCCTGAGGTGCCGATCTAATCATTCGCACCTTAATGGGTTCCACCACCTTCACACTGGGTGAGCATCCGGTTAATCGCCGCGTCGGCGCCTTGCAGGCTAAAGGTCATATACCAAGGCTCGCGCTCTTCCTGGTCAAAACCCAGAAACAACTGCTCGCCCTGGCGCATGTCGGCCATCAGCGCCGCCAAGTCGCTTAAGTAAAAGTGGGCATAAAAACCGTCGTCGCCGCGTTCGGTAATAAACTCCGCCATGGTATCAATCACGGGCTGCTCATCAATGCGTAGCCTGGCGGGTACCAAGTTCACCGCACGGCTTTCCCCTTGCTGCTGCTCAAGCGTGACGCGCATCTCCAGCCAGGGTAAATCACAAACGCCTGCGGTGGCGTTCAGGCTTAGGGTGGCATCAGAATAGCTGTGAGTTTCTATCGCCCGGTAGTGTCGTTCACCCCCCAATGACAGTGTCATCGACTGCCAGTGTTCGTGGGTAGCCACGTCGTCGGTATTAAATGTTGCTGCGCTAGCCATTGGCGTTGCAACCATTAATGAGATGACCATTGCCGCCGTAACGAACATAGGGGCTAACATTGACGCGTAAAAACGCAAGGCGAGCGTCGCCGTGATGATGTGAGCCATGTAACCAAAATTCCTAGATGATTAACCGAAAAAACAGTCTATAGCGTGTTTGAGATTGTCAAAAGAGTAACGCGCTGATTTTTCTATATATGGTAGAAAATAGTTAAAAAAGTGCCTCATATGGTGGAAAGTCAAGTCTATACTTCACTCCGATGCCACGTATAATCGCCCCATTTGAGCGCTATATTCACCCCCGTTGTGAAGGAGTTTTGCGACATGAGCACCGCTGCTAAGGCTATCAAGACCTCTAATGACGTCCCGATGCAGGCCCCCTCGCGGGAGATCTGGGATGCCAAGTACCGCCTCAAGGATCGTCATAGCCAGCCCGTCGACCAAGATGTCGGTGCTACATTTGAGCGTGTTGCTCGCGCCCTTGCAGCGGTGGAAGGAGACAAGGCAGAAGAGTGGTTGCCGAAATTCCGCTGGGCGCTGGAGCATGGCGCTATTCCTGCCGGTCGCATTCTTTCCAATGCTGGCGCAGAGGCTTACAAGCCAGCAGTAAGCCTGATCAACTGCACCGTCTCGCGCACCATTCGCGACTCCATGCGCGATATTCTCGACTCCGTCGTGGATGCGGGTATGACGCTAAAATCCGGGGCCGGTATCGGCTACGACTTCTCAACGCTGCGCCATAAGGGCGCGTTCGTGTTCGGTGCTGGCGCAGGCACCAACGGCCCGCTGGCATTTATGGATATCTACGACAAGATGTGCTTCACCGTCGCCTCTGCCGGTGGTCGGCGTGGTGCTCAGATGGGCACCTTTGATGTAGGACATCCGGACGTACGTGAGTTTATTCAGGCCAAGCGCGAAGCGGGGCGTCTGCGTCAGTTTAACCTTAGCTTGCTGATCACCGACGAGTTTATGGAAGCGGTGAAAAACAATACCGACTGGCCGTTGGCCTTTCCACTGCACCCTGGTGAGAAAGAGGACGTTAAAGCGGAAGACTTGATCTACCGTGACTGGCCGGTAGTGGAAGAGGGCTACACGGTGGATGCCGAAGGTCGCGTCGCCTGCCGTATTGTGGAAGTGATCAAAGCGCGCGAATTATGGGACACCATCATGTCCTCTACCTATGACTACGCCGAGCCAGGTTTCATCCTGATCGACCAAGTCAACCGCATGAACAATAACTGGTTCTGTGAGGATATCCGCGCCACTAACCCCTGTGGCGAGCAGCCGCTGCCGCCGGAAGGCGCCTGCCTGCTGGGCTCCGTCAATCTGACCAAGTTCGTGATCGATCCTTTTGGCGCCGAACCGCGCTTTGACTGGGAGCGTTACCGTAAGGTCGTCGCCATCTTTACCCGCATGCTCGATAACGTGGTCGAGATTGCCGGCCTGCCGCTGCCCCAGCAGCAGCGTGAAATCGAAGCCAAGCGCCGCCACGGCATGGGCTTTTTGGGCCTGGGGTCGACGCTCACTATGCTCAAAATTCCTTATGGCTCCAAGCAGTCACTGGTGTTTACCGATGAAGTGAGCCGCCACCTGGCGATTGAGGGCTGGAAGCAGGCGCTGGAACTCTCTAAAGAGAAAGGCATGGCGCCGGTGCTTGAGCAGGAGCACACCATTACCCCCAAGATGCTGCGCGAGCGCCCACAACTGGCCAAAGATGGTTATGAAGTGGGCGATCAAGTACCGGGGCGTATTCTGCACGCCCGTTACAGCCAGTACATGGCCCAAGTGGCCGAGCTTGAGCCCGAACTGGTCGCACAGCTGGCCGAGTATGGCGCACGCTTTACTCACCACAGCTCGATCGCGCCGACCGGCACGATCAGCCTGTCGATGGGTAACAACGCCTCCAACGGTATCGAGCCCTCTTTCTCGCACCGCTACTTCCGCAATATTATTCAGTCGGGTAAGAAGACCAAAGAGCAGGTCGAAGTCGTCTCCTTTGAGCTCGCCGCCTACCGCCACTTTATTGCTGCCGATGCAGTGGACAGCGACCTGCCTGACTACTTCGTTACCGCCGATGCGATCTCACCCGAGCAGCACGTCGCCGTTCAGGCCGCCGCCCAGCACTGGGTGGATTCAGCGATCTCGAAAACGGTTAATGTGCCTACTGAGTTCCCGTTTGAGCAGTTCCAGAACCTCTATTTGCAGGCCTATGAAAGCCGCTTAAAAGGCTGCACCACTTTCCGCTTTAACCCTGAGGCCTTCCAGGGCGTGCTGGTGCGTGAGGATGATCTTAAAAACACCACCTATGTATTTGAGCTGGAAAATGGCGAAACCCTCGAACTGACCGGGGATGAAAAGGTGGTTTACGACGGCGAAGAACATAACGCTGCCAACCTGTTTGATGGCTTAAAAGAGGGCACCTACGGCAAATGGTAGCGGCGGGGGCTGCGCCCTTGCTAGCAGCGTCCATGAAAAGAACCGCCCGATTACCTTTGCTAAGTGGAGAACACCATGGCTGTAGAAATTACCTCAAAAATCGTTGGTTACCGCATCAAGCAGCAGGAGCAGGCCGCGCCCGTTCCTGAGCTACAGGATGAAAGCCCGCTGACGGTGCGGATTCCGTCACGCCCGGAAGGCACCCTAGAAGCCGTATCAGAGAAGATTTCGTACGTGGGCGCGGAAGGTCGCAAGAAAGTCTATCTGCTGGTGTCGTTTATGCCGGTGGAAGGCGTGATTGGCGGCAAACGCGTGGTGATTGAGCGTCCGGTAGAGTTCTTTTTCCCGTCGGGCCAGCTCTCCAGCGAGCACCAGTGGATCACCGCCACCATGCGCAGCCTCTCGCTGGCGGCCCGCGGTGGTTATGTCACCCAGGCAGTGGCGGATTTGCGCAAAGTGGCGTGGGACAAAGGCCTGGTGCGCTGCGGTATGAACCGCTGGAACAAGCCGATGTTTCACGATTCAGAGGTCGCTGCGATTGCTTGGTCGATACAGCAGATTCTTTATCGTCGCGGTTTCCTGGATCGGGATGGCAATCAAGTGCCGGTTGAGAAGCTGGTTGAGCGCTATGCCCACCGCATGACCCATGGCCATGCTTGGCAGCCGGATGAGGAGACGGGCGATGCGCCTGTTGAAGCGGGTGCGGTAGAGCCGATCGGCGAAAAGACTACTGCGGAAAAAAAGCCTAAAGGCAGTGGCCCGGCCACAGTGGGTAACTGCCCTGAGTGCCGCGGCGAGCTCATCATGATGGATGGTTGCCCAACCTGCTATGCGGGTTGTGGCTGGTCTAAATGCGGTTAATGTACTGTCGTCTTAGCGGCTGACGGCGTAACAACACTACCGCGTGCTTTATAGCACGCGGTTTTTTTATGTTGATCGCCTAACTTATGCAGTATCACCTAACAGGGGGCGGACGTTGTCGGTAAGATAACAGTCATCAAATTGGCCTTCGGCGCATAACGCCGCTAAGTCCGGAATGGTGAGGTGATGACGATCACGGAATACTAACTCGCTTTCACTGAGTGCGGTAAACGTTCGGCTCACGTGAACGGGACTGAGGCCAAGTATATCGGCCAACTGTTCTTGAGAGAGAGGCAGGCGAAACTGATTGCTAATATCGGGATTAGTTTGGCGTAGCCGCAAATACATCTCGTAGAGAAAATGCGCCATTTTCTGGCGGGCACTGCGCCTTGCCAAGGTGACCAGCCGCTCTGTCATCAGCGCCTGTTGGCGACTACCAATAGCAAACATTACTGATGTAAGGGGAAGTGACTGGCGGAAAATATCCAGCATACGTTTATGCGGGAAGTGACAAACCACGCCGTCATCAATCATGCGCACATTCTCGAGGCGCTCGGAGAAAGCAAACTCGCGCAGGCCAATAATGTCACCAGGCAAAAACACTTCCAGAATCTGCCGATCACCATTTTCTAAGTGGCGGTAGGAATAGGCCCAGCCGCTTTTCAGCGTGCAGAACTCATTAGCCGCATCGCCCATTTCCCATAGGATCGTGCCGGATTTTATATTGCTTGGACTCTCTTCAAGCGAGAGAAGTAATTTTTTCTCCTCCTCCGTCAACGAGCAATAGTGACTGAAGTGCTTGATAATACAGCTTTTTTCTTCGTTCATGGCCTATCCCTCTAAGAGAGGTTTACTTAATGTAACTAACTATTATCTGCTCGCCGCACTACACAATAAGGCGGCGTACTGCGTTGTTCAATGCGTAAGGCAGTGGGCTCCTTTAGTCAGGGGCGCGTGCGCGCCCATCTCCGAAAAAAGACCTAAAGGTTAGCGCTTGGTTGCTCGTTTACCGCGCGCTAGCAATGGTGCCAAGAAATGCCCGGTATGCGAGACTTTCTGTTTTGCGAGCTGCTCCGGCGTGCCTTCAGCGATAATCTGCCCGCCACCTGAGCCGCCTTCGGGGCCGAGATCAACAATCCAATCGGCCGTTTTGATCACATCCAGATTGTGCTCAATCACTACGATAGTATTGCCATGATCACGCAGGCGGTGGAGCACCGTCAGCAATTGGCGAATATCTTCAAAATGCAGGCCGGTGGTTGGCTCATCGAGAATATACAGCGTTTTGCCGGTATCGCGCTTGGCTAACTCACGGGCGAGTTTGACCCGCTGCGCTTCGCCACCCGACAAGGTGGTAGCGCTTTGCCCCAGGCGGATGTAGGAAAGCCCCACGTCGAGCAAGGTTTGCAAGCGACGGGCAATAGCGGGCACCGGGCTAAAGAATTCCAGTGCATCTTCCACGGTCATGGTCAGCACTTCGTGGATCGTTTTGCCTTTGTAGTGAATATCCAGCGTTTCACGGTTATAGCGCTTGCCCTTACAGACGTCGCAGGGCACATAGATATCCGGCAGAAAGTGCATCTCCACTTTGATCATGCCTTCGCCCTGGCACGCCTCACAGCGACCGCCCTTCACGTTAAAGCTGAAACGGCCTGGCTTGTAGCCTCGCGACCGAGCTTCCTGGGTGCCCGCAAACAACTCGCGAATCGGCGTGAAAATACCGGTATAGGTAGCCGGGTTGGAGCGCGGCGTTCGCCCAATGGGACTCTGATCAATATCGATCACTTTATCGAGCTGATCGAGCCCTTCAATTTTTTCATAAGGCGCGGCGGTCAGCGTTGTCGCGCGGTTTAATTCGCGAGCCGCAATCGGCATTAGCGTGCCGTTAATCAACGTCGATTTACCCGAGCCGGAAACGCCGGTAATGGCGATAAACAGCCCCAGCGGCAACGTTAGCGTCACGTCCTGCAGGTTATTGCCGGTGGCGCCGCGTAGCACTAATTGCTTTTCTGGATTGCCGGGAATGCGATAAGGCGGTACGGCGATTTCTCGCGTGCCGGAAAGATACTGACCGGTCAGCGAGTTGGCATTATCCATTATGTTTTGAGGCGTGCCCTGAGCGACGATTTCACCGCCATGCACGCCTGCACCGGGGCCGATATCCAGTACGTGGTCGGCGGCACGAATAGCATCTTCATCGTGCTCTACCACAATCACGGTATTGCCCAAATCGCGCAGCCGCTCAAGGGTTTTCAACAGCCGGTCATTATCGCGCTGGTGCAAGCCAATCGACGGCTCATCAAGAATGTACATGACCCCGACCAGGCCTGCGCCTATCTGGCTGGCCAGGCGAATACGCTGGGCCTCGCCGCCAGAAAGCGTGTCGGCGCTGCGCTCCAGGTTGAGGTAATCCAGCCCCACATTGACCAGAAACTCTAGTCGGGCGTGAATTTCATGAACGATTTTATCGGCAATTTCGCCTTTACGGCCGGGTAGTGTTAGATCGGCAAAGTAGCGCCACGCTTCGCCAATTGGGAAGCGGACGATGTCGGCGATGTTGTGATCATCCACATAAACATGGCGCGACTCTTTGCGCAGCCGCGAGCCATTACAGGTGGCGCAGGGCTGTACCGCGATGTATTTGACCAGGTCATCGCGCACCATGTTGGATTCGGTTTCCCGATAGCGGCGCTGCATATTAGGCAGCACGCCCTCAAAGGCATGTTCGCGGGTCACTTTACGGCCGCGGTCGCCCACGTAGACAAACGGAATCTGCTCGTCGCCGCTGCCGTTTAAGATAACCTCTCGCTCGTGGCGGGCAAGCTCTTGCCAGGGCGTTTCCAGCTCAAAGCGGTAGTGCTTGGCCAGCGCCTGGAGTTGGGTAAAGTAGTAAATATTGCGCCGATCCCAGCCTTTGATGACGCCTTCGGCAAGCGAAAGCTCCGGATGGCTAATCAGCTTGTCCGGGTCAAAATACTGCTGTACGCCCAGCCCATCGCAAGTGGGGCAGGCGCCCGCCGGGTTGTTGAACGAGAACATGCGTGGCTCAAGTTCTGCCAGCGAGTAGCCACATACCGGGCAGGCAAAGCGCGACGAAAAGGCAATATCGTCGCGCTCACCGTCCATAAAGTGAATCATGGCGGTGCCGTCAGCGAGGTTTAGCGCCGTTTCGAACGACTCTGCTAGGCGCTGGGCGAGATCATCGCGTACCTTAAAGCGGTCAACCACCACGCTGATATCGTGTTTTTTGCGCTTATCCAACGGTGCGATGTCGTCCAGTTCCAGCACCTGACCATCGATCAGTGCGCGTACGAAACCCTGGGCACGCAGTTCTGCTAATAACTGTAGGTGTTCGCCTTTGCGGCCTTTGACCACCGGTGCCAACAGCATCAGCTTGGTGCCTTCGGCGAGATTCATGACCTGATCGACCATCTGCGAGATCGTCTGGGCTTCAAGGTCTTCGCCGTGCTCGGGACAGCGGGGCGTGCCTGCACGGGCGAACAGCAGACGCAGATAGTCGTAAATTTCGGTGATGGTGCCCACGGTCGAGCGTGGGTTGTGGGAGGTGGACTTCTGCTCAATGGAGATCGCAGGTGACAGCCCTTCGATGTGATCTACATCGGGCTTTTCCATCATCGATAGGAACTGGCGCGCATAAGTGGAGAGCGATTCCACGTAGCGGCGCTGCCCCTCGGCGTACAGGGTGTCAAACGCCAACGATGATTTACCTGAGCCGGAGAGGCCGGTAATCACAATCAGCTTGTTACGGGGCAGTTCCACATCGATCTGCTTGAGGTTGTGGGTGCGGGCACCCCTGACCAGAATGCTGTCCATCAACACCTCGAATCGCGCGGCAAAAGCGTGATTATACGTTTGTCTGACCCCTCCCGGCAAAACCGCTTTAATAACCTGCGTCAACTCGCGACGTTTCCAGCGACCGCCCAAACCGCTAGAATAGGGGTTTATCGCAAGCTGTTACGCTTACTCACCACATGCTTATCCACCAGATAGTTATTTTTCATCACACACAAGGGCATTATGCGCAAGGTTTCTGCACTGTTGCTGGCCTCTGAACGTCGTGCGATCAGCGGTTTGGCCGGGCTCTATGCATCGCGCATGCTGGGCCTATTTATGGTGCTACCCGTGCTGGCGCTCTATGCCGATACGCTGGCGGGGGCGACGCCTCTGCTGGTGGGCGTCGCACTGGGCATCTATGGGTTGACCCAGGCGACGCTGCAAATTCCGTTTGGCCTACTCTCTGATCGCATTGGCCGCAAGCGAGTGATCGCCATGGGGCTGGTCATTTTTGCACTCGGCAGCGTGGTCGCGGCGCTCTCCGATAGCATTGCTGGCGTAATCGCCGGGCGAGCGTTGCAGGGCGGCGGCGCCGTGGCTGCGGCGATTATGGCACTACTGGCGGATCAAACCCGTGAGGAGATTCGCACCGCCGCGATGGCCACCATTGGGCTTTCGATTGGTGTGTCGTTTGCCATCGCCATGGTGCTGGGGCCATGGCTTGCCGCCTGGGCGGGGCTGGCTGGCGTGTTCTGGTTTACCGCGCTGCTGACGCTGGTAGGGTTGCTGGTACTGTGGCGCTGGGTGCCTGCCGCGCCACGGCGGCGTCGTCACCGTGATGTAGGCATGGATCGCCAGCAGTTTAAAAGCGTGATCACCCGCCCCGATCTATGGCGGCTGGATTTATCGATTTTTGCTCTGCATCTAGTGCTGATGGCGATATTTGTGGCGGTCCCGTTTCGCTTGCTAAATGCTGGCGTGGCGATTGAGTATCACGGGCTGGCATATCTTGGCATTATGGCGCTATCGTTTGTGGCCATGGTGCCGCTGATTATTGTGGCCGAGAAGCAACAGCGCATGCGCTTGATGTGTCTGGGGGCGATCGGCGCTATTGTGGTTAGCCTAGCGGGGCTGGGGTTGCCATTATCGCCAGGTTATTGGCTATTTGTCTGGCTGTTTGTGTTCTTCACGGGCTTTAACTTGCTGGAAGCGACGCTACCTTCCATGCTCAGTAAGCTGGCCCCGGCGGGTGCGAAAGGAACCGCCATGGGCGTGTATTCCACCAGTCAATTTTTAGGCGCTTTTTTAGGCGGTACACTAGGCGGTTTACTGGCGCATTATGGTGGCCTCAACGCGGTCTTTATTGGCTGTGCTGGGCTTGCGCTATGCTGGTGGATCGCCATGTGGCGGATGCCTTCACCACCACCGCTCTCCAGTGAAGTGGTGGCGCTGCACGAAACTCAGGCAGACGCGCTCGACCTGTTGATGGAACATTTAGCCGATGTGGTCGGCGTAGAAGACGTCATGGTGGTGCCGGAAGAGCGGTTGGTCTATTTAAAGGTGAATCGTCAGCAGCTTGATCAGGCAGCATTAACTCGGCTGATGGCGCCACCCAAATCTTAATCCAGCCCGGCCGGTAAAAGCGTGACGGCGGTTGGCAGTAAACTCTACATGACATCTATTAAAGGAGCGCCTTATGGCTCGCGGCATTAACAAGGTCATTTTGATTGGCAACCTCGGGCAGGATCCAGAGGTGCGTTTCACACCCAGCGGCACCGCCGTGGCTAACTTGAACCTGGCGACCACTGATACCTGGATGGATCGCCAGAGCGGTCAGCGCCAGGAGCGTACCGAATGGCACCGCGTGGTGATGTTCAATAAAACCGCCGAAATTGCCCAGCAGTACCTGAAAAAAGGCTCCAAAGTCTATATTGAAGGGCGTCTGCAAACCCGCAAATGGCAGGATCAGAACGGTCAGGATCGCTATTCGACAGAGATTGTCGCCAACGATATGCAGATGCTTGATGGTCGCAGCGGTGATTTCCAAGGCGCTGGCGCTGGGCAAAACAGCTATCCCCAGAACGCTCCTCAGAATGCGCCCCAAAATGCGCCGGCCCCCAATAACCAAGGCGGCGGTTATCCGCAGCAGGGTGGTGCTCCTCAGGGCGGAAACTACTCAGGCGGGCAGAGCCCACAGCAGCCTCGCCCCGCACAGCCAGCGCCCCAGCAGGGCAACCAAGCACCGCCGCCCAACCAGCAGAACAGCAGCTACGGTGCGCCTGACCCGGGTAACTTCGACGACTTTGACGATGAGATACCGTTTTAAGTGCACTATTCACCCAATAGTGTAGAGCTGAGCGTGAGTAAGGGGAAAGCGTCTTGAAATTGCTTATATTGGATGCCGGACACTGCTTAAGCTTGGCACTGGCCCGGGAAGCAAGCCGTCGCGCCGATACAGAATTAGTCATTGAGCAAGGGACAACCATCACGCCGTCGCGCCTTGAAGCGATTGCGCCTGACGCAGTGGTTATTCCACCGTTGGCACATCCCTTAAATATGGCGCCAGCGGATGTCACTGCTCATGCGGATGCAGTCGATAGCTGCTTAGATGCTTGCCTATCTCAAAATGTAGCGTTGGTATGGTGTGTGTCTGATCAGCTCTACGAAGATGGCCTGGAAGTCCCTATTGATGAGCATGTAGTGCCTGCACCACGAGACGACAGCCTGCGCCGTCTGGTACAAACCGGTGACCGTATACGGGCGGAGTATCAGCGGCATTTGATTGTGCGTCTAGGCCCGCTGTTTGCTTTGGAAGGTAGTCATGCGTGGCTCAATGACATCATCGGTAACTTAGTACTCGGGAAGCCAGTGCGGGCTGCAGAAGACGTGATCTTTTGCCCGACATCGGCGGATGCCGTCGCCATGGCGCTGATTGGTATGTTACAGCAGCAGGCCAGCGGCGCGGGTGCATGGGGCGCCTATCATCTCGCTGGCACCGAGCCGGTCAGCGCCTTTACCTTTACCTCCATGGTGCGGACCCAGCTGTTAACCCATCTTGAAGGCCGCGGTGAGCAGATTACTCTCGGTGAGGTCCAGCCGCTTAAGCACCATCATGATGCCAAGCTTCGGCGCGTCTTAAATTGTCGCCGTGTGTTGGATGTCTTTGGTGTCCATCAAAAGCCATGGCGATTAGAGGCTGGGCGTATGTTGGATGCGTGGTGTTTGATCCGTGAGAATAATCGTGTCAGCGATACAGGAGCATCGGCTTGATAAATGTGGTTCGCAGCCTGGTATTTTATGCTGGCTATTTTTTTGCCATGCTGATGATTGGCATTCTGTTTTTACCCATTGCGCCGTTTCTTCCGCTCTCTGGCCGCTACCGCTTACTCAATCTGTATAACTACTTTTTGATGGTGTGGTTTCGTATCGCCTGTGGCGTCCGCTATGACATCCAAGGGCGTGAAAATCTACCCAGCGGCCCCTGTGTCATTCAAGCCAACCACCAGTGTGAATGGGAAACGGTGTTTCTGCAGGTGATGAAGCCGCCTGTGTGTACCGTACTGAAGCGAGAGTTACTGCGCCTGCCCATCTTCGGTTGGGGATTACGTTTGCTACGCCCGATCAGCTTGGACCGCTCTAAACCGGCGCGGGCGATGAAGCAAGTGCTTACGCAAGGCGTAGAACGTCTTGGTACCGGCTTGTCGGTACTGATTTTTCCAGAGGGAACGCGGGTAGACCCAGGCATTCGCAAACGCTATAACAAAAGCGGTAGCGTAGTGGCGTGTCGTGCGGGGGTGCCGGTATTGCCGGTAGCTCACAACGCTGGTGAGCGTTGGCCAGGGCGTCATTGGGTTAAACGGCCAGGCGTATTGCGGGTGCGTATCGGTAAGCCTATTGAGACGGCGGGGCGCATGCCCGATGAAGTGCTCGCAGAAGTGGAAGTGTGGATCGAAGCGCAGTTACAGGAAATTTCTGATGTGCCGCGGCCTACCACTCGTCAAAGCTGACGCGATATACCGAGCTAGTTAGACTATTAAGCAACAATGGCGCCCACTGGGCGCCATTGTTGTCTTCAGCATGCCTGTTGTCTTATCAGCGTTAATCGTTAAAGCGCTGGAAGACTAAACATGCATTAGTGCCGCCAAAGCCGAAGCTATTAGACAAGGCACGCTCTATTGTCACGTTATCTCGACGTTTGGTGACAATATCAAAGCCATCGGCCTGCTCATCCAAGTTGGCGATATTCGCCGATGCAGCGACAAAGTTATGTTGCATCATCAGCAGCGAATAGATCGCTTCCTGTACACCGGTAGCGCCAAGGGAGTGGCCGGTCAGCGATTTGGTTGAGCTCATCGCGGGTGTCGTATTACCAAACACTTCACGTATTGCTTTTAGCTCGGCCACATCGCCCACGGGGGTAGAGGTACCGTGCGTATTAATGTAATCGATCTTACCCTCTACGGTAGCCATTGCCTGATGCATGCAGCGCATAGCACCTTCGCCTGAAGGAGCCACCATATCGTGGCCGTCAGAGGTGGCACCGTAGCCAACTAACTCGCCGTAGATCTTGGCACCACGCGCTTTAGCGTGCTCAAGCTCTTCCAACACCAGCATGCCGCCACCGCCTGCAATCACGAAACCGTCGCGGGCGTTGTCGTAAGGGCGCGAGGCTTGCTCTGGGGTATCGTTATAGTGTGTTGAGAGCGCGCCCATGGCATCAAACAGGCAGGAGAGCGTCCAGTGTTCCTCTTCACCGCCACCTGCAAACACTACATCCTGCTTGTTAAGCTGGATTTGCTCCATCGCGCTACCAATACAGTGCGCTGAAGTAGCACAAGCAGAGGAGATGGAGTAATTCACGCCCTTGATTTTAAAGGGTGTCGCCAAACAGGCGGAAACGGTGCTGCCCATTGTCCGCGTCACGCGATAAGGGCCAACGCGACGCAGGCCTTTTTCACGCAGTATGTCGGCAGCTTCAACTTGGTTGGCGCTTGAAGCACCGCCGGAGCCAGCAATAAGCCCTGTTCTCTCGTTGGAGACTTGCTCCTCAGAGAGCCCCGCATCTTCAATGGCCTGGGCCATTGAAACATAGGCGTAGGCAGCTGCATCGCCCATAAAGCGGCGCAGTTTGCGGTCGATGAGTGCGTCAAGATCGATATCGACGCTGCCAGCCACATGGCTACGGAAGCCACGCTCGGCGTACTCTTCCTTAAAACGAATACCGCTACGCCCAGTTTTGAGCGCGTCCAGGACCTGTCGTTGGTCGTTGCCAAGGCACGATACGATGCCAAGGCCGGTGACTACCACTCGTCGCATGGGAGCCTCCTGTTCAGAAATTCGCAGTGGAGGTGAATAGGCCAACGCGCAGATCATTAGCCTGATAAATGTCGCGTCCGTCGACGGATACTGTGCCGTCGGCGATACCCAAGATGAGTCGTCGGGTAATAATACGCTTAATATTAATACTATAGGTCACTTTTTGTGCATCCGGCAGGATCTGCCCGCTGAACTTGACCTCGCCACAGCCGAGTGCACGTCCGCGCCCTGGGTGGCCTAACCAGCCCAGATAGAAGCCGACTAGCTGCCACATGGCATCTAGACCTAAACACCCAGGCATAACGGGGTCTCCAGGGAAGTGGCAGTCAAAGAACCACAAGTTAGAGCTGATATCCAGCTCGGCGATCAGTTCGCCCTTGCCATGCTCTCCGCCTTCTTCATGAATGTGCTTAATGCGATCAAGCATCAGCATATTAGGCGCTGGGAGCTGTGCATTACCGGGGCCGAATAGCTCGCCGCGTGAGCAGGCCAGCAGTTCTTCGCGATCAAAGGAGTGTTGCTTGGTCACTGAATCGTTCCGAATATCAAAATGGTTGTTAGGCTAGTCTACTTCCCGAAACCGCTGAATGCACGTAACTGGCTATTTATCGCTTATATCTGAAGATTTTAGCATTTTGGCCGATAGCACTATAGTCGAAGACTTTATTCAAAAGCTGTCGTTTATGCACAATAAATGTCGCATTGCCGTAATATAGAGTATCCAAGTTTTTGATTAGGCGGCATGATCAACATGGCTCCTAGCGCTAAATTTTTTATCTAGATTAATTTGTATAGGGTATAGCGAATTGCCATGTGGCTTCCTGTTTCTCTCAATCGTCCGTTAGTTTGGGTCGCGCTGACGGCGCTCCCTGCCTGTGTTTGGATACCCGATGCGACGCTGCGTCTAGTTGCCGCGACGTTGGTCACGTTAGGGCTATGGGATGCCTGGAACCAAGTGCGTCAGCAGCGGCTACGCCTGCGTCTGTCCCAAGATACGTTAGGGCTCACCAGCGATGCCATGGTGATTACCGATGCGCAAAATCACGTCATCGTGGTTAATCCCGCCTTCACCGAAGTGACCGGTTACTCGAGCCAAGAGATTCAGGGGCTGAAACTGGAGACGCTGGCAGCGCCACGGCACGATAAAAACTTTTATCAAACGTTTTGGAGCACGCTGAAAAGTACCGGCCGCTGGGAAGGTGAAATGTGGAGCCGCCGTAAGCACGGCGATGAGTATCCTGAGTGGTTAAAAGTACGCGCCGTGACCGACAAACGAGGCAACATTACTCATTTTATTAATCTGTTTACCGATATTTCGGCACAAAAAGCCCGCGAGCGTGATTTGCGCCGTATCGGCTATGAAGATCCGCTCACAGGGCTACCCAATCGTCGTCGCCTTCACGATCTGCTGGCTTCCCGGCTGCGCCATCTGCGCGCTGGAGAGAGCTTGGATATGGCGCTGGTCGATATTGATGGGTTGAAATCCGTCAATGATAGTTTGGGGGTGGAACAGGGTGACCGTTTGTTGGCGCGCTTTGGTCAACGTTTAACCAGCTATGTGGCGGGCAGTATTGTGGGTCGCTTGGGCGGCGATGAGTTTATGGTGATCCGCACCACCACTTTTGACGATCATGACCAGTGGGTTGCCACCCTGCGTGAGCATATGAGTCGGCCATTTGAAATTAACGACCAATCGCTGCGCTTAGGACTGTCGATCGGTAGTTGCCGAGTGCCCGAGGATGGTAACGACTCAGGCGTGCTCTTCCAGCGCTTAGAGTCGGCGCTTTACAGCGCTAAACGGCTGGGGCGTAACTTAAGCCAGCGCTTTCGTCCGGCGCTGGATAAGCAGGACAATCCTCAACTGGCGCTGGTCAGTGATTTACGCGCCGCGCTTATTTCAGGTGACCAATTGGAGCTGCACTATCAAACCCAGCATGAGCCTGCTAGCGGCGAGTTGGTGGGTATGGAGGCACTGCTGCGCTGGCGTCATCCCACTGATGGCATGATTTCCCCTGGCGAATTTATTCCGTTGGCCGAGCGGCACGGTTTAATGAGCCAGCTGGGCACCTGGGTGATCGAAAAAGCCTGTGCCCAACAGGCGCACTGGCGTAATAGCGGCATGCCAAAAATGACGATATGGGTCAATATTTCGGCACTGCAGCTCTTTCAAGGGGACCTAGAAAGCCAGTTGACGACCTGTCTAAAGCGCTATCAGTTGAAACCTTCGCAAATTGGTTTAGAGCTGACCGAGTCAGTGCTGCTTGACGAACGCGCTGGCGATATGGGGCCACGCCTACAAGCGCTGCGCGACCAAGGTTTTGCGATTGCCATCGATGACTTTGGGACAGGCTATTCGTCACTCGGTTATTTGAAGCGCTTGCCAGTAGATAAAATTAAGCTCGACCGGGCATTCATTAAAGAATTGCCACATGATCAGGCGGATGCCTCAATCGTGAAGGCGGTCTTAGCGATGGCGGAAGGCATGGGACTAGGAGTGATTGCAGAAGGCGTTGAAACCAAAGAGCAGTGTCAGTTTTTGGTGGATGCCGGGTGTACGTCCGTACAAGGTTTCTACTTTGCCAGACCGCTCCCCGCCGCGGAGTTGGAAATGCGTTTGCTGCCTGAGCCAGCCACTGCCTCTGTCGCTTCTTAACACTTATAAAAACGGCTAATGCCTACACACAGTACCGCCCATATCAGCGCCTGGGCTGGCAGCAGCCAAGGGGCAAGCGTCACCTCGGCGAGTAGCGCGCCGCCATAATAAGAGAGCGGGCCGCTTATAGCGCCACACAGCGCGGCTAGCAGCGGATAACGCCACAGCCACGCCAGCGAATGATAGACCAGCGTGGCAAACAGCGGCCAGAGCATCCATAGCCAAAGGGGTAATAACCCCAGCACCAGTGCCTGATCGTTAAAATCAAAGCCTCCCAACTGCTGCAAGCCACCATCAATCACCAGCCCGAGCAGTGCAAACCCCGCGATAAACCGCCACTCTCCAGGTAGGGCGCAGCGCCATAGATGCCAGGCTAGCAAGCTTCCGCCCGCCAGCGCGGCAACGCTTGAACCACCTACTACGCATAGCAGCCAGCCAGCTTCAAAACGCAGGGCATTGAACAGCAGCGTCTGCCACTTGCGTGATGCCATTTAGAGCGCGCCGGTGAGCGGTATGGGTTTCGCCGCTGGTTTCGCCAACAGCAGATGGCAGGTACCGATAGAGCGCTCGATGAAACCGCCTTCGCAGTAGCATAAATAGTAGCGCCACATACGGATAAAACGCTCGTCGTACCCCAGCGTGCGTATCTGCTCCAAGCTTGCTTCAAAGCGATGGCGCCACTCACGCAGAGTGCGGGCATAATGCGGGCCTATTTCATCCAGCGCGACCACGTTCAGCGACGTTTTACGCATTACGCTGCTTAACATGGCATGGTGCGAGGGTAGAAAACCGCCGGGGAAAATGTAGCGCTTGATAAAATCCATGTCGCGCTTAGCCTCTTCAAAGCGTTGGTCGCGGATGGTGATGGCTTGCAGCATGGCCTGCCCGTCGTCGGTTAACAGGCTATCCAGCTTGTTGAGGTAGGTATCGAGGTATTGGTGCCCCACGGCCTCGATCATCTCGACCGAAATAAGCCGGTCGTAGCGGCCGGTTAATTCACGGTAATCCTGTTTGAGCAGGGTAATTCTGTCTTCCAACCCCTCTTCTTTGATGCGCTGAGCAGTATGGGCGTGCTGTTCATCGGAAATGGTCGTGGTGGTGACACGGCAACCACGAGTTTTTGCCGCATGAATCGCCAGACCACCCCAGCCGGTGCCAATCTCTAACAGGTGATGCTCTGGCCGGACATCAAGCTTTTCAAGCATCAAATCCAGTTTGTAGGTTGAGGCCTCTTCCAGACTAGCTTCCGGGTAGGGGAAAACGGCGCTGGAGTACATCCAGTGGTGGCGATCCAAAAACGTCGAAAACAGGTCGTTACCAATATCGTAGTGGGCTGCAATGTTGCGCTTAGAGCCGCTTAGGCTGTTGCGCTGAAAACGGTAGGCGGCACCCAATAACCAACGGGCAATGCGGGCACTGCCGTTCTCCATTTTGGTATTGACCTGTTCCAGGTTGGCGGCAAACAGGCGGACCAGGGCGACCAGGTCGTCGGCGTCCCAATCAGCATCCATATAAGACTCGGCAGCACCGACGGTACCGCCGAAGGCCAGCCGCTTCCAGGCGCGCGAGTGGCGGATTACCACGGTTACCTGCAGCGGTCCTCCCTGACCTAAGTGGTGGCACTGGTCGCCTTCAATGAGGGTAATACGACCACCGCGAAAGGTATCCAGTTGGGCCACTAGGCGCGGTTTAAGCCACTTGGTTAAACGGTCTTGGGCAACCGGTTGAATATTTGGCGGCGTAGAACGCAGGGTCGTCACTTTGAAGTCTCCTTGCGCTGCTTGGGGTGGTTATAAACGGGGACGCGCTTCAGCCACAGGCGTAACGCTTCAAAATGAATGCCCGCGACGGTTTTCAGGCTCATCCATGGCTGGCGCGCCAGGGCTTTTATCAGCGCGCCACGAGTAGCGGGGGAGGCGTTCAGGGTCAGGGTGGCATCAAAATGGCACTGCTGTTCCCGCCAGTTCTCCATATGCAAAAAGAGCGTTTCGCCGGGGGCGTTAAATTTCCACCGGTAGGTCATATCCATGGGATTGAAAGGCGAAACGTGGAGGTCTTTGTCGAAACGGGCCTGGTGGCTGTGACGTGAAGGGTCCACCGCGCTGGCGTAACGGGTACGCTCACGCCAAGGCATATTGGTGACTTCGCTCAATACGGCTGCCAATCTACCCAAATGGTCATAGGCGTAGTAGACGGAAATGGGGTTAAACATGCAGCCCAGCGTGCGCAGTTGAGTAAGCACGCAAATCCGCCCCGTGGGGGCGCTGCCTAATTGACGAACGAGCTCTTCGCGCACGGCGGTTTTAAGCGGGCGATCCACCGGGCCTAGGTAATCCTCCCGCCGAAAACGCGCCAGGGCAGGCCTGCGGGCGCTAAAGCCGGGCACCTTGTCGAACAGGTCGGGCAGCTCGTCCAGATCCAACCACGCCATCCATACCTGATAGCTGAATGCGTGGGACTTGGGCGTGAAGCGGCGGTGGCGCAGGGTGCCACGATAGATACGCGAACGCGGTGCGGCAATCATCCCAGTCCCTCGACACCTTGCGGTGTCAGCAGCTCATGAGCAGGTAGCGCCAGCGGCTCCGCGGGAGGCAGGGCAGCTTCGTCACAGCCCAAGGCCTGGGCGACGCGCAGGGCGCTCCACACCCCGTCTTCGTGAAAACCGTTGCGCCAATAGGCGCCGCAAAAATGCGTACGCTGCGCCGTCGACGATATCTCAGCGTGGCGCGCCTGTGCCGCCTGGCCAGCCAAGGTGAACTGCGGGTGCGCGTAGGTATAACGCCCCAGTACTTTATCGGTATCAATGCTGGCGCTGTCGTTCAGGGTCACGCAAAACGTAGTGTCACTCTCTATCCGCTGAAGAATATTCATGTCGTAAGTGACCGATACCCGTGCCTCGCTATCGCGCTGATCCAAGCGGTAATTCCAGCTCGCCCAGGCACGTTTGCGCCGCGGCAGCAGCGAGGTGTCGGTATGCAGTACCACCTCGTTATCCTGATACGGCATGGCACCGAGTACCGCTTTCTCGTCCTCGCTGGCGTCACCCAGTATCGCCAAGGCTTGGTCGGCGTGGCAGGCCAGCACCACTTGGTCAAAGTGCTGGCTGCCAGCGGGAGTGGTAATCGTAACGCCAGCACGCTCTCCAGCACGTTCGCGAATAATCTTGGTCACCGGTGTGTTGAGGTGAATGCGTGATGCGTAGGGGGCCGTTAGGTTAGGGATATAGCTTTTCGAACCGCCCACCAGGGTGTACCACTGGGGGCGGTGATTAACCGATAGCAAGCCGTGATTGCGGAAAAAACGCACAAAAAACGCCAGCGGAAAGGCGCGTAAATCGCTGATGCTAGCCGACCAAATGGCGGCTCCCATGGGCAGTAAGTAACGCTGCTGGAAATCGCGGTTGTAATGGTGGCGATCCAGGTATTCCCCTAGGGTCATCTGTTCGGGGAGTTCGTTGCGATCAAGCGCTTTAGTGGCCTGCTTGTTAAAACGTAGGATATCGCGCAGCAGGCGATAAAAAGAGGGGTTAAATAAATTGCGTCGTTGGGCAAACATCGATCCTAACGTGTGCCCGTTGTACTCAAAGTCCCTTGCCGTTTCATGCACCGAGAAACTCATCTCGGTGGCTTGTGAGGCAACGCCCAGGGTCGCCATCAAGCGCTGAAAGTGCGGATAGGTCCAGTCGTTAAAGACAATAAAGCCGGTGTCGATCGCATACGTCTGCCCTTTTACGCCCACGTCCATCGTGGCGGTATGGCCACCCAGCCGTGAATCCGCCTCGAACAGCGTGACTTCATGCTGTGCGGAAAGATACCAGCCAGCGGCCATGCCGCTGATACCGCTGCCGACAATGGCAATACGCTGAGATGCCCCAGCGCTATTTGATACCACGGCACTCATGACGACTCCTTTTGGGCGCGAGTCATGCGCAGGCCAATTTGACGGCGCAAGGCAGGAGGCAAAATGCCCAGCAATTTGACCAGATAGGTGAACCGGCGTGGAAAATGGATATCCAGCCGACCCTTTACTAAGCCTGCGATAATGGCATCGGCCGCTTGCTCGGCGGTGACCTGCATGGGCATCGGGAAGTCGTTTCGCTCGGTGAGTGGCGTTTTCACAAAGCCGGGGTGGATAAGGCTGACATCAATGCCTTCCTGATCGAGATCCAAGCGCAGCGATTCCAGGAAGTAGCTGACGGCGGCTTTAGAAGCGCCATAGGCTTCTGCGCGGGGTAGCGGTAAATAGGCCGACGCGCTAGAGGTGGCCGCTAGCCGGGCGGGCAGACCCTGCTGCCGTGCTGCCCGTAGCAGCGGCAGAGCGGCTTCGACACCGTACAAAGTGCCAAATAAGTTGGGCTTAAAAACGCGCTCGACTAAATCCATATCGAACTGTTGAGCGTTCAGGTATTCGCAAGTACCAGCATTGAATAACGCTAAATCTAATGCCCCCAGGCGCTCGGCAATGGTCTCGCCAGCGTTAAGCACGGCTTGGCGGTCACTAACATCTAGCGGGAGCGGATGGGCATTGGGGTGGCCTTGGCACAGCGCTTCAAGTGACTCAGCGTTGCGGGCACTGAGTGCCACCTGATGGCCTTGGGCGATGAATTTACGGGCAAGCGCTTCACCAATGCCGGACGTGGCACCGGTTAACCAAATACGTTGGGGCGTTTCCCATGTGCTCATTAAGCCTCCTCGTGCGCCCCGCTGTGATGTTATTGCTTAGGCAAGGCGTTTTTTTAACCAGCGAATGGCGCTTCCCATCAGCGGTAAATGTTCGTAAAGCATGGCGCCAGCATCAAAATAATCGCGATGACGCTCAACACGCCCATCGGCGGCAAAGGTGAGTGCGCTACAGCCTTCGACCTTGACAGCTTGGCCACCTGCCAATCGGGGATGAATAAACGTCATGGTCCAGGTTACGAACGCTTGCTGCCCCTGTAACTGCCGAGTGTGGTAAGTGAAGTGGCACTGCTCGACATTTTCATACATGGTTGAAAAATAACGCGCTAACGCTTCGCGACCTTCAATATGGTGCAGCGGGTCACTAAAAATTATATTTTCAGTATATACCTCGTATAGCTTTTCTGTACAGGTATTGTCTAGTTTATTGAAAAAGGCGCAAAACGCCTCCAGCGCCGCAGGCTCAGCCATGACGGTCTCCTTGATTAACTTTGTAACTATAATGGCTTAAGGCAACGGGGACAGAAGCGATTATTTAGTGAGTGATTTAAATGCGTCCAGTGCACGTTGACGTGCTGCTTTGTGATCAACGATCGGCGCGGGATACGGCACATCGGTAAGCAGGTCCTGGGGCGGTGCGTGGCGTGCTTTCGCAGGAAGATCAGCAAGCTCAGGCAGCCAGTGGGCAATAAACTCACCGTCAGCATCAAAACGGGTGGATTGGGTGGTGGGATTAAAAATGCGGAAGTAGGGCGCGGCATCGGTACCCGTAGAGGCCGCCCATTGCCAACCGCCGTTGTTGGCGCAGAATTCACCGTCGACCAAGTGGCGCATAAAAAAGGCTTCACCGCGTCGCCAGTCAATCAGCAGGTGCTTGCTTAAAAACATTGCGGTCACCATGCGCAGCCGATTGTGCATCCAGCCGGTGGCGACTAACTGGCGCATGGCAGCATCGACGATAGGGTAGCCGGTACGCCCTTCGCACCAGGCTTGAAAGCCTTCATCATCATCGCGCCACTGCAACTGCTTGGTGTGTTCCTGGAAGGGTTGATAGCGGCACACCTCGGGAAACCCCACCGCGACATGCTGATAAAATTCGCGCCAGACCAGTTCGTTGACCCAAGTAGTAAGACCGATATCGCCATCGGCTAAGTGACCGCCGTTTTCGCTCATCACGGCTTGTAAACATTGGCGATGGGAGATCATGCCTAGCGCCAGATAGGGTGAGAGTTCGCTGGTACCACGTACCTTGGGTAGATCGCGCTGGTCTTTATAGTGACGGCCACGAAAGCGTAGGAAGCGCGCTAAGTTATCCGCCGCGGCATTTTCACCGGCTGGCCACAGCTGTCCATCGATAGGGGAGCTATCAAGCTTGGGAAGTTCAGGCAGCGGGTCGCTTTGAATATCCAGCGCCGCTTGCACCTGTGGCGTCGCGCGCAGCGCCAACTGATCAGCGGTGATCTGCTTGTGCCACGCCTTGGAGAACGGTGTAAATACCCCGTAGTAGTCGCCCTTCCCGGTTAGCAGGCTGCCGGGGGCAAACGCTATGGCATCGTGGTAGCCATGTGCGGTAATCCCGGGCTGTTTGAAGGCGTCTTGCACAGCCTGGTCGCGGTGGCGCTCATTGAGCGCGTACTCGTGATTGAAGTGCAACTGCTCAACATCATATTCGCGAGCGATCTCAAGCAGTACGTCTGGCGCTTGGTTATAGTGGTCAATATCGCGATGCAGCAGCGGAATATTCAATCCGTTAAGGGCTGTCTTAACGGCGGCGACACCGCGCGCCCAAAAGTCCAGCTTATTGGCGCCATGGCCATGCTCTTGCCACTGGGGAATACTGCGCAAAAAAACCGCGATGACAGGCCCTTTGGCCGCTGCAGCAGCCAGGGCACTGTTGTCATCAATACGCAAGTCGCTGCGCAGCCAAACCAATTGACGTTTCATAGGCTTTTCTGTCATAGGGGCTCCTGCGGCACAAAAAAATGGCCGGTCGCCAGAGGGCGAACGGCCAGGGTAAGAGCGGGCTGGTTACAGTACGCCAGACTCGCGTAAGAGAGGACGCAAGCGAGCAATCGCCTGGGGCAGGTCATCACCTAGCATGTGAACCGGGCTATCGCGCAGGTCGGCTTCGCGCAGGCGCGCCACTTCACCACACACGCCGATGGGCACATTAAGCGTCTCGGCGGCTTTAGGCAGCGCTTGGCGAATATAGCTGTCACTTTCGCGCTGGCCGCTAGACAGCAGTACCATCGACGAGTGTAGCCGCGCGACTGCCTGAGGGAGATCCTCAAGTGGCAGCGAGTGGTCAAGCATCTGTACTCGGTAGCCTTGCTCGCTGGCCATCAATGCCGACATCAACACCCACAGTGGGCCAGGGTCATCGGGCATGGCATTGAGCAAAATCAGCGGGCCCCGGGTAGCCTGGTTAGCATAATGCAAGCGGATACCCACTTGACTGCGCAAAAATGCTTCCAAGGTGCGGCGTACTAACTGATCTGCCTGAAGGGCCCATTTCGTCTCTAAGCTTAAAACGACCGGCTGCCAAAGCTCGTTAATGGCAATACTCAGCGGATAGAGCGCTAAGCTCTGGTAATAAAAAGCCTCTAGCTTGGGCAGGTCTAACGCTTCGATGATGGCTTGCAGCTGCAGGCGTTGGCTAGCCCAATCGCCAGCATCAGGGGTAGGCGTCTCAATTGTTTCTGGCTGGTCAAGCAAGTCGGCGACTTGACTGACCGGCACACCACGATTGAGCCACTGCAAGATGCGTTCGATGCGTGTGATGTCGTCTTGAGCGTAAAGGCGATGCCCTTTGGGGGTGCGCTGGGGGCGAATTAGCCCGTAGCGTCGTTCCCAAGCGCGAAGGGTGACCGAGTTTACGCCCGTCAAGCGAGATACTTCGCGTATCGGATAGAGCGGCGTATCGGGGGGATGGGTCGCCTTAAGACTCATGTGCGCCAGTACCTCTTCGTTAACTGCAATCTAGTGAACCGCAAGCTAGTTAACTGCAGCGCCGCGCTGTAAGGGCCGGACATTATTCGCCGCGGCGAAGGTGAAGCGTGTTCCATGTAGAGACTGCCTAATCAAAGATCTGAACATTAGTACGTTACTGTATGCTCATTTGTACAACTTGTCGCTACTCGGTACAACCTTTATAAGAATCCCTCTTAGCCCGTATAATATTTTATATAATTAGACCGACCGGCCTATTAGCGCTTTCCCTAAGCGGTGGCCTGATAGCCAGGCATCTTCTACGCGCCCGTCGCAAAAGTGATCGCCGCACAGGGCCAAACCGTTTTCGCTGTATAAGTATGTGTGTTCACAAGCGGCCGCCGGTTGTGCATAGCGCCACCGGTGCGCGCCTGTTTCAATCAGGTCGGGTAGCGTTGCTGAGGTGGGGAAAAGACTTTTTAGAGCGGCAAGAAGCTGGCGAGTCACCTCACTGGCAGGCTGCTCCAAATGTGCTTCGCTCCAGTCGAGTTGAGCCAGCAGGCTAAGGCTTTCAGGTTGAGCAGCGCGTCCTGGTTTTGTTTGGTTACGTGACACAATATGCAGGGCAGGGTGGGCAACTCGCGCCATCTGCCAGTCTGGGTCAACACCGGGTATGGCGGGAAGCGGTCTGTCAAAAATCGCCCATCCCGCCCAGCAGGCGCGTTGCTTTCGCGTTTGGCACGCGGTGGCCAAATCGTCGTCCCACGCTGCCAACAGTGCATGGGCCTGGGGCGGTGGTGCGCTGACCACTACCTGATCATAAGGCCCATGGGTCATGCCGTCCGCCGCTACCAACTGCCACCCTTTTTGCGTGCGTTTGAGTGACGTGATGGAAGTGCCTGTATGCAGTGCAGCCTGAGGTAGCACCGTTAGTGAGTCGGCCAAATGACGCGTCAAGGCACTCATTCTAGGAGCACCGGTGTAGCGCCTTTGCCCATCGTTATGCGCCTGCCAGCCATTTGGACTAGCCTGATAGGTAGCGGTGGGCCAAGAAGCGATGCAGCCAATGGATAGCCATGTATCGACCGCGCGCTGAAAGTCTGCGTTGTGTACGCTGAAAGCCTGGGCGCCTAGATCCAGCGTCGCGCTGGGTCTGCGCTTACTCGACATGCGCCCGCCAGGGCCACGGGCTTTATCAAACAGCGTAACGCTAGCGCCGCTATTGGCGAGCACCTGCCCACAGGCGAGCCCTGCAATGCCTGCACCAATGATGGCGACCGATTGATGAGCATTCAAAGGCAGTATCGCCATGGTTCCTCGCAGCGTTGTTTAGGTGTCTTATGAGTTGTTTAGGTGTCGTATGAATAGCGCTGAAAGCTTACTGTAGCAGTTGTGTATAGATATCGTACAATTTGTTCTTCGATTGATTCATTTCGCCAAGCTGACAACGAACGGTGGCACCAACAGGAGTAATTCCATGCGCGTATTAGTGACCGGAGGCAGTGGGTTTGTCGGCCAGCGGCTATGCCAAAAACTGATAGAGCAGGGCCACGAGGTGCAGGTGGTTTCCCGTCACCCTCATCAAGTACGCGATCGCTTGCCTAGTGGCTGCGATATTCGTGACAGCGCCCAGGCGTTTATTGAGTCGCCACCGGACGCGCTAATTAATCTGGCTGGAGAGTCTATTGCTGGTAAGCGCTGGAGCGATGAGCAGAAAGCCAAGCTGATAAATTCTCGTGTAGCGTCAACTGAGCAATTGGTCGCGTTGTGTGAACAGTTAAAGGCTAATGGTCAGCCATTGCCGAAGGTAATGGTATCGGGTTCAGCAATGGGCTATTACGGCGATCAGGGCAAGCGCGTAGTGACCGAAGAGACAATCCCTAATGATGAGTTTGCCCATCGTCTGTGCAAACAGTGGGAGGCAGCCGCCCAGCCGATTGAGGCGATGGGGGTGCGTTTAGCGATTTTGCGTACGGGATTGGTGCTAGATGCAGGCGGCGGCAGCCTGCAGAAAATGCTGCCGCCGTTTAAGCTAGGGTTAGGTGGCCGCTTTGGCAGCGGTGAGCAATTTATGCCGTGGATTCACCGTGATGATTTAGTCGCGGCGATTTTGTTTCTCATCAATCACGATACCTTGAGCGGCCCCTTTAACGGCAGCGCGCCGCACCCGGTCACCAACGCCACCTTTACCAAAACCCTGGCCAAACATCTCAATCGACCGGCCATTTTCCCCGTACCCGCGTTTGTCTTGAAGGCGGGGCTGGGGGAAATGTCTCGGCTATTGCTGACCGGGGCGGATATGCGCCCCGTGCGCCTTGAAGCGGCAGGGTTTACTTTCCAATACCCCACATTGGACAAGGCGCTTGAGGCGATCCTTTAGGAAACATTCGCTTGGCGATTAACGATCGGCGTCAACGGTGATAATTACCCGTACGGAATCCAGACGTAGGCGGGTATTTTCAATCGCTTCGCTGAGCGCCTTACGCTCATCTTTCAGCGCGTCAATTTCAGCGCTGCGTACCGCCGGATTGTGCTCGGCCAGCGCAGTTAAGCGGGCAATTTCGGCATCCAGTTGCGCACGCATGCGCGCTTCAGCATTTTCGACAATGCTGGGCAGCTGGCGCTCGGCTTCGCCCTCGCCTTGAGTGAGCAGTTCACGCAGTTGGTCATGGCGGCTCTTGATCAGATCACGCGCCAGGGATTTATTCACCTTCTGCAGGTTCTTGCCCAAACCGGTGAAGGAGATCTTGCTGGTCAGGTTGGCGCCAGATTCATCCAGCAGCAGGCGCACCGCGGTGGGTGGCAAGAAGCGGTTAAGATGCAGCTTCTTGGGCGCCGGGCAGTGGGTGCGGAACACCAGTTCGGCCATCAATCGACCACTGGGAATGGCGTCGTGGCGCAGTAGCGCCAGCGCCGAGTTGCCCATGGTGCCATCCAACACGCGGCCCATCATTTCCCGCAGCAGCGGGTGTTCCCAAGAGAGCCGCTGCACATCGTCGCGGACCAGTGCTTGGGCGCGGCTGTACGTGGCGGTAAAGCCCTCTTCGCCTTTAACCAGACCCGGCAGGCCATCCAGCATATGTTGGCTGGGCTGCAGGTGCATCAAGCCCTTGCCGATTTCCTGACTCTCCACGCCAAAAATATCCAGTGCCCGTTCAAGGTAGCGCGGCAGGGCGGCGTCTTCGTCAAGTTCACGCACGGCGTCGATGACCTGCTGAGCGCGGGCAGGGCGGCAGGCGTTGAGTTCCAGTAGCCGGTTGCGGCCCACATCGTGTTCCGCCAATTTGGCGTTAAACATCGTGCGGGTTTCGGCGATAATCTCTTCAAGCGCTTCATCATCCAGCAGGGCGTCAGCCAGGGCGTCACCAAAGGCATCAAACAGCTCGTTGCCGACTCCATGCGGGGCGCTGAACGCATCCATACCTTCGTTATACCAGCGCAGCAGACGCTCGCCGGGGCTGCCCTCAAAGGTAGGAATATGCAGCTCAATAGCGTGGCGTTGGCCGATGCGATCCAAGCGGCCAATACGCTGTTCGAGCTGATCCGGGTGCTGGGGCATATCGAACATGACCAGGTGACGGCAGAACTGGAAGTTGCGCCCCTCAGAGCCAATTTCCGAGCACACCAGTACCTGAACGCCTCCCTCTTCATCGGCAAACGCCGCTGCCGCGCGGTCACGCTCTATCAAGGAGAGGTCTTCGTGGAACACCGGCGCATGGTAGCCGCCCAGCACCCGCAACCCTTCAGCAAGGCCTTCGGCGGTTTCCCGGTGGTGGGCAATGATCAGGACTTTTTCGTTGGCGAAGCCGCTCTCGCTGTCGTCGCTGAGCTTTTCCAGCAGCCAGTTAACCCGGGGGTCAATGTGCCACCAGTCTTCGCCATTGAGTGGATCATTGCTAAGCTCTCGGTAGGCCGCATCGGGGTAGATCAGCACGTCTGGATGATCCATGCCGGTCTCGATCAGCAGCTCATCAAGATAATCCTCGTCGCGCTCGAGACGGCGCACGACGCGACGGTAGGCCGAAGGCAATGCTAACGGCGCGAGGTTTAAGCGCCGTTCCGGGAAGCCGCCTACGTGGCGGCGGCTGTTGCGGAACATCACGCGGCCCGTGCCGTGGCGATCCAGCAGCGCTTCACTGAGCTGGGCACGTGCGGCGTCCTGCTGCGCTTCGCTTGCCTCCTCGTTACATAGCGTGGCCAGCAGCGCCTGGCTGTCGCGGTCATCGGCTACCGCAGAGACGTGAGCACTCGCATCAGGGTTGCCGGGCAAAGCCTCCAAGGCATCGATGGCGCGTGCGACCTCGGTGTAGTGGCTCTCTTCGGCTTTGAAGCGCTCCAGGTCGTGGTAGCGCTCGCTATCCAGCAATCGCAGACGAGCAAAGTGGCTCTTGATGCCCATCTGCTCGGGTGTGGCGGTGAGCAGCAGCAGGCCTGGAATCACCGCCGAGAGCTGTTCGACGCACCGGTAGCCGGGGCCGCTGCCCTCTTCACTCCAGTCGAGGTGGTGCGCTTCGTCGACGATCAGCAGGTCGAACTGACTGGCTAGCGCCTGCTCCTGGCGTTGCGGGTTGGCAAACAGCCAGCCCTGGCTGGCTAGCACCAGCTGCGCGCTCTCAAAAGGATTGTAGCTGCCGTGGGCTTGGCTTTGGGTTTCATCTAACAGCGTGACGTTAAGCGAGAAGCGGCGCAGTAGCTCGACCAGCCACTGATGCGTGAGGCTATCGGGAACCAGAATCAGCGCACGCTCAACGCGGCCATTGAGTAACAGGCGGTGCAGAATCAAGCCCGCTTCGATGGTTTTACCCAGGCCCACTTCATCCGCCAGCAGTACGCGGGGCGCATGGCGGTTGGCGACTTCATTGGCGATATAGAGCTGATGAGGAATCAGGTCGATGCGCGGCCCGGAAAAGCCCAGCGCGTTGTGCTGCTCAATACGCTGATAGTGGTGCAGGGTACGAAAACGCAAATCAAACCAGTCGTTGCGATCGACCTGGCCAGTCAGCAGGCGGTCACGCGCCTGGTCGAACTGCATGGTATCGGCGAGTTTGGCCTCGGGCAGCTCGCGCAGGTTGCCATCGCTGTCTTCACCGATATAGGTAATCAGGCCACCGGACTCTTTGCTGTCATCAACCACCATCTGCCAGCCGTCGGCGGAGAGCACGCGGTCACCGCTGCCGAACATAACGCGGGTCAGCGGGGCCTGGCGGGTATTGTAGGTACGGGTTTCCTGACTGGCACTGAACAAAATGGTAACGCTACGGGCGTCGCAGTTAAGCACGGTGCCGAGCCCAAGCTCAGCTTCACCGTCGCTAATCCAGCGTTGGCCGGGAGAAAAATCGCTCATGATGCCTCGGAGGAGTCTGCAAAACGGGTCGACTGCCGCCGGGGGGAGCACCGGCGGCAACAGGGCGGGGGATTCTAACGCAAAGCAGCGGGGGGATTAAGGTGTATCGGCATCAATCTTTTAACCAGTGGTCCAGATGGGTGCGGGTAAGTTCGCCTACATGCACATCTAAGGTATTTCCCTGGTCATCAAATAGCACGGTAGTGGGCAGCCCCGGTGCTTCGAAAAGGGCCATTAACTGTTGGCTGGGGTCGCGTAGCGCATAGCGAAATTCAAGCTGCTGCTCATCTAAATAGCGCACCATGGGGAGCAGGTCTTCGCCTTGGTTTGCCACCACCACGCTGACGCCATCGCGCTGAGCGGCCTCCTCGAGCAGCGGCATTTCACGCAGGCAGGGCGGGCACCAGGTAGCCCATAAGTTGACGATAATCAGGTCACCGCTGTCGGTGAGCGACGGTAGATCCACCTGATTGCCCTCTATATCCTCCAGGGTGACTTCCGGTAGGGAGGTAACGGCAAAGTCGTTGCCAAAGGGCGCCAAGGTGACTAGTACCAGCCATAAGCTGGAGGCGGCAATCAGCATGGCCATCGCCCCTCCCGTAGCTAGCAGGCGTGCACGTAGCGTCCAGGCCGTCCATACCAAGCCTGCGGCCATGCCCCATAGGCCGTGGTAGCCGGGCTGCCACACTTTGAGCGCTTCAAGCGGGGCGGCGCTATAGCTATCCAGGTTAAGCATAAGGTGGCCCAATCGGGCGCCGACTAACCAAACAATGATAAGCCCGGTAAACCAGCGCTGCTGGTCACGCCGGGGAAGGCCTAGCAGTAACCGTGCACAGAGTAGCAACAGCAGCGCGCAGCCGATGGCATAAAGACGCGGTAATGAAATCAGCAGTGGGCCGAGAGCGATGGCATTCATGATTTTCTCGTGAAGCAGGTACACTGGCAGACCATACCATGCGAGCTACAAATTACGGAGATGTTATGCCCCCACCCGCTTTTGATAGGCTGCGCGCGCTAGCGATCGGCTCCCAGGCGATTGGCTTAATGCTGATAATTACGTTGGAAACGGTGATGGGTAACGCCGCTCGCCCCTGGCAGGGTTGGGTGTTGGCTGCGATGCTAGTTACCGCGTTAACGATTGCGCTGGTGCGGCTTTATCGCCACAAGCGCCTTCAGAAGCAGCTTGCTGAACGCAGGCGCTTTCTAGAGGAAGACGACGAGCGTTAGAAAGCGTTGCTTGTGTTTTTGGCGTTCCAGTTCCAGATTAATAGCAGCCTTAGTGATTGATCGCTGAGGCATACTAAAAAAATGCATCATCTCTTACGACACTGGGAGCGACAAATAATATGGTCAATAAGCGCGCATTAGCCACTGCTGTGGCGGCCTCTACCCTGGCAATGACGGGATTCGCACAGGCAGAGGTCAAAGTTGGCTTCTTGGGCGGCTTTACCGGGGGAATCGAAAGTTTGACACCATCGATTTTTGCAGGGGCGCAGCTAGCCGTTGAACAGGTCAATGAGCAGGGCGGTATTCTAGATGGCCAAACGTTGGAGATGCCGTCCGGCGATACCACCTGTTCGGATGCATCGGCCGCCTCAAACGCCGCTGACCGGATGGTGAACTCTGAAAATGTGACGGCGATTGTAGGTGCCCTATGTACGGGTGCAACCATTGCTGCAGCCAACAATGCGGCCATTCCTGGTGGCGTATTGATGGTCTCGCCTGCCTCTACGGCGCCTGCCGTATCAGAACTGGACGATAATGATCTGGTGTTCCGCACCGTACCGTCAGACGCTTTCCAGGGGGAGATGCTCGCGAAGCTGCTGCTTGAAAAAGGCATTGATGAAGTCGCCGTTACCTACGTGAACAACGACTACGGTCAGGGGCTTTCGGACGCCTTTAGCGCTGCATTTGAGTCGGGCGGTGGTCAGATCACTGAGAATCTTGCCCATGAAGATAACCGCGCGGATTATCGTTCTGAGTTAGGTTCGCTTTCAGTGAGTGGCGTTGAAACACTGGTAGTGTTGGCTTATGCCGATACGTCGGGTCAAACGGTACTGCGTCAAGCCTATGAAAGCGGCATGTTTACCCAGTACGTAGGCGCTGACGGCATGGTCGGCGATAGCCTGATTGAAGCCATCGGTGCGGACGTGCTGGACGGTATGATTGCCACGCGCCCCGGCAGTCCTGATCTGCCTGGCACCGAACTCTTTATCGAAGCCGCCGAAGCTGCTGAGCTGGATCCCACTGCCGTGTTTGCCGCCCAGGCTTACGATGCTGCTTTCCTGATCGCGCTGGCGATTGAGCAAAACGGCAGCGCTGACCGTGAAGGGCTTTCCGAAGCGCTGCGCAGCGTCGCCACTGCCCCCGGTGAGGTTATTCTGCCCGGCGAATGGGAGAAAGCGGTTGAGTTGATTGCCGCGGGTACCGACATCAACTACGAAGGCGCGTCTGGCTCGCATGAGTTTGACGACAACGGAGATGTACCGGGCGTGGTGGTAGAAATGGCCGTTGAAGATGGCACCTTTACCAGTAAAGGTCAGGTTGATCTTTAAACCTTCAACGTTTATCTAGAACTGTAAAAAAATGCCCGGCGGATCATCCATCGGGCATTTTTATTTGGGTAGCTTGTGTGGATTAGCTATGGCTTTTGACTTTCTCAGGCAGCAGCCCTTTAGGAGCAAAGCGCAGCACCATGGTAATCAGCAAGCCAATCACCAGTACCCGTGCCTGCAAGGCGCGGCTATCCATATTGCTTGGGGCATCCCAACCAAACGTACCCTCCCCAAACGCCACTGCTAGCTGCATCAAAAATAGCGCCAGCGGCTCAGACATAATCCAGATGATATACACCGCCACCGCGCCGAAAATAGTGCCCAGGTTGTTGCCCGGCCCGCCAAGAATCACCATCACCAGCACCAAGAAGGTATGGTTGAGCGGCAAATAGCCCTGAGGGTCAAAGAGGCTGTTAAAAGTGCCCAGTATGCCACCGCCCAAGCCCATCAGAATGCAGCCCAGCACGAAAATCTCCAGGCGACGCTTGTTGATATCTTTGCCCATGGCGGCAGCGGACACTTCGTTATCGCGAATCGCTCGAATCATACGGCCCCATGGGGCGTTGTAAGCGCGATTAAGCAGAAAGAAGATCACTGCAATGATCACCGCTGTAAACGAAAGGTAGATGGCGCGGGAGAGCGTAAACCCCAGTTCAGCAGGCCCTGGGGTAGGCCAGGGTAACGGCGACACCGTGGCGGTGCCGCGGGTCAGCCAGTCGGAATTCTTTAAAAACGCCTTGATGATCTCGGCAATGCCGAGGGTGGCAATGGCCAGATAATCGCTGCGTAAGCCCAGGCAGATATGACCAATAAAGTAACCGACGCCACCGGCCAGCGCGCCACCCACAATCCAGCCGGTCCAGGGCGGTAATCCTAGCCCGCCGACAAAGCCTGCCTGGCTCTCAATCGCATCAGTAACTTCACGTAGCTGGCTAATCACCGCGAGATAAAGCACAAGGCCTAACACGACTACGATAAGCGTACGTAGGGGCTTGGGCATGCCCAGGCGATCCAGTTTGCTAACAGCGACGATCAGCAGAATGGCGGCCACACCATACAACAGCACACGGCCTAGTTCGCCGGGTAGCGCGGTGCCCCAGAAGGCCTCGTTAACCGGAACGCTGAAGAGCATCGCACAGAAGCCGCCTAGGGCGACAAACCCCATCACACCGGCATTGAACTGCCCGGCATAGCCCCACTGAATGGTTAATCCCAACGCGAGGATGGCATAACAAGCGGCTTCAACGAGCATTCGCGTGCTGTATGCTGCGCCCATGAGGGCATAAACCGCCAGAATGGCCGCCAGCAACACGCCAAACAGGAACAATTCACGCAGCGGAAACCGGCGAGTTGGCGTTGCGTCTTGGGGCGTGTAGGCAGGGTTGCGTGTTTTAGCTGAATGGCTCATTAGATCACCTTGCCCTTGAACAGTCCGGTGGGGCGCCACACCAGAATGGCTATCAGAATGAAAAACGGCACTACAATCTTGTACTCCGTGCCCACGAAGGCGAGATTTGACGGCAGTTCCAGCCACGCGGGGAAGCTTTCCTGGAAGGGGCGAAGTAGAACATTCCAGTTAAACACCGCCAGTGTTTCGGCAAAACCGACCACAAAGCCGCCAGCAATGGCGCCATAAGGGTGGCCAACACCGCCGACAATGGCAGCGGCAAAAATAGGCAGCAGCAGGAAGAAGCTCAAGTCGGGCTTGAAGGTGACGTCCAGGGAAAGCAGCGTGCCAGCGATGGCGGCTAGCGCTCCTGCAATCATCCAAGTCACTGCCACAATGGTATTGGTGTTAATGCCCGATGCCTGGGCCAGTTCAGGATTATCCGACATGGCGCGCATCGCCTTACCCAGCCGCGAACGGTTAAGGAAAAGATGGAGTGCGACGACAGCAATGATGGTAATCACAAACAGATAAATCTGCGGTTCGGTGATGACAATCGGCGCGCGGGCGCCCTCGAAGGGCAGCGCAAGGCGAAAGATTTCTTTGCGGTCATCCACATAAAGACTCTGCCCACCGGTGCCGGAAAACAGGCGGATCAGCCCCTGCAAAATCAACGTCACACCTAGCGAGCCAATCACCAGCACGATGGGCTTTACCCCATGAGCACGCAGCGGCTTATAAAAGGTTTTGTCGATCCCTACAGCCAAGACGGCGGTGAGCAGCATCGCCAGCGGCAGCATCAAGACCCCCGTCGGCACGCCAAGGCTGGCGCCTGCCGCCGGGAACAGCGTGGTGAGCAGTAGCACCATAAAGGCACCGAAAGTCATCATGTCGGCGTGGGCAAAATGGGCAAAGCGCATGATGCTGAAAATCAGCGTGACGCCAATGGCACCAATAGCGTAAATGGAGCCGCTCACGCTGCCCGAAATCACCACATTATTAATGAAAAAAGCCAGTTCGTTCACATGTTTCTCCCTGGGGCTAACCGCCCAAAAAGCTTTTGGCGACGTCCGGGTCGGCGAGTAACGCAGCCCCAGTATCGGTAAAGCGGTTTTGGCCAGCGGCCAGTACAAAACCCTTATCGGCGATCGCTAGCGCCTGCTTGGCGTTCTGTTCCACCATCAAAATGCCCACGCCTGCGGCGTTGATCTGTTTGACGCGGTCAAAGATTTCATGCATGTAGAGTGGCGACAGTCCCGCGGTGGGCTCATCAAGTAGCAGCAGGCTCGGCTCGGCCATCAAAGCGCGCCCCATGGCAACCATCTGGCGCTGCCCGCCGGAGAGCTCACCGGCAGGCTGGCGGCGTTTTTCATATAGTGGCGGGAAGAACTCATACACCTGAGCCAGCATGCGCTTAACGTTCTGCGGCTTTAAAAAGGCGCCCATCTCCAGGTTTTCCTGCACCGAAAGGCTCGGGAAAACGTTCTTCTCCTGGGGGACAAAACCCATGCCACGTTGTACCAACTGGTTGGGGGGTAAGTTCTGGATCGGCTGGCCATTAAGCAGTATCTCGCCCTGACTGACATACAGTAGACCAAAGATCGCTTTTAGCATGGTGGATTTGCCAGCCCCGTTGGGGCCAACGATGACACCGACCTCATCGGCCTCCAGCGTCATGTTAACCCCGTTAAGAATGTTCATGCCGCCATAGCCGCCGTGCACATCGCGCGCGTCGATTAATGGCCTGGTTGTTGATGACATAAGCAAAGTTTCTCAGCAAGGTCGCTTACGTAAAGCGACATCATTGTAGTCATTGGTGAGTAGCGAACGGTCACTCTTAAGCGGCATCGGTGCCAAAGTAGGCTTCGATTACCTCAGGGTTATTTTGAATCTCGTTGATGTGGCCTTCTACCATCACGCTACCCTGGGCGAGCACGATCACCGGGTCGCAGAGCCGGGCTATCATCTCCATATCGTGCTCGATGACGAGAAAGGTGTAGCCCATCTCACGGTTGAGTCGCTCGATATTGCCGCTCAAATCGCCCAGCAGGGTGCGGTTCACCCCGGCGGCGATTTCGTCAAGCAGCACTACCTTGGCATCTGTCATCATGGTGCGGCCAAGCTCTAAAAGCTTTTTCTGCCCGCCGGATAAATTGCCCGCCAATTCATTACGCACATGGTGTAGCCCGACGAAATCAATTACCTCTAGCGCTCGGCGACGTACCTCGGCTTCTTCCCGACGTACCTTGCTAGGCTTTAGCCAAGCGCTGAAAAGGTCTTCACCGGCTTGCTTGGGCGGTACCATCATCAGGTTTTCCAGCGCGCTCATCTGGCTGAACTCGTGGGCGATCTGGAAGGTGCGCAGTAAGCCCCTATGAAACCGTTGGTCGGCGCTGAGCGTCGTAATGTCTTCTCCATCCAGTAGAACGTGACCGCTGTCGGGCGCCAGGGAGCCGGCAATAAGATTGAACAGGGTTGATTTGCCTGCGCCATTGGGGCCGATCATGCCGGTAATTGAGCCCTTTTCCACCTGAATGGAGCAGTCGTTAATCACCTGTAAGCCGCCGAACGCTTTGTTGACTCGCTGTACATCAATAAGAGGGTTCATGGTGTCTCCACGCGATGCAGGCGGCTATATAAGCCGCCTGCGCATTGTTATCAAGTTGTTTGTCGTGGCTTTTTAAGCCACCGCTGGCTGGCGGCAAACGCGCCGACAATTAGCAGCGCGCCTAGGGTGGGTATCAGATATCCCTCTACTTGAGGAATGGTGCGTAAAAACACAAAGGCGACAGCGGCGGGGGCCACAAAGCGCACTAGCAACCGCCAGACTTTAAACCACGTGACCGTAGAGCCCAGCTCTTTCATGACTTCGCTTTGGGTCAGCGCCCAGCCTGCAAACAGGGCAATCAGCAGGCCGCCCACCGGCATGAAGATATTGGTGAGTAGCTCGATAAATTCAAAGGCGCTACGCCCAAACAGGCTATGGAATATCGTCCCTTCGGCCCACACGTTAAAGCTGACAACCGTTAATAGGCCCATTGCCCAGGCGGCAATCACCATAATCGTAACGGCCTGGGGGCGAGTCATATCAAAGCGCTCTACCAAAAATGCCGCGACGGGCTCGATCAGCGAAATGGAGGAGCTGATGGCGGCGCCCAGTACCAGGATAAAGAACACGCCGCCGACCAGCGCGCCAAATGGCATCTCCGCGAAGGCCAGTGGCAGGGTGACAAACATCAGCCCAGGGCCTTGGCCTGTTTCCAACCCGGCACCAAACACCAGAGCAAAAATGGCCAGGCCAGCGACCATCGCCACAGCGGTATCAACAATGGCAACGGCAAAGGCGGTGCGGGTCAGCGATACGTCACTGGGCATGTAAGCGCCGTAGGCCATGATCGCTCCCATGCCTAAGCTCAGGGTAAAGAACGACTGACCCATGGCCTGCAGCCAGCCTTCAAGGCTCAGGTCGGCGATATTGAAAGTAAACAGAAAACGGGCGGCGGCGCCCACATCGCCATTAACCACACCGTAGGCCAGCACCACCAGCAGAATCACGAACAGCGCGGGCATCATAATGCGCAGGCCCGACTCGATGCCTTTATGGATTCCCATGCCAACAATCAGCGCAGAAAAGGCGATAAACAAGGTGTGATAGAGCGTCATCAGGCCTGGGGCTGCCAACAGGGCGTCGAAGCCATCGCTGATGGTTTGTGCGTCGGCACCGACCAGTGAACCGGTCAGCATCAGCCAAGTATAGTGAATCGCCCAGCCGGCGATGACCGAGTAAAAGCTTAAGATCAAGAACGCCGAGGCGGCGCCCAGCCAGCCGATGGTCTCCCAGGCGCGTGATGTGCCGTGGGTTTTGGTCAGGTGGCGCATCCCCATAATCGGGCTTCGGCGGCTGGTGCGCCCGAGCATGATCTCCGCAATTAGAATGGGGATACCCACCGCGAAAATGGTCAGCGCGTAGACCAAAATAAAGGCACCACCGCCATTTTCACCGGTGAGGTAAGGGAATCGCCACAGATTGCCCAGGCCAACGGCGGAGCCAACCGCCGCGAGTAGAAAAGTACCTTTATGCGTCCAGACGTTTTGACCGCTCATGGGTAAGAGTGTCCGTGTTTGGGTGTCAGGATGGGGATAGGTATCCAAACAATTGTATGAATATAGTGATGACAGCGTGCATTGGGCGTGCTGAATTTAGCGCTACTGTGCGATAGAACGCGCCGCCTTTCCAGCACCGTAACGTTTAGGCTGCGTTTAGTGGGCTGCTTGGCAAGCTGCTGACAGTGTTAAACGAGTGTTCGGTGGGTTTCGAATCGACATAAAAAAACCCGCTTGCGCGGGTTTTTTGGGTACTCACTGCTTGGAGCGGGTTACTTCTTGCTGTAACGCTTACGCTCGGTCTCTTTCAGCAGCTTTTTACGCAGGCGGATATGCGCCGGCGTGACTTCGACGAGTTCATCGGAATCGAGAAACTCAATCGCCTGCTCAAGAGAGAACTTAACCGGCGGGGTTAACACGATGTTTTCATCGTTGCCGGTAGAGCGCATGTTGTCGAGCTTCTTACCCTTGGTGGGGTTCACTACCATGTCGTTAGCACGGTTGTTGATACCGATCAGCATGCCTTCGTAAACTTCCGTGGCGTGATCAATAATCAGCTTGCCGCGCTCTTGCAGTGCATACAGGGCGTAGGCGAGAGCTTTACCGTCGACCATGGAGACCAGCACGCCATTACGACGTTCGATGGACGCTTCAGGCTTCAGCGGGCCGTAGTGATCGAAACGGCTGGTGAGAATGCCGGTGCCGGAGGTCAGGGTCAGAAACTGGCCACGGAAACCGATCAAGCCGCGGGCCGGAATGATGAAGTCGAGGCGAACCCGTCCTTTACCGTCCGGCAGCATGTTGGTCATTTCACCTTTACGGTAGCCCAGCTCTTCCATGATTGAGCCCTGGTGCTGCTCTTCACAGTCGATGATGACTTCTTCGTAAGGTTCCTGCTTCTCACCGTCAATCTCTTTGATGATGACTTCTGGGCGGCCGACGGCCAGCTCAAAGCCTTCACGGCGCATGGTTTCGATCAACACCGATAGGTGCAGTTCGCCACGGCCAGACACCTTGAATTTCTCAGGGGTTTCGCCCTGTTCAACGCGCAGCGCCACGTTGTGAATCAGCTCCTGATCAAGACGATCCTTGATATTACGGCTGGTCACGAACTTGCCATCTTTACCGGCGAACGGTGAGTCGTTGACCTGGAAGGTCATCGACACGGTGGGTTCGTCAACGGACAGCGGGGGGAGCGCTGTAACATTGGCCGGATCGCACAGCGTATCGGAAATCGCCAGATCATCGATGCCGGTGATGCAGACGATATCGCCAGCGGTTGCTTCGTTGGTCTGAACGCGCTCCAGACCCATATGGGTCATAACCTGGCCGATTTTGCCTTTACGCACATTGCCGTCAACGCCAATCACCGAGATCTGCTGGTTCGGTTTTACCGCGCCACGCTTGATGCGACCCAGGCCGATGACGCCCACATAGCTGTTGTAATCCAGTGCCGAAATCTGCATCTGGAAAGGGCCGTCGAGTTCCACCTTGGGCGGCTCGACGATATCGACGATGGCTTGGAACATGGGGTCCATGTTGTCGGCCAATTCTTCAGGATCCATACCGGCAATGCCGTTCAAGGCAGAGCAGTAAATGATCGGGAAATCGAGCTGTTCGTCGGAAGCGCCCAGGTTGTCGAACAGATCAAAAATCTGGTCGATCACCCAGTCAGGGCGTGCACCGGGGCGGTCAATTTTGTTGACGACCACGATGGGCTTCAGGCCTTGGGCGAATGCTTTTTGCGTCACGAAGCGCGTTTGCGGCATCGGGCCATCAACGGCATCTACAAGAAGTAGGACCGAATCAACCATCGACATGACGCGCTCAACTTCACCACCGAAATCGGCGTGCCCAGGCGTATCCACAATGTTGATGTGGTAGCCGTTCCCGTGGCTGTCTTGCCATTGAATGGCCGTGTTCTTGGCCAAAATGGTAATGCCACGCTCTTTTTCCTGATCGTTTGAGTCCATGATGCGCTCTTGACCTTCAGCTTTACGGTCAAGGGTGCCGGACTGGCTCAGGAGTTTGTCGACCAGAGTGGTTTTACCATGGTCAACGTGGGCTATGATCGCGACGTTGCGCAGGTTATTAACCGCGCTGGAGTTTTGCTGGTTTTGCATGCTGAGAGAGAACTCTTGTGAACACCCGTTTGTCCACGGGTCGGAAAATGCGGGTCGCAAGGGCTGGCAATTTGCCGACCATCTTGGCTCAGGGCTTGCGTCCAGCGGCTATTCTAGCATGTCGAAGGCTTCGCTGATATTACTGGAGCGCTTATCGACCTTGGTCGCCCTCAGGAAAGTTTTCGCAGCGAACCTCCATCCGCTAGAATAGCGCTTTTCCCATTGGGGCAGGAGCATGACCATCGGCAACCTGATGCGTTTGTTAAGCGATGGCGAGGTTCACTCTGGCGAGCAGCTGGGTGAAACGCTGGGTATTTCTCGTGCTGCGGTGTGGAAGCAGTTAAAAAAACTGGAGGCGCTGGGCGTTGAGCTAGTCGCCGTTAAAGGACGTGGCTATCGATTAGCGCAGCGGTTGGAGCCTTTGGAGGGCGCCAAAATCGTCGAGCGTTTGCCTGCTCAGGCACGCCATTACCTCGCACGCCTGTTTGTTGAAGATCAGTTACCTTCCAGCAATGAGTATTTGCGTCAGCGCTTTGAGCAGGGCGCAGGGCATGGTGAAGTGTGCCTGGTTGAGCTGCAAACGGCAGGGCGTGGGCGGCGCGGTCGTGTCTGGTCGACGCCTTGGGGGCAGAGTTTAATGCTCTCGCTAGGCTGGCGCTTTGAATCTGGCATCGGGGTGCTTGAAGGCCTGAGTTTGGCCGTCGGGGTTGTAGTGGCTCAGGTGCTAGAGCAGCATGGCGTGGCGCCCAAGTTAAAATGGCCCAACGATATCTTGCTCTCCGAGCAGGGCGATGCTGCCAGCGACGAGCTTGGCAAGCTGGCCGGCATTCTTATTGAAGTCACCGGGGATGCGGCAGGTCCCTGCGAGGTGGTGATCGGCATGGGCATGAATTTGTGGCTGCCTGCGGCTCAGCGAGCCGCCATCGATCAGCCGGTTGCGGCGCTGTTCGAGCGGTTGCCGGATATCTCGCGTAATCAGTTGGCCTCCGATGTTGTAGCCGGTCTATTGGCGATGCTGGCTGACTTTGAGCGCGTTGGCTTTAGCGCCTGGCAGGATGAGTGGAATCAACGTCATGCTTATGCAGGACTGCCTATTCGGGTGATCCAAGGGCAGCAGACCAGCGATGCCATCGCTGGGGAAGTAGATAAGAGTGGTAACCTTTGGGTTACCGAAAATGGTCACTCGCGACGCCTAGCCGGCGGTGAGATCAGCGTACGCAGGCGTTTATGATTCTGGACCTTGATATCGGCAACACGCTGTCAAAATGGCGGCTCAAGGATGCCGAGAGCAGCGAGATACGATCGCGCGGGGCGGTATGGACCCGTGAAGAGTGGCGACCAGGGGCTGACATCCCGGATCTTGACGTAGTAGAGGCGGTGCGTATTTCAAGCGTCGCCAGGGCGGCCGTGCTGGAAGAGACGGTTGCTTTGCTGCGTCGCCGGGTGCGTCATGTGCACGTAGCGCACTCAACTCATGAAGCGCTGGGGGTCATCAATGGCTATGAGGAGCCAGGACGCTTAGGCGTTGATCGTTGGATGGGGGCGCTGGCGGGCTATCAATTAGCGGGCGGTTGCTGTGCGGTAGATTGTGGCAGTGCCATTACTATCGACTTTGTATTGCCAGGTGGCCAGCATCTTGGTGGCTTTATTATTCCAGGGCTTCGCCTGATGAAGGAGAGCTTGAAGCTAGGTACCCGCAATGTGGCCATCGACCCAGAAAGCGAAGCGGATGAATTGCTAGAGCCAGGGCGGCGCACAGTTGATGCCGTTAATCATGGTATCTACATGGCGGCCGTCAGTGCGATTAATCGCATCTATAGTGAAGTCTGTGATCAGCAAGGCGTGGCGCTGCCGATGCTATTAACGGGTGGTGATGCCCGGGTTGTTTCACGGGGGGTGCAAGTGCCTCATGCAGTGTGGCCGGACATGGTTTACGGTGGTTTGGAAGCCTGTTTTCCCATGACCTTTGCTGAGCGTGCAGGCAAAATGTCAGGCGCGCCGCGAGTGCCGGAGCCTGTGTCGCTAGAAAAGATTCGTGCGGGACTTGCATTCTCAATGCTGCTTTGACAGAATGCAGCGCGTTCGAAGGCGAGGCGTAAGCGTCTTGCCATGTAGAAAGCATGAATGTTGAAAGTGTTGGTGGGCTAAGCTTTTAATAGCTAAGACGATTACCAAGCTTGACACATTTTTGAAGGCTGGCATAATGTGCCGCCACGTTGGAGAGATTCCCGAGTGGCCAAAGGGAGCAGACTGTAAATCTGCCGCGAAAGCTTCGAAGGTTCGAATCCTTCTCTCTCCACCAGAATTAAGCCGCAGCGATTTAATCGGTGCAGCTGAATGAAAAGCCGGTAGCGGGCATTGTCTACGATTTATAGCTTGGTAAAGGTAAGAGGCTATAGGGCGGCGCGTAGCGGATTGTCATTCAAGACAGGTTCTGCGGGCGTAGTTCAACGGTAGAACCTCAGCCTTCCAAGCTGATGGTGCGGGTTCGATTCCCGCCGCCCGCTCCAGTTAATGTGTTTGGCTCATGTAGCTCAGGGGTAGAGCACACCCTTGGTAAGGGTGAGGTCGACGGTTCAATTCCGTCCATGAGCTCCATATTGCAGATAAAGCGAGCGAAGCTCGCTTTTTTTGTCTCTGCGTTCAGGTGGTATAAAATAGCGTCTGAGCGTAAAGAAGGGGTTGTCAGAAGTGGCGTTTTTCGCTACCATGGCGCCCGCTGTTGTATAGGCGGTTGAAAAGACGCTTATCAATAGGTGTAGTTGGTTGATGTAGATTGATAGACAGATAGTTGAAGTAAAAAATTGGTATAGAAAGCCAGTACGACGATACAGGCCAGTAGCTCAATTGGCAGAGCAGCGGTCTCCAAAACCGCAGGTTGGGGGTTCGATTCCCTCCTGGCCTGCCAACCTTCCCCAGGTTGGTATGTCTTTTTCCAAAATTCTTTTATCGTTCGCCGCACCCTTGAGGAGTCTCGTTTTTATGAAGCCTGGTTCTGTAAAACATGGCGCCGAGGTGCAACAGACGCGCCATGACGGGCTCAAATGGGCGGCGGTCGTAGCGCTGCTTGTCGTTGCTGTCGTTGGTAATACCTATTTCGCCGATATTGGCCTGCTCTACCGCGTGCTAGGTGTAGTGGTGTTATGTGTGATTGCGGGTTTGATCGCGCTGACCACTACCAAAGGCCGTGATTTAGTAGAGCTTGCCAGAAGCGCCAAGAAAGAGATTCAGCGCGTTGTATGGCCGACCCGTCCCGAAACCATTCAAACCACAGCCATCGTGTTAGTGGCGGTTCTGGTGGTGGGGCTAATGCTGTGGTTGATCGACACTCTTCTTGGCTGGGCGATGTCCGGCGTCATTGGTTAGGAGTTTTCATGTCCAAACGTTGGTACGTCGTTCACGCTTATTCTGGGTTTGAAAAGCATGTCATGCGCTCACTTATTGAGCGTGTGAAAATGTACGGTATGGAAGATCGCTTTGGCGAGATTTTGGTGCCGACAGAAGAAGTTGTCGAGATGCGTGACGGCAAGCGTCGCAAGAGTGAGCGTAAATTTTACCCTGGCTATGTGCTGGTTGAGATGGAGATGGCCGACGAAACATGGCACCTCGTCAACGAGACGCCGCGAGTAATGGGCTTTATCGGCGGCACAAAAGAGAAGCCAGCACCGATTACATCACGCGAAGCAGATGCTATTTTGCTGCGTGTTAAAGATGGCACCGACAAGCCGCGGCCCAAAACAATGTTTGAGCCGGGTCAGTCAGTGCGCGTTGTCGATGGGCCGTTTGCTGATTTTAACGGCGTTGTCGAAGAAGTTAATTATGAAAAGAGTCGCCTTCATGTCAGCGTGCTGATCTTTGGGCGCTCTACACCTGTTGAGTTAGAATTCTCTCAGGTTGAGAAAGAGTAAGCTCTCAGGTTGAGAAAGAGTACGCGTATTTGATTCGTGCGGAATAGCTAAGTGGTTGTTTCGCTGGTACCGGGGAGCCTTCGGGCGTTACTACCCAATTGGAGCATAAACGATGGCCAAGAAAGTACAGGCTTATATCAAACTGCAGGTTGCTGCAGGTAAAGCCAATCCAAGCCCGCCGGTAGGCCCAGCACTGGGTCAGCACGGCGTGAACATCATGGAATTCTGTAAGGCGTTCAACGCTGCGACTCAAGAAATTGAGCCGGGCTTGCCGACGCCAGTCGTGATCACTGTCTACTCAGACCGTAGCTTCACGTTCGTCACCAAAACACCGCCTGCTGCCGTGCTGCTGAAGAAAGCTGCTGGTATCAAGTCCGGTTCTGGTGAGCCGAACAAGAAGAAAGTCGGCACCGTGACGCGTGAACAGCTCGAAGAGATCGCCAAAACGAAAGAGCCAGATTTAACGGCTGCGAATCTTGATGCCGCTGTGCGCACCATTGCTGGCAGTGCTCGCAGCATGGGCCTAAACGTGGAGGGTCTCTGATCATGGCTAAACTATCTAAGCGTGCGAAAGTTATTCGCGAAAAAGTAGACGCCACCAAATCCTACTCTATTGAAGAAGCGGTAGCGCTGCTCTCCGAGCTGTCTACGGTTAAATTCAAAGAGTCAGTTGATGTTGCTATCAACCTTGGCGTTGACCCGCGTAAATCTGACCAGGTTGTGCGTGGTGCTACCGTCATGCCTAACGGTACGGGTAAAGATGTGCGCGTTGCGGTCTTCACCCAGGGTGCCAATGCCGATGCTGCTAAAGAAGCCGGTGCCGACATCGTGGGTATGGACGACTTGGCTGAGCAAGTGAAAAAAGGCGTGATGGATTTTGACGTCGTTATCGCTTCGCCTGACGCTATGCGCGTTGTCGGTCAGTTGGGCCAGATCTTAGGTCCGCGTGGCCTGATGCCTAACCCGAAAGTCGGCACCGTAACGCCTGATGTAGCGACAGCGGTTAAGAATGCCAAAGCGGGCCAAGTGCGTTTCCGTACTGATAAAAACGGCATTATCCACACTACTCTGGGTAAAGTGGATTTTGACGTGGCAGCTATTAACGGCAACCTGGAAGCCCTGGTTGCTGACCTGAAGCGCCTCAAGCCGAGCGCGTCTAAAGGCATTTACTTCAAGAAAATGACTCTGTCCACTACCATGGGCCCGGGTTTAACAATCGATCACTCTGCTTTCGTGTAAAGCGAGTTATCGTTGGTTTTCTTTTAGGAACCGAGCAAGAACTTTGCGGTCCCCCGTTTGGTTATTGAAACTGGCCGGGGCATCGTCAAAGACCGCAGGTGCCGCGCTTAGTATGTACATTTAGCATTTTGTATATACAGGGGCGGCTTAATTGCCCTAGAAGCGCCTGCGCAGATGGTGTGGCCGCCAGTTGGTTAAGCTTAAAGCTTTCTGGTGAGCACCATCCCCAAGGCTTCCCGCGCTGCAGCGCTTTTTGCATAGCAGGGCAGGAAGAGATGGTAACCACCGGAACCTTCTTGGGTTCCGGCACGAAGGAGTGATCACTGTGCCACTAGCACTTGAAGGCAAGAAAGCGATTGTTGCCGAGGTCAGTGAAGCGGCCAAGGGCGCACTCTCCGTCGTAGTTGCTGATTCTCGCGGCGTTACGGTTGGTAAAATGACCGATCTGCGCAAGCAAGCGCGTGAGAATGGTGTAGAGCTGCGTGTTGTTCGTAATACGCTGGCTCGCCGCGCTCTCGAGGGCACTCAGTGGGAGTGCTTAAACGATAGCTTCGTTGGTCCTACGTTGTTGGCTTTCTCTACTGATCATCCGGGCGCTGCCGCTCGTTTGTTCAAAGAGTTCGCCAAAACGGATAAGAACTTCGAAGTAAAAGCGTTGGCCTACGAAGGTGAGCTGATTCCGGCTGCTGACATCGACCGTCTGGCAACCCTACCGACTTACGACGAAGCAATTGCCAAGTTGATGTCGGTAATGAAAGAAGCCTCCGCTGGCAAGCTGGTTCGTACTCTGGCCGCTCTGCGCGACCAGAAGCAAGAAGCCGAAGCTGCTTAAGCAGCGTTTCTTGCAGGCGGCGTAAACAGTACAGTATGACGGTATAAGCCATCATCAGCGCGCTGCTTGAACCGAGCAATGAATCCTGAGTCCTCGGCTGACCGAGACTCCCGCAAAGTTAGGAATGAAACAATGGCACTGTCTAAAGACGATATCATCAATGCTGTAGCCGACATGTCCGTAATGGAAGTTGTCGAGCTGATCGAAGCAATGGAAGAGAAATTCGGCGTTTCTGCAGCGGCTGCCGTAATGGCTGGCCCGGCTGCTGGCGGCGAAGTAGCTGAAGAACAGACTGAATTTGACGTCGTTCTGACCGCTGCTGGCGACAAGAAAGTTAACGTGATCAAAGCAGTACGTGAGATCACTGGCCTTGGCTTGAAAGAAGCTAAAGGTGCTGTTGACGGCGCTCCGGCGACCATCAAAGAAGGTCTGTCTAAGGACGACGCTGAAGCAGCTAAAGCTAAGCTGGAAGAAGCGGGCGCAACCGTCGAGCTCAAGTAATTATTGTGCGGACGGCTTTACGCGCTGCGTAAGCTTCCACGGCTGGCGGCGGGATATCCCGCTGCCGGCCTTTTTCTGTTGCAACTGGTGTTTCATTAATCGCAGTCGCAATAGGAACGTAGAAATAGTGTTATCGACTACAGTGTTATCGAACTAGATTTTCGACGGCGAGCTACCGATTTAGGAGCTTGCTGTCTGTGTCTGACGAAGCCCGCCGGGCAGCGATGACCACGCATCGGTCACCCATGGTGAACAAGCTGGGGAATACAGATGGCTTACTCATATACTGAGAAAAAACGCATCCGCAAGGATTTCGGCAAACTGCCCCAAGTGATGGATGTGCCTTACTTGCTGGCGATCCAGCTTGATTCCTATTACGACTTCCTCCAGCAAGATCGTTCGCCCGACGAGCGTCACGAAGTCGGCTTGCACGCGGCTTTTAAGTCCGTGTTTCCGATTGAGAGCTTCTCCGGTAATGCGGCGCTTGAGTATGTCAGCTACCGCTTCGGCACGCCGGCGTTCGATGTTAAGGAGTGCCAGCTGCGCGGCGTCACTTATTCCGCCCCGCTGCGCGTTAAGGTTCGCTTGATCATCTATGATCGCGACTCCTCAAACAAAGCAATCAAAGATATTAAAGAGCAGGAAGTCTACATGGGGGAAATCCCCCTGATGACCGAGAACGGTACCTTTGTTATCAACGGTACTGAGCGGGTTATCGTTTCCCAGCTCCACCGCTCGCCCGGTGTGTTCTTCGATCATGACAAAGGCAAGAGCCACTCTTCCGGTAAGCTGCTCTATTCAGCCCGCGTGATTCCTTACCGTGGTTCTTGGTTAGACTTTGAGTTTGACCCCAAAGACAACGTCTTTGTACGTATTGACCGTCGCCGCAAACTGCCGGCGTCGGTACTGATGCGTGCGCTGGGGATGAACACCGAAGAGATCCTGGCCGAGTTCTTTGAAACCAGTGTCTTCCACATTGAGAAATCCGGTTTCTCTGTGGAACTGGTGCCGTCGCGTCTGCGCGGCGAGACGGCTACTTTCGACATCAAAGATGGCGAAGGTAATGTGATCGTTGAAGAAGGACGTCGGATTACCCAGAAGCACATTCGTCAGCTTGAAAAAGCCGGCCTTGAGCGTCTGGATGTGCCGATGGAGTACCTGTTCGGCAAAACCCTGGCCAAAGATCAAATCGACTCTAAAACAGGCGAACTGATCTGTCCGTGTAACACCGAGATCACGCCAGAAGTGCTTGAGCGCATGGCGCAGGGCGGTATTACCCTGGTCGAAACGCTCTACACCAACGATCTTGACTGCGGTTCCTTCATTTCCGACACCCTGAAGCTGGATGCGACTAATTCCGCGCTTGAAGCGTTGGTCGAAATTTACCGCATGATGCGCCCCGGTGAGCCGCCGACTAAAGAGTCTGCCGAGACGCTGTTTAACAACCTGTTCTTCTCTGAAGACCGTTACGACCTCTCTGGCGTTGGTCGCATGAAGTTCAACCGTCGCCTGCGCCGTGATACTGACACGGGCTCCGGCGTACTGGATCGCAAGGACATCCTGGATGTGCTGCGCGAGCTGATCAATATCCGTAACGGCTTCGGTGACGTTGACGATATCGATCACCTGGGTAACCGTCGTATTCGCTGTGTGGGCGAAATGGCCGAGAACCAGTTCCGCGTTGGCTTGGTGCGTGTTGAGCGCGCCGTGAAAGAGCGTCTTTCCATGGCGGAAAGCGAAGGCCTGATGCCGCAAGACTTGATCAACGCCAAGCCGGTTGCGGCCGCGGTGAAAGAGTTCTTCGGTTCCAGCCAGCTTTCTCAATTCATGGATCAGAACAACCCGCTTTCGGAAGTGACCCACAAGCGTCGTGTGTCTGCACTCGGCCCCGGTGGTTTGACCCGTGAGCGCGCTGGCTTCGAAGTACGTGACGTTCACGCCACGCACTACGGACGTCTCTGCCCGATCGAAACGCCGGAAGGCCCGAACATCGGTCTGATTAACTCGCTGGCGACTTACAGCCACACTAACAGCTACGGCTTCCTCGAAACGCCGTACCGTAAAGTTGTTGACCGTCAGTTGACCGACGACATCGTTCACCTTTCAGCGATCGAAGAGGGCGATTTCGTTATTGCCCAGGCGTCGGCAGCGGTGGATGAGTCCAACAAGCTGAGTGATGACCTGGTTCAGGTTCGTCACCGCGGTGAAACGACCTTTATGCGTCCTGAACAAGTGACGCTAATGGACGTATCACCTCGTCAGGTCGTCTCGGTTGCCGCGGCATTGATTCCGTTCCTGGAACACGATGACGCCAACCGCGCCTTGATGGGTTCGAACATGCAGCGTCAGGCGGTGCCGACCCTGCGTGCCGATAAGCCGCTGGTAGGTACCGGCATGGAGCGCTTTGTTGCCCGTGACTCCGGTGTCTGTGCGGTAGCCAATCGCGGCGGCGTGATTGATTCTGTTGATGCACGTCGTGTCGTGGTACGGGTCAATGAAGATGAAATTATCGGCGGTGAAGCCGGTGTTGATATCTACAACTTGACCAAGTACACCCGCTCGAACCAGAACACCTGTATGAACCAGCGCCCCATCGTGCGGCCTGGCGACAACGTGGCGCGCGGCGATATTCTCGCTGATGGCCCGTCGGTCGATATGGGCGATCTGGCCCTGGGTCAGAACATGCGCATCGCGTTCATGCCCTGGAATGGCTACAACTTCGAAGACTCGATCCTGCTTTCCGAGCGAGTCGTTCAAGAAGACCGTTTCACCACGATTCACATTCAGGAACTGACCTGTGTGTCTCGCGACACCAAGTTGGGCTCGGAAGAGATTACCTCCGATATTCCCAACGTGGGTGAGTCGGCGCTCTCCAAACTGGATGAGGCGGGCGTTGTTTACATCGGTGCTGAAGTTGGCCCCGGCGACATTCTGGTCGGTAAGGTAACGCCGAAAGGTGAAACCCAGCTGACGCCAGAAGAGAAGCTGCTGCGTGCCATCTTCGGTGAGAAAGCGTCGGACGTTAAAGATACTTCGCTGCGTGCCCCCACCGGCATGAAGGGAACGGTCATCGACGTTCAGGTGTTTACTCGTGATGGCGTCGATAAAGACTCTCGCGCACTCTCTATCGAGCGTACGCAGCTCGATGAAGTTCGTAAGGATCTGCAAGAGACCTATCGTATCGCTGAAGACGCAACGTTTGAGCGTCTCAAGCGTACCCTCGACGGCCAAGCCGTTAACGGTGGCCCGAACCTTAAGAAAGGCGACGTGCTAGACGAAGCGTACCTTGACGAGCTGCCACGTCAGCAGTGGTTCAAACTGCGCATGCAGGATGAGTCTTACAACGAGCTGTTGGCCCAGGCCGACGAGCAGCTTGAAAACCGCCGTAAAGAGATGGACGAGCGCTTTGAAGATAAGAAGCGCAAGCTGACCCAGGGCGATGATCTCGCGCCGGGCGTGCTGAAAATCGTCAAGGTTTACATGGCGGTCAAGCGTCGCATCCAGCCAGGCGACAAGATGGCCGGTCGTCACGGTAACAAGGGTGTTATCTCCGCGATCATGCCGATCGAAGACATGCCGTTCGACGAGAAGGGTGAGCCGGTCGACGTGGTACTGAACCCGCTGGGTGTACCGTCGCGCATGAACGTCGGTCAGATTTTGGAAACCCACCTTGGCATGGCCGCCCGTGGTCTAGGGGTCAAGATCGAAGCCATGCTGCGCGATGCACGCGGACAGCAAGTCGCCGAGATTCGCGACTTCCTGGGGCAGATCTACAACACGCAAGGTACGCGCGTTGAAGATCTCGATTCCCTGACCGACGATGAGGTCATTGCCCTGGCGAAGAACCTCAAAGGGGGTGTGCCGATGGCCACGCCGGTGTTTGACGGTGCCAAAGAGCACGAAATCAAGCATCTGCTGAAGCTGGCGGACATTCCTGAATCGGGCCAGATGGCCCTGTTCGATGGCCGTACCGGTGACGCTTTTGACCGTCCGGTTACCGTCGGCTACATGTACATGTTGAAGCTTAACCACTTGGTAGACGACAAGATGCACGCGCGTTCTACCGGTTCTTACTCGCTGGTTACCCAGCAGCCCTTGGGTGGTAAGGCGCAATTCGGTGGTCAGCGCTTCGGTGAGATGGAAGTGTGGGCGTTGGAAGCTTACGGCGCTGCATACACGCTACAAGAGATGCTCACCGTCAAGTCGGACGACGTCGAAGGCCGCACCAAGATGTATAAAAACATCGTGGATGGCGACCACACCATGCAGGCAGGCATGCCGGAATCCTTCAACGTACTGGTGAAGGAAATCCGCTCGCTGGGCATCGATATCGAGTTAGAGAGCTAGGAGCCGTCCCATGAAAGATTTGGTGAAAGTACTCAAATCGCAGTCTCAGTCCGAAGAGTTTGACGCGATCAAGATTACCCTGGCGTCGCCGGACATGATTCGCTCCTGGTCGTTTGGCGAGGTGAAGAAGCCTGAGACCATCAACTACCGTACCTTTAAGCCGGAGCGGGACGGTCTGTTCTGCGCCAAGATTTTTGGTCCGGTAAAAGACTATGAGTGCTTGTGCGGCAAATATAAGCGCATGAAGCACCGCGGTATTATCTGCGAAAAATGTGGCGTTGAAGTGACCAAAGCCGCCGTGCGCCGTGAGCGCATGGGGCACATTGAGCTGGCTTCTCCGGTTGCTCACATTTGGTTCTTGAAATCACTGCCGTCGCGTATCGGCATGTTCCTCGATATGACCCTGCGTGATATCGAGCGCGTGCTCTATTTCGAAAGCTTTGTCGTCATCGACCCGGGCATGACCACGCTGGAGCGTGGTCAGCTGCTCAACGATGAGCAGTACTTCGAAGCATTGGAAGAGTTCGGCGACGACTTCGACGCTCGTATGGGTGCTGAAGCCGTTCAGGAGCTGCTCAAAGACATCGATCTGGAAGAAGAGATCAATCACCTGCGTGAAGAAATTCCGCAGACCAACTCTGAAACCAAGATCAAGAAGCTTTCTAAGCGTCTGAAACTGCTGGAAGCGTTCTACCACTCTGGCAATGCGCCGGCGTGGATGGTCATGGAAGTGCTGCCCGTGTTGCCGCCGGACCTTCGTCCGCTGGTACCGCTGGATGGCGGCCGCTTCGCCACCTCTGATCTCAACGACCTTTACCGTCGTGTGATCAACCGTAACAACCGCCTGAAGCGTCTGCTCGACCTCAACGCGCCGGATATCATCGTGCGCAACGAGAAGCGCATGCTTCAGGAAGCAGTCGATGCGCTGCTGGATAACGGCCGTCGTGGCCGCGCGATCACGGGCTCTAACAAGCGTCCGCTGAAATCGCTCGCCGATATGATCAAAGGTAAGCAGGGCCGTTTCCGTCAGAACCTGCTGGGTAAGCGCGTCGACTACTCGGGCCGTTCGGTCATTACCGTAGGTCCGACGCTGCGCCTGCACCAGTGTGGTTTGCCAAAGAAAATGGCGCTTGAACTGTTCAAGCCGTTTATCTACTCCAAGCTGCAGTCGCTGGGCTACGCTTCAACGATCAAAGCTGCCAAGAAGATGGTCGAGCGCGAGCTGCCGGAAGTGTGGGACATCCTCGCCGATGTTATCCGCGAACACCCGGTACTGCTTAACCGCGCACCCACGCTTCACCGTCTGGGTATCCAGGCGTTTGAGCCGCTGTTGATCGAAGGTAAAGCGATCCAGCTACACCCGCTGGTATGTGCCGCCTACAACGCCGACTTTGACGGTGACCAGATGGCGGTACACGTACCGCTGACCCTGGAAGCCCAGCTTGAAGCGCGTGCGCTGATGATGGCCACCAACAACGTGCTGTCGCCCGCTAACGGCGAGCCGATCATCGTACCGTCGCAAGACGTTGTTCTGGGTCTTTACTACATGACCCGCGAAAAGATCAACGCCAAAGGCGAAGGCATGGTGTTCTCTGACCTTAACGAGGTCGAGCGCGCGTTTGGTACCCAGTCTGTATCGCTGCACGCCCGGGTTAAAGTGCGCCTGGACGAGATCGATATTGAAGAGGAAACCGGCGAGCGCAGCTTCCATCGTCGTATTTATGACACCACGGTCGGTCGTGCGATGCTGTTCCGCATTCTTCCGGAAGGTGTCCCCTTCGAGCTGATCGATCAGCCGATGAAGAAGAAGGCGATCTCCAGCCTGATCAACGAAGTCTATCGTCGTGCCGGCCTTAAGCCGACCGTCATCTTCGCTGACCAGCTGATGTACACCGGCTTCCGCTTAGCGACTTGGTCCGGCGCCTCTATCGGTGTTAACGACTTCGTTATCCCCGAAGCCAAAACTGAGATCGTTGACGCGGCGGAAGCCGAAGTTAAAGAGATCGAAGACCAGTTCTCTTCTGGCCTGGTAACCGCCGGTGAGAAGTACAACAAGGTTATCGATATCTGGTCGAAGGCCAACGATAAAGTCGCCAAGGCGATGATGGTCGGCATTTCGAAAGAGACCGTGATTGATCGTGATGGCAACGAGGTTGAGCAGGATTCATTCAACAGCGTCTTCATCATGGCCGACTCTGGTGCTCGTGGTTCGGCTGCCCAGATTCGTCAGCTGGCCGGTATGCGTGGCCTGATGGCCAAGCCGGATGGTTCGATCATCGAAACGCCGATCGTTGCCAACTTCCGTGAAGGTCTGAACGTACTGCAGTACTTCATCTCGACTCACGGTGCACGTAAAGGTCTGGCGGATACGGCCCTGAAAACGGCCAACTCTGGTTATCTGACGCGTCGCTTGGTCGATGTGGCGCAAGATTTGGTTATCACTGAAGTAGATTGTGGTACCGAAAATGGCTTGACGCTGCATCCGATCATCGAAGGCGGCGACATCATTGTACCGCTCTCCCAGCGTGTCCTGGGTCGCGTGGTTGCGCAGGATGTCGTGCATCCGGGCAGCGGTGAAGTATTGATCGCTAAAGGGACATTGCTTGACGAGAAGTGGTGTGCAGAGCTCGACACCATGGGCGTCGACGAAATTATCGTACGCTCCACGATTACCTGTGAAACGCCGCACGGCGTTTGTGCTTCCTGTTACGGCCGTGACTTGGCTCGTGGCCACCAGGTCAACATCGGTGAAGCTGTCGGCGTTATCGCTGCCCAGTCAATTGGTGAGCCGGGTACCCAGCTGACCATGCGTACCTTCCACATCGGCGGCGCAGCATCGCGTTCATCAGCCGTGGATAGCGTACAAGTGAAGCACGGCGGCAAGGTTCGCCTGCACAACATCAAGCATGTTGAGCGTGGTGACGGCAAGCTAGTGGTGGTCTCTCGTTCGAGCGCCTTGGCTGTTGCTGATGACCATGGTCGTGAACGCGAGTACTACAAGCTGCCTTACGGCGCCGAGCTCTCGGTACGCGACGGTGACGTCGTGGATGCCGGTGCCATTGTCGCCAAGTGGGACCCGCACACGCACCCGATCGTTGCCGAAGTAGAAGGTAAGGCGCAGTTCATCGATCTTGACGAAGGTGTCACCATGCACCGTAGCGTCGATGAGATGACCGGCTTGTCCTCTATTGAGGTGATCGAGTCTGCAGCGCGCCCCATGGCTGGTCGCGATAAGCGCCCGATGGTTATGCTGCAAGACAGCGCTGGCGAGTATGTTTCCGTATCCGGTTCCAATACGCCGGTGCAGTACTTGCTGCCAGGCAACTCGATTATTTCGGTCGACGATGGTGTCACTATTGGTGTGGGTGAAGTCGTTGCCCGTATCCCGGTAGAAGCCTCGGCGAACAAAGATATCACCGGTGGTCTGCCACGCGTTGCTGACTTGTTTGAGGCGCGTAAGCCGAAAGAGTCGTCTATCCTGGCGGAAATCAGCGGTGTCGTTAGCTTTGGTAAAGAGACTAAAGGCAAACGTCGCCTGATGATTACCCCAGAATCCGGCGATCCGTTTGAAGCCTTGATTCCGAAGTGGCGTCAAATTGCCGTCTTTGAAGGCGAAACGGTTGAGAAGGGGGAAGTCATTTCTGATGGCCCGAGCAACCCCCATGACATCCTGCGTTTATTGGGTGTTGAGGAGCTCGCCAAGTACATTACGGCAGAAGTACAAGACGTTTACCGTCTCCAGGGCGTTGGTATCAACGATAAGCACATTGAAGTAATTGTGCGTCAGATGCTGCGTAAGGTAGAGATTGCTGATTCAGGCGACTCTGATTTCATCACGGGCGATCAAGCCGAGCTTGTGCGTGTGCTGGAACAGAATGAACGTCTTGAAAAAGAGAAGAAATTCCCAGCCAAGTACCAACGCATGTTGCTGGGTATTACTAAGGCCAGCTTGGCCACTGAGTCGTTCATTTCCGCGGCCTCCTTCCAGGAGACTACCCGGGTACTGACCGAAGCAGCGGTGACCGGCAAGCGCGATTACCTGCGCGGCCTGAAAGAAAACGTGGTGGTTGGTCGTCTAATACCAGCAGGTACGGGCTTGACTCACCACGCAGAACGTCGTCGCAAGCGCGAAGGCGTTGAGCAACTGTTCAATCCCTCGGCGACCGAGGTAGAGCAGGAGCTAGGTGCCCAGTTAACCGCTCTCGACTCTGACGACGAGCTGTAAATTTGGTGCTTAAAACAAGCAGTAAAATTAGTAAGTAGCATAAGTTGCTGACCTAAAAACGTCACCTTGCTGGTAAAACCGCCAGCAAGGCTTGACGGCACCTAGGGTCAGCCTTTAGAATGCGCAGCCTTTAACAGTGGGGTGGGTGCGCCCGCATCCACTGCACGTATTTGTTAAAAAGGCTACTTGTTGAAAGACAAGGCAACCATTGGAGTCAGCTAAACACCATGGCAACGATTAATCAGCTAGTGCGCAAGCCGCGCAAGCGCCCCGTCACTAAAAGTGACGTGCCCGCGCTGCAGGCCTGTCCGCAAAAGCGCGGCGTATGTACGCGCGTTTACACTACCACCCCGAAGAAGCCGAACTCGGCTCTGCGTAAGGTTTGCCGTGTGCGCCTTACCAACGGTTTCGAAGTGTCTTCTTACATCGGTGGTGAAGGTCACAACCTTCAAGAACACTCTGTCGTTTTGATTCGTGGCGGTCGTGTAAAGGATTTGCCAGGTGTGCGTTATCACACCGTTCGTGGCGCCCTTGACACCTCTGGCGTTCAAAATCGTCGTCAGGGTCGTTCTAAATACGGTACTAAGCGTCCTAAGTCTTAATAAGGCTGGGGTAGCTGTAGCATGGCCGATTTTATTGGGTGTGCTGAGTAGCGATTATCACGAATTTGACGGTCTGATAAGAGTAAGGTCGGGCGGCGCTTTGTCTTAGTACAAGCTCATGAGTTCCGGGTTTACCTGAAAGATCCTTAATTGAGGGCTTATCATGCCTAGAAGAAGAGTAGTAGCTAAACGCGAAATCCTGCCGGATCCTAAGTTCGGAAGTGAGCGTCTGGCGAAGTTCATGAACCACCTGATGGTCAGCGGCAAAAAGTCCATAGCTGAGCGTATCGTCTACGGTGCGTTGGACAAGGTTGCCGATCGTAGTAAAGAAGATCCGCTGGAGATCTTCGACAAAGCGCTGGAAGCCATCCAGCCCATGGTCGAAGTGAAGTCGCGCCGCGTTGGTGGTGCGACCTATCAGGTGCCGGTTGAAGTACGTCCGTCTCGTCGCCAAGCGCTAGCAATGCGCTGGCTGGTAGACGCGGCGCGTCGTCGCGGTGAGAAAACCATGGTGCAGCGTCTAGCAGGCGAAATGCTGGATGCCGCGGAAGGTAAAGGTTCTGCCGTTAAGAAGCGCGAAGACGTGCATCGCATGGCAGAAGCCAACAAGGCCTTCTCGCACTACCGTTTCTAAAATCGGTGTTTCTAGAAACTGCGTTTCTAAGCACGGCGTTTTTAAGTACGGCTTTATGGTTTTTATATGCACGTTGTTCAGCATGGCGAAGTGTTTGCTGAGTCGCGTTGTTGCAACGCATTAGTTGCAATATCCAGCCGCTACCATGCAGTGGTAGCGGCGGACGCATAAGCCTCGCTTGCATACGTCGCTAAATTAACGAGCATCGCCAACAAACGGGAGTTTCACCGTGGCACGCAAGACTCCACTAAATCGCTATCGTAATATCGGTATCGTCGCTCACGTTGACGCGGGTAAGACTACGACGACTGAGCGGGTACTGTTCTACACCGGCCTTTCCCACAAAGTGGGCGAAGTGCACGACGGTGCTGCGACCATGGACTGGATGGAGCAGGAGCAGGAGCGTGGTATCACTATCACCTCAGCTGCAACTACCTGTTTCTGGCAGGGCATGAACAAGCAGTTCCCCGAGCATCGTATTAACATTATCGATACCCCAGGACACGTTGACTTCACGATCGAAGTTGAGCGTTCTTTGCGCGTACTTGATGGTGCGGTTGTTGTACTGTGTGGTTCTTCCGGCGTTCAGCCCCAGACCGAAACTGTATGGCGCCAAGCCAATAAGTACGAAGTGCCGCGCATGGTCTTCGTCAACAAGATGGACCGTACCGGTGCTGATTTCTTCATGGTTGTCGACCAGTTGAAAGAGCGCCTGGGTGCAAATGCTGTGCCGATCCAGATTAACTGGGGCACGGAAGAAGACTTTAAAGGTGTTATCGACCTTATTCAGATGAAAGCCATCCTGTGGGATGAAGAAAGTCTGGGTATGAATTATGACCTCGTGGATATTCCTGCTGAATTGCAAGAAACAGCTGCAAAATATCGCGAAGAGATGGTCGAAGCGGCTGCCGAAGGCTCTGACGAGCTGATGGAGAAGTACCTCGAAGGCGGTGAGCTGTCGATTGAAGAGATCAAGGCCGGTCTGCGCGCGCGCACCCTGGCTAACGATATCGTTCTAGTTACCTGTGGTTCTGCCTTTAAGAACAAAGGCGTTCAGGCAGTGCTGGATGGCGTTATCGAATACATGCCTTCGCCGACGGAAGTTAAGGCGATCGAAGGTGAGCTCGACGATAAAGACGGCACCGTTGATACCCGCGAAGCGGACGACAGTGCACCGTTTGCGGCCCTGGCGTTTAAGATCGCCACCGACCCCTTCGTTGGTACGCTGACCTTTATCCGCGTCTACTCGGGTGTTCTGAAATCTGGTGACGGTGTGTATAACTCCGTTAAGCAGAAGAAAGAGCGTGTTGGCCGTATCGTTCAGATGCACGCCAATTCCCGCGAAGAGATCAAAGAAGTTCTGGCGGGCGACATCGCTGCTTGTATCGGTCTGAAAGACGTCACCACGGGTGATACCCTGTGTGATATCGATAACAAGATCGTTCTCGAGCGCATGGAGTTCCCGGATCCGGTAATCTCGGTTGCTGTAGAGCCTAAATCTAAGGCAGACCAAGAGAAGATGGGTGTTGCGTTGGGCAAGCTTGCTCAAGAAGACCCCTCTTTCCAGGTCAAGACCGACGAAGAGACCGGCCAGACGATTATTTCTGGCATGGGTGAGCTTCACCTGGACATCCTCGTTGACCGTATGCGTCGCGAGTTTAAGGTTGAAGCCAATATCGGTAAGCCTCAGGTTGCCTATCGTGAAACGATTCGCGGCAGCATTGAGCAAGAAGGCAAGTTCGTACGTCAGTCCGGTGGTCGTGGTCAGTATGGTCACGTATGGCTGCGTATCGAGCCGCTGACAGCAGAAGAGAAGGGTGAAGGCGAAGACGAACTGTTCTTCAAGTTCAACTCTGAGATCGTGGGTGGTGCGGTTCCGAAGGAATACGTTCCCGCGGTTGAGAAGGGTGCTTTTGAGCAGCTCAAAAACGGCGTCATTGCGGGTTACCCGATGATCGACGTTAAAGTAACGCTGTTTGATGGCTCCTTCCACGACGTAGACTCCAACGAGACTGCGTTTAAGATTGCTTCTTCTATGGCAGTAAAAGAAGGTGCCAGGAAGGCCAAGGCCGTGCTGCTGGAGCCGGTGATGAAGGTCGAAATCGTGACCCCCGAAGAGTTTATGGGTGACGTCATGGGTGACCTGAGCCGTCGTCGCGGCCTGGTGCAGGGTATGGATGACTCCTCTTCTGGTAAAGTCATCCGTGCGACGGTGCCATTGGGTGAGATGTTCGGTTATGCAACCGATCTGCGCTCACAAACCCAGGGCCGTGCGAGCTACTCTATGGAGTTCTCGAAGTACGACGAGGCGCCCTCCAGCGTCGTTGAAGCCGTCATCAATCAAAACGGTTAACCGTTAGCTAACGTAAAGAGGTTATAGCAGTGGCTAAGGAAAAATTTGAACGTTCCAAACCGCACGTCAACGTCGGCACCATTGGTCACGTCGACCACGGTAAAACGACTCTGACAGCGGCCCTAACCCGCGTGTCTGCTGAGGTTTTCGGCGGCGACTGGCGTGAATTTGATACCATCGATAACGCTCCTGAAGAGCGCGAGCGCGGTATCACGATCGCTACTTCTCACGTGGAATATCAGTCTGAAGAGCGTCACTACGCTCACGTTGACTGCCCAGGACACGCTGACTACGTCAAGAACATGATCACCGGTGCTGCGCAGATGGACGGCGCGATCCTGGTATGTTCTGCCGCAGACGGCCCGATGCCGCAAACTCGCGAGCACATCCTGCTGTCTCGTCAGGTTGGCGTACCGTTCATCGTTGTGTTCCTGAACAAAGCGGACATGGTCGATGATGAAGAGCTGCTCGAGCTGGTAGAAATGGAAGTTCGCGAACTTCTCGACCAGTACGACTTCCCGGGCGACGACACGCCGATCATCACTGGTTCTGCCTTGATGGCGCTGAACGGTGAAGATGACAAAGGCATGGGTACGACGGCCGTTGCCAATCTGATCAAAGCTCTGGATGAGTACATTCCTGAGCCGGAGCGTGCTATCGACCAGCCGTTCCTGATGCCGATTGAAGACGTGTTCTCTATCTCTGGTCGCGGTACTGTTGTTACCGGTCGTGTAGAGCGCGGCATCGTTAAAGCGGGCGAAGAAGTGGAAATCGTGGGTATCCGCGACACCACCAAAACGATCGTTACCGGTGTTGAAATGTTCCGTAAACTGCTCGACGAAGGTCGTGCTGGTGAGAACGTTGGCGCCCTGCTGCGTGGTACTAAGCGTGATGACGTCGAGCGTGGCCAAGTATTGGCCAAGCCGGGCACCATCAACCCGCACACTACCTTCGAAGCAGAAGTTTACGTACTGTCCAAAGAAGAGGGTGGTCGTCACACGCCTTTCTTCAAGGGCTACCGTCCCCAGTTCTACTTCCGTACCACCGATGTAACCGGTACTTGTGAACTGCCGGAAGGCGTTGAAATGGTCATGCCGGGTGACAACGTTCAGATGGTTGTTACCTTGATCGCTCCGATCGCAATGGACGAAGGTTTGCGCTTCGCTATTCGTGAAGGCGGCCGTACTGTCGGTGCTGGCGTTGTGGCCAAGATCGTCAAGTAAGCTACATGCTTGAATGATGAAGGGGGCTCTTGCGAGCCCCCTTTTCTGCGCACCAACAGCAAATGTTTGACATGGGCTTTTGGCGTGCCTATAATGCGCATCCTTTGAATGCGTGGGTAGACGGCTCGCGCCGTCGACATCCATTGGAGTTTAAGGCAAATGCAGAACCAAAAGATTCGCATTCGGTTGAAAGCATTCGACCATCGCCTGATCGATCAGTCCACAGCGGAGATTGTTGAAACTGCTAAGCGTACTGGTGCTCAGGTTCGTGGCCCGATCCCGCTGCCGACCAATCGCGAGCGTTACACCATTCTGATCTCGCCGCACGTCAACAAAGATGCGCGTGACCAGTATGAGATTCGTACGCACAAGCGTGTGCTCGACATTGTTGAGCCGACTGAGAAAACTGTTGATGCATTGATGAAGCTCGATCTCGCCGCTGGCGTTGACGTGCAAATCAAACTCAACTAATTACACTAGTCACTTTGCGGCCCAGCGCTCATCATTATTTGGCATGAGCAGCAGCCGCCGCGCCGTGAGGCGCCATACAATGTGCTAGTGGAATGCTCTGGAAAGGGCAGCCATAGCGGGTGATAGCCCCGTACACTATAGGAGACTGAGTATGACTATCGGTTTAGTCGGTAAAAAGGCCGGGATGACCCGTGTCTTTACCGAAGACGGCGCGTCTGTGCCCGTAACCGTTATTGAAGTTGATCCTAATCGTGTTACACGCGTTAAATCTGTCGAGTCTGACGGTTACGCAGCGATTCAGGTCACATCTGGCTCTCGCAAAGCGAAGCACCTCACCAAAGCGCAAGCTGGTCAGTTTGCCAAGGCGGGTGTTGAAGCTGGTCGTGCACTGATGGAATTTCGTCTTGCAGAAGGCGAAGCAATTCCTGAAGTGGGCGGCGAAATCACCGTATCCCTCTTCGAAGCTGGTCAAATGGTTGACGTGACTGGCACCTCTAAGGGTAAAGGCTTCCAGGGTGCTGTTAAGCGCTGGAATTTCCGTACCCAAGACATGACTCACGGTAACTCTCTGTCGCATCGCGCGCCGGGTTCTATCGGCATGTGTCAGACTCCGGGTCGCGTTTTCAAAGGCAAAAAGATGGCCGGTCAAATGGGTAACGCCCGTTGCACCGTGCAGAGCCTTGAGATCGTCCGTGTCGACGCCGAGCGTAACCTGCTGCTGATTAAAGGCGCCGTACCGGGTGCTCCCGGTAGTGACGTTATCGTTCGCAGCGCCGTGAAAGCAGGCTGAAGGGGATAATTACCAATGAATCTGAATCTTGCTGCAGGCACGGGTACCGTTGAAGTAGCCGACGCCACTTTTGGCAAAGAATTCAACGAAGCGCTCGTTCACCAGGTTGTCACTGCCTATTTGGCGGCTGGTCGTCAGGGAACCCGCGCACAAAAGAGTCGTTCCGACGTTCGTGGCGGTGGTAAGAAGCCGTGGCGTCAGAAAGGCACCGGTCGTGCACGTGCCGGTACCATCCGCTCTCCGCTATGGCGTAGTGGTGGCGTAACCTTCGCGGCGCGTCCGCAAGACTACACCCAGAAGGTTAACCGCAAGATGTACCGTGCAGCGATGCGCTCCATCTTGTCTGAGCTGGTACGTCAAGAGCGTTTAGTCGCGATTGAAGAGTTCGTCGTCGATGCGCCTAAGACCAAGCAGGTAGCTGCCAAGCTGAAAGAGCTCAACCTTGAAAAAGTGTTGATCGTCACTGAAGAAATCGACGAGAAGCTCTATTTGGCCGCACGCAACCTTCCCCACGTTGACGTGGTGGATGTCGCGGCAGCTGACCCGGTAAGCCTGGTAGCCTTTGATAAGGTCCTGATTACCGTCTCCGCCCTGCGTAAATTCGAGGAGAAGCTGGCATGAACCAGGAACGCGTATTTAAGGTTCTGCTTGGGCCGCACGTGACCGAAAAGGCCGCAATGGCAGCCGAGCGCAACCAGTACGTTTTCAAGGTGGCATCTGATGCTACCAAGCCCGAGATCAAAAAGGCCGTTGAAGCACTCTTCGGCAAAAAGGTCGGTAGTGTTCAGGTTCTGAACATGAAGGGTAAAACAAAGCGTACTGCGAACGGCGTTGGCCTGCGTAAGGGTTACCGCAAAGCGTATGTGACCCTGGCTGCGGGTGAAACGCTCGAAGACTTCTCTGGCGCCGAATAAGGGCAGGAGTACGGATAATGGCAATCGTCAAGACCAAACCCACTTCCGCCGGTCGTCGCCACGTCGTCAAGATCGTTGGCGAGGAACTGTTTAAAGGCCGTGCTTATGCACCGCTTTTGGAAAAACAGTCCAAGTCCGGCGGCCGGAATAACTACGGTCGTATCACCACCCGCCACGTGGGCGGTGGTCATCGTCACCACTATCGGTTGATCGATTTCAAGCGTACCAAGGATGGCATTCCTGCCACCGTTGAGCGCCTGGAGCACGATCCCAACCGCAGTGCGCACATTGCACTGCTGAAGTATGCCGATGGTGAACGTCGTTACATCATTGCACCGAAAGGTGTCAGCGCGGGTGACGTGCTGGAATCTGGTGTTAACGCGTCAATCAAGAAAGGCAATGCCTTGCCGCTGCGTAACGTTCCGCTGGGTTCTACGGTGCACTGCATCGAACTCAAGCCGGGCAAAGGTGCGCAGATTGCTCGCAGTGCCGGTACAAGCGCCCAGTTGGTTGCTCGTGAAGGTAACTATGCCACCTTGCGTCTTCGCTCTGGCGAAATGCGTAAAGTGTTGGCCGAGTGCCGCGCGACGTTGGGTGAAGTGAGCAACTCTGAGCACAGCCTGCGTCAACTTGGCAAGGCCGGTGCGAAGCGCTGGAGAGGCGTGCGTCCGACTGTTCGCGGTGTCGCGATGAACCCAGTCGATCACCCGCACGGTGGTGGCGAAGGCCGCACCAGTGGTGGTCGTCACCCGGTATCCCCATGGGGTGTGCCGACTAAGGGTCACAAGACGCGTAAGAACAAGCGCACCGACAAGCTGATCATTCGTCGTCGTAATAAGACGCGTTGATCTAAATTGCCAAGACATTAAGAGGTAACGGCTGTGCCACGTTCACTAAAGAAAGGTCCCTTCATTGACCTTCATCTTTTGAAGAAGGTAGAGGCTGCAGTGGAGAAGAGCGATCGCAAACCAATTAAGACTTGGTCGCGTCGTTCTATGATCCTGCCCAATATGGTAGGCCTCACTATCGCGGTCCATAATGGTCGCCAACACGTCCCGGTGCACGTCTCCGAGGAAATGGTTGGCCACAAATTGGGCGAATTCGCTGCTACTCGCACTTATCGCGGGCATGCGGCGGATAAAAAAGCCAAACGGTAAGCCAGAGAGGATTGAGAGATGGAAGTCACAGCTAAGCTGCTTGGCGCTCGTTTATCCGCCCAGAAGGCCCGTTTGGTGGCTGACCAGGTGCGCGGTAAACCTGTCGCCGAGGCACTCGACCTGCTGACCTTCTCACCGAAGAAGGCTGCCAAGCTGGTTAAGAAGGTGCTGCAATCCGCGATTGCAAATGCGGAAGAAAATAACGGCATGGATATTGACGAGCTGCGTGTCTCGACCATCTGCGTCGATGAGGGCATGACGCTCAAGCGTATCAAGCCGCGTGCCAAGGGGCGTGCGGATCGTATCTTGAAGCGCACGTGCCACATCACCGTCAAGGTAGCCGAGAAGTAGGAGTCGACCGATGGGTCAGAAAGTCAATCCAACAGGCATTCGACTGGGCATCGTCAAAGACCATGCTTCTGTCTGGTATGCTGAGCGCGGCGCTTACGCCGATAAGCTCAATAACGATCTCGAAGTGCGTAGCTTCCTGGAAGAGCGTCTTAAAAGCGCCTCTGTTAGCCGCATCCACATCGAGCGTCCGGCGAACAATGCCCGCATCACCATTCACACTGCCCGTCCGGGTATCGTGATTGGTAAGAAAGGTGAAGATGTCGACCGTTTGCGTCGCGATCTCACCCAGATGATGGGTGTTCCCGTGCATGTGAACATCGAAGAAGTTCGCAAGCCGGAGCTGGATGCCAAGCTAGTCGCTGCTAACGTAGCGGGTCAGCTTGAGCGTCGCGTCATGTTCCGTCGTGCTATGAAGCGCGCGGTCCAGAACGCAATGCGTCTTGGCGCTGGTGGCATCAAGATTCAGCTGTCAGGTCGTCTTGGTGGCGCTGAAATCGCACGTACCGAATGGTACCGCGAAGGTCGCGTTCCGCTGCACACGTTGCGTGCGGATATCGACTACGCCACTTACGAAGCTCACACCACCTACGGCGTTATCGGCGTCAAAGTGTGGATCTTCAAGGGTGAAATCCTCGGCGGTATCGAGGAAGTACGTGCCAAGGCCAAACAGCCTGCCGGCAACGCGCCCAAGAAGAAAGGTTCCAAGTAAGGGGAGAGCGAGTCGATGTTACAGCCCAAGCGTATGAAATTCCGCAAGATGATGAAAGGCCGCAACCGTGGCCTGGCGCATCGCGGAAGCAAGATCAGCTTCGGGGAATACGGCCTTAAAGCTACTGGTCGCGGCCGCATCACTGCGCGTCAGATCGAAGCAGGCCGTCGTGCGATCACACGTCACGTAAAACGTGGCGGTAAGATTTGGATCCGCGTCTTCCCTGATAAGCCGATCTCCAAGAAGCCGCTCGAAGTTCGTATGGGTAAAGGTAAAGGTTCTGTTGAGTACTGGGTTGCCCAGATCCAACCGGGTCGGGTCCTGTATGAAATTGAAGGCGTGTCGGAAGAGCTCGCTCGTGAAGCGTTTGAGCTTGCCGCACAGAAAATGCCCTTATCCACCACCTTTGCGAAACGGACGGTGATGTGATGAAAGCCCAGGAAATTCGTGAAAAGTCCGCAGGAGAGCTCCAGGAGCAACTCCTCGAACTCCTCCGCGAGCAGTTTAACCTGCGCATGCAGAAGGCCACTGGCCAACTGAGCCAGACTCATCTGCTCAAGCAGGTCCGCCGGGATATCGCCCGCGTTAAGACTTTGCTCAACGAGAAGGCAGGTGATTGAGATGGCCGAAGAAAACACAAAGCGTACGCTCACCGGTAAAGTGGTGAGCGATAAGATGGACAAGTCCATCGTCGTCATGATCGAGCGGCGCGAGCGTCACCCGATCTACGGAAAATACGTTAAGCGCTCCACCAAGCTGCACGCCCATGATGAGGCGAACCAGGCTAAGGCAGGCGATACGGTCTCTATTCAAGAGTGCCGTCCGCTTTCCAAGAAAAAAGCTTGGACGCTGGTCGAGGTGGTTGAACACGCCAAGGGTTAAATCCTGGCTTGTCAATCAGTGCAGTCAGATTAGGTTTGGAGAAAACCGATGATTCAGACTCAGACAATGCTGGATGTCGCCGACAACAGCGGAGCGCGCCGGGTGCAGTGCATCAAGGTGTTAGGCGGATCACACCGTCGTTACGCTCGCGTTGGTGATATCATCAAGGTCACGGTTAAGGAAGCGATTCCGCGTGGCAAGGTCAAAAAAGGCCAGGTGCTAAAAGCGGTCGTGGTCCGGACCCGTAGTGGCGTCCGTCGTCCCGACGGTTCGCTCATCCGTTTCGATGGAAATGCGGCAGTTTTGTTGAATAACACCAACGAACAGCCCATCGGTACCCGTATTTTTGGGCCGGTGACTCGTGAACTTCGTAATGAAAAGTTCATGAAGATCATTTCCTTAGCGCCTGAAGTGCTGTAAGGAGCGAGGCGGATATGCAAAAGATCAAACGTGACGATGAAGTCATCGTCATCGCCGGGAAGGATAAAGGCAAACGTGGCACCGTTAAGCGGGTATTAGAAAACCGCTTCTTGGTGTCCGGTGTGAACATGATTAAACGTCACACCAAGCCAAATCCCATGGCGGGAAATCAGGGCGGTATCGTCGAGCGTGAGGCTCCGATTCACGCGTCCAACGTAGCCATCTTCAATTCGGAGACCGGTAAGGCGGATCGCGTCGGCTTCCAAGTGAAGGAAGACGGTACCAAGGTACGTATCTACAAGTCGACGCAGACGCAGATCGACGCCTAACGCGAGTCGGGTAGCAAAATGGCGAACTTGAAAGAACGTTATCAAAACGAGGTAGCAGCTCAACTCAAAGAAGAGTTCAGCTATGCCAACGTTATGCAGGTACCCCGGATCACGAAAGTGACTCTGAACATGGGTATCGGCGAAGCAGTCAACGATAAAAAGTTGATTGACAATGCCATCGGCGATCTAGAGAAGCTCTCTGGTCAAAAACCGTTGGTGACCAAGGCACGTAAGTCCATCGCGGGCTTTAAGGTACGTGAAGGTTGGCCAATCGGTATTAAGGTGACCCTGCGCGCTGAGCGCATGTGGGACTTCCTGGACCGCTTGGTTTACATCGCGATTCCCCGCGTGCGTGACTTCCGTGGTCTTAACCCGAAGTCTTTTGACGGTCGCGGCAATTACTCCATGGGTGTGCGTGAGCAGATCATCTTCCCGGAGATCGAGTATGATAAGATCGATCGTATCCGAGGGTTGGACGTCACTATCACTACTACCGCCAAAACCGACGAGGAAGGTCGTGCGCTACTAACCGCACTGAACTTCCCCTTCAAGAAATAAGGGTTGGATCATGGCTAAGAAAAGTATGATAGAGCGTGAGCTTAAGCGTACGCAGCTGGTGGCAAAGTATGCCACCAAGCGCGCAGAGCTTAAGAAAATCATCTCAGATGTGAACACGTCTGAGGAAGACCGCTTCGAGGCGACGCTGAAGCTGCAGCAATTGCCGCGTGACTCAAGCCCGGTACGTCAGCGTAACCGCTGCCGTATCACCGGTCGTCCGCACGGTTTTTACAACAAGTTCGGCCTCGGCCGTAACAAGCTGCGTGAAGCCGCCATGCGTGGCGACGTTCCTGGTCTTAAAAAGTCCAGTTGGTAACGCCACGTAGTATCATCAGGAGCGCACATTAAATGAGCATGCAAGACACTCTGGCGGATATGTTTACCCGTATCCGCAATGCGCAGATGGCCACCAAGGAGACGGCTACCATGCCGTCCTCCAAGCTGAAAGTACAAGTGGCCCGAGTGCTAAAGGAAGAAGGCTACATTGCCGACTTTACGGTTGCCGAAGGTGTTAAGCCTGAGCTAACCATCACTCTCAAGTACTTTGAGGGTAAGCCGGTCATTGAGCATATTCAGCGGGTTTCCAAGCCGTCCCTGCGCCGTTACATGGGTAAGGACAACTTGCCTAAGGTCGCCGATGGTCTCGGTATCGCGATTGTCACCACGTCAACGGGTGTCATGACCGATCGTGCCGCGCGCCAAGCGGGTGTCGGTGGCGAAGTCATCTGCACCGTATTCTAGGAGGCTGGAATGTCCCGCATAGCGAAATATCCGGTTAAAGTGCCTGCCGGTGTTGACATTAAAATCAATGCCGACCAGCTGACCGCCAAAGGCGGCCAGGGCACGCTATCTATGACGATCCACTCTGATGTAGTGGTTAATCAAGAAGATGGCCAGCTGACCTTCGCCCCGAGTGAGTCTGCCAAGAGCTGGGCAATGGCCGGTACTACCCGCGCCTTAGTTCAGAACCTGGTAACGGGCGTATCCGAGGGTTTTACACGAACTCTCGAAATTGTTGGCGTCGGTTATCGTGCCCAAGCTAAGGGCCAGACGCTCAATCTTTCACTGGGCTTCTCGCACCCGGTCGACTACGAACTGCCTGAAGGTGTCTCAGCGGAAACGCCGAAGAACACCGTGATCGTGCTGAAAAGCGCGGACAAGCAGCAGCTCGGTCAGTGCGCCGCGGAAATCCGCGCTTTCCGTCCGCCCGAGCCGTATAAAGGCAAGGGTGTACGGTACGCCGACGAGCAGGTGCGTCGCAAAGAAGCCAAGAAGAAGTAAGGCAGGGTTATGAACGCGAAGAAAGAATCTCGTCTCCGTCGTGCCCGCCGCGCTCGCGCGAAGATCCGCGAGCTGGGCGTGTATCGCCTGTGCGTCAACCGTACCCCGCGTCACATCTATGCGCAGATTATCTCGCCGGATGGTGGCAAAGTGCTAGCCAGTGCTTCTACGCTGGATAAAGCACTGCGCGAGGGTGCGACCGGTAACTCAGATGCCGCCTCTAAAGTAGGTGCACTGATTGCCGAACGCGCTAAAGAAGCAGGCATCACCCAGGTGGCCTTCGACCGTGCTGGCTTTAAGTATCACGGCCGCGTCAAGGCGCTGGCCGACGCCGCACGTGAAGGCGGCCTGGAATTCTAAAGGGTTTTACGATGGCGAAGAACGAACAGCAAAGCGGTGATCTGCAAGAGAAGTTAGTGCAGGTCAACCGCGTCGCCAAGGTGGTCAAGGGTGGTCGTATTTTCGGCTTCACCGCACTGACCGTCGTTGGTGATGGTAAAGGTCGTGTCGGTTTCGGTCGTGGCAAGGCGCGTGAAGTGCCTGTCGCAATCCAGAAAGCGATGGATCAAGCTCGTCGCAACATGGTCAAGGTGAACCTCGCTGGCCACACGCTGCAGTACCCGGTAAAAGCCCGTCACGGTGCTTCCAAGGTGTACATGCAGCCGGCTTCCGAAGGTACCGGTATCATCGCCGGTGGCGCCATGCGCTCTGTACTAGAGCTTGCCGGTGTCCACGACGTACTGGCCAAGTGCTACGGTTCCACCAACCCGGTTAACGTGGTGCGAGCGACTGTTAAAGGTCTCTCCTCCATGCAAGCACCGGAAGACGTGGCCGCCAAGCGCGGTCTGTCTGTCGAAGCGATCACGGGGTAAGGCACCATGGCAGCAACGATCAAGGTTACCCAGATCCGCAGCACCATCGGCATTATGCCCAAGCACAAGGCTACTATGAAAGGCTTGGGCCTGCGTCGCATCGGTCATACGGTTGAACTGGAAGACACCCCTGCCGTACGCGGCATGATCCACAAGGTAACTTACCTTGTGCGCGTTGAGGGAGAGTAATCCATGAAACTCAATAACCTAAGCCCGGCTCCGGGCTCCAAACACGCTGCAAAGCGTGTGGGTCGTGGCATCGGTTCCGGTCTTGGTAAGACCGGTGGCCGTGGTCACAAAGGTCAGAAATCACGTAGTGGTGGCAGTGTTAAGCCTGGTTTCGAAGGCGGTCAGATGCCTTTGCAGCGTCGTTTGCCGAAATTCGGCTTTACGTCTGCAAAGTCTCTGGTCTCTGAAGAAGTACGCCTGGCTGAGCTTGCTAAAGTTGCCGGTGGTGAAGTCACCATGGCATCTTTGAAAGAAGCCAACGTGCTGAAGGACTCTACGCTACACGCGAAGATCATCCTTTCTGGCGAATTGAAAACGGCGGTTACCGTTCGCGGAATCAAGGTCACCAAAGGTGCCCGTGAAGCGATCGAAGCCGCTGGCGGCAAGGTAGAGGACTAAATGGCCAAGTCAGGAAAAATGCCGGCGATGGGCAGCGGTCTGAGTGAACTGTGGGCGCGTTTGCGCTTCGTGCTCCTCGCCATCGTGGTGTACCGTATTGGTGCCCACATTCCCGTTCCCGGTATCAATCCTGACCAGCTTGCTGCCTTGTTTAGGGAGCAACAGGGTACCATCCTAGGCATGTTTAACATGTTCTCGGGTGGCGCCCTGGAGCGCATGAGTGTTCTCGCCCTGGGCATCATGCCCTATATTTCGGCGTCGATTATCATGCAGCTCATGACTGCGGTCTCCCCTCATCTTGAACAGCTCAAGAAAGAGGGTGAGGCTGGCCGCCGCAAGATTAGCCAGTACACCCGCTACGGCACGGTGATACTGGCGTTTGTCCAGGCTACCGGCATGTCCGTCGGTCTGGCTAGCCAAGGCATCGCGTACAGTGCTGACTTTAGCTTCTACTTCACCGCCGTGATTACGTTTGTATCAGGCGCGGTGTTTATGATGTGGCTAGGTGAGCAGATTACCGAGAAGGGCATTGGCAACGGTATTTCGTTGCTGATCTTCGCCGGTATTGTCGCTGGACTACCCAGTGCCGTGGGTCAAGCCTTTGAGCTTGCCCGTAATGAAGGGGCCTGGAATGTTCTGCCGCTGTTAGCGCTGTCAGTGTTAGGTATTGCGACTGTCGCCTTCGTGGTTTTCATTGAACGCGGTCAACGCCGCCTCAAAGTTAACTACCCCCGGCGTCAAGTGGGCAATAAGATGTATGCAGGGCAAAGTAGCTACCTGCCTTTGAAGGTCAACATGGCCGGCGTTATTCCGGCGATTTTTGCCTCCAGTATTCTGCTCTTTCCGGCCTCTATTGGTCAGTGGGTAGGTGCCGGTGAAGGTATGGAGTGGTTGCAGCGTGCATCTCAGGCATTAGGCCCAGGTCAACCGCTTTACATCTTGCTTTTCGCGGCGGCAGTGGTATTCTTCTGCTTCTTTTACACAGCGCTGGTCTTCAACCCCAAGGATGTGGCTGACAATCTTAAAAAGTCAGGCGCTTTCCTGCCGGGCATTCGCCCCGGCGAGCAGACCGCTCGCTATATCGACAAGGTCATGACACGTCTAACCTTGTTCGGTGCCTTGTATATCACTGCGGTTTCCTTGATGCCCCAGTTCTTGATTGTGGCGTGGAACGTGCCGTTTTTCTTCGGCGGTACCTCGTTGTTAATCGTAGTCGTGGTCATCATGGACTTCATGGCCCAGGTGCAATCGCATCTCATGTCGCATCAGTATGACTCAGTGATGAAGAAGTCCAACCTGAAAGGCTACGGTAGCGGCGGTATCATGCGCTGAGGCGCCGCTCACCCCTATTAAGTTAGTGAGGGGGGCGTGCCGCGAGCCGGTTTTTGGAGAAAGATCGATGAAAGTTCGAGCTTCCGTAAAGAAAATGTGCCGTAACTGCAAGATCATTCGTCGCAATGGCGCTGTCCGCGTCATCTGCAGCGAACCACGGCACAAACAACGCCAGGGTTAATCCCCCTGGGTTGTATTAAGCGGTGCCAGCATACCCCTTGCCTTAGGGCGCTAAAAGGGGTATGCTGTTGCGCCTTTTGTAGATGAATAAACGAGCAAGCCGCTCAAATTTCGGAGTAAGCTGATGGCCCGTATTGCAGGCGTCAATATCCCGGACAACAAGCATGCGGCGATCTCGCTGACCTATATCTTCGGGATTGGCCGTACCCGTGCTGAGCACATCTGTGCAGCAGCCGGTATTGCCATGAATGCCAAGATCCAGGACCTGTCTTCTGAAGAAGTCGACACCCTGCGTTCTGAAGTTGGCAAGTACACCGTAGAAGGCGACCTTCGTCGTGATGTCACGCTTAACATTAAGCGTCTCATGGACTTAGGCTGCTACCGTGGTCTGCGTCATCGTCGTAGTCTTCCGCTGCGTGGTCAGCGGACTAAGACTAACGCGCGCACCCGTAAGGGCCCGCGTAAGCCGATCCGCAAATAACACGCACGTTCTGGCGTAAAGACAGGAATAGACATCAACATGGCTAACCCGCGTAGTAACCGTAAAAAGGTTAAAAAGCAGGTAGTGGACGCGATTGCGCATATCCATGCCTCTTTTAACAACACGATCGTGACGATCACAGACCGCCAGGGCAACGCTCTTTCTTGGGCGACTGCCGGTGGTTCGGGTTTTCGTGGTTCTCGCAAGAGCACCCCGTTCGCTGCTCAAGTGGCAAGCGAACGTGCAGCAACTGCTGCAGCCGAGTATGGTGTGAAAAACGTAGACGTACTGGTTAAAGGTCCAGGACCCGGTCGTGAATCCGCCGTGCGCGCACTGAATGCCGCCGGCTTCCGCGTGCAAAGCATCGTAGACGCGACGCCCATTCCCCATAATGGCTGCCGTCCGCCGAAGAAACGCCGCGTTTAAGGAGACAGATTCATGGCTCGTTATATTGGACCGAAGTGCAAACTGTCTCGTCGTGAAGGCACCGACCTCTTTTTGAAGAGTGGTGTGACTCCCTTCGAGAAAAAGTGTAAATCCGAGCAAATCCCGGGTGTACACGGCCAGCGTCGTCAACGTCTTTCAGACTACGGCTTGCAGCTTCGCGAGAAGCAAAAAGTACGTCGCATGTATGGCGTACTCGAAAAACAGTTCCGTAACTACTACAAAGAAGCCGCTCGCCTGAAAGGCGCGACTGGTGAAGTATTGTTGCAGTTGCTCGAATCCCGACTGGATAATGTCGTCTACCGCATGGGCTTCGGCTCGACTCGCTCTGAAGCGCGTCAGCTGGTCAGCCACAAGGCGATTTCCGTGAACGGCCGCACCGTTAACGTAGCTTCCTATCAAGTGAAGCCGGGTGACGTTGTTTCCATTCGCGAAAAGGCGAAAAACCAAGCACGTATTCAAAGCGCGTTGTCCATTGCGGCCAACCGTGGCGATATCGCTTGGATCGAAATCGACGCCAAGAAGATGGAAGGCACTTTCAAGGCTCTGCCTGAACGCGGTGACCTGTCTGCCGACATCAACGAAAACCTGATCGTCGAGCTGTACTCCAAGTAAGCAGTTTTCTGTTTCTTGTCAACCTGGTGCGGGTGTAACGCCCGCGCCAAGTCGTACCGAGTACCAAGTATCCGTTTGGCAGCCTGAAAGGTGTTCATATGCAGCGTTCAGTGACAGAGTTTCTACGTCCTCGCGACATCAAGGTCGAAGAAATCAGCGCACATCACGCCAAAATCGTGCTCGAACCGTTCGAGCGTGGCTTTGGTCACACCCTGGGGAATGCACTGCGTCGCATTCTGCTTTCGTCTATGCCCGGCTGTGCCGTGGTAGAGGCTGAAATTGCTGGCGTCGAGCATGAATACAGTGCGCTCGAAGGGGTGCAGGAAGATGTCATTGAAATCCTCCTGAACTTGAAAGATGTTGCGATCAAGATGCACAGCCGCGATGAGGCGGTGCTCACGCTGAACAAGCAGGGCCCAGCCGTCGTCACCGCTGGCGACATTGCGCTTGATCATAGCGTCGAAATCGTCAACCCGGACCACATCATTGCTCATGTCAATGAAGGTGCCGAGCTGAAAATTCAGCTTAAGGTAGCGCTGGGTCGTGGCTACGAACCGGCTGACGCGCGTGGCTCTGATGAAGAGACCCGTGCCATTGGCCGCCTGCAGCTGGATGCCACCTTCAGCCCTGTCCGCCGTGTTTCTTACTCGGTTGAAGCCGCTCGTGTTGAGCAGCGCACCGATCTCGATAAGCTAATTATCGATCTGGAAACCGACGGTACCCTGGATCCGGAAGAGGCTATCCGTCGCAGTGCGACCATCCTGCAAGAGCAGCTGGCCGCCTTCGTCGACCTGGAAGCTGATAAAGAACAGGAAGTCGAAGAGGAAGAGGATCATGTTGATCCAATTCTATTGCGCCCCGTAGACGATCTTGAGTTGACCGTTCGCAGCGCGAACTGCCTAAAAGCCGAGAATATTTATTACATCGGTGATCTTATCCAGCGCACAGAAGTTGAGCTGTTGAAGACACCGAATCTCGGTAAGAAATCTTTGAATGAAATCAAAGACGTATTGGCGGCTCGCGGCTTGTCCCTTGGCATGCGGTTGGAAAATTGGCCACCGGCAAGCCTGAAGGACGACAAAGCCTCCGCGTGAGCGTCGACTTGAGTCCCAGTTTGGTAAGGAATTACAACCATGCGTCATCGTAAGAGTGGTCGTCATCTGAATCGCACCAGCTCGCATCGTCAGGCCATGTTCAAGAACATGTCTGTCTCGCTGGTCGAGCATGAAGTCATTAAGACAACCCTGCCTAAAGCCAAGGAGCTGCGTCGCGTTATCGAGCCGCTGATCACCTTGTCTAAGCAGGATAGCGTTGCAAACCGTCGTTTGGCATTTGCCCGCACGCGCTCTAAAGAAGCCGTCGGCAAACTGTTCAACGAACTAGGTCCGCGTTATGCCGAGCGTCCGGGCGGTTACGTCCGTATTCTTAAGTGCGGTTTCCGCACCGGCGACAACGCGCCTATGGCGTTCGTTGAGCTAGTTGACCGTCCGGTTGTTGAAGAAGCCGCTGCAGAAGAGTAATCCTCTGCGCTAGGTTTCTTTAGTAGCAATCGAAAACCGACCCCTCAGTGGGTCGGTTTTTTTATGGCATATATTTATCTTCTTTTGATACGCATGTAACTTCTCTTTTTCTAAGCCTAACTCCGTATATACTCAGCTTATTATTAAAAGTACCTAGCATGGCCGTGCAGAGCAGGGAAAGCCTTGCGTTGCACCTTGAGTATGGCATGGTAGTGAGGCCATGGATCAGTCACAGTACGTTGATAACAAGCAAGGGGCAGGTATGTATGCGAGGGTAAAACAGATCGCCGTTGGCGGTGCATCAGCGGTATGGTCATTGAGTGTGGTTTTGCTGCTCATGCTGGCAATGGTCTCCAATGCTCACGCCGACAATCCACGCTATGCAGGCATTGTGGTGGATTTGGATAATGGCGAAGTCCTCTACGCTGAAAATGTTGACGATCAGCGTTACCCTGCCTCGCTGACCAAAATGATGACCCTGTATTTGACCTTTGAAGCGCTGGAAGCGGGCACGTTGCGTTTAGATCAGCCCTTGCCGGTTTCCCGTTTTGCAGCAGCAAAGCCAGCCGTCAAGCTCTGGCTTGCTGCAGGTAGTTCTATCCCCGTCGACACGGCCATACGTGCGCTAGCGGTTCGCTCGGCTAATGATGTTGCCGCGGTGGTTGCCGAAGCACTAGGCGGTAGCGAAGCGCGTTTTGCACAGATGATGACCACCAAGGCGCGCGAGCTCGGCATGCACGCGACCACCTTCCGCAATGCTTCTGGCTTGCCTGATGACGGCCAAGTCACCACCGCACGGGATATGTTGACGCTCTCAGTACGCGTAATGCAGGATTTCCCTCAGTACTACCACTACTTCGGTCTCCAGGAATTTACCTACCGCGGCACACGGCATACCAGCCACAACCGTCTGGTGCGTGATTATCCTGGCGCTGATGGGCTGAAAACCGGATTTATTAGAGCGTCTGGTTTTAATGTGGCGACCACCGCAGTGCGCGGCAATCGGCGATTAGTGGCAGTGGTGATGGGCGGTTTTTCATCTCAGTCGCGTGATACCCATATGGCCAATTTGCTAGACCGCAGCTTCTTGCGAGCTTCGCTACGTGATCAACGTAGCTGGGTGGCCGACACCACCTTTTCACAAGAGTTTATGGCCTTTGCCCCTCCCGCTCAGCCGGTTTCCCCACCAACACCTGAACCACGTCAGCCGCTATTGGCCGTCGTGGAAACGACTACGCTTTCGCCCTCCGCGAACACTGCCGCTTCAACGCCCGCCGTGGACCTTGAAGAACAGCTGGCCGATATAACCAGCGTTCAGCGCCCCACGCCTGAAAGCGAGATGCCGCAGCCCGACCCTTTGCAGGCCTTTATTGAGCGCGAACGTCAGCTTGCTTCTGTCAATGAAACAGGCGGCGGTTGGGGAGTTCAGGTAGGCGCCTTTAGCCAGGAGGCCCAGGCTCGTCAATTGGCGCAACAGGCGGCTCAGCGTATTGCACAAAGTTTAGGTGGTCGTGTGGCTATCGACACCGTAGAGGGCCAGAACCCGGTTTACCGCGCCCGCTTAATGGCGTTGGATGAACAGCGCGCCCGCCAGGCGTGTCGCGAACTACACTCCCAGGGGATGGACTGTATGGTCGTTAACGCCAGCTTGTAAGCTGGTTAAGCTGGCGTTGGTTCAAGCGCTGACCCAAGTGCGTATCACCCCGCCACTCGTTATTGGGCGGGGTTTTTGCTTTTAAGCAATTGGCTGGCGATTACCGGCTAACAACAACTAAGGAGAGAGCGGTGACCACCTCACTGAAGGGCATACTCTGCATGTGTATGGGGGTTCTTTTTCTCGCCCTGGGAGACGCCGTTTCCAAGTGGTTAGGCGAGACACATTCGCCGCTGCAGATTATTTTTTTCCGTGCTTTAGTCTCGCTACCAATGATTGCGCTGCTTGCCCATTTTGCGGGTGGTTTACGCAAACTACGGACGAAACGCCCAGGCGTTCATTTGCTGCGTGGATTGATCTATACCGCCACCATGGTCTGTTTCGTCTGGGGATTAACGCTGTTGCCCCTGGCGGAAGCGACGGCAATCGCCTTTGTGGCACCGTTATTTGTCACCCTCCTGTCGGTGCCCTTGCTAGGAGAGCGTATCGACCCACCGGTACTGATCGCCTCGTTAGTCGGGTTTGTGGGTGTGCTGATTGTGGTTCGCCCTAACGGTGATGCCTTCCAGCTAGGCGCGCTGGTGCTGGTCGCCGCGGCGCTCTTTTATGCGTTGATGATGATTACCGCACGTCGCTACGGCGCCCGTGAACACTTATGGGCAATGCTGTTTTATATGACTTTTGTGCCACTCGTGGTAACCGGCTTAACGCTGCCATGGGTATGGCAACCCCCCCAGCCCTGGCACTGGGTCGGTTTTTTCACTTCTGGAATCTTCGGTGTTGCGGCGACCGCCTTTATTACCCTGGCGTTTCGGTACGCGCCAGCCGCCATTGCCGCCCCGTTTGATTACACCGCGATGCTCTGGGCAGTGCTTCTCGGCTGGTGGTTTTGGGGGGAAATGCCCGACCTCTGGGTGTGGGTAGGCAGCGCCTTGATCATGGGCAGCGGCTTAGCGGTGGCGTATCACGACCGCCGCACCACCCTTAAACGCCGCCCTACTGCCTAGCAGTACGCTTAAGCGAACTGGTAAACGTCCATCGCCAGTACGCCGTGTTCCACGCTGTTGTGTAGCTGGGTGGCGTTACCGCCAGCGCCCATCGCGACCAGCAAGGGTTGAAAGTGCTCTGGCGTGGGGTGATTCTTCCGCGCGCTAGGGGCGTTCTCCCAATTTAGCAACGCCTCACGGTCATTGGCGATCAGGTGATCGTGTACCCAGCGCGCAAATTCATCTACCCAACCGGGCATTGGGCTATCTTGCGCCATCAGTTCATATAGATTATGGGTCAGGCTGCCCGAGCCGATAACCAAAATGCCCTCATCCCGAAGTACCGATAACTGTTCACCGAGTGCCGCAAGCTGCGCACTGCTCCAGCGCACCGGCAGCGATAATGAAACGACAGGTACATTAGCGTCTGGAAACATTAGCGAGAGCGGCACCCAAACGCCATGGTCGAAGCCGCGCTCTACCGGTTTGGCGCCCAACAACACGGCCAGCCGTTCAGCCAGTTCAGGGTCGCCAGGGGCGGCATATTGCAAATCAAAAAGCGCCTGCGGAAAGCCACCAAAATCGTGAATCGTCTTCGGTTTGGCGCTGCTACTGACCTGTAGCTCGCTGCTCTCCCAGTGCGCCGAAACCACTACCACCGCTTTAGGCGAGAGCTGACTGCCAAGTTCACGCAGAAACGTATGGGCAGATGTTTTATTCAGCGCCAGCATGGGTGAACCATGGGAAATAAATAGACTAGGTAACATGGGTAGATCTCCACGGTAGTACCGGCGCTTGCGGTGGAGCAAGCGCCGGTGATGAGGTTAGGCGAAGCGACGGTTTAACACCCAGTGACCACTTCCTAAACCAGCTTGAGTAATGAGGGCCAGCGTCCAAAACACCGGGAATTCCCAACCGCCACCAGCATTCGAGAACATCCAACCGTTACCCAAGTGTACCCAAGCGGCACCCAGCAATACCGGTACCAGTGCTAGGCTTACCCAGCGGGTGTATACGCCGAGCAGAAGGGCTATCCCACCGCCCACTTCAGCAGCAATGGTTAAGTAGGCTAAGACCCCCGGCAAACCCAGTGACTCAAAATAGCCGACCGTACCCGGTACGGTAAATACCAACACTTTGAGCAAACCGTGAGCGAGGGCCATAACGCCGAGGCTGATGCGCAGAAGCGTAATAGCATAAGGCTGTAGAGAGGGAGTGGCCGTAAGTGATGATTGAGTCGTCATTTGAGGAGCTTCCATCTGTGTGGTTGATGGAGCTACTTTACAGCTAGGCCAGGGTGAGATAATCAGCGCGTTATGCACATCACTGTTGCGTAATAGGCGACAATCCAATCGCCTGTTCCCAAATAGGTGGATCTCCCCACGCCTCGGTAAGCAGATCGATAAAGCGCTCCACCTTGGCGGGCAGATACCGCCGGGCAGGGTAGAGCGCGTGAACGTCGAGCCGCACCGCGGGCTCGTCGGTTAAAATCGGCACTAACCGCCCGCTGACAATACTCTCCGTGACCAGAAAACTGGGCTGTTGTGCGATGCCTAAGCCCGCTTCAGCAGCCTGGGTCAGTACATCACCATTATTGCTCTCCAGTGGGCCATTAACCGTCAAAGACTGCGTAGCAATTTGCCAGTCAGCGCTCTGCTGGCCACTACGATATCGCAGGCAGCGGTGCTCATTAAGGTCGTTAACGCTAACGGGTTCGCCGTGGGTGGCAAGATACTCAGGGGAGGCACAAAACAGCAAACGGCAGCGGGTCAGGCGGCGTGCCACCAGGCTGGAGTCGGGCAGGCTGCCGATACGGATCGCCACGTCATAACCCTCTTCAAGTAGATCAACGCGACGGTCATTAAGGTCCAGGCGCACGTCAAGCGCCGGGTGGGCAAGCATAAACTGGGTGACGAGTGGCGTTAAGTAGCGGGTACCAAAACTCATGGGCCCATTTACGCGTAAACGGCCGCGCACATCGCTGGTACCTTGGCCAACTTCAGCAGCGGCTTCATCGAGCGCTTGCAGCACACCCTGGGCGCGCATTAAATAGCGCTCTCCTGCTTCCGTGAGATGCAGGCGACGCGTAGTGCGCTGTATCAGTCGCGCCCCGAGTGCCTCCTCCAGTGCCATGACCTGACGCGACACGCGGGTACGCGAAATATCGAGTGCTTCAGCTGCCCGGGTATAGCTACCCAGCTCGGCGACTCGCACGAAAGCAACGATATGCTCTATTTGGTTCATGACGCAGCAGCGACCTGAAAGGCGCGTGCCGCCTGGAAAGGATCGGGTTGGCCGCAAATGGCTGAAATCACCGCTAATCCGTTCGCTCCCGCCCGCTGCACACTAATGGCATGCTCAGCTTTCAACCCACCAATCGCCACGCTGGGCAGTGGGCACGCTTTGACCAGCGAAGCCAAGCCGCCAAAGCCGATAGGCTGGGCGTGGTCCTGTTTGCTCACTGTTGCAAACACGGGCCCAATGCCAACGTAATCAATTAACGCCATGGGCGCCGCTTGGAGCTGAGCGAGGGTATTGATCGACAGGCCAATAATCGCCTGTTCACCTAGCGCTCGGCGTGCTTCCTGAACAGCGGCATCGCTCTGACCGACATGCAGGCCATCTGCCTGACTCTCTAGCGCTACCTGTAAACGGTCGTTAATGATGAGCGGCACGCCGGTTCCGGCCAGTAGCTCTTTTAGTCGTTTGGCCTGGGCCGTCATGTGCGCATCGCTGGCATGTTTATCGCGCAGTTGCACAACAGTGACGCCACCGTTTACCGCTGCTTCAACCGTCTGCTCCAAGCCATAATCGCTACACAGCGCAGCGTCAGTCACCAAATAAAGCGATAGATCAAGCGCCATGAATCGCCTCCCACTGTGTATGAGTCGTAAGGTCGTTGGGGGTAAGTTGGTAAAGAGCATCCAGCAGTGCTACTTGGAAACTACCTGGCCCCTGCGCAGCGTTACCCGCACGCTCGCCAGCGATGGCAAAGCAGCCCAGCGCGGCGGCGGTAGCTGCCAATGTGGTTTCATGGTGGGTGGCAACAAACGCTGTGACTAGCGCGCTTAGCCCACAGCCTAAGGTCGTGACGCGAGGCATCAATGGGTGACCACCGCTAATGCGATAATGCTGTGTGCCGTCTGTCACCCAGTCGGTCTTCCCGGTCATTGCCACAATGCAGCCATGTTGTTGTGCCAGTGCTACCGCTGCCTCCTCAGCCTGCTCAGTGGCGGCAGTCGAGTCGACGCCGCGGCCTTGGCTGGTTAGGCCCTTAAGGGCGAGGATTTCCGACGCATTGCCACGAATCACGCTTGGTTGAGCGGCCAGCAGCTTCGCGCAGAGGGTTTGTCGATAACGCGTGGCCCCCACCGCGACGGGGTCTAACACCCAAGGAATGGCATGCTGGCTCGCAGTTGCCGTAGCGGTCAGCATGGCATCAGCCCAGTGAGAGGAAATAGTGCCTATATTAATCGACAGCCCCGCGGAAATGGCGGTGAACTCAGCCACTTCTTCAGGGGCATGCAGCATCGCTGGCGACGCACCGGTGGCTAACAGCACATTCGCGGTGCTGTTCATGGCAACGTAATTAGTCATGCAGTGTACCAACGGCGTCACTGTGCGCAGCGTTTCAAGATAATCGCCAAGCGGGGGTAAGGGCATAGCGTCTTCCTGTCGTGGTGGCGTTAAGCGGCAACGCATTGACAAAGGGATTATTGATAGCGGTTTATGCCACCATGTTAACGATTATCCAGCCCTTGTGCTGACACAAGGTGGTGAAAGATTATAGCCTTGTGGATAAGGCCAATTTTGCAAAGGAGAGTTAGATGAGTTTTCAAGGTGAGCAGCATCCTGGTGTCGTCGATACACCGCCTCAAACCCAAGGATTCCGTTTAAACCACACCATGCTGCGGGTCAAAGACCCCGAGCGGGCGCTGGCGTTCTACTCAAAAGTGTTTGGCATGCAGGTACTGCGGCGGCTGGATTTCGAAGAGATGCAGTTCTCGCTCTACTTTTTAGCCAACGTAGAGCCGAGCGACAGCGTGCCGGAAGAGACTGACGCGCGTACCGTATGGACGTTTAGCCAGAAGGGGCTGTTGGAACTGACCCACAACTGGGGGACTGAAAACCAGGAAGATTTCGCCTATCACGATGGCAATGCCGAGCCCCAGGGCTTTGGGCACATCTGCTTTAACGTGCCGGATTTGGCAGCGGCACAGGCATGGTTTGACGAGCACGACGTCACCTTCGTAAAACGCGCTGATCAGGGCAAGATGAAGGATGTTATCTTCGTTAAAGACCCGGATGGCTACTGGATCGAAGTAATTCAGGCAGACCTGATGGCGGGTAAAAGCGACGCATGAGGCACGCCAATGGCTGAACTACTGTTCCGGCTGCGCCACGTTACCGACGAAGAGGCCATGGAAGTGCGTGACCTGTTGGCCGACCATGGCTTTGATACCTATGAAACCCAGGCGGGCTTTTTCCGCCTGGGGGTCGATGCTATCTGGCTACGTAATCCACATCAGCATGATGCGGCTATCGCCGCGCTAGACGCCTATCAGGCGGAGCGCCTTGACCGCGTCCAGCGTGAGCATCAAGCAGCGGTTGAGCGGGGCGACGCGGAAACATTGTGGCATCGCTTGGCCGCTCACCCGCTGCAGGTGGTGCTGGTGCTGTTAGCCGTGGGGCTTATTGCGGCTCTTACGCTGCTGCCGTTTCTGGGCTTATCACGAAGCTAAGCACTAAGCTATGCGGGCGGCAGATGGCCGCGCTTAAGGTACATCATCACGCCATCATCACCAGCGGTTAATGCCGGTGCCGCGCCGCTGGGGTAGCGGCACCACGTGCCCGCTGTGTAGCTCTGTTCGCTATCGCTTAGGCTGCCTTCAAGAATCAAAAACTCCAGGCCGCCCAGCAGCGTGGGGTAAGTGATGGAGGTGCCCGCCGACCACCGTTCCAGGCTGGTGCGTTCCTGCTTGTAGGTGTGCAGCATCTTGTAGGCAATGCGCGGGCGACGATCCGGCTGCCAGGGAAGCCGATGCGCAGGTACCGCCAGCTGGAGCGTGTCGTTGGGGTCAAACTGGTGCAGTTTGACAAAAATCAGCGCGCCTTCCTCGCCAATCTGTGGCGTGTGGCCGGTACCGATGGGGTTTCGTAAGTAGCTGCCGGCTGGGTAGCGCCCATGCTCATCGGCGAACACGCCTTCCAACACCAGGATCTCTTCGCCGCCGCCGTGGGTATGCCGCTCAAACTGCGTATTAGGCGCGTAGCGAACAAGACTGGTGGCACGGGCAACTTCATCACCAATTCGGTCAAACATCATGCGCTCGACCCCCGCACTGGGGGAATCGACCCACTGATACTCTTCCGGGGTAACACAGGCAAAGTGGCTAAAATCGGCGTTTAGACGCATGGGAAAGGGCTCTTCGCAGTGAAGGTAAGTATCGGGGAGGAGTAATAGTCTCCTTATTGACAGCGAAAAATGCAACTTTAGGTTGTTTGATCTTAGCGATGATGCCATAAAAAATGCCGCCAACGGCGGCATTAGACTGTTTTAAACAAGAGAGGCGCTAAGCGAGAGAGACTCAGTGGGCTTCTGCCAGTGCGGTAACAAGTTGGTGTGCTGCTTCTATGCGGGCACCATTGGGGTAGTTACGGTTAGCCAGCATCACAATGCCGATCTGCTCGCTGGGCACAAAAGCCACATAACCGCCAAAGCCGTTGGTTGAGCCGGTTTTGTTATAAAGCGCCTCTTGCCGAGGGACTAAAGGGGGCGTTAAGCGGTTGGCAGGGTTGGGCTCTAATATCATCTCAAGTGAGTTACCTGCCAGCAGTTGCTCAAGCGTTACTGGGTAGGCGTAGCTTTCCCAGCCCAGGCCCTGGGTCATATTTCCGACCTCAAAGTATCCCGTGCGCGTGGCAGTCAGGGCTTGGCGTAGGGGGGCTTCCAGCGCTGAGTCATTCATGTGGGCTTCCACAAAAGTGAGCACATCTGCAGCAGTTGATTTCAAGCCGTAAGCCTGAGCATCCAATACGCCGGGGTTCACCCGAATCGGCTCATCTTCTTTCGAGTAACCGTAAGCGTAGTGCGCCTGCTGTGCTTCAGGCACCTGATAAAAACTGTGGTCAAGCCCTAACGGTGAAAAGAGATGTTCCTCCATCAATGCTGCATAACGCTTTCCGAGACGTTGGGCGGTTAAATACCCCATCAGCCCTATGCTCGGGTTGGAGTAGAGCCGATGACTGCCAGGCGTGGATTCAGGCTGCCACTGGCGATAGTAGTCGACCATTGCCGCTTCGTTGTTTACCGCCTCGGGAAACTGCAGCGGCAGTTCACCCGCGGTGTAAGTGCCCAATTCCAGCAATGTGATCTCATCGAAGGCACTGCCTTCAAGGGCAGGCAGGTACTCGCTGGCCGAGTCGGAAAGCGAAAGCGCTCCGCTGGCCTGCGCGTAGCCTGTTAACGCCGCAGTGAAAATCTTACTGATGGAGCCCAGCTCGAACAGCGTCTCATCGGCGACCGGAATCCCCGCTTCTTGATTGGCGAGGCCATAATGAAAGTAGTGCTGCTGGCCGTTGATGCTCAGCGCGACCGCCATGCCTGGAATACGATGCTCATCCATCAGTGGGGCGATAGTCTCGTTCACCAGCGCTTCAACTGCGTCGCTATCCGCTCTTTCAAGCGCCCAGGCAGCGCTGCCGAACAGGAGTGAACTCGTCATGAGAAAGGAGGTTGTTACCGCTACTAACTTACGCATACCAAGATCCTGTGGTAGTGGGTGCGGCAAGTAAGTTAGGGGTATGGCCAGCCGCAAAGAGCGTGATAAAGATGATTGGTGATATGGCTGCTCATATCTATCACGACGTGAGCAGCGTTTATAACCCTATCTGCTTAGTGATTATGCTCACTGTGGTCATGGTCATGGTCATGGTCATGGTCATCGTGGTCACGCTCATGATCGTCATGACCGGGCTTTATATATCCGGGCTCTGCTAACGCATCATGCAGCACACGGGCATTGTGGCGCATCATGCCCAGGTAAGTGCTGGCTTCGCCTTCTGCGGTCAATGCATCGGCGTAAAGTGTACCGGCGATCGGCAGGCCGGTCTCTTCGGCTAGCTGGTTGATGATCGACTGATTGGTCATGTTCTCATGAAACAGCGCCTGCACGTTCTCCTGCGCAATCACATCCACTAGCGCGGCCATGCTGGCGCCACTGGGGTCGGCTTCGGTCGAAAGCCCCACCGGAGAGAGAAAGTTCACCCCGTAAGCGCTGGAAAAGTAGCCAAAGGAGTCATGCCCGGTAATCACGCTAGTGGAAGCCGGAATCTCATCAATTAGCGCACGAATCTCGGCGTCTACCTCGGCCATTTCCTGTAAATACTGCTCCGCATTGGCGCGGTAAGCATCGGCGTTATCGGCATCCGCGGCGATTAAACCGTCACGAATATTGGCGACATACACCTCGGCTTGCTGCATATCCTGCCAGGCATGCGGGTCTTCATTACCATGGTCGTGATCGGCGTGGTCGTCATGCCCATGCTCTTCATGATCCTGCTCTTCGTGAGCGTGCTGGTCATGCCCATGTTCCTCATGGCCGTGCTCGTCATGGTCTTCATGCTCAGCGAAAGAGAGTGGTTCAACGCCATCCGTCGCGGTGACCAGTGCACCTGAATAATCGCTGGCGCTAATCAAACGCTCCATCCAGCCCTCAAACAGCAGGCCGTTGAACACCACCAAATCCGCGTTCGCTAGAGAGCGGGCGTCGCCGGGGCTGGGGGAGTAAACGTGGGCATCGCCGTCGGCAGCCACCAGCGAGGTCACCTCAACATGCTCGCCGCCTACGTTTTCCACCATATCCGCCAGTATCGAGAAGCTGGTCACCACCTGAACGCGTTCATCAGCGATAGCGACAGGCAGTGCCAGCAAGGCGGAAACACCCACTAACCAGCGCGACGGCCGATAGGATAAATAGGCAAGCGACATGCAACACTCCTTACGATAAGTATAAATAGGGACGATTAAGACCCTTGCTCCACGGCCAATGGCGTTGTCTTACGCCGCAGCTTGGCTGCCAAACTGTGATAGCGACCAAACAGGGCCGAAAACAGATACCCCACCCCGGCCAGCAGGATAATGCTCGGGCCAGAAGGAATATCCAGATGAAACGAGAGCAGCAGGCCGCCAGTACTCGCCACCATGGCCAGTACAATCGCGATGCCGATCAACCCCTCAAGCCGTTTACTCCAAAAGCGCGCGGAGGTAGCAGGCAGCATCATCAAGCCCACCGCCATTAGCGTGCCCAGGGTTTGAAAGCCAGCGGTTAAGTTCAGCACCAGTAACCCCAAAAACACACTGTGCACCCAACCGCTGCGGCGGCTTTGGCCGCGTAAAAACAGCGGGTCTAAACACTCCACCACCAATGCGCGAAACACGATGGCCAGCGTCACCACAATCAGCGTGCTGATGCCCGCAATCAGTAGCAGCGCGGTGGAGTTGATTGCCAATATCGAGCCAAACAGCACATGAGTAAGATCTACACTGCTGCCACCAATCGAAATCAGCATGACACCGGCGGCCAGCGAAATGATAAAGAAGCTCGCCATGGCGGCATCTTCGCGTTGGCCGCCCATTTTTGAGACCGCCCCCGCCAGCAGCGCGACCATTAAGCCAAACAGCACCCCGCCAATACTCATGATCGGCAGCGAAAACCCTGCCAGCAGGAACCCCAGCGCAACGCCCGGCAGAATCGCGTGGGCCATGGCGTCGCCAATCAGGCTCATGCCGCGCAGCACCAAAAACACTCCCAGCGGCGGGGCGGCCAGCGAAAGCGCCAAGCCACCCACCACCGCGCGGCGCATAAAGCCATAATCGAAGGGGCTGATCAGCCACGCATTAAGCAGATCCAGCATGACGACCTCCCAGAGTAAACGGCACCACTTGCGCAGGTGAATGGTGATCAGTAAGCGCACTCGGCGCGACCCAACGGCCATGGCCGCCGTTTAGCATCAACACTTCATCGGCCAAGCGTTGCAGGTGATCCATATCGTGGAGCACGACAATAATCGTCGCGCCGTCGTCCGCCATCTGGCGCAGGATGCGTATCAAAATATCCACGGTCTCGCTATCCACGTTGGCAAACGGCTCATCAAGCAGCAGCAGTTCGGCTTCCTGCATCAGTGTGCGACCGATCAGTGCGCGCTGGCGCTGGCCACCGGAAAGCTCGCCCAAGGGGCGGTGAGCCAGATGCGAAATACCCAGCCGCGCCATGATCTCGCGACCCTTGCGATAGTGCGCTGCACAGTAGCCGGTTAACGCGCCGTGGCTGGGCCAGCTGCCAGTCATCACCAGCTCTTCCACGCTCATCGGGAAGGTCAAGTCTAACGCCAACTGCTGGGGCAGCCACGCCCGGCGCTCTTTTGGCACCGTACAGACCACTTCACCGTTAATCGGCCGAAGTTCACCCATAATCGCCTGAATCAACGTGCTTTTACCGGCCCCGTTAGCGCCGATCAGCGCCGTAATCGCGCCCGGTTGAAAGTCGCCCTCAAGGTGTTCAAGCACCGTGCGGCGCGCTTGAGCCAAATGCAGGTTATGCAACTGACAGCGTGATAAAGAGCGCTGACTCATCCTAGCCACCCACCAGCCCAAACCACCAAACACCAAAGCATCAACAACGGCACGGTGACAAACAACAGCCGTTTAACAGCCGATAACGACATCAAGGAGAAGTGACAAGGACCTTCCTTGTTATGGCGGTGCGTATGCTCACTCATCAAGCGGCCTCGTGTAATTTCAAATAGGTTATAACATAACATTTGGCAAAGCCAAAAAATTGCTGAATATTTTACGCGTTAATGCCGCGCTGACAACGAAAAAGCGCTAGCCGAAAACCGCCGACAGCGCTTTTTAGAGTCACAAATAAGTGGGGGAGAGTGGCGCAGGCAGTTTACGTAAAAACCTAGTAGCGCCAGGTAGCACCAAGCTGTTGCGGCCCCACATGGAGTACATATTCACCAGGAATAGTCATCGGACCCAGCGCTAGAGTAGCGGGCTGAAAGCGATTAATCGCAGAGGTCGCCTGATTCGGCTGTGTCCAAATTTGCAGCTCGTTGACCAGCATGCCCGTTGCGAAGTTGATGGCGCCATCGCTTTCACGACCATCGGCAGCAATCACCGCCCCCGCCACACCATTAACCACCAATGAGCCCACACGAGCGCCCCAGCCGCGCCGCTCACGTTCCGCCTGGGCAAGCTGTAAGCCCAACGCCTGCACACCGCTTAGCTCGCCGCTGGCTTTCAACCGCTCATATTCGGCCAACGCCGCCGGGTGCGGCTGGCGGTCGGTCAGCATACCGCCCAGCGCCAGCGCAGATTTCACCACCCCCACTCGCGCATCAAAACGGTCATCCGGGTCGTTCGCCTCACTCGACTGGTACGCATTCACCGCCAGGCTAGTGCCGTAAATGCCCGTCCAGCCCCACTGCCAAATATGCGCATGGCGCGCGCCATCCTCAAACACATCATCGTACTCACTCCACTGCCCGCCCGGCTGAGCCTGGGTTTGTGCGTGGGCCTGCAAAGAGACAGGCAGGGTGATCATCAGCGTCGTAACCAGCGCGGAGAGAAGACGAAAAGCATGCATAAGGAAGTGCCTATTAACGGGATCAATAGCGCTAAGCGTAGCACGGCGTTCGCGGCTGGCTAGCGTGGAATAACGCGAAGCGAAGTATGACTAAGGTTCATGGTGTTTGCTCATAAAGAATGATTAGATGAGGAGAGACGATAACCAGGAGTGCCGCATGGATGACTTTTCGCCCAATGACTTAAAAACCATTCTTCACTCCAAGCGCGCTAACCTCTATTACCTGCAGCACTGCCGGGTGTTGGTGAATGGAGGCCGCGTAGAGTACGTCACCGATGAAGGCAGCAAATCCCGCTACTGGAACATTCCCATTGCCAATACCACCTCGATACTGTTGGGCACTGGCACCTCGATTACCCAGGCCGCCATGCGCGAGCTTGCCAAAGCAGGTGTCTTAGTCGGGTTTTGCGGTGGCGGCGGCACACCACTATTTGCGGCCAATGAGGTGGATGTAGACGTTGCCTGGTTGACCCCGCAGAGCGAGTACCGACCCACGGAGTACCTGCAGTACTGGGTGCGCTTCTGGTTTGATGATATAAAACGCCTGGATGCCGCCCGCGCGTTTCAGCAAGCACGCCTTGCCCGTATCGAAGCCCTGTGGACAAGCCGCGTGATGAAAGACGCAGGCTTTAGTATTTCCACCGATCACCTGCACAGCGCACTTAATCACCATCGCGAAGCGATCAAAAAAGCCCCCAGCACGGTTGATCTGCTCACCTTGGAAGCACGTTTAACCAAAACGCTGTTTAAGCTGGCGGTGAGTGCCGTTGATTACGGGGACTTCACCCGTGCCAAACGCGGCTCGGGCACTGACCCTGCCAACCGCTTTCTTGATCACGGCAACTACCTTGCCTACGGCCTGGCGGCGACCGCCACCTGGGTGCTGGGGATTCCTCACGGGCTGGCGGTACTCCACGGCAAAACCCGCCGGGGCGGGCTGGTGTTTGATGTAGCCGACTTGGTAAAAGATGCGGTGATTCTGCCCCAGGCGTTTATTTCCGCCATGCGTGGTGACGAAGAGCAAGAGTTTCGCCAAGCCTGCATTGAGCGCCTAACCCGCACCGAATCCCTCGACTTTATGATTGATACACTCAAGGAAGTTGCCCAAGAGCTAGGGCAAGAGTCGGGGAGTGGCGAAGCATGAACGTGCTGCTGATTTCCCAGTGCAATAAAAACGCCCTTAAAGAGACACGTCGCGTCCTTGATCAGTTTGCCGAACGCCGGGGCGACCGCACCTGGCAAACGCCGATCACCCAGGCCGGGCTGGATACACTGCGCAAACTGCTGCGTAAAAAAGCCCGCAAGAATACCGCCGTTGCCTGCCACTGGATTCGTGGTCACGACCATAGCGAGCTGATGTGGGTAGTGGGGGATGCTTCAAGGTTTAATATCAATGGCGCAGTGCCAACCAATACCACCGCCCGAGATATATTGCGTCGTAGCGATGAAAACGACTGGCATAACGGTGAAGATATTCTCCTGCTCACCGCTCTAGCTGCGCTACTGCACGACCTGGGAAAAGCTTGCGACGCCTTTCAGCAACGGCTTAAGGGCAAGCTGGAAGGCCGCAACTTATACCGTCATGAGTGGATATCGCTACGCCTGTTTCAGGCATTTGTGGGTAATAACGACGATGCCACTTGGCTGGCGCGCCTGGCCGAAGGTGACTATCAAGAGCAGGCCTGGTTGGAGGGGTTAGAGCGTGATGGTCTGGATGAGGCTACCTCAGCGGTGTTTAGTCATTTGCCGCCGCTTGCCGCTGCGCTTGGTTGGCTAGTACTTAGCCACCATCGACTGCCGTTAAAGCCGCCGTCGTACGATAACGATACTCCCAGGCGCTGGGGTGGAAGGATCAACCTGCAAGCCGAGCAACTGCCTGCGTTATTTGAGTCGATTAGCGCCGAGTGGAACGAAATACCTGAGACGCAAGACCCAAAGCGCATCGCGCCCTACTGGCAATTTAGTGGCGGGTTACCCGTTAGCACAACACGCTGGCGGGAACGCGCCACAAAGCTTGCCACGCGGTTACAGGCGCGGCTGGTCAAAGATGGCCATTGGTTGGAGAGTCACTACGTCATGCACTTAGCGCGGCTAAGTTTAATGCTGGCCGATCACCACTACTCAAGCCTGGAAGACCCACTGCATCGAGTGCGTGGTGAGTCCAACTATCCACTGATTGCCAATACCGTGCGCAAAACCGGCAAACCCAATCAGCCATTGGATGAGCATATTCTTGGCGACGAAAAGCACGCCGCCGCGGTCGCCCGTGCGCTGCCTAGCGTCGACAGCCACTTGCCCCGTTTAGCCCGCCATAAAGGTTTTCGTAAGCGCAGCAGTCACCCGCGCTTTCGCTGGCAGGATAAAGCCTTTGATTTGGCCCAATCGCTTAGAGAGCGCAGCCAGCGCCAGGGCTTCTTTGGCATCAATATGGCATCCACCGGCTGTGGTAAAACCTTGGCGAATGGGCGCATTATGTACGCGCTGGCCGACCCTCAGCAGGGCGCGCGCTTTAGCATTGCGCTGGGGCTACGCACGCTGACTCTGCAAACTGGTCAAGCCCTTCGTGAGCGTCTGAATCTGGGTGAAGATGAACTCGCCGTGCGCGTAGGCGGCAGCGCCAATAAAGCGCTGTTTGCGCACTACGAGCAAGAGGCCGAAGCCAGTGGCTCGGCATCTAAACAGGCACTTATCGAAGAAGACGCCCACGTGGTGTTTGATGGCAATTTTGATAGCCACCCCGTACTGCGCCGACTGAACGATGAACCGGGCACCCGCGCGCTAATCGCCGCACCTATTTTGGTATGTACCGTTGACCACCTTGTGCCCGCCACGGAAAGCACGCGTGGCGGTCGGCAAATCGTGCCCATGCTGCGCCTGATGAGCAGCGACTTAGTGCTTGATGAAATCGACGATTTCGATATCAACGACCTGCCCGCGCTTACCCGGTTAGTCAATTGGGCGGGACTTTTGGGATCACGGGTGTTGCTTTCATCGGCCACCTTGCCGCCCGCGTTGGTCGAAGGGTTGTATGAAGCCTACCGCAGCGGTCGCGAAGCCTTTCAACGCCACCGAGGCGAACCGGGTTTGGCGGTCGATATCTGCTGCGCCTGGTTCGACGAGCACGACCGCCAACATGAAAACTGCGCCAGTAGCGAGACCTTCAAGGCGACACATCAGGCTTTTGCCAAGCGCCGGCTAGAGCGCTTAGCCTCCAGCCCGGTGCGACGCAGTGGCGATATTTTAGCGTTGCCAGCGTTGGGTAAACGGCCAGAAGAAATCAGGCCCGCAGTTGCAACGCTGCTACGCGAACATGCATTGGCGATGCACCAGCAGCATCATTCCGTTGACCCCCACACCAGCAAGCGCGTCAGTTTCGGTCTGATTCGCATGGCCAATATCGACCCCTTGGTGGATGTGGCCAGGGCACTGTTTCAGCAGGGCGCGCCAGAAGGTGTGCGCATTCACCTCTGCGTTTACCACTCGCGCCACCCGTTGGTGATGCGCTCGGAGATTGAGCGCCGGTTAGATAAAACGCTGCAACGGGCCGAGCCCGAGCGCGTGTTTCAGCAGCCCGATATCCGCCGCCTGCTGGATAGCAGCGAAGAAAACGACCACCTGTTTATCGTGCTGGGCTCGCCGGTCACCGAAGTGGGCCGCGACCACGATTATGACTGGGCCATTGTCGAGCCTTCTTCCATGCGCTCAATTATCCAACTAGCGGGCCGGGTGCGCCGACACCGCGAGCAGGCCTGTGAAGTGGCCAATATTTTGCTGCTAGAGACCAATCTAAAACACCTGGAGCGCGCGGATGAGCCCGCTTTTCATAAGCCAGGCTTCGAAACGAAGATGGCCTGGAAACTTAATAGCCACTCACTTACCACGCTGTTAACTAAAGATGAGTACCAGGTGATAGATGCCCGCCCGCGCGTGCTGGCGCGGGAAGTGCTGCACGCTAAAGAAAGTCTCGTCGATTTGGAGCATGAGCGGCTGCATCAACTGATGATCGAACAGCCCGCCGAACCGTTAACCAAAAAAGAGATCAGGCTTGGCAAGCAGCCCAAGCCACCACCGCTGGGGGCCTATAGTTGGTACGCCGTACCACAGGTGCACTTAACCGGTGTATTGATTCAGCGTGACCCATTTCGCAAGCAGCTCGAACCTGAAATAACCCTAGCGCTGCTGCCCGATGAGGGAGGAGAAACCTGGACACTACACCGCGTAGACGATGGCGCAAGGCGAGGTGAAAAGCTCTACGTTCTGGTGGAGGAGAGCCTGCTGGTGCGGATAGACCTGACAAAAGAGCAGGGCGAGCGGATTCAGCCCTGGGGAGCCAACGACTATTTAACAGCCCTGGCTGACTTGGCAGAAGACTTGGATATCTCCCTTGATCGCGCCGCTCGCACCTTCGGCACGGTAACCGCCTCGGCTAGAAACCAACGCTGGGGATATCACCCGGTGCTGGGATTTTGGCGGAGTAAATGAAGGCCGGTGATAGACACCGGCCCGCTGCCTGGGCGGCAGCGTAAGTTACTCTGATTAAGAAACTTTTCTGAGCTGCCTGGGCGGCAACAAAAATATGGTAGTGGCACGGGCAGTCAAAGTCATTTTCTATTTTAATTACACTAATTAATAAACTGGTTGATAATTTTAGAGTGGTGCCCTAATATCAATTTAGCCAAGGGGTGGTCGCACACCTCCTTGGCTAGCTTGAAACACATTCGTATATCGTCGTTACCCAAATCTGCAGGGTCAGAGCAGATAGGAGGAATCTGAGCATGATTGGCTATCATGTAAACATAATATTTTGAGGCCGATTTTTAGATCGGCCTGCCAGATGCCCCGAGGCGTATTGCCTCGGGGCTTATTTTGGCACGAATTTCAGTGATTCCCAAATTCGTAAGGATAAATAATGCCTACCATTCCTAGTGGAAGTTGGCAGCAACTCCGAACATTAGTCGAAGTTTTTTTAAAAGATCGCTTCGATACCAAGGCGGAAAAGCTAGCTCCCGACGATCCAAAATACCAAGCACTGGTTGAACAGTTCCAATTCGATACCTGGATCAACGATGCGGCAAGGCGCGTTGGTCAACTGCAAGTCGTCACCCACTCGCTAAAACCTATCCACCCCGATGCCAAAGGCTCCAACCTTTACGCTCCGCCCGAATCGCTACATACCCACAACCTTGTTGGCAGTCATGTACTACCCGCTAATTTTGCGGGCGATGTGGTGGGGAACGCCGCAGCCTTGGATGTTTATAAGTTCTTGAAGCTGCAGCTCGAGGGAAAATCGCTGCTTGAGCGTGCGCTAGAAAATGATAGCGAGTTTGCCAAAGCGTTAAGCGATAACCCCGAACAAGCCCAGGCGTGGATCAGCGCCTTTGCGGCGATTACCGAACCGCGTGGCGAGCACGCCTCACATACCCGAGGCAAACAGCTCTACTGGCTGGTAGGTGATGATGCCGCAGACGTAGAAAGTGATGCCGAGAATTTTCATCTATTAGCACCGCTCTATGCCACCTCGCTGGCCCACCGCGTATTTCAAACCATTAACCATGACCGCTTTAGCGAAGAGGCTAAAGAGGCACGTAAAGCTAAACGGGAGGGCAACTACGCTGAGCAACCCGTTCACAGCTACCCCAACTTGGCCGTACAAAAAATGGGCGGCACCAAGCCGCAAAATATCTCGCAGCTGAATAGCGAGCGGGGCGGTAACAACTATTTGTTGGCGTCGCTTCCGCCCAGTTGGAATGTCCGTGATATTCGCCCACCGCTAAAAGTAGCATCGGTTTTCTCCCATCCAGGCGTATTTGGCAGCCGCTCAGAAGTGCGCGCCCTTGTTAAAGACCTCAAGCGCTTTCTGGAGACCAACCCCTCTACCGACATGCACACCCGCGATTTACGTGATGACTACACCGCCATGCTGATGGATGAACTGGCGCTGTTTGCCATGCAAATGCACAGCCTACCTGCCGGGTGGAGTGCGGATGAAAAATGCGAATTGGTCGCCGAAGAAGCCTTTTGGTTAGATCCTGGCCGTGCCGAGGAAGATGCCGCTTTTCGTGAAGCACGAAACAGCGTGGAGTGGGCAGACGAGATTCGCCACCGCTTTGCTAACTGGCTCAATGCTGCGTTGGGTGAAAAGCTCCCATTAGGTGATGTGGAATTTCGCCACTGGCAGAAAACGCTGGCAAAAGATGCCACCCATCAACGCCTGCTAGATCGTGACCGCCGCTGGATGGAAAACCTAATGGAAGACTTAACCAACCTGCCAGGAGGTGATGACGATGAGTGAAGTGAAAAACCTCCTGGTTTTACCACGCCTGCGGGTACAAAACGCTAATGCGATTTCCAGCCCAATGACCTGGGGCTTTCCTGCCATGAGTGCTTTTGTGGGATTGATGCACGCCCTGGAACGCAAACTCTATGCAGCAGGCATCAACGTTTCGCTCGGTAACGTCGGCGTTATCTGCCATGACTTTGAAGCCCAGGCCACTGAAGGCGGCTATATCCGTGGTTTTCATCTCACCCGTAATCCAGTGGATAAAACTGGCGGAACGGCAGCGATTGTAGAAGAAGGGCGCATCCATCTGGATATCACGCTGATCTTCACGATTGATTCAGCCGCGGCAGAAAGTGAGCATGATGAGATTGCCAAACAAATCAGTGAGATCGTTGCAGGTATGCGTATTGCCGGTGGTAGCGTCATCCCTAACCGCGCCGTGCCAAGCCACAAGCAACGCCCGCAATGGGTCGCGCTTGATGACGATGAAGAAAAGCGGCAAAAGCAGTTCGAACGCCTAAAACGGCGCTGGCTGCCGGGCTTTGCGCTAACCCTGCGCGATGACTACCTCGCCGAGCACCACCAGACGCTGCAACAGCAGAACCCGGATGCCAGTTTGCTGGATGCGTGGCTGGATCTTTCACGGCTCAATCACCACTGCGCCCTGGAAAATGAAGGTGAATCCAACGAGAAGCCCGTTTGGCAGGCTCAGCGCCCCTATCGCGGCTGGCTGGTGCCTATCCCTGTAGGTTACGGCGCTATTTCCGATCTATTTAATCCCGGCGAAGTGGCCAATGCTCGCGATGCCAAGACTCAGTTTCGCTTTGTTGAAAGCCTCTACTCCATTGGCGAGTGGGTCAGCCCCCACCGCATGAAGCAACCGGAAGACCTGCTTTGGTACGTTGATAACGACGAAGAAGCGGGACTTTACCGACTCAATAACGATTACCACCTTCGCGCCACTGCCCAGTAAACCAGGAGCTCTATCATGGCTAAAAACGATACCCTTAAAACCGCTTCCGTCCTCGCCTTTGAACGCAAGCTTGATCCTTCCGATGCCCTGCTTTACGCCAGCAGCTGGGAAAAGCGGCAAGATAATCAGCAGTGGCAGCCGGTAGAAGTGCGCGAAAAGTCGGTGCGCGGCACCATTTCCAACCGCCTGAAAGCCAAAGACCAAGACCCCGCTAAGCTAGACGCAGCGATTGAAAATCCCAACCTGCAAACGGTGGATGTCGCCACGCTGCCCCACGATGCAGACACCTTAGTTGCTCGTTTTACGCTGCGCGTATTGGCGGGTGCCGGAACGCCTTCGGCCTGTAATAACGCCGAGTACCAAGCCAAGCTGGAACAGGCAGTTGCCGAGTATAAACAAGCGCAAGGCTTCGGCGAGCTGGCGCATCGCTATGCCAATAACCTCGCTAATGGCCGCTTTCTGTGGCGTAACCGCATGGGCGCTGAGCAAGTCGAGGTAAGCGTTCGCCAATTGGCGCAGGGTAAAGCCACCAAAGAGTGGACGTTTGATGCACTGTCGCTTTCGTTGCGGGCCTTTGAGGAGACCGCCGAGCTTAAAGAACTCGCCGGTGTTATCGCCGCCGCGTTGGTGGGGGAACAGCACTTACTGCTAGAGGTAGTGGCCTATGTGCGCGTGGGCAGTGGCCAAGAAGTGTTTCCTTCACAAGAGCTGATTCTTGAGCGGGGCCGGGGTGATAAGAGCAAAACGCTTTATCACGTCAGCAACATTGCCGGTATTCACTCGCAAAAGTTGGGTAACGCCATTCGTACCATCGACACCTGGTACCCCAATGAAAACGATGATGATCTTGGGCCGATTGCCGTTGAGCCGTATGGCTCAGTGACCACGCAGGGTAAAGCGTACCGCCAGCCCAAGCAGAAAGCTGATTTCTATTCACTCCTAGATAACTGGATGATCAAGGACCAAGTGCCTACGAAGGAAGATCAGCACTTTGTGATGGCGACCCTGATTCGCGGTGGTGTATTCGGCGAAGCGGGGTAAACCATGGATCACTATATCGACATTCGTTTAAGGCCCGATCCTGACTTTGCCCCGGCAATGTTAATGGGCGCGCTTTATAACAAGCTGCACCGGGCGCTGTTTGATTTACATGCCGAAGATGTAGGCGCCAGTTTCCCAGGCTATAAGCACGGTGTTCGCGCTCGCACACTGGGCGATCACCTTCGCTTGCATGGCACGCAAGCACGTTTGCAGCAGCTAATGAGAGCGGACTGGCTAACCGGTATGCGCGACCACACCCAGGTGAGCGAAGTGCTTGCGGTACCTGCAAATACTCAGCATATAAACGTGGCGCGTAAGCAATTTAATACGGGCAGTGAAAGCCGGGCCAAACGTTACGCCAAACGGCATGATATTTCAGAAGCAGAGGCGCGGAAGATTTATGCCAAGTTGGCTGAACGACGCATTGAGCTCCCCTTTGTGCAGATCAATAGCCGCTCCACCCAGCAGCGTTTTAGCCTGTTTATTGAACATAGCAAACCGTTGGCTTCTGCAACGGAAGGCACGTTTAGCCATTACGGCCTAAGCCCCAACGCCACGGTGCCCTGGTTTTGACCCTTTTTTCTAGCATGAAAATTGGCCACCAATAATCAACCACTTAGCGGTGTCACTCTGAAAAGGGTGATACCGCTTTTTTCGGCTAAAGCTCTTTAACAATCAGCACATTAATTTTGGTATGCTCTAGTGCGCTGCCGCCCAGGCAGCTCAGAAAACATAAGTTCCGCGCTTACGTGGCTGGTTTCGGTGCGCTGCCGCCCAGGCAGCTCAGAAATGACCGTCGCAAGCGCGACATCGACAACTATGGTGCGCTGCCGCCCAGGCAGCTCAGAAAATTGGCGGCGCGGCCAAAGCGGCCCTTGTAAAGTGCGCTGCCGCCCAGGCAGCTCAGAAATGCAGTATGACGGAATCGATATTTCAGGCTGCGTGCGCTGCCGCCCAGGCAGCTCAGAAACTGGAAGCCCGCGACCGGCTGCGCCGCTTGGCGTGCGCTGCCGCCCAGGCAGCTCAGAAATAACCTCTGCGACCAAAACGCGACCACAATGAGTGCGCTGCCGCCCAGGCAGCTCAGAAAGATTCAAGCTGTAGACCGTGGCAATTTTAAATGTGCGCTGCCGCCCAGGCAGCTCAGAAAAGCCGATGGCCGCGCCGCAGCGTGAAACCGCCGTGCGCTGCCGCCCAGGCAGCTCAGAAAAATAGCCGCAGCGGCGCGCAGATTTCAGCAGCGTGCGCTGCCGCCCAGGCAGCTCAGAAATGTTCGGCGCAAAGCGTGTGCATGGCTTCATGGTGCGCTGCCGCCCAGGCAGCTCAGAAAACCTTCCAACAGGAGCAGCAGGAAGGCGAGATGTGCGCTGCCGCCCAGGCAGCTCAGAAAACCAAATCAGCTCACCGCGTATGTCGGTGGTTGTGCGCTGCCGCCCAGGCAGCTCAGAAAAGCTCACCATCGAAGCGCCGCGCATCGATAACGTGCGCTGCCGCCCAGGCAGCTCAGAAATACCACGGGTTGTCCGAACTGCAACGTGCGGTGTGCGCTGCCGCCCAGGCAGCTCAGAAAGTCATTGCTGCGGTGAAAGCGGTATGAGTAGCGTGCGCTGCCGCCCAGGCAGCTCAGAAAACACTCCTTCAACCCGCCACCAGTGCCAGCTTGTGCGCTGCCGCCCAGGCAGCTCAGAAATATTAAGCGTGACCATGACTACTAACAGTCAAGTGCGCTGCCGCCCAGGCAGCTCAGAAATTAATGGCACTGACAGCACAGCAGCGAGCGAAGTGCGCTGCCGCCCAGGCAGCTCAGAAAAAGACGTGCCCGACGCCATTGATGACCGCGAAGTGCGCTGCCGCCCAGGCAGCTCAGAAAAGCCTCTAGAGCCGCGTCCGCTCGCTTAATGAGTGCGCTGCCGCCCAGGCAGCTCAGAAACCACCAGTTCCAGCCAGCACGGACCGCGTCAAGTGCGCTGCCGCCCAGGCAGCTCAGAAATACCTGCAAACCATCCGCCAGGAGCTAGACAGGTGCGCTGCCGCCCAGGCAGCTCAGAAATTTGACGGCACGGTGACCAGCTCGGTCGATTCGTGCGCTGCCGCCCAGGCAGCTCAGAAAAGAAACGAAAAGCCCGGCGCTGCTGGGGAGCAGTGCGCTGCCGCCCAGGCAGCTCAGAAACGATACCGACGACCTGACTGAAGCGCTGGCCAGTGCGCTGCCGCCCAGGCAGCTCAGAAAAGTTCAGCAGGTCGCGTCCTGTACGTCCCTGAGTGCGCTGCCGCCCAGGCAGCTCAGAAACGTTATAAGCACGGATAGAAACAGCGGTTGAAGTGCGCTGCCGCCCAGGCAGCTCAGAAATCCTGATTAGTTCAGGATGCTAAAAAGGGGCCGTGCGCTGCCGCCCAGGCAGCTCAGAAATCCCATAGAATAAGAACCCCCACCATCAATACGTGCGCTGCCGCCCAGGCAGCTCAGAAAATGAAGAAGGCGACTGGAACACGAAGCGCTCAGTGCGCTGCCGCCCAGGCAGCTCAGAAAATATATTCGCTTGGACGTAGGCCGGTCCAGAAGTGCGCTGCCGCCCAGGCAGCTCAGAAACAGCCGCAATCCTGACAGTGCATTTGCATAGCGTGCGCTGCCGCCCAGGCAGCTCAGAAAAAAACGAGCTAGAGCGTTTGGGTAGTGTCTCTGTGCGCTGCCGCCCAGGCAGCTCAGAAAAAGGTAGCACGCAGTGAGCCACCTGATCTCGGGTGCGCTGCCGCCCAGGCAGCTCAGAAATATCCGTTCTGGAACGGCGCTATGTTCAACAAGTGCGCTGCCGCCCAGGCAGCTCAGAAATCATCAAACGCCGCCCGCACGTCAACCACCTCGTGCGCTGCCGCCCAGGCAGCTCAGAAAGCTACCCTCTCGCGCGTAAGCCGCGCAGCATTGTGCGCTGCCGCCCAGGCAGCTCAGAAATGCGATAGTGAGGCCTAAAGCCTGCTGGCTCGGTTCGCTGCCGCCCAGGCAGCTCAGAAATGTTCAAGCGCCCAGGCGTAGGCATCCTGCTCGTGCGCTGCCCAGGTAGCTCAGGTAAACGTCAACGAAGCGCAGAAGTATGGGTGAGAGTACGCTGCCGTCCAGGCAGTTTTGCTAGATTTAAGATGTGTACTGGTAGTATCGCTGTGCGGTGCTTTCGGGGTGCGCTAGCGCTCATGCCAAGCTACAAGTGACGTGCATTGGGCGAGTAAGTGGTTAGGCCTGACTGCTTTCATGCGATTTAGTGCTCGACAGGTTGAAACGTTACCGCTTCATCGAAACTGTACATACACTTTTCTGGAAAAGCGTGCAGCTCGCTATCGGTCTCAATCGCTGCTGCGCGGCGTGCATCTTCGTACGCTTCGCTCATCAGTTCAGGTAATGATGCTTTTAGGCTGGGGTTGTCGTTCAGTAAGCGATTCGTTTTGGCTTGGGCATCAATGATCGTCAACCGCCAGCTACGTGAGCGGCGTTCGGGCTGGTGATCCCATTTCAGCAGGTGCATTAACAGACGAGCCAATTGGCTGACCAGCGCGCGCCGTTCGCTTTTGCCCATGCTCTCAATCTCCTCGGCGAGGTGCTCAAGATCAAGTTGCTCCAGTTTCCCCGCCCGCAGTAGCCCAGCTTGCTCAAGGGCCCAGGCATAGGCATCGTGTTCATAATGTACGGCCATAGTGATACTCCTCTAAAACCGCTAAACCACTTTGCATTTGTTTAGTGTAAACGCAAGAAGACAACAGGCGACAATATTGAAGTGAGTATAAATTTACATGGTGGCTTCTGTTAACTGTTGCTAACGCGGAGTGTGAGGATAGTTTGCCTGCCACCTTAGGTGATTAATTTGCGCTGTAGCTCAGGCAGCTCAGAAAGATGTGGGAGTTCGAGTCTCCCCATCCGCAATAAATATGATAAGTGCCTTTGGTATTGCTGCGCGTAATCGCAAGGCCATCAATGTGGTTGCGATTACGCTACTCAAGAATGGCTGCTTGGCTATTCAAATTCACACAAAAAAGCCATCGCGTTGGATGGCCTCTGTTACTGAAATCAGGAACGCGCTAACGTGTTAATCTTCTTTTGGTGGTGTTTCCATGGCGCGTTTGTCGTCGGGTACTCGCACGATGTGGCCGACTTCGAGCTTGCTGTGGCGTTGGTGGCGGCCGCCGTTGGTGTCGATGATGGCGACAACTTCGCCAATGCTGACAGCGTCATCTTCGCGGTACGCTTCTACTTTGATGCGTACCATCATGCCCTGGAAACGTGCGGAAATAATATCGCCTGGGTCGGGTGCCCTGTGGTCGGGGTCGTTTTTAAAGTATTCCACTACGCTGGCGCTGCCGGGTTCGTCCCATTCAATATGTTGATGCATTGTGGTCTTCCTTGTCGTGTTGGATGTTGCTTCAGTGTAGTGCGTTCAGCTGCTTACTTCCTCAGTGCTGGCGGTGCTTTCTAAACCGCTTGGGCTTGCTGCCTCTACTCGCGCTTCATTGGCTTGTTTTTCATTCTGCTGTTCAATCTGTTCTTCCATTTGCGTTTCAACCTGTGCTTCAGCTTGTTTTTCAATTCCCGCTACGCTGTTTGTTTGCCCCACGTATTGAAACAGGAAGTTGAGCGCGGCGGGTAGGCTGGCGCGCCAAACCTGCCATGTGTGGCCGCCGGGGTAAAGGTCGAGCCTTACGGCGTTGGGTTGAATGCGCTCCATGGCTTGGCGGAGTAAGCGGGCGTGAAATTCTGCGTCGTAAACGTCGCTGCGCCCGGCGCTGATATACAGTGGTACGGGGGGAAGGTCGCCTTCTTCATCGGTGCCGCGGGGGGTGACGCGCAGGCGGTATTCTTCTAAATGGGCGGTGTAGTTGAGGGTTTCCCAAAGCTCGCGGTCAAATTGCCCCTGGTCATTTATAAAGGCTGGGTGGCGCCAGGCGGAGGAGTTGCGCGGTGGTAGGGGGGCGTAGCTTGCGGGGCTAAGCGCCGCGACGGCAGCAAATAAATCGGGCCGTTCTAGGGCGAAGTTAAGCGCGCCGTAGCCACCGGCGGAAAGCCCCGCTACGCCACGTAGGTGGCGTTCTTGCCCAACGCGATAGGTAGCTTCCACGTGGGGCATTAGGTCATTAAAAAAAGCGCTACGGGCGGGTTCGTTGTGGCCATCTACCCACCAGCTGCGGCTACCGGGCATAATGAAAACTGCTGGGGGGATATGCCCTGCGCGAATTAACCTGTCGGCTACCTGTTGAAGATTGCCGCGGGAAACCCAGTCGCGGTCGGTGCCAAAAGAGCCGTGCAGCATGTAAATGACGGGGTAGGGCGTGGTCGCCTGGGTGTCATAATTATCAGGTAAATACACGCTATAGGGGTAGTCGTAACCGAGGGTGGGTGAGGAAAAATGATGATGCTCAACGTCGCTTGCCAAGCTTTGCCCGCTGAGTGTTAGCCACCCAATAAAAGTGGTGAGTAGGGTGCGAAACCGGTAGGAGAGGAAAGGTGGCTTTGGGATGAACACGTTTTCTCCAGAATTAAACTAGTTTAATAAAATCGGACAGCGCGGCGGCACTGGTTGTTCATCGTAGCTATGCAGACTCGTTATGCCGAGCAGTTACACAAAGTAGTTATGCAGGATAGCAGGTTAGGCGTATGTAGCGGCGGGAGGCCCAATGCGAAAAGTTGAAGAGATCTATTGGTTGCGCGCTTACGGCTGTATAGCCGTTTTTTTGTTTCATTTATTAGATCACGTCAATCAACGCCTCGATAATGTCGCCACTGATTTAATGCGCCTGCCGCTGGTGCTGGGTACGCCAATATTTCTGTTTATATCGGTCTTTGTGTTTGCTGTTCGCTACGATAAATCCGTGCCGGAGGGGTTTCTTATTCAGCGCGTAAAGTATGTGATGGTGCCGTACTTTGTGTATGGCTTTATTTATTCCACCGCTGAATGGTTAAGCCAACAGGCGTCGGATGAGCCGGTGGGGTTCGTGGCTAATGCTATCGAGTATTACGTTTATGCGGGCTGGCATGGCTATTTTTTGATCATTGCGATGCAGTTTTACGTGGCTTATTGGCTGTTTACCCGCTGGCAGCTGTGGCGATTGAATCCGGTGCCATGGTTGTGGGGTGCCTGCGTTATCAGCATGGCGTATTGGGGGCTGGCTTATTGGTTTGATGTTGATTTGCCCGGCTACCTGCTGTGGATCGCCCCGCTGGGGTGGATCTATGTGTTTTTCCTGGCGCTGGTGCTAGTGCGCTACTACCCGCTAGCCCCAGAGGGCGTACTCGCTGAGCGGCCCACCTGGATGCAGCAATTGGCGCACCCGGCGTGGTTGGTGCTATTGGTGGCGCTAATTATAGCGGCGACGTTTGCGGGTTGGCTGGCGTTTTCATCCAAAGAGGTGTGGGTGATTCCATTCTTCGTGCTGTTTACGCTTTGCGCCATGCGTTATTTGGCTGGGCGCCCGGCGCCGTTGTGGGTGCGCCACATCAATGCGTATTCGTTTGGGATTTACTTGGCCCACCCCATGTTCTTTGTGCTTGCCGATCTGGTGGTTGAGCCTTTGTCGTTGCCGATTGGCGTGTATGCGCTGGTACTCATCGTCGTGGGACTCGCCGGGTCGGTGGCCCTTAATAAATTGGCGAATACCACCACGCTGGGAGCGATGCTGTTTGGCAAGCGCTTGAAGGTTCGTTAATGGGAAAATGTTAGTGCATAAATCGAAAGGCACGGCTTACCGCTTCGATGTGTAAGCGAGATCCGGGTCGTTAGGCAGCATGGCGGATGGGTATTCATCGGCCTGGCTAAGCAAGCGGCCGCTGTACGTTTTTAGGCGAGTGGGGCAGTCATGCAAGCGCTGTAAAAAATCGTCAATCGCGCTGGCGTCATCCAGCTCAGGATCAAATCCACCTAAGCGCTCAAGCCAGGCCCGCCTGACGGCGATGTAGGGCGGTAACAGCAGCGTGCTTGCCAATAAGCGGCGCAGGATGCGTTTGGCTAATGATGGCTGAGCAAGGCCAACAATTAAGGCATCAAGGCTGTAGGTGTTCAATTGCGGGTAGAGTGAGCCCCAGAGGCTGGCAGGCAGTGGCTGTTTCTGCAGCGCAATAATTAACCACTCAGCTTGGCTGGCAAAGGCTGCTTTATTGAGGCGTGCGCCTAGTGGTAGCTTGGGGGTGATCAAGCAATGAGTGTGGTAACGCTGCTCAATCGAGCTGAGACGCGCATGGGCTTGCGTGCTCGTTACCAAAATGGGCAGCAAGTGGTCGGCTACGCCAGAATCACGTATGGATTTTAAGTGGCGTGGCAACATGTTACCCGTCACCATGGCATCAACGATAAAGCAAACCGATCCCATTTGCCGACTCCGATTGTGAGCAAATCTATCAAATTGTAATTTATTGTAGTAGCTGGCTTATTTGCGTAGCAAGTAAAAAAACTTGCGAGCCAAAAAAGAGGGCTCACTATTATTTATGCACTTTATTGGCGCATAAGGCATTATTTTTGCTCTGTATTGGTGCGTCATGCCTTTCTTAAACAGCTTCCGGACCTGTATTTAGCCGCTTTGCGTCATCAAGAGGCATCCTGATCCACTTTTTAACAGTTATAAAACAATTGGTTGCTGTTTTTCTATGCCATATTGGTGCAGAGTTGGCATGCTCTCTGCATTATATTTGCAAGCGGCTAGCGGGCCGTAGGCATAAGTCCTACGACGTGCTAAAACGATAGCCGGTTTGAAATGCTCGCTGAGCGATTTGTTCACTAATGTCAGGCAAACGTTGAGCGAACAAGAATGACAAACGTGCGGTTTAGCGCGTATTTTGTCGAACAACACATTTATCGGTAGCTTACAGTCGTTAGCTTTAAGCCACGCTCATACCGGAGGACTCTATGTCAGCCAAGACTCTCGCGCTAATTGAAGAACATGATGTTAAGTGGGTAGATCTGCGTTTCACCGACACACGCGGCAAAGAACAGCACGTTACTGTGCCTGCTCGCGATGTGAACGAAGAATTCTTTGAGAATGGCCAGATGTTTGATGGCTCTTCTATCGAAGGTTGGAAGGGCATTAACGAATCCGACATGATTCTGCGCCCGGAAGATGGCACTGGCTATCTCGACCCCTTCACCGAAGATGCGACGCTGGTGCTGCGCTGCGACATCATCGAGCCGGCCACTATGCAGGGCTACGATCGTGACCCGCGCTCCATCGCTAAGCGCGCTGAAGCTTATCTAGAGTCTACTGGCCTGGGCGACACCGCGTTTTTCGGTCCTGAGCCTGAATTCTTTATTTTTGACGAAGTACATTGGAAGTCTGACATTCAGGGCTCCATGTACAAAATCACGTCTGACGAAGGCGCCTGGGCGACCAATAGCCAGGTAGAAGGCGGCAACCTGGGCCACCGCCCGCGCGTTAAAGGCGGCTACTTCCCGGTTCCCCCGGTTGATAGCTTCCACGATATTCGTGGCGCGATGTGTAACACCCTGGAAGCGATTGGTCAGACTGTCGAGGTTCACCACCACGAAGTTGCCAACGCGGGTCAGAACGAAATCGGCGTTAAATTCAACACGCTGGTGAAGAAAGCTGACGAAGTTCAGGAAATGAAGTACGTGATCCACAATGTGGCGCACGCGTATGGCAAAACGGCGACCTTTATGCCGAAGCCGCTGGTAGGCGACAACGGTTCTGGTATGCACGTTCACCAGTCGTTCTGGAAAGGTGGTGAGAACCAGTTCGCCGGTGACGAGTACGCTGGCCTGTCTGAAATGGCGCTTTTCTACATCGGCGGCATCATCAAGCACGCTCGTGCATTGAACGCCTTCACTAACGCTTCGACTAACTCTTACAAGCGTCTGGTGCCAGGCTTTGAAGCGCCGGTAATGCTGGCCTACAGTGCCCGCAACCGTTCTGCTTCAATCCGTATTCCTTACACCGCTAGCCCGAAAGGCAAGCGCGTTGAGGCTCGCTTCCCTGATCCGACTGCCAACCCGTACCTGGCATTCTCTGCCATGTTGATGGCCGGTATCGACGGTATCAAGAACAAGATCCATCCTGGCGATGCTATGGATAAAAACCTGTACGACCTGCCACCAGAAGAAGGCAAGCTAGTACCGACCGTAGCGCACAGCCTGGATCAAGCACTGGAAGCCCTCGATGCTGACCGTGCGTTCCTGACCGAAGGTGGCGTGTTCACCGACGAAATGATCGATGCTTACATCGAACTCAAGATGGAAGAAGTGGAGCGTATCCGTATGACGACGCACCCCATCGAGTTTGATATGTACTACAGCTGCTAATCAGCGCTTTTAGCACCTAGCTGCTACCATCACCCTGGCGGTGGTAACAGTTGATAAAGACGCAGTTGATCAAAATAGTATCAAAACCCCGCTTCGGCGGGGTTTTGTCGTTATTGAGGTTGTGACAAGTGTGAGGAGCGGTATGGGCAAGCTAACCACGTGCGCGATCAGCTTCTTGATGGCTGCTGCACTGAGCATCGAGGCGACCATCATTTCAGGTGCCGCTTTCGGGCAGACGGTTTTCAGGGTCATTGATGAGCACGGTAACGTTACGTTTACCGATAACCCTGGCCGCGGCGGTGAGGCGTTGGAATTGGCACCGTTGCCAAGCCTACCACCTGGGTTAAGCGCGGCTACGGCCAGTGTGGCAACGCCCGCTACTGAGCGCCCACGTGGCAAGCCAGGGCAGCCTTTTATGCCTTATGACCACTTTTCGATTGCGCTGCCCCAGCAAGGCGCACGGCTGCCGGAGCGAAGCACCGCGGTGGAAGTGGCCATTGCGCCTCCGCTGCGCGATGACCACCAAGTGCGGCTGATAGTGAATGGAGAGATTAGCCAGACCGCGCTGCACAGTGATGTTTTCTGGTTAACAGGGCTTCCTGTGGGGCAGCACGAGCTTCAAGCAGAGCTATTGGATAGTAGCCAACGTTTACAGCATCGCACGCCCGCAGTGACGATTACGGTTCCTTAGACCGGGTGGTTAAAATCTCGAATGCACTAAATTGGTGCGGTTGTGGAGGCATTTGGCGCGGTGATTGCGCTAAAACGATCCATCTTCTTTTATTGCTATGCCCGCAAGCCGTGCAACTAGGCATAAATGCATAATTGGCGCGCTTTTTGCAGTTCCCTCATTGATTATCCACCTGTAGGTCTGCAACGGCGATGGAAGACGTAATTTCTCAGGACACCACCATGCATCAGCGTTTGCTTGAACATCTCACCACGGCGGTACTGCTGCTGGACGGCGAGCTGCGTGTGCGCTGGATGAACCCTGCCGCTGAAGCCTTACTAGCGGTTAGCTTAAGCCGCGTTCACGGCATCAGCCTAGATACGCTTCTGGGCGGTGTTGACAGCATCGATGAGGTATTGGCTAAAGCGCGGGATGCGTTTCATCCTTACACCCAGCGAGAAGCGCGTATTACGCCGCTGAACAGTGAGCCGCTGACGGTCGACTACACTGTAACGCCGCTATCGGACGACGAGTTACTGTTAGAAGTGGAGCCGCGGGATCGGTTGATGCAGATCTCGCGTGAAGAGGCGCTAACCACTCGCCAAGAAACCATCAAGATATTGGCCCGTGGGCTTGCTCACGAAGTGAAAAATCCGCTCGGCGGGATTCGTGGTGCTGCACAGCTGTTAGAACGGGATTTAGACGATCCGGCGCTGCGCGAATATACCCATATCATTGTGGAAGAGGTGGATCGGCTGCGCGACTTGGTCGACTCCATGCTGGGTCCTAACCGAGTGCTTAAGCATGAGCCGGTCAATATTCACCGGGTGTTGGAGCGTGTACGCGCGCTGTTAATTGCCGAGCATCCCAGCGTTGTTATTAGCCGCGATTATGACCCCAGTTTGCCCGACCTTTCCGGCGATGAATCTCAGATGATTCAAGCGGTCCTCAACGTGGCGCGCAACGCCGTGCAAGCCATGAGCGATGCGCAAACCCCTGAACCTACCTTAATACTGCGCACCCGCGCCCGGCGTCAGTTTACCCTCGGGGCGGAACGCCACCGTTTAGTCAGTGAAGTCTCGGTGATTGATAACGGCCCAGGCATTCCCGATACGCTGCAGGAAACGCTGTTCTACCCGATGGTATCAGGACGCGCAGAAGGCAGTGGCCTTGGGTTATCGATCGCCCAGTCGATTTTGCACCAACATCAAGGATTGATTGAATGCGACTCACGACCCGGACATACCGAATTTCGTTTACTGATTCCATTGGTAATAATTTTACCGGAGAAGCGTCATGACTGAGGCTACACGTACCGATGTTGCGCGGGTGGTGATTGTCGATGACGACCGCGCTATCCGCTGGGTGCTGGAACGCGCCCTGGCGCAGCCCGATCTCGATGTTGAGTGTATTGAGCGTGCAGATACAGCCCTTGCGCGTTTACTCGAAAGCCCTCCTGACGTGCTGGTCACCGACATTCGTATGCCAGGCATCGACGGCCTGGACTTAATGGCGAGAGTACGCGAGGCGCATCCCGATCTACCGGTGATCGTGATGACCGCGCATTCCGACCTAGACAGCGCCGTCGCCTCCTATCAGGGCGGGGCGTTTGAATACCTGCCTAAACCGTTTGACGTTGATGAAGCCCTGGCGCTGGTGCGCCGCGCGGTGGCCCACGCCCGGGAACGCCAACGACCGGTCGTCGTGCCGGAAGGCTTAAACGCTGAGATTATTGGTGAAGCGCCCGCAATGCAGGAGGTGTTTCGCGCCATTGGCCGTCTTTCTCACTCGCATATCACGGTGTTAATCAACGGGGAATCGGGGACGGGTAAAGAGCGCGTTGCCCAGGCGCTGCATCAGCATAGCCCGCGTGCCGGTAAACCCTTTATCGCGTTGAACATGGCGGCGATTCCTCGCGACTTGATCGAATCGGAGCTGTTTGGCCATGAGAAGGGCGCTTTTACCGGGGCGGCACAGCAGCGCCAAGGGCGGTTTGAGCAGGCCAACGGCGGCACACTGTTTTTAGACGAAATAGGCGATATGCCATCGGAAACCCAAACGCGCCTGCTGCGCGTGCTGGCGGATGGTGAGTTCTATCGCGTCGGGGGGCATACGCCGGTCAAAGTGGACGTGCGTATCATCGCCGCTACTCACCAAAATCTAGAAGTGCTGGTGGATGACGGCCGCTTCCGAGAGGATTTGTTCCACCGCCTGAACGTGATTCGTATCCACCTGCCGAAACTGGCTGAAAGGCGCGAAGATATACCACGTTTAACCCGACATTTTCTGGCCGAAGCGGCGAAAGAGCTGACTACCGATATCAAAGTGCTGACCAGTGAAGCGGAAGCCCACCTAACGCGCTTGCCGTGGCCCGGTAACGTGCGGCAGTTGGAAAATATCTGCCGGTGGCTGACGGTTATGGCGTCGGGGCGTGAAATCCTTGTTGAAGATTTGCCGCAGGAACTGCGCTCGCCAAGCGCTTCCGAAAGTAGCGCTCATGGTGATTGGCGTACGGCGTTTCGCGACTGGGCGGATCATGCCTTGGCCGAAGGCCATACGCATCTTTTGGAAGAGGCGGTACCCGATTTTGAGCGGATTCTGATTGAAACCGCTTTAAAACATACCGGTGGGCGCAAAGGTGAAGCCGCTGAACTGCTTGGCTGGGGGCGCAATACATTGACCCGCAAATTAAAAACGCTGCTGCCAGCACTGGCTGACGAGTAAAGGCTAAACAGTCGTTACTGCTCTAGGCGTTTAATCTCAGCCAATATCGCCTCAGCCTCTTCGGTAAGGGTGGCATTGGCGCGCATATCGCCGTTACGAGACGCTTCCATCGCGGCTTGCAGTTTACGCTCATAATTTTGCTGGAGTTTCTTTTTGGGGTCGCGCTTAAACATGCCAAACATAAGCAATTTCCTCACTATCTGGTTTTTGTGTACACCATTTGTATAGGTTTTGGTTGCTTGTGTCGAATGTTTGTTTTGATCAGCGGTTATGCGTCGTTCTGAGAGTCCGCGCTGCATTGACATAGAAAGCGCTCAAAATCGACCAAAATGGTGTCGAGGCTGGCGTGTAAGCGGTGATCATCGTCCACCATTCTCAGCGACAGCCGCTGCAGGCGAGCACGTTCAATCACTGGTTCAGGGGCAACGATATCATCGCGCCAGCCGTGAACAATGTGCGTGTGGCGTGCCTGGATGGTGGGCGACGTTTCAGGGTAGGCGGCTATGCCTAACGCGGGGGCTAACAAAAAACAGCCTAATACGGGCTGCTGAGCGCTGACGGCCGCGCTTAGCCACCCGCCCAGGCTTGAACCTGCCAGTACACAGTGGGCAGGATCATCACCGCGCTCGGCTATCACCTGTAAAAGATGCTGAAGACGTTGCTGGGGCTCTGCCATGCCTCGATAGTCCATCACCACGGGCTCACAATCATCTAGTTTTTCAGCAACGCCTTTTAGTGCCTGGATTTTAAGTGCCTCTGGGCCGCTCTCTAGGCCGTGGGATAAGTAAACAGTCATCATCACGTTTAGCTCGCTGAGCGTTGGATAGCTTCTCCACCCTGTTCGATATCCTCACCAGCACCCCGAATGGTATTGCAACCACTTACCAACAGAAGTGTGGTCATGACGAGTATGGCAAGCGCAATAGTACGTTTCATAGCGGTTTCCTCAAAGGCATGGGCGTGCGTCAAACATTGATAGAGCTATCTGGACACTTTTTAAAGCAAAGCCTTTTTATAGCAAAGTGGGAAGGTTCGTTAGCAAAAATAATCGCTGTTGCGCCGTTTCGCCATCATTTTAATGTGTTTCAGCTAGATAGATGTGTCTTGATAACGTGTGCTTATGTCGCATGTGCCAGTTCTACACATCAAAAGTGCAGGGAAATTAGCCTATTTGGAAATGTTTGTTGTTTTTAAGTTATTGTTTTTAATTATTAATATTGATTATTGGCATGGCTTGGCGCAGTCCCTGCAGCTACTGAGTAGTTGCTTAGAAGTTCAGTTGTTTAGCTCTAGCCGTTTAGATAATTGTTATTAGTAACTAAGTGAGTGGGTTGAGAGACAAAAGGAAGGCAGGACGCCGAAAGACAAACAGGAAGTTAAAGGACAATCCGCCCACTCACTGGTTGCAGCGCAAGGAGGCGCTGTTCATCAGACCAAGGAGTGGAATCGGTGCAAAACGACCATCTCGTAAAAACGGGGTGGTCTTTTTGCGTGCGTAAGATATTATAAGCGATTGATTTTTATATGTTTTAAAATTTAGCTTTCTGCATCGCTTTTGTACACACAGCTCTCGTACAGATAAAACCTGTGTTTTAGTCTATCCTTTCGATAAAACCAAATGTAGCGGTTAGAAAACGTCAACGTAACGACCGCACACGAACAGGGACAAGATTATGGCGATGGCATTGATGTTATGCATGTTTGTTTTGTTCTTAGGGTTTTCGGGGGTGGGTGTGTATATGATGTTTAAGACATCTTTCATGGCCACTATGGACGAGCGCGATGACATGCCCCCCGACATTTAACCAACTGCTCTAACCATAACAATTATTTAAAAATAACTAAAATGCCCGCGTCAGCGGGCATTTTGCGTTATTGCTTCCAACGGCCTTTGCTTCGCTCAGGCACCATACGCTCGAAATAGAGCAAGCCAAATGCAAGTCAGCCCACGGTTAATAAGCGGTAAAAATAAGTCGGAAGAAAATGGCCTACCCCATCCAATAAAGGCTGACCAAGGCAAAGGCATAGCCCAATGCAGCGCCTGCCAGTACATCACTCACATAGTGCAGCCCCAGCCCGACGCGGGAGATCGCAATCAGTAGGGATAGCGGTAGGATCACCGGTAGTAGCCAGGGGGTGTGAGCGGCTACTAATACGCTAAACATCACCGCATGCATGGTGTGGCCGCTGGGAAAACTATAACGATCACGTGCCGGTTCACAGCACAGGATGCCCTCGCTATAGGTGATAAAGGGCCGCTCACGACAGAGTCGTGTTTTTACCAGGCGATATACAGCTATGGCAAACAGCGCAATAACGCTGTACTGCATCAACCGCCACGAGCCGTTTGGTTGAAGCCAGGGCTGGGCCAGAATCAGCAGCACCCATACCGGCCAATCACCTAAGCGGCTGGCAGCTTGCAGAGTAATGCGCCAGGGGCGATACAGCGAGAGCCGCGATATGCGCTGGCATAATTGCCACTCTAGTAAATCAAGACGGTCGAATACGACAAGCGGACGCGGGCGCATGGTGAGCCTCCTGGGCTTGGTGTAAATAACGCAGAAACTGCTCTGCAATCCCTGTCCAGCTCTGCTCAAGTGCACGTAAACGCGCTACTCGACCTAGGCGCGCGTAGTCAGCGGGGTGCTGGCACAGCTCGACCGCTGCCTGCTGAAAGGCAGCGCTATTGCCAGCGGGAACGGTAATACCGTTATAGCCACTATTAATGAGTTCGGCGCTGGCAGCATGTTCATAAGCCACCACGGCTAAGCCGCTGGCCATTGCTTCTGCGACCACATTCCCCCAGGTTTCTGAAAGTGAGGGGAAAATAAACAGATCGGCACTGGCATAGTGGCGAGCCAGCGATTCCTGCCCCACGAAGCCGGTGAAATGCGCGTCCGGCAGTGCTTTTTCCAGCTGTGCCCGCGCAGGGCCGTCGCCTACGATGACCTGAGCGATATCGGGACGCACTTCACGCATGGCTTGAAGGCTTTCATGGAGCAGGGTGAGGTTTTTTTCGGCGGCTAACCGACCAACATAAAGTGCGACCGGCTGATGTTCGCCTACGCCCCAGCGCTGGCGCAATTGTGTATCACGATGGGCAGGCGAGAAGCGCTCTCCGTCTAGCCCACGTGAAAGTACATGGATATCCCGGATCCCTTGCTGTTGAAGCGTATTAGCTTGCTGATGGGTAGGCACTAACGTTAGGTCGCAGCCATTATGAAAGTAGCGAAGGTAGCGCCGTGTGGTCGATGCCAGCCAAGTAACACCATAATCTTCGCAGTAGTGATCAAAGTTCGTGTGCCAACCCGCCACTAGAGGGATATTGAGCCGCCGTGCCGCTTGACGAGCAGCCCAGCCGAGCGGGCCCTGGGTGGCTAAGTAGATAACATCAGGGCGATGTTGGTCCCAAAAGCGCCGTAATGTGGCGGGTGTGACTAATCCCACCTGAACATCGGAATAGCCGGGTAAAGCAAGGCGCTGCACTTGCAGTTCGCTGTTCACCCCCGTTGCATGACTAGGGGTTCTTGGGCGAGGACGAATAACATCAACCGGCACTCCTTGCCGACGAAGTTCGTAGCTTAACCGGCTCAGCGTATGGGCAACGCCATTAATATCCGGTGACCATGTTTCACTGACGATGCAGAGCCGCATAAGCGATCCATCCCTTTATCACGTTTTTATGCAGTGTGGGCAGAGTGAATGACACTGCCGAGTCAAACGGATGAACAAGCGATGACAACGTGGTAAGGAATGATAACGAACGGCAATGCCATGATTGTCAGAAAGCCAATCGCGCGATTATCACCTAGGCTGGGTAGGGCGCACTATGAATGGCAACAGGGAGACCAAAATGAAACCGACAGTGGTAATTACGGGAGCCAAGCGCGGTGTAGGTTTAGCGCTGGCAGGGCACTATTTTGATGCTGGGTGGCAGGTTATAGGCGTCTGTCGGCAGTCGTCAGAAGAGCTCGATCGCGTGGCTGATCAAGTGATTGAGAACATTGATGTTACCCAGCCAGATGATATCGTCCGCCTGGTAACGGCGCTCGACGGGCAAGCGATCACGCTGTTAATTAACAATGCAGGCATGCTGCGTGATGAATCGCTTGGCAATATCGATTTCGACAGTATTCGCGAGCAAATGGAAATTAACGCCTATGCGCCGTTGCGGGTGGTCGAGGCGCTGCTCCCCAACCTTGCCGAAGGCAGCAAAATCGCCAATATCACTAGCCGAATGGGCTCAATTGCTGATAACGACTCCGGTGGGCGCTATGGTTATCGAGCCTCTAAAGCAGCGCTGAATGCGTTTGGTAAATCGCTGGCAGTAGATCTAAAGCCCAAAGGTATTGCGGTGGCCCAGCTTCACCCAGGCTATGTGCAAACACGCATGGTCAATTTTGGTGGCTTAATAAGCCCGCAAGAAGCTGCTTTAGGCATTGCTGCCCGTATTGAAGCGCTGACACTAGATAACAGTGGTGGGTTCTGGCATAGCAATGGTGAGCTTCTTTCCTGGTGATTGTTGCGGGACATAAAAAGCATCCTTTGGTTGCACCGTTGTCATTCGCCAGGATAGCGAATCGGTATCTACACTCGTAACTCCGATAATGGGTTCAAGGAGGAATGCGATGAAAATGTATTTACGTTTCGGCGCTATGATCGTGACGGCGACCGTGATCATGTTGGGGTTGATGTACCTGAACACTTACCAGTTAGACCATGTCACTTTCAGTGAAACCCGTACTTACATGGCTATTGTCATGGGGGCCACGATGGCAGTGGTCATGCTGGGTTTCATGCTTGATATGTACTCCAAAAAGGGCGTGAACCTGGCTATTTTGGTGGGCAGCATCGTGGTCTTTGCCGGGGCGCTGTGGCTGGTGCGTAGCCAGCAGACGGTGGATGATGTTTCCTATATGAAGGCGATGATTCCGCATCACTCTATTGCCATTCTGACCAGTGAGCGTGCTCAGATAACCGATCCCCGCGTACGTGAACTCGCCGACTCAATTATCGAGACCCAGCGGGAAGAGATCGCAGAAATGAAAGCATTAATAGCGGATCTTGAAGGTGAGTAATAACGCTTATTGAAACCGCTACTGGTGGGCAGGTTGGCACAAGATTGTCGAAATTCAGTTGGCGGGTAGTCGGTCGGATATTGGCTTGGAAGGCGCTATGCCATCGGTTCACGCATAGCGCTTCCAACTATTATGTCGGGCGGTGCCCTGTCACTCCTCATCAATGATACTTTTAAAACCACCGAAAATGAGTCGCTTGCCATCAAACGGCATTGGATTAACGTCCATCTGCAAGCGCGGGTCTTGCATGACTTTGGCCATTCCTTCATCACGCACGGCCCGCGATGGCCACTCTATCCAGGAAAAGATGATGCTTTCGCCATCCTTGCGTTTGACCGCCATGGAAAAGGAGGTCACTTCCCCTTCGGGGACATCGTCTTCCCAGCACTCCACGACCCGCAGTGCGCCGTGCTCCTTGAAAACAACAGCCGCGGCACGGGCATGCTCAATAAACGCATCTTTATTAGCGCTGGGCACGGCAGCGACGAAACCATCCACATAAGGGTGTGTAAGCTTGCTCATGGCTGCTCTCCTATTACTGTTTTACTGTGCTTTAGGGGGAGTTCTCGAACGGGGCGTACCTCAATACTGCCCAGCCGGGCTGGTGGGATGCGGCTAGCCAGCTGCAGCGCCTCATTCAAGTCGTGGGCTTCGAGCAGGTAGAAACCGGCCAACTGCTCCTTGGTTTCCGCAAATGGGCCATCGGAGATTAACGTCTCGCCATCGCGCACGCGCACGGTGGTGGCGGTCTCCGTCGGTTGTAACGGCTGTCCGGCCAGGTAGTGGCCGCTGGCGCTCAGGCGCTCAACCCCAGCAATGCATTCCTGGTTGAGGTCGTGCCACTCCTGTTCGCTCATGGCGTTGATAATCTGTTCTTGGTAATAGACCAGCGCAACGTACTTCATGGGGAGTCTCCTTCTGTGGCCAAGGGACAGTTGTCTGACGAGACATTTACCATCCAGCCGACGCCAAAACGGTCGGTTGCCATGCCGAACCCTGGTGACCAGAAGGTCGCTTCGAACGGCATGATGATCTTTCCACCCTCCGCTAGCTGAGCAAAGGTTCGTGCGGCCTGCTCGATATCTTGATACTCCAATTGAACCTCTACCCCTTGCGGTGGTGTATAGCAGTCAGCTGCCAGATCCGCGCCCATCAAGCGGCGTCCACGCAGGTTCAACGAGGCATGAATGATGCGGTCATGGAGTTCCGGCGGTGAGTGTTCAACTGCGGGCGTTTCAGCGTAGGTCAACAGGCACTCCAGCTGCCCTCCAGTGACATCGGCATAGAACTGCATGGCCTCCCGGCAGGTGCCGGGAAAGGCAACGTGCACGTTCATGGCATTCGGTACACGAGCAAGGTTGCGGTGCTGCTCGAGTCCGGCACCGGGCTCAAAATCCTCCAGCGAGAAGTAGCGCCGCAGCTCCAGGGTCACGTTGCCATCGGCATCCTGGGTGGGCCACTGCTGGGCCCACTCAATGGCCGCCTGTAGGGAGGGGACTTCGAGCACACTGTAACCGGCAATACGCTCACTGGCTGGATACAAAGGCCCGGGGATGATGGTGGGCTCACCGTTTTTGAAACGGATCAGACACCCGTCACTGGTCGGGCGTAAGCCATCGCCGTTTAAAAACACACCTGCCTCGGTCATGCGCTGGTTATAAGCAGCCATGGCGGCAAACATTTCCTGGGATGGCATAGCGCCATTCTCGGTGTCGGCATCGGCACGGCGTATCAGCATGAATTTCATTGAGAGCCTCCTGGTTGGTCAGGGTAGTGATCTCTCTAGTCGTTTGGCATCGTCTTGAATCGACATAGCCTAAGCATTTTTTTATGGGGAATTTTCGAGCTCTGCCAATCGCCTGTTCAGAAACCGTTTTTCTGGCTCCAGAGTGGCCAATAGTAACGCTTGCTGATAGGCGTTACGTGCGGCCTCATACTGGCCTTGGCGGCGCAGTAAATCTGCTTTTGCGGCATGAAAGAGATGATAGCGGCTTATTTGCGGGTGATGGGCGATGTCGTCGAGTAACTTCAGGCCGGTGTCAGGTGCACCATTCATGGCAATGGCGACCGCACGATTCAGCGCCAGGATGGGGGATGGAAAACCTCGGCAGAGGACATCGTAGAGCCTGACGATACGCCCCCAATCGGTCTGCTCGGCGCGGCTGGCCTGGGCGTGTACGGCGGCAATCGACGCCTGAAGGGTGTAGTACCCGGTAGGGGTGAGCGCCAGCGCCTGTTCCAGCCACGCTATGCCGACGTGGATATCCTCTTGGTGCTATAGGCGTCTGTCCTGAGCATCCAATGTCACCAGTTCTCCGTCGTTATCCTGGCGCGCATCCCGGCGGGCATTGTTAAGCAGCATCAAGGCCATCAGCCCAAATACCTCACCCTGGGGCAGTAGCCGTGCCAGCTCATTGCCCAGTCGCATGGCTTCTTGGGTTAGGCTGATATCGACCACGCTGGCGCCCGTGCTGCGTGAGTAGCCCTCATTGAAGACCAGATAGATAACTTGGAGCACATCGGGTAGGCGCTCGGGTAACTCTTCCTGGGTAGGCACGGCATAAGGAATATGCGCATCGCGAATTTTACGTTTGGCTCGTACGATACGCTGAGCCAGCGTCGGAGGCTTCATCAGTAGCGCGCTGGCTACTTGCTCAGTGGTCAAACCGCATATTTCGCGAAGCGTCAGGGCAATCCGTGCTTCCATGCTCAAACTTGGGTGGCAGCAGGTAAATAGCAGCCGCAAGGCGTCGTCTTCGATAGCCGTTAGCTCAAGATCCAGCGTCTCTTCTGTAGGTAACCGCTCTGTGGGTAATAGCAAGTGAGCCCGACGGCGAGCAGTACTGCGCTGGCGGATTTGGTCGATTCCGCAGTGGTAGCCGGTGCGAATTAGCCATGCCGTGGGGTTATCAGGTTTGCCGTTAACTGGCCACTGTTGAACAGCCGCCATAAAGGCGTCCTGCATGGCTTCTTCGGCCAGCTCAAAATCCCCCAGCAGGCGTATCAGCGTCGCCTGCACGCGCCGGGAGTGCTCACGATACAGGTCATCAATGGATGCAGGTTCAGTACTCATCAAGGGAGATCCGTAAGCTTTATCTCAAACGTAGCGCATGGTTTCTCCGTTGACTTGTTTTTTGGGAGGGAGGCGTTCAATCCCCTGTGCGTTTCCCCGTGGCGCTGTTGAAAGGATGCAGCGCGTCCCGGGTCACAAAAAATCGCAGGGTTTCGCCTTCGGCGACCGGCGGCTGGCCCGACACGCGGATGACCGTGGGCTGGTCGCTATCGGCGAGGGTCACGTATAGGTGGCTTTCGGCACCGGCGGCTTCAAACAGCGCAAGCGTAGAGTCGACAATCAGATGCGGCGCTTCGGGGGGAGCCAAGTGCATATCGTCCGGGCGAATGCCGACGATATCGGTACCTTCTGGCAGGTTATCCAGCAGGCCGTTGGCACCCTGGGCTTTTAGGTAATCCACTGGCAGCATGTTCATGGCGGGCGAACCGATAAACCCGGCGACGAACATGGTGGCAGGGCGGGCGTAGATCTCCATGGGCGTGCCCACTTGCTCAATCTGACCCGCGTTTAGTACCACTAAGCGATCGCCTAAGGTCATCGCCTCTAACTGGTCGTGGGTCACGTACAGGCTGGTGGTTTTCAGGCGCCGCTGTAGCTGCTTGATCTCCACGCGCATCTGCACACGCAGTTTGGCATCCAGGTTGGAAAGCGGCTCATCAAGCAGGAAAGCCGCTGGGTCGCGCACCAGGGCGCGGCCCATGGCCACCCGCTGGCGCTGTCCGCCGGAGAGCTTGCGCGGTTTGCGATCCAGAAACTCTTCGATCTCAAGCATTTTGGCGGCAACGCGCACGCGCTTCTCAATCTCATCTTTTTTAAAGCCGCGGTTTTTCAGGCCATAGGCGAGATTGTTGTACACCGTCATATGCGGGTAGAGCGCATAGTTCTGGAACACCATGGCGATATCGCGCTCGGCGGGTTCGAGTTTATTCACCACCCGATCGCCGATTTTTAGCGTGCCTTCCGTGATGGTTTCCAACCCCGCCACCATACGTAGCAGGGTAGATTTTCCGCAGCCCGAAGGCCCGACCAGTACTACGAATTCACCGTCTTCAATGTGTAAGTCGATGCCTTTTACCGCATTCACGTTGCCGGTGTAGGTTTTCTTTAGCCCTTCCAAGGTAATACTGGCCATGCTTATTTCTCCGTTTCGGTCAGGCCTTTCACGAACAGGCGTTGCATAAACAGAATCACTAATACCGGCGGCAGCGCTGCCATTACCACTGCGGCCATCACCAGGTGCCATTGTGGGTTCTCTTCCGAGGTCATGCGCTGGATGCCCATCACAATGGTGGTGTAGTCGGGGTCGGTGGTGATCAGCAGCGGCCAGAGGTATTGGTTCCAGCCATAAATAAACATGATCACAAACAGCGCTGCGATGTTGGTCACGGAGAGCGGCATCAAGATGTCTTTAAAGAATTTGAACGGCCCGGCGCCGTCGACCCTGGCGGCTTCGAGCATCTCTTCGGGAATGGTCATGAAGAACTGTCGGAACAGAAAGGTCGCGGTGGCTGAGGCAATCAATGGTATCGACAGCCCGGCAAAGCTATTGAGCATATTAAGGTCCGCGACCACCTGAAAGGTGGGGATAATGCGCACCTCAACCGGCAGCATCAGGGTGACGAAGATCAGCCAGAAGAAGAACATCCGAAAACGGAAGCGGAAGTAGACAATCGCAAAGGCGGAAAGTAGCGAAATGGACAGCTTTCCCACGGTGATGGCCATGGCCATCACAAAGCTGTTCCAAAGCATCAGCGCGGCAGGCGGGGAGTTCGCTGACGATATGCCCGATTGCCACATTTGGGTATAGTTTTCGATCCCATGGCTGCCGGGCAGCAGCGGTAGGGTGCGCATTAACTCACCCGGCGCCTGGGTCGAGGCCACCAGGGCGATATAAACCGGAAAGACCACCAGCGCGACGCCGATGATTAACACGGTATGGGCGAAAAAATTGGCCCATGGGCGATTTTCAACCATGACAACACTCCAACGAGGCCGATTTAATAGTACGTTTGTTAATAGTTCACGCGCCGCTCAATAAAGCGGAACTGAATCACAGTGAGCACCACTACAATCACCATGAGGATCACCGACTGAGCTGCGGAAGAACCCAAATTGAGGCCTACAAAGCCATCGGCGTAGACCTTGTAAACCAAAATATTGGTCGACTGAGCCGGTCCACCTTGGGTAGTGGCGTGAATAATGCCGAAGGTATCGAACATGGCGTACACCACGTTCACCACCATCAAGAAAAAGGTCGTGGGCGAAAGCAGTGGGAAAATGATCGTCCAGAAACGCTTGAAAGGGCTGGCGCCATCAATCGAGGCTGCCTCAATGAGCGATTGCGGAATAGACTGTAGACCCGCCAAAAAGAACAGGAAGTTGTAAGAGATCTGCTTCCAGGCTGCGGCAAGAATGACCAGCAGCATGGCGTCGCTCCCCGAGTTTCGGTGGTTCCACTGGTAACCGACCATTTCCAGCATATAGGGCACGATGCCGATGGAAGGGTTGAAGATAAACCACCACAAAACACCGGCAATCGCAGGCGCAATGGCGTAGGGCCAAACGAGGAGCGTGGTATAGGTGCTGCGTGAACGAATCATCCGGTTCACAGTGCTAGCCAGCAGTAGCGCCACCGACATTGATACCAGCGTGGTGCCAACAGCGAATATGGCGGTCACCGACATCGAATTGAGGTAGCTACCGTCGCGAAACAGACGGGCAAAGTTTTCCAGGCCCACAAACGTAGAGCGCAGCCCAAAAGCGTCTTCACGCAGTAGCGATTGGTACAGCGCTTGGCCCGCAGGCCAGATAAAAAAGATCAGAGTAACAATTACCTGGGGCGCCAGCAGCGCGAAAGGCAGCCATCGCCCTGGAAACGTCATGCGTTTAGTTTGCATGGGCAGCTCGCATGTAAACGAAAGCGCCGCCTACCCTAAGGGAAGGCGGCGAAGTAAGTGCTTATTTACTGATTGGCGGATTCAAAGTCACGCAGCAGCGCATTGCCGCGCTCTACCGCGTCGTCTGCGGCTTCCTGACCCGATTTACCACCGGTCATTACGGCTTCCATCTCTTCGGAAATGATGTCGCGAATCTGTACGAAGTTACCAAAACGAAGGCCTTTCGAGTTCTCGGTCGGCTCGTTGAGCGTCATCTGCTGCAGAGAAATATCCGCACCGGGGTTCTCTTCGTAGTAACCCTGCTCTTTGCTCAAATCCCAAGCGGCTTGGGTGATGGGTAAGTAGCCGGTCTGCTGATGCCACTCTGCCTGTACTTCAGGCTGAGAGAGGTACTCAAAGAAAGCGGCAACGGCTGCATACTCTTCATCGCTGTGGCCTTGAAGTGCCCAAAGCGTAGCGCCACCGATGATCGAGTTCTGCGGTGCGCCTTCTACGTCGTCGTAGTAGGGCTGCATGCCAAAGCCGACTTCAAATTCTGAGTTGGCGGCGACATCGGCGCGGGAAGCAGAAGAGCCAAAGAAAATCGCACAGTCCTGGGAATAGAACATCGGCTCGGAATCCGGGCCGGTCCCGGGGCCTGCCCAGCGGTAAATGTTCTCTTCCTGCCAGTCGTGTAGGTTATCCCAATGGCGGGCGACCAGCTCATTGTTGAAATTTAGCTCGGTCTCCATGCCGCCAAAACCGTTTTCCAATGTGCCGAGCGGCGAGTTATGCATGGCGGAGAAGTTTTCCAGCATTACCCAGCTAGGCCAAGACGAAGTGAAACCGCAGCTAGCCGCCCCGGATTCGACGATTTGACGAGAGGCCTCGGCCAGCGCTTCCCAGGTTTCGGGCGGCTGTTCAGGATCGAGGCCCGCTTCCTCAAATACGTCGCGGTTGTAGTACATAATCGGCGTAGAAGAGTTGAACGGGAAAGAGAGCATGTTGCCATTGGTGTCGGTGTAATAACCGACCACGGCGGGCAGGAAGGCCTCATTATCGAAAGCGCGACCGTGCTCTTCCATCAGTTCATATACTGGGTAGATGGCGCCTTTGGCGTTCATCATGGTGCCGGTACCAACTTCAAACACCTGCAGGATATGTGGCTGTTCGTTTGCACGGAAAGCGGCAATGGCACCGGTCATGGTTTCGGCATAGGTGCCGCGGTAGCTGGGCGTGACCTGGTACTCGTCTTGGGACTGGTTAAAATCCTCGGTGATGCCTTCAAGGATTTCACCGAGCTGGCCGCCCATGGCGTGCCACCAGCTAACTTCCGTTGCGGCCTGGGCGGATAAGCTTAGGCTGGCAGTCGCCACCCCAACAGCAAGCGCGTGCAGTGATAAACGAGACATAACAGCTCCTTGTGGGCCTGAACTTAATCAGGTGTGCAGTGTGTTATTAAGTTTTATTGGATGCACTGAACAGTAGAAAGTGACGATGACGTTTTGATGAATGCGAGGTGAACACGCGATGACATTCACGGCTAATGACGGGGAGTAGGCGAAGTATCGGGAGGGTGTTAGGGTTAGCGACAAGCAATTTTGAAAAGAGAACATAATGCCTCACGCTATCGCTCTACTCGAAAAACTGGTTGCCTTTGACACCACCTCCAGCGAATCCAACTTGGCGCTGATTGAGTATGTTGAAGGCTATTTGGCCGAGGTTGGCGTTAGCGCCGAGCGGGTGATGAGCCCCTGCGGCACCAAGGCCAATTTGATTGCAAGAATCGGCCCAGATGCCCCAGGTGGGGTAATGCTTTCCGGGCATACCGATGTGGTGCCGGTGGCAGGACAGCCTTGGTCGAGCGATCCCTTCACCCTGCGCGACGGTGATGATGGGCGGCTCTACGGGCGGGGTACCTGCGATATGAAAGGTTTTATCGCCTGTGTCTTGTCGATGGTGCCTAACTGGGTGAAAGCGCCTCTGCAGCAGCCCATTTATCTTGGCTTCTCTTACGATGAAGAGATCGGCTGCGTGGGGGCGCCCAGCCTTATTAAGCGCTTTTACGAGCACTACTCCACCACCGCCCATGTGATTGTTGGCGAGCCCACCAGTATGCAACCTGTGGTCGCGCAGAAAGGCGCTACCAACCTGCGCACTACGGTGACTGGCCAGGAAGCTCATAGCAGCCAAGTGAATCAAGGCACCTCAGCCATTCACGTGGCGGCAAGACTCGTCACCTTTATTGAAGACACCATGGCGGCGTTGGTCGAAGAGGGGCGAGTTGATGAAGCTTTTAACGTGCCTCACACCAGCCTACATGTGGGTAAAATCAAAGGCGGAACGGCCATCAATATTATGGCGCGGGAGTGTCAGTTCGAGTGGGAGATTCGTCACCTGCCGACCGATACTTTTGACGAGATATATGCGCGCTTTGAGGCGTTTTGTGAGCAGCTAACCGGCGAGCTCAAGGCCAAAGGCAAGCACGTTGACATCACCACCGAGCCCCTTAACGTCACAGTGCCGGGGTTGGCGGATCGCGATAACGACCGAGTACTTCGCTTGGCTAAAGACCACTTGCCCGCCGCTTGCTGTAACCATGCAGTGGCTTACGCTACAGAAGCGGGGCAGTTCCAGGGCCAGGGCTTACAAACCATTATTCTCGGTCCGGGCAGCATTGCCCAGGCGCATCAGCCCGATGAGTATATCGATATTGAACAGCTTGAAGCGTGCGAAGCGTTTCTAACCAAGATGGGCAAAGCACTTGAGAAGCCCGCTGACGCTGGCTAAAAACCGCCCAATAGCCACACAAAAACATCCCACCCGGTTAAAGGGGTGGGATGTTTGGCGTTACCATTTCAGTGCTGAGGATGTTGTTCAAACAGCTCAGCTTTTGCATGGCGCATCACATCTTCGCACGCCTGCTGTTGGGCTAACTGCGTCAACAGGCGCTGAGTTACTTCGAAGCCCTTGCCTAAGCAAGTATCCACTTCCTGTGGGCTAACGGCTGGCGTCACGCGATAATCGATTTTTACCGTGCGCCCGCCGCCTTCCAGTCGATCCGCAACTCCCCTGAGCCGCCACGCGATTTTCTCTTTCCAAGTTGCTGATTCTTCCGCGCCTTCGTTTACGCTAAACGTGCACTGCCATTCCGGTTTAAAGACCTTCATAGGAGAACCTCCAAAAATTTTGGAAAGAATGATCAATCGTGATTCGTACCCCATCGTCTGAATGTATTGCCCTACTACTATATACCTAACGTGGCATGAAAATCGAAACAATAGTGATACACGTCGGGCGACGCGCATAGGATGTATCGGTTAGGCTATAGAAGATGACGTTAAAGAGCCTAAGCTATGACCCGCACGACTGATGTAAGTTGCCCCTGTGGTAGCGATTTAATGCTGACTATATGCTGTGGCCGGTACCATCAAGGCGAGATAGCGCCTACCCCTGAAGCGCTAATGCGCTCTCGCTATTCGGCCTTTGCATTAGGCTTAAGCGACTACCTACTGGCCACATGGCACCCCAGCACACGGCCAGCCGAACTTGGGCCGGATCCTGAAACCAAGTGGAAGAGACTGGTGATTGTGAGCGCCGAGCCAGCGCTTGCGCAGAGTGGTCAGGTGCATTTTCGGGCATTTTTCTATGAACGAGGGCATGGGCGAAAACGCTGGCATGTATTGGAAGAGGTGTCCCGCTTCGTGCACGAGCAGCAGCGTTGGTGGTATGTGGATGGCTCTCCCACGCTTACCCGACTAAAACCCGGCCGCAATGACTCATGCTTATGTGGCAGCGGGGATAAATTAAAGTTATGTTGTGGTGAGTAGGCGCGAATCACTAATAAAAATGAGGCAAAAAATGAGCCCAAAAAAGGGGTTAGCGTTAAGTCATCACCGGGGAAAGGGTGGCTTGCAAAAACGCTTAAGAATGGCGCTTACAGCGTGGATGGGAACATGGCTATGCATCTGGAGCTTTATCACGCTGGCCGATAATCCCTTTCCCGACACCGACATTACGCTAGTCATACCCTTTGGCCCTGGGGGTGCCACCGATGTACTGTTTCGTGACATATCGGCGGAAGCACAAACCTATCTAGATACCGCGATCAATATCGTTAATATTGCGGGCAGTGGCGCGACGCGTGGCTCACAATCTGTCAAAGATGCAGAGGCCGATGGTCATACACTGCTAGGCAGTCACCAAACCATCGACCTTGCATACTTTGCGGAGCTGTCTGCTTATTCTCATGATGCTTTTGCGCCTGTTGCACTACTCACGCGAACAGTGAACATACCCGCTACCTATCCTGGCCACGCTGCTCAACATGCCAGTGATATTCCTGCGTTAGTCGCGGAGCAGGCTGAACCGTTAACGTTTGGCGTAGTCCCTACCTCCACTGACCATTTTTTTTGGCTGCATTTTTTCCAGCAAACGGGTATTGATGCCCAAGATATAGTGTTCATTCATTACCCTGATACTGGATCACAAGTGACCGCATTACTTGCTGGTGAGATCGATTTTGCGATGCTTAACCTGCCCTCAGCGAGTGAGCTGTTCGCTACCAGTGCACTCACGCCGTTGGGCGTGGCAAGTGACGCTAGGTTAACCGCATTGCCAGCAGTACCCACACTACAAGAGCAGGGTATCGAACTGGTGAACACCACTGACAGGGGTGTTTTTGCACCGTTGAATACTCCCCCCGAAAGATTAGCGATACTGGCCAGTGCCTTTGAGCAAGCACTGGCTCAGCCAAAGCTGGCGCGCACTATTGAGCATAGTCATGGCTCCCTAATCGACTATCGTCCGCTGAACGACTATGCCGATTATCTTAACCATCAGTACACGCTGTTAAAGTCGCTGTCGGAAAGCGTCGCGTTTGAACGTTAGCCATCAGTGTCGTGCTAAGTAGGAGTTCCGTAGCACATGCCGATTAAACCCCGTGATTTGGCGTTGGAAACGCTGCTTTTAATGGTCGCTGCCGCGCTACTCTTCATGGGCTTGGCAGGGCTAATGTTTGGTATTAGCGCGCAGTACTCGTTGTTCGCGGTAACCCTGGTGCCTGATGCTGCCGTGGCAACCTTGCTATTAGGTATAGGGCTGTTGGCAGCGTTGCAACATTGGCGGTGGCTACGCCGTCTCAGCGCATGTTTATTGATGGCAATGCTGGTGTATACCCTGGCGCACAATCAATGGGCGGGGGGGGCAGGAAGGCTCATGGTTAACGGGACAGCCGCGTATTACGTCGATAGCCGCCGTGATGCTACTCGCGGTGGCGCTCTGTTTATTGATTGGGTTCGCTACCTTTCGCCGCCGCTGTTTATGGCTGGCGACGGGCCTTATTTTATGGCTCTTTTCAGGCTTAGTCATTGCACGTTTATGGAGTGGCGTCGAAGCAGAGAGCCCGCTTTTTTCATCTTCACCCGTGGCAGTGGTGGTGTTTGCCGTGCTGCTGGGAAGTGCGCTGGTTGCCATTGGGGGGCGTAAACAGCCAGCACCTCTTAATCCAGGACGTTGGGCTATCGTTGCCGCGTTGTCCGGCGTCGCCATCAGTAGCTTTGCGTGGCTACTACTCAGCATGCAGCAGCATGCGGCCACGCAACAACAGGCTATGTATCTACTGGATAATGTACAGCTCAATGCTGAGCAGGCAACGCGTGCCCGTTTACATCAGATGCAGCGTATGGCCGAGCGATTGAACGCAGCAGAAGGCGATGTTGATGCGGCTTGGTTGGTGCCTGATGCGCAGAATTATCTGCGCGATATGCCCAGCTTAAAAGCCATCATGCTACTCAATGAAGAGCGGCAGCTCTTGTGGTCAACCACCCGCACTTTGGATGAGGAAACGTGGTTTCAACAGCAAATCACCAAGCCGCGAGTAAATAACTGGTTGAACGCTCCACTCAGCCAGCCGCGCTTGATGATTCCTGATGCGAGCCAACCTCAGCGGGTATTGATGACTATTTCTAATCAGAGCAGCGGGCAGCAGTTGCTCTCGACGTTTGATATAGCAGAGTTGCTTAACAATGAGCTGCGAATGGCGCTAGGGCCTTTTCAGGTCAGTGTTAATCGTGCAACGAAGCCGCTGCTCGTACTACACCCATCAGGGTTTAGTGCTGATCCCGTTTTAACGCCGGATATGGCGTTGGCATCGCGGCATGCCGGCTTGCCAGGCGGGATTAACCTCACCTTATACGCCTACCCGGGCGCTCATTATAATTGGTATATGATGAGCTTTATGCCAGTCACCGTTGCCATGGGAGGGCTGCTACTCAGCTGGCTATTGGCATTTAGTTTAGGGTTGGTGGGCGTAGGCATCGCACGCGCTAGAGAGTTAACCGCGGCGCAGCTTTCACTGGCAGAGAGCGAACAACGCTATCGCTCGCTTTTTACCTATCATCCTGATGCGGTGTTTTCACTGGATAGCGAAGGCCGCTTTGTTACCGCTAACGCGAGTTGCGTTAACATCACCGGTTATACGCAGAGCGAAATTCTAGATCAGCATTTCACCCATTTTATTAATGCTGACGACAAAGAGCGTGTCGATCAGCATTTTGCAATTGCCATCCAGGAAAAGATTACTCGTTTTGATCTCTCTATTCTTGATCGTAACGGGGAGTCCCATCTTTTAGATGTGATTGCCCTGCCGATTAGCATCAATAACAACGTTGTCGGCATCTACGGCATTGCTCAAGACGTGACTATCAGCCGTGCTCAGCAAACACAATTACGCACCTTGGAGCGCAGTGTTGAAGCGAGTGTTAACGGGGTACTGATCGCTGATGCCAATCTGCCTAATATGCCCATCCTGTATGCGAACAAAGCGTTTACCACCATGACGGGCTATACGCAGGAGGATGTTATCGGTCATAACTGCCGGTTTCTGCAGGGCAGTGGTAGCGATCCTGCCATTGTGGCGAAAATGCGTCGTCACTTGGCTGAACAGCGTGATGTGCACGTGACCCTGTGCAACTATCGTAAAGATGGGACGCCGTTTTGGAACGATTTATATATTTCTCCAGTGCGTGATCAAGAGGGGCGCGTTACCCATTTTGTGGGCGTTCAGCACGATATCTCCAAGCATAAAGCGTACGAAGCGCGGCTGGCTTATCACGCCAGTCATGATGATTTAACTCGATTACCTAATCGTGCGCTCTTTGAAGATAAGCTACTGGCGCAATTTACTCTTTCACAGCAGGGCGAACAGCGATTAGCGGTGCTATTTGTTGACTTGGATGATTTCAAACCGATAAACGATAATCTCGGCCATGCGGTAGGGGATCGGGTATTAATCGAGGTGGCCAGGCGCCTGCAAGCTACCTTAGGGCCAAAGGATACAGTGGCGCGGCTAGGTGGCGATGAGTTTGTGATGCTACTTACCGATATCACAGAAGAAGCGCAGATCGTAGAGCGTGTAGAGTGCATGCTAACGACATTGGCGCGACCCTATTGCCTAGACGGACAAGAGCTTTACCTCACTGCCAGTATTGGCATTGCGCTCAGTCAAGACACTACCCTACAGCCGCAAATGCTGATTCAGCAGGCCGATATGGCGATGTACAAAGCCAAGCAGCAGGGTCGTAACGCCTATGAGTGGTTTACTGAGGCTTTTACCGACTCAGTCAGCGAGCGGATGGTGTTACGCAATGAGTTGCAAGAAGCCATCGAGCGGGAGGCCTTCCAGCTACATTATCAGCCATTGATCGACCAGCGTGGTCAGTTGGCGGGCGTTGAGGCTTTGCTACGCTGGCAACACCCGAGTAAAGGTTGGATTTCACCATCACGTTTTATACCGCTCGCTGAAGCCACCGGCCAGATCATACCGATTAGTGAATGGGTGCTTAAACGTGCTTGCTTAGATATGCAGGCGTTAACCCTAGGCGGGTTGGGCCCCGTTCAAGTAGCTGTTAACCTATCACCCCTTCAATTTAACCGTGCTAGTTTTCTGACCACGCTGCGTCAAACGTTGTTAGACACTGGGTTACCGCCGGAACAGTTATCTTTAGAACTGACCGAAGGAATCCTGATGGATAATACCGAAGCGGCGATTGATACCCTTCAAGCGCTGCGGAGTATGCAGATAAGCGTATCGATCGATGATTTCGGCACCGGATTTTCAAGCTTAAGCTATTTAAAACTCCTGCCGATCAGCACAGTAAAAATAGATCGTAGCTTTATCCGCGAGCTTACCCATAGCGGCGATGATGCCGCCATCGTGCAGGGCATTATTTCCATGGCTCACCACCTTGGGCTAAGGGTGGTAGCGGAAGGCGTCGAGACTGAAGAGCAGCATCTACGCCTAATGTCCTACCAATGCGATATATTTCAAGGTTTTGGGCTAGCGAAGCCAATGCCAATTGAGGCCTTGAAAAACTTTATTGCCTCGCTATCGACCGATTCAATTCCCTATTACGAGACAAACGAGTGACTAGCTTGCCAAGCGAAAGCCAGCTTGCTGAAAATCAGTGGTATGTTTATCTGCTGGAGTGCCGACGCGGTACCTACGCGGGCATTACCAATAACCTAGCGAAGCGCTATCAAGCGCACTGCACAGGCAAAGGGGCACGTTATACCCGTGCGAATCCGCCCGTTGCGCTGCTGGGCGCCGAGCCGTTTGAAGACCGCGCCGCTGCCAGCCGAGCTGAGTATCAGTTAAAGCAGCAAACGCCGAGTCAAAAACGCCGCTGGGCCAAACAGTGGCCTGTTCAGTTAGATGTCCATTAAGGAGCCGGAATGCTGACGTTTTATTCAGAGGGCAGCCGCTTACGCCAAGCGCGTACAGAGCTACATGACGGCGCGTTGGTCACCCCGTTTGAGTGCCCGGAACGCCTGGATTTAGTTCTAAAGCATCTCTGCCATTCTGGGCTTGGCGATATTCGAGCGCCCGCCGCCTACGGGCTGGCACCAGTGCTAGCGGTGCATGATCAAGAGTATGTGACGTTTCTAGCCAACTGCTGGAAAGAGTGGCAAGCGGCTGGGCATGAAGGTGAGGCGATTCCCAATATTTGGCCCGCCCGAACCATGCGCGGTGACCGCATTCCGCAATCCGTTAGCGGCCAGCTAGGCTATTATGCACTGGCGGCAGAAACGTCCATTTCAGAAGGCACCTTTGAAGCCGCGATGGCGAGTAAAGACGTGGCGTTAGGTGCGGTAGAGCATACGCTACAAACCGGCGAACCCAGTTTTGGCCTGTGTCGTCCGCCAGGCCACCATGCTGCGTTTGATCAGTTCGGCGGGTACTGCTTTTTTAATAACGCCGCCATTGCCGCCCAGCGAGCGCTGGATGCAGGCAAGCGCCGGGTCGCCATCCTTGACGTCGATTTTCACCACGGCAATGGTACCCAGCAGATTTTCTACAAGCGTGACGATGTACTGTTTATCTCATTACACGGAGACCCTGAGGTAACCTTTCCGTATTACTTGGGCTACGCTGATGAAAGCGGCGAAGGTAAGGGCGAGGGCTTTAATATTAATTACCCGTTACCGCCGGGTACCAGCGTTAACACATGGATGGCCACACTGGAGCAGGCGTTGGCGCAGATGAAAGCCGCTGAGTGCGAGTGTTTAATCGTATCGCTAGCCCGGATTTCTCACAGGGTATAAAAGAAAGCGGCTGAAAGTGCTATGATTTCAAGAACCTAACCAATCCATCAAGCACCAACAGCCGCTTCCAAAATGGTACCTGAAAAGCTGACC
>NZ_JABWCV010000008.1 GCF_013371085.1 Vreelandella maris | reverse complement strand
GAAGTACACCTGGCTGCCCTTGAGTGCCTATCTCTCGTTTGAACGTCTACATGAAGAGGTACACCGCTTACTCGGTGGTTACGGAACTGATCACGCGATTAATTTTGAATAGGCACTTACAGATAAGAATTAACGCCGCCATGTCCATAATCATCCCTAAAATCAACAGGATGATATTAAGCATTAGGAAAATAACTAGCGGCTTATCGGAAATAGCCATCAGGCCTGTTGTCAGCATTTCCGGAACATTATAAAGCGCGAGCAAGTAGGAAAAGGCCGATGCACACCCCACCAAGATCATCACCAGCGAGGTGGTTTTTACTGCCTGAATCACGGCTGCTTTAAACGATGCCCAGGTCAATTCGCGGTAAACCAAACCGGTCACCACAATGGCATAGATAGCCCCGAAGGCACCCGACTCCGTGACGGTTAGAATGCCTGACAGCACCCCACCCACGATGATGACAGCCGTCATCAGGCCAGGCAGCGAGGCGACAAAACTAATCATCAGTGCATACCAACCAGGGAATGCTTCACCTTTGTAGCCACGTTTCACCGCAACGATGTAGGCAGCAACGGCTAGGCTAAGGCACATCAAAATCCCCGGAACAATACCGGCGATAAACAATTGAGTAACGGAAATGCCACCGCCTGCTGCGACCGCATAAAGAATCATGTTATGGCTAGGAGGAATCACCACGCCCGCAATTGATGAGGTCACGGTGACGTTGACAGCATAGTCGGCATCGTAGCCTTTCTCTTTCATTACTGGGATCAGGATAGAACCCAAAGCAGAGGTGTCCGCTACTGCCGAGCCAGAGATTCCCCCGAACAGCATGGAAGAGCTGATATTCACCATTCCCAGACCGCCACGCACCTTGCCCACCATCGCCGATGCTAAGCGCACAAGGCGAGTGGAGATACCACCGTGCATCATTAACTCACCGGCAAAGATAAAGAAGGGAATCGCGAGTAACGAAAAGACGGAAATACCGGAGAGAATGCGCTGAAAAGCCACGAACAATGGCAAGCCTTCATAGAGGAAGGTAACAACGGCGGCTAAGCCAACAGCAAACGCAACCGGTGCGCCAACTATAAGCCCTAAAAAAAAGATCCCGAAAAGAATAATAAGACCCATCGTTTATACCCTCTTAACTTTTCGAGTCATTAAGCGCTGCGTTATATCAGAGGCTGAAAAAAGCATGATTAACACACCACATATTACTAGTGGGGCTGCACGCCAACTTTCTGATAATCCTATCATCGGGATAGCTCGGTTCAGGTTTGACATGACGAGCGTCCACCCCTGAAAGGCCATAAATCCGCCAAAGGAAAGAATAAAAAGGTCAGCAAGGTGATGCATTAAGCTACGTAAAGAACCGCTAAAACTCTCGCGTATAAAATCGATATTAAGATGGCTATGATGCCTGACACCTGCCGCTGCGCCTAAACAGGTTATATAAACAACAAGCACTAGCGAGGCCTGTTCAACCCATGTAGGGGTATTGTTAAGTACATAACGGCCAAAGACTAACCATCCAAAGATAGCAATCAAGGCAACTAACAAAACACCCGCCACCAGGAGGCATAAACTGGCAACACTATCTAAAATTCGATTCAGTGAGCCGCTATGTTCTGCGTCTTCTTTATCGACGGACGATTCAAGTTCGATACTCACGGCACATTTCCTTTTTAACTTCCGACAGCGTCTACGTAACCGCTAGCTAACTGCCGGAAGCTTATGGGTGTCAGTATTACTCGGTGGCGCGAATTTCCTCGATTAGCTCACCCGTGCCAGGGTTATTGGCGATAAATTCCTCATACATAGGCTCCATAAGTGCCTGGAAGGCGGCTTTATCGTCTACTTCGTTAATCTCAACACCATAATCGAGAACAATCTGACGACTCTCTTCGGAGCTTTCCACCCATAGCTCACGTTGACGTGTGGAAGCCTCTTCGGCTACTTCACGAACAATTTTTTGGTCTTCTTCCGAGAGTTCCTCCCAGCTGGATTTAGCCACGCACAAACACTCGGGGATGATCAAGTGCTCGGTTAACGAGTAGTAACCCGTTGCTTCATAGTGGTTGCTTGATTCAAAAGAGGGATAATTATTTTCAGCCCCATCAAGTACGCCGGTGGTTAAGCTTTGGTACACTTCGCCGTAAGACATCGGCGTAGCATTACCGCCCATGGCGGCAATCATGTCGACGTAAAGATCGTTATTCATTACCCGGATCTTTAAACCTTCGACATCTTCAGGCGTTTTGATAGGGCGCTGGGTGTTATAAATACTGCGGGCGCCTGAATCGAACCAGGAAAGCACCACCAAGCCTTTATCTTCTAGCGCATCAGCAAAGCGCTCACCAATTTCACCGTCCATTACCGTGTGCATATGTTCAACGTCATTGAACAGGAAGGGTAACGAGAACACATTGGTTTCTGGAACGATCGGCCCCATCGGGCCCATATTAAAATTGGCAAAATCCAGCGCCCCGTTGCGGGTTTGCTCGATAGCGTCGGACTGATCCCCCAGTACCGCATTGTTGTAAACACGTGGGTTAACGCGCCCTTCCGTTTGCTCCACCACGGCGTCGGCAAACTCTTCTAAAGCAGTGGTGTTGGGGTAACCGTCAGGGTGAATATTCCAACCACGCCAGTCTTCAGCTTGCGCAGGTAGCGCTATGGCGACTAATGCAGCCACGCTGGCGATGGGGGCTAACGTCTTTAAAGTGCGACCTTTGATAAAGCTGGCTTTCATGCAGTTGTTATGTGTAAGCATGTCTAACATCCTCTTATTATTGGCGTTAATTTATTAATGCTGGTTGGTCGGGTGAATATTTATGAGTTTTTTTTTGCTACATTGATTAGGGCTTCAAGTGTCTGACATTCATCGCTGGTCGGCATTGCCAGCGGTGCGCGAACACTACCGGCAGGCCTACCTACGATTTCAGCACCTGCTTTGATGAGGCTAACGGCATAGCCTGCTTTTCGATCCCTGAGATCCACGAAAGGAATAAAAAAGTCGTTGGTAATCTGCTTCACGACCTCTTTATTGCCTTTACGCAACTCCTTGTAAAACGTGACGGCCATTTCCGGTACGAAGTTGAAAACGGCTGACGAATAGGTATTCACACCGATCGAGACATAGGCTTCGGCAAAAATTTCTGCCGTGGGCACGCCGCCGATATACACCAAGCGGTCACCCACGGTTTTAATGATTGTGTTTAACGCCTGAATATCGCCTTTACCATCTTTTAGCCCCACCAAATTAGGACAGTGGTCGGCGAGTTGCTGCACCGAAGAGGCGTTCAAAATACCGTTACCGCGGTTGTAATAAATCACGTTGATGTCGGTGGCATCGCAAATCTGACGAGCATACTCAACCAAACCGTCTTGTGGGCACTCGGTGAGGTAGGGAGGCATTAAAAGGATACCGTCAGCACCCGCCTCTTCCGCTGCTTTCGCAAAGGCTTTGCCTGTCTCTACGCTTAACCCTGCGCTTGTGATTACCGGCAAACGTCCGTCGATTACCTCAACAGCGACACGAACAATGTCACGATACTCGTCAAGCGAGAGACTGAAAAACTCGCCAGTGCCACCTGCAACGAAGACTGCTGAAATTTCATGACTAATAAACCATTCAAGCCGTTTGCGATAACTCGCTTCATCAAAACGGCCATGACTATCGAAGTCCGTGATGGGAAACGATAGCAAACCATCACCGATGGCGTTGGTTACTGCTTCTCTTGAAAACGTCACATTGCGCCCTCTTTGTAAATGCGCTGACCATTGAATGAACAGACGCCATCATCTGGCCAACATCCTATGTAATACATCATACAACTAGGAAGATAAGTATCGAGTCGATATGGCGCAAGCGAAAGTCGTCAAATTTAAACCAAAGTAGAATTCCTACGGAAACCCAAACAGTCACCCGAAATAACCAGCACTTAGACGCAATTCAATGAAATAAATAATTTTTCATACGTCAATCACAAAACCTGACTTAAACAACTCAGGAGTGAACTCATAGGGGTAACCACCAGGGTTGGCGATGATACGAGTACCGTTAAGCAATATATCGACAGGCTCATGAACATGCCCATGCACCCATATGTCCATTTTGCCCATGAGCTGAGGCAGGTGTGAGGCAAACGCCGGGGAAAGAGCGTCGCCCAAATATTGACCGGGAATACAGTCGTGCAGCGGCGCGTGGTGGCTAATGACCACTTTTGGCCCGTTAAACGGCTGAGCAAGAGCATTTTCTAGCCAGCCAAGCGCCTCGCTATGCAATTCCTGACTCATTTGAGGCGTCAAGGTCACGCCTGGCGATGATTGGACAATCTTAAAATCGGGCATATAACGCAGTGCTTTTGACTCGGTATGGGCAGGGTTTTGGGTCGGGTCATTGGCATAGAGCGCGAAGTCCGTCCACAGTGTTGTGCCGTAAAAGCGCACGCCGTCGAGGGTTACCGCGCGATTATCCAAAAGCTCGATATTGAGGCGTTCGGCTTCGCTCGCCAACTCTTCACGCAGCTGCGGCATGCATGTTCCGTAGAACTCATGGTTGCCAGGTACATAAATAATGGGCCTGTCCGGGAATCGGTGACGCGCCCAGGCAAGCCCTTCGCTCTTGCGATGGATATCGCCAGCTAGAATCACCACGTCGGCGTCCACTTCTGGCAATTCACGGCTGCCGTCGAAAAACTCCAAGTGTAGATCAGACAAAATACGCAGGCGCATAAGGCTCCTTGTGGCTTTCATCACTATAGCTAGCGTTCAACAAACTGGTGGACCAAACTCACTACATCGGCTTCACATTCACGATGAGGGACATGGTGAATATTGGCCAGCATTTCGCCGTGTGCAGGGCCTTTGATATAGCGAACCATACGCTCCGGCTGACGGTGCGAGCCATACTCATCTTTCTCACCATGAATAACTAAGCTGGGACACGTCACCTGCGCCAATGCTGGCGTTAATGACCAGTTTTCAAACGCTGGATTTAACCAGGTTTCTGTCCAGGCATTGAGTACCCAACGGGCTTTATCACCATGATATTTTTCCAGCTTGGCAAGCTGTTCTGGCGCCTGAAATACCCCTTTGGCTTCCACAATACCGTTTCGCGTTCGTGCTTCGTTAAACGCCTGGGCAGAGATGGTAATCAAACCATCGCACTCATCGGCATATACCCCCGCGCAGTGAACAGCCATACAGCCGCCTACACTATGCCCAATGGCAATAAAGCGCTTAATACCCAATGCATCACGAAGGGCAGAGAAACCTTGAGCCGGTTCATCATCGATAAAACACAATGACAACGTGTCGTGGCGGGCATCAGAACGGCCGAAACCAAGGCGATCATAGGCGACTACGGTGCGCTGGGTGGCTGCACACAGCGCCGCAGGAAAGCTACGCCATAGCTCAACGCAACCTAGTGAGTCGTGCAGCAGTACGATAGGGCTTTGTTCAAGGGACGCGGCACTGGCTGGTTGCCAGACACGTGTAAATAGTCGCCCCTCTGGGGCATCTATCATGCTGTCATGGTGTACAACCGAGGCGGAAGAGAGATGAGTCATTAGAAGATACTATCGTTATTTTTAGTCTTTTATTAACAATAACATATTTTATTTTAAGCTTGTTCCCCTTTACCCAGAGGTTTTATAACAACCTTTTATGCTGCATCGCAGCATAAAGAGGCTATACTTCATATGTAGTCCCATTAGGAGGACCATATTATGACGTTTCTCATACCCTCCCGTGCACGCGACAATGAAGTTCTGGAGTTTTGGGGCTTGAATGCCCAGTGGCATCGTGCCGCAGCCGAGGCGCTGAAAGCCTATTTGGGTTAATTCAGGTGCTTTTGACTCTTTAAGACTAAAAGATAATCACCGAAGCCGGGGGTCATTCCCGGCTTTTTTATGACTATGAAAAACTTTTTCATTCAAATGGATAGAGGTGTCAGTAGGCTAATTGTAAGCATATGCTTACACAAAATGGCAAATTACCTACATCATTTGGACTACCCGAAGCTCGAAAAAGCCCTTATTATTCTACCCAGAACTAAAATGCTGCTTCGCACAAATTAATTTGTGTACAAAAAGGCTATAAATAAGGCCTTTCACTTAACCTCTGAAAAGGAGTGGACGCTATGCAACACTCAGTGAATCAAGGACAGACAAGGGATGCCGATATTATGGAAGTATGGGCACACCGCGCACGGCAACAGCGCGCGGCCTTTGACGCGATCAAGGCCTACTTAGGCTAAAGGGATAAGTAGTTAACACTATTCATACGCCTCGTATCCGCGAGGCGTTTTATTGTGTAGTTTTATTAGGGCGTTTTGCTGTAACGCTTACAGCCAGTTAGATTCTGGCGCATCGACGCTATCTATCTGGCCGAGGTAGGCGTCCTGCAGGATATACATACGCTTCACATCCCTATATTTGCCATTGATAAAGAACTCCTGCACTAGGTGCCCTTCCTCAATAAAACCGCTCTCCTCGTAAAGATGGATCGCTTTGACGTTTTCCACCGCCACAATGAGATACACCTTGTGCAGGTTTAAGATCGTGAATGAGTAGTGCAACGCTTGGTGGATCAACGAGCGAGCAAACCCTTTGCCCTGATGATCGGGAGCAATGATGATTTGAAACTCGGCACTGCGGTGGATGTAATCGATCTCGATCAGTTCCACTAAACCAATCGCGTTACCATGGCTATCTTCGGCGACAAAGCGTCGTTCGGCGTTATCATGTATGTGTTTGTTATACAGCTCTTCCAGTTCGTCAAATGACTCGTAAGGCTCCTCGAACCAGTACGACATTATGCTCTGGTTATTATTGAGCTCGTGGACAAAGCGCAAATCGTTGCGCTCCAGGGCCCTTAAAAAAAGTGTGTGACTCATTGTCCTCTACTCTGATGGGTATCCCTTAAGGATACCCGCTTCTCATCAGCTCGCTGCGAAATTTTAAGGCGCGTTTAACGTCTTCGGTAAGGCCTTCGTTTTTCGATGATAGAGAGGTTCCGATAGTCAGTTCATTTTGGCTAGTCGCTTGAAAGAAAACAGCTCAGCCAGCGGATGCTCTTCTCCTTCGATCAGCGCGCGCAGTAATTTTGCACCGATCATGCTGTAGCTAATGCCATTGCCACCATATGCCATGGCGAAGTGTACGCGGGGCCCATGGGCCTCATGGGGGCCAAAAAATGGCAATCCGTCTTTGGTTTCGGCAAACGTACCGCCCCACGAGAACGTTGGATTAATATCCAGCTTAGGCCACAACGCCTCTACTTTGCTCGCCAGCCCCTGGGCTTTCTCTTCGACCCGCGCATCGCGACGCTGGGGGATGTCTTCATCATCATCGTCACCACCTACAAGCAAGCGGCCATCGCAGGTAGTTCGTAGATAGAGATAGGGCCGCGCAGACTCCCACACCATGGTATGGCGTAATTTACCCAGTGCTTTGGGGGAGAGCGGGTCGGTGATAAATGCATAGCTACTACGGTTGATCGCCACGCTCTCTGGCAACCAGGATTGAGACTCGTAGCCTGCCGCCATCACCACATGCTGGCAACGCAGCGTGGTGCCATTGGTTAGTGTCAGCGTGACACCCTCTTCATCCGGCGCCATTGTCTCCATTTCTGTGCGGTCATAGACCTCACCACCACGCTCCACCAGCCTGGCAAACAGCTGATAAGCCATACGATAGGGATCAATACTGGCGGCCAATTGGGTAAGAATAGCGCCCGGTGCTGCAAAATCGTACTCCGCTAAAATTGTTTCTTTATCAAGCCAGGAAGCATCAAAACCATGCTTCTGACGCAGCGCTAGCTCTTCTTTGAGTGGCGCAACATCCTCTTCACTACTGGCATAATAAAGGCTTTGTTGATGCGCAAAATCCACATCACCCAGCCCTGCCGCTAATGATTCGAGTTCTCTGATCGCGTCGGCACAGGCGCGGTAAGCGAGTAGAGCATTTGCTTCGCCATAAAGCTTCGCCAGCTCAGTCATATGCGTATCGATTTCATATTGCAATAAAGCCGTGCTGGCGGCGGAACTGCCCCACCCCACATCGCGACGCTCAAGCACCACGACATAATGGCCATGGCGGCTTAACTCATCTGCAATCAACGCCCCCGTAATACCACCACCAATCACGACCACATCGCATTGATGATCGCGCGCAAGCGGGGGGTATGCTTTCAGCAGGCCATTCTTGACGGCCCAAAAGGGGTAGCCACTTTTTAAATCCATGGGGTGCCTATGTGTGAGTGACATGCAGTATGCTGTTAACCATAGATGGTTCTTATGATCTTGCTCAAAAAATTTAATCTAAGTTGTTGCCTTTACACACAAAAGGAGTTCTGCATGATTGATTTGCGCAGCGATACGGTGACTCGCTCCACGCCCGCCATGCTGGAAGCCATGATGGCCGCGCCGGTCGGTGATGATGTGTGGGGCGATGACCCAACGGTGAATGCATTTCAAGCCAATCTAGCGGAGCTAGCCGGAAAAGAGGCGGCGCTACTTTTCCCCAGCGGTACACAAAGTAACTTGGTGGCGCTGATGGCCCACTGCGAACGCGGCGATGAATACATCGTTGGTCAGTCAGCGCATACCTACCGCTATGAAGGCGGTGGCGCTGCGGTCTTGGGCAGTATCCAACCTCAGCCCATCGAGAATGCGGACGATGGCGCATTGCCATTGGAAAAAATCAGCGCTGCCATTAAAGCCGACGATTTCCACTTTGCACGCAGCAAGCTGCTGGCACTGGAAAACACCATTGGCGGCAAGGTGCTCTCGGCCGACTATGTGCAAAAAGCGACCGACCTAGCGCGGGATCGCGGATTGGCCACGCACCTAGACGGCGCACGTTTGTTTAATGCCGCCATCGCAACCGACACATCGCTCAAGCAGCTTTGCCTGCCCTTCGATAGCGTTTCCCTGTGTTTTTCAAAAGGCCTGGGGACACCGATGGGATCGGCGTTGGTGGGTTCGCAAGCGCTGATTGATAAGGCCCGCCGTTTACGCAAGATGGTGGGCGGTGGTATGCGTCAAGTGGGCATTATCGCTGCGGCCTGTCAGTACGCCCTGGATCACCACGTTACCGATCTAAGCGAAGATCACCGCCGTGCAGCCCTATTGGCCAAAAACTTAGCCAAGCTGCCAGGCGTCGAGATCACCTCACAAGCTACCAACATGGTATTTGCTCGTTTTCCAGACGCTCATGTGCAGCCACTCGCCGCATGGCTTAAGGAGCATGGCATACTCATTGAGTTAATTTACGCCACCCGTTTTGTCGTCCATCGGGATATCAACGATGCGGATATTGAAAAAGTAGTCGCCGTGATGGAGGCCTATTTCAGCCGTCATTAATGGCGAATCGGCCTAGTGAAAAGAGGAAGCATCCAGGGCGAGATGAACGGCTATACCCGCCATCATTAATCCTATCAGGCCATCGATAATGCGCCATGCAATAGGCTTTGATAGCCAGGGCGAAAGCGCGGCGCCACCCCAAGCCAGCAGGCTAAACCAGAGTATGGAAGCCGTGGAGGCGCCCGCCACAAAAACACCAGCACTCTCCTGCTGGGCACCGATGGCCGGTATCAGCAGCAGTGTGTCCAAGTACACTTGGGGATTGAGCACGGTGACGGCAAGGGTGGCAACAATAACTTTGGTTAAGCTACGCGCTTTGCCCGCTTCGGCGCTCAGCCCTTGCCGACCGCTAACAGCCCGAAATAGTGCCTGTGCCGCCAGCCAGCTTAAAAATACCACGCCGACCCAGCGCATCGCCTCCAGCGCACTGGGCATCGTCAACAGGAAGGCGCTCACCCCAAACATGCCCGCCGTAAGCAGGATAATATCCGCGCTCATGCAGAGGCCTGCCGACCACCAGTGATACTCGCGGCGAATAGCCAGCCCTAGGATATAAGCGTTCTGCGCGCCAATCGCCATGATAATACCGCCGCATACCAGCAGCCCGGTGAGGTAACTTTCCCACATTGCCCAATCCTCAGTGTCAAAATAAGTGCGCTAAGTTTAAAAGATTGCACTAAGGTACCGGGCAGCCGTGATAACTAAAAATCATCCTGCTAATGGGGCATTAGTTTTTCTTATATGGTTAAAGTCGCCGCAGCCCCCACATAAAGTAAGCACCGCCAATTAAGGAGGCGACCAAACCCACTGGTATCTCATAGGGAAAAATAACCTGACGCCCGACCCAATCCGCTAGCACCATCAGCAGCATACCAATCAACGCCGCGCCCAGCAGATGCTGCTTAGCCCGGGAAAAGCCCACTAATCGCGCCATGTGCGGCGCCAGCAGGCCAATAAACGAAAGCGGCCCCACTACGAGAGTGGCGCAGGCAGTGAGCAGCGCCACTAATAGTAGTAACGCCAAGCGGGCGCGGTTGAGTGTTACGCCAAGAGCTTTGGCGGTTGGTGCGCCTAACGGCAAGATATCCAGCCAGCGGGTGAAGGGTAGCGTGATCAGCGCCAGCGCGGCGGCAATGCCCCCTACCACCACCGCATTGGTGATATCCACGTAGTAGGTGGATCCCGCCAGCCAAGCAATCACCTGCTGGCCACGAGGATCGCCACCTGCCAGCATTACGCTGCGAACCGCATCAAACAGCGCACTGATCGCTACCCCGGTGAGCAGTAAGCGTTCAGGGAGAAAACCACTTTTGCGGTTGATGCCGACCAGCACCAGCAGGGTCGCAAACGCCCCTAAGGTGCCTACACCAATCAGCATCATATTGGTGGGCTCAGGTAGCAGGAAAATCCCTAAAATCAGCGCAATGGCGCAGCCACCACTAATGCCTAACACCTCAGGGCTGGCCATGGGGTTGGCGGAAAGGCGCTGAAGAATAGTGCCCGCAATCGCCAGCATCAACCCGCTGGCCGCCGCTGCCATCACCCGGGGCATGCGCCATTGCATAACATTCCAGTTATCGGGCGCTAGCCAATACCACCCATCGACGCCCTGGCCAAACATCAAACCCAGAACCGTAGCCCCCAGTAACGCGAGCAGTAACCCAGCAGCTAACCGCGAGGGTGCAGGGTGGCGATGCGTGAATACTCCCGCGCTTTTTGGCGGCCGATCGCCCTGCAGTTTTAAGCGCGGAATAAGCCACATTAATAGTGGCGCCCCTAGCGCACCGGTGATCGCCCCGGTAGGAATAAAGGCGGCCGCCATGCCCGAAAACTGCTGTAGCAATAGATCCGTCGTGGCAAGCAGTACGGCCCCCAAAAGGGTCGACCAGAGTAGCCGTGGCCCTAACCGGCGCGCACCCGCCATGCGCACGATATTGGGTGCGGCCAAACCGATAAAACCAATAATACCCACCACGCTAACAATGCTGCCGGTAATAAACACCGCCAGTCCCATGCCCCCAAAACGTAGATAGGCAAGCGATACACCGAGGCTCTTGGCACTGGCATCATCCAGCTCCAGCACCGCCAAGGGGCGCAGCAAAAACCACGCGGCCACGCAGCTAATCGCCAGCCGGGGCCAAAGTATCGCAACGCCGTCCCAACCATTTTGCGCCAGCGAACCAGCGCCCCAAATCAACAGCCCCGAGAGCGCTTCGTGGTTGAACAGCAGGAGCGCTGTGGAGAGCGCTCCTAAATAGAGATTCACCACCAGGCCCGCCAACACCACCACGATGGGCGCCAGCCCGCGACGCCACGAAAGCAGGAACACTAGCCCTACCGCCAGCGCACCGCCCAGCAAAGCTACCCATTCTCGCCCGGCCACCAGCAGCCCCGGTGCCAGCAAGGTGGCCGTCATCAGCGCCAGGTTAGCGCCCGATGCCACCCCGAGTGTGGTGGGTGAAGCCAGCGGATTGCGCAGCACCTGCTGCATCAGCACCCCGGCCAGTCCCAAGCCGCCACCGGCGAGCAAAGCAATCGAGAGGCGCGGCCACCAAGCGTAATAAAGCAGCAGCTCGTCAACGTTCTCAAAAGAGGGCGCTACAAGGGCGTGTAGTCCCAGCGCAAAACCGCCTTGGCCCTGCAGCCCCAGCCAAAACAGCACCACCATCGGCAGGCTAAGCAACAGGCAGGCTTTCGCTGGCGACATCCCTCCCATTCGCTGGGCGAATTGAGCAGTGCCTAACATAGCGAGCAATCCCCTTTCATAAACGAGGCACTTGCCGAAGGGGCGGCGGTAGGCAGCAGCGTCATTGGTTAGCCTTAATCGTGTTTGGAAGTCAGTCATTGAATGATAACTATCGATTCTAAATGATAACGATTAGCACTACAATTGACACCTTTATCAAGGGAGGCAATTCTATGGCAGCCAAACCGAGCTACCAGCTATTCGATATCACCCTCGCCCGGCGCACCCAGGTCAGCGCCTCATTAGTTCGATTTACGTTCAGCGGCCCCGCCGTTAGCCAGATGAGCACTTACGCACCGGATCAGCGCGTCAAACTGTTCTTCCCGGAAGGAGGCGGTACTCTCGACCCTTTATTTGAAATCGCCAAACTGGATGAGCACGACTGGTATAGCGCCTACCGTGCCCTGCCGGAAGCCCAGCGACCTTCCGCGCGCACTTACACTATCCGCGCTCTGCGCCCGGAAAAAGCCGAGGTGGACGTGGAGTTCGTGCTCCACGGTGACACGGGGCCCGCATCACGCTGGGCAATGCATGCCCGCCCCGGCGACCGCTTGGCCATGACAGCTCCTACCGCCAATGCGGATGGCCCAAAGCTAGGCTACGAGTGGAAGCCGCCACAAGGCGTACGCCGTATTCTGATCATCGCCGATGAAACCGCCCTACCCGCTGCTGCCGGCATTCTGGAAACCCTTGATGATTTGCCGCTCAAACCCAAAGTCGAAGCACTGTTCGAAGTGCCTCGTGGCGACGACGTTCAGCCGCTGCCCCAGGCCGCCAAGCTGCGCTGGCTGGCCCGCGACGCTGAACCTGGCTGCCAACACGGTGAACTGCTAATGCGAGCGCTGCGTGATATCGATTTACAAAAAGAAATTCAAGCGCTAGGCGGCACACCTACGTCACCCACTCCCCAGGACAAAAGCGACGATGAGGAGGGACCACTCTGGGAACCCGCCACCCTGGATGACAGCGCACCCTTCTACGCCTGGATCGCCGCTGAAACCAAGGTCGCCATGCAGCTACGCCGCTATTTGATTAACGAGTGCGGGCTACCCAAACAGTACGTTACCAGCATGGGCTACTGGCGCCTGGGCAAGGCCAATGGTTAAGGGAACAGCAAACAACACGGCGCTAAACAGTAGCCACACAAGCAAGCCAGCTCAAACGCCTATTGGCTGGCGAGACAGCCCGCATCACTTTGGGCGTATTAGTCGGGCTTTACACTGGCTTACGGCGGCGCTGGTTTTATTTCAATTTATCGTCGTACTGGCTTGGCGAGCCATGGGCGAAAACACACTCACAGTCTTCCTATCAAGCATTGGCCCGCACGGTTCCCTGGGCTTGCTAATCTTACTCGTGACCCTGGCCCGCCTTGGCTGGGCATTGAGTAATCGTCAGCATCGCCCACTGGCTCCACCGGGAATTAGCGGCCAAATGGCACGTATCGTCCATATCACCTTTTATGGACTGCTGCTGTGGCTGCCCGCTTTTGGTCTATTGCGACAGTATGGCCGTGGTGGAGCGCTCCAATTCTACGGCCTTGAATTACTGCCCGAAGCAGAGCGTAACATCACCTGGATGATGGCTCCTGCCGACGTGCTGCATAGTCCACTCTCCTGGCTGCTCTTTGGACTCATCATCGGCCATATCGTTATTGCCCTGGTTCGTCGCTTATGGCTCAGGGATTCAATATGGGCGCGTTTGATGGGTTAAAGGAGCCGAGGTTGATAGACATTTTATTATTGCCACCAGGTTACAAATGAGAACTATTAGCACTAGAATGTACCTACTACTCTTTACCCTTCCGCCAGGAGTCATTCATGTTCGAGGTCAAAGGCGCCACCTTTGAAATCAATGGCAAGCCGCTTTTAGCGCCCATTGAACACACCTTTCATGAGGGCAAGGTATACGGTCTGATTGGCCATAACGGCTCGGGAAAATCGACGTTAATTAAGCTGATGGCCCAGCAGCAGCCTACCTCCCAGGGCAATATCCACTTTGACCAACGCCCGCTCAATGAGTGGGGAAACCGCGAGTTCGCACGCCAAGTGGCGTATTTGCCACAGCATTTGCCGAGTGCCGAAAACTTGACCGGGCGTGAGCTGGTGGGCTTTGGCCGCTATCCTTGGCATGGGCTCTTGGGGCGTCATACGCAAAAAGATAAAGACGCCGTAGAGCGCGCTATTGCCCTCACGCACACCGAAGCATTTGCAGACCGTCTGGTGGATACGCTCTCCGGAGGGGAACGCCAGCGGGTGTGGCTGGCGATGCTACTTGCCCAGGGCAGCCGCTTCCTGCTGTTGGATGAACCACTGGCAGCGCTGGATATCGCGCACCAAATGGAAGTGCTGGCGCTGATCCGTAAGCTGTGTGATGAGTTGAACCTGGGCGTGATTATCGTGCTGCACGATATCAATATGGCCTCACGCTACTGCGACGAGCTGATGGCGCTACATAGCGGCCGCTTATTGGCGCATGGCAGCCCCAGTGATTTGATGAGCTGTAGTACCTTAGAGGCGATTTATGGCCTGCCAATGCAGGTGATGAAACACCCCAACGGAGAGCACAATATCGCCGTTGCGCAATGACGTTACCGTTTAAGCCGTCATTTAAAACGTAGTCATTTAAAACATAGTCATTCTCAACAAACACCTTTAATTGATAGTCATTACCGTTTAACCTAAGCCACTGTTTATTTCCCAGCGCCTAGTGTTGGAGTTCGGTTATGCCCCTTGCCCTGCGTCAGCCGCCACTGTTCGAGCCTTCGTTGGCCGCCTGCTATACCGGGCCGCTGGCTAACTTTTCGCCCCCCTTAGTGGGTGGAATGCCACTGCTGGAAGCGTTCAAAGCCACTCGCTGGCGGGATATCAATTGGCTCAAACAGGACTTGGCACGCTTCTCGTCTCAATATCCAAACGGTGACTCGCGGGCAGTCGTCTCCCTATGGTCCAAGTGGCACTTCAGCGCGCTGACCGTCCCTACGCTCACGGCCAACCTGTTGCTCAACCGAGACCTGCCGGTGGGATTGGATGATGTACAGGTGATCTTCAACGAAAACGGCGCGACGGCACGGCTTTGGCTACCTCATGAAGGCTCGCCATTAACCACCAATGACCCGCTTGAGCGCTTCGCTACGCTGATTGAGCAGCACTGGGCACCGTTGATTGAGCAATTAGCGGCTATCTCCGGCGCGGCACAGCGAGTATTTTGGAGCAATGCCGGTGGCTACCTGGACTTTTACATCAACGCGCTGGCCGAGCACCCGCTCGCAAATGAAGCAGCGCTTGAAGCAGCTAAAGCGCTGTTAGAAACGCGTACGCTCCCTAACGGTAAGCGCAACCCGCTGTTTCAGCCGGTGCGTTACTTTACGCCCAAGGGTAGTGAGGAAGTTAAGCGGGTGCGCAAGCTCTGCTGCCTGCGCTATTTACTGGATGAATTTGATGTCTGCGGCACCTGCCCGCTCGAGGGCTGCGACCTACAAGCGCGTAAGCGCGCCAAGCAGACCACCGGCTAAAACCCCCGCCTTCTGCGCTGTTAGCTATTGATTTGTGCAACCGCGTCCTCGCTTGCTCGCGCACGCTGCTCGCCTTTCAGCTCGCTAAGTTGCCCTTTCGCCATCTCCAGCAAGCGATCAGCGTGGACGAAGTAGCTGTCGTCATGACTGATGGCAAACACGGTTTTCCCCATTGCTTTTAAGTGCGGTAACAGCTCGCGGTAAAATAGGCGTCGGAACTGCGGGTCTTGATCCGCCGCCCACTCATCCAGCAGTAAGATATCGCGTTTTTCAGCAATCGCCAGCAAAAGCGCCAGGCGCTTGCGTTGCCCTTGGGAGAGCTGAGTGTTGATGACCCGATCGCCCTCCCACTGCAATTTGTGCTGCATCTGCAGTCGCTCAAGCCAGGTATCAACGACCTGAGGGTCGGCAGGCTGCCCTTCGGGGCCCATGGTTTGGTCGAATTGATGAAAATCAGTAAACACACTGGCGAAGCGGGCACGAAAGGCCTCCCACTGATCGGCGTTGAGCACTTGGCCATCGACTTTGATGGCGCCGCTTTGCGGGCGGTATAGCCCAGAAAGCAACCTGGCCAGGGTCGACTTACCACTGCCGTTGCCGCCGATCAGAAATACCTGCTCACCACGCTCAAGGGTCATATTTAAAGGCCCCACCTGGAACCCTTCGCCCTGGGCAGTCGCGGGGTAGTGGTAGGTGACCGCTTCAAGTTCAATGCGCTGCCAGTCGGTCAGCGTATCGTCCACCGCAAAACTTGGCTGGTATTCGGCTAGCTCCAGGCTGCTCAACTTATCGAAGGCGACCTGGGCACTAATCAGTGTGGGCCAAGCGCCTACTGCTTGGATTAACGGCGTGCGCAGAAATAAAAGCGTCAGCGCAAAAGTGGAAGCCACCGTGGTGTTGGCCCAGCCCAACCCATTAGAGAGGAAAAACACCACGCCGATAGCGCCCAACATCATGATGTTAGACCAGTTATTGGCACTGAGGTGGTAGGTATCGGCACGGATGATGTGGTAACGGTAGTCCCGGGCATTGAGCGTGTAACGCTCGTCAAAAAAATGTCGGGCGCGGTCACGGTTGAGCGCCAACTCCTTGCGCCCTTCTATTGCTGATTGGTAATCCTTGTAAAGGCGATCCTCGCTCTCTCGCACGAGGTGAAAGTGGCGGTACACCTTCGAGACCAGCCACCAACCCACCCCCATCGTGAAGGCGATCCATAGCACGGTGATAACCACCATTTGGGGCGAGAGCCACGCCAAATAGGCGACCGAAGCCAGCGTCAGCACGACGCCTTGAATCAGTTCCGGCAGGCGCACAAACCCAATGGTGATGTTGCGCACATCACTGGAAAGGCTGGCCAACAAGGTGGAATTACCCAACTGCTCTAAACGCTCAATATCCGTATCGAGAATTCGCTTCACCAAGCGGGAGCGTAGATCGAATACAAAGTGATGACCCAGCAACGTAAGCGCCAACTGCGTACCCAGCGTCACCGCCAGCAATACCGCTAACAGGCCTAGAAACTGTGGCAATGCCGCCAAACTGCCGACCTCGATTAAGCGCTGATTGATGAAGGCAATCACCGCAACCCCTAGTCCAGCGCTCAATAGGCTCAACGCAATGGCGCCCATAAAAGGCCAGCGGTAGTGGCGAAATACTAAGTGAAGCAGTTCCATGGGTCTCCTTGCCTTCCTGAAAAGAGCGCTGAAGTTTAACAGCAGTGCCTCTTACCAAGAAGGTGTCATTATCATGGGATGATTATGCGGCCACCTAGTCACTGATACGGCATACTATTCCAAGCCGCTTTTCTGAAAATCATGTTAGATGGTTATCCCAGCGCAGTTCCAGGCTGGCGAGAAGCTCGGGCATCGCTAAGTCAGGCGTAACACGGTAGAGCCCGCCCTGGCCGGAGGAGACCAGAAAGCCACCGTTACCGTCGCAGCGGGCACCGGCGGCGTCGGGCAGCGCCAGGCTGGCAACAAGCGTGCCTTGCGCAGCATCCAGCAGTAGTACCCGGTTGCCGCGGGGGGCGGTCACCAGGACATTGCCAGAAACACGGCTAAACGCCACGCTGGCAGTGTAATGGTTCAAGCTGGCCGTCAGCTCATCGTCAAGTGTCAGCTCAGAGAAATGACCATCACTGTCAAGTCGGCAGGTCAGCGGATGGATTTCCCACTCGGGGCCTTCAAACTGGTAGCCAGCGATCACGGCACCGTCCGCCGCCACATCCAGATGACGGCAGCTGAGCTGATGGTGCGAAGGTTCGTGACGTGCCAGTATCTCACCGCTGTGGCGATCCAGCAGCATCAGCGCCGGGGCCATGGTATCGAGATTGAGTTTGACCCGGCCGTAGTCAGGATGAGTCTGGATACCCCCCAAGCCAATCACCAGGGTATCTCCATCCGGCATCAGTTTGAGCTCATGGGGGCCAATACCGTCCAGCGGCATATCACGCACATGGGCGTAGGCGTTGGCAGCGTCGTAAACGCGCACTAGCCCGGCGCTGTCCTCCAAACGGTTGGCGGTGACATACAGGTATCGCCCACTCAGGTCGAAAACGCCATGCCCGTAGAAGTGGTAGCCCTTTCCGGCCGCAATGGTGTGGGCTAATTGACGGCTGTCGCCATCGATCACATACATCCGCGTGCCAGGGCGGCGAGCAAACAATACTGCCTGGCGGGAGTCTGGCCGCAGACAGCCTCCATGGCAGCGCTCGGGTACTTCGATCATAAAGCGGGTCTGACCATCCAATGCCACCCCGGCGATGTAATGCGCCCCGCTAGGGTCGTCTACCGCGCTGAACAGCCAAGCGGCTTCCTCCCGTGCTGGCAGCGCCCAGCTCAGCGGAGTCAGCGCCATGGCGACGCTGCCCAACCCCGCTTTGAGTACCTGGCGTCGATGCATGGCTTAATCTCCGTCGCTGGAGTTAAAGCCACGCACCAACCCGAGTTCACCTGCGATCTCGTTACCCAGTAGATGGCGTAGCTGGCTGATGTCGAGGTAGAGCGACTGCAGACCGCGAAACGCCTCTTCGTCTTCAAGGGAAGGCACCAAGCCCGGTGGCAGTTCGCTAGCCTGAACGAGTGTTTTATCCAACTGGTCACGAAACGCCTCGGCGAGCGGCAGTGCATCGGCCTCGCGCAACAGCGCGGTGAGCCCCGGCAAGAAGCCGGTACGCAGCCCCTCCAGGCTGCTCTCTACCAATCGAACCGTTTGCCCGCTACGCCATGCTTCGGCCAAGTAGCCATTGGCGGGCGCGCCTTTAAGGCCCATAGGCTCACCGAGCCGTTTATCTTCGAGTAGCTCGAGGGTCTGGATAGCGCTGGCCAGTGTGGTTTCGGTATAGTCGGCAGTCTCCAGATAATGCTCGCCAAAGGCTTGCCAGTCGCGATGCAGAGCGGTCGTGGTATCCGCAAGATGAGTGGTGATGGCCTGCATCAAGTCGCAGGCTGCAGGATCGCTCAGGGCCTGTTCATCCATGGCGTCGTCATAAAGCAAGTATTCAAGGGCGGGGAAGCCTTGGATCGCTACGCTGTCACTGGCGATATCTTGGGCATCTGGGGCTTCGGCTGCCTTCAGCCAGCCGCGCACCTTACTGCCTACCAGGTTTTTACGGTCTGGCCAGAACTGCAGCTGCCAGCCTCGGCTATTCTGCTCGGCCGGGCCGAACTGGATAAAACGCACCGCCTGCCAGGCTTGATAGGCGCTCAGCCAGTCATTTTCCAGGCGCTGCCTGAGAGCTTCGTCTGGGCTCTGGCAAAAGCGTGCGGCGCTGGCTTCCAGACGCTCGGAGGCGGCACTCAGTTCGGCATACTGAAGCTCCACCGCGCCGTGCCACATGTCCCGCGGCGTAGGGGTGTCTGTCGCGAAAGAGAGCGGCGTCGCAAGTAGCGCGCAGGCCAGCAAACTCAGGCGGCGAAGAGATGCGATCACGTTAACTCCTTAACAGTCATGACTTACAGGGATTCAAGGAAACGGATAAGTTCCGCCCGCTGGTCGGCGGGCAGTGCCCGATAGCCCTGGGTGGCGCTTTCTGCCTCGCCACCGTGCCAGAGTATCGCCTCTTCCAAGGTGCGGGCGCGACCATCGTGGAGAAAACCCGCCCGGGGGTTAACCGTTTGCGTCAAGCCGATGCCCCACAGCGGCGGGGTGCGCCATTCGCGGCCATCGGCCTGGAACTCACTGCGATGATCCGCCAGGGCATCGCCCAGATCGTGGAGCAGCAGGTCGCTATAGGGCCATATTTCCTGATTGGCTAGCGCCGGACGGGCAGCATCCGCAGCGGTGCGCTGGCGCGGTGTATGGCAGCTCGCGCAGCCAAGCGCGTTAAAACGCTCAGCGCCCTGTTTTACCGCGGGGTCATTCATATCACGGCGCATCGGCACCGCCAGGCTGGAGGCGTAGAAGGTCACGAAGTCGGCCACGTCATCGCTGACTTCGGGCGTGCCACCGTTAGGAAACTCATCGCACCCCTGGCTCTCCATGCAGTCGGTTTGTGGCACCAGACTGGACGTCAGCCCCATATCGCCGGCAAAGGCGTGCAGGCCCTGCTGCTCAATGCTGGGCTCACCGGCTTTCCAGCCGAAACGCCCTAGCACCGTGGTACCACTGCGCACATCCCATACTTGGTTGTAGCGGCCGGAAATCCCGTCTTTATCAGCATCATCAGGGTCTGCGGCAGCGATAAGGTCAGCTTCTGGAATCGCTTCTAGCAGGCCCAGGCCAATCATTGGCGGCGCCAACCGCGGCGAGGTTTGCAGTGACTCCGGCAGCTCTCCGTAGGCGGGTTCGGCAATCGAGTAGATCGGCGCCTGCAAGGTGACGCTGGTGCCATCGGCGAAGCTCACTTCCCGAGGGCGATACTCAATCACCAGCTTGGCCTCGGGCTTGGCACCGCTAATCGCCGCGGTTTGTAGCTGCAAACCGTAATTAGGTACCGGAAGCGCGCCCCGCTGCTCCAGTGTCTCTGGGCCCGCTTGGCTAGCGGGTAGCGAGAGGCGCAGAAACAGCGCGATGGGGTTTTCGTCGCCGGTGGGTGGGTGCCCCCGACCATCCTTAAGGTGGCAGCCCTGGCAGCTATTGGTATTCAGGAGTGGCCCCAGACCATCCCGGGCCTCGGTGCTGGCGGGCGCCGCCACCCAAGGGTTGCGAAAGAAGCTGTTGCCAACGCTGAAATCCAGACGCTTGGTCATCGACATATTACCCAGCGGCAACGAATAGGCGTTATGGTCAAACTGCTCTACCGAGCCATCGCCGCCACTCATGGGCGAGGTCTGTATAGGCGGTAACTGAATGAGGTAATCCTGGGTAGGTGATTCGGCTGCCTGCAGGGGCATGGCCAGCAAGAACAGTAATAAACTGCTGTGGGCTAATGTGCTGGGCACCCACTTGGCTAAGACAATAAACCGGAGTAAGCGGTACATGGTGATACCTTGCGAGGGATGATACTGAATACAAGCCATTCGACAAAAACCAACAGAGCCGCTCGATAGCAACACTATCGGCGGCTCATGGTAGACGCTAGCCCAGGTTAGAACCGGTGACCGGCATCATCGGGCTGCAGGGAGGTCACGCCCAGCTCGCCTGCGGCCTGTTCGATAGACCCTGTTTGCGCCACTAGGGTAAGGATCGCCTCGTTGATCAGTTCACTGCCCTGCTCGTTACCCGGGGCAATCATCATATCGAAGGCCATCGGCGAGCTTTCCGCTTCAGCCGCCTCCTTGATAGCATCAAGACGCGCCATCGTGGCTTCTAGCTGCTCATGGAGTGTATCGGCCAGCTCAGCATTTTGCTGAGATAACAGGTCTTGCAGCGAAGCTCCCTCTACCACACTGCCATCAAGGCGTTGATAGCTGCCGGTGTAGATATTCTGAATACCCTGGCCGTTGTAGTAGTGGGAGTTGTGGGTATTGTCGCTAAAGCAGTCGTGCTCATCCTCAAAAGAGTTGGCTTCAAGGGCGACTTTTAAGCGCTCACCCGCCAGCTCACCCAAAGAGAGCGAGCCCATACCGAACAGCATACGGCGTAGGCCCTCCTGATCGCCTTCGGCGAGCAGTTCCTGACGGTAGTTACCCTCGGTTTCTGGTGCCCACTGGGCCACCATCCACTCAAGGTCGTTAACAAGCAGATCTGACACCGCATCCAGGTAGCTACCGCGGCGATCGCAGTGGCCATGGGTGCAGTCGTCACCGGTTTGGTAATCACTCACCGGTCGTTCGCCGCTGCCTGCCTCAAAGCCATGCAGATCCTGCCCCCAGAGCAGAAACTCGATGGCGTGATAGCCGCTGGCGACGTTGGCTTCCGAGCCGCCTATTTCGTTCAGGTCAGCAAGGAGTTCCGGGGTAATCGCGCTGACGTCCAGAGTTTCGCCGCCGACAGTGATTTGCTCATTGGCGATAATATTGGCAGTAGCGCCTTCGTTACCCAGCTCATGCTGATAGTCGTCGCCTTCGACATAATCGATCATGCCTTCGTCCAGAGGCCAGGCGTTGAGCTGCCCTTCCCAGTCATCCACCACCGCATTACCGAAACGAAACACTTCGCTCTGCTGATAAGGCACCCGCGCCTGCAGCCAGGCTTGCTTGGCTGCACTCAGTGCTTCAGCCGTGGGATTGGCGAGCAATTCGTCGATACGCTCGTTCAATGCTTGGGCAGCCTTCAGTGCATCGGCGTAATTGGCATGCGCCAGATCGGCGTAGTGTTCAACCTCGGCGTCAGCGCTAACGGTGTCGGCAGCAGCGGTGTCGATAGCAACTGGGGCAAAAGGCATCAGCGCGCTAAGCGCAACGATGCCAGCAAGAGAGCGACGGAGCATGATGGCGGGCATTACGGTGTCCTTTAGGCTGTGGCATTACAGAAACTACTCACATAAAGTGCTAGGCAATCCGTGAGGATTCTGGTGCTCTAGCTCCGCCTGAAATGTAATTCATTAGCTTATGAGATTCAATCTTATTTGAATCTAAATAAAAAGCGCTACACCGTTTTATCGCCATTTTTTGGCTTATGTCACTTAGTGCTACCGTGGGAAACCGTCATGCTCGATTACAAACTGCTTCATGCCTTGGCGACCGTGGTGGAGTGCGGCGGCTTTGAGCGCGCGGGGGATGAATTGGGGCTGTCACAATCTGCCGTGTCCCAACGTATAAAAGCACTGGAAATTCGCCTTGGCCAGCCAGTGCTGGTTCGGCACCCGCATTTAGCTCCAACCCCTGCTGGCCAGCGGCTGTTAACCCACTACCAGCAGGTACAGCTATTAGAGCGTGACCTGCGTGGCTCACTACCCACCTTAGATGATCAGGCGCCGCGCCTGCGTATTGCAATTAATGCGGACAGCCTAGTCACCTGGTGGGCCGAGGCTGTTGCCACTATTTGTCAGCAGGAAGGCGTATTACTGGACCTTGTGATTGAAGATCAAGATGTCGGACTCAAGCGGTTGCGCGATGGAGATGTCGCCGCCTGCCTATGCGCCACACCGCAACCGATTGCGGGTGCGCGTTGCGTAGCGCTGGGAGAAATGCGCTATCACCCGTTGGCGACACCCGCTTACGTTGAGCGCTATTTTTCAGATGGTCCGACGACAGAGAACTTTCAGCGTGCACCAGCCATCGTTTTCGGCCCCCACGACCAGTTACAGCATCGGTTTATGGCGCTGTTTGGTTTCCACAGCCACTTTCCTTATCACCTCTGCCCCTCTTCAGAAGGTTTTGTTCGCTTAGCCTCGGCGGGGATGGGTTACGGCATGATGCCGCAGCTGCAGACAAAGGAACTCATGCAAAGCGGCCAACTGGTCAGCGTGGCGCCAGGTTACTCTTTATCGGTGCCGCTCTACTGGCATTTTTGGCGTCACAGCGGAGAATTAATTCAACGACTTACCCAACATTTAGGTCATATCTTTTATTAAGTATGGAAGTTTTAAACAGTTAATTTTACAAACTTGTCTACACTGAAAGTGCCCATCAAGCAGCACAGAAAAATTTGGTGACGATATTTTCTCCTGCTGCATTAGTGCCAAACGGCGAGTAAATTGCACGTTTACCTAAGCGCTATAATATAACGATGGGCGGCCCCTGGTAGGGGTAAGGGAACCCAGGGAACAAAGAGCGGAATAAAAACTAAAAAAGCGATGTGATATGCATGTTCGACGTTTAAAGGCAGGTGTGTATATCAGCCTACTGCTGCTGTTGGCTGGATGTTGGATACCTTGGGCACATGCAAATACCCTCTTATCAGCATCGCCAAACCAAGCGAGCTACTCGCTTGCTCCTTACAGTGAATTTTGGCATGCAACTGATAAATCAATCACACTTAATAGCTTACTCTCTCACCCGCCTAATTTTAAGCACTCCCATCACGAAGAAAATTTAAACTTCGGCTATACCCGTCATGATGTGTGGCTTAGAACACAAGTGCGTAATGACTCGCCAGAAACCCAGCGCTGGATGGTACAGTTTGAGTACCCATTCTTGGATTACGTCACACTTTACACACTGCGCCAGCAGAGCATTGAGGCGCAGCGCAGCGGTAGTGCAGTCCCAGTTGAACAGCGTGCGCTAGCCCATCGTCAGGCGGTTTTTTCACTAGAGCTTGCTGCCCATGAACGCGTAACGCTGTATACCCATGTGGCTGCCTCAGGCAGCAAAATGCTCAACTACAAGCTAATAACGCCCGAGGCGTTTTATACCCAAAACGATCGCCATAATTTTTGGCTGGCTACCTACTTCGGCATGCTGCTGGCAATGGGTTTATATAACTTACTGCTATTTTTTGGCTTAAAGGAACGGGTTTTTCTTCACTATTCGCTCTTTGTCGGCGGTTTTGCTCTCGCTATTCTGACCTTTAACGGCATCGGAACACTGATGTTTTGGAGCTTTCTGGGTGATAACACGGCTCGTCTCGTGGCACTCGGTTTTACCTTCGCTTCCACCATGGCCACATTGTTTGCGCAAAGTTTTCTTAACACTAAAGTCTATTGTCCCCGCTGGCACAACGTATTGAGTACCTTTCGCAGTTACTGCTGGTTGACAGTGATTGCCACACTGTTATTACCCATTCCCTCGGCGCTTCACCTCATGGATGTGACGGGCTTTATGGCCGCTTTACTGCTCCTGCTATGCGGCAGCTACTGTAGTTTGCAACGCGTACCCAGTGCTCGGCTGTTCGTATTTGCTTGGTCGCTTTTTTTACTAGGTGCTGGTGTCTTTGCGCTGCGTAACCTGAGCCTACTTCCAGCCAACTTTATTACTCTGCACGGTATTCAAATTGGCTCAGCACTGGAAATGTTATTGCTCTCGTTTGCCTTAGCATCGCGTTTCAATAAACTTAAGCGGCAAAAGGAAAGAACTCAAAGCGCGATGTTAGCAGCACTCAAGAAACAGGAAGCCCTATTGGAACGAAAAGTCGCTGCCCGCACCATAGCATTGGAGCATTTGGCCAATCATGATGTACTCACTAGCCTGCTGAATCGCCATGGACTGATGCGTTCTGCCGAGGGAGCTCTACAGCGTAATCGTCAGCATGGTCATCGTTTGGCGCTATTAATGCTCGACCTGGATCGCTTTAAGCCTATTAACGATAATTATGGTCATGAAGCAGGCGACTTTGTTTTACAGCAAATAGCCAAACGCATCATCCACTTAGCGCGCACTAATGATCACTGTGCCCGGTTTGGAGGCGATGAGTTCATTATTATCATGGAGAATATAGGCACCGGCGATACGCTAACGCCTATTCTGGCGCGTATTGACCAAGCCATCCGTTCACCGATCAACCTTCCCGGCGGTGAGCAAGTCAGCGTTAGCGTCAGTATTGGGGTAAGCACCTGTCACGGCGCAGATGATGCCACGCTTGAAAGCTTGCTGAGTGAAGCTGATAGCAATATGTATGCAGTTAAATCAAGCCAAGCCGCCGCTTACTATCGCTACGGCTCGGCGAGTTCTTAATTCTAGTCAAACAGGCTCATGCGCTTCATAACGTTGTCACGCTTGATTTTCCAATGGAATATCGCGCCAGCAACGTGTAGTACCACTAAGCCTAAAATGATCCAACCTAACCGCCCATGCCACATGAAAAGTTGTTCAGAGAGCTGCTCACGCTCAGCAAGTAAACCGGGCAAATGCCAGTGGAAAAACTCTACTGGAAAGCCGCCGCTAGCAGTGGCGGCCCAGCCCAGTAAAGGCATAATTATGAGCGCTAAATAGAGCAAGTGGTGCACACTGGAGCTAACAATCCGCTCGAACGCATTTAAAGGTGGTTCATGATCTGGGACCACAAACGCCAGCCGGGTAATAATGCGCAGCGTCATCAGCAATAATATCAATACGCCGAGCGTTTTGTGGCTGGTATAAAGCAAGTTCGTGAGCGTATTGCCTACCAACGCAACGGTGCGCTCAAACCCCAGAAAGCCTAGCGTCAAACCGCTAGCCAACGAGAGTAACACGGCACCCGCCACTAGCCAGTGCAGCACCCGGTGCGGGTAGATATAACGATCCAGTTCGTGCATGTAGTGCTCCTAACAGCAAATTTATTTGCTTTTTAGTCTAGTCAGTAACGTTCCCTTCCGCTGATTAAAGCACTTCGCTGCCCTCAACGTTAAGTGTTACTTTTATCCAATGCTTCTCCTCTACTACCTGCTGGGAACAGTTGAATCGCCACGATCGGCGTTTATATAGCCTAGTCCGGCACGGCTAATTGCTCACGTATTAACTCACCCAAGCGCCGCGCTGGCTCTGAGGGCCGGTGGGGTGCGCGGTGAAGCGCCAGCTCGATCATTGGCAGCGCAGGCAGGCCACTGCTCTCATCTAGTGGCCTTAGCGCCGGCGTCAGCATGCTGCGCGTCACCACCACTATCGCGAGCCCCGCGGTCACAATCGGCGCCAGCCCGGCCATGGATTGGCTGGTATAGGCAACACGCCAACTGCGCCCTGCCGACTGCAGCGCCTGCTCGGCGACTTCACGAAACACGTCAGCCCCCGGCGAATAAAGCGCTAATGGCAATGGATCGCTTAGCAGCGGCTGCTGGTGCATTCCGACGGCCCACAGCAAAGGCTCTCGACGGATTACATCGCCCCCTGGCGAGTTGCGTTGGCGTGTCACCAGTGCCAGATCAAGCTCTTTGGCTTTTACCTGCTCTACGAGATGGGCGCTGGTACCGCAGATCACCTTGAGCCCCACCGCCGGGTAGAGCTGATTAAAGTAAGCAAACACCGAGGGCAGCAGCGAGGCGTAATCTTCCGGTATGCCTAACGTGAGGTCACCGGTAACTTGGCGCGCCTGCATATCACTCCATGCTTCATCATTAAGCGCCAGCAGCCGCCGGGCATGATTAAGTAGGCGCTCGCCTTCTGAAGTAAAGCGTATTCGCCGTCCTTCCCGCTCGTGCAGTATTAGCGATAACTGCGCCTCCAGCCTCTGCAGCTGCATACTCACCGTAGACTGCGTGTAAGCCAAGCGTTTGGCGGCGGCGGTCACACTGCCGGTATCCGAAATTGCCACCAGAGTACGAAGCAGGGTTAGGTCTAGGGTGGGCGCGCGCATATATCACCATTCTTGATCAAAACGATCATAAAAGATCGATACTGTGATGCATTGATGATGAGTATGCTGCTCAGCACATGCTCAAATCAAGGAGACCTCCGATGCATCGCGTTCACTCCCCCGCCCTTTTTCCACGTTGGTACAGTGTTGGTGCGGCACTGGTGGCCGTGATGCTTTGGAGCGCCGCGCCGCTACTGGCAGAGTTTGCCAAGGCGACACCGCCTTTACAGCTAACCGCCGTAACACTGCTTGCGGGGGCACTGGCAACGCTGCCGCTGAGCCGCCGCGTTAATGTTGCTGCCAGCGGCGCGGGTTGGCAGTTAAGTGTCTGGGTGGGCATTCCGTTGCTTATTTTTGGTGCTGTGAGTACTTACTTTATTGGTATGCGGCTAGCGCCCGCCGCTGAAGCGGCGCTGATTACTTATACCTGGCCCGTGCTCTTTGTGCTTCTTAGTCAGTGGAGCCGCTTTGGCCGTCTGCGCATCGCAGGCGTTGTCGGTGCGCTGATTGCGTTTTCAGGCGCAGCGTTACTGCTGGTTCCTCAAGCCATCAGCGGCGGATTAGGGAGCGCTACCACTGGCTACGCACTAGCACTGCTGGCTGCCTGCTGTTGGGCGCTTTATTCATGGCTCAGCCAGGCAGCCCCAGTGGCGTTGACACCGCTACTGCCACGACTGCTGTTGATCGCTTGTGCTATTGCCGTGGCGGCTAGCCTGCTACTTGAAGGACAACTCCCTTTACCCAGCGGGGAAGCGTTACTAGCAGGCATTGCACTGGGGTTAGGCCCTTACGGCGTGGCCATGGTGGCTTGGGACAAAGCACTGCGCTGGGGGCACGCCAGCCTAGTGGGCAGCTTAGCGTATGGCGTGCCGATACTGGCCGCCCTGCTACTGGTTCTAGCAGGCATGAGTGTGCTCGACTGGCGCTTACCCACAGCGGCAGTGCTGGTGGTGGTTGGCTGCCTTAAAGCTAGCCGCTAGGCTTACTTAAACAGATTCACCTCGGCTACTTTAATCGCTGGCTCGCTAGATAGAATGTCGTCCAGCAATTCAGGTATCCACCTGGGTTTAAAAAGCGCGGGGGCGGCCTCGCGCATCTCTTCCCGAGCCCACCAGTGACTGGCCTGAATAGTAGAAGGTTCTTCATCGCTCCAATGGGCAGTGGTAATTTCAGCCATTGGCGGGCAGCGCACCAGAAAGTAGCGTTCAAGCCAGCGGGCTGGCGGAGAGCCTGCCACGGCGTCAATATTATCTCGTTCGCGCAATAGCGGGCCGAGGGGGCAGGTCAACCCCGTTTTTTCCTTCAGCTCGCGCATTGCCGTGCTGGGGTAATCCTCTCCTTCAAGCAATTCGCCGCCTACAGTGGTCCAAAAAGGCGCTTGACGCTCATCATGATGGCGAAAAAGCAGTAGCTGACCTTGCGGGTCAACCACCATTAAATGTGCTGAACGGCGTGTTTTGATTTGTTGGTTCATAAGCGATCCATGCCTATTATTGAATGACAGTAAACAGTGCTAAAGCAGACACAATGCGTGCTTTTGGCAATGCCTTTTCAGCCTAGCTGGTTTAAATAAATTTACCGGGATAAGTGAGCTAGTAATTAAAGTTGAGGAGGAATTTCCGTCGGTTCCATTTCAATATTTAATTCGAACAAACCACTACCGGTAGCGCTAAAACCGCTTGCGCTTACCGTATAAGTACCAGGCAGCAATTGCTCTTGAAGACGGGAATCGGTGCCCCCTGCGCCGTCGTCGTCGCTGGCTGCAACGCCTTGTCCACTAATTTCAATCAACGTATCGAAATCAGCGGAGCGCATTTCTATGGTAACCAACGAGCTCTCTGCCAGCTCCAACTGATAGATCAGTGGTTCACCGCTGTACCAACCACTTAGCGATCCATCGGCAGTGAGTGACCCATCGTTGCGCAGCTCGCCATCGCCCGGTAGTTCGTGAGGCGCCACTAAAAGGGTATAAACCCCATTGCCATCGTCATAAGCACTGCGCGCGGTCAGCGTGTATTCACCGGCCTCAAAGAAATCGGCAATGCGGGCGTCTAAATCACCGGCACTGTCATCATCTTCACGGGTATAGCCGTTGGGTCCTTCTATGGCTAAGTAGGGGTCAAAATCATCAGAGCGCATTTCAAGCTGGTAAAGGCCCGCCTCTTCTATGTTCAGCGCTATTTCATCGGCATCGCCCTGCAACCAGCTGTCAAATGATTCGCCTATTATTACCGTGTCGGCATCGGTGAGCTCTACGCTGCGGCTATCAATGGTAAATGGGCCATAGCTATAGGCATCGGCCCCGCTTACCACCACGACATAGTCACCGCTTTCTTCGATACGGTGGCGAACAACAGGCGCATTATCGAGTAGCTGAAGCTGATCATCGTAAAGGGCCACAACGCCTTCCAAGGCACCATCAAGAGAGATTTCAACAATTTCATCTTCTTCTAGGGAGATTGCATAGCGCACAAAGCGGCTGCCATCGTTCCCGTTAAGCTCGCTAGCCAAGGTTATTTCCCCGCGTAAAGGCTCTGCAAGAATGAGCCTCTTGGTGGGCTTATCCTCAGCAGTTTGCAGCTGCAAGGGAATAACCTGAGCAGCCAGAAAACCGACGGCAGCGCCGCCCAACGCCACCAATTCAAATGCTAGCGAAGCCGATTTAGCCATGAACGATCCCTTGTTAAGTTGTAATGACAATCATTAATAAATTAAGCAAACGTGATTATAAGATGCTTAACGAAATCAAGTGAGCGTTTGATAAAAAATACTGCATTGCACAAATCTGATTTTTTACTAACTTAACCCCTGGGTTGATAAGTCACTGAAACTCAAGGGCACGAACATTGCGATTAAAAAATCTTGAAATTGAACCTAATTGCGTCGATCTTCTCAAAGCTTGCTGACCCGCAACGACAAGGGTACTATCGCAAGGCCTACTCGGCACCTCATCAAAGAATGCGGGATCCGTAATACGCAAAACTGAGGTACTCCTATGGGAGCCCAAAAACGACTGATCCGAACGATTTGTTTGGCAGCGGTAGTAGTTGGTAGCGCTGCTAATAGTGCTTTCGCACACGAAACAGATACACAGGAAGGCGTCGCCTCCTTTTACAGTGACCGCTTTCAAGGAGCCACCACAGCGAGTGGAGAGCCCTTTGACCAGCAGGCACTGACAGCCGCCCACCCTAGTTTGCCGTTTGGCACGAAGGTGTTGGTGACGCGCCCGGACACGGGGCAAGAGGTAGAAGTATTGATCAATGACCGCGGCCCCTTCGTTAAAGGGCGCATTATTGATTTATCCAAACGCGCGGCAGTGAAGCTTGGCATGCTACGCCGCGGTACAGCACCGGTTATGGTAACGCTGTTGGATTAACGGATAACACATTCTTGGTTGGTGTGTGATACCCCTTAGCCTAATTAATGCGACAGTAAACCAGTCAAAATAGTGCCACTCTATAAATACAGGGCGACCAGCAATGGTCGCCCTGTTTCTTTTGAGGTGCTTTATCTCCTACCGCTTTCTCATGCATGGCGAACTTGCAAGCAAGCTAATGGTCTCTATGCTGCAAGGAGTTCAACGCGCTTAGCTGAAACAGATAGCTCAAGGCGCCATTTATTCGCAGGAGGCATTTATGCAGTCACATTTTTATACGCTTACTGATTACCCCCAGGGCCTACCCGATCGCTCTCTGTTTAAACTGGAGACGCAAACGCTGCCTGAGCTAGCCGACGGAGAAGTGCGAATTCGTAATCGCTGGCTCTCTGTGGATCCTTATATGCGGGGCCGCATGAATGGCGTTCGCACGTATGTAGACCCATTTGAACTCGGCCAACCCATGGAAGGCGGCGCCATTGGCGAAGTGATCGAATCCAATGACGCAAGCCTCAAGGTGGGCGATCGTGTCAGCCATATGGGCGGCTGGCGTGATATTGCCCAACTGCCTGCCCAAGGGGTGACGCCACTACCCGACCTTGATGTTCCTGAACAGGCTTACCTGGGTGTGTTAGGCATGCCCGGCATGACCGCCTGGACCGGTCTTAATTTGATTGCTGAGTGCAAACCGGGCGATAACGTTCTGGTCAGTGCGGCCAGCGGTGCAGTTGGCTCATTGGCGGTTCAGTTAGCCAAAGCAAAAGGCTGCCATGTTGTGGGCATTGCAGGCGCTGCCCATAAGCTCGCTTGGCTTGAGTCACTGGGTGTCGAACCGGTCAGCTATCGCGATCGCAATGCGCATGAATTAAGCGACGCCATTAAGCTCGCAAGCCCCAACGGTATTGATGTGTATTATGAAAATGTGGGTGGCATTTGCCTGGAAGCTGCCCTCAGCCAGTTAAATGAAGGCGCCAGAATCGCAGTGTGCGGTATGATCGACGGTTACAACGACGCAGAGCCCACTCCAGGCCCCAGCAACCTGTCGCAACTGGTCACCCGTAAAGCTAAAATGCAGGGCTTTATCGTGGCGGATCACTGGTCGAGTTATCCCTACTTCCTAAACGAAGTGGCCCCGCAAGTCGCCGCTGGCAAACTGGCTTATAAAGAAACCGTGAAAGAGGGTTTAGAGAGCACCCCAGAGGCTTTCTTGGCCCTGTTTGAGGGCGGCAATACCGGTAAGATGCTGGTCAAACTAGACAGCTAATCGTTGCGTTAGATTAAACTTACAGGTGCTCCCTACCCCACACCCCAAAAGCCGCGCTACGTTGATAGTGCGGCTTTTTTATTGATCATTGTTCGCACTGGCCAACCAGAAATCATTAGACCAAAAGCGAATTGATTATTAAAATCGATTAGCTATTGAGATGTGTTTTAACCCATCGGCCTTGCTGATGGGTTAGGGCACTTTGCGGAATCGCCGCTTTGCAGCCACTGCCAAGTGGCATTCACTCGTTGTTAAATAGGGGTTACCTCATGGATGAACACTCACGTACGCACAGCAGATGGCCGCCGCTATTACTGCTTGGCCTTTTGCTAGTTGCGGCGGGACTTGCCTTGGCCATTGGCGGCGGCAAGCTGCTTAGCGTAGGAGGCAGTGCTTATTATTTAATTACCGGCATAGGCGTTATCGCCAGCGGTGTTTTACTGGCCATGCGCCGGGGCGCAGCGCTCTGGCTGTATGCGCTTATCTTGTTTGCGACGCTCGTATGGGCGTTATGGGAAGTCGGCTTAGACTGGTGGCAGTTGGTGCCACGCGTTGCGATTCTCTGTCTAATCGGGATTATTCTACTGCTTCCCTGGTGGCGTAAACCGTTACATTCACGGGGCGGCAGCTTGGCATTGGCAGGTAGCATTGTTGCTGCCATCTTGGTGGCTATTGCGAGTCAGCTGAGCGACCCAGACAGAATTGAAGGGACGATCTCCAACCCCAACGAAGCGGCTAGCACCGTTAACCCTGCGCAAGTAGCGGGAGACGACTGGCCTGCCTATGGCGGCACCAATGCAGGCACTCACTACTCATCGCTTGAACAGATTACGCCTGACAACATCGGTGAACTGGAAGAGGTATGGCGCATTCAAACCGGCGATGTGGCAGGACCCAGCGCGCCGCCCGAAATCACCAACCAGAATACCCCGCTTAAAGTAAACGACAGCCTATATATTTGTACCTCGCACAGCCGCGCGATGGCGCTCTCCCCGGAAACAGGGGAAACATTGTGGGAGTTTGACCCAGAGGTTAGCACGCAGGGTGCCGAGGATTTCTCACTCTGGGCCCATATGACCTGCCGCGGCCTCGCCTACTACGATGCAGCTAATTACGCGGCTGGCTCAGACACTAGCGAAGCAGCAGACGGCAGCGAGACCGGCAACAATAGTGCCGCGACGAGTGATACCGCGCTCTCCTTCGACATTTTCGATAACAGCGATATATTCAGCCTGGACCTCTCGTTCCTGTCTTTGATGTTTGGTGCTGAAGGCGCAGGTAACGCGCAACCCATGCTCAGCGAAACGGATGTCATGTGTCCACGCAGGCTTTACCTGCCCACCGCTGATGCACGTTTAATTGCGCTGAATGCCGACACCGGTGAACGGTGCGCCAACTTCGGCGAGAATGGTGAAGTCGACTTGACCAACAATATTGGCGACTTCGACCCTGGTGGTTACTACTCCACCTCGCCTGCAACGGTAACGGAAAACCTGGTTATTCTTGGCGGACACGTTACCGACAACAGTTCCACTGATGAGCCTTCTGGTGTCATCCGTGCCTTCGACGTGCATACCGGCGAGTTGGTATGGAACTGGGATAGCGGCAACCCCGATGACACCGAACCACTAGCTGAAGGCGAAACCTACACACGTAACTCGCCTAACGTATGGGCACCGATTAGCGTCGATGAAGAACTCGGCATGGTTTACCTGCCCATGGGCAACGCGACGCCTGACCAGTATGGCGCTAACCGTAGCGAAAACGATGAAACCTATAGTGCAGGTCTGGTAGCCCTTAACCTGGAAGATGGCCAGGTTGAATGGGTTTACCAGTTTGTTCACCACGACCTGTGGGATATGGACACACCTGCGCAACCGGTGCTGATTGACCTGGCCACTAATGAAGGTACCCAGCCCGCGGTGGTTCAACCGACCAAGCAAGGCAGCCTTTACGTCTTGAACCGTGAAACCGGTGAGCCAATCGTGCCCATCGAAGAAGTGCCTGCGCCGCAAGGCGCTGTTGAAGGCGACTGGACAGCGGAAACACAGCCACGCTCAGCGCTTAACCTACTGCCACCCCCGCTCACCGAGCGCGACATGTGGGGGGCGTCACCGTTTGACCAGATGCTGTGCCGCATTCAGTTCAACTCGTTGCGTTATGAAGGACAGTACACACCGCCTTCGTTGGAAGGCAGTATTGTTTATCCGGGTAATGTCGGGGTAATGAACTGGGGTGGCGTCGCCGTTGACCCTGAACGCCAAGCACTATTCACCGGCGCTAAATACTTGGCATTTGTTTCCAAGTTGGTACCTCGCGAAGAGGTAGAAGAAGGACAAGGTTCGGCTAGCGAACAGGGTTTGCAGCCTAATGCAGGCGCCCCCTATGCCGTTGAGCTTGGCCCACTGCTTTCCGTGCTAGGCCTGCCCTGCCAAGCGCCCTCATGGGGCGATGTGGCCGGTATCGATCTACAAAACGCAGAAGTGGTATGGAAACACCGTAATGGTACGACACGCGACAGCATGCCTTTCGACCTGCCGATTGGGCTGAATGTCGGTGTTCCCGCACTCGGCGGCCCGATCACTACTGCGGGCGGTGTATCGTTTCTGAGCGGCACGCTGGATCAGTACCTGCGCGGTTACGACATCACCACTGGCGAAGAGCTGTATAAAGCGCGCCTGCCAGCAGGTGGCCAAGCCACCCCCATGACCTACACCGGCGAAGATGGTCGTCAGTACGTGGTGGTCACGGCGGGTGGTCACGGCACCTTTGGCACCAAGATGGGTGACTATGTGATTGGCTACGCGCTACCTGAGTAACCGGTCGAGCTAATGACCCACCAACGAGAACGGGCGACCCAATGGGCCGCCCGTTTTTTTATGGCTGAAGGCTTAGAAACGTACTTCTAAGCCGCCATAAACACTGCGCCCGGGAGCAGGCTCGTAAAAGCGGCCAAAGGTGCCGTTCAAGCGAACATTGGCGTAGTGCTCTTCATCCAATAGATTGCGCACGCCCACATAGGCATTTAGCCGCGTATCGCTGCCCAACTGCCAGCCATCTCCTACACGCAGATTGACCAGCCAGTAGCTATCGACCTCGGTTTCATTGGCGTTGTCCGCCACCAAGTCACCCACGTATTGGGTTTCCAGGGTCGCAAAGCGCTCATCAATTCCTTCCCAGGTTAGCTGGTTGACCCAGGTCTGTTCAGGTAAGCCGGGGATGCGGTTGCCACCAAAGCTTTCCGTTGGTGTGGCAAATTGATCAAACTCATAGCGCGCTAGCGTCAGAGCACTATCCAACCGCCACTGGTCGGCCAACTGCCAACCGAGCGCCAGTTCGATGCCGTCGCGGTCGGTGTCGCCTGCGTTTTGGTAGAAGGTGCGGCCGCCGTCATCATACGGCACGAGCTCGTCACGCACGCGCACCGAAAATAGCGCCAGATCGTAATCCATGGCCAGCGGTTCAACGTAGCCCCGCAGCCCCACTTCACGATTCCAGGCTTTTTGCGGCGACACCGACGGGTTAAAACCACCGCCTGCCGGATTGGCAAACTCGGAGAACGTCGGCGTTTCAAACGCCGTACCGGTATTGATATAGGCTTGATGCTGCGGACGATAACGGTAACTTAACCCCGCCGAACCGCTCCACTCATTGAAGGTCTGGTCACCGCTTTGATCGCCATCGTCCAAATAGCGATCATCTACTTCTAGCTCCACTCGGTCAAAGCGTGCGCCAAGCGAGAGCGTTACCTGCTCGGTCAGCGCTAAATCGCCCTGGGCAAATACCCCAGCGGAGGTCGCCGTTTGGGTCTCTTCCGCCAACTGCTCACCGACAACGCCTTGGCCATTTACATCGTTCCTAAAGCGCTCGTCGTCTTGACGCGCCACATCGACACCGGTGATATAGCTCAGCGGCAGGCTGCCCAAGCTGACTTCATGGTGATACTCAGCACTCGCGCCCAGATAATCACGCTGGTAGCCGATACGGCTATCGCCCACGTAGGGTAGCTGCTGCTCAAAATCACGCTGTGCAACAAAGCCTTTTAAATAGAACTCACCAGGGCCGGCAGACAAATCTTCGTACTGTAAGCCAAGAAGCTGTTGATCGACATTTTGCCCAGCGTCTAGGGCGAGCGAGTTAGGCGCGGCTTGATCACGCCCTGCGGCTACTTCTCTGGCGTTTAAAGCGCCAGGATCTTCAGAGCGGGGGTTATCGAGCAGATTGATAATCGCGGTTAACGCTCGGTCGCTGCCTAATTCGCGACGTAGCTTGGCGTTCAGCAGGTACTTTTCCGTGGAGCTCTGCTCTCGATAGCCATCGACATTAAGCGCTGAAAAGCTCACATGGTGCGACCAATCCCCTTGGGCGCCACCGGTTTGCACGACCGCCTTACGGTAGCCATCGCTTCCCACCTCGGTACGCACGCTTGAACCAGGGTTATCGTGCCCATCCGCTGTTATGATATCAATCACTCCGCCTGCCGCATTGCCATAAAGCACCGAAGAAGGCCCACGGATGACTTCAATACGCTCGGCACTGTCCAGGTCAATGGCATCTAACTGCGCCTGACCGTCCGGCAGCGTGTAGGGAATACCATCGACCATCACGGTAATCCCGCGTACGCCAAACGGCGCGCGAGCACCAAAACCGCGGATGGAAATGCGCTGGCCCTGGGCGAAGTTATCGCGGTTCTGCAGAAAAACACCCGGCACACGCACCAGTGACTCATCCAATCGCGCACGCTGCTGACCTTGCGCAATGGCTTCGCGGTCAATGGTGGAAACCGCCGCGGGCGTATCATATAGCTCACGCGCCAAACGAGGCGCGGTCACCTCCACGGTGGCCAGGTTAATGTTGTTCGTCGGGCCCTCTTGAGCCCAGCTTTGACTTGCTACAAAGCAGCTCAACACCCCTAAAGACGCGGTGGTGACTTTCAATGTTATGTTGGGCATGGGGTCCCTCCCAGATAGTGTTAGTGGAAATTGAAAGCGTAAATGAACGATTTTCTATTGGGTTAGTCTCAGCTTATTCACCAAGGCCTGGATAAAACTTCCGACAGTGCCTACACTTGTACAAGTTACACCCCTGAAAGCAAAGGAGGCTTCATGGCGTTTACAGCGACTGATCCGATTAAGATGATTTTTGCCGTTATACTTCCCCCACTCGGCGTATTTTTTGAGGTCGGTTTTAAAGGGCATTTCTGGCTGAACATTATCCTAACGCTATTTGGCTTCATTCCGGGCATCATTCATGCGTTTTATGTGATTTTGAAGCACTAGCATTTGAAGTTGTTTGCTGATTGAGTATGACGCCGCCTAAGCTAACGCTTAGGCGGCTTTTTTGTGACATTAACTAAGGGTGTCCATGTCGACGCTGATGCAATGCATGCACGCTCTCATCAAGCTTAGGAATAGGGCCTTCTACCTTCAGCCCGGGCACCACCTGTTGAATAGGCAAAGTGGCAACAGGTGGCGGCCCAACCCCTAAATCCGCTAGCCAACTACTTAGCTGCTCTGATGAGCTCGCATAAACAATGCGCCCCAGCCCTACCCAGCCATGGGCAGCAGCACACATGGGGCAATGTTCGCCTGAAGTATAGACAGTCGCCGCTGCTCGCGCTTCTGGCGTCATATGCTTTGCTGCCCAGCGTGCCAGAGCAAACTCAGGGTGTTGGGTGGAATCACCACCGGCAATGCGGTTACGGTCTTCTGCCAATACTTCACCGTCAGCACTTACTAGCACACTCCCAAAGGGCTCATCGCCTGCCTCAAGGGCCTCTTCAGCCAGTTCAATGGCGCGCCTCAGATAGGTGAGTTCTCGATCATTCATCGTGAGTTCTCCTTTAAATCAACGGCGCTGACTTACTATCCCTTTCTTACTATCCCTTTCTTACTACACCTTTGCCGTGGCGGACGTATCTTCCAGAGCTGTCTCTTTCAACTCTTCGCCTTCGCTTCGGGCGACAACGGAGGTACCCACTAAATCGCCTGTCACGTTAAGCGCCGTAGCCCCCATACCTACCAATGCATCTATGGCAGTGAGCAGCGCAACCGTCTCTATTGGCAGTCCCACTTGAGCAAACACCGTGGCGATCATAATGATCCCAGCGCCTGGCACGCCTGCGGTACCCACCGACACCAACGTGCCAATCAGCACTATCTGCACCATGCTAATGAAATCCAGCGGCGCGCCAATCACGTTGGAAGCAAAGACCGCCGAAATCGCGATACGAATCGCCGCACCATCCATATTCAAGGTAGCCCCTAGTGGCAGGCTAAAGCCATAGATGCTTTTGGAAATTCCCAGCCGATGCGCAGCATTAATAGTGAGTGGCAGTGTGCCTGAGCTGCTTTGGGTGGCAAACGCGGTTGCCATGGGCGTACGTGCCTCACGAAAGAAGGTAAGTAGCTTGACGCCAAACAGCTGCATGATGCCGCAATAAATCAGCAAATGAGTGGCGAGTGCGATATACAGCACCACCACCATGTCGCCCAGCGATAGCAGCGTTTCCATCCCCTGCTGGCTTACCGTTTCGGCGACAATCGCAAACACGCCGATGGGCACGTAGTGCAAGACGCCCGACATCACTTTTAAGGTGACCTCATTGAGCGCTTCAATCACCTCATACAGACGCTCGCCCATCGCCTGCTGACGTTCAGACTGCCGCATTTTTAACAAGGCGATGCCAAACACCAGCGCTGTAAAAATAATACCCAGCATATTGAGCTCGGCGAATGCACCGATAATATTACTGGGCACGATATTAAGCAGGGCATCCACAACGCCAGGGTTATCCGGCACCGAGAAGCTGGCTTCCTCCTCCAGCCTCATTCCGCTACCCGGATTGAACAGGGAAGCGATAGTTAAACCCACGGTGATCGCTAATGCCGATGACGCTAAATAGTAACCAAATACCTTGCCGCCAATACGTCCTGCACTGCCCTCTCGTGACTGGTTCACACCCACCATCAGCGTAAACAGCACAATCGGAACAATCAGAAAAGTAAGCAGCCGGAGGAGCAAATCGCCTAACGGCGCCAGCCAGACCGCTACCGGCTCACCACCCACCAACCCGACCAAAACGCCCAGCACCAGTGCGATGGTGACGCGTAAAATCAACGACGCCTGTGAATAGGCTTTCCATATGCGAGTCATTTAAGTCCCTATAGGTTTACATGTGTGAGCAGGTCTAATGTGAGAAGCATGTGCCCCACTTATACATCTCATTCTATTAGTGTGGCACAGCGATATCGACAAGATAGGAAGGCGACAATAAATCAAGGCGGTACGCACTTTCTCTGCAGACAGCCGGAGAAACAGCTCACCACTATCGCAGGCCCGTTGGCTTTTATAGAGCACAGACGCCTCAAACATGCACAGCCTTGTGCATGTTTGTTAATTTAGCGATTACTTTATGGAAACTGTTGGCGTTAACGTACACTGCAAAGCCGAATCCCCTCATTCAAGCATTAAGGTATTGCTGGCACGAATGAAGTCCTCTGCAAATAACGTATCAAGTCAGATTATCTTTACAAGAAAAGGAGTTTTCGCATGCGTTTTTCTATTACCTGTTTAATGGTATCCACATTGGCGCTAATGACAGCGGGCTGCGCGCAGCATTCCGCCACGCCCAGCGAAAATAGCCTGGCTGAAATCCGTTATGAAGTAGGCCCTTGCTACGGTACCTGCCCTGTCTATAGCGTTGCGGTTGAGGCGGATGGTACAACCCGCTACATAGGTGAACGTCACACGGCCGTTGAAGGTGAGCGCACTCAGGCAGGCAATGCGACTGTCTTTCGTTCGCTGCAAGAGCGGCTAGCTGCGATGCAACCCGACATGGGCACAACGCAGCAAACCCTTGATTGCGAACCCCGTGCCACCGACCTGCCACATTACACAGTGACGTGGGTTAACCAGGATGGCGAACAAGCAGTGCTTGAACACGATACAGGCTGTCACTCTGCAAACGGTCGCGAACGCACCGAGACCCTAAGAGGCCTCAATGCAGAACTTGGCATTGAAAACTGGGTACAACAGTAAGCGCAATAGTCAGTGCATAATCACTGATGGCAGCTAACAAGCGATATCTTTGCCAAGGAGCGTCAATGCATACGATCAATCCGAGCAAGCTACACCACAGCAAATGGACGGCTGCCCAGCCAAGCAATAAAGAGAAGCACTTTATGGTTACCCAGTTGCTGCGCGATGAAGAAGAGAACGTAGTAGAGGTCGTGATTGAGGCTGTGTACTCTCATCGCGAACTCATTTTGCCGTGGCAAAGCTTAAAAGATGACAGCGTGTGGAAAGTGGGCTGGCGATAGAGGCTACTCAGTGAGCGCAAAGGTAAGATAATCAACAAAGGGTTTGACACGAGCTACATTTCATGACACTGTAGCGCCAGTTGGTTAGCAAGCAAGCATGGTTTCAGAAGTGTACGAAAAAGATTTAGAAATGTACGAGATAGACGAGTACAAAATCTTTCGGCAAGACTGTAATTGTATTCCTTGTTTTATCCGCTATTAATCTGGGTGATACCAGGAACTTTACAAAGCGCATTGCGCGAAAGGATTTTTACTATGTCTACTGGCACAGTTAAGTGGTTCAACGATACTAAAGGCTTCGGTTTTATTGCTCCTTCTGACGGCGGCGATGACCTGTTTGCCCATTTCTCTGAAATTCAAGCAGACGGCTTCAAAACCCTGCAAGAAGGCGCTAACGTTTCTTTTGACGTTACCCAGGGTAAGAAAGGCCTTCAAGCTTCAAACATCAAGCAAATTTCCTAAGTCTATTAAGACATAGCGCTTTAGAATTTGCTCGAACCTTCCGAGGTTCGAACGACAAGGCCCGCTTATGCGGGCCTTGTTGCGTTTGGGCACTGTTAACGTGACAAGCATGCTCACCAAAAAACCCTACTTTAGGCAACGGCTAAACTCGAAGCCACTGTACTACTCGCACTTCCACCGTTGTGACCAATTCCTCCAGTGCCGCTGCGCGCGCACGCCCTTCCACACTGGCCCGATAAAGATGCGGTGTCATCGCCAATAAATCGGCGATCTCCTCAGCTCCCTTTAGCGCTAGCGTGTAACGCACGTTCTCGCTGCTATGGTGGGCAAAACCTTCCGGCACTCCCGCCTCATTTGAACGCTCTGGCTTTAATGTGGGGTAGATAATTTCCCGTAGCTCTCGCAGATGATCTGGCCCCGCCTCCACTTGGAGCAGCACTCCACCGGCTTTTAATACCCTGGAAAATTCGCTATACACAGGAAAGCCAAACATACACAGAACGCTATCCAGTGTTCCCGCCTCTACGGGTAAGTGCGCATTGCTACTCACCACCCAACGACTTGTCGGCGTCTGCTTATTGTCCTGCTTCGCCGCTGCGAGCACTGCCCATTTAGAAATATCCAGCCCTATCAGCGCCAGTGATTGCGAGATTGGCGCGGCCTGGGCCAGTTGACGCAGGTAATAGCCTTCCCCACAGCCCGCGTCCAGACAACTTAGCGGCGAGCTGCCTGACGTAGGCGGCTCCTCAATATGGCGCAGTACAGCGCTACTGATCGCATCTGCAATGGGCTGATAGTGCCCCGCGTTTAAAAAGCGCTGCCGGGCTGCCACCATGGTTTTACTATCACCAGGGTCATGGGAGCGCTTCTGCTGCACAGGCAGAAGGTTCACGTACCCCTGCTTGGCAATATCAAAGCTGTGCCCAGCCGCACAACGCCATACATTGTCCGCAAGCTGTAGCGGTTCACCATCCAGCGGGCAAGCCAGTGCCTGAAAAGGGCTCATGCTCATAGGTGTTTCATCTTAAATTAAGAGATAGTGTATAAAAATGTGGTTAAGAAAGTACGTCATTGAGAGTGCGATAACGCAAAAATACGGTAAAGGCTAACACACCATGTATCGACTGCTGCGCATAACAGGCGCCTGGCCCTACCTGATCGCTATCTTTCTCAATGCCTTTGTGGATCTGGGGCACAAAATCGTGATCCAGAACACAATCTTCAAAAGTTACGATGGCGAAACTCAGGTAGTACTCACCGCGCTTGTGAATGGGCTGATTCTACTGCCATTCATCTTGCTGTTCAGCCCGGCTGGTCACGTAGCCGATAGCTACCCCAAAGTGCGTATTCTACGTGTCTCTGCTTGGATCGCAGTAGCGGTATCGCTGGGCATTACCGCTGCTTACTATCAGGGTTGGTTTTGGCTGGCATTTGCCATGACGCTACTTCTCGCCATCCAGTCGGCGTTCTACTCTCCGGCCAAATATGGCTTGGTAAAAGGCTTGTTCGGCAAACCTCGCCTAGCGGAAGCCAACGGACTCGTTCAGGCCATCACCATTGCTGCCATCCTGGCAGGAACAGTGTTTTTTACGACGCTGTTTGAAACCTGGGTCTCGTCTGATAAGCAAACGCCAGCGCAGCTGTTACGCCAAACAGCCCCACTGGGTTGGCTATTAGTGCTCAATAGCGTTATCCAAGTCATCACGCTGTATCGCCTGCCATTGGATGAAACCACCCGCTCCGATACGCCGCTAACCTGGCAACGCTACCTCAAGGGTACGGCGCTTAAAGATAACCTGAGGATTATCGCCCGTCAGCCAGTCCTCAGGCTCTCCATTATCGGCCTTGCCACCTTTTGGTCAGTGGGCCAAGTGCTACTCGCGGCCTTCCCCGCCTATGCCAAAGATGCCCTCAACGTCGGTAACACACTGGTACTACAAGGCATTCTAGCCGCCAGCGGTATCGGCATTGCGCTGGGCTCACTGTTGGCCAGCAAGTTATCTCACAACCGCATTGAAACCGGTCTAATCCCCGTGGGCGCTATCGGCGTGGCCGTCGGCTTATGGTGCCTGCCGCTGTTAACTACGCCCGCTAGCCAGGCAGTGAATTTTGTTTTTATTGGCATCATGGGCGGTCTGTTTATCGTCCCCCTCAATGCACTGATTCAGTTTCACGCTGCCGACAAAGAGTTAGGCACCGTACTGGCCGCCAACAACTGGTTCCAGAACATCGCCATGCTGAGCTTTTTGGTACTCACGGCGCTGTTCGCGCTGGCGGGTGTGGATAGCCACTATCTGCTGCTACTGATCGCTACCGTGGCGATGGTGGGCGGCGGTTATACAATCTTCAAACTGCCGCAAAGTCTGGTGCGCTTTCTATTAAGCTTCTTGCTGACCCGGCGCTATCGGGTAGATGTGTATGGCCTGGAGAACCTGCCCGCCCAGGGTGGCGTACTGCTACTGGGCAATCATATCAGTTGGGTGGACTGGGCCATGGTGCAGATCGCCAGCCCTCGCCCAGTGCGCTTTGTGATGCTGAAATCGGTTTACCAGCGCTGGTACCTCCGCTGGTTCTTCAAAGCGCTGGGCTGTATTCCCATTGAGCGCGGCAGCGGTGCCGAACAGGCGCTCGCCGATGTGGCCTCACAGCTCAATGCGGGAGAAGTGGTGTGTCTGTTTCCTGAAGGGGCCATCAGCCGCACTGGTCAACTGGGCGAATTCCGCCGTGGTTACGAGCGCGCCTGTGACATGGCAAATCCAGACGTCAAAATCGTACCGTTCTACCTACGTGGCCTATGGGGCAGCCAGTTCTCCCGCTCCTCCAGCAAATTAAAAGAGATGCGTAACGCCCCACTGCACCGTTCGGTGATCGTCGCGTTTGGCAAGCCGCTACCCAAAGATACCCCTGCCGATGTGCTTAAACGGCGTATTTTTGAACAGGCAACCCGCTCTTGGCAGAGAGCCATGGACGAACTGCCGACGCTACCCAATGCCTGGATTCAGACTGTCAAACGACGGCCTAGCGACCTTGCCTTGGCGGACACCCTGGGCAGCCCGCTTAATGCAAGCCAAGCGTTAAGCGCCAGCCTGTTACTGGCGAAACGTATTCGCAAACTCAATCCAAGTCAGAACGTTGGCCTACTGCTACCTACCAGCAGCACCGGCGTCATTGCCAACATGGCCACACTGCTGGCCGGCAAAACGGTAGTAAACCTCAACTACACCGCCCCCCAGGAAGTGCTCGCGTCTGCGCTTTCCCAGGCGGAAATTGCAGTCGTTTTCACCTCACAACGGTTTGTGAAGAAACTGGAAAAGAGCGGGTTAAACATCAGCCAATTACTAAACGGGAAGCAGGTGGTCTATCTAGAGCACCTGCAGAGCGACATTGGCACCGCCGAGCGCTTGGGTACCTGGTTAGCCGTTCGCCTATTCCCGACATGGCTGATACGACATGGTTTCTGCCATAGTCACGATACTGATGCCACCGCGGCCATTGTGTTCACAAGCGGCAGCGAGGGCTCCCCCAAGGGGGTAATGTTGAGCCATCGCAACCTGATGGCCAATATTAAACAGACCTCTGACGTGCTCAATACCCAGAGCGACGATGTAGTTATGGGGTCGCTGCCTCTGTTTCACGTCTTTGGCTTCACGGTGACCCAGTTGCTTCCGTTAATCGAAGGGTTGCCGCTGATCTGCCATGCCAACCCCGCGGATGCTGTCGGCATTGCTGGCGCCGTTGCCAAGCACAAAGCTACCCTTTTGTTTAGCATGTCCAGCTTCCTGTCGATGTTTGTCAGCAATTCAGCCGTGCATCCGATGATGCTGGAAAGCCTACGGGTGGTAGTTGCCGGAGCCGAAAAGCTCGACGAGGTTGCGCGCATCCGTTTCGAGCTGAAGTTTCACAAACCCGTTTATGAAGGCTACGGCGCCACCGAAGTTGCCCCCGTGGCCTCCGTGAATCTACCCGACGCTCTGGGCGTTAATTACCAGCAGGTACAGCGCGGCAGCAAACCAGGTACCGTAGGTATGCCGCTGCCCGGCACCAGTTTCAAAATCGTCAAGCCAGAAAGCTTCGAGGAACTTCCTACCGGAGAAGCAGGCATGGTGTTAATTAGCGGCCCCCAGATTATGCAGGGTTACCTCAACGAACCACAGCGCACTGCCCAGGCGATCCACGAAATGGATGGCCAACGCTGGTATATCACGGGGGACAGAGGGTTCATTGACGAAGACGGTTTTTTGACGCTGATTGACCGTTATTATCACCCAGCCAACGCAGACAATGGTGATGCTCAGCTTTAAATTTAAAGGGGAGAAACTCTCCCCTCATAGGTAATAGTAAGGCAGCGTTTTGAGCTGCCTACTTGCCTGCTGATGAGTCCGCCTAAGGATTATCTACTTCAGGGCTATTTTCCTCAGAACTGTTTTTTTCGGAACTACCCGTCCCCGACGAGCGGGTGCCCTGCTCGCCGCGGGCGATATCGTTGTGGCTGATCACCACGATATCTCTTGGCCACCACTCGGGATAGTTATCACGGATATACGCCAATAGCCTCTCTCGCACGTTCATCTCTGCCGTCCAGCCCGCTAGCGGGTCTGACGTCATAAGGTAACAGGTGACGGTTTGTGCCGTTCCTGTTTGAGCGGTCACGTAACACAGCAATTTATGGTGTTCGATAACGCTATTTTCCTCTTTGGCTACTTCGAGGAATTTATCTCTTAACAACCCTATATCGGCACTGAGGTGGAGTGTCAGCTCTAGCGTCCGATACATCTTGGTGCTCTTCACCGACAAATTATCGAAAGGCTTAGACGTAAAATAGGTGACGGGCACAATCAAACGCCGCTCGTCCCATGACCTCAGCCGAATAAAGGTATAAAAAATGCCTTCTACATAACACCACTGGCCTTCAAAAACCACCAGATCACCAATACGAATAGGCTTGGCAAACGACAGCTGAAACGACGACAGGATATTACCCAGCACCGCTTGCCCCGCGACACCCACTAGTACCGCTAACACACTGGCAGAGGCTAGGATAGAAAGGCCGAGGGATTCAAAGAGCTGGATCTGCCCCAGTATATAAATCGATACACCGGTCACGGTGATCAGAATAATAATACGGCGCAGCGCGTAGAGAGAGGTTAGCAGCCTGCGCTCGTCTCGCGGTTTCGTGTCATCAATCTCGCCCACTAAGCGCCGCGTCATCCGCAGCATAATGGTATCCACTAAGCGCAGCGCTATCGTCCCTGCTCCCCAGGCTAAAATACTGATTAACAGCACTCGGAAGGTCGTCGTGGCGACCGCCGAAAATGACACCACATAATCCAGCAATCCCTGGGTGACTAATGACATCGCAATCAGCGCCGCAGGCATACCAATTTGACTAGCAAAAATGCTCGACACGCCGGAAGGCAACCATTTCGACATCAACCCGATCAGATGATGGACTCCCCACCCCACCATGCCGACGACCAGCAAAAAGAGCGGAATAGCGATCCATTCCCAAATCCGCAGAAGGCCAAACGACGCCTGGAAGCGCTCTGGGATGTAGCCTTCTAGCATTGACGGACCGTACTGCTCATACAGCACTGGAATATATGACACGCTAATGGGCATGATCAGCCAGACGGGCTCTTGATCACCGACCCGATACCTACCCAGACGAATATCGTAAGTTTCTCCATTGGCCTGCATAGAGGAGACTTCGATATTGCGGCGCGCCTCACCGACACGCGGGTTTTGGCCCGAAGAGTCTTCAATAACAGCATCTTCCCGCCCCGGCAGGTCAGACACACTCAACCATTCCCCGCGCTGGAAAATCTCGGCCAGTTGCCGGGCCAGTTCACGCCCCTGTTCTGGCTGCTCATCTACTGCGAATTCGGAAAGGTTGAGCATATGGGCAGCGGCTTCATACTCCTCCTGATCCGTCAGTTCAAGGAAACTTCTGATTGACTCACGGGGTGTTACTCGATTTGCTTCTTCAGGCGGTTCTCCCAGGCCACTATTTATCGCATCGACGGTAAACCACCGACTGTTCTCGCTCTCTCCTCCTTGAGTTTGCGCTGCGCATAGGCCGGAAAATGTCAGCACTACTACCAACAAACACCATGCGAACCACGAGCTGTTTACTTTCATACATACCTTAATTGAAGTAGGTGAACCACGTTGCCAACCACCGACACGCTAATTAATAGCCCGCCCAAGGGTCATCTTGGCGCCATCCTTGTCAGTGAAAAGAAGAATTACAGCCTACCTTTCTGTAGGGTGCAAGCTACAGAGTGCAAGGCGTCGTAGGACCGCGCTGAGGATCATCTGTATTTGTGTTCATTAACTAAATTCATGGTTCCTCCGGTGCGCGATGCCGCCTTCGCCATGTCGCCGGCGGTGTCCCTAATGCACGCTTGAACGCCTTGCTGAAAGCGGCTTCTGACTCGTACCCCGCTTCTAGTGCGATAAGCGAGATGGGCGCCAGTGTCTCGCGCAAGCGACGTGCGGCGGTCTGCATACGCAATCTCGCCAGATAACGCATCGGCGGCACACCCACCAACTCAGTGAAATGCTCGGCAAACGCAGAGCGTGAGAGCCCGACCTGGCGGGCGAGATCTTGCGTCGTCCAGTGACGCTCGGGGAAGCCATGCAATTGGGTCAGCGCTCGGCTGACGAAGGGGTCGCGCAATCCGCCAACCCAGGTACGCTGCTCGGGCGGCAAACGCGTGAGATAGAGCTGTGCCGCCTCGATGAAAAGCAGTTCGGCGAGTCGGGCAAGCAACGTGGGCGAACGTACAGTGCCCGCTGTTAATTCCGCGGCGGCAAAACGGAAGGAGCTTTCGATCCATGCCCTGGCTGCCCCCTCGGCCACGTTCAGTGTCATAACACTAGGCAGCACGCCGATCAATGCATTGCAGGGCGTTTCGCTGTGCAAAAAGCCACACAACAGACGGGTGGTTTCGCCACCGCCCCCGTGGATGATCCGAGCCAACCCGCCTTCATGCATGGGCTGTAGAAGGTTGTCGACGCTGACGGGTGGGCCGCCCAACTCGCTGCCAAGTAGATGCGGATCGTTACGCGACAAAAGCACAATATGCCCGGCCGACACGGCTACCGGCAGATCCTGGCCTACCTGTAACAGTAGTTGACCAGCGCTGACGTAGTGATAGGCCAGGATGCCTTCAGGCACGGGGGTGAACGGGCGACAATCTTCCGGAGTGACCTGTGCCACCACACACCAGGGCGCAGAAAACTCGGCATCAAGAAAGATGCCACCGGTAAAGCGGATCATGCGCAGCACATCAAGTGCAGCATCCATGGGTTTGTGTCTCTATCACGGCGGATCGGACAACAACACCGGCGCCTCGGCCATTATGGTTTCCCGTGCCTCAACGTAGTCTAGCAGACTGGTGAGCGGACAGGCCGCCGCCAATAATGACAACCAACAATGGAGCCATGCTGATGTTAACTGACCGCCAAGGTAACGCCCTGCCCGGCGCCACCACCGAAACACGAAAGCTTTACCACCACGCCATCGACGCCTTCAATCTGTATCGCGGCGACCCTGTTACCCCGCTGAATCAGGCCATCGAAGCCGCCCCCAAATTCACCATGGCACGCATTGCCAGAGCCTATCTATTTGCCCTGGCCACAGAGCCCGCCGCTGCAGACGCCGCCAAGACCGACCTGTTCGCTGTCAAACAATCCCGATTGAATGACCGAGAAGCCTCCCATGCCGCCGCCCTCGATCAGTTACTTGCAGGCGAGTGGACCGCCGCGGGGCTCGCCCTGGATTACCATAATCTACGCTATCCACACGACCTACTCGCTCTGCAGGCTGGCCACCTGATCGACTTCTATCGCGCTAATGCCCGCAATCTACGTGACCGGCTCGCCCGTGTGCTGCCCCGGTGGTCGCCGGACATTCCTGGGCATTCAATCGCCATGGGTTTTTACGCCTTCGGACTGGAGGAGACAGGCGACTACGCTCGTGCAGAAGAGATTGGCCGGCAGGCGCTGGATGTGCAGCCGCTCGACTGCTGGGCGCATCACGCCGTGGCCCACGTGATGGAAATGCAGGGCCGAGCTCAGGACGGCATCGGCTGGATGACCGCGCGTGAGCCTTACTGGTCCGGTGACGATAACCTGTTCAAGGTTCACAACTGGTGGCATCTCGCCCTCTGCCATCTCGACCTCGGCAACACCCAGGATGTGCTAACCCTCTATGACGGCCCGATTCGTCAGGCGCGCAGCAACGTTGTGTTAGATATGATTGATGCCTCAGCGTTGCTATGGCGGCTAACTCTTACCGGTCAGGACGTGGGCTCACGCTGGCAGGAGCTGGCAGCAGCCTGGGATCAGCACGCAGACGGCACGCTTTATCCCTTCAACGACTGGCATGCCGTGATGGCCTATCTGGGCGCCGGACGCGAGGATCGGGTGGAAGCGCTGCTGGCAACGCTTCGCACTCCCGGCCGCAGCTCCGAGACTGCGAATTGGGCCCGACATATCGGTCTGCCTTTAGCCGAGGGGTTTGTAGCCTTCTGGCGCGGCCACTACGACACCGCAGCCGAGCGCCTGCACCCGGTGCGCTTTATCGCCAACGTTTTCGGCGGCAGTCACGCCCAGCGCGATATCATCGACTGGACGCTGACCGAAGCCGCCTTACGTGGCGGAAATCGCGAACTGGCTGAAGGAATGGCCAACGAACGCTTGGCGCTAAAGCCACATAGCCCCATCAACCGCGACTTCCTGCGCCGGGCCACCGCCCCGGTCGTCACGGAGCAACAGATCGCCTAAAACCCGAAGGCGGGTGCTACCCAACAACGTAAGCGGCAGCACCCGCCCTTCATTGATAGGATGGAGGGCTAAAGGGCTGAAGTTTTCAAGGGCTGAGATGCACAAGAGCTTCATCGTGAAGAGAAACCAGCAAGGGTTCGCCATCATCGTTGATACGAAACCGACCATAGCGAGCCAGCTCATAGTGTTCAGCATCGCCTTCCTGAAAAAAGAACGCATCGGTGGCGAAGCGCACCTGACCATTGCGCAGCCGATACTGTAGTTGCCGTTCGTCGTTACCCAACGTGCCTTCGCCGTCTGCCAATCGCTGAAAATGGCCAATGCGCTGTTCGTCCAAGCGCACGATAGCGTAGCCATCATGCGCTTTTGGAGTGTCGCTGCCATGTCGACTTTGAAGCGCACGTTGAATATCGTTGCTAAGTGCAAAGTTAAGGGCCATGTAGTCGCCCTGCATTAACGAGCGCGGGTCAACTGGCGCCAGCTCCAGATAAACGACTTCGCCTTCTGCTAAGTGGCGCTCTTTCTGCCAGATTGACCCGTTCACCACTACCAGGATCAGCAATGTAGCCGCAATGACAACAGCCCGGGACCACTTAACGCTAAGCATCATGGTCTAAACTCCCATCGTCTGACGTGGCAACCGGTGTGCTTAACCACTGGCGTAATGCCCAGCGCAATAACAGTAGCAGTCCTCCTATTACCAATAGCGTGAGTGACTTCAGCAACAGCGTGGACTCCAGCCAGTAGTAATAACTGCCAATCCCCAACAGTAGCGACAGCACACCAGCGCCCACCAGCACACGATGACCAATGGCAAAGCCTAATGACATCACCACCACGCCCTGCCCGACACTCGGCACATAAAGTGACACGATGAGCAGTGCGGCCGCGCAAGGGTAGGCCGCCCAGCGCCCCCTGGATGAAGAAAAGCGCTGAAACACGCTTAGAAAAACCAGCAGTAACGCCAGCGCTAACAATGCAACACTTAACCACGGCGTTAACCCCGCCCAAGCGCTATCCGTCATGTCATTTAGCAGCGGTAACGCTTGCCCGCTATGAGCCAGCCATTGAATGACCAACAGGCCCAACAGCAAGCCGTACCCCCACGCTTGCACATCCTTAAAACGCCCAGGCCAACGAAACTCATTCAGCCAAAGCAGCGTGATTGCCAGCAGTACAAGTCCGCTCGCCACCGCTGCCATAGCACTCGTTGCCAACGCCATATAGAGAGCCAAGCTGGCGGCAAAGGCAGAAAACCCGCGATGCACTTGGCTTGGCATTATCAGCGCCAGTACGCACTGTAGGCCAAAGAGAGACCACCCCAGCAGCGCCCAAAGCGAGTCAGGAGAGGCTTCCCACCACTCCACCAATGCCCAGGCAACTAGCAGTTGCCCAGCCAAGCTAATGGCCAGCGCCAGGTGTTCCAGCACATCGCTGCGAGCCCGGCGAAACAGCCCATAAGCCGCACTGATCATCGCAAGCCCCAAGCCCATAGACGCCGCTGGGCTCTCCACTACAAACACAACGCCCATGGCGATAAAGCCGAGCAGAAACAGCGCTGCCAACCAGCCTGAAAAGGCCTGCAATGCCCGTACGAACCAAGGCGTTTGTAGTTGCGCTGGGGAAGTGGGCTCGTTTAGCGGAATACCCGCTTGGCTGAGCCTAACGCTTAAATCATTAACGTTGTTCGTCACTGGGCAAGCTCCCGATGTAGCCGCTTCAGCCATACCACGGCCCCGGCGCCCATCGCCAGCACCGCGATGGTGATCAACAGCAGGCTTCCCTCCTGCCAATCACCTTCCCAAAGCAATAGCCTGGCAAGCAGCAGTGTGGTCACCGTTAACGCCGAGACACAGCCGCCCGCGATCATAAACAGCTCAGGCCGCCAATAGCGGTAAATGCTATACAGCGCCGCCAACCAGAGTGGGTAAATCACCAACACTGGCGACCATACGAGGCCGACATCAGTGATCAACGTTACTGCTAACAGCGTCATGGGCACCCCACTGCCCACCGCGAGCAAGCGTGGTGCCCACTGCCGTGGCCAGCCCCGGTAACGGGCGCCCCACTCCCAGATGATTAATACCAGGGTGTTAAGCTCAAACAGCCCCCAAAGCGCGGCATCGCTACTGGCCAAAACGCCAAACGGCCCGCCCCAGGTGCGGAAATAGAGCCCGATAGCCAGATTCATTAACCCGAGCCAAAGCATCCACAGCAGCTCAAAACGTGCCACCCATACCCAGGGAAGCGTCAGCACTGCCCAGGTAAAAAATAGCTGCCACGGGTCGGCACCGGTCTGGTACACCTGCCCGAACAGCGCCAACAGCACGCCCACCAATAAAGTGGCCGATGTTAGCGCCGCACGCTGAACCATGAGGCTGTCCTTGGGCCAAGTGGCGACAACTACCGCCAGCACCAACGCTGCCTGTACCACGCCAAAGCGCAGCCAACGGCCCATCTCGGCCCAGTTATAAGCTACGAAAAACAGCACCGCGAAGGCCAACGCCAGCCCGCCTAGCCACAGTAGCAATCGATCAACAAACCCGGCCCAGGCGCGATTTGATGGGTACAGCCCAGAGGCTTGCACCGCGCGCGTCAGCTCTTCAGGCGGTATCACGCCCTGCTCTATCAGTGATATCAGTTCACGGCGGGTAGATGCCATGGGGGTTCCTTGTCGATAGAGGAGAGACATCAAGCCTAATAATGTGTCTTTGGTAGAAGGGATTAAACTAGGCCTTCCTATCATTCGTAGAGCCAGCGCCTACGGCAAGTAAAATAGATTCACCATTACTTGTTTTTAGAGACTATTTCTTACAAGTTATGTAGAACCTTTTACTTGTTCCAGTATCGAATTGAGACTCATCGAAAACGTTGTTATAGCACGTGTTACAGCCCGCCCGGCCTAACCCCTTAGGAGACACCCATGCTAATAAAGATTGCCAAACCGAGTGACTTACACGAATCTGATGTCACGCCGGAATCTATTTACCTCTCCCGCCGACGCTTCATGGGGGGTATGGCGGGTTTGGGTGCGGGGCTGGCCCTTTCCGGCCACGCCCAAGCTAATGCCGATTATTCGGATGTTCCTGATGGCAATGCGCCAGCGTGGTTGAAGGAAAAAATCAGCGAGACTCAGTGGGGCGCGATTACGCCCAGCGACCCCAAAAAAGACAAGATCGCCCCCTTTGATGATGCCAGCGGCTACAACAACTTTTTCGAATTCGGCACCGACAAGGGCGACCCTGCCCGCCATGCGGGCAGTCTGAAGACGGAACCTTGGAGCGTGGTGGTCGATGGTGAGGTCAATAACGGCGGTCGCTTTGCCCTAGAGGACTTCGCCAAACCGTCACAGTTTGAAGAGCGTATTTACCGCCTGCGTTGCGTGGAGGCGTGGTCGATGGTGATTCCCTGGCTGGGTATTCCGCTGGCCGATATCATCAAACGCGCCGACCCGACCAGCAAAGCCAAATACGTACGCTTTGAAACCCTCGTCGATCCAGAGCAAATGCGCGGGCAGCGCTCCTCGTTTTCAATCATTGATTGGCCCTACGTGGAAGGCCTGCGCCTGGATGAAGCCATGAACCCGCTAACGCTACTGGCCATGGGTATGTACGGCCGCGAACTGCCCAACCAAAACGGCGCCCCTCTGCGCTTGGTAGTGCCCTGGAAGTATGGCTTCAAGAGCATTAAGTCGATTGTGCGAATCTCGCTAACGGAAGAACAGCCGGTGAATTCCTGGCAGAAGATCGCCGCCGACGAGTACGGTTTTTACGCCAATGTGAATCCCAACGTCGACCACCCCCGCTGGAGCCAAGCCACCGAGCGTCGTTTGCCCAACAGCCTCTTCAACCCCAACACCATCGATACCCTAATGTTTAATGGCTATGCCGACGAAGTCGCCGAGCTCTATGCGGGTATGAATTTGAAGGAAAATTACTAATGGCCAGCCCACGTATATGGTTAGCATGGCGCGTGGGCGTGTTTCTGGCCGCGCTAGCACCCCTGCTGTTCTGGAGCTGGCAGGTAGCGAATAACGCCGCCGGTCCAGAACCGGGGCGCTACCTGCTGCTGAATCTCGGCATCGGTGGGCTGTGGATGCTGCTGCTCACCCTCAGCCTTACGCCGTTAACCAAACTCACCCGCTGGAAAGGCTTTGCGCTGATCCGGCGCCAACTGGGCCTCTGGACTCTCGCCTACGCTACCCTGCACTTGCTCAGCTACGCGCTGTTTATTCTCGGCCTCAACTGGGCGCTGCTAGGCAGCGAAATCGTCAAACGCCCCTACATTATTGTCGGCATGATCGCGCTGGTCGGCCTTGCTGTACTGGGCGCCACGTCCAACCGCTGGGCGATGAAGCGACTGGGCAAGCGCTGGAAGCCGTTGCACAAATTCTCCTACGCCATTTTGGGTCTGGTACTGCTCCACTTCTTCTGGGTGGTGCGCGCGGATATGCAGGAGTGGGCGATGTATGCCGCTATCGCGGCGCTGGTGATGGTCACCCGCCTGCCCCCAGTAGCCCGCGCGCTACCTAAACTACGTTATCGGTTTAGTAGTGCTTAGGGATATATGACGTGCAAAGCTTAGCCAAGCACTTTACGCAGATGGTCGCGGTAATCGGCTTGGTTGCGGTCTACCTGCGGTACTTTCATCACATCGTTGGCAATAAACGTCGGCAGCGCCTCTAGGCCGATAAATTCCTGAGACTTATGGAACGGGAAATAAACACCATCCACGCCACGCCCTTCAAAGAAGTTATCCGGTTCTTCGAACGCTTCCAAGGGGGCGTTCCAGGTCAGCGACAGCATATAGCGACGGCCCTGTAGCAAACCACCGCTGCCATACTGCTTGGTTGGGTCTTGGCGGCTGCGGCCATCACTGGCGTAAAGCGAACCGTGACCCTCGGTGAACACTTCATCAATGTAACGCTTCACGATCCAGGGCGCGCCCATCCACCAGCCAGGCATCTGGTACACAATCGTGTCTGCCCATAGGTAGTTTTGCACCTCGGTTTCAAGATCGTAGCCTTGATCAATCACCGTCTCCCGAATTTCGTAGCCCATCTCCGTCAGCGTACTCACCGCCACGCCGTGTAGCGTATTGTTGAGTTCACCGCCAGAGTGCGCAAAGGCTTTACCACCATTAATCAGCAGGATCTTCATTTAGCACTTTCTCCCAAAGAGGTTCATCATCATCGCTAACGAAAGTAGACATGATGTTAATGGCGCGTATTGTGGGAGTTATGGCGAAAAAAAAGAAGCGATGCTGCGGCAAGACACTTTTGATTTTAAATCAATAATACTATTAGCTGATCATTAAGGCGTTTGAGAACGTTGTGAAAAGCACGTTAAGAGAAGCACATCATGAAAAGTACCCTTGAAGAGCAGCAAGCCTTTGTGACAGTAGTGGATAGCGGCTCAATCACCGGCGCCGCCGAAAGGCTAGGCATTACCGTTTCCGGGGTAAGCCGTGCGCTCAATCGCCTGGAGCAGAAACTCGGTGCCACACTACTGCGTCGCACCACGCGCCGTTTGGAACTGACGGAAGAAGGCGAAACATTTCTGAACCACTGCCGCCGTATTCTGGCCGCCGTGGACGAAGCCGAAGAAGCCATGCTGGATCGCCACAACCAGCCTCAAGGCAGGCTCCGGGTCAACGCCGCCCCTAGCTTTATGCAGTTTGTGATCGTGCCAGTGATTGGCGAGTTCCGCGCCCGCTACCCCGGTATTACGCTCGAACTGGATACCCACGACCGGTTTGTCGACCTGCTGGAACAGAGGGTCGATTTAGCCATTCGCATCGGCGATTTGGAAGACTCCTCCCTTCACGCCCGCCTGCTAGGCCATAGCCCGCTGCGACTTCTCGCCAGCCCCACCTATATTGAACGCCACGGTGCTCCGCAAAACATTGATGAATTAACGCAACACAGCCTGATGGGCTTTAGTCAATTAGAACACCTTAATCAGTGGCCGCTCACCGGCGCCGACGGCAAGCGTTTACACATCACACCTACGCTGTCGGCCTCCAGCGGCAGCACGCTAATAGAGCTAGCCATCGCCGGAGAAGGTATTGTTTGCCTGGCCGACTTTATGACCATCGCTCCCCGCCAGAAGGGGTTACTGGTCGACGTATTGCCCGACCATACCGAGCTGCAGACTCAAGCCGTGAACGCCGTTTACTACCGCCAAGCCACGCTTTCTCAGCGCACACGCTTATTTATGGAGTATCTGGCTGAGCGGCTACCAGGGAAGTATTTGCAAGGATAAAGGGCTTATAACGTCGCTAACCCTGTTCGACTTCATTACGGCAACGTGCCCGCCGACCGCCGGGTATTGTTGGAAGGCTTGATCGAGCGGCTCGAACTGTCCCTGGAGCGCCTGGCGCGCATCATGGTAGAACAAACCGCTCCCTCATTCGTTAGCGGGTTTACTTTTTCGATCTAGCCGAGGCGCATGCTGTTCCATCAACGCCACTACCCAATCAATGAACACACGCAGCTTGGCGCTAACGTGCCGATTCGGCGGAAAGGCGATGTACATTGGCATCGGTTCGATGTACCAGTCGTCAAACAAGCGCACCAGTTCGCCGCGAGACACATGCTCTCTAGCCATGTAATCAGGTAGCCAAAGCACACCGAGTCCCGCCAGACCCGCGGCAAGCCCAGCATTCCCATCGTCGACGGAGATCATGTGGCGCCCTTGCACGGCAACACGCTCTCCATTGCGGCACAGAGCATAAGGAAAAGCCAAGCCATCGCGTGCCCATCTGAATCCGACAATATAATGAGGCGGGAGCGACAGCGCTTGCGGGTGCGTTGGGTGACCGCTCCTTTCCAGATAGCTTGGTGCGGCGTAAACACCCAGCGTTAGATCCCCCACGCGTCGTGCCACCAGCGATAGATCGGTAAGCTCCCCGCCGCGCACCACGCAATCCACGCTTTCGCCGATCAGATCCACCATACGATCACTCACCCTCATGTCGAGTTGAATATCGGGATAGCGAGCATGAAACGCGGGGAAAGCGAGGATTAAGATCATTCGCGCAAACGGGCTGGGCACATCCACTCTCAGTCGTCCGCGCGGCTGCACCGAGGCGTTGGACAAGCTGGTTTCGGCATCATCCATATCGGCTAAAAGCTTTATCACACGCTCATAATATGCCGCTCCGTCCGCCGTGACGTTCACCTGACGCGTGGTCCGGTTGAGCAGTTTGACACGCAGCCGGGCCTCTAGCTGTTGCACCATCTGCGTCACACTGGTTTTGCTCATATGTAGTGTTTCAGCGGCCTTGGTAAAGCTGCCTGTTTCCACGACCCGAGCAAAGGCCTGCATTGCGTTAAAACGATCCATGACTATGCCAAGCACCTTTTGATTGTTTGATATATACAAACAATGTTGAACAGAATTCGCCGTTTATCCACCACTCAGGCAGGCTTAAAGTGACTTCATCGACAACAAGGGGTCGCTTTCGACCTAATGATGGAGGTACACCATGGCTAAACGTAACGTTGTTTTTCCCAAGGGCCGCCAGGCGCTTTATGAGCAGAACACCTATTCCGCCGCCATCCGCTTAGGCGACTTTCTGTTTGTATCGGGCCAGGTTGGCAGCCGTGAAGACGGCTCGCCCGAGCCGGACTTCGCCGCCCAGGTGCAGCTTGCTTTCGACAACCTACAGAGTGTGCTGGAAGCAGCAGGCGCAAGCTTCGACGATATCGTCGATGTGACGAGCTTCCATACCGACCCCGAAGCCCAGTTCCCTATCTGGTTGGAAGCCAAGGCGCGCGCGTTTCCGGAAAAACCCTACCCCAACTGGACGGCGGTCGGCGTGACATGGCTGGCGGGATTCGACTTTGAAATCAAAGTCATTGCTAGGGTACCCGAGTAAACAAGCGCAGCCGCTGCTGGCACTGCCCCGACATAAGCGAGTTCATGTATTTGAAGTGCTTGTGAAACGCACTGAGCCTCATGCCTGCAGGATCAGGCAAGTTTTGTACAAAGCAGGACAAGCCCCGCCATTACCGATTGATTAACATGATAGTGGTTCAACCGTTAATGCCAACGCCTAATGGCCGTGGGCATACAGATATCATCATCACGTTAAAGGGAAGGTGCACAGTGAAAACATCAGGAAATACGATTCTTATCACCGGTGGCGGCTCTGGGATTGGCCGTGAACTTGCCTTACGCTTCAATGCGCTTGGCAACACCGTTATCGTCGCCGGACGGCACATGAAAACGCTGGAGGAAACCATTGCTGGCCAGCAAAACATGCATGCGATGGTCGTCGATGTCGAAGACCCAACGTCCATCGAAGCTTTCGCTGAGCGGGTTATCGCTGAGTACCCCAACCTCAATATGCTGATCAACAATGCAGGTATCATGCGGCGGGAAGACCTGTCCAGCCATCGAGATCTGCGCGATGCCGAGCAGACCATCGTTACTAACCTGATGGGGCCAATCCGGCTAACGAACGCGCTGACCGATCACCTCGTCAACCAACCCGATGCGGTGATCGTAAACGTCTCTTCAGGACTGGCGTTTGTGCCATTGAGCGGAACGCCCACCTATAACGCCACCAAGGCGGCCATCCATTCCTACACGATTTCGCTTCGCGAACAGCTCAAGGGGAAGGTCGAGATCATCGAGCTTGCGCCCCCTGCCGTTCAAACAGAGCTGACCCCAGGCCAGTCTACCCGTGAAGGCTATATGCCGCTCAACGACTACATCGAAGAAGTCATGACGCTGTTTAGCCAGCAACCGACACCCAAGGAAATTTTGGTCGAGAAAGTGAAGTTCCTGCGCTGGGCAGAGCGGGATGGACACTTCAATCAAGCGGTCGAGATGCTCAGTAAGATGTGACTTCCCCCGCATCTCCTCACAAAAAGCGGTCTCGTGGCAGCATTAAAGAGTTCTTATGGTAAGCATTCATGAGCATCACGTGCGGCTAACCACCTGCCCGCTCCGCTTTGGGAAAGTTCCGAATCGTCTACTATACTGCGCCACAACGAACATGATGTCGTTGCCTGGGCTGGATGCGCGTATACGTCATGACAGCTTAGGTAAATTAATTAGCTTGAACTGCATAAGGAGTTTGCCGTGACAGCCACCGACAATCGTACTTATCGAAACGGGCCAAACCCGTTTCATGCCGTAATGCTTGCTGGGTCTACACCGCTCTTTCTTGGCGCCATGTTATGCGATTACGCCTACTCAACGACCTACCATATTCAATGGGCTACTTTTGCTTCCTGGTTAAACGTGGGTGGGCTTGTCTTCACAGGGCTTGCATTGTTATGTGCCATTATTGGCTTCTTTCGTTCTTCGCACCGCGGCTTGGCGCTCATGATTTACCCAGCGCTACTACTGCTTACCTGGATACTGGCCTTTGTTAATGCGCTGGCGCATGCGCGGGATGCCTGGGCCATGATGCCAGCTGGCTTTGCCCTCTCTATCGTTGTGGTGCTACTGGCTGGCACAGCCACATGGGTCGGCTTTTCTCGCCTAGGCGCTGGAGGTAAGCCATGAAGCTTCACAGCCTCTATGTCTATGCTGCACCTCTCTCGATACTTCTGATGGCAAGTAGCGCCAGCGCCCAAGACGCACAACAGTACGGCCCAAACCCCGACCTGCCTGAACCTCAGCGCGGGCTTTTACCAGACATGACAGTCCCCGAGCCCGCCGAATGGGGTGACCAGCAGCCCACCGCGCCCGACGGCTACACCATTACCGCCATTGCTACCGACCTTCAGATACCGCGCCAAACGCTGGTATTGCCCAACGGCGATATTCTGGTGGCCGAAGGGAGCGGCGGCAATGCCCCCAAGTTGAAGCCAAAAGACTTCATTGCCGGGTATATCAAAAGCCAGGGCACCACCAGTGTTGAGAGCGGCAATCGCTTAACCCTGCTGCGCGATGAAAATGGCGATGGCAACTACGAACAGTCGGTGTTTGCCGAAGACCTCAACGCGCCCTACGGGCTGGCATTGGTGGATAACAACCTCTATGTAGCCAACCAGGATGCGGTCGTCCGCTTTGACTACGAGGAAGGCCAAACCGAAGCCAGCGGGCCGCCGGAGGAACTCGCCAAGCTACCCGCTGAAATCAATCACCACTGGACGAAAGCGATGACCGCTAGCGCCGACGGTGACTACTTGTACGTGGGTATCGGCTCCAACAGCAACATCACCGAGCGCGGCATGGCGGCGGAAGTTAATCGGGCCGAGGTATGGGAAATTGATACCGAAACGGGCATGCATCGGCCTTATGCCACTGGCCTACGCAACCCCACCGCGCTGACCATTCAGCCAGAGACTGACCAGCTATGGGCCGTGGTCAACGAGCGGGATGAGCTTGGTCCCAACCTCGTTCCTGACTACCTCACCACCGTGCAGGAAGGCAGCTTCTATGGCTGGCCCTATAGCTATTGGGGGCAGCATGTCGACTCACGCGTCCGCCCACAAGCGCCTGAAAAGGTGGAATCAGCCGTGGTGCCCGATTACAGCCTGGGTTCACACGTAGCGCCGCTTGGCCTCGCCTTCTCCATACCCGAGATGGGCGATGAGTTCGCGGAAGGCGTATTTATCGGTGAGCACGGTAGCTGGAACCGCAATGACCCTGTTGGTTATAAAGTCGTTTTCGTGCCCTTCAGCAACGGCGAACCCAATGGCGACCCGATTGACTTCGTTACCGGGTTTCTCAACGGCGACGACCAAACGCGCGGTCGACCCGTCGGTGTCACTATCGACCCAGACGGCGCCCTCATCATCGCCGATGACCTGACCAATGCCGTGTGGCGCGTCACCTATGACGGCAATGATTAACCGCACTCTGTGTTATTCAATAGCGTGAAGAAGGCGGTAGCCACTTAGGCTGCCGCTTTTTCCGTTTGTTTTAAAAGGGATTTATATGATCAGATCACTGGAAGAGCTCGAAGCCGTTAAACAGTCGTGTCGCTCGATGGTAACGAAGAGCTCAAGTCTTTCTGCTGGCACCGCCATTATCCCCATTCCCGGTGTGAACATCGGTTCTGACGTCGCTATATTGCTGCGCTTGATCCCGAAGATTAACGAGCAATTTGGCTTATCGCCGGAACAGATCGAGAGCCTGGATACAGAGACCCGGCTATTTGTAATGAGCTCCATCTCAACGACTGGAAGCAAAATGGCGGGTAAATATATCACCCGTAAATTGATCACGATGATGTTCAAAAAAATGGCTGGCAGGATCTCGGCAAAAAGTGCGTCGAAATATGTGCCCTTCCTGGGCAGCGCCGTTGCGGGCGGCATCAGCTTTGCCACCATGAAATACATGGGCAACAGCCATATCGACGATTGTTACGAGATTGTCCTGGCAACGCTGGAAAACGAGCAACTGGAGCCTGTGGCGTTGATAGAGTCAGCGCCTGAACCGGTGCCGCCCCTAACAGCCGATATTTCCAGTAAAGCTGAATAACGATCTTTCTAATGTGGCTCCGCTGTTAGGCGGTGATATGCTCTAGCGGATCGATAAACGATGACATCAGGAGAACTGAATGCCCGCTTATGTCGTACTGACTCGCGAACACACCCACGACGCCAAGGAAATGGAGCGCTACGGCGAGAAGGCAAAAGCCGCTCGTGAAGGCCACGACCCGCAGCCGTTAGCCTTCTACGGTGATTTTGAAGTGCTGGAAGGCAGCGCCATGGAAGGGGCCGTGATTCTGCGCTTCCCCGATATGGCCGCCGCCCGCGCCTGGTATGAAAGCTCCGCCTATCAGGAAGCCCGCAAGCACCGCTTCCAGGGTGCCGACTACCGCGTCTTTATCGTTGATGGTGTTCAAGAAGCGTAAAGCGCCAAAACCCTCGCCTAAAAATGAACTGACCCCATAAACTTGGACAGTGAACAACTAAGCGGCCAAGGCCTGATTTCGGTACTCCACGAACTCAACCTGGCCGCCCGCTACTGGTCGCTTTGGCCAACGGCAAGGAAACCGATGATGATTCCGCTCGGGCGGCTCAGCAGTTTGTGAATTATAAATAACAGCAACCTTCTTCAGCGTTACGCATCAGTTTTAGACGCTGACAACTACTGCCAATCGCCCGAATGCCTATACGAGTGCGCTAGGCTCGCCCCCATTAAACCCGTGCACAACAAACTCACCAGGGGCGGCACGTTGGGCACCTATACTCTCCAAAGCGTGACGCATATTTAAACGGCCCGCCTCCCATCGTTCGGTAAGTGAAGGGCGTGAAAAATCGAAGGCTCTCATCTCGGTATCTTGGGGCACGCCCGCGTGGCTGAGCGTAAGTAGCGTAGTGGCTCTATCAGTGTGAGTCCCTTCTGCCAAGGCTGACGCCAAAGCGGGGTCTTTGCGCTGTTGTTCGGGGATCTGCTCCGCCAGTAGGCGTAGTTGACGGCGTAGCTCATGACGTTGACGCAGGGCGCGCAGCGCCCGCCAGCTTTGGGACGAAAGAAGCAGCTCCAACTGACGATCCATCGCCTGCCCTACCGTCTTGAAATCAGGTCCACTGCGCCGGAATAAATCCAGAGCAATACATAGCCGATCTTCTGTACCCGCTTCCTCCAAGGCCGCCTCTAAAGGGAGGTTTGAAGTCATTCCCCCATCCACCACTAACTGGCCATCAATCGGCGTTGGCGGGAAAAAGGGAATAAAACCGCAACTCGCCAGCAGATGGTCGACGTTGATAGATGAGGAGGCGGTATCGAAACGTATTTCCTCTCCGCTGTTGGCATCCACGGCGACGATGACCAGCCGGATGTCACTGTTATTCACCCGATCCCAATCAACCAGCCGATCTAAACTTTCACGCAAGGGAGCGAGATCAAAGAGGCTCGTATCGGTAGGCATGGCCGGTAGCATGGAGAAAGCGCCTGGAAAACGTGCGAAATAAACAGCAGGGCTGCCAAGCAGCATGCTTTGCAGGGCACGCCTGCGCTTACTGTCCCATGTAGTTGTCCAGGCAGGCCTAAAAACCCAGATCCCCTCTTGTACAGCGGTATTCCAAAAGCTACGCAGAGCATCAATACGTTTTTCTGGGGGATTGCCAGCGATCAGCGCAGCATTGACCGCGCCAACAGAGACGGCGAAAATTTGGTCAGGATGAAAGCCTTCTTCGTGCAGTGTTTCATAAGCACCGCCCTGATAAGCACCCAGCGCGTTCCCGCCAGACAAAATAAGTATGTTTTGCTCAGACATTGGACCTCCCAATCGGAATACCACTATTCACCATAGGCGCGGGGCACAATAGACGTCGGCATTAACCGATAAATGGGCTTGTTGCTCCCCCCTTCAAGCGTCTAATCAAGATAGCTCAACCTTCACATGCCAGGGTAAATGTCTGCACGGCGGGGTATCCCATTCGATTAGTGTTCAGCCTATCCAACCATACTCAGTCATGGATACGGTCATCACGCTGCCACCAACACCCAGCAAAGCGGCAATATGGCAAAAGCGCTGCTAGGCTAAACCATGTGTTTCTTCACTTAGCCGCTAACATCAGCACAAGGAGGTCATAGTGCAAATTCCGCCACCTGAAACGCTCCATTTGGACAGCGATGAAACGACCGGCTATCCCAATTCACCACTGCCGGTACTGATCTACCGTCAGGTGCTCGACACTGGCAGCGCAGAAGAACGAGCCGAGTCGTTCGAAGCCATGTTCCAACGCCACGGCTGGCTACCGGCGTGGCGCTACCACCTGTACGACTTCGACCACTTCCACTCCACTGCCCACGAGGCATTGGGCATCTTCCGTGGCCAGGCCCGGGCGCGGCTGGGTGGCCCTAACGGCCAAGAGACGGTGCTTAAAGCAGGTGATGTGTTAGTGCTGCCCGCAGGGATGGGGCACGCCAGCGTGGAGGCAAGCGATGATTTCTGCATGGTCGGTGCCTACCCACCGGGGCAAGAGCCTGAGATAGAGCGCGGCGACCCCACACAGCTGGAAGCAGCACAAGCGCGAGTGGCTGACGTTGCCTTACCTGGATATTCCCCGGTAGGCGGGCCGCTAGCAGCGCTTTGGGGGGAAGGCGCTTAACCGGCGAAAAGCTCTGCTCTTATATGGAGAAGTGAGATGACGCTGGGCTTAGCTCAACAATCTTTTGCTGCAGCGTCATCTCCAAGCGCCAGCACACCAACTAATTAGCTCACTTTATGAGCCGAATACGGTTTATATTCGGCTCATAAGCCAGTTGGCCTTCACGCTTTCTTCCATGCAGTTTATGCGTGGCATCGCATGAGATCTCAGCGCCTCAGTATTGATAGCTTCATTCTTCTTTCAGCAGTGTGAAATGTTCGATCAGCCGAATCATCAACGTTTTCTGATCGGGTAGGCTTTCAGCCACTAACAGCGCTAATGCTACAAGCGTATTATCATTGATCAGTTGCTCAACGGGCCGGGCCAGCAAAGCTGCGTTGCGACGCAAGTACCATAGAAACAGAAACGACCCACAGCGCTTATTTCCATCGGCCAATGGATGGTTTTTAATCACAAAGTAAAGCAGGTGCGCTGCCCGGGTTGCCACATTGGGATAAAACAGTTCGTCGCCAAAACCCTGTTCGATGGTGGCCAAGGCTGAGGTCAAACCGTCGCCCCGCACCTGCCCAAACAGTTCAGTTGCTTCGCCTTTAGCAATTAAGGTTTGTTTTAACTCGCCAATGGCTTTCAAGGCTTCTTCCAACGCCAGTGAGTGCATACCGGGTTGTTTGATGTTTAGCTCGGTTAACTGTTGCTCGTCGTAACCTTGCAGCAGGCTCCAGGAACGAGCGTAATCGCTAATCACGCGGGCTACCGCTTCGCCTTCGGTTGAAACCAAGCCTTGATTGGTCAGGGTTCGGCTGAGCAAACTTACCGCCTGCTCAAACTCTATGCCACGTTCGGTTAGGCGGCGTTGATTTAAGGTATAACCTTGAACCAAGTGGTCTTTTAATACTTGCGTTGCCCACTTACGAAATTGCACACCACGCTGAGATTTCACTCGATAGCCGACTGAAATAATCACATCTAAATTGTAGTACTCAACCTGATAGATCTTACCGTCAGCGGCAGTTGTTGCATTTTTTGCAACAACTGGCTCCCTTTCAAGCTCACCCTCAATAAAGATATTGCGAATGTGGCGAGATATCACAGACTTATCTCTACCGTATAGATTCGTCATCTGTTCTAAACTCAACCAAACGGTCTCTTGTTCCAGCGTTACTTCTAGATGTGATTGCCCATCTTCGCTGGTGAATATCTGTATTTGCTGATCATTCATGAGTGTTGCCCCCAGGTTTACATAAAGCGCTTTACGTTTTCAAAACAAGCACCTCCCAAGCAAGCAGTGCTCAATCCAGCAGTACTCATCTTTCCATACTAAAAGAGAGACTCAAGCGCGCCCAACATTAGAGGTTAAGTAAACCTTATCATAAAAACTGTTTATTCATACAGCTAAATATTACCCTGGCTCTACCAAATAAAACTGCCTAGCAAAAGTGGGCGCTTCAATGCACAAAAGCCATCACCACCAGCACCATGGTCAGCAATAGCAGGTACACCCTGGCATGCATACGATCAGGGATGCGCCCGATCCAGGTCGACGCCAGGCGAATACCGAGCCATGAGCCCACTGCGAGTACCAGCAAGGCGCGCAGATCCACATAACCGGCATACCAGCCCCCCAACGCTGGATGATTTGCCGACAGCAACACATACGTCGCGGTGCCACTCACCGCCATGGGCAACGACAACGGATTGGCCATGGCAGTGGCTGCCGTCATGCTCGCGCCTCTCCGACGCATGAGCGGTACAGTCATCACGCTGCCGCCAACGCCCAGCAAGGCGGCCACCGCACCAATCAATGTCCCCGTCATCGCCGTCACCCCACGCCGCATAGGACGCACATCACTCCCTGACTGATGCAGAAAACCGGGCCGCAAAATGGCATCCACAATCGTGAGGGCTAGATAACCAATGAACGCCCAGCGCACCCACTCGCCACTTAACGACACGGCAGCCGCCGCACCCAGCACAGCGCCCACGGCGATATAGCCCACCAGCGGACGCACCAGTTGCCATTGCACGGTCTGCCGTTGGTGATGGCGCCATGTGGACAGGGAAGCAGCAAATACCATCAATGCCGTCGAGGTAGCCACCGCGATATGCATGACCGCCTGACCAATACCACTATTCGGCCCATGGACGGCAATCAGCAGGGTATACAGCAAGGGAACCACCACGAACCCGCCACCGAAACCGAACAACACGGTGGTCACTCCCGCCACCCCGCCACAAAGCAGCAATACGCTATACACCGGCACTCTCCTGATGAAACGAAACAGCAGGCACTATATGCTGGCGAGGCTTGGCCGACATTCGTCATTCGGACAACCATCACCGCGTTTCAGCCAGGTTAACGCTAATGCTAAATACGCCCCTGTCAGAGGTGGATCATGTCGCACGGCCCGTGGTGGCCATCGGCACTGACTACCGCCCCGGCACACTGCTCGATTTTCATACCCATCGCCGTGCCCAATTTCTCTATGGCATGACCGGCGTGATGGAGGTGAACACGGATGACGGCACTTGGATGGTGCCGCCTTATAGCGGCGTCTGGCTACCTGCGGGCAAACGGCACCAAGTGCGCATGAACGGGGTGAGCACCCGAAGCCTGTATATCGAGCCCCATGTCGCGCCACGCGCTTCGAGCCGCTGTGAGGTGCTGGTCGTGACGCCTCTCCTGCATCACCTACTGCTGGCTTCCGCCCACATCCCCGCGCTCTATGATGAAAACGGCCGCGACGGTGCCCTGGCTCAACTACTCCTATGCGAACTGGAACAGGCTCAGGCCCTGCCACTGTTTGCGCCCCTGCCCCATGACCTTCCGCTCGCCAGTCTGTGCAGAGAGTTTCTCGGCCAGCCAAACATTCACACCCTTCCCGAAGAGTGGGCCCGGCAGTTGCATTGCAGTCAGCGCACCTTCAATCGCCTGTTTCGTCAGCAGACCGGGCTCTCCTTTGGCCGATGGCGCCAACAAGCCTGCCTGATGGCGGCGATTCCCAGGCTGCTGTCCGGCAGTTCCGTTACTCAAACCGCACTGGAACTGGGCTACGACAGCCCTGCCGCTTTCTCCAGCATGTTTCGCAAAGTGCTCGGCCAATCTCCCAGCGCATTTGTTCGGGCGGCTAATCGTCAGCAGGAAGCGTAAAAAGTAGTTGGTACAGACGTTAGATAGTCACGGCCTCGCCCAGCCTGATCCACAGTGAGCATTTAAAGACCCAGAAAAGCCCTCATGAGCCTTAAATGACTCAAATGAACGGGACGGCGATGAAGCAGGTGCACAGTTACTCGGTTAAAAAGACGGCCAGTTGCGCTATTCCCAAATATAAATGAGCTGATTGCACCATCTATTCGGATCATTTTATGAGCCGATTAAGGTTTATATTCGGCTCATGGGCATTCAGAGGGCTTGTTAGGACGCTTGTCTTTCTTGTCAGCCCTTCCCATATTCATCCTCACAGGCTGATAGCTGAGCCAGTCGAATACTGGCTCAGCCAAGACAGCGATCTTAGTTCCCGTCTTCCGGTAGCGCGTAGGCGATTACATAATCGCCTATCGGTGTTTCCATAAAGTGATGCCCGCCAGCCCCGATGACTACGTATTGGCGACCATCCGCCTCATAGGTGATGGGGTTGGCCTGCCCACCGGCCGGCAGTACATCGTTCCAAAGCACCTCACCGGTTTCCGTGTCGATGGCGCGAATCAGATCGTCGGTGGCAGCAGCGATGAATATCAGTCCGCTGGCCGTGAGTAGTGGACCGCCATTGTTGGGTGTGCCGATCTTGAACGGCATGTGCGACGGTATGCCGAAGGGGCCATTCTTGCGTGCCGTGCCCAATGGCTCGTCCCAGAGCGTTTCACCGCTCGCGAGATCGATGGCGCGAATGCCGCCATAAGGAGGCGCGGTACAGGGCATGCCGGTAACCGGCGCTCGCCAGCCGGCATTGACGTCGATCGCATAAGGCGCACCTACTTGTGGGTCGCCAGCCCCTTCAGCGGGCCCATCCGACTCTCTATCGGTGTTGTCACCGCCTGCATAGATGGGTCGAAGATTACGCTCCTCGGCTTCTTCACGGGGGATGAGACGGTTGAAGTTGGGAATGTCATTGTAATTGGCAATGATGATGCCGCGCTCGGCGTCCACCGCTGTACTGCCCCAGTCGTTGCCGCCATTGTATCCGGGGTACTGAATGAAGCGCTGACCCACGGTCGGCGGCGTGTACATGCCTTTATAGGAGGCTCGGCGGAATTGAATACGACACCACAACTGGTCAATGGGCGTCATCCCCCACATATCCTTCTCTTCTAGGTTCGGGAAAGCGAGGGAGTGATAACCTGAACTAGGTTGTGTGGGCGAGAGGTTATCTGGCTCAACACCGCCAGTGGGCGCCTCAACCTCTTCCACGTGAAATAGCGATTCGCCGGTTTCACGGTTGAGTACGTAAATATCGCCCTGTTTGGAGGGCAGAATGATCGCTGGCACCGTGCTGCCGTCATCTCGTGGGAAATCAACCAAAGTCGGTTGCGAACCGAGATCATAGTCCCAAACATCGTAATGGACGGTCTGGAAGTGCCAGACCGGTTCGCCGGTGTTGACGTCGATGGCAACGAGCGAGGTCGAGAATTCATTTTCTTCCTCGCTACGGTTCCCGCCCCAGTAGTCGACCGAGGAATTGCCCATCGGCAGGTAGACGTAACCCAACGCCTCATCGGAGGAAGCAGTGGTCCACATGTTGGGCGTGCCTCGGGTATAGGTCTCGCCCTCAGGTGGCAGCCCATCCAGATTGGGCTTGCCCATGTCCCAGGCCCACTCCAGTTCACCGGTAACGGCATCGTAGCCGCGAATCACGCCGGATGGCGCATCCTCCGCTTGCCCGTCCTTGACCTGGGCACCGGTCACCAGAACGCCCTGGACGACGACCGGTGGAGAGGTGACGGAGTACCAACCGGGAACCTTCTCGCCGATGCCTGCCCATAGGTCTACCGTACCGCCGTCACCAAATTCCTGGCACAGCTCGCCCGTTTGCGCATCGACGGCAATCAATCGAGCATCCAACGTCCCCTCGATGATGCGGGTTGCGCAGAGCTCGTCATCGGCGGCATCCGGAACTTCGTAATAGGTCACGCCGCGGCAGCTGGCGCTATAGGGGATGGCACCTGGATCGACCTGGGGATCATGGCGCCACTGCTCCTCGCCGGTCCGTGCATCCAGGGAGACCATGATGTTCATGGCCGAGCAGAGATACAGATTGTCGCCAACCTTGAGCGGTGTCGTTTCAGGCGCGTATTTGCCCTCCCCTTCTTCCGGCATATCGCCAGTGCGATAAGTCCAGGCAACCTCCAAATCGCTGACATTGTCGGGCGTGATTTCATCCAGCGGCGAATGACGTGAAGCGCTGCTCTCTCGTCCCCAGGCGGCCCAATCGCCGGGCGCTGGGTCATCGCTGGGCTGCGGCGTCGCCGAGAAGGTCGGTGTCTGGGCCTCGCTTGAGGTGGGCCCCTCCGGGGCTTCGGTTTCACCCTCGGCATCCTGGGCAACGGCATGCGTCGCCAGTGACAGGCTGACGACATAGGCCAGCACTCGCTGTGACGTGAACATGGCAGCGCTCCTCATATAGCGGCTTGACGGCGTTTGAGAGTAGGCAGGAGCGCCAAGACGATGGCACCCAGGACGATGTAACCGAATACCCGGGGCAGCAGCTCCCATGGCGAAAAGCCCACCTCCCATAAGGCCCAAATCAGCGTGCCAAACAGCACCAAGAAATAGATCCAGACGCCCGTGAGCGAATCCCTGGCCATTAAGCCACCCGAAATGATCAGCCCCAGACCGGCAATGAGGTAATACCAGGAGCCTCCCAGCGTCACCAGCCAGATCCCGCCAGCGGCAAGAATCAGGCCGAGGATGACCAAAATGATGGCGAACACGAGCAGAAACCAACCGCCCACACTCCGAGATGCGTTATCGGTAGCCAAACCAAGTACCTCCGTTGTTCGTGGTTTATTGCTATCAAGAGCGCTTGGCAAACCCACTAGCGATGCTTTTACAAAATGCCTTTATAAATTGAAGCGCCCTCTTACTTAATCCAAGTAGTCTTTCTCGGCCCTGTAAAGGATCACTTGTTTAACTTATGTGTTAAATCCTGTCTTTCTCGATTTATGTCAGTTTACGGTCATTAAATTGACGACCATTAAATACAAACGAGATGGCAGCAAGACAAAACCGAAAGTGCCACCTACTTTGAATTCAGGAGGTATGACTCTTCTGGAGATTAACGATGGCTCAACTAACAGGTGGCTGTCTCTGCGGTAAGATCAGAATCGTGGCCAATGGCGAGCCGCTTCGGGTAGGTATTTGCCACTGTATGGATTGTCGCAAGCATCACGGGGCGCTTTTCTATGCGGCTGCTGATTATCCCAAGCAGGCTGTCATTATCGAAGGCGAACCGCAGAGTTATCAGGGGCGTTACTTCTGTTCGACATGTGGTTCGTCGGTTTTTTCGGTAAGCGAGGAAGAAATCGAAATACACCTTGGTGCCCTTGATGCACCGAATCAACTGAAACCGACGTATGAGCTTTGGAACATTCGCCGCGAACATTGGCTGCCGCCTTTCCCTGCCATGGAGCGATATGACCGGGATCGGCAAGATTGAGCAGGTTCAAGGGCTGCCGCTTAGGTCAGAAGGCAATCGATCAGCGCTTACCTTCAATACGCAGTTCAGCCACTTCATCTAGCGCCAAGCCTGTCGCTTCAGCAACCTGCTCATCACTCAGCACCCCTAGTTTGAGCAGATTACGGACCGTTTTCACAATACCTAGCTTTTCGCCTTCCTGAATGCCTACTTGGCGTTCTTGCTGAGCCCAGTTTTCCAAATTTTCTGCCAACATGTCTTTATCCTCCACCAAACTGTTGAGCTGATTGAGGTTGACCTCAGCCCCTAGCCGCTGCCAGTGGCGTTTAAGCCAGCGGGTAAACATCTTGTCGATACGCTCTTTGTGGGGATCGGCCTGAATAATTAAATCGCCACAATCCGATCCACGGCTTTTGCAGCCCCTGCAGATTCGTGGAAGATTTCTCGATGGACGCATTAAACAACGACTTAAATAGTGAAGCTTGATGCCCACATTCCATATCACGCCGAGGGCGCCACTCCGGTCTCCCTACCCTAGCAGCACTTCCAGCTTTCTCCGTTGCTCAGCATGCTTGGCGACATTTTCGTTTTTCAGTTTTTCTAGATTGATGAGTTTCCAGCGTACGGCGGGCATTTCCGACGCCTGTGGTCGATCAATGCCATCAAAATCGGGTGTTCCTTCATGTAGGCTCAGTAGGAATCGCTTTGTGTTCTCATCGAAGCGAGAATGAATATCTGCAATCAATCGTTTACGTGTGTTTAAGAGTTCTTCGAGGCTGACGGAGGTTCTGGTCATTCCCTCAAATTCTTGAGTATAAGTCTTATCAAGATCGATTAGGTTCGGGTTCAGCAGCTCATGCGCGGGGCGCGACGAACTCGCAATATAGATCAGAAAGGTGCGAAATAGATCATCCGTTAGGCCCTCGTTATCGTAAAGCAGCTTCACATCGTAAAGGTCGCGCGGATGCTGACGGTCGACGGCTGCGTTTAACTTACCGCCGAACAGATCTTCGAAGGAGACAACCTGCATCTCTGCGTAGCCGAACTCATCTTCAACAGCTTCGGAGACGGAAAGCGTTTCAGGATCATGAACGACGCCGCGTGTTACCGGAGAGGTTTCGATCTTGATCTCGACGCCGCCCATGCGGGCAAGAAGACGAGTGGCACCACCACCGCCGCCCTTGATACGTTGTGTTTTGGATCCCACGATACCGCCTTCAATGGCCCCCGCAATGCGATCCATCGCGTTGTTGATCTCGGAAAGGCTCTCGTTTCGATCTTTCACCGGCAGATAGGTCAGGTCGATATCGACCGACAAGCGTGGAAGATCACGATAGAACAGGTTTATCGCCGTGCCGCCCTTGAGTGCGAATACATCCTCCTTGGCGACATGCGGGAGAATACGCACAAGAAGTGCGACCTGTGCCTCATAGGTTTCACGTGCCATCGTTGGTCTCCGTCCTTACAAACGCTTCAGGCACCATGATGCGATAGCGTGGATGTATTTTCCCCCCTTTTACCAGTGCACGGTCGCCACTCCCAAGATTGAATGCTGTTGGATCAAGGCGCTTGCGCCAGGGGTGGTCGTGGCGATCGGCAAAGACAAAGAACAGCCGCTTTACCTTGATCTTCTTACAACTCTGCAGCAGAGCTGACAGTAGTTTCGGGCGCAGCGTTGTCAGGCTCTCAAATAGCATATCGAGATTGTGAAAACTCTCATGGTCGGGCAGCTCGTCCATAGCTTCCATAACCGCTCTTTCGGGTGCCGACATCTTAAGCGTCCATTCCCATGGCAGCGTGTCTTCGGTGTCGATGTTGTCCTTGGCCAACCCAAGCGATGAGTTGTCGAACAATGAGGTACTGCGAGTTTCGATGGGTGCGTTGAGTGGCAGCTTACTAAGCCAATTGGGTATGGCGTCGCCATATACCCAGACAGGCGCATTGCTGCCCAAACGCAGATAGTGATCGTAGCCTTGTTGGGCAAGTGCCGTTGTACCGCCGACATGGATGTCATAGCGCATAATATGCTGCATGGAGAGCAAGCAGGTTTTCCAATCGATGGTGGCCGACGTTGTTGCGTTCGGCGCGGGGCGTCGGAAGACGCCGCGGTTAACGCGCTCCAGCCAGCCGTTATCGACGTATTTGCGAGCAAGGAAACGGCTGACACCGTAGCGTTCAAGCCATGCGGTATCCACCATGAACCCTGAAGGTATGGCGTCAACCACGCTCTTTAGTATTGCTTTTTTATGTGTACTCATGGTTCACAAATTAGCACTTTACCAAAGGGTCAACCATGCTTTCTTTGAAAAAATTAAATATGGGGTACTTTGAGTTAACAAAATATCTGATTTTTAAAGAATTTAGATATGTTGCGCTTTCTTAACGGGAAGTAGATGCACCACACCCACCACCACCGAGCCCACCAAAAAGCCAATCACCGCTGAGCACAGCGTATTAAAGCTCCAGCCCAGCGTGCCGCCCAAAGCACCGGTGGCCTCGCTAATGCCTAGCTCAATATGGTGTACCCACTCATAGGGTGCATTGAACCAACCCGTGCCATCGGCACCCAGATTGACCATCAGGATATGCCCGCCCACCCAGAGCATGGCGACGGTGCCCACGACCGAGATGGTCGCTAGCACCTTGGGCATGGCCGTCACCAGACCACGGCCCAGGGTCTGCATGCTCGAACTATCCCGCTGGGCGAGCTTCAGGCCGATATCATCCATCCTGATCAACAGCGCGACCACGCCATACACCAAAATAGTGATGACAAACGCGACCACCACCAGGCTCGCCAGCTGTGACCAGAACCCCTGATGGGAGACCGTGGCCAGCGCGATCACCATGATTTCAGCAGACAAAATCAGGTCGGTCCGAATAGCACCACTCACGATCTTTTTCTCGGCTTCCGGCCCTTGTTCTACCGCTGGCTTGTCGTCGTCATGCTTGCCGGAAAGCTTGTGCCAGACTTTCTCAGCGCCCTCAAAGGCCAAGTAGGTACCGCCCACCATTAGGATGATCGGCAATAGCGCGGGCAAAAAGTGATTCAGCAGCAGCGCCACCGGTAGGATAAAAATCAGCTTGTTGCGGATCGACCCCAGCGCGATCTGCTTCACAAGCGACAGTTCACGTGCTGCCACCACCCCCTGCAAATATTGCGGCGTCACCGCAGTATCATCCACCACCACCCCGGCCGCCTTCGCCGTCGCACGCCCAGCGGCGGCACTCACATCGTCCAGTGATGCTGCAGTCAACTTCGCCAATGCGGCAATGTCGTCCAGTAATCCTATCAAGCCGCCTATGGCCATGGATGTTTCCTCCGTGAATAACAGGTGCAGATAGTAAAGCACATAGCGGGTTGGGGTGAGCGGACTCATTCTGTGCCAGGGGCAGTCTTGATTCCTTCCCGCTCAATTAAACTGCCCCGATTGCGTCTCTTCAATGAGTGGTATCAGTTTGATCGGCTTATTGAGAGCAGGGTACTAATCTAGGGGAAAGTTCATAAAGAGAACAAGCAGATACTTACCGGCAATTTAATGCTTGTTTTTTATTAATATCATCACAAATTGGGCATAACAATCATCATCAACATAAACCACAATCAACCTGCAACTAAACATTAAAATCTAAAGATCTTAAAACCACATATAAGGTATTAAGCAACTAAGCCAAGCTCAGTCAAATAAAGTTAAAATCATAAAAATTGCATGCTTATCGAACAAAAACATTAAGGCATATGCTAGAATAGAAACATTCAAATTTCGCGCGCGCAAAAAATGACTGAGCTAGAAATAAAGGTTATATTGGCAGACAGTATCTCTAATCAATATCCAGACTATATTATGGGTATTGAATTCCCCTTTCAGTTTGGTGAAAGAAGAGCAGACTTAGCTCTCCTGAATGAGATGGAGTTGACCTCATACGAAATCAAGAGTGCAACTGACAGAACAGCTAGACTTAGCTATCAGCTCGATAGCTATAAATCGTATTTTGATTATTGCTATGTTGTGTGTGAAGAAACAAACCTAAAAGAAGTAAGAACCAACACACCAAGATCAATAGGTATTTTGATTGTTTCAAATAAGGAAATAAAGCATATAAGAAAGTCGAATAAATTTAAAAACCATAACAAGGAAAGTCTTTGCAGCACTCTCCCAATTAGCTTTCTTAGAAAAAATGCATTTCTAAAAAAAATAAAGTCAAAACATGAACTTTGCAAACACATCTCATCGATATATTCTATTGAAACAATCAGAAAATGGTCACGATTAAACTTTAAAGAAAGATATGAAATAGCTTCAAAGCTAGTGAAAATAGAAAAAGGAGACATTATAAATAAAGATGACATCTTTACACTAACAAAAAAATCGCCTACTAAATTATTTAGAAGAACTTCTTAAGCGCAACCTTGTTTCAATATAGTAATTCATACGTACTGATATCCAAAAAGCCGGACTAATTCCTGTCGGTGTATTATCTTTTGCCAATTTAATTTCATCATCAGCCCATGTATCTAAAGATACATAATTAGAAACGTCTTGAACAACCTCTCTTGCACACTTCACATAGCCACCCGCATTACGTCTATGACGCTTATATGTAAAGCTAAATCCATCAAGGCTTGCTATATCGATTCTAGGAACGAAAGTTCCACCTTTAATCTCAATTTGCTCAGTATTAATAGAGGCATAATCACCATATTTCACATCAACTTCTTCTACCACTTTTTGAAAAATATTTTCTTCGAAAATATCAAACTTACCTTCAGAGTCTCCTCCTCCCTCTTTTGCCACATTAGAGGGAAAACTTGTCGACATAATGATAATATCTTCTACATATTGAGACACATTTTCTAAACCAGAGCAGCTGTCAATAAACTTATCTGCCACATCACCAGCCACTTCATTCCTTATAAATCCAGCATCCAATATCACATAAATTTTACAACCTTCACTTAATGAACTAAAAATCGGCTGCAAGTAATGAAAAACGCTTTCTCCACCTAAATCATAGGGTAAGCGCACAGCTAAAAAACTAGTTCTCTCAGAAGCAGCTTTAACAAAAGCTTCGACTTCAGCAGCCACTTTTCCCTCATCCTCATAAACATGGATCATGGGTATGATATTTAGATCATTATGGAGATCAAAAATAAAATACTGCCAGTCCTTGAAACCCATATGTGGAGAAAGAAGCTGTTCAATCTGTGGGTTTATATATTTATCATCAGTACACAAGTCTAAGATAAAAGGTCTTTCACCTTGTATCTCACCTATGTTCTTCATACGCCGATAAATATCACCATCTGGAGTCTTTACCGTTTTCCTTGATTTCGTCAACTCATATATCGGAAGTAAACTCTTAAATTTGTCCTCCTCAATATTGCTAAAGCAACGCAGTTCAGCATCTCTAGTTTTTATCATAGGAAAATATAAAAACTCACTCATAAGTTATGTCCTTCATACCCCAAAACTCTTGCACGAACTCTTACAGCCATAGATGAAACTTGAAAATAATTGGCCAAATCTTCAACTTTAGCTGAAACGTTATCAATATAATTTACAAAGCTATTTTCTGGCATTAATAAAGCTGCAGCAAATTGATTAGCTTCGGCTTCCATCCAATTACTGTCCCCATTTCTGAAAAAAGTTTTATCTTCAAAATTATCACTATTCGCAGCATGACATATTCTATGAGCGAGCTCATGTGCTATCGTAAATCTTTGTCTATGTGGATGATGCAAAGAATTAACTGTCATGACCCAGGCTCCAGAGCGTTTCTCTTTGACAAGACTACCTGAGACCTCATCCTCAAGAGGCTCAAACCTTACAGTCACTCCTAACTCTTGAGCTAGCTCTGAAATATTTATTGGATTAGTATCTAACCCTTTGCTCTCAGCCAGTTTTATCAAGTCCTCAGGTGTAGATAGCTCCTCAAATTCAGGTAGTTTTCTTTCCTTAACCATTCCTTTACGAATAAAAGCCACTATCTAGCCCTCCTATTAAGTTCAAAACTACCACCTTCTTTTTCTTTTTCATCTAATTCAGCCAACCTTTTTGATATAATATTAAGCTGCCTCTTTAGATCGGAATTTTCATTTTTAAGTGATTCTACATTTTCCTTTAAATCGCTTATACCATTAATTTCCAAATCAAATGTTTCTATGGTGCTGGAATAATCTTGCTGAAGCTGGCGTAGCTTTTTCCTACTTTTTCGTGTCAGCATTTTTTTCAATAAACACACTAAAACTATCACCCTCAACATAACTCTTTGCTGCATCTTCAGCCTTATCTTCTGAGTTTGTTTTTATATACAAAACAGACAATGCAGCTATAAAACCATTTATAGCTATCAAAAATGTTATTACAGTTTGATATAAAGAAGACTGAAACCCCCAAACCTCTTTTAGGCTTAAAGACTCTGAATCCCCTGGAAGTAATTTTGTTATCTGACACTCATTATTTGAGCATTCATCCTTTGCAGAAAGAACAGAAATTAGATTAAAGTTGCTTATTTTATCAACCACACCAGGAGAAGAAAAAAACACAAAAAATGCTAACAAGAAAACTGTTGTAACTAAGCAAGTTAATAGGCTTATCATAAAAGCATTTCTTTTTGTGCAAAAAACCTTTTCTTTTAACATATAAATCTCAGGTTATTTTAGAAAAATTAATTTAGAGACCTCATTTGATGATATAACGACCAACATCCAAATTTCAATTTATAAAAAAATCCGCCTTTCGGCGGATTTATATGTGCGACTAACGAGTAAGCACTCACTCCCACTCTATAGTAGCAGGCGGCTTGCTGGAGACATCATAAGTCACCCGCGAAACCCCTTCCAACTCATTGATAATTCGGTTGGAAACCTTCTCCAGCAGCTCATAGGGCAAGTGCGCCCAGCGGGCGGTCATGAAGTCGATGGTTTCGACTGCGCGTAATGCGATGACCCATTCGTAGCGGCGGCCGTCGCCGACTACGCCTACCGATTTCACCGGCAGGAACACGGAGAAGGCTTGGCTGGTTTTTTCGTACCATCCAGAGGCGCGTAGCTCTTCGATGAAGATAGCGTCGGCATCGCGGAGGATGTCGGCGTAGTCCTTCTTCACTTCGCCTAGAATACGCACGCCCAGGCCAGGGCCAGGGAACGGGTGGCGATAGACCATATCGTAGGGCAAGCCGAGTTCCAGGCCGAGTTTGCGCACTTCGTCTTTAAACAGCTCGCGCAGCGGCTCGACTAGCTTGAGCTTCATGGTTTCCGGCAGGCCACCGACGTTGTGGTGGGATTTGATCACGTGCGCTTTGCCGGTTTTGGAGGCGGCGGATTCGATCACGTCCGGGTAGATGGTGCCCTGGGCCAGGAACTCGACGCCGTCGATCTTGCTGGCCTCTTCATCGAATACGTCGATGAAGGTGTTACCGATGATTTTGCGTTTAGCCTCCGGGTCTTTTTCGCCCTTCAGCTTGCCGAGGAACAGGTCTTCGGCGTCTACGCGGATCACCTTCACGCCCATGTGCTTGGCGAAGGTTTCCATGACCTGGTCACCTTCCGCTTTACGCAGCAGGCCGTTGTCGACGAATACGCAGGTTAGCTGGGTGCCAATCGCTTTGTGCAGCAACGCGGCAACCACAGAAGAGTCCACGCCGCCGGAAAGGCCGAGCAGTACGTGGCGGTCGCCCACTTGCTCGCGCACGCGCTGTACCTGGTCCTCGATGATTTGTGCAGGCGTCCAGAGCTTTTCGGCTTTACAGATATCCAGCACGAAGTGCTCGAGAATGCGCTGGCCCTGCAGGGTGTGGGTCACTTCCGGGTGGAACTGTACGCCGTAGAACTGCTTCTCTTCCCAGGCCATGGCGGCAATCGGGCAGCTCGGTGTAGAAGCGGTCACGGTGAACTGGGTGGGCGCTTGGGCGACCTTGTCGCCGTGGCTCATCCATACGTCCAGCAGGGCTTTGCCGCTTTTCGCGTCTACGTGGTCTCTGATGTCTTTGAACAGCGCGTTGTTTTCGTCGATTTGAATCTGCGCGTAGCCGAATTCGCGCTGGTTAGAGCCTTCTACCTTACCGCCCAACTGCTCGGCCATGGTTTGCATGCCGTAGCAGATACCAAACACCGGTAGGCCCATTTCAAACACGCACTGCGGTGCACGCGGGGAGTCCAGTTCCGTCACGGATTCCGGGCCACCGGCCATGATAATGCCGTTGGGGTTGTACTCGCGGATCTCTTCTTCGGTGATATCAAACGCGCGGACTTCGGAATATACGCCGATCTCGCGAACGCGGCGGGCGATCAGTTGGGTGTACTGCGAGCCGAAGTCGAGAATCAGGATCTTGTGGGCGTGAATGTCACTCATGGCGGGGTCTCGGTTAAGCGGTGTGGGTGCCGCTGGTAAGGCCAAAAAGCAAGCGGCGAGCTGTTGTGCCCGCCGCCGTTTTAACTAAAAACGCTGGTTAGCTCACCCGATAGTTGGGAGCTTCTTTGGTGATCTGCACGTTGTGGACGTGGGATTCGTTGAAGCCAGCGCCGGTAATTTGTACGAATTCCGGCTTGGTGCGCATTTCCTGAATGTCGCGGCAGCCGGTGTAGCCCATGGAAGCGCGCAGGCCGCCCATTAGCTGGTGAACGATGGCGCTCATCATGCCTTTATAGGGGACGCGGCCTTCGATGCCTTCCGGCACCAGTTTCTCGGCGCCTTCGCTCTTATCCTGGAAGTAGCGGTCGGCGCTGCCTTGGTTCTGGGACATGGCCCCCATGGAGCCCATGCCACGGTAGGCTTTGTAGGTACGGCCCTGGTAAAGCTCGACTTCACCCGGCGCTTCTTCGGTACCGGCCAGCAGGCCACCGACCATCACGGCGCTGGCGCCAGCGGCTATCGCCTTGGCCAAATCACCGGAGTAGCGCACGCCGCCATCGGCAATCAGCGGAATGTCGAACTCTTTGAGCGCTTCGGCCACGTTGGAAACCGCGGTGATTTGCGGCACGCCAACACCGGCAACGATGCGCGTGGTGCAGATTGAGCCAGGGCCGATGCCGACTTTCACGGCATCCGCACCCGCTTCGGCCAGTGCTTTGGCAGCGGCGCCGGTGGCGATGTTGCCGCCAATCACCTGAATGGCCGGGAAGTTCTGTTTGATCCAGCGAACGCGATCAATCACGCCTTGGGAGTGGCCGTGGGCGGTATCGACGATAATCACATCCACGCCAGCTTCAGCCAGTGCCGCGACGCGATCCGGCGTTTCCGGGCCGGTGCCGACCGCTGCGCCGACTAGCAAACGGCCGTCGCTGTCTTTCGCGGCCATGGGGTAGGTGCGGGCTTTTTCGATATCCTGGAAGGTGACCAGGCCACGCAGGTGGAATTCGTCATCGACGATCAGCATTTTTTCGATGCGGTGTTCGCGCATTTTGGCTTTGCTGGTTTCGAGATCGGTGCCTTCTTTGACGGTAATCAGCCGGTCGCGCGGCGTCATGATCGCTTCTACACTGTCGCCGTGGTTAGGCTGGAAGCGCATGTCGCGCTCGGTCACGATGCCTACCAGGGTTTCGCCTTCTACCACGGGGAAACCGGAGAAGCCGTACTCCCGCGCCATGGCGAGCAGGTCTTCGAGCTTGGCCTTGGGGCTCACGGTGACCGGGTCTTTCACAATCACGCTTTCGTGCTTTTTGACCTTGCGCACTTCAGCGGCTTGCTGGGTCATGGTCATGCTTTTATGGATGATGCCAATGCCCCCTTCCTGAGCCATCGCAATCGCTAGACGCGCTTCGGTAACGGTGTCCATCGCAGCAGAAAGTAGCGGAATGTTGAGCGATAGATTGCGGGTCAGGCGGGTTTTGAGGCTGACATCCTTGGGGAGGACATCGGAGAAGCCGGGAACGAGAAGAACGTCATCGAACGTTAGTGCTTCTTGGGCCATACGTAGCATAGCGGCAACACCCTGATTGAGAGGAAGTGGGGCGTGAAAGGTTAATCGCCTATTATAGCGTTTTGAGGGGTGCTCCAGCAATGCAGTCAGGCTGTTGTGCTTATACCAATTGCTAATGACGTTTAATGTTAGGCTGCTGACTGGACATTTTTACGACGCGGAGGGCGTTCTGTTGCCTCAGGAAATCATTGTATATACCGATTATGTTTGCCCCTTCTGCCTGCTGGCGGAAGAGGCGATTGTTCAAGCAACCGACGGTATGGATGTAGAAATTCGCTGGCGGCCTTTCGAGCTGCGCCCTGCCCCAGTGCCTACGCTGAAGGTGGAAGACCCTTACCTGCCCAAGATCTGGCGCGATTCGGTTTACCCCATGGCGGAAAAGCTCGGCGTGCCTATTACGCTGCCCAATATTTCCCCACAGCCGCGCACTGATAAAGCCTTTGAAGTGTTTGCCATGGCCGAAGAGCGGGGATTGGGTCACCCCTATTCAATGGCGGCCTTAAAAGCGTTTTTCCAGCAGGAGCGCGATATTGGCGACCCCGAGGTACTGGCGGATATTGGTGAGTCGGTGGGCCTGGAGCGCCAAGCGGTGCTGGATGCCCTGGCCGAAGGCCGTTACCGCGAGCAGCACCAAGCGGCGCAGCGCCACGCGGTGGAAGAGGCGCGCATTCAGTCGGTGCCGACCTTGGTGATCGATGGCGAAGTGATTCAGGGCGTGCCTGATCCTGCGGCGTTAAAACGTTATTTATTAGAGCGGGCTTAATCCTATGGCTTCCCCTACTCCCCAGGCACTCTCCGTCAGCCAACTCAACCAGCGCGCCAAGCAGACCCTTGAGCGTGATGTGGGCGAGGTGAGACATCCTACCTATTGAGGCAGTGCATACACGCTGCGGCATGAGCGACAGAGTGTATTGAAGCGCACGTTTAAAACATCACCTCGCATAAAGATCGTTACGGTTACTGAGTAAACTCAAGGACAAGAGTAGCTTAATCATGGGGTTGCATCAGGCCTTTCCAAAACGCTGGGTAGCAAAGCACGATTAGGCAATACATACTGTACCAATTTTTGAGAAATGAAAATAATGGTAGAACAGCCTGGTCAGCTCTATTACAGCAATCCGGATAACATCAAGGGTGCGCGTATTTCTCGCGATATGATGGTGACGTTTTGCAGTGCTTTCGGCGAAGCGATTGACGCCCCTGATACACGTCATTTCATCAGCAATACGCGTATTCCCAATGAGCGAGAGCTTTACGGTACGGTGATCAAGGCGTTGCTCAGTGACTCGTTTGATAAACAAGTCGGTCATATAGCCACTGAAGTTCAAGTGACTCGCCAGATGGATGAAGCTAGTGGAAAAGGTCGAGTGGACATTATCTTCGATTACCGTCGCACGAGCTTTCTCGTCGAGCTGAAAGTCATTCGTGTGCCTGTTAATGGCCGCTGTATTGATAATGAAGATATAACACCAACTCAGCGCCTTGTTCGTCCGTGGCAAAAAGCCGTTAAGCAGCTCATTGAGCTTGATGAAAAAAGCTTAGGAAACGCTTTGAAGCGAAAGATCGTCAAGTTACCAATGGCCATCTATCTGCATATTGACAATAGGCAGCACGATGATTCGTCACAATGGATGGAACATTCTGCCAAAACACACGAAAAGATTGTGGCACAACTTGATGCCCATACTGGTTTTGAAGATGCAACGGATTATCACTTCAGCTACTTCCAACCACTGACAGACCCAGTGATCACGTCACGCCGAAGAGGCTGCCTCGTAGAAGGAACGCCAGACGTAAGGCTTTACGGCTTTTCTATTATTGCGGCATGCCAGTAACAATATCCGAATAATACAGGCTACTCCTTATGCGCCTCGATCCAATACTGGATTGAGGCGCCCGAAACAATGCCCTGCTCTGTGCCAATCCGCACCACAGCTTCCTGCAAAGCTAGCGCCAGATCGTCTTGATGACAAAGTGCCAAAGAACGAATTATCCGCGAGATACGCAGGTGATTATGCCCGCCTGCTTTGAGCCAAATATGATCGCGGATATTGAGGCTCGGTTGGGCAGTAATGGTGATCCCATCCCGAGTTAAACCCAAAAAGCTCAACATGACATCCAGCGAGACTCGCTGCTTTTCACGTAACGCGCTATCGTCTTGAAATACTTCACGCTCGACATCGGTCAGCCGCGGGGCAAAATGGTTAAAGCGGCCAACCTCAGGGATGGGAAAAAGCCACTGAATATAATCGTGGGTATGCTCCAACCAGAAGTGAGATAAGGCCCAGATGTCATTGATATAACGCCCCTGATGATCCGTTGCCTGGCCACGGTAAAAAGCGATCAGCGGTGTTGGATGGTGGCTCATAGCATTTCCTCGTCATCTCCTGGGTAATACAATGATTTTTCGTAATAACGACGCCATTTTACGCAACTAGCCGTAAAAATTCCCGGATTCCCTAAAACAAGGGACAGCAATGAACGCACCAACGCCCACTACACTCTCCGTCAGCCAACTCAACCAGCGCGCCAAGCAGACCCTTGAGCGCGATGTGGGCGAAGTGTGGGTGGAGGGCGAGCTCTCTAACGTTTCCCGCCCGGCCTCTGGGCATGTCTATTTCACGTTGAAGGATGACCGGGCGCAGATTCGCTGTGCGCTGTTTCGCCAGCGGGCGCGGTTTGTCTCGGCGCCGATGCGCGATGGTGATCAGGTCAAGCTGCGCGGTCGGGTGTCGCTGTTCGAGCCGCGAGGCGACTACCAGCTAATTGCCGATGCCGTTCAGGCCGCGGGCCTGGGGGAACTGCTGGCGGCGTTCGAGCGCTTGAAGGCGCAGCTGGAAGGCGAAGGCGTGTTTGCTAACGCCCGACCGCTGACCTTCCCGCCCCGCAAACTGCTGATCTTGAGCTCCGCCACTGGTGCCGCGATTCGCGATGTATTGGCGGTGCTGGAAGCGCGCTGGCCGCTGGCGGATGTGACGCTGATTCCAGTGCCGGTACAGGGTGCAGAAGCGGCGCCTGCGATGATATCGGCGCTGGCGTTGCTTAACCGTCAGGCGCGATTAGACCCCGGGCGCGATGTGATCTTGATCACCCGCGGCGGCGGTAGCCTGGAAGATTTATGGGCCTTCAACAACGAGCATTTGGCACGGGCGATTTTTCATTCCCGGCTGCCGGTGATGTCGGCGGTGGGTCACGAGGTGGATGTCACCCTGGCGGATTTCGCCGCAGATATGCACGCGCCCACGCCCTCTGCCGCCGCAGAACGCTTAGTGCCGGATCAGAACACCCTCAAGCGCCAGTTGGAGCATCAGCACAGCCGCCTGCAGCGAGCGATGCAGGCACGGTTAGAGCGCGACAGCCAGCGGTTAGATACCCTGCGCGCCAAGCTGCGCCACCCTGGCGAGCAGCTTAACCGCCAGCGCCAACACTTGACCGCCCTTGATCAGCGCTTGAATCGCGCCATGCAGCAAACGCTTACCCATCAGAAAGCTCAGATAGCGCAGTTGAATAGACGCTTAGCCAGCCAGGATATGACGCGGCTGCATCGCACAGAAAGCGAGCGGGTGAGCCAGTTACAGCGCCGTTTGGGTGCGGCCATGCAGCGCCAGCTCGAAAACCGTCAGGCGCGCTTAACCAGTGCTGCACGGGAGCTCAATGCGGTCAGCCCGCTGGCGGTATTGGGGCGTGGCTATGCGATTGCCCAGGATGAGCAGGGCCAGGTGGTTCGACGTGCGGAAGATACACAGCCGGGTCAGAAGCTAAAGCTGCGCTTGGGAGAAGGAAGGTTGAGCGTGGAAATTAAAAGGCGCTACAAGAAGTAGCGCCTGCGCTGGTTCAGCACTGTATCCACAATGCTAAGCCATTGTTAGAGAGCTTATTTCTTATCATCCGACTTTTTGTCATCGGAGCCCTTATTAACGTGATGGGTATCCGGCATTGGGTTGGCATCATCGTGATGATCGTCGCGGTCTTTAGGCGCTTTTTTGTCGTGCTCGGAGGCTTGAGTCATCGCTTTTTCCTTATGGTGAAGGTCTGTGTTTCTTTATTGCCCTGGCTAACTCAGCCAACTGGGCTCCTTGAATAGCGTGATACACGCAAGAATGAAGGCTATCAATTTCACCTCCTATCCAAGCTGCTTTTACCTTAGCTGTTACTGACTAACTTGCAATGCAGCAGCGCGACGTCCAATCAATCATCACTTTTAAAATAGTCATTTAAAAACAGCAAGTTGCTAGTTAATCACGCCTTAAACGGATCGTATTGGGAATCCCAATAACACTTATGGTTTGCCGCTATCGATTAGCGATGTTAGCGGCTTTTGTGCTGGCTTTTTATGCCAACTCTTGTAGCTAAACCGTTCTTGCAAAACCGTCCCTACTAAAGAGCAGTGGCCGCATTAAGCGGCCACTGGTTTCACTCATTTTTTATCAGCAACATCAGCAATGCTAGGGCGTGTGGTTAGTTCCCGACCCTTGGGTGTTGCCGGAGGGTGTGCTCGACCCCGCCAAGCCCTGGCTATGTTTCTGAGGGTCATGTTTCTGATGGTCATGTTTCTGATGCTCATGCTTTTGGTCATGGCTCTCAGGTGCAGAGCGCTCCGTTGTGGGCGTTGGGGTGGGTGAGCCTACAATTCCCGCCTCCTGATGCTGCGGGGCGTTTACATTCGCATCGTTAGCGCGATGGGAATCACCCTTAGCCGATTCGGCTTTTTCATGGATCGTATGCTGGGCCTTATCCGCTTGTGCTTGCCCGGTTTCGGCGGCCTTATGCATAACGCGGTCGCGATACTCACCCATGTACTCATCCTCTTTCTTGGTGGCGGGGAAAAGACCGCCTAAGGCGGCACCCAGCGCAAATCCGAGTGCGCCAACCACTAGCGGATGATCCTGGATAAAATCGGAGGCTTGGCTCTTGGACTGGTGAGCACGATGCTCCATATCGTGCATGCGATCGTGAGCACTATGCTGAAGATGGGATGAAGAATTGCGCATATTATCCCCCATTTGGTGTGCCTTACTGCCCCATTGCTGTGCGGTGTGCTTGGCTTTTTCGCCAAGGTGTTGGGCTTTGCCTTTGGCGCCGTCTTTCATGCTGCTGGCGCCTTCTTTCGCCCGGCTCATACGGCCTTTACCATCGCTATGGCTTTCTGAACCACCGCTGTAAGTGGGCGTTCCAGCATTAGGATGTGTGCCTTCGTGTACGGGTATACCTGGCGTGCCATGAGAGCCGCTAGTACCCGATGAAGACTGCCCGCCAGTGTAAAAGCGCTGGTCCATATCAGACGCGTACTGCTGCTTATGGCGTGGCTCATTTGGGTGACGCTGGGCCAGCATTAACCAGCCAAGACCAGCAGTGGTGACCAGAAACGGCAGCGGGTTCTGCTTAATGGTGGTGCCTAAATTAGACACGAATTCATTAGCGCCCCCATGGCGAATATACTCATAGGAGGTATTCAACAGCTGCTGAGGAGAGAAGCGCTCTTCGATTTCATGCAGGGTAGAATCAAGGCGCTCGCGCGATTGATTGATATCCTTTTCAATCTCTTCGGGACTGCGCTGATGGTCATGATCCGTCATTTCAACTCCTCCTTGACGTTGTGCTGATGCTGTTTCGCCGTTGTTTTGTCGCTTTGCAAACTATGCATCGTACGGCTGGGCATCAAATTACGCGCCTGCAGTTTCTTCTGGCCCGCTTTAAGCATCATCACACCGATAACCGACACAACGACGCCGACAATCAACGCAGAGAGCCACGGTGTGGTCTCGGGCGGAAGCACCTCATTAAGCAGAAAGACTAACGCTGCCAACAGGGTTAAAAAACCGCCCATCAGTACCGCACCGGCCATCGCAATTGAAGCGATGGCGCCCATCGCTTGATGGGTTTTCTCGGTCATCTCGGTCTTGGCGAGCGCGGCTTCGTTGCGCACCAGCGAGCTAATTTCCTGCATCACCGTCGACACTAGCGTACCGACCGATGAACTTTGCGACGTGGGTTTGTTATCCGAATCCATTCTATGCCTCCCTGGCCCTTACGTTAGGGCATTCCATTTTCACGACCCGATGAACCTACTGCTCCATTACCGGCAACGGAGCTGCCTGAAAGACTTGATGATTGGCTAACTGGTGACGACTGTCCGGCAGGTACGTTTTCCTGCATCGGAAGACCCGTTGCGCGCTCGTCGGTGGTATTTGAATAACGTGAGTGCGAATCGTCACTATGCGAGTGCTGGCTAGAACTTCGCAGAAAGCGGGAAGCTAAAAAGCCAGCGGCAATCAGGCCGCCTACAAACAGCGCGGGCTCACGACGGCTAAAGCTTTGCGCTTCATTACAAACCGTACGTAAATCTTTATCGCGCAATGAGCTGGAAAACCGTTCGGTGGTATCAGCAAACTTTCTCGCTTGTTTCGAGAAATAGGGCTGCTGCTGGTTATCGAACTCATCAGCCATTTTTTGCAAAACGCTGGTGAACTTGTGGGACTGTTCTGCCGCGCTATCACGCTGTTGATTGAAGTAGCTTTCTGCTTGGTGATGGGCAGCATCACTGACCTCGTGGGCCGTGTCGCGTCCTTGCTGTTTGAGCGACTCCGTTGAGCGGTTGGACTGGTTGGGCGCGCCTGTGTTGGGCTGCTTTCCTTGATCGGTCATTTGTCACTTCCTCCTTGTCGTCTCACTTTTCAGCATCCGTGGTGAAACACAATCAGCGTCACTGCGAATCTATTAAGTGCATGTCATTAACGCTACGATGCTAATACCTAATCGTTAATGAAATTATGCACTTAGAGAAAATAAGCCCTTATTCCTAGTGAGCTTATCCTCCTTAATAGATTGATTACCTTAAAAATACAGTGCTTGGCAAAGTGCTTATAAAAGTTAGTACTTTTAAAAACTGGTATTTCTTTAACCCAGCACTTCTAAAGCCTAGTACCCCTAAAACATAGTGCTCTTTCTATTATTGTCAATTTATGCGCGCCGCCATTTAAAACCCAACCATTTACTTAACATAAGTTATTTATTTGATAGAGTGGTTTTTTACCTTAACGCTTGTTATTGAAACTCAGCTAAATCCCTGAAATCTATAAAAGACCATTAATTAACGGCGGCTTGCTTGTTTCTACGCCTTTGGTCTACGTTGAAGGTTGGCGAATATTCGAGGAGTGAATATTCACTGTTTGCCTTAGATATTAACCATCGCTGTTAATCATCCGTCATAGGTAGTCATCATCAGTTTGAACGACACACATCCGTGCTAACAATGGAGTGACCGCACATGAGTGATCAAAAGCAACCTCCCCAGCATCAAGATAAGCAACCGGGTGATGAGTACGCGATGCGCCCGGAGCCTGAGTACATTCGCGAAAGCTACCGCGGCACTGACAAGTTGCTAGACAAAGTCGCGATTATTACCGGCGGCGACAGCGGCATTGGTCGTGCCGTGGCCGTGCACTATGCCCGCGAGGGCGCGGACTGCACGATTGCCTATTTAGACGAAGATAAAGATGCCGAAGAGACCAAACGGTTAGTCGAAGCGGAAGGCCGCCGTTGCTTGGTGTTAAAAGGCGATGTGGCTGAACCAGACTTTTGCCGCGATATTGTTAAGCGCACGCTCGATCACTTCGGCAAGATCAATATTGTGATCAACAATGCCGCTGAGCAGTACGATTGGGACGATATTACTGAGATCCCCGATGATCAGCTGCTGCGTACGTTCCAGACCAATATTTTCAGCCACTTCTACCTGACCAAATCTGCCCTGCCGCATCTCGACAAGGGCGATACGATCATCTGCACGTCCTCTATCAATGCCTTTAAGGGCAACGCGACGCTGATTGATTACACCGCCACCAAAGGCGCTATTCAGGGGTTAGTGCGCTCGCTGGCGATGTCGCTGATGGATCGCGGCATTCGCGTAAACGCCGTGGCGCCAGGCCCTGTGTGGACCCCGCTGATTCCAGCCAGCTTTGAGGATGAAAAAGTAGCCTCATTCGGCGGTCAGGTACCGATGAATCGCGCAGGCCAGCCCAGCGAAATGGGGCCTGCGTATGTTTATCTGGCCAGCGAAGAGTCTTCCTACATGAGCGGCCAGACCATGCACCTCAATGGTGGCGTGATTTTAAATACCTAAGCGTTTGTTATTCAGATATAGCGCACACTTTAACGAGGCGGCCTTGGGCTGCCCCGTTAATGCGTTTCGTATAAAATCACTGACCACCGAAATATTCCCGTTCGGTAATATTTCCTTCCAGAAAGCCTCTCTAATCACTGAAAGTTACCGATCGGGAATAATCATAGCGTTTTGATCACTAATATGGTCTATCATTACCGTACGGTAATTTTATCGGACAGTCGCTATGACCTCCCAGATAGAGAGTGCAAAACGTATTCGCAGCAGTGAAGAGCTGGGCAAGCTAGTTCAACAAACCCGGCGTGATCAATCATTGCTGCAAAGTGATATTGCCGGACTTGCGGGTACAGGCAACCGCTTTATCGTCGACCTTGAGCGCGGCAAGCCAACCCTGCAGCTACAAAAAGTACTCGATGTTTTGGATCTAATGGGATTGGAAGTGATTATACAGCGCAAAGGGAATCACCATGGCCGCCCATAGCGAAGCGCTTGACCTGTTCTGGGGGGAACTGCATGTCGGGCGTTTGCATAACACTCAGCCGTTGCGGTTTGACTATACTCAGGAGTGGCTAGCCAAAAACCAAGCGAATAGCCTTTCGCCCCAGCTACCGCTGACTCAACAACGACATAGCGGCGATAGTGTGCTGGCCTACTTCGAAAACCTACTGCCTGAGGGCGAACTACGTCGCTATATTGAGCTACGCCACCACACCACCACTGTTTTTGGTCTTTTAAAGTCGATTGGCGGTGATACGGCGAGTGGCTACACCCTACTCCCGCAAGGTGAAACGCCTCGACCAGCCAGCTATCGCAAGACGGACTGGGAAGCTATAAACGACTTTCTGCATAATGAAACCCAGGGTGAATTAACCGGGCAACTTGCTCCCCAAGCGCGAATTTCATTAGCGGGCGCTCAAACTAAACTGCTGCTAATGGTACTCGCTGATGGCAGCCCGGCGCTGCCTGAAGGGGCCGCGCCTTCAAGCCATATTTTGAAACCGGATATCCGTGGTTTGAAAGGCGTGTGGTGTTCTGCGCTTAATGAAACGCTCTGTATGCAACTAGCCGCCGCGTTAGCGCTAGGGGTAGCTGAAGCTACCTTCCAGCCTCAAACACGCGCCTGTTTAGTTAAGCGCTATGACCGGTTTTATGATGAGCACGGCAACTTACAGCGTTATCACCAGCTAGATATTTGCCAATTAGCAGGGACACCTTCCACCCTCAAATACGAAAGCGACGGAGGGCCTAGCCTCATTGAGTGTCGGCAGTTACTTCAGGCGGCGGGTGTTCCCGCAAAAGACCTGCTGCGTTTTTCGCAGTGGTTTTTTTTCACCCTGTTTATTGGTAACAATGACAGCCACGCCAAAAACCTCTCTATATTGCAAACGCCGCAGGGCGTTCAACTAGCCCCGTTTTACGATCTCATGTGCACGACGCTCTATAGCGGTCTCTCGAACCGCTTTGCATTTCGAGTGTCTGGCATTGATCAGCCCGGCAGTATCGAACGCTCACACCTTGCTTCTCTCGCCCAGGCGTTGGGATTTAAACCTGCATACTTCATGAGCTTAGGCGAACGTCTCGCCGATGAAATACTCAGCGTTTTACCCACTGTGATAGAGGCATTGCAGGAGGTCGCAACGCCAGGTACAGAGCATGTATTGTTAGAGCGCCTGTCTCGGCGCATTAAGCAAAACTGCCAAAAAATGACAAAACGCTGGTCGGTTTAAGTCAGCTTCTCACCGCCGCCTGGGGATAGCCGTCGCATAGGTATTGAGATGCAAGAGGTGTTCATCCGCTTGCTGCAACGCCTCTAGCGTTTTGGGCCGATCGAATTCTGCCAATAAGCTGCATAGCACTTCGGAGACGGCTAATGCCGGGGTTAGCGTATGGAAAAAGCTATCGCTTTCTGTGGGGCAAAAAACGGCCTGCTCTGACAGCGCTACCAGCGGCGAGACTTCACTATCAGTAATGGAAACAATGCCTACCCCCTGCGCTTTTGCCAACTGGGCCAGTTCCAGCGCCCCGGTTGCATAAGGTTTGATGGAAATAACGAGCAAGACATCCTCAGAGGTAGCGCGGACTAACGCGTCTCCGCCGGTTCCTCCAGGCCCATCCAGGTGCACGGAACGCTCGCCTAGCAGGGTCATCACGTAATGGAAGTGCCAGGCAACGGCATGGCTGGAACGTAAACCCAGCACGTACACCTTTCTCGCTGACTTTAGCCTATCGGCCGCTGCTTCCAGCCGCCGTAGCGAATCGGGCTCACACAGCTTTGCAAGCTGGGCACTTAGCCCTTGAAGCATATGCGAGGCGATATCGCTTACTCCCCTTTCACTGCCTTCAACCACCCGCTTTCGAACCTTGGCCGCAAAGCCATCGCCCCCATCGCGTAACGCCGCGGCATACTGCGCCCGCAGTTCGTCGTAGCCTGGTAACCCCAGGAATTTGGCCAGCCGTGTCATGGTGGCGGGTTGTACAGCGGCATGGCGCGCTACCTCACGCATAGACACCAGCGCCACGTCCTGCGGATGCTCTAGCACGTAGCGCGCGGCCTGCTGCAGCTGTGCAGACATGGCATCGTACTGGGCAATCATCTGCTCTCTCAGCGAATCGCTCGGCTGCATAGTCGTTGGCTCTGTGAAGAAATATGGGTTGGCTCTGCGAACAAATGATCTACATGTTTCATATGTTATTTTAATGATTTATTTGTTGCAAATATCTTTGTGAGTATGCCAATCTCATTGTCATGTGAGCTGCTCACCGTTTTGATCATGAGGAAAAGAGACTATGACGCGTATTCTTCACCGCAGTATCGGCGCGCAGTTGCCTCATGCTGCATCAGCACAGGGAGTCTATATCACGGATACGGCGGGGCGCCGCTATCTGGATGGCTCAGGAGGCGCTGCGGTCACCAGCGTCGGTCACGCCCACCCGGAAGTGCTGGCTGCCATGCGCTCACAGATCGATAGCCTCTGTTACGCCCACACTTCATTCTTCACTACCGATGCCGCCGAAGCGCTAGCCGAGAAATTGGTGGATTTGGCCCCGGACGGGTTGGATTACGTCTACCTGGTGTCGGGTGGGTCAGAAGCCGTTGAAGCGGCGCTGAAAATGGCCCGGCAGTACTTTGTCGAGATCAATCAGCCCCAGCGGCGTCACATCATCGCCAGACGCCAGAGCTACCACGGCAATACCATTGGCGCGTTGGCCACCGGTGGCAATGCCATGCGGCGCCAGCAGTTTCAGCCCATTCTGCCAGAAACCCACCATGTATCGCCTTGTTATGCGTATCGCGATAAGGGCAGCGATGAATCACCCGAGGCCTACGCGGCACGGCTTGCCGAAGAACTTGAGGCGAAAATTCTCGAACTTGGCCCTGAAGAGGTGATGGCCTTCGTTGCCGAACCCGTGGTCGGTGCCACCTTAGGGGCGGTGGCTTCTGAGGCGGATTACTTCAAACGCGTGCGGGCTATTTGCGATAAGTACGGCGTGCTGCTGATCCTCGACGAAGTGATGTGTGGCATGGGAAGAACCGGCACCGTCTTCGCCTGCGAGCAAGATGGGATAACGCCGGATATCGTCACGATCGCCAAGGGTTTGGGTGGGGGCTACCAGCCGATCGGCGCGGTGCTGCTATCGGCCAACCTCTACGCCAGCTTTGCCAGTGGGTCTGGGCTTTTTCAGCATGGCCATACCTATTTGGGCCACCCTGTCGCTGCCGCGGCCGCCAACAAAGTGGTCGAGATCATTGCCCGGCCGGAGACGCTGGCAAACGTTAATAAAATGGGCATGAGATTGCAGAGCGGCCTTGAAGCGGCGCTCGGTGCATCGCCCCATGTGGGCGATGTTCGCGGCAGGGGCTTGTTTCGCGGTATCGAGATTGTCGCGGACAGGGAAAGCAAAACGCCTTTTGACCCGGCTCGAAAGATTCACGCCAAGATCAAGCGGCAGGCCATGGCGCGTGGCCTGATCAGCTACCCGATGGGCGGCACTATCGATGGTATTCATGGTGACCATATCCTGCTGGCACCGCCCTATATCATTGCGCCTGAGGAAGTCGATTTGATCATTGAGCGTATCGCCGAAGCCATCGACGCGGCTATCGCAGAGTAATAACACGACAACTATCTGAATAACGATCTAACTGGAGTTCACCCATGCCACCGTCCCCCTGCCCGCCCATTGCCGACGTTAACTGGCCTGAGGAGATCGCTGACTTACGCGAGAGCTTTGCGGGCGCACTCAATGTGTACCGCACCATGGCCCATCACCCGGCCTTGCTTAGCGCCTGGGCGCCCTTACGCCAACACGTCGTTAAGGAGAGTGCGTTAGGCCCGGAACTGACCGAAGTGGTGATTTTACGTGCCGCTCTACGTATGGGCTCCGACTACGAGTGGGCGCATCATGTGAGCCGGGCGCTCGCCCTGGGGTTCTCCGAACACCGCATTACGGCTATTCGTGGTACGCCCGAAGGTCTTGACGGTCTTATCGTCAGCGCTGTGGATGCGTTATTCGATGAGCGCATGCTGGCTAAGGCGCAGGAAGCAGAACTTGCCGAGATGATCCGGCGTAAGGCCGTGATCGACCTGATCGCCATGGTAGGTTTCTACTCGGTGCTGGGCTATCTGCTCAACACCTACGACACACCGATCGATGACGCTGTTCAACAAGAAGCGCGGCAACAGCCAGCGCTGTTTTCGCTGATGCCGCATGAAACTAGTTAATCCAATCCGGTAATCAAACCAGCTATTCCAGCGCTGTGAATAAGCGCATTACGCTAATTGCTTGACCAACACCTTCGATTTACGGGCGTGGTTATAGGTTTCGCGTTTTAGCGGCGGCAGGTCTTCCAGGCTGGCAGCGCGGAAGCCGCGCTCCACAAACCAGTGGGCGGTGTGGGTAGTGAGCACGAACATTTCGTCCAACCCACGCTGACGAGCACGGCGCTCCATGGCTTCCACCAAGCGCTCGCCGCGCTCGCCGCCGCGGTAGCTGTCGTGCACTGCTACGCAGGCCAATTCAGCAATGCTGGTATCCGTAAATACATGCAACGCGGCGCAGCCGATCACCATGCCGTCGCGCTCGATTACCATATAGTCATCGATCTCGTGCTCTAACCGCTCACGGGAACGCGCGACCAGCATGCCCCGCCGCTCTAACGGTTCCAGCAGTTCTAGCAGGCCCGCCACATCGTTGAGTGTGGCGGGGCGCAGCTGCTCGTAGCGGTGCTGGGTAATCATGGTGCCCACGCCGTCACGGGTGAACAGCTCCCCCAGCAGAGCGTCGTGGTTGTGCCAGGAAAGTAGATGCGTACGCGCCACGCCTTCCCGCGCGGCGGTGCAGGCGGCCTGGAGATGGCGGGCTAATTCACTGCCTGGAACGGCGTTGGTCAAGCGCGGCTCGGCTTCCGCTGGCGAGAGTTGGCGCAGCAGTGCGCCGTGGTCATCTTCCAGCCCTTCGGATTCGCCGAGCAGAATCAGCTTGTCGGCTTTCAGCGCCACGGCGGCGTGCTGAGCGACTTCAGAGGCGTCCAGGTCGAACACTTCGCCGGTACTGGAGAAGCCCAGCGGGGGCAGCAGCACCAGCGAACCTTTTTCCAGCAGGCCCTGAATGGCGCTGGCACGTACCCGGCGCACTTCGCCGCTGTGGTCGAAATCGACGCCTTCACGCACGCCCAGCGGCTTGGCGGTCACCAGGTTGCCGGAGATCACGCTCAGCTCTACACCGTGCAGCGGTGTGCTGGGCAGACCAAGGGAGAGCCGCGCTTCCAGCCATAGCCGTTGATGAGCGGCGACCTGCTCTACGTGGGCCATCACCGCGCGATCCGCCACCCAGCGGCCGTCGATTCGGGTCGGTTCTACGCCCGCCGCGGTGAGCGCTTCATGCACCTGGGGGCGAATACCAAACACCACGACCAGCCGAACGCCCAAGGTATGCAGCAGGGCCAAATCTTGAATCAGTTGCTCCCCTCGGCCAGACGCCATCGCTTCGCCTTCAATTAAGATGACGAAGGTTCGCCCCCGGTGCGCATTAATATAGGGGGAAGCGTTACGAAACCAATCAACAAAGGGGAAGCGCGTATCCAAGGGCCGCTCTCCGGCAGCAGGTGAAAGAAACATGCGACGTTGTCCACGTCCGATGGGGTACTTTACCAGAGCACAAAAAACAGCGGCACCTTCTAATGCAAATCTGCGCGATCTAATGCAGATCAACATGAAGATGCCGCTGTTATTTTATTGCTTGGGTGGTTCTTAATGCGTTCGAGCGTTGGCGTACTGAGTGGTTGCTAGCTATTTATTAGCCGAACATGCCTTTAAACATAAAGAAGAACAGAATCGCGAGACCTGCCCCTGCGGGCAGTGTAATCAGCCACGACGCTGCAATTGTACCGATAACACGCAGGTTGAGGGCTGCCATGCCACGTGCAAGACCAACACCTAAAATCGCACCCACCAGGGTGTGGGTGGTGGAAATCGGCAGACCGGTGCCCGAGGCCAACACGACTGTCGTGGCTGCCGCCAGCGTAGCGGCAAAACCGCGGCTGGGCGTGAGTTCGGTAATGCCCGTACCCACCGTGGCGATGACTTTATGGCCGTAGGTAACAAGGCCTACCACGATGCCGCCGCCGCCGAGTACCAGCACCCACCAGGGTACCAGCGCAGAGCCGCCAATTTCACCGCCGGTTTGCACCACGCTGATGACAGCAGCCAGGGGGCCAACCGCATTCGCTACGTCGTTTGAGCCGTGGGCAAAGGCCATGGCACAGGCGGTAAAAATCATCAGCACGCCGAACACACGCTCAACGTTGGCATAGCCAAAGTGATCGTTCGCATTGTGCTCAAACTTGATACGACGCTGCAAAATCAAGCCGATGCCCATAATCACCAGGCCCAGCAGTATCGACAGTAGCAGGCTCTGATTGAAGGTTAGATCCAGCCCCACGTGGGATAACCCTTTGGTCAGCGTGACCATCGCAACGATGAAACCGACCAGAAATACATAGCCGGGCACGTAGCGTTTGGCGGCCGTGAACGGGTTGGCATCCTCGAAGATCAGGTGGTGTACCGATTTGAACAGGACGAAACCAATGGTGCCTGCCAACAAGGGGGAGACCACCCAGCTAGCGGCAATCGTGCCTACCGCGCCCCAGTCCACCGTAGCAGGGCCTAGACCTGCGACCGCAAAGCCTACGATCGCGCCGACAATCGAGTGGGTCGTGGAAACCGGCCAGCCTTTCATGGACGCCACCAGCAGCCAGGTGCCAGCGGCTAGCAGCGCTGCCAGCATGCCGTATACCAGCAGCTGCGGGTCATCCTGCAACAACTCAGGATCGATAATCCCTTTGCGGATCGTGTTGGTCACTTCGCCGCCCGCCAACCACGCGCCTAAGAACTCGAAGACGACAGCAATCAGGATGGCTTGTTTGATGGTGATCGCTTTCGACCCCACCGAGGTTCCCATGGCGTTGGCGACGTCATTGGCCCCCACGCCCCAGGCCATGAAGAAGCCAAACAAACAGGCCAGGATAATGAAGATGTCACCGTGCTGGGCAATAATCTGCATGAAAGGTCCCCTTAGCGGGCAGTCAGGATCTGCAGGCGGCTACCCACGCGCTCGGCGCGATCGGATAGTTCACCAACCCATTCAATGATCTTGTAGAGGAAGATTACGTCTACTGGCGGTAGCTGGCTCTCGAGCGCGAAGAGCTGGCGACGGATCGTCACCTGCTGATCATCGGCTTGATGCTCAAGGGTGTGCAGCTCACGGATCATATTCTGCATGACGTCTGAGACGTTTTTGCCAAAGCCGGACTCAAGCAGATCCTTGAGTTCTTCCAATGCCTGACGGGCCTGGGCAACGCAAGCAACACTGGTACGGATGTAATCGCGCATAGGATCCGCCAGCTCGTCCGGTACGCGCATTTTACGGCCCAGCATAATGCCGGTAATGTCGCGCGTCTTATTGGCGATTTTGTCCTGCACGCTGATCAGGTCGAGCAGATCAGAACGTGACACCGGTAGGAACATGGTGTTGGGCAGGTTCAACCGCAGCTCTGTTTTCAGCGTATCGGCGTCATGCTCTAAACGGGTGACGTTTTCGCGCAGCTCGGCTGCTTTGTCCCAGTCGTTGGCAAGCGTTGCTTCAAAAAACGGCAACAGCTGGTCGGCACATTCATTCGCCTTGACGATATGGGCCAATAACGGCTGGAATGGCGAGCGGCCAAACATCGAAGAAAAAGGATTGGAGGTAACCATAATGCCTTTTAGCCTGTTTTCGGGAAGCCTGGAAATGGCGGCGCCAGTATAAAGAGTGCGCCCGCCGCCGTCATGAAAAGTTCATAAATGTAATCAAATATTCATTTAAATGTCACGATAACGAGGTGGCGAGTGTTATGAAAAAACCCATCCCAATGGAAGTAGAACTGAAACTTGCCCTTGCACCAGAAGGACCGGCCACGCTGTGTAACCATCCGTTTCTAGTGTCAAAACCCTCACACCAGCACACGTTGACCAATACCTATTTTGACACCCCGGAAGGCGATTTAGCGAAAGCGCATATTGCGCTACGCCTGCGCAAAATAGATGGCAAAGTGCTGCAAACGGTGAAAACCGCAGGCCAGGGCGGCGGCGGATTATCTCAACGACAGGAGTGGGAGTGGCAAGTTCCTGGCCACGAACTGGATCTGGTAGCCCTTGCCGAACTGCCCCCCTTTCAAGGCCAGCTTAGCAGCGTGCTCAATACCCTCGCCCCCCAACTCAGCACCGATTTCACGCGGCGCAGCTGGCAGCTAACCGATGGCTTAGTAAACCCAGGTTCAACCAACCAGCGCAGTCATATCGAGCTGGTGCTGGATGAGGGCGAAATTGTCAGCGGTGGCTACAGCACACCCATCCGCGAGGTAGAACTTGAATTAAAGGACGGCGACCCGGAGGCGCTGTGGGCATTGGCGCTGACACTTTCAGAGCAGGTGCCGCTGCGCCCTTCAGATAGCAGCAAAGCATCTCGGGGTAATGCACTTAGCAACCAGCACTGGCCACTACCCGAAGCACACTCCCCGGCAGAGTGGCTACACCGCGCAACGCTGGCGCTGGACGCCTACCACGACAGCCAGCAGGCAAGCTTTTTAACCGATGCCCAACAGGCGTTAGCAACCCTCGCCGACCACCCTGCGCTGGATGCCGATGCCCGCACGTATGCTCAGGCGTTAACCGGCGGCTTAGATACCCATGGTCAGCCCAGCACGGCTTACGGTAACGCTGCGTTGGCACTCGCCCATCGCTTGGCGTACCAAACCGAGCTACGCTAACGGCTTAATGCTATTTCAGGACTGTTTTTAAGGCCTGTTTTTAAGGACTGTTTTTAAGGATCGTATTGAGCCCCCCTTTCAGGATGATGCAATGAATTTACACTTAACCCCTGGCGCCGAAGGGCTACGTACCCGCCTATTCCATATCATTTTCGAATCTGACACGCCGGGTGCCAAAGCCTTCGATATCGCACTGATTGGGGCGATTTTGCTCAGTGTTGCGGTCATCATGCTGGGCAGTGTCGAAATTTATGCCGAGCGTTACGGGCATATTTTTTTCTACCTTGAATGGACCTTTACGCTGCTATTTACCATCGAGCTGGCGCTACGCATCTACTGCCTGGAAAGGCCCCTGCTCTATTTAAAGAGCTTTTATGGGATCGTTGATTTAATTGCCGTGTTGCCCACCTGGCTAGTGCTATTGGTGCCGGGCGCGCATGGGTTGGTGATTGTTCGCCTGCTGCGCGTGTTGCGTATTTTCCGCATTCTTCGCTTGATGGACTTTGTCGGTGAGGCGCGGCTGTTGTTAGACGCGCTCAAACGCAGCATGCGGCAGATTCTGCTATTTTTTAGCGCCATTTTAATGGTCATCACGCTGTTTGCGGCCTTGATGTACACCATCGAATCTCCTGAGGCGGGCTTTACCAGCATTCCGATGTCGATGTACTGGGCCATCGTCAGTATGACCACCGTCGGCTACGGCGACATCGTGCCAGCTACCTCGCTGGGCAAAACGATTACGGTGGTGCTGATGCTACTCGGCTACTCGATTATCGCCGTGCCCACCGGGGTATTCTCCGCGCAGGTGATTCGCTCGATTCGTGAAGAGCGCTACTCCGAAGAAGCCTGCCCCGGCTGCGGGCACGAACGCCATGAAAAACGTGCCCGCTACTGCCTACGCTGCGGTACTTGGCTAGACGAAGACAGCGAAGACCCACGCAAGAAAGACGAGAAAGAAGAGCCAGCTTCTGACTAGCTTGCGCCTAACCCTAAGCCTGGAAGGGCGCGATATCACCGCGCCCTTCGCGGATGATGGTGGGCGGTAGTTCACGCAGGTCGATAACGCTGGTGGGGTCTAGATGGCAGGCGCCGCCGTCGATAATGGCGTCCAGATGGGCGCCAAAACGCTCGCGGATCTCTTCTGGGTCGTTCATGGGCAGATCATCGCCTACCGGAATCAGCGTGACGCTCATCAATGGCTCGCCCAACGCGGCCAGCAGCGCGTGAGTAATGCGGTGGTCCGGCACGCGCACGCCGATGGAGCGACGCTTGGGGTGTAGCAGTAAGCGCGGCACTTCGGAGGTCGCATCCAAAATATAGGTGTAAGGCCCTGGTGTATGCGCTTTCAACAAACGGAAAACGTCATTATCCACCTTGGCGTAGGTGCCTATTTGCGATAGGTCGGAACATACCAGAGTAAAGTTGTGCTTATCATCCAGAGAGCGCAGCCATTTGATTTTCTCAATGGCCTTCTTCTCACCCAGGTGGCAGCCCAAGGCATAACCTGAATCGGTAGGGTAAGCGACGACACCGCCTTTACGAATGATCGCAATCGCCTGATCAATCAGCCGCTTTTGCGGGTTTTCCGGGTGAATCTGGAAATATTGGCTCATAAAACTGCTCCTTTGAAAACTCACTCGCTCAGCGCGTACCTACAGCATAGCTGACCTTGGCTGTTGATAAATTAAGCTGACGAGAACTTAAGCTAATAAAAACTTAGCCGATCGCTAACAGGCCGGGGGCGGCATCGCGTAGATGCACCAAGCGCGGATGCTGCCATATCGGGGGCGCTGCCGTGCGCGGTACCAAGCTCATACTGCCGGGTGCTGCATGACTGCCGGGAAAGTGAAAATCGCTGCCCAAGGAGGCATATAACTCACGCTCGACCAGCTGGCGCGCCAAGTCACGGGTGCTATCCGGGTTCTGCTGGCCGCTAACCAGCTCAACCGCTTGGCCGCCCGCCGCCTGGAAGGTGTCCATCAACAGGCCACGCTTGCGTCGAGTGAGGCCATGGCGCAATGGATGGGCGATCACGGCAACGCCGCCTGATTCCACAATCCAGCTCACGGCTTCGCTGATTTCCGGCCAGTGGGCTTTAACATCGCCCTTCTTGCCGCTGCCTAGGTAACGCTTAAAGGCGCTTGCCCAGTCGGGCACCACTCCTTCAGCCACCAAGGCACGGGCAAAATCCGGGCGGCCTAGGGGGCGGTCGCTGCCTGCGTGAAGGCGCGCTTTCTCCAGGGCGTCGGGTAAACCTACTTTTTCCAGTCGTTCGGCAATGACTTCCGCACGCTGGATACGCGCCTCACGCTGCTGAATCAAGCCTTCCACCATCGGCCCCTGCAAGCCACCGGGCATCAGCGCCACGACATGAATATTGACCCCTTGCCAGCGTGTGGATAACTCGCAGCCAGGGATAAGACATAGCCCTGCTTGCTCGGCAGCGCGGCCCGCTTCTTCAATGCCGTCCATGGTATCGTGATCGGTAAGCGACATATGCGTCAGCCCGCGTTCGGCGCACAGTGTTACCAGCTCAGTGGGCGATAGCGCGCCATCAGAAGCAGTGGAGTGCATGTGCAAATCAACCGGGTAACGCTGATCGGCATCAAAGGTATAAGGAAGTCGGGGCATAAGCATGACGCCGTGTGAGCAGTTTGTCAGAATGCGCTTTTTCAGCTGTGAATAAATCGTTCGCAATGGGTAAGATATGGTGCGCGTATCTGTCTGCGCGGTCAATGAACGCTCACTTTTCATCCCCTTCTTTTCAAGGAGTTATATCTACATGCTGTACGCCATTATGAGTGAAGACGTGCCCAATAGCTTAGAGCGTCGTTTAGCGGCTCGCCCTGATCACCTCGCCCGTTTGGAAGCGCTGCGTGACGAAGGCCGGATAGTGTTAGCGGGCCCTCATCCTGCCATTGACGCTGAAAATCCCGGCGATGCTGGCTTTTCCGGCAGCTTGGTGGTGGCGGAGTTTGAGAGTCTGGAAGAGGCTAATGCATGGGCGGATGCCGACCCATACATGATTGCAGGGGTCTATGCCAAGGTAATTGTTAAGCCGTTCAAGAAAGTTTTGCCTTGACCCCAACAGGCGAGTGTGGAGGGTCCGCCCGCTTTTTCACAGAGCCTGTGGAAAACTCTGTGCAAACCCGGCGGACGCTTTGCGCTAAGCCAGAGCCAGCGCCGACGGCGACAAATTGATCATTTTTTAACCACTTTTTCATTAAACGGATATCTGCGTGACCCAACGTCCTAATGCTTTGCCTGCCCTCGCAGCGTTAACCACGCCACTACTTACCTGGAACGAGGGAGCACCCCACGCAACCGCATTTGATGACGTCTATTTCACCCGTGGCGATGGGCGCGCTGAAACCGAACATGTTTTTCTGGGTGCCAACCATCTTCCTCAGCGCTTTGCTGAGTGGAAAGCAGCAAGGCCGTTCGTCATTGGTGAAACCGGCTTTGGTACCGGGCTGAACATGCTCTGCGCCTGGGCTTGTTTTGAACAGCATGCAGCGCCCAATGCGCGGCTGCACCTGTTATCCACAGAGAAGTTTCCTCTTGAACCTGAGGCGCTGGAACAGGCGCTTAGTGCCTGGCCTTCGCTAGCGGCTTATACACAGGTGCTATGCGCCCAGTGGCCAGCTGCCGTGAGCGGCATTCACCGCCTGCACTTAACCGAGCGTGTCACGCTTGATCTGCATTTCGGCGATACCACAGAGCGCCTGGAGCAGTTAGATGGCCAAGTCGACGCCTGGTTTTTAGACGGTTTTGCGCCTTCTAAAAACCCCGATATGTGGCAGCCGGCGCTATTTAACGCCATGGCCGCCCGTTCACGCCCCGGCGCGACATTCGCCACCTTTACCTGCGCTGGTATCGTCAAACGTGGATTGAAAGCCGCAGGCTTTAGCTGGAAGAAAGTGCCAGGCTATGGTCGCAAGCGGGAAATGCTTGCGGGCAGTATCGAAACGCCGCCTGTGGACCAGCGCCGCCAGGCAATGCCCTGGTTTACCCCGCCGCCCGTGGCGGCCGTAAAGCACGTTGCGATAGTCGGTGCTGGGCTGGCGGGCAGCACGATGGCGGCAGCGTTAGCGCGGCGCGGCATTCAGGTAACGGTTGTTGAGCGCGAAGCCCCCGGCGCGGGCGGCTCAGGCAATCGTCAGGGTGCGCTGTATGTAAAGCTGGCTGCCGAGACGAATCACCAGAGCCGTGTTTACCTTGCCGGGCTGCTGTACAGCCAGCGTTGGCTTACCCAACAGCTATCCACACAGCCGTTATCCCCCCCCCCTTTATGGCAACCTTGCGGCGTGGTGCAGTTGGCGAGTAGTGATAAAGAAGCACGCCGCCAGCAGCGTTTTATTGAACAACACCCGCTGCCCAGCAACGTTGTCACTGCGCTAAACAACCCGGCGCTAAGCGAAGCAGCGGCCATGCCCATTGACGCACCCCATGGGCTGTTTTACCCACAAGCGGGATGGGTTCAGCCCAAGGCACTATGTGAGCACTTACTTAGTCAGCCAGGAGTGACTGTCCAGCAGGGTGACGTTAGCTCTCTTACCCGCACAGCCGCCGGGTGGCAGCTCAATTTAGACGATGCCAGAACGCTTAATGTCGATCAGGTGGTAATTGCAAGTGCGCATTTGGCTAACCGCTTTGCGCAAACCAGTGAACTGCCGCTGCAGTCGGTCCGCGGTCAGATTAGCGAGATAAAATTACCCGATGGGGTAGCAGGCCCAACCCGCGTAATATGCGCCGGCGGCTACGTAGCGCCTGCTCTGGATGGGGTGCTGACCTTTGGCGCCAGCTTTATACCCAATAACGCAACCACCGATGTAACCGCCGACGATCATCAACGCAATATTGATGAGCTGCGTCAGATGTTGCCCGCCTTAGTCGCCGAGCTGGAAAAAGCCGGTAGTGAATTAACGCCTAAGCACCTTCAAGGTCGCGCGGCGGTGCGTGCGGCCAGCCCCGATAAAACCCCTTATGCAGGGCCTGTACCAGCAGCAGAAGCGTGGCAGGCCGACTATGCGCGGCTAGCTAAAGATGCCACTCGGGTGCCAGAGACGCCTGGCGAACACCACCCAGGCCTGTGGATATCGACGGCTCATGGCTCACGCGGGCTAGCCAGCGCACCACTATGCGCCGAGGTGATTGCTTCAAGAATGTGCGATGAACCGATGCCGCTGGAAGCGCCGCTGGTCGATCACTTGCACCCAGGGCGGCGCATTATCAGCGCGATTATTCGCACTCAGTAGTCGCCCTCTTCTTCGTCGTCGGCTATGTCACGGCCAAACGAGCGCCACCGTGCTAGGGTCATGACCTCGGTCATCTCCAGCTCAAGGTCATGGGCGATGATCAGTTCGTTACGCTCAAGCTGCTTTTTGAGCTCGGCTACCCAACCATGCATGCCCTCGCCCGTGGTATCGGTCGTGTCGTAACCCTGGCGGGTCACAAACGCCTCAAGCAGCGCATCGAGCGTTTCCGGTGGCAGCATTCTTGCGGGCACTTCAATAAAACGGCTCATTAACTCTGCTCCCACTCTGCCAAACGTTCCATAAAGGTCGCTTCATCGATCACTTCTACACCCATCTGCTCGGCTTTGGTTAGCTTACTTCCTGCAGCTTCACCAGCGACGAGACAAGTAGTCTTCTTCGACACGCTGCCCGCTACCTTCGCGCCTAATGCCTGCAAGCGCGCCTTACCCTCATCGCGGGTCATACTCTCAAGCGAGCCCGTCAATACCCAGGTCTGGCCTTCTAGCGGCGTTGGGCCTTGGGTAACGGCGGCTTCCTGCCAGGTCACACCGGCATCAATCAGCGCGGCAATGGTTTCCTGGTTGTGCGGCTGGCGGAAAAAAGTGTGCACGTGGGCAGCGACAATCGGGCCAACATCGTTGACTGCTTCCAACGCTGCCAGTTCCGCCGTTTGGACGGTTTCAAGCGTGCCAAAGTGATTAGCCAGGTTGGCCGCTGTGGCTTCGCCTACTTCACGAATCCCCAGCGCGTAAATAAACCGCGCCAGGGTGGTCGATTTGGCTTTTTCAAGCGAGTTGACCAAATTATTGGCTGACTTCTCGCCCATGCGCGGCAGGCTTTTTAGCTGCTCGACAGTCAAATGAAACAAGTCCGCCGGGGTTTTGACCCAACCCAAGTCGACCAGTTGCACAATCAGTTTCTCGCCCAGGCCGTCGATATCCAGCGCCTTACGGCTGGCGAAGTGCTTTAACGCCTCTTTACGTTGGGCGGCGCAGTAGAGGCCGCCGGAACAGCGCGCCACCGCTTCGCCGTCAACGCGCTCGATATCCGAACCACATACCGGGCAGTGTTCAGGAAAAACAATGGCCCTGGCATCTGCAGGCCGCTGCTCAACATGCACTCTGACTACCTGAGGGATAACATCGCCAGCTCGGCGGATGGAGACCGTATCACCGATCATCACGTCCAGGCGGGTAATCTCATCGGCATTGTGCAGCGTGGCATTGGACACCGTCACGCCTGCCACAGTGACCGGTTCAAGGCGTGCTACCGGAGTGATTGCCCCGGTACGGCCAACCTGGAACTCGACATCGTTAAGCGTGGTGACCTCTTCCTGAGCAGGATATTTAAACGCCACCGCCCAGCGCGGCGCGCGGGCGACAAAGCCCAGCTCACGCTGGTAGCGCAGGTCATTCACCTTGATCACCACGCCGTCGATATCAAAGCCAAGCGCATCACGTTTTTCACCCAACTGCTCGCAGTAGTCAGCGACAGCTTGCGGGCCTTTGACGACTTTCAGCTCTGCACTTACGCGAAACCCTAACGTAGATAATCGCGCCATTAATTCGCTGTGGGTGGTATCGCCTAAATCAGGTTCCAGGCGGGCGGCCTGATAGGCGTGAAACTCCAGCGGACGTTTCGCTGTAATACGCGGGTCGAGCTGGCGCAGGCTGCCTGCCGCCGCATTGCGTGGGTTAGCAAATACCTTGCTGCCCTCTTCCCGAGCGCGCTCATTCAATGCCTCAAACCCTGCATGACGCATAATCACTTCACCACGCACTTCCAGCAGCTCGGGTACGTTTTTGCCCATCAGCTTCAACGGCACCGAACGCAAAGTGCGCAGGTTAGAGGTGATACCTTCACCGGCACGCCCATCGCCCCGGGTGGCGCCGCTCACCAGCATGCCCTGCTCAAAAACCAGCGACACCGCCGCACCGTCCAGCTTAGGCTCGCAGGTAAACTCAACCTCGTCCGCACTGCACTCCAGCCGTTCTGCCACCCGCTCGGCAAAGGCATGGATATCTTCGCGGCTAAAGGCATTATCCAATGACAGCATAGGGATTGCGTGCGCCACTGATGGAAAGCCATCGGCGGGGGCGGCGCCTACGCGTTGGGTGGGTGAATCACTGGTGATCAGTTCTGGATGGCTGGCTTCCAATTGCTGTAAACGTTGCAGCTGACGGTCGTAGTCGGCATCGGTAAGGGTAGGATCATCCAGCACGTAATAGCGGTAGTTTGCCTCATCCAGGGCGGCCCGCAGCTGGGTAATCTCTTCCAACGGTTGAGAATCAGACTTGCTCATTAGAATGGGTTCCAGTACTCGGCAGCGACAACGCAAAACCTAAGCAATTTAAAAATTGAACGAACGTGAAAACTGAACGACTGTAAAATTAGCGCTTATTGAACAAAAACACCCGCCTTCTGGCAAGAAGGCGGGTGTTGAACAGCCGATGTGATTTAGCGGACTTGCATATGCCGATGCAGGCGATGGCGACGCTCAAATTCACGCACCCGCTGACGGGCAAACTCGATCGTTTGTGCGGTCATCACACTGCGGTTTTCATCCTTCAGTTCGCCGCCCATATGACGTACCACGACCATGGCGGTTTCAACCATCGCCTCGAACGCGGCAGCGCTATCGAGCGCACCCGGCAATGGCATCAACAACGTGATGCCTGGCGTCATAAACTCGCCCATCTCTTCAATGGGGAAGGTGCCCGGTTTAACCACATTGACCATGGAGAACTGCAGCTCGCTGTCATCACTTTCCGTTTCAAAGCGGTGGAAAATGCCCATTTCACGGCTATAGCGCAAGCCACACACCATCATGAGTTCCAGCAGCTTGCTACCGTCAAAACCTTCTGGGTCACGGGAGAGAACGCTGATAACAACCACTTCTTCAGCGCTGGAAAGTGTCTCTTTGGCGTGTTCGCCGCTCACATCGTGACGCAGGGCTTTTTCTAATGTGGGATGAATGCGGACGCTATCATTCCCCACGCGCTCATCAGCAGCGCGATCATCATAAGCAGCATCGCTGGCATAATCGATGCTTTCGTCAAAGTCAGCAGCGTAGCCCTCTTCGTAAAGGTGCTCTTCGTACCGAGACGCTTCACGAGCTTGATCATCCGCTCGCTGCTGGGTAGCCAGTCTATCCGCGGCCGCTGCATTGGCTGCTGCCTCTTCACGTGCCTGCGCCTGCTCTTGGGCTACGCGAGCACGCTCAGCATCGGCGGCTTCTTTCGCTTCACGCCGCTGTTCCGCTTCCACTGCTTTACGTTCTGCTTTCTGCTTGGCCAGCTCCTTATCTCGCAGCGCTTTCTCAGCCTTTTTGCGCTGCTTCTCTTTACGACGCTCAATCAACCGGCGCTTCAATGAGCGGCCCATACCTTCAAAGTCGACTAACCGGTACTCATCCACTTCGTCATCGTCGAGCTCGTCGTGCTCACCGGCTGTATCGGAGCGCAACTGACGACGTTTAGGAGAATGATCATTAGCTTGTTTTGCAAATACGGCATCTTCTGGCTCAGCACGCAGTACCGGTTCAGCGTCATAATCAGGCTGAACAGAGGCTTCCGTCTCTGTTTCGCTTGCACGAATAGACATGTCGTCAGTGGAAGCCGCTGCCTCACGGGTCGTTGCGTCTTCTTTGATAGCGGCCTGTCGAGCAGGCTCAGTTGCTTCAGCGTTCGCGTTAGAAGCGGTTGCGTTAGCCATTGCAGCAGAATCAGCGGCCGCCGTTGGCTCGGCTTCGTGTTGCGATACGGCCTCTCTGTCCTGAGGAACTTCAGCAGCCTTTAAGGTACTGGCCTTTGAAGTGCTGTTCATTGAAGTGCTTGCCATAGAAATACTGGGTTCAAGGCGCTCATGCTCAGTCGGCATGGAGGGTGAAGTCGTCGCAGTATTTGCTTTAGCGACGGCTGGGCGCTCCGTTTTTTCTGCTGCTATTGATTGGGAATTAGCGATGGATTCCGCTTTTGCAGCTTTGCGCTTGGCTGCTTTAGCTGACGCCGAACGCCTAAACTCAGAAAGCACTCTGGAAGGGCCAGGATGCTCTTGACGCTCTAACTTTGGTTTATTACCTAAGCCACTATAGTCAGCGGGCTTAACGACTCGTGCACCGCCATTGGGTAGCTCCCAATTGATCTCTGCGGCTTTAGCAGCTTCATCGGGATCATCTTCTAGCTGACTAGCTGAAAGATCCTTTTCCGCCTGATCCAAACGGGGTACACGACGCTGACGTTGAAGCCTTCGCACACCGTCTATAACGATGAGCGATACCAACGCCAGCCCTAAAATGATTAGCCACTCTCTTAGTTCCATGTCGAACGTTCCATGGTCATCTTGCCGGTTGCTAAGGCACCATGCCTAAATATGGGTAACTGCTATTTAATAAGTACTTGCCACCAAGCATAGCGCGATTGCTATGAAAAGGGCCAATTTTTGCTGATAATTACGCTATTTTCACGCTTTTGACACTGTTATTGAAGCCGGTTAAGGCAAAAGTCCGACCTTAACTTCAGCCGAAAGTGCCATGAGCCTTTGATTTAATCGTTATACATAGCTTTATAAAGGAACCTCGAAAGCTAGAAAAGCCATTTTGACAGCTGGGAAGTGCATAACCGTTTCAGCCTTTTGCTTACTAACGTGCTAATTATCCCCTTTGCCAATATCCATTTATAAGCTGCTTAACGCTCTAATACCAAACATTAATAGAGGTAATATAGTTAACTTGAGCGCGTTAGGACATTTTTTTGCGTATTTGCTTAATATTTATCACTCCATGATTAACAAACTGCTGTTTATAGTTACAGTCTCTTCCAAAATTCTTCTACTGCGCACGGATGGGGCGGCCGGTTATGTTAGATGTAGATGCACCTTAATATCCCAACGCTCATCAAGTACACGCACTAAACGGCCATCGTTAATTTCTTGCTCAGCAAGACTTTTGAAGACTAAGGGCGAAGGCGGTTAATCGACCAGCGCTGCCGCTTCTTCAATACCCACCGAGACTAACCGCGATACGCCGGGCTCTTGCATGGTCACCCCCATCAAGCGCTCGGCGGCTTCCATGGCAATTTTATTGTGAGTGATATAGATAAACTGCACGTTCTCGGACATCTCTTTCACTAGCCGGGCGTAACGGCCCACGTTAGCGTCATCCAGCGGCGCATCTACTTCGTCCAGCATACAGAAAGGCGCAGGGTTGAGCTGAAAGATTGCGAATACCAACGACAGTGCAGTAAGCGCTTTTTCACCGCCCGATAACAGATGAATGGTGCTGTTCTTCTTACCCGGTGGGCGGGCCATAATCGCCACGCCGGTTTCCAATAGATCATCGCCCGTTAGCGTTAGCCATGCCGCACCGCCACCGAACACGCGAGGGAACAGCGCCTGCAGCCCGGCATTAACCTGGTCAAAGGTCTCGCGGAAACGCACCCGGGTTTCTTGGTCAATACGCTTAATCGCCCGTTCCAGGGTTTCCAACGCTTCGGTGAGTTCAGCGTGCTGCGCTTCCAGATAATTTCGCCGCTCAGCCTGTTGATCATACTCCTCAATGGCGGCGAGGTTGATCGCCCCCAAGCGGCGAATTTTGTCCGTGGTGCTCTCCAGGCGCTCCTGCCAACGGGTTTCCGTCGCTTCCTGGGGCAACTGTTCGGCGAGGGTCTCGACGTTATGGCCAAGCTCAGTTAGCTGCTCATCCTGGGTGGCGGCTTTAAGTGCCAGCGCCTGCACGTCCATACGCCGCTGCTGGAGCTGCTCGCGACTCTGCTCCAGGTTACGTTCATGCTGTTGGCGGGCAAGTTCGTCATTACGCAGTTGCTCAGCCAGTGCCTGGGCCTGCTGACGAGTCGCGTTTAAGCGCCCCTCCTGCTGCTCACGCTGATGAAGCAGCTCTTCAAGCTCTTCCCCCGCCAGCTCGTCGGGCTCGACCAACATCTCCCGCGACTCTTCAAGCTCGGCAATACGCAGCGAGAGGCGCTCCTCAGAGTCGCTCGAGCGCGCCTGCTGAGAGCGCAGGCTATCCCGCTCAGCGCTTAAGCGTTCACGCTCAAGTGCCAACGCCTGCTGCTGCGCTTTGAGCGGCGCATGCTGCTGGGTCAGTTGATCACGCGCCTCGCGCTGCCGGTTGCGCTGCTCGGCACTGGTTTCCCGTACTTCAGCGGTGCTCTCCAGCTGCTCCATTGCTACATGCCAGCGGGCACGCTGCTCATCAAGAGTAAGCGCTAACTCTGCTTCATCCTCTTGTAGCTGGGCAAGTTCTTCATCGAGCTCCGTTGCACGACTTTCAAGGTGTTCCAAGCGCTGGGCCAAACTGCGCTCTTTCACCGCCAACTGCTGCAGGGTGGTGGCGTGGGCACGCTCTTGTTCGGACTGCTGTTCCCGAGCCTGCTCCAGCGCTTCAATCGTCTCACTGGCCGCCTCACACTGCTCCTCTGCCAGCGCCAAGGCCTCTTCTTCACTTTCGCGCTTAGCGGATAGCTCGTCGTAGCGGCGGCGGGTCAATAGCAGCCCGTCGATTCCTTCACCGTTGGCCTGCTGATGCAGCCAGCCACGACCCAACCAAACTCCATCCTGGCTCACCACGCTTTCGCCGGGCGCCAAATGCGCTACCTGCGCCTCTGCCTCTTCGGCCGTTTGCGTATAGTGAATGCTTGCTAACCACTCGCCCAGCGCGCCTGCGCCTTTGACCAAACTGTCTAATCGCTGACCCGAGGCAGAAGGAGCTGGCGAGGTTTGATCGATCAAACGCCAATCGGTGGCTAAGGCCTCGGGCAAGGCCGCTAACTGATGGCGAGTGACTAAACGTGCATTGAGCCATGGCGCAAGCAACCAGGAAGTAAGCGCTTCCCAACCTGGTGCTACTTGTAACACCTCGCCCAGCTGGGGAGCCTCTGCCAATCCATGCGCTTCCAGGGTCGTGCCTATCGCAGGATCGTGATCCACCAGTGCCGCATCAATCAACGCTTGCAGCGAGGCCAGCTCCCCCTGACGTTGGCTCAGTTCAGCGCGCTGATGATCGCGTGTTTGAGTCGCCTGCTGGTAGGCCGCCTTGGCATCGCTATAGCGCTGCTGCCATTGATCGCGCTGGGCTTGAAAGCCTTCCGCCTGCTGCTGGGCATCCGCTAACTGCTCTTCGCATGCAGCATGCTCTTCGCGTAGCCCTGTGAGGTCAGCGACCTCACTGCGCTGCTGGCGGCGGCGCTGATTTTCAGCTTGCAGCCGCTGAATGCGCTGCTCCAGGTCACGCAGTTGATCCTGGCTACGATCAGCGTCACGACTGGCATCCCGCCAGCGGGTTTCGGCATCGGCCCACTGCTGTTCAGCGGCTTCCAGGGCCGGAGAAGCGTCGGCTAGCGCTTGTTCAAGGCTTTCGAGCTGCTCCTCTAAGGCTTCGTGCTCGGGAAGCAGATCGTCAAAGCGCTCATCAATGGCGGCGAGGCGAGTCTGGTCACCTTCGCTAACCCGGCGCTGCTCGTCCAATTCGCGGCGAGCCGTGGCAATATCATTAGCGAGCTGGGTTTCACGGCTGCGGCGGTGGGCCTGATCCTGTTCCAGACGGGCAATGCGCGTGGTGGTTTCAAAGAACTGCTGTTGGTGGCGGTCGAGCACTTCAGAGAGTTCGTCGTGCTGTTCGCGGGCTTGTTCCAAGCGAGTTTCGCACTGACGAACGCCGAAGACATCTTTTTCGACCGCGATTTCCAACTCACGAACGCGGCTCTCCTGATGGGACTGCTCCGCCCGCAGGGTACGGCCGCGCAGTAGCGCCAGCTCACCCTTGAGCCGATACTCCTGCTCCTTGAGATCTTGATAGCGTTTGGCCGCTTCGGCCTGACGCTTGAGACGCTCTAGCTGTTTATCCAGCTCTTCGCGAATATCGTCCAGACGCTCCAGGTTCTCCTGGGTGCGCCGCATGCGGTTTTCGGTTTCCCTGCGGCGCTCTTTGTACTTGGAAATGCCCGCGGCCTCTTCCAGCGTCGAGCGCAGGTCGTCGGGGCGGGCTTCGATCAACCGCGAAATCATGCCTTGACCGATAATGGCGTAGGAGCGCGGCCCCAGGCCGGTGCCCATAAACAGGTCGGCGATATCGCGCCGACGGCACTTTTGACCGTTGAAGAAGTAGTTGGATTGCCCATCCCGCGTTACCAAGCGCCTAACGACGATTTCAGCATACTGCGCATAAACGCCGCCCATACCGCCATCGCGGTTGTCGAACTTGAGCTCTATGGAAGCTTGGCTGATCGGCTTTCGGCCAGTGGAGCCGTTAAAAATGACGTCGGCCATGGACTCGCCGCGCAGGGTTTTAGCGGAGGACTCCCCCATAACCCAGCGCACGGCGTCAATAATGTTGGATTTACCACAGCCGTTGGGGCCCACGATGGCAGTCATATTGCCATCGAAGGGTACCGTCACGGGATCCACAAACGACTTGAACCCGACTAAGCGAATCGAGGTTAAACGCATGTCGAGATAGTGCTCTTGTTATTCAAAGCAGGGTTATTCAAAGACACGGTTAATCACCACCTCAGCGGCTTCATCATCTGAGATTGGCCCGACGCTGACGCTCTCAAGATCACCAAATAGATCCCCCGGCTGGGGCATGGCTTGACCAGAGGGCGAAACGCGCACCACTAAACGTGCCTGCCGTACCTGGGAGATTTGCGCTTGTGGCGACATGGCGACGCTATTATCTAAGACGACGGTCATGGGCAGTTCAGACACTTGTGCCTGTACCACGGCCAGCGGTGGCAGTTCACCTTCCAAATCACGCGCGGTAATGAACACCGTGTCATCGCCGTCAACGCGTTCAGCGAGGGCTTCATCCAGCGAGACCCGCACGCGAATGCCACTGCTCTCGGCGGTGGTTTGTTCAGGCTCGATACCCAGGCGCTCCTGAGCTACGCGAATGCCTTCGCGTAGTGAGGTAACCGTATTGGGATCTTCGATGTTGGCAATCGCCCGACGCCAGTGATCAATCGCCTGCTCGTAATCACCATTATCAAAAGCATTAACCCCTAGCAAACCCAACACGGTGGGTTGGCGCGGGTCTTGTGCCAGGGTTTCATCGACCAGGGCCTGTACTTCATCGGTGAGTTCGCGCTCGGCCATAAAGAAACGAATTTGCGCTAGTTGAGCAAGCAGCGGTGGAATGCGGCCCTCAATCTCAATCAAGCGTTCAAGCGCATCGACGGCCTGGGGCATCTGCCCGGTTTCGCGATAGACTGGAAACAGCGCGCTCCATACGTTTGGGTTATCCGGCTGACGCTCGGCCTGCTCTTCCATGCGCTCGATATACATGCTCAGCGAGCCTTCGGGGTCATTCTGTACTTCTTGCTGTACGGCGAGTAACACGAGGTCGCCCTCGGCGCCCTGCTGCTGATACCAAAGCACGCTGACCACTACCACGGCCACCATAACGATAGGCACCATAAGGCGTCCCGCTCCTGCTGGCTTGAGCGGCTGGCGCGCGCGCACGGCGGTGTCTTCCAGCAGGCTGCGCTCAAGCTCTAACCGATCTTCTTCAAAGCGATCGGCGTCAATGTCGCCACGCTCTCGCGCCGCTTCTAATGACGTTAAACGACGCTTAAAAATCGCCACATTCTGCTCGGCAGAGGTGTCATTGGTTTCAAATGCGTGTTGTTGATCATGTAAACGATGCGCGTTTCTTAGCGGCGCTACCAGCAGCCACAGCGCGGGGAGCAGTAAAACGGCAATCGCAATCCAGAGCAGCGTCATGAAGACCTCTTACGGTTAATCAGCGCATCTATACGCTGGCGCTCTTCGGCGCTCAGCGCTTTAGCAGAGGCATTTCGGCGAGCACGAATCATTAACACAACCACCAGAGCGCCTAGCAGCACCAACGCAATCGGCAGCCCCCAAAGCAGATAGGTGCGACTCTCTAAACGCGGGTTATAGAGAATATATTCGCCAAACCGCTGGACCATATGATTGACGATTTCGATGTCCGACTGCCCCTCTTGCAGCAGTTGGTAAACCCGCTCGCGCATGTCCCCCGAGATAGGGGCATCGGAATCGTTTATGGCTTGGTTTTCACACAACGGGCAGCGCATGGAGGCGGTTAAATCGTGATAGCGTTTTTCCATGACCGGGTCGTCAAATTCGCGCAGTTCGATCCCCCCCGCTGCTGCACCAAACGCTATGACCAGCAGTAGTAGCGCTGCCATGGTTCGCATTAGCGCCATTTTTCCACCTCCGGCAGGATTCGTTCGCGGACGTCTTGCGGCGATACATAGCCCTTATGGTGATAGCGAATAACGCCGTCGGCATCGACCAGAAAGGTTTCCGGCGCGCCGTAAACGCCAAGGTCAAAACCCAGCTCGCCTTCTGGATCAAAAATATTCACTTCAAACGGATCGCCAAATTCGCTGAGAAACTCCATGCCTTTCTCGCGGGTATCCCGGTAGTTAACCCCAACCATCCGAATGTCCTGGTCGGCCAGCTCCAGCAGTTGGGGCATCTCCTGCTTGCACGCGGGGCACCACTCACCCCATACGTTAACCAGAGTGACGTCGCCCTGAAGTAGCGATTGATCCACGCGCCGATTTTTATCGCGCAGCGTGGTGGCTTCAAAGGCCGGGAACTCTCGCGCCATCAGCGCGGAATCGCGCTGGGAAGGATCCAGCGACAGGCCCTGGAAAAAGAACAGCGCCAAGCCTAAAAAGCAAACCGGCAGCAGTAATAGCAGTAACCGACGCTTCATACAGTGGCCTCCTGCGATGAATCGGCTTTAGTGGCGGCCTGGGGCATTTCACGGGTGACTGCGGCGCGACGATAGCGTTTGTCGAGCACTGCCAGCACGCCGCCAAATGCCATAAACAGGGCACCCAGCCATAGCCAGCGCACAAACGGTTTGTATTGGACACGCATCGCCCAACTGCCGTCACCAAGGTCTTCGCCCATGGCCACATACAGGTCACGGAATAGCCCCGGCCGCAGAGCCACCTGGGTCATCGGCATACCGGTCGCGAGATAAAGGCGTTTTTCAGGACGCATGGTGAAACTGCTACCGGTGTCGCCACGCTGTACCTGAAGGATCGTGGTGTCTGCCAAAAAGTTTGGCCCGCGACGCTCGGCTAACTCCGTCATGGTGAACTGATAACCCGCCACTTCGACCGTGGTGCCCGGCGACATGCGCACGTTGCGCTCGATGTTGTAGTTGGAAACCACCGCAACACCCACAATCGTGACCGCCACACCAATGTGTCCTAACACCATGCCCCAGTAAGAGAGTGAGAGTTTGCGTAACCCGGCGATGAACGAGCTGGCGTGACGGGTTTTATCGAATACATCGCGCACCATCGGCAGCACAATCCATAGCGCAGAGACGATCCCCAAAGAGACAAACAGATTCCACTCACCGCGATACAGCAGCGGCATCAGTATGCCCAACACCAGCGCAGCAACGCCCGCCAACCAGAGCTTACGGACTAGGTCGCGCACCGCCATCCCCTTCCAGCGCGTTACCGAGCCTAGTCCCATAAAGATGCACATCATCACGGTGAGCGGTACAAACAGCGCATTGAAGTAAGGCGGGCCCACGCTGATTTTACCCAGCCCCAGTGAGTCAAGAATCAGCGGGTAGACGGTGCCAAGTAAAACGGTGACCGTCATGATGACCAGAAAGATATTATTGACCAGCAGCAGCGCATCCCGAGAGAGCCAGTTAAAGCCCACTTTGTGGCTAACTCGTGGGGCTCGCAGCGCAAATACCAGCAGCGAGAGCGTCACCGTAATCGCCAGCAGCATCAGGATAAAGAAGCCACGGGCCGGGTCGTTGGCAAACGCATGTACCGAGGTGAGCACGCCGGAACGCACCAGGAAGGTTCCCATCAGCGACAGCGAAAAGGTCGAAATCGCCAATAGCACGGTCCAACTCTTAAACGAGCCGCGCTTTTCGGTCACCGCCAGCGAGTGCACCAGCGCAGTCCCCGTTAACCAGGGCAGCAGCGACGCGTTTTCGACCGGATCCCAGAACCACCAGCCGCCCCAGCCAAGCTCGTAATAGGCCCACCAACTGCCCAGGGCGATCCCCACGGTTAAAAACGCCCAGGCCAGATTCGTCCAGGGACGTGCCCAGCGCGTCCAAGCGGCGTCTAGGCGCCCTCCCATGAGAGCAGCAATCGCAAAGGCAAAGACCACGGAAAAACCCACATAGCCCATGTAAAGCATCGGCGGATGCACCACTAGCCCGAAGTCTTGTAGCAGCGGGTTGAGGTCGGCACCGTCTTGAGGCATGTCGGGCAGCAAGCGTTCAAAAGGATTAGAGGTGATCAGGATGAACAGTAAGAAGCCGACACACACCATGCCCATTACGCCCATCACCCGAGCGACCATATCCCGCGGCAAGTTGCCGGTGAACAGGCTCGCCGCAAAGCCCCAGCCTGCCAGCATTAGGCTCCATAGCAGGACAGAGCCCTCATGGTTGCCCCACACCGCGCTGAATTTGTAGTACCAAGGCAGCAGCGAATTGGAGTTATTCGCTACGTTCGCCACGCTAAAGTCATCCAGCATATAGCTCGCGGTCAAACAGGCGTAGGCGATGGCAATAAACAGAAACTGCCCGGCCGCCATGGGCTGACCATACGCCATCCACAGTGGGCGGCGGGTCGCTGCACCGGCCAGGGGCATCACTGCCTGCACCATCGCCATCAACAGCGCGATGATGAGGGCGAAGTGGCCAATTTCAGGAATCATTTTAATCAGCATGTGCGCTCCGAATTAGCACTGGCGGTAGGGCAAGTCGGTTAAACGATAGGGGTTAATACTCGCTTGCTTGGGGGACGCCCTCTTCATCAAGCCGCTTACCCACTTCGGCAGCCTTGGCCTGATAATCAGCCGGCGAATAGCCCGCCTCTTCAAGTGCCTGCGCTACTTCAGGCGGCATGTAGTTTTCATCATGACGCGCCAGCACTTTATCGGCATACAAACGGCCATCGGTTTGAAGCTCCCCGACCACCACTACACCTTGGCCTTCGCGGAACAGATCGGGAAGGATGCCGCTGTAGTACACCTCTAGGTCATCGACGTAATCGGTCACGGTAAACTCTACGTCCAGGCTATCGGGATCACGGGACACCGAGCCCTCTTTCACCATGCCACCCGCGCGAATCTGACGTTCCATTGGCGCATCGCCCTGAGCGATCTGCACCGGGCTAAAAAACAGATTAATGTTGGCACGTAGCGCATACAGCGTTAGCCCGACAGCAATCGCGGTTAACGACACCAAACCCAAAATGACGAAGAGTTTCTGTTTACGTTTAGGGGTCATTGGGCGTTCCCTCTCAAGCTATTTGCGCGCCGTGCCCGACGCTTTATGCCATTCAATAACTGACGCTGTTCAACGCGCGCATGCCAAACGGTGGCAATCAGCAGTAGCGCCGTTACCCCCCAGGCAGACCATACGTAAGGCGCATGGCCACCCATGGCGAGAAATTCGGAAAATGAGGCAAATGCCATTAGCGCGTCTCCTCTGCCTGTGCATTCACTACCCGGCCGTTAACGAGATCCTGTACCCAGCGCTTGCTCGACTCTCGGCGTAGTATCTCGCTGCGCGTGCGCATCAGCGTCAAGGCAATAAAAAAGCTGTAGAAACCCAGCACCATAATGACCAGCGGCAGCCACATTTCGGTGGGCATCGTTGGGCGCGAGGTTAATGTAAACGAGGCTGGCTGGTGCAGGGTGTACCACCAATCCACCGAGTATTTAATGATGGGAATGTTGATGACGCCCACCATGGCCAGCACCGAGGCTGCCCGTGAGGCACTATCGCGGCTGGTAAACGCACCGCGCAGGGCAATCACGCCTAAATAGAGAAAGAGCAAAATCAGCATGGAGGTAAGTCGGGCATCCCACATCCACCAGGTGCCCCAGGTCGGCACACCCCATACCGCACCGGAAAATAGCGCGACAAAGGTCATCGCAGCGCCCAGCGGTGCCATGACTGCCGCCGCCATATCGGCGACTTTAATTTTCCAGACCATAAACACCAGCCCAGATACTGCCATGGAGATAAAAATCGATTGAGCTAAAAAGGCCGCCGGCACGTGAACATAAATGATCCGGAAGCTGTTGCCCTGCTGATAATCCGCAGGCGCAAACGCCAGCCCCCACAGCGAGCCAGTGACCAATAACAGCACCGCTGCGGCCCAAAACCAGGGCTGTAATTTGGCGCTAATGCCATAGAACCACTTGGGTGATCCCAGTTTGTGTATAAAGGCCCACATAGCGTGTCCTGTCCTTAACCGTTAATACTGATACGCAGCGATGCGGCAATCGCCCACGGCGCTAACATAAGTGAGGCCGCCAGCAGCGCGCCTAAGATAGCCAAGTGCGCAGAGACACCGTCGCCCAAAATAGCCGCCTGGACCGCACCTGCGCCAAAAATGAGTACCGGAATATACAGCGGCAGCACTAGTAGCGAGAGAAGTACGCCGCCCCGCGCCAAGCCGACGGTTAACGCTGCACCAATGGCACCAATCAAGCTTAAGCTCGCCGTGCCCAACGCCAGCGACAACGCCAACACCGCGTAACTACCCGCAGGCAGTGCGAGCATAATGCCCAGCAGTGGCGCCATAAGTGCTAACGGCAGCCCGGTCAGCAGCCAATGTACGGCCACTTTCGCCACGCTTAATGCAGCCAGCGGCTGTGGGGCGAGTAACAGCTGCTCAAGGCTGCCGTCGTCGTAGTCGCTGCGAAACAGGCTATCTAGTGACAGCAGCGCGGCTAGCAGTGCCGCCACCCATAGCAACCCTGGCGCAATCGTCGCCAACAGCTCCGGGTCGGGTGAAATAGCGATCGGAAACAGGGTGATCACCAGAGCAAAAAACACCAGCGGATTGAGCACTTCACCGCGACGTCTCAGCAGCAGCGTCAAATCACGCACCAACGTGGCCTTCACCGCGATCATCAGGCCGCCCTGATGCTCAAGCAGTGGCACTGAAGGGGCATCCATGACGGAATCTGATCCGTTTAGAGAGCTATCTGAAGAGCTGTGCAGCCCTGTTTCCTGCAACCCTGTTTCCTGCAATCCGGTCTCCTCTACCCCAGCGCTATGCGTCTTAACAGCGATGACGCGGCTAGCTCGTGGTGTGTCGTTACTAGCACGCAGCCGCCCGCTTGAGCATGTCTAATCAGTTGCCTTTCAAGGGCTGCAACGCCGTGGCGATCTATGGCGGTGAAGGGCTCGTCTAGCACCCACAGCGCGCGGGGTGTCAGCGTCAATCGCGCCAGCGCCACGCGGCGCTGCTGGCCTGCCGAAAGTTGACCGGCGGGCACGTCTTCAAAGCCTGCCAGGCCAACCTGTTCAAGGGCATCCAGGCGCTGCTCCTCGCCTTCATGCGCCCCGCTGCCCTGTCCTCCACTTCTCTCGCCACTCAGCGCCTGATACCACGCTAAATTTTCTAAGGGGGATAGCCCCGACTTGATGCCGGGGGCATGTCCTAAATAGAGCAAATTAGCGAGAAAATGTTCACGGACACTCTGCATCGCAGCGCCATTCCAGAACAGCTCGCCTTCATAGTCGCTCAGTTGCCCGGAGAGAATTTTAAGCAGGCTAGTTTTACCACTGCCATTAGGCCCTTCAATTCGCACGATTTCACCGCTGCGAATATCGAGATCCAGCCCCTTAAACAGTGAGCGATCATCACGTTCGCAGGACAGCTGTCGGGCTTGTAGACACAGGCTCAAGAGTCTCTCCAGGCACATTGATTTCGCGTCGAACTCTACACGGAAAGCCCGTTTCTCGCCACTCACTCTATGCGGCGCTGGGTCGCAGCATGACCTCAATCAATATGGCGTAAGACCAATTACTGCTAGCACTGTATGCAAAAACAGGTCTATACTGAAAACCACTGTATGAAAGAACATGCAATGGAGATTTCTCAATGACCATATCGATGGCAGTACCTACCGTTAAGCCTAACCACTTACGCTCGGTTCCGCGTACCTATGCGCCAACGCCTAGCATTACCCGTCGCAATACCTATGCGCTTAAAGTGCGTGGTAACGCAATGCGTGATTGCAACTTGTTCGATGGCGATGTCATTATTATTCGGCGTTATCAGCATGATGCCCAAACAGAAACCGCCGTTGCCGAAATCAACCAGCAAAAAATCGTCTTAAAGCAACTTTCGATCAGCCGCTTTGGCGTAGAGCTATGGCCTGAGGATACGTTGCAGCCAGCGCTTTTTTTGCATAACCGTGATATTCAGGTGCTCGGCATGGTGATGGGTGTTGAATCTCATCCAAGAGCTGGCCTGCAAAACAAGCCTACTATCACGGAGCATTAATGCGCTACCGGGTGCCGGAACTCCCTCTTTCGTCTTGGCAGACAACCGACATCGAAGTCGAAAAGAGTCACTTTATTACCTGGACCTGCCACGCCTCAGATATTGATGCATTCACTCGCATGCTGGCGGCGGCTAAAGCCGAGCATCCCAATGCGAGCCATCACTGCACGGCCTATATTGCTGGCCCACCCGGCGAGCAAAATTTGATTGGCTTCTCTGATGATGGCGAACCTGGCGGCACCGCAGGTCGCCCAATGTATCAAGTTCTGCAGGGCAGCCAATTAGGTCAAATCGGTTGCGTGGTGATCCGCTATTTTGGCGGCACGAAGCTCGGTACCGGCGGCTTGGCCCGCGCTTACGCCCAGGCGGTTAGCCATGCTTTGGAGACGCTACCTACCCGGGAAGTGGTCGAGCGCGATCTTTATACCCTGCGGCTCGGTTTTGCCAACGAAGCGATTGCCCGCGCCTGGTGCGAAGAGCAGGCTATTCCCATTGAGCAAGCGGATTACGATGGCGACGGTGTTCGTCTGACCATTGGTTGGCCACGGGACAACCCATTTGACCTTTCCCCGCTAGAAAACCGCTTGAAGAGCGCTATCGATATTCTCACTCGCTAGCTAGATAGCCCTTCGAAACAGCACTTCAAAAAAGCCCTTCAAAAAAAACGCGACATACTGAACCTGTCAGTACGCCGCGCTCGTAGTCTCACTCTTTTTGCGTTAACCCAGGTATTTAATCATTACCCCAGCCGCGACTGCCGACCCAATAACCCCTGCGACGTTGGGGCCCATGGCATGCATCAACAGGAAGTTATGCGGGTTTGCTTCCAGGCCCACTTTGTTGGCAACCCGTGCCGCCATCGGCACCGCAGAAACACCCGCAGCACCAATTAACGGATTGATGGGCATTTTGCTGACTAAATTCATCAGCTTTGCCATCAATACGCCCGCGGCGGTGCCTATTCCAAAGGCCACAATGCCCAGCCCGAGAATGCCTAACGTTTCAAACGTCAGGAAGCTATCGGCCATTAATTTGGAGCCGACGGACAACCCCAGAATAATGGTCACAATATTGATCAGGGAGTTCTGCGCAGTATCCGATAAACGCTCGACCACACCGCACTCGCGCATCAAGTTACCGAAGCAGAACATGCCGAGTAGCGGGGCAGCATCGGGTAGAAACAGCGCGACCAGAATCAACAGCATCAGTGGGAAGACCACTTTTTCCAGCTTGGAGACCGGCCGCAGCTGAGTCATCTTAATTTGCCGCTCTTTCTCGGTAGTCAGCAGACGCATGATCGGCGGCTGAATCAGCGGCACCAACGCCATATAAGCGTAGGCGGCCACGGCAATCGCCCCCAATAGTTCAGGTGCCAGCACGCTAGAAACGTAAATAGACGTTGGGCCGTCAGCGCCACCAATAATACCAATGGCGGCTGCCTGATTAAGCGAGAAGTCCATCACGCCCATCGAGGTAAGCACCACAGCGCCAAACAGCGTGGCAAAGATCCCAAACTGGGCAGCCGCACCTAAAAACAGCGTGCGCGGGTTCGCCAGCAACGGGCCAAAATCGGTCATTGCCCCAACGCCCATAAAGATAATCAGCGGGGCGATACCCGAGCCGATTGCGACTTTATAGAAGTTATAAAGCATGCCGTCGCTGTAGCCAACGCCCACGGCGATGTCTCGCGCAGCACGCAGTTGGTCGGGTGCGACGCCATCGTGTGCCATCATTTGCAGCGACTCCCGCCAAGCTTCAGCGTTCGCCAGTGGGTCAAGGGACGCACCCAGCGCTGCCGCCATTTGCTGTAGCACCGCCGGCTTGGCCACCTCAATCGCTTGGTCGAGCGCAGAAATGGCTAGCCCGGCTTCAGGGATATTGGCCAGAATGCCACCAAAGCCAATCGGCACCAGCAGCAACGGCTCAAACTTCTTATAAATGGCAAGGTAGAGCAGCAATAGACCCACCAGAATCATGACCGCCTGACCAAGCTCAAGGTTATAGAGCCCGGACCCTTCCCATAACGTGACTAATTTATCCATTACTGGGCCCTTAGAGCTCGATCAACGTATCGCCTACGGCTACGCTGTCGCCCTCGCTGACGTTCACCTTAGACACAGTGCCTGCGCTGCTGGCACGCACTTCGGTTTCCATTTTCATCGCTTCAAGAATGATGACCACATCACCTTCCGCGACTTGCTCACCGGGGCGTACATTGACCTTGAAGATATTGCCCGCCAGCGGCGCATCGATGCTTTCACCGCTGGGGGCCGGAGCTTCCTCTTTGGGTGCAGTAGTACTGGCTGCCGTTTGCTCTTGCACCTCGCCCAGTTCACCGCCTTCAGAAACCTCGACCACAAAGGATTTGCCGTTGAGCTTAACCGTGTAGGTTTCTGGGCCACTGGCAGCTACTGGTGGTTTACTTTCAGCCTTAGCCTTAGCAGGGGCATTGGCAGCACTCGCCTCAGCCGCCTGGGGAGCGGGCTCAAAGGCGTCGGGATTGTCACGATTCTTAAGGAACTTCAAACCAATCTGTGGGAATAGCGCGAAGGTCAGCACGTCATCGACTTCGCGCTTGCCTTCGGCCAAGCGGATACCTTCAGCGCTGGCTTTCTCTTTCAGCTCGGCGGCCAATCTATCCATTTCAGGTGAGAGGTTATCCGCCGGGCGGCAGGTAATTGGCTCGCCGCCTTCCAACACGCGTTTTTGCAATTCAGCGTTGAAGGGCGCTGGTGCAGCACCATATTCACCTTTAAGCAGCGCCTGAACTTCCTTGGAGATCGACTTATAGCGCTCGCCCATCATCACGTTCATTACCGCCTGAGTGCCGACGATTTGCGACGTGGGCGTTACCAGCGGGATAAAGCCAAGGTCTTCGCGTACGCGAGGAATCTCGTTCAGCACATCGTCCAGCTTATCGCCCGCGCCCTGCTCTTTGAGCTGGCCTTCCATATTGGTCAGCATGCCACCGGGCACCTGAGCAATCAGAATGCGCGAATCAATACCGCGCAGCGAGCCTTCAAAGGCGGCGTACTTCTTGCGCACTTCGCGGAAGTAACCGGCAATATCTTCCAGCAGCTCAAGATCCAACCCGGTATCGCGGCCGGTGTCTTTGAGCATCGCCACGACAGATTCGGTCGGGCTGTGACCGTAGGTCATCGACATGGAAGAGATTGAGGTATCAACGTTATCAATGCCCGCCTCCACCGCTTTCAAAATGGTGGAGGTGGAAAGGCCGGTGGTCGCGTGACAGTGCAAATGCACTGGAATCGACAGCTCTTTCTTGAGCCGCGTCACCAAGTCGAACGCCGTGTAGGGCGTCAGCAGCCCCGCCATATCCTTGATAGCCAATGAATCTGCGCCCAAACCGGCAATGGTTTTGGCGAGATCGACCCAGCTATCCAGGGTATGTACCGGGCTCACGGTATAAGAGATGGTGCCTTGGGCATGGCCTTCTACGTTACGCACCGCCTGAATGGCGCGCTCCAAATTACGCGGATCATTCATGGCGTCAAAGACCCGGAAGACATCAACACCGTTGGTTTTCGCCCGTTCGACAAATTTATCGACCACGTCATCGGCGTAGTGGCGGTAGCCCAGCAGGTTTTGACCACGTAGTAACATCGCCTGGGGCGTATTGGGCATGGCCTCTTTCAGGGCACGAATACGCTCCCACGGGTCTTCGCCCAAATAGCGGATACAGGCGTCATAGGTCGCCCCACCCCAGGTTTCCAGCGACCAATAGCCAACGCGATCAAGCTTTTCAGCAATCGGCAGCATATCGTCCAAGCGCATACGCGTGGCAAACAGCGATTGATGGGCATCGCGCAGCACGACATCGGTAATGCCTAGTGGGCGTTTTGTTTCGTTCATGGTCTTGGCTCACCGTAGAGAGTTATAAGTTTGTAGTAAAAATAACAAAAAAATAGCCAAAAGAGGGCTGAAATGAAAAAAACGAGAAAGTTAGCGACGCCGTGTTGAACGGTATCGATGCACTGCAGCACTGATCACCGCCATGATCTCATCTTTCTCAGTGGAAGCGGCTGGCGGCGGCGGCGATTTTCTGCCCGCTTCAACAGGTACCGGAACGGGTTGAAACCGCCCAATAAGCTTCGACATCAGTGTGACGCTGATAACTAAAAGGGTAAGAAAAACAAACACCACGCCCATACCCAGCGCCATCAACGCCAACCCATCTTGTAAGAGTTCTTGATTCTGCATAAGGCGCTCTCCTATATCTCTAAGTAGCGTGTCTCTAAGTACCGTCTTTGTGTACCATTTTTAAATAGTTCATACGCGCATCATTACGCCAATACCGATAAAGGCGCTTGGCGCAGTGAGGGGAATACACTAACCTGCCACACCCAGAATAGAATGCAATGGCGCGATAGTGGAAGACATGGTTGTTAATTTACTACAAAACGGCAGAATCGGCCTAGCCCCGATGGAAGGGGTGATTGATGCACTGACCCGAGATCTGCTGACCCGTCATGCGGGTTTCGACTGGACGGTTACCGAATTTGTCCGCGTGGTCGATGCACGCCTACCGCCAAGAGTGTTTTATAAGCATTGCCCGGAACTTGCGCAACCGCCGGTAGCAACGCCGAGCGGCATTCCTGTGCATTTACAGCTACTGGGCTCTGATCCTGCTGCTCTAGCGGCGAATGCACAGCAGGCGCTCAAGCTTGGCGCAGTCAGCGTTGACCTTAATTTCGGCTGCCCAGCCAAACTGGTTAATCGCCACGATGGCGGCGCTTCGCTCTTACGCCAGCCCGATCGCGTCTTCCAAGCGGTTAAAGCCGTTCACGATGCTTTAGACGGGGAAATCCCAGTGACCGCCAAGATTCGCCTGGGCTTCGCTAATCGCCGCTTAGCGGTTGCCTGCGCTCAAGCCACTGAAGCAGGTGGCGCAGCACAGCTAGTGGTGCATGCGCGCACCCGCGATGAAGGCTACCGCCCACCGGCGCACTGGGAGTGGATCGGCAAGATTCGTCGCAACGTAAGCATTCCGGTGGTCGCCAATGGCGACATCTGGACGCTGGAAGATTACTGGAAAGCGCGCACGCTTTCAGGCTGTCGCGATGTGATGTTAGGGCGCAGTGCCCTCGCGGACCCTTGGCTCGCCCCACGCATTCGCCATTGGCTTCAAACCGGTGAGCGGTTGCCCGAAAGCAGCTGGGCAATGCGCGCCAATGTACTCAAGGAGTACGCCGCCCTACAGCGCCAACAACTGCCTGACCGCGTTGTCGTCTCTTTGGTAAAACAGTGGCTTGCCCAAATGCGCCAAGGCAGCGCCAAAGCCGAGCAGAACTTTCAGCGGGTGAAGCGCATTACCGAACTGGATCTCCTGCTCGATAGCCTTGTGGTTGACGAGCAGCACGCCGCCCTGGCTTAGCACTCCTTTCTGCAACGCCTCATCAGTTTATAGCCAAAAAAAAGCGCCCTACCGCAAAGCGGGGGCGCTACACACGATCGCAAGACCGGAGCGCGAGCTTATATACCGGTCAGGCTGGAAAATAGTCAGTCAGGTTAGAAACAAGCAGGCAGACTGGAAACAGAAAACCCGCTCTCGATAAGAGAGCGGGTTTTGAAATCTGGCGCGCCCGGGAGGATTCGAACCTCCGACCCCCTGATTCGTAGTCAGGTACTCTATCCAGCTGAGCTACGGGCGCGTAATGTTAAAACTAATCTATACTAATGCTGTCACTAAGTAGGTGGCGCGCCCGGGAGGATTCGAACCTCCGACCCCCTGATTCGTAGTCAGGTACTCTATCCAGCTGAGCTACGGGCGCATACCTTGTGACCATGTACTTTTCAGTGCAGTACTTATTAAAAGTACTTAATGGTCATGCTATTGGCGGAGAGAGAGGGATTCGAACCCTCGATAGGGCTATAAACCCTATACTCCCTTAGCAGGGGAGCGCCTTCAGCCACTCGGCCACCTCTCCTCAACGGCACGGCGCGAATATTACCGATTTAGGGATCTTGTGTCTAGTCCTCTGCCGATTTTTTTCGCGCCGACCATATCTTACCTATCAGCTTACGTCTTAAGCATCGCGTCATTATGCAAACCCGCAAGTCTTATTCCACTTCGTTTTCGCTATTTCTTTCACGCTGAATGCGCTGATAAATCTCTTCCCGGTGAACCGCAACATCTTTAGGCGCATTAACACCAATACGCACTTGATTGCCTTTCACACCTAGTACGGTGACAGTGATTTCATCACCGATCATCAAGGTTTCGCCAACACGGCGAGTTAGGATGAGCATGGCTGATCTCCTTTTCAGACGTTTTATGCAACGGGATATGTCAGACCGAGGCAACACTAGGCCATTATGCGGCATAGTGCTGCCTGTCACCAACGGCTCCGGCTCCATGACACCTCAACCTCCCGTTGAAAGAAAGCTCACCACCACATGGCAGCAAGTACCCCTTCAGCGTAGAAGATTTAAGGCATTAATGTTATTCAGATTCGATATCTGTCTTATCTAAACCGAAGGCTTTGTGTAACGCATTGACGGCAAGCTCCATATGCTTCTCATCAATCACGACAGAGATTTTAATCTCAGAGGTGGAGACCATACGAATATTGACGTTCTCATCAGCCAGCACGCGGAACATTTTTGATGCCACCCCTGCGTGAGAGCGCATTCCCACACCTACCAAGGAGACTTTGGCGATATTGTCATCACCACGCAGTTCACCACCACCTAAATCCGGGATCACCGTCTCTTCAAGCAGTTTCTTGGTTGCTTTGTAATCGCCTTTGGCAACCGTAAAGGTGAAGTCGGTATAGTCACCAGCCGGGGCAACGTTCTGTACGATCATATCGACTTCGATATTGGCATCGGCAATCGGGCCAAGAATACGAGAAGCGACGCCTGGCACATCCGGCGTGTTGAGCAAGGTCAGTTTGGCTTCATTCTTGGTAAAGGCGATACCGGAGATCAGTGGTTCTTCCATAGCGTCCTCGTCTTTGTCTGCTTCTGCAACAATTAGGGTACCGGGGCCGTCTTGAAAGCTCGACAGCACCCGCAGGGGCACGTTGTATTTACCGGCAAACTCTACCGCGCGGATCTGCAGTACTTTAGAGCCGAGACTAGCCAGCTCCAGCATCTCTTCCACGGTAATGCTCTCTAAGCGCTGCGCTTTGGAACATACACGCGGGTCGGTGGTATACACCCCGTCAACATCGGTGTAGATCTGGCACTCATCGGCGCCAAGTGCGGCGGCCAGAGCTACACCCGTGGTGTCAGAGCCACCACGACCCAGGGTCGTGATGTTGCCGTCCTCATCGACCCCTTGGAAACCAGCCACGACCACTACCTGCCCTGCTTCCAGGTCAGCTTTTAGATCGTCGGTTTCGATGCGCTGGATACGCGCCTTGGTATAGGCGCTGTCCGTATGGATACCTACCTGGGCGCCAGTGTGTGAAGTGGCTTGCACGCCAATTTGCTGCAGCGCCATGGCGAGTAGGGAGATCGTCACCTGCTCGCCGGTCGACAGCAGCATATCCATCTCGCGCGGTGCGGGATCGTCATTAAGTGCCTGAGCCATGTCCGTGAGGCGGTTGGTTTCGCCGCTCATGGCCGAGACCACAACCACCACCTGATGGCCTTGATCGCGGAAGCCCTTAACCTTTTCCGCTACGGCCTTGATACGCTCGACAGAGCCCACCGAAGTGCCGCCGAACTTCTGTACGTATAGTGCCATATGCCGTTTTTCCTATGCGTTCGGGAATGGAGGGTGAAGTTACATTTATCACTAGGAGTCTTTGATTAACGTAATGAGCGCAGTTCAGACAAGGCGAAATTAGATGAAAAAGCGGAGTTTACATAAAGTAAATGAGCATTTTGAAGCTAATTTCAACGTCGTATGAACAAGCGCAATAGTTAATCAGAGATCTCCTAAATAAATAAGGCCGGTGACAATCATGCCACCGGCCTTTTGGTTTAGCTAAGTGCGTTTTCCAACCATGCCGGTACGCTCTTCAACGCATCCGGCAGGGCATCGGGCTGGCTACCTCCTGCCTGAGCCATATCCGCGCGGCCACCACCTTTACCTCCCACTTGAGAGGCAACATGGTTAACCAGCTCACCGGCTTTCACTCGGCCGGTCAAATCTTGGGTTACCCCAGCAATCAGGCTGACTTTGCCCGCCGCCTGGTCGGCAACCCCAAGGATAATGACCCCGGAACTGAGCTTATTCTTAAGTTGGTCAAGAATACCGCGCAGGTCTTTGCCAGAGACACCTTCCAACTGTGTCGCTAACAGTTTAACGCCGTTGACCTCTTGCACCTGACTCAGCATGTCACTACCCGCAGCACTGGCGAGCTTGGCTTTAAGCTGCTCAAGCTCTTTTTCTAAGCTACGATTGCGCTCAACCAGAGACTCTACCCGCGCTTCAACTTGCTCAGGTTTGGTCTTCAAACGTTCCCCCAAGCGCTCAAGGCGAGCTTCCTGCTCGCGGAAGTAAGCAAGTGCGTTTTCGCCGGTAATCGCTTCGATACGACGTACACCGGAGGCAATGCCCACTTCACTCATCACATGACAGCAGCCGATATCGCCACTGCGTGCCACGTGGGTACCACCGCACAACTCGATAGAGAAGTCATCGGCACCAATCGTCAGTACCCGCACATTCTCGGCGTATTTGGCCTCAAACAGCGCCGCCGCCCCTTTGGCTTTGGCTTGATCCAGGCTCATTTGCTCGGTTTTAGTCGGCGCATTAGCCAGTATCTGCTCATTGACCAACCGTTCGACTTCCGCCAACTGCTCGGCAGTCATCGGCTCAAAATGGCTAAAGTCGAAGCGCAGCCGCTCAGCATTAACCAGCGAGCCTTTTTGCTGCACGTGATCGCCTAGTACCATACGCAGCGCTTTGTGCAACAAGTGAGTCGCCGAGTGGTTACGGATCGTGGCGGTACGCAGGCTGGCATCCACTTCGCCGCGTACGCTAGCACCGACACTCAGCGAACCTTCCACCATAATGCCCTGGTGTAAGTGATGCCCGCTCTGCTTTTGGGTATCCGTTACCTGGAAACGACCGCCGTCGACATACAGGTAGCCGGTATCGCCCACCTGGCCGCCGGACTCACCGTAAAATGGCGTGCGATCTAGCACCACAACGCCCTTCTGCCCCGCTTCCAGCGCAGCCAGCGCATTGCCTTCGCTGTCGACCAGTGCCGTTACCTTGGCTTGATCCTCCAGGCGGTCATAGCCAGTAAAAGCGGTCTCACCGTCAAGTTCAATAGAGGCGCTGTAATCAGCGCCGAACTGGCTAGCCGCCCGGGCACGCTCGCGTTGGGCCTCTAAGGCCTGCTGAAAGCCCTCTTCATCGAGAGTGACGCCGCGTTCGCGGCACACATCAGCGGTGAGATCAAAAGGAAAGCCGTAGGTGTCGTAAAGCTTAAACACTGTTTCACCCGGCAGCACCTTGCCATCCAGCTCGGCTAAGGCTGCATTCAACAGCCCCATGCCATGGTCCAGGGTGCGAGCAAACTGCTCTTCTTCTTTCAACAGTACCCGAGTGATCTGGTCATTCGCTTCGCGAAGCTCTGGATACGCATCACCCATTTCGGCATCCAGCGCGTCCACCAGCTTGTGGAAGAACGGCTCTACGGCACCCAGCTTGTGACCATGTCGGATCGCGCGGCGAATGATGCGACGCAATACATAGCCACGCCCTTCGTTAGAAGGCAGTACACCGTCGGCAATCAGGAAGGCACAAGAGCGGATGTGGTCGGCAATCACGCGCAGCGAAGGTGTAGTGGTATCAGGGTGCCCGGTCGCTTTAGCCGCCGCCTGTAGCAGGCTCTGGAACAGATCAATTTCGTAGTTGGAATGCACGCCCTGCATGACGGCAGCTACGCGCTCCAAGCCCATACCGGTATCGATAGAGGGCTTGGGTAGCGGGTTGAGCGTTCCTTGGCTATCACGATCAAACTGCATGAACACCAGGTTCCAGATTTCGATGTAGCGGTCGCCATCTTCTTCCGGGCTACCGGGAGGGCCGCCCCATACCTCTGGACCGTGGTCAAAAAAGATTTCCGAACTCGGGCCACAAGGACCGGTGTCGCCCATCTGCCAGAAGTTATCTTCGTCTAATTTGGAAAAGCGCTCGGGGTCAACACCGATCTCGTCTTTCCAGATACGCTCAGCTTCGTCATCGCTAACATGTACCGTTACCCACAGTTTCTCTTTAGGCAGACCCAGCGTTTCGGTCAGAAATACCCAGGCAAAGCGTATGGCGTCGTGCTTGAAGTAGTCGCCAAAACTGAAGTTACCTAACATTTCAAAAAACGTGTGGTGACGTGCGGTATAGCCGACATTGTCTAAATCATTATGCTTACCGCCTGCGCGTACGCAGCGCTGCGCAGATGTTGCACGCACGTAGGGGCGTGGGTCGCGACCCAGAAATACATCTTTGAAAGGCACCATGCCGGCATTGGTGAACAGCAGCGTCGGGTCATTACCCGGCACTAAAGAGCTGGTGGGTACAATCGTATGCCCCTGCTCTTCAAAGAAGGTGAGAAAGGCCTGTCTAATTTCTGCGCTTTTCATAGGGTATCCGTAACAAGAAAGCGTGGTGTCCCAGGGCGCTGTCGACGCTACCCTCAGGGGTCGCAAAGAGGCCATTATAGCGCAGTTGTCAAACGACTAAAGCCGCACTTAGTGGCAGAGAGGCAAACAAATAGCTAGAAAAGCGTATGAGAGCGCTATTAGAAAAGTAAGAGCAGGCGTTTTATAGGCAGGGGAAAAGTATTACAGAGATAGAGAAAATGTATTACAGACAGGAAAGCGCATAGCGGATTTGCTCAAAATCGAAGCCACGACTAGCCAGAAAGCGCTCGCGTCGAGCGCGCTCTTTAGGTGTTTCGCCGGGGCTATCAAAGCGCCGCGTCAGTGTTTCCCTGGCTAGCTCGAACCAGTCAATCTGCTCCCCCTCCTCCACCTCTTCAAAAGCAGCGTTAAGGGTTTCCTGGTCGACGCCGCGTTGGCGCAATTCACCTTTAATACGAATAACACCCTGGCCGCGCAGAATGCGCGAACGTACGAAACTAGCTGCAAAACGAGCATCAGATTGCAGGTCTTGCTCGGCCAGAGCGTCTAAACACTCGTCAATAGCGGTATCGTCGAAGGCTTTTTTCTTCAAGCGCTGGGCTAATTCGGCGCGAGAGTATTCGCGCCGAGCCAGTAAGCCAATCGCGATGTCACGGGGCGTGGCATCGCGCTGAGACATAAAGGCCATTAGATTGTCTCGGTTAGAACAGACTTAGAGCAGATCGTCATCGTTGGCATCCACTTCAGCCGCTGCTTCGGCAGATGCATCTTCCTTCTCCTTTTTAGGATCAGGCTTGGCCAAGAGCTGCTCACGAATTTGCGTTTCGATTTCGATCATAATGTCTGGATGCTCTTCCAGGTAAAGCGCGGAGTTTGCTTTACCCTGGCCGATTTTCTTGCCTTTATAGCTGTACCAAGCACCGGCTTTATCGACTAGGTTGCACTGCACACCCAGGTCAATAACCTCGCCAGCGTGGTAGATACCCTTGCCGTAAAGGATTTGGAATTCAGCCTGACGGAATGGCGGTGCCACCTTATTTTTGACTACTTTCACGCGGGTTTCGTTACCGGTGACTTCATCGCCCACTTTCACCGAGCCGGTGCGGCGAATATCCAGACGCACGCTGGCGTAGAACTTAAGCGCGTTACCGCCAGTAGTGGTTTCGGGTGAACCAAACATCACGCCAATCTTCATGCGGATCTGGTTGATGAAGATCACTAAGCAGTTGGCGTTTTTGATATTACCGGTGATTTTACGTAGCGCCTGAGACATCAAACGCGCCTGGAGACCAACGTGAGAGTCGCCCATTTCGCCTTCGATTTCAGCGCGCGGGGTCAACGCAGCGACCGAGTCGATAACGATGACATCAACACCGCCGGAGCGTACCAGCATGTCGGTAATTTCCAGCGCCTGCTCACCGGTATCCGGCTGGGAAACCAGCAGATCATCCAGGTTAACGCCCAATTTTTCTGCGTAGCTGGGGTCAAGCGCGTGCTCGGCATCAACGAAGGCGCATATTTTGCCCTGCTTTTGCGCTTGAGCAATCACCGAAAGGGTCAGCGTCGTTTTACCCGATGATTCCGGGCCAAAGATTTCGCAAACACGACCAAACGGCAGACCGCCGATGCCGAGCGCGATATCCAGCCCCAGAGAACCCGTGGAAACCGACGGCATGACCACACGCGGTGCGTCGCCTAGACGCATGACGGTGCCCTTGCCGAACTGACGGTCGATTTGGGTGAGTGCAGCGTTTAGCGCTTTAGTGCGGTTGTCATCCTGAGCCATTCAGAGATTCCTCATAACAAGCTGTATAATTACCCAGTAGTATGCCAAAGATTGTGCCGTAAACAAATCCTTGATCACGCTTTCTCTTAACTATTTTCCTTCCCTACTCCTGCTTGCCTGTCTTCACCTGTGCATCCAGGCGTGCCACCAGCCCTGCCAGCGCCTGACGCACTGCCTGCTCGCGCACTGCTTGGCGATCCCCAGGGAAGAGGAAACACTCGGCTTGCTGCTTGGCAGTATCACCCCAGGCGATCCAAACGGTACCCACCGGCTTTTCAGCACTACCACCATCCGGCCCGGCCACCCCACTAACGGCAACGCCCAAGCCCGCACCGCTTTCCCGGCAGGCGCCTTGCACCATCGCTTTCACTACTTCTTCGCTCACCGCCCCGTGTTCTGCCAGTATAGCGTCTGGCACGCCGAGCAGGCGGGTCTTAGCCGCGTTCGCATAGGTCACATAGCCAGTTGTAAAGTAAGCAGAGCTACCCGCCGTGCTGGTAATCGCACTGGCGATACCACCGCCCGTGCAGGATTCAGCGGCGGTCACTTCCACCTTCAACTGCTGACAAAGCCGCCCTAGGCGCTGAGCTAACAGCGTCAAATCAAGATTTTTCAGGCTAGATACGCTGGGCACTATGGTCGCTCCTTCAAGTGAGTCGTCTGTTCAGCGTAGAATACTGTGTTTAGCTTTCTCAAAGAAATTGCTCAATCAGGACGCCCATGTCACAGGCCATTCCCCCTAACACGCCAATGATCACGCAGTATTTAAAGATCAAACGCGAACACCCCGAGGTTCTGCTGTTTTACCGAATGGGGGATTTTTATGAGCTATTTTTCGACGACGCCAAGCGCGCCGCCGCACTGCTGGACATTACGCTTACCCAGCGCGGCCAATCGGGCGGCAAACCCATCCCGATGGCAGGCGTACCTTACCATAGCGCTGAAGGCTATTTGGCGCGTCTGGTCGCCGGTGGCGAGTCAGTTGCCATTTGTGAGCAGATTGGCGACCCCGCTACCAGCAAAGGCCCCGTTGATCGCCAAGTAGTACGTATCGTCACCCCCGGCACGCTCCACGATGAAGCGCTGCTCGATGCCCGCCGCGACAACGTACTGGTATCAGTCTCCCCCGGTAAAGATAGCTGGGGCCTTGCCTGGCTGGAACTCTCTAGCGGCCGCTTCAATGTACTGGAAGTCGAGAGCGAAGCGGAGATGCTAGCAGAGCTTACCCGTCTCTCCCCTGCTGAGTTGCTGGTGCCCGAAAGCCTGACCCTACCCGATGCCTGGTCGCAAAAGCGCAGCCTGCGTCGCCAGGGCGAGTGGCTGTTTGATTTGGAGAGCGCCACCCGCAGCCTGTGCGATCAGTTTGAAGTGCAGGATTTACGCGGCTTTGGCTGCGCACACTTAACCACCGCACTGATTGCCGCCGGAGTGCTGATTGATTACGCCCGCGACACTCAGCGCTCGCGCCTGCCCCACGTGACCGCGATTAGCGTCGAGAATCGCGACGATGCGGTGGTGATCGACGCCGCCAGCCGCCGTAATCTGGAAATCGATATTAACCTGGGAGGCAATAGCGACAACACCCTGGCGAGCGTGCTGGACACCTGCACCACTGCGATGGGCTCGCGGCTACTCAAACGCTGGCTGAACCGTCCGCTGCGCCAACGAGAGATTGTCCAGAACCGCCATGCAGGCGTGGCATTGCTATGCCTGGATGCCGCCTACATGGCGCTGCGCGAGACGTTGAGCGATGTGGGCGATGTGGAGCGCATTCTGGCCCGGGTCGCGCTGTACAGCGCCCGGCCACGGGATTTGGCGCGTCTGCGTGACGCCCTGGTCACTCTGCCTACCCTTGAACAGCAGTTGGGCGAGGTAGAGAACGGCAGCGCGCTGGATAGCCTGCGCCCGCATATCCGCCCTTACCCTGAAATGGCTGACATGCTCAGCCGCGCGCTAGTTGAGAACCCGCCGGTAGTGATCCGCGATGGCGGGGTAATCGCCAACGGCTTTGATGCCGAACTCGACGAGCACCGGGGCATGGCCGAGAATGCGGGCGACTATCTTGTTCGGCTGGAAACCCGCGAACGCGAACGTACCGGGCTTGCCAATCTCAAAGTCGGCTACAACCGCGTACACGGCTACTTTATCGAGCTGCCACGCTCCCAGGCGCAACAGGCGCCCGCTGACTATATTCGCCGCCAAACGCTGAAAAACGCCGAGCGTTTTATCATTCCTGAACTCAAAGAGTTTGAGGATAAGGCGCTGTCGGCTAAATCCCGCGCCCTGACCCGTGAAAAATGGCTTTATGACCGCCTGCTGGGTGAACTGAATAACAGTCTTCACGCGCTACAAAACACCTCTCAAGCGTTAGCGGAGCTGGATGTGCTGTGCGCCTTTGCCGAACGCGCCGAGGCGTTGAGCTGGGTGCGCCCAACGCTGAGCGAGGCCACCGGCATTCGTATCGAGGCGGGGCGGCACCCTGTGGTTGAACAGGTTAGCGAAACGCCCTTTGTGCCCAATGACGTTACGCTTAACCCCGACCAGCATATGCTGATTATTACTGGCCCTAATATGGGTGGTAAATCGACCTATATGCGGCAAACAGCGTTGATTGCTCTGCTCGCCCACTGCGGCAGCTTTGTGCCCGCCGATGCCGCCGAGATCGGCCCGCTGGATCGGATATTTACCCGCATTGGCTCGTCGGATGACCTCGCGGGCGGGCGCTCCACCTTTATGGTCGAAATGACCGAAACGGCCAATATTTTACACAATGCCACCCAGCAAAGCTTGATTTTGATGGATGAAATTGGCCGCGGCACTAGCACCTTTGACGGGTTATCGCTGGCCTGGGCGAGTGCGGAACATCTTGCCAAGGGGCGTGCACTAACACTATTTGCCACGCACTATTTTGAGATGACCGCCCTGCCTGAACACATGGAGGGTGTGGCCAATATCCACCTAACGGCGACCGAGCATGGCGACAGCATCGTGTTCATGCACCGCATTGAAGCAGGCCCGGCTAGCCAGAGTTACGGTTTGCAGGTTGCTCAATTAGCGGGCGTACCTGGCCATGTGATTAAACGGGCCCGTGAGAAGCTGATGAGCCTGGAGCAGCGCGATGTAGATAACACAGCGCAAGCGCCACGAACGGCTCCCCAGCAAAACGACCTGTTTGCAGCCGCGCCGCACCCGGTGGTGGAGGCATTGGAAAATGTCGATATGGATGGTTTAACGCCGCGGGAAGCGCTCGCGCTGTTGTATCAGTGGCGAGACCTGATCTAATAGTACATATAGTAGGTTATACAGAAGCCCATAAGGCGCTTGCCGCCAGGTAGGCGCACCACTAGAATGTCGCTCAAACTTTTAGCTTATAAAAAACGGCTGATTTATAACCATTCACGATTGACCATGGCCAGGAGCTACCTGGCCCTGCAAGAGGGATAGCAAGATGACGTTTGTCGTTACCGAGAACTGCATCCAGTGCAAATACACCGACTGTGTGGAAGTCTGCCCGGTCGACTGTTTCTACGAGGGCCCGAACTTCCTGGTCATTCACCCTGACGAGTGTATTGACTGCGCACTGTGTGAACCAGAATGCCCCGCTGAGGCGATATTCTCAGAGGATGAGCTGCCGGATGGGCAAGAGGCGTTTATTGAGATTAACGCTGAAATGTCAGAAGTATGGCCCAATATTACCGAAAGGAAGGATCCGCTGCCTGACGCCGAAGAGTGGGACGGCAAGCCCGGTAAGCTTGAGAAGTTAGAGCGCTAAGTTTAACTCACTCCTGCTCTGCTGCTACTTTATAACCAGCGCTTTTTTTGGAAAAAGCGCTGGTTTTTTATGGGGTTGCCAAGCGTGCATTGCCAAATGAGAGGCAAAAAAAAGGCGACCCGTAGGCCGCCCGCTCCAAGCACTTCCTCTGACCACTCCCTGTATCAACTTCCTCAGATGTCTTCCCTGCCGGGGCTCACCTCTCTGCATCGCCCGGCGCATCCGTCCTACATCCCGTTGCATCCTGTCTGAAGCATCCTTGCCTCCCCTTGTCCTGCGTGTATTGTGGCAGATCATGTAGGCTTCTCAACAAAGCCAAAATGCAAAAAGGCGAGTCTTGGCGACTCGCCTTAATTCCATAATTATATTTAAAAACAAAAGCTTAAATTTTAATTAGTGGAAAATTTCGCTTTTTCTTACCTTAAACCAAGCGATTCTCGTCGGCTTTTGTAAGACATCTCTTACAAAATCTTGAGACATCACTTACAAACCTCATTCAATATTGGCACTTTACTGACCTTTGATCGCTTTTAGGCCAGGATAGGTCACATCCCCTAGTTCCGCTTCAATCACCAGCAAACGGTTGTACTTGGCAACGCGATCAGAACGGCACAGTGAACCCGTTTTAATTTGGCCGGCGCAGGTACCTACCGCCAAATCGGCAATAGTGGTGTCTTCCGTTTCACCAGAGCGGTGCGAAATTACCGCCGTAAAGCCTGCATCCTGGGCCATCTTGATGGCATCCAGGGTCTCGGAGAGCGAGCCGATCTGGTTGAACTTAATCAGGATAGAGTTACCGATCTGCTCATCGATACCGCGCTTGAGAATCTTGGTATTGGTCACGAACAGATCGTCACCCACCAGCTGCACTTTATCGCCCAGCTTGTCGGTCAGCGCTTTCCAGCCTGCCCAGTCGGACTCGTCCATGCCATCTTCGATAGACACGATTGGGTAATCGGCGCACAGGCCTGCTAGGTAATCAGTAAAGCCTTGGGCATCGTAGCTTTTGCCTTCACCGGAAAGGTTGTACTGACCGTCTTTGTAGAATTCGGAAGAGGCACAGTCCAGCGCCAGCGTGACGTCTTTACCCAGCTCGTAGCCAGCATCGGCAACGGCTTGTTTGATGACTGCCAGCGCATCAGCGTTAGACGCCAGGTTCGGCGCAAAGCCGCCCTCGTCGCCAACGGAGGTAGAGAGGCCTTTCGCCGAAAGCACTTTTTTCAGAGCATGGAAAATTTCCGCGCCCATGCGCAGCCCTTCGCGGAAGTTAGGCGCGCCCACCGGCTGAACCATAAACTCTTGGATATCAACGTTATTATCCGCGTGTTCACCACCGTTGATGATATTCATCATCGGCACCGGCATGCTGTACTGACCCGGCTGACCGTAAAGCTCGGCAATGTGGGCATACAGCGGTACGCCTTTGGCGTTAGCAGCGGCTTTAGCTGCCGCCAGGGAAACGGCCAAAATCGCGTTCGCGCCCAAGTTCGCTTTATTCTCCGTGCCATCCAGCGCCAGCATGGCATCGTCTAAACCGCGCTGATCACGCGCATCCATGCCCAACAATGCATCGCGAATCTTGCCATTGACCGCCTCGACTGCTTTCAGCACGCCTTTGCCCAGATAGCGCGACTTGTCACCGTCGCGCAGCTCTAATGCTTCACGTGAGCCGGTAGAGGCACCGCTGGGCGCGCAGGCTTCACCAACAGCGCCGCTGTCAAGACGCACATTCGCCTGTACGGTTGGGTTACCACGCGAATCCAGCACTTCCAACGCACTGATAGCAACAATTTTGGTCATGGCAGTTTCCTTAACGGTAAGTCAGATAAAATTATTAATATAACGCCCTAATCAGCAAAAACATGGCTTATCAAACCACACGCTAACGGATGGTTAGCGGCTCAAACCCTTTTATCAGCGCATCCAGTTGGGCAAGCTGAGTTAAAAACGGCTCCAACTGATCCAGCGGGAGTGCACAAGGGCCATCGCATTTGGCGTTATCAGGGTCAGGGTGAGCTTCTAAAAACAGCCCTGCAAGGCCAACAGCCACGCCTGCGCGCGCTAATTCAGCCACTTGCGCCCGACGACCATCTGCGCTGTCGGCACGGCCGCCAGGGCGTTGCAGCGCGTGGGTCACATCGAAAAATACCGGATAGCCGGTTTGCTTCATGTCGCCAAAGCCCAGCATATCAACAATCAGATTGTTATAGCCAAAGCTTGAGCCGCGCTCGCAGAGCATCAGCTGGTCGTTACCTGCTTCCTGAAACTTACTCAGGATATGACGCATTTCATGGGGTGCCAAAAACTGCGGCTTCTTGATATTGATGACCGCGCCGGTTTTGGCCATCGCGACTACCAAATCAGTTTGGCGGGCCAAAAAGGCCGGTAGTTGGATAATGTCGGCAACTTCAGCGGCTGCTTCAGCCTGCCAAGGCTCATGCACATCGGTAATGATCGGCACGTTGTGGCGGGCTTTGATATCGGCCAGTATCTGCAGCCCTTTCTCCATGCCCGGGCCGCGATAGGAGTGAATCGAGCTGCGATTAGCTTTGTCAAAACTGGCCTTGAAAACGTAGGGCATACCCAGTTTCTGGGTCACCGTGACGTAGGCTTGGGCAACCTCGTCGGCAAGCTCAGCCGACTCCAGCACGTTCATGCCACCCAGCAGCATTAACGGCAATGAATTGCCGGCGGTTAGGCCGGCAACGTTGATGTGACGCTCTTGATTTCTTTCTTGAGATCGCTCTTGAGAAGCCATGCTGTTGCCCTCTTATTCCTGAGAATGCGCATGGGCGCGATTACGCGCAGTTTTATGCTCTAACGCGGCGTTCACAAAGCCCGAGAATAGCGGGTGACCATCACGCGGCGTGGAGGTAAATTCCGGGTGGAACTGACAGGCCACATACCAAGGGTGATCCGACAGCTCGATAACCTCGACCAGTGATTGGTCGACGCTCTTACCCGAAATAACCAGTCCCGCCTTCTCGAGCTCATCAATAAACTGATTATTGACCTCGAAACGGTGACGGTGGCGCTCAACAATCTCATCCGAGCCGTAGGCTTCGCGCGCTTTGGTGCCGGATTCCAGATGACAGACCTGACCGCCCAAGCGCATGGTGCCGCCTAAATCAGACGCCGCATCGCGAAGCTCGATTTTGCCTTCCGGGTTCAACCACTCAGTAATCAGGCCCACCACCGGGTGCTGGGTATCGTGGGTGAACTCGGTGGAGTTGGCATCGTTCCACCCTGCCACGTTGCGCGCAAATTCAATCACGGCCACCTGCATGCCCAGGCAAATGCCTAGATAGGGAACGTTATTTTCACGCGCGAATTGGGCGGTCATAATCTTGCCTTCCACGCCGCGCTCGCCGAAACCGCCGGGCACCAGAATGGCGTCTTTGCCCGCCAAGCGCTCAGTGCCGTGACGCTCGATGTCTTCGGAGTCAATATAGTCGACATTGACCTTAATGCGACCTTGGATGCCGGCGTGAATCAGCGCTTCGTTGAGCGACTTGTAGGCATCCAGCAGCTCCATGTACTTACCGACCATGGCGATACTGACTGACTTGAGCGGGTTGAGCTTGGCATCAAGCACCTTCACCCACTCGGATAAATCTGCTTCCGGGGCTTCCAGACGCAGCTTATCGCAAACGATTTCGTCCAGACCGTGTTCATGAAGCATCAGCGGAATGCGATAAATCGTATCGGCATCCTGAAGCGGCACCACGGCACGCTCTTCAACGTTGGTGAACAGGGCGATTTTGCGACGCTCGCTCTCTTCCAGCTCCACTTCGCTGCGGCAAATCAGAATATCCGGCTGGATACCAATGGAGCGCAGTTCTTTAACGCTGTGCTGGGTCGGTTTGGTTTTGGTCTCACCCGCCGTTTTGATGTAGGGCACCAGGGTCAGGTGCATAAACAGCGCACGGTTGGCGCCCTGTTCACTACGGATTTGGCGAATGGACTCAAGGAAAGGCAGTGATTCGATATCACCGACGGTGCCGCCGATTTCCACCAGCGCCACATCAAAACCTTCGCCGCCCGCGTAAACGCGCTGCTTGATCTCGTCGGTGATGTGCGGGATGACCTGAACGGTGCCGCCAAGGTAATCGCCACGACGCTCTTTACGCAGTACGTGCTCGTAAACACGGCCGGTCGTAAAGTTATTGCGCTGGGTCATCTTGGTGCGAATAAAGCGCTCGTAATGCCCGAGATCAAGGTCGGTTTCGGCGCCATCTTCTGTGACGAACACCTCACCGTGCTGGAAAGGGCTCATGGTGCCCGGATCCACGTTGATGTACGGGTCGAGCTTGAGCATGGTGACCTTAAGGCCGCGGGCCTCTAAAATCGCCGCAAGCGAGGCGGAGGCGATGCCCTTCCCGAGAGAGGACACAACGCCGCCGGTCACGAAGATATATCGTGTCATGGATAACCTGTCGAAACGTGATCAGAAGGCACGGCAGAAAGCCACGCCAGGATGGGTCGACAGACTAGCAGATTACGACCTAAGGCTCAATTTGAACTGCCGAAGATAGCCAATAGATCGTTGCACATAGCGACGCCGGGATCAGGCCTAAGCGAGGGTCTTTCGCCAGGGATGGCGAAAGTAGCGCCCACGGATGGGTTCACAGCGCCCTCGCGTTGGCCTGATGCCGGGGTAGTCGCGGGGCCAATTCGGCCCCACTCAGCCAGGGTTAAGACAAATTACACGCCTAAGTAATCCAGAATACCTTCAGCTGCCTGGCGGCCTTCGTAAATTGCCGTGACCACCAAATCAGAGCCGCGCACCATATCGCCACCGGCAAAGATTTTTTCGTTGCTGGTTTGGAAGGCATACTGACCGTGTTCCGGTGCAGTGACGCGGTCGCGCTCGTCGACTTGGATATTAGAGCTATCGAACCACGGCGCAGGGCTGGCCTGGAAGCCGAAGGCGATAACCACGGCATCCGCCGCGATGATCTCTTCAGAACCGGGCACCACTTCAGGACGTTGACGGCCATTTTCGTCCGGCTCGCCCAAGCGTGTGCGCACCACCTTCACGCCCTCAACCTTCTCTTCACCGACGACCGCCACCGGCTGACGGTTGAACAGGAACTCCACGCCCTCCTCACGGGCATTGGAGACTTCACGGCGCGACCCCGGCATGTTGCCCTCGTCACGACGATACGCACAGGTCACGCTGGTAGCGTTCTGGCGAATGGACGTACGGTTACAGTCCATCGCCGTATCGCCGCCGCCCAGCACCACTACGCGCTTGCCTTCCATGGAGATATAGTCGTTGGGATCTTTTTCAAAGCCCAGGCAGCGGTTGACGTTGGCAATCAGGAAGTCCAGCGCTTTGTAAACGCCCGGCAGGTCTTCGCCAGGGAAGCCGCCTTCCATGTATTTATAAGTGCCCATTCCCAGGAATACCGCGTCGTACTCCTGCATCAAGGTTTCGAACTCGATATCGGTGCCGATTTCAGTATTGAGGCGGAACTCGACGCCCATTTCCTCAAAGACCGCGCGGCGGCGCTCCATCACGCTTTTCTCGAGCTTGAACTCGGGAATACCAAAGGTCAGCAGGCCACCGATTTCCGGGTACTTGTCGAACACCACCGGCTTGACGCCGTTGCGGGCCAGAATGTCGGCACAGCCCAAGCCCGCAGGGCCAGCACCAATAATGGCGACCTTCTTATCGGTCCAGGTCACGTGAGACATATCCGGGCGCCAGCCCATGGCGAACGCCGTATCGGTGATGTACTTCTCTACCGAACCAATGGTCACCGCGCCAAACCCGTCGTTCAGCGTACAGTCGCCTTCACACAGACGATCCTGCGGGCATACGCGGCCACATACCTCGGGCAGCGAGTTGGTCTTGTGCGAAAGTTCTGCGGCTTCGATGATGTTGCCTTCCACCACCAACTGCAGCCAGTTGGGGATGTAGTTATGCACCGGGCACTTCCACTCGCAGTACGGGTTACCGCAATGCAGGCAGCGGTGCGCCTGGCTCGCCGCATCAGTAGGCTTGAACGGCTCGTAAATTTCCGCGAACTCTTTGGCACGGGCGCGGGCATCTTTTTTCTGTGGGTCCTTACGACCCACATCGACAAACTGAAAATCGTTATTTAAACGGTTAGCCATGATCTCTCTCCTGTCAGCGTGAGGGGCATAAGCGAGTTATTGCGGCTGACGCCGAGACTGATCCAGCAAACTACCTAAGCTGGCCGCTTTTGGCTTCACCAGCCAGAAGTGGCGCGCATAGTCGCTGAAGTCTTCCAAAATAGCCGCCCCGCGCGCGGAACCCGTCGCGGCCACGTAGGCTTCGATCATTTCACGAAGGTGACGACGATACGCCTCCATGGCCTCTGTGTTAACGCGATGAATCTCCACCAGCTCGTGGTTGTATTTGTCCACGAAGGTGCGCTCTTCATCCAACACATAGGCAAACCCACCGGTCATACCGGCGCCAAAGTTAACGCCGGTTTCACCAAGCACACAGACCAAGCCGCCGGTCATGTATTCGCAGCAGTGGTCGCCTGCGCCTTCAATGACTGCTGAAGCACCGGAATTACGCACCCCGAAGCGCTCACCCGCGGTACCGGCGGCAAACAAGGTACCGCCCGTTGCACCGTAAAGGCAGGTATTGCCAATAATCGCCGTTTTATGGCTCTCAAACTGACTGACCTTGGGCGGCACAATCACGATACTGCCACCGTTCATGCCCTTGCCGACGTAATCGTTGGCGTCGCCTTCGAGATACAGGTTCAAGCCACGCGCATTCCACACCCCAAAGCTCTGGCCTGCTACACCAGTAAAGCGAGCAGTGATCGGCGCCGTTTCCAGCCCTTCTTCACCATAGCGCTTGGCAATCGCGCCAGACGTTAGCGCTGCCACGCTACGGTCACAGTTGGTGATGGTAAAGTCGAACTCACCGCCCGAGCGATTTTCGATGGCGTCTTTCAGCGCTGCCAGCACTTCCTGGTTCTTGGCACCGGGGTCATGCGGCACGTTGCGGCTGACCTTACAGAACTGCGGCGCATCTTTAGGCACAAAGTCATTCGCTAACAGCGGCGTTAAATCAAGCTTACGCTGAGAAGCGGTATTGCCTTCCAACACTTCAAGCAAATCGGTACGCCCGATTAGATCGGTCAGCTTACGTACACCCAGCATGGCCATCAGCTCACGCACTTCTTCGGCGATAAAGCGGAAGTAGTTTTTGACCATATCCACGGTGCCACGGAAATGCTCATCACGCAGGAAATCATCCTGGGTCGCGACACCGGTGGCGCAGTTATTGAGGTGACAGATGCGCAGATATTTACAGCCCAACGCCACCATGGGTGCAGTACCAAAACCAAAGCTCTCAGCACCCAGAATCGCGGCTTTCACTACGTCGAGGCCGGTTTTCAAGCCGCCATCGGTCTGCAGGCGAATCTTGTCGCGCAGGCCGTTGATACGCAGCGCTTGGTGCACTTCAGGCAAGCCCAATTCCCAAGGAGAACCGGCGTGTTTGATCGAGGTCAGCGGGCTGGCCGCCGTGCCGCCATCATAGCCGGACACGGTAATCAAATCCGCATAGGCCTTGGCCACCCCGGTAGCGATCGTGCCGATACCCGGCTCAGACACCAGCTTCACCGATACCTGGGCATCTGGGTTGACCTGCTTAAGATCAAAAATCAGCTGAGCCAAATCTTCGATAGAGTAAATATCGTGGTGCGGTGGCGGTGAAATCAGCGTGACGCCGGGCACCGCATAGCGCAGCCGGGCAATCAACTGGTTCACTTTACCGCCGGGCAGCTGACCACCTTCACCGGGCTTAGCGCCCTGGGCGACTTTGATCTGCAACACTTCTGCATTGACCAAATAAGCGGGAGTAACACCAAAGCGGCCAGAAGCGATCTGTTTGATTTTCGAGCTACGAATAGTGCCGTAACGAGCCGGGTCTTCGCCGCCTTCACCAGAGTTGGAACGGCCACCGGCTTCGTTCATCGCCTGGGCCAGGGCTTCGTGGGCTTCCGGTGAAAGCGCACCCAGTGACATACCCGCGCTGTCAAAACGCGGCAGCAGCTCTTCAACCGGCTCTACTTCCTCCAGCGCAATCGGGGTTTCCGCAGGCTTGAGCTTGAGTAGATCGCGGATGGTGGCGACCGGACGCTCGTTAACCATTTGAGCAAACTTTTTCCACTTGGTGTAGCTGCCTTCCTGAACCGCCGCCTGTAGCGACATCACCACATCAGGGTTATAAGCGTGATACTCGTGGCCGTGAACATACTTGAACATGCCACCTTGAGAAATCCCTTTACGCGGAATCCAAGCGTCTTTCGCCAGCAGCGCCTGCTGCATCTGCAGCTCGGCAAAACCGGCGCCCTGAATCCGCGAGGCCATACCGACAAAGCAGAGATCCATTACTTCGTCCGCCAAGCCCACCGCCTCGAACAACATCGAGCCACGGTAGGAGGCCAGCGTCGAGATACCCATTTTAGACAGGATCTTGAACAAGCCTTTCTGCAGGCCTTTACGGTAATTCTCGCGGCCATCAGCCGGGTTACCGGTTAGCTCGCCGGTACGGTGCATATCCGCCATGACCTGATAAGCAAGCCACGGATAAACCGCCGTCGCGCCCACGCCAAACAGCACTGCCATTTGGTGAGCATCACGGGCATAGCCAGTTTCCACCACGATATTGGCATTGGGACGCAGCGCCAAACGGCCTAAGTGAGAGTGCACAGCACCCACAGCCAGAGCAGCCTGAATGGGAATCAGCCCTTTCGCCAGCTCGGCATCGGTGAGTACCAGAATGACTTTACCAGCGCGCACCTGTGCTTCGGCCTCTTCACAGAGCGCCTTGAGCGCCTGATGAAGACTCTGCTGCTCAAGATCGTAACCCAGTGACATGGTGTGGCTGGCAAACGCCGGATCATCCTGGCTGACCAACGCGGTAAATTTGCGTGGCGACAGCACCGGCGTGGTCAAGATCAAGCGATGCGCGTGCTCAGGCGTCGCTTTAAAGACGTTGAGTTCAGCACCACAGCAGGTTTCCAACGACATCACGATCGCTTCACGCAGCGGATCGATCGGCGGGTTGGTGACCTGGGCAAACTTCTGCCGGAAGAAATCCGTCAGCAGGCGCGGACGACTGGAGAGCACCGCCATCGGTGTATCGTCGCCCATAGAGCCAACGGCTTCCTGACCACTTTCCGCCAGCGGACGCAGCACTTGGTCGCGCTCTTCAAAGCTCACTTGGAACAGTTTCTGCTGAACGTTGAGCGAATCGGCATCCATGCTCTGGAAACGCGCAAGCTCGGTTAGCGCCGATTCTAAATAATTGGCCTCCTGCTTTAACCAACGCTTATAAGGATAGGCGGATTTCAGGCGCTCATCGATATCGGTGGTATGCAGCACTTCGCCGGTCTGGGTATCTACGGCAAGCATCTGGCCGGGGCCAACACGGCCTTTGGCCACCACGTCTTCCGGTTTATAGCCGTAGGTGCCCGTTTCCGATGCCAACGTGATATAGCCGTTTTTGGTAATCACCCAGCGCGCCGGGCGCAGGCCGTTACGGTCCAGCATACACACCGCTTGGCGACCGTCGGTCATCACCACGCCCGCCGGGCCATCCCACGGTTCCATGTGCATGGAATTGTATTCGTAGAAAGCACGCAGTTCAGCGTCCATGGTCTCTACGTTCTGCCAGGCGGGCGGCACCATCATGCGTACCGCGCGGTGCAGCTCCATGCCACCGGTCAGCAATACTTCCAACATGTTATCCATACTGGAGGAGTCAGAGCCGGTGGTGTTGACGATTTCGTCCAGCTCGGCGATATCCGGCAGGCGCTCGTTAACGAAGTTGGCTTTACGCGAGTTCGCCCAGCCGCGGTTGGCTTCAATCGTGTTGATCTCACCATTGTGCGCCAACAGCCGGAACGGCTGTGCCAGCGGCCAACGCGGCGCGGTATTGGTAGAGAAGCGCTGGTGGAAAACGCAAATGGCAGTTTCCAGGCGCGGGTCATTCAAGTCGTGATAAAAGGCCGGCAGATCTTCTGGCATCACCAAGCCTTTATAGGAGATGACTTCCGACGATAGCGAAGCGACATAGAAGTCTTCTTCGTCGCGCAGCGCCTGCTCGGCGCGGCGACGGGCCATAAAGAGATCAACATCGAAGTGCTCACCCAGGCCAGGCTGTACAAAAAGCTGACGAATACGCGGCAGGCAGTCCAGCGCCATGGGGCCACAAACGCTGGGGTCGGTAGGCACATCGCGCCAGCCCAACACGTTGAGGCCGCGCGCTTCAAGCTCACGCGTTAAGGTATCGCGGGCATTTGCTTCACGGGCGTCATCGTTGGGCAGAAACACCACGCCCACAGCAAAGCGTTCGCCCAATTCAGCGTCAAACGCCTCTTTGGCCAGCGCCTGCATAAAAGGAGTGGGCATTTTAAGTAGCAAGCCACAACCGTCGCCGGTCTTTCCGTCGGCAGCGATACCACCCCGGTGGGTCATGCAGGTCAATGATTCAATGGCAGTTTTCAGCAAATCGTGGCTAGCCTGGCCTTCCATATGGGCAATCAGGCCAAAACCACAGTTATCGCGAAACTCGCCAGGCTGGTGAAGACCTCTATTCATGGGCGTGCCTCTACTAGTCAACGTATTTTTTTAGCAGCGTGCTTATGGTATAAAGGACGGTTTTGCTTTTTTATGATGCTTATAACCTGCCCAGAATGGGTGTTTCCCACGTTCGCTGCCGCAAGAAAATGGCCGGTCAGCATAGCGATTAGCGCCCACGTTGCGCAATCATCTGGTGCTTATAACGTTAGAGAAACTCTTTTCAAATCCTGTATTTGCACTCTCATTCAAGAAAAAAATACATATACTTCAAAGGCTTGTAACGAAAAGAAACGACACTTTTGGACTCTTTATTTTCCATTAGACTTTAGTCTCATTCACAGAAAACCGCCCATGCCGATAGCGCATAAGGCATACGGATTATTGAAAACGTAGCAACCGGGTTAAGTTTACAGACAGCTTTCTCAGCGCAAAGAAACTGTTAAAACTGCCCCGCTAGGGAGCAGCTTTGCCGGGAAGGAGAAAGTAATAGAAAGGAATTGATAGGCCACTTAGCGGCGCGGATAGTCATCCAGCAGTGTGCGGAGAACATCAACGGGCGTGGCATCGCTAACGCAGGCATCGCCCAGGGCGTTAAGTAGCACCAGACGCAACCGCGTATCGATATTTTTCTTATCCAACCGCATACGAGCTAAAAAGTCTTCACTCGCCATGTTGGCCGGTGCTGCTAACGGCAACTCGGCGCTCTCAATGACCGCCAGGCTACGCGCTAGTGCTGCTTCATCGATCCAACCCAGCCGGTTTGAGAGCGTAGCCGCCATGGCCATGCCCGCGCCTACGGCTTCGCCGTGCAGCCAATTGCCGTAGCCCTGATGGGCTTCAATGGCGTGGCCGAACGTGTGCCCCAGGTTGAGCAGTGCACGCACACCCTGCTCGGTTTCATCTTCGGCAACGATATCTGCCTTGATTTGGCAACTGCGCGCAATAGCGTCGGCGACTACTTCCGGTTCTACGTCGAGTAGCGCGGGCATATTGGCTTCCAGCCAGCTTAAAAACGCTTCATCACGGATAAAACCGTACTTGATAACCTCGGCAAGGCCAGCGGAAAGCTCGCGACGCGGCAGGCTCTTCAGGGTATCGATGTCCACCAGCACGGCTTTGGGCTGCCAGAAGGCACCAATCATATTCTTACCCAGTGGATGGTTAACGCCGGTCTTGCCCCCTACCGACGAATCCACCTGGGAAAGTAGCGTGGTGGGCACCTGGATAAACGCCACGCCGCGCTGATAGGAAGCGGCTGCATAACCGACCATATCGCCAATCACCCCGCCCCCTAAGGCGATCAGAGTACAGCGGCGGTTAAAGCCAGCTTCAAGCAGCGCATCCCAAATGCGGCTGACCTGCTCAATGGTTTTGTACTGTTCGCCATCAGGCAGCACGACTGTGCGCACATCTAAATGCTCCGGCAGGCTAGCACAGAGTTTTTCCAGGTAGAGCGGCGCGATAGTCTCGTTAGTGACCACCATTACCTGATTTCCCGCCAGGTAAGGCGTCAATGTATCCGCTTGACCGATCAGCCCGGTGCCAATATGAATCGGGTAGCTACGCTCATCTAAAGCAACCTGAAGTGTGCGTTGCGCGCTGGCGGTCGAGGTCATTGCGATACCTTATTATGGTTAAGCGGTCCAGCCGAATGAGGCGAAGAGGAGGGTTCAAGCGGGTCCACCAGCCGATGCACCCGGCGCAGGATCTCATTCACCACCGCCCGCGGGCTGCGCCGGTCGGTGCGCACAGCAATATCCGAAGTGGCACGATAGAGCGGGTCGCGCTGAGCAAACATGTCATTGAGTACCTGTTCGCGGTTAGCGCACTGTAGCAACGGGCGATTGCGATCTTTCGCAGTCCGCTTTAGCTGCTGGTCGACGGTGGTCAACAGATACACCACGGTGCCGCGCTCGCGCAGTGCGCGGCGATTTTCTTCGCGCAGCACCGCCCCGCCGCCGGTAGCGACAACCACGGGGGAGAGACGGGTTAACTCATCAATCATATGGATTTCGCGCAGCCGAAAGCCCTGCTCGCCTTCAACATCGAAAATCCACGGAATATCCGCCCCGCAGCGGTCTTGAATGGCGTGGTCACTGTCAAAAAATTGGCGCGAAAGCTCCGCCGCCAATAGGCGGCCAATGGTGCTTTTGCCGGCCCCCATGGGGCCTATGAGAAATAAATTGGGTAAATCCTGCATCAGCGAACCGTTAAGCCATCGTCTAGGAGTCGTGGAGTAATAAAGACTAACAACTCTACCTTCTCATTGCTCTCTTCGGTATAGCGAAACAGTCTACCCAGCAAAGGAATATCACCCAATAGCGGTGTTTTAGCAATTTGACGCAGCTCTTCGGTGGTTAAAATACCGCCTAATACCACTGTTTGGCCGTTATCAACCAGCACTTGGGTCTCAATCTGATTGGTATCAATCGGTGGTTCGCCGCCAAATTCTGATTCACGGAAGCTATCATTTTTGATGACCAGATCCATGATAATGCGGTTATCCGGGGTAATCTGCGGCGTGACTTCCAGCGAGAGCTCGGCTTCTTTGAACTCGGTATCCGGGTTGTCGTTGCCATCCACGCTCTGGAAGGCGCGCTCTTCACCCTGGCTGATGCGGGCAGTACGCTGATTGGCGGTAATAATGCGAGGCTGGGAGATAGTCTGGCTCTTGCCTTCGCTCTCCAGCGCGCGCAGCTCCAAATCCAATAAGATATCGCCAGATAAATAGCCAAAACTAAAACCGGTGCCTGGCCCCGTAGCGGCACCCAAATCGACGGCCAAACCGCCTTGGGCACGGTTGATGCCATTAGGATTGATATCACGACGAGTGAAATTGCCATCTTCACCTTCTTGAAAACCGCGTGTGCTCGACATCCCCCAGTTAATACCCAATTCGCGTGAAGCGGTGTCTCGGGCGATGACAATGCGCGCTTCTATTTGTACCTGGCGAACGGCGACATCCAAACGGTCGATGGTGCGTACAATATCGCGCACCTGATCGGCGGTATCCTGTACCAGCAGCGTATTGGTGCGATTATCAATACTGACACGGCCGCGCTCGGTGAGCAGCCCAAAGCCATCGCCGCCACGCAGCAGCAGGGCCAAATCCTCAGCCCTGGCATACTTGATCTCGATAAACTCAGTCACCAGCGGGGAAAGGGTTTTACGCTGGTTACGCGCCTCTAGCTCTTGTCGCTCTAGCTCAGCCAACTCACTGGCGGGCGCCACCACAATCACATTGCCCTGTTCACGGCTCGATAACCCCTGGCTTTGCAGAATCAGTGCGAGCGCCTGATCCCACGGGACATCATTTAAGTTGAGCGTCACACGGCCGGTGACGCTGTCACTGGCAACCAAGTTCAGCCCGGTAAATTCAGCCAGCGTCGCTAGCACTGAACGCACTTCGATATCCTGGAAATTAAGACTCAAGCGTTCGCCATTGAAGCGCTCGCCTGTCGCCTGAGAGGGCTGTGACTCCTGGCTGGCGGGCTGCACTTCCACTGTCAGCGTGCGGCCACTTTGCGAAGAGATCATCGCATAAGCGCCCTGGGTGGCGATGGCTAACTGGGTGTCGCCCTGGTTGGCGCGGGGCGTAATCCGGGTGATTGGCGTGGCAAAATCGGTGACATCGTAGACCTGATTAAGCGAATCCGGAATCGCCACGTCGCGCAGGTCAACCAGCACTTGGTCAGGGCCACCTTCTCGGACGTTCGCCTCAACCCCTTCGCGGTCAAAGGTAACCAACAAGCGACCAGCACCATCGGCACCGCGCTGGAAATCGATATTTTCAATTTGTGGCCCTTCGTCGGTTTCAAGCCCCGCCGAAGAAACACCGGCTGAGGGCGTGGGCGAAGGGTTAGGCGATGCGGTCGGCGCGGGGGTTGCGCCAGATGCAAAGGTAATACGTAACCGACCTTCCTGCACGCTGGTCGTAAATGCCTGCGGTTCGCTGAGATTGACCACCAAGCGCGTGCGGCCATTGCCTTCAAGGGCGGTAATTTGTTCGACGCCGTGGCTATTAATGCTCAAACGTCGGGTGGCGAGCCCATTTTGGGTGCCAGCCAAATCAAACGTGACACGCGGCGGTGATTCCAAACGGTAGCTGCGCAGCTCGGGCACGCCACCAGTGAAGCTAAGATCAACGTTGGCGCCACCGCTGTCGGCGGGCTGCACGTCAACATCCGTCAACACTGACGCTACTGCCAATGAAGGCAACAGTGAAAATAGGGCGGCCATGGTCATTAAAAAAGTGATTCGCCAAACTGTAACTGCCATGAGCTAATATCCGCTTACTCGTTGTTTTCGTTGATAGCAAGCGACACTTGCCGCTGTTGCCAACCTTCCCGCTGGGTAAAGACACGCTCGGTAACACGAATTTCTTGAGCGCTTATCTGGGCAATGCGTCCATAGTCGGTGCCCATATAGTTGCCCTCTTTCACGCTGGTCACATTGCCATCAGGAGAGGCGATCATCGCCACTTGCCGCCCCGCCATACGCATCGTACCGACCAAACGCAGGTCCTGCAGAGAAAAGCGCTCTAGTGGCTCAGGGGTACGCTGCTGGTCAGGCGCAAGCGCGCCCTCGCTACGATTAGCGTCATCCTGAGCAATGGCATCTGGCGGTAAAAAGGGGCTGCGGTCTTCGCTATACAAATAAGCCAAGGTACGACTTTCAGGCAGCGCAACCGCAATGACCGGCGGCTGACCGCCTGGTGACTGACGAATATTGGCCAACGTGCGTTCCAGCTGAGTTAACTCGGCATCCGCACAGGCCGTGAGCAGCACCACACTTACCATTATTCCTATGAGCTTAGCTGTGCGCGTCATAGTGGCTCCGCCCCGTCAGTTGGGGGCTGGTCGCCCGGTTCCAGGTAACGATAAGTGCGGGCCAGTAGCGAAAGGCGCAGCGTATCGCCACGCTCCTCTACCGGCTCCAAGGTAAAATCGTGCTGGGTCACCATGCGGGGTAACGACGCGATATCAGCACTAAAGCGTGCCAACTGGTGATAGTCACCGCGTACCTGTATATCCAGCGGCTGCTCGACATAATGGGGCTGGGTTAGCGTTGGACGCAGCCGAATCGTTTCAATGGTGAGCCGGTTGTCAACGGCGGCATCGCTAATGCTATCAAGCAGTGAAGGGATCTCCGCATCGGTGGGCAGCATTGTGCGTAAACGCGCTATTTGCCCCTCCAGAGTCGCCAACTGTTCGCGCATTTCCGGTAAAAAGGCGGCTTCCGAGGCTTTACTGCGGTATTCGCTCAGCAGCCTAACCTCTGCACGCTGCGCCGCCCTAAAGGCTTCCCGCTGTTCGCTCACAACGAACCACAGCATAACGCTCAATGCTGCCAGCAGTGCCAAACAACAGCTCAACACTTTTAGCAGCAATGGCCATCCACCGGCTTCTTTAATGTCTAAATCGCGCCAATCGACATCGCGCAGGCGCTGCCACTCGATAGCCCACTGCTCGCGATTAAGGCTCATGACGCCCCCTCTTCTTCCTCATCCTGTTCTGCCACACCCTGCTCTTCCACATCTTGAGCAGCGCCTTGCGGCACCGCGACTGTGGTCTGCTCCACATCAAAACGAAACACGCGACCAGCGCCGTTCTGTTCGCTCTCCACCGCCGACAGCGAAGGCACGCCCAACCCTGGCAGCGCTGCAATACGGCGCAACTGCTCAGAGACCTGGCGTTCGCTGCCGGCCACCGCTGTGACACTGACTTGAGCGCCGTTTTTAGCTAACCGTTGATAAATAACGCCGTTAGCCACGCTATTAGCCACGTCATTAAACAACTGCACAGTGGCTGTTTGCTCATTCTGTAACGCCTGAAACACCGCAATCTGCTCACCTAGGCGTTCGGCATCACTTACGTAGCGTGACACGCCCGCGATATCCGCATTAAGGCGTTCAATATGATCACTCACATAAGCATTGCGCTGCTGCTGGGCCACCAATTTAAGCTGGTAATAATGGGAGATCAGCAGCCCCAGCGCGACGCCCAGTATCAGCATACCGATCACGACGACATAAAATTTGCGGGTATTTCGCTCACGCTGCGCTTCCCGCCAGGGCAGCAGGTTAATATTCATGCTCATTGGCTCACCCGCATTGCCAAGCCACCCGCGGTGAGCATCGCCGGCGCATCATTGGTCAACGCCTGAAGGTTTAAGCGCTTATTGACCCGCATGCGCTGGAAGGGGTTGGCAATGGTCACCGACATACCACTATCTTCAGCAATCCGTTCGGCAAGCCCAGGAATCACGCTCGACCCGCCTGCCAACACAATGTGTTGCACCTCTTGCTGACGCCCGGCGGTATAGTAAAGCTGCAAGGAGCGCCCCACCTGCTGCACCACGGTTTCAAGAAAAGGATTGAGGACGCGCTCATGGTAATCATCAGGTAGTCCACCACGTTTTTTAGCGAAACCGGCCTCTTCCATGCTCAAGTCATAACGCTCGCGAATCGAGTCAGTAAGCTGGCGGCCACCGAAAACGGTGTCGCGGGTATAAACAATATGGCCACCACGGACAACGTGAAAGGCGTTCATATTAGCGCCAATGTCTACCAAGCCAACGCAGGCGGTCGGGTCATTCTCTACCTTTAGCTGGCGACGCAATTCGGCAAGCGAACGCTCCATGGCAAAGGTTTCCACATCCACTGCCGAAGGCTCTAAGCCAGCGCGCTCTAACGTTTCCGTGAGCTGGGTAACATCCTGCTGACGGCAGGCCACCAGCATGACTTGCTGCTGCTCATCGTCAAAGGGGGCGGGGCCAAGGAATTCAAAGTCGAATGCCACTTCATTGAACGGAAAAGGAATATGGCGGTCGGATTCAGCCACAATGCGCTCTTCAATTTCCTCTTCGCTTAGCCCGATAGGAAAGGTCAACGTTTTGGTAATCGCGGCGCTGGCGGGAACGGCCACTGCTGCTTTGCGGGTAGAGGGTTTGGCATGCTCCACGGCCCGGCTCAGTACACTGGCGACGTCATCAATATCGCGAATACGGCGTTCGACCACTGCGCCTTCGCGTAACGGCCTCACCGCGTAGCTTTCTACTTGGTAGTTATCGTGGCACTGTTTTAGCTCAAGCAGCTTTACGGTCGCTGATGTAATATCGACGCCGATCAACCCTTTACCAGATTTCAGAAAGCGCATATTGGGTTCGGCTCCGCCTACTTGTCGCCTGTCTTCACATGTCGTTTGAGGTTACATGATTTTTAGTTAAGTCACACGCGAACCAACTTACGGCATATCAACACTGGTGGCCGCCGCCTCAGGTTCCTATAATGGCAGCCAATTGCATGATACGGCCGTTTAGATGCCTATCTTTTTATTCTTTCCAGGGTGCCCTTCGTACATGACGTTTCTTCGAACCCTTATTGTGTCGCTCTTTTTCCTGATTGTATCGCTAGTCGGTGCCACTGCGTTAGCCGTAGTAGGCGCCGCCATTTACTTTGCACCGGGGCTGCCCGACGTTCGCCAACTGCAGGACTTCGAACTGCACACGCCGCTACGTATTTTTACCCAGGACGGTAAATTGATTGGCGAATTTGGTGAAGAGCGTCGCATGGCGATCAATTTTGATCAAATCCCACAGGATATGATCAATGCCTTGATTGCCGCCGAGGATGCCAGTTATTTCGACCACGCGGGTGTCGACCCGCGTGGTTTAGCCAGGGCCGCGGTGGAGCTTGTGCAGAGTGGCGGCACCATCCAATCCGGTGGTTCAACCATCACCATGCAGGTCGCGCGTAACTACATGCTGACGCTGGACCAGACCTTTACGCGTAAAATTCGCGAAATTCTGCTGGCACTGCAAATGGAGCAGGTACTCAATAAAGAGGAGATATTCGAGCTTTACGTCAATAAGATTTTCTTGGGTAATCGCGCTTACGGTATCGCTGCCGCCGCTGAAACTTATTATGACAAACCGCTCGCCGAGCTGAATCTGGCACAAACAGCGATGATTGCTGGCTTGCCCAAGGCGCCCTCTGCCTTCAACCCGCTGGCTAACTCCGAGCGTTCGCTCATTCGTCGTAACTGGATTCTGTTCCGCATGCGTGAACTGGGTTATATCGACGACGAGACTTATCAAGTCGCGGTGCAGGACCCCGTCACCGCACGCCGCCACTTTACCCAAGCCGAGGTTGATGCCGCTTATGTATCGGAAATGGCGCGCCAGTATGCAGTAGAGCGCTTTGGCGATGAGGCTTACACCGGCGGCTATCGTGTCTACACCACCATTGATAGCGAGCTGCAGCCCTACGCCCGCCAAGCACTGGCCAATGGTTTGACGGACTACGACCTGCGTCACGGCTGGCGCGGGCCAGAGCAGAGCGACATTGCCTCCAGTCTTGTGGAAGCACAGGAGCAAACCGCGACCCAAGGCCTTGAAGAGGAACTTTCCGAGTCGCCGGAAATTCGTCAGACCGCCCGTCAGGCCGCCCAGCGCAGCCAAACGGAGGTCGAGGGGATCGAGGGTGACGTCAGTAACTGGGTCCAGGTGCTTGAACGCACGCCCAATTACGGCATTCTCCAACCCGCTATTGTGGTCGAGAGCAGCGATCGCGAAATGCAGGTGCTTACCCGCCGTGGTGGCCTACAGACCATTGCCTGGGAGGGCTTGAACTGGGCTCGTCCTTATCTGAGCCCGCGTAGCCGTGGTGCCGAGCCAAGCTCAGCGGCTGAGATTGCGGTACGTGGCGATCTAATCCGCGTGATTGAGAATGATGATGGCTCGCTGCGCCTCTCTCAGCTCCCGGATGCCGAAGGCTCGCTGGTGGTGCAAGACCCGCAAACAGGCGCTATTTTGGCTCTGCAGGGCGGTTTTGACTTTAATGCCAGTAAGTTCAACCGTGCTGTCCAGGCCCGGCGTCAATCGGGCTCAATCTTCAAACCGTTTATTTATTTAGCGGCCCTTGAAAATGGCGAGATGAACGCCGCCAGCGTGGTTAACGATGCCCCCGTGGTACTTGACGATGGCAGTAACTCATTGTGGCGGCCGGTCAACTCTAGCCGCGACTTCCAAGGCCCCATGCGCTTACGCCCAGCGTTGGCCCGCTCGCGCAATTTGGTGACCATCCGTGTGCTGCAGACCATGGGGCTGGATTACACAATTAACTTCTTGGAAGGTTTCGGCTTCTCCCCCGCCCAACTCCCCAACGGCTTATCATTAGCACTTGGCAGTGCCAGCTTAACGCCGATGGAAATGACCAACGCCTACGCAGTGCTCGCCAATGGTGGCTTTCAAGTGTCACCTTGGTTTATTGAGCGAGTAACCCGTGATGATGATAACGAAGTCATCGATGAAGCGACCCCCCAGGTTGCCTGCTCCAGTTGTGCCGAGGGTCAGGAGACGGTGGAAATTGATGGTCGCGAGTACCCGATCGCCAAACGAGTAGCCGACCCGGCCGCGGTGTATATCTTGCGCGATATGCTGCGTGACGTTATTACCTCGGGCACTGGCCGCGGTGCGCTAAGCCTTAACCGTGACGATATCGTCGGCAAAACCGGTACGACTAACAGCCAGCGTGATGCCTGGTTTGCGGGCTTCAACAGCAACCTGGTAACCACGGTGTGGGTGGGTAAGGATAGTAACGAAACCATTTCTGAATATGGGGCTCAGGCCGCACTACCCATCTGGATAGAGTTTATGGGCGATGCCTTGGAAGGTACGCCGAGTGCCGTGCCCGAACGCCCAGAGACTATCGTTACGGCACGCGTGGACCCTAACACCGGCCAGCGTTTAGCGGACGGTCAGTCTGGTGGTATCTCTGAGCTGTTCCATCAGGATCATTTGCCAGATTACCAGCAGCGCCGCATTAGCCGTGAGCTTGAAGAAGCCAGCGGTTCACAGGGGTCAGGCACCGCCGAGTCGATCTTCTAACCCAGCCAACCTTTCTCTCACCAAACAAAAGGCCCGGAGCTAAACTCCGGGCCTTTTCGTTTCTTGCTAGGGTTTTCGTTCACCGCTAACAATCAACCGCTAACGGGGGTTGCCTGTGATTCGCGTTTGCTGGCCAACCAGTTAGCACCAATGGCAACCACCATTACCGCCACACCGGCAATCTCGCTGAGCAGATTGGGGTAGAACACGGCAATAATCGCGGCGGTAATCGCGATGCGCGGCAGCCAAGACATGCGGGTAAACAAGTACCCTTCCAAGGCTGCGGCAAAAGCACCCAATGCCAAAATAGCGATCACTGCGTTCCAGATCACCACGGGTACCGGCCCGCCCATAATGATCTCTGGATTGAAGACCATAAACAGCGGAATCAGGTAGAGCCCCTTAGCAAACTTCCACGCCTGGAAGCTGGTCTCCATCGGCTTACTACCCGCAATCGCCGCCCCGGCAAAGCCTGCCAAGGCGATGGGCGGCGTCACGTTGGAGTCTTGGGAGTACCAGAACACCACTAAGTGAGCGACCAGTAGCGGGATACCAAACTCTTGGGTAAGCGCAGGGCCCACCAGCACGATCAAGACGATATAGCTGGCGGTAACCGGCAGCCCCATGCCCAGCACCAGGCTAGCCAGCAGCACCATTAATAGTGCCAGTAAGATATTACCGCCGGAGAAAGCCAACATCATGGAAGAGAACTTCAACCCGAGACCGGTCAAGCCAACGATCCCGACGATGATACCGGCCACCGCACAGGCCATTGACACCGCGACCGCGTTACGCGCACCCAACTCCAAACCTTCGATCAATTTGGCAATACCGGCGCGGATGGTATCTTTCACCGCCGAGGCAGTCACCGGCTGGCCTTGGCGAGGCGCTACAAAGAAGAACCACAGCGCATAGCGAATCACCGCCACGGCCACCATGGTGACCACTGCGTAGTAGCCTACCCGCATCGGCGACATGCTCATCGCCAGCAGCCACACCAGCACCGCTAGTGGCAGCAGGAAGTGCCAGCCCTCTTTCATTACCTGGCGCATCTGCGGCAGTTCGTCCTTGGGTAACCCCTGCATGCCTTGCTTAAGCGCAATGATGTGAACAAACAGGTAAACCGTGGCGAAATACATAATCGCTGGCAGGATACTGACTTTGACGATATCCAGGTAAGGCGTATTGGTGTATTCGGCAATCAAGAACGCCCCGGCGCCCATTAGCGGTGGCATGATCTGCCCACCAGTCGACGCCGCCGCTTCGATACCGCCCGCCTGCTTGGCCTTGTAGCCCAAGCGCTTCATTAGCGGAATGGTAAAGGCACCGGTGGTGACCACATTAGCAATCGCACTGCCGGAAATAGACCCCATCCCGGCGGAGGCCAGCACCGCTGCTTTGGCGGGGCCACCACGCTGGCGGCCCGTCGCCGCATAGGCCATATCGATAAAGAACTTGCCTGCCCCGGTACACTCCAAAAAGGCACCAAACAGCACAAAGATAAAGATATAGGTCGCCGCAACGCCTAGCGGCAGGCCAAAGATGCCTTCTTGCCCCAGGTACAGCTGACCGGCGACCCGATCAAAGGTGTAGCCGCGGTGTTCCAGAATGCCCGGCATCCACTCGCCCAGCCATGGCAGCTCACCCCGCGGCCCGGCAAAGGCATAAACGATCGCCAGCAGGCCAATCACCGTCATACCGAAGCCTACCGCGCGACGGCTGGCTTCCAGCACGGTTACCGTGGCAATACAGGCAACCAGAATATCGGTACTGTTCCAAAACCCGGCACGGCTGAATATCTCATCCAGGTTGAAAACCAAGTAGCCGCCGGTCAGCACCGCACCGGCTAAAAACACCACGTCCAGCCCCCAACCTAACACGCCCCGTTTGCGGGTCGGGCCAAAGGCGGGAAACATCAAAAACGCCAGCATCATGATCAATGCCAGGTGAATGCTGCGCTGATAAAAAAGCCCTAACGGCTGAATACCCGCAGAATAGAGCTGAAATAGGGAGAGACCCACCGCCACAATGGTTATTGACCACAGCACCATGCGGGGTTGAATCGCATTACCGCCCGGCATCACGCTCGGCGGTTGCTTGGATTCGTTCATGAAGTCCTCGGAAGCGTTAACTAATGTCGTTTTTATTCACGCGGGGATGCGTGAGGGGCGATTAGCTGAATGGTCACGCGTTGCCCAGCCGCGTGGTCACTTAGGCTCACCGGCGCATGCTCCCCATCGGGCCACACGACGCGATGGTTGACGGCAGGAGAGCCAACTCTCAACACATACCGGTTATTGGCGACTGGCTCGTTAATACCCTTAATCCAGTAACCGCCTTCACCGTCAGACACCTGCTCACCGCGGCCAAAGATATGCCCGAGCCCGGCGGCAAAATCAGGTTGATGACTACGCTCCAGTTGCATGACACCGGCCGCATTACGATAGCAATCCAACACCGTAAAATGCTCGACGGAGTGCTGCCATTTAATGCACCAGCGACCACCCGCAGGTACCGCTTCATCTACCAGGGTGTCGCCTTGTTGGGTCACGACGGCTAGGCGCATAAACGCCGACGCCGAAGCGGGGGAAGCCCCCACTTCGGCGAACGGCAAACATGCAATCAGTAGCGCCAACAGTCGTTGCTGCCACTGCATGGCAATATCCTTCAATGCACTTTAGCGGTTACTGACGTAGACGATCCGGAATTTCAGCGCCCACTTCTTCGAAATAGCGCAGCGCACCTGGGTGCAGCGGCACAGGCGTAGAGTTCATGGTGAACTCGACTGTCGTGTCATTAGCCGCAGGGTGAACCGCAATTAGCTCGTCAGTGTTTTCAAACAGCAGTTGCGTCAATTGGTAAGCCAGCTCTTCGTCCATGTCGGCATTAACGACGAGAACATTAGGAATACCAATGGTAGTAACGGCTTCATCCATACCGTCGTACATACCGGCTGCAAGCTCATAGGGAGCAAATACCGCTTCTTCTTCCTGAGCGTTGGCAATCTCTTCATCAGACAGGCCAATCAGGCGAATATCGCGTGTTGCGGCAAGGTTAAGAATAGAGCTGGTCGGCGGACCCACGCTCCAGAAACCGGCGTCGATATCACCGTCACGAATCGCATCAGCGGTTTCGTTGAAGTTAAGGCGCTGGGGCGTGAAGTCGTCATAGCTAATGCCATTGGCTTCGAGCAAAGCACGAGCATTTAATTCGGTACCACTACCCGGCGCACCAACGGAAACCCGCTTGCCTTCAAGATCAGCGATCGATTCGATATCAGATTCAGCCAGCGTCACTAACTGCACGGCATTCGGATAAACCGACGCCAATGCGCGCGTATTTTCGATCTGACGGCCTTCGAAATCACCGCTGCCGGTAAATGCCTGGTAAGCCGTGTCGGCCAGTACCAATGCTAAATCAGCGTCCCCGCGCATGATCAGACCCATATTTTCTACCGACGCACCGGTGACTTCAGCAGTCGCCTGGGCGCCTTCGATATGGTTGTTGATCATTTCGGCAAAACCACCACCGATAGGATAGTAAACGCCACCTGTGCCACCGGTCGCGATAGAGAGTTGTTGGGCGCTTGCAGGGAGCGCGACCGCGAGCATAGATGCAGCTGCTACATATTTTAGAGTTCGCATGAGCGTTTCCTCCGTCCTGTTTGGACTTATAGGTATGGTTGACAATAAAAGGAGGTGTTGAAGCCCCAACTTCTGCATGCCGTAGAGGCGTATGCGGAAGCGGTGGTGGAGAAGTTAGCACGGCTTATGCGTTGGATGCTAATGAGGGCTATCAGCGCAGCACCACCCTTAATTAGGCTTCGATCTTGAGATCAGGCTTTAATAGAGGTCGACGCAGAAAAATGTTGAAATTCTGTATAAATATATTCCTCTATGCCAAATTGTTATTATTTACTCATAATAGTCGATAACTCTACTCTTTCGTCAGTTGCCCAGGAGCCTTACCGCTATGGAGCTCAATGTTTTTGAGAAAGGCGCTCCGCGCCAGAATCTGGCCATCAGTGCTTACCAGCAACTCAAGCATGACATTATTCGAGGCCTGTACGCTCCAGAGCAGAAGCTGTTGATGAGCCGTCTGAAAGAGCAGTACGGCGCCAGTACCGGGCCGCTGCGGGAAGCGCTCTCACAGCTGGTGGCAGACCGCTTAGTGGTGGCGATCAGCCAGCGTGGCTACCGGGTGGCCCCAATGTCGCTGGCCGAACTCAACGACATTTACGATGCTCGAGCACAGCTTGAGGGGTTAATCCTGCGTCTAGCCATCGAGCGCGGAGATGACGACTGGGAAGCCATGGTGCTGGCCACGGCCCACCGGCTGGCCAAGGTCACCGATGTCAGCACCCCGGATGAGCTGCTCGACATTTGGGACCAACGCCACAAGGCATTCCATACCGCTATCGCCAGTGGCTGCAACTCCCCTCACCTGCTGCAGATGCGCGATACCCTGTTTAACCAGGTGGAGCGCTACCGACACCTATGGCTACAGGAAACCGTGATGTCACCCCAAGCGCTGGAGCTAAAGCGCCAGGAGCACGCCGCGCTGGTGGAGGTCATTCTAGCCAGGGACACCGCCCAGGCCGACAGCTTAATGCGCGACCATTTGATGACCCCGGTGCCGATCATTACTCGCGTGCTTGAGGCGCGCGGCATTCGCTAAATTCTGCGTTTTAAAAAAATGTAGATATTTTATAAAAACGGCGATACATTGATTGTCAGCTATTTTGCATTTATTCCTGCCCACGAACTTAGGAATCACGCCATGACACACTTTAACTGGGACGACCCGCTGCTACTGGAACAACAGCTCACCGACGAAGAGCGCCAGATCCGCGACGCGGCCTACGATTACTGCCAGGAAAACCTTCAGCCCCGCGTGCTGACCGCCTTCCGCGAAGAGCGTTTTGACCGCGAGATCATGACCGAAATGGGCGAGCTTGGCCTGCTGGGCGCTACCGTTTCCCCCGAGTACGGCGGTGCAGGCGTTAATCACGTCGCCTACGGCCTGATTGCTCGCGAAGTCGAGCGCGTTGACTCCGGCTATCGCTCCGCCATGAGCGTGCAGTCGTCGCTGGTGATGTACCCCATCGAAACGTATGGCTCTGAAGAGCAGAAGCAAAAATTCCTGCCTAAGTTGGCCAGCGGCGAGATGGTGGGCTGCTTTGGTTTGACCGAGCCCGACCACGGCTCCGACCCTGGCAACATGATTACCCGGGCGGAAAAAGTCGACGGTGGCTACCGCCTGACCGGCGCCAAAATGTGGATCACCAACAGCCCGATTGCCGATATCGCCGTGGTTTGGGCAAAGTCAGCAGCCCACGATAACCAGATCAAAGGCTTTATCGTTGAGCGCGGCACCGAAGGTTTCACCACGCCTAAAATCGAGGGCAAAGTCTCGCTACGCGCCTCCATTACCGGTGAGATCGTGCTGGACAACGCCTTCGTTCCCGAAGAGAACCTGCTGCCTAACGTTAGTGGCCTGAAAGGCCCATTCGGCTGCCTGAACAAAGCCCGTTACGGCATTGCGTGGGGCGTCATGGGTACCTCTGAATTCTGCTGGCATGCCGCACGCCAGTACACCCTCGACCGCAAGCAGTTCGGTCGCCCGCTGGCAGCGAACCAGCTGATCCAGAAAAAACTCGCCGACATGCAAACTGAGATCACCCTGGGCTTACAGGCAGCGCTGCAGGTAGGCCGCCTGATGGATAGCGGTAACTGGGCGCCGGAAATGGTCTCGCTGATCAAGCGCAACAACTGCGGCAAGGCACTGGATATCGCCCGTCAATCGCGCGACATGCACGGCGGCAACGGCGTTTCTGATGAGTACGGCGTGATTCGCCATATGGTCAACCTGGAGTCGGTGAATACCTACGAAGGCACCCACGATGTGCACGCGCTGATTCTGGGCCGCGCACAAACGGGTATTCAGGCGTTCTTTTAAGAATCCCTGAATGACGACCGCCCGTTAAACGCCATCAGCCAAGGAAACCGCCTTTATGAGTAAGCCCCTTATGAGCGAGCCAACCAAACCACTGGCCGGCATTAAAGTACTCGATATCTCCCGCGTACTGGCCGGGCCGTGGTGTGGTCAGATGCTCGCGGATATGGGCGCGGATGTCATCAAGGTTGAACGCCCCGGCAGCGGCGATGACACTCGCCATTGGGGCCCTCCTTGGCTGGCGGGCACTGAAGAGTCGGCGTACTACCTGTGCGCTAACCGCGGCAAACGCTCGGTAACCGTCGATATGGCCAAGCCCGAAGGCCAAGCGGTAATTAAGCAGTTAGTCACGCAATCGGATGTGCTGATAGAGAACTTTAAGGTCGGCGGACTCAAGCGTTATGGCTTGGATTACGCCAGCCTGAAAGCGCTAAATCCCAAGCTGATCTACTGCTCGATTACCGGTTTTGGCCAGGAAAGCCCTTACGCCCACCGGGCGGGTTACGACTTTATGATTCAAGCCATGGGCGGGATTATGAGCCTAACCGGCAAGCCCGATGACGAACCTGGCGGCGGGCCAGTGAAGAGCGGCGTCGCGTTTACCGATATTTTTACCGGGCTGTATGCGGCCAATGCGATACTCGCCGCGCTTTATCAGCGCCGCGATAGCGGCGTTGGTTGCCATATTGATATGGCATTGATGGATGTCCAGGTGGGTGTGCTCGCCAATCAGGCGTTGAATTACCTGACATCGGGCAATGTGCCTCAGCGGCTGGGTAACGCTCACCCTAACATCGTGCCTTACCAGGCGTTCGCCACCCAAGATGGCCATATGATCATGGCGGTCGGCAATGACGAGCAGTTCAAGCGTTTTTGCATGGTGCTTTCGCTACCAACCTTGGCTGAAGACCCACGCTTTGCCACCAACGGCGCCAGGGTGAATCACCGGGCACTGCTGGTACCGCAATTGGAAGCGGCGCTGGCCCAACGCACCACCGATGAATGGCTGGCCGCCTTTGAAGCGGTCGGTGTGCCCTGCGGGCCGATCAATACGCTCGATCGCGTCTTCGATGACCCGCATGTAAAAGCGCGCGGGCTCAAACAGACCCTGCCCCACGACCAAGCGGGCCACGTTGATCTAGTGGCCAATCCTATCCGCTTTAATGGCGCTCAACTGAGTGCCACCACGGCGCCGCCCCACTTGGGCCAACACACAGAAAGCGTGTTGGAAGAGCTTGGGATTACTCCAGAGCAGCGTATGGCGCTTCGCGAAGCGGGCATTATTTAGCCGCGTTTTTGTCGTCAAAACCACTTCCTTTCTTTAGCGCCTGAATAGGCGCTTTTTTTATGCCTTTTTACTGAAAGAAAAGCGGTAAGCAAAAGCGCGATACAAGCAACATTGCTATACAAAACCTATACCGATACTGTATTAAGATTTAAACTCGTCATTGCAGAAACTAGGCAGCAATAACTAAGCATTACAAAAATTGGGCATCGCAAAAATATGCATCGCAAAGCGCTTCCATATAACGTAAAGAATGCGCTTTTTTCCAATGAACGCTTTAGCGACAATTGACACCATCAGGAGTAGCAATGAGCCAGTGCGCACGCGTTAACGGCAGCTGTAAACGCTGTGAAGGCGAATTGCCTTTTGCATTCACCATGGCTTTTCAGCCGATTGTGGATTTATCACTGGCTGAAGTCGTCACTTACGAGGCACTGGTTCGCGGTATGCAAGGCGAGTCTGCTGGGAGCGTTATTTCGCAAGTCACGAGTGATTTGCTCTACCGCTTCGATCAAGCCTGTCGCGTGAAAGCGATCGAAATGGCCAGTGCACTGGGCATGCAAACCAATCTTTCGATTAACTTTCTGCCCAACGCCGTTTACGAACCCGACGCCTGTATTCAGGCAACGCTAGAAGTATCAAAGCGGGTGGGCTGGCCAACGAACCGGCTCATTTTTGAAATCACCGAAACCGAGCGTGTCCGCGACCGCCAGCACCTATGCAATATCATTGATGCCTATCGCTCGATGGGTTTCAAAACGGCGCTCGATGACTTTGGCAACGGTTACGCCAACCTTGACCTGCTCACTGATTTAACCCCTGACACGCTCAAAATCGATCGTGAATTAGTGATGCACTGCGATAGCAACCCGCGCCGCCAAGCACTGTTGAACGCTATCATTTTACTTGCCCAAGAGCTCGACATGGCACTCATCGCCGAAGGCGTAGAAACCCGAGCTGAGGCATTGTGGCTGGCCCGGGCCGGTATTGTCCGCCAGCAGGGATTTTATTTTGCCAGGCCCGCGGTGAACGCCCTTAGCGGCGACTTGACGGAGCACCTTCAAGAGTTGCGCCTGGCGGTTAAAACGCTAAACAGGGCTTAATTCTTCCGTTATCGTTAGGACAGGCCGCAACCGCTATGTAGCAAGCTAAACAGGCGAGGCGTAATCGCGTTGTCATTGCATCGTCACCCATGTAAGTAACGCTATTAGGCACTATGCTTACAGATACGCACTATGCTGAAAGAAAATCTCTCATCAATCTAGGAAGTAAGCCATGAGCAGCAATGCCGAACTGAACGAGTTGAAACACAAATACGTCGCTGCTGGCGCTGCTAGCCCCGCAACGGCATTCGCCGACCGCGCTGAAAATTCTGAAATCTGGGACGTTGACGGCAACCGCTTCATCGACTTTGCAGGCGGCATTGGCGTACTTAACGTGGGCCACCGTCACCCGAAAGTAGTCGCGGCGGTAAAAGCCCAGCTTGATAAGCTGATGCACACCTGCCAGACGGTCATGCCTTATGAAGGCTATGTCAAAGTCGCTGAAAAACTCAGCCAGATCGTACCGGTTCGTGGTCACGCCAAGGTCATGCTGGCTAACTCGGGCGCTGAAGCGCTAGAAAACGCCGTCAAGATCGCTCGCGCCGCTACCGGCCGCTCCAATGTGATCTGCTTTGACGGCGGCTACCACGGCCGTACGTTCTTCACCATGGCGATGAACGGCAAGGTAGCGCCTTACCAGAGCGACTTCGGCCCAATGCCAGGCACCGTCTTCCGCGCGCCCTACCCAGTGCCCTATCACGGCGTTAGCGAAGATGAGGCCATTCGTGGCCTGAAGATGACGCTAAAAACCGATGCCAACCCCAAAGATACCGCGGCCATCGTGCTGGAACCGGTACTGGGTGAAGGCGGTTTTTACCCAGCCTCTACCAGCTTCCTGAACAAGGTTCGCGAAATCTGCGATGAGCACGGCATGCTGATGATCATCGATGAAGTGCAGTCGGGCTTTGGCCGTACCGGCAAAATGTTTGCCATCGAGCATAGCGGCGTTGAACCGGACATCATGACCATGGCCAAGAGTATGGCTGACGGCATGCCGATCTCCGCGATTGTCGGTACCGACAAGGTCATGGACGCATCAGGCCCTAACTCACTGGGCGGCACTTACACCGGTAGCCCCACCGCCTGTGCCGCAGCGCTGGCCGTGATGGAAGTGTTTGAAGAAGAGAACATTCTGGAGAAGAGCCAAGCACTGGGCGACAAGCTGGCGAAGCGCTTCAATGAATGGGCGGGCAAGTTTGACTGCATCGATAACGTGCGCAATATGGGTTCGATGGCCGCATTTGAGTTGGTATCGAACAAAGCAGATCACACGCCTAACCCTGAACTGGCGGCCGCGCTGTGCAAGAAAGCCCGTGAAGAGGGCTTGATCCTGCTGTCATGCGGTATGTACGGCAACACCATCCGTTTCCTGATGCCCGTCACCATTCAAGACGACGTACTCAACGAAGGTTTGGATATCATTGAGTCCTGCCTGGAATCGTTGACCTAAGAATTATCAATATTCAAACATACGCCGCCCAATCGGGCGGCGTTTTTGTCTAGCCAGCTTTTGTCTAATCTATGTGGCTATCGCCCCATTTAAAAGAACGTCATACCTGACAACATCACTTGAATAAAGGCGCCAGCCGATTCAACTTTCCAACCTGATAAAGGTCATGCAGATAAGCATCCACTTTAGAGATCAAGTAGTTCAAGAGCACAATAAAAAATATCATAGACATAATCATCACAGGTTGATTAATCCACTTTAAAACCGACACACTCACTTCATAGTGAATGGTATAGATACTCATCGCCGCCAATAGTTGAATCAACCCACCGTTAGCAATGACGGCGACCATTAAAAAGCTTCTCAGATTGATTGAAGGCAGCCCCGTCTTGAAACCAGGCGCATGGCGAGCACTTACCCTGCCCGTTCCTTTTTCGCTGGATGCATTTAAAACCAAACCACGCTTACGCCTTAAAAGCGGCACGCCGTAGGTTTCCTGCCCCTCTTTAGAAAAAGCAATTCGTAATGCTGCCACATTAAAATCATTACCGAATATATCAACAGCCGCTTCATCAAGCAGGGAGGTATCTTGGTTTTCAACGGCTCTCTTTTCGTTGACGCTAAGCTTTTCAAACTGCCTGTTTTTCTTACCCGTAAGTTTGACGCTATCATATGTATTAATATTGAAATGCATTTGATAGATTTGATACCAAGAAATCGTCACTCCCACCAAAATCATCAAAAAAATTAGCGCTGTTAACATGATGATATCCTCGCCCCATGTCTTATGTAGTTTAATGATAACTTATCTAACCCGCTTACTAACGAATAGGCCCTAAAAAACGCGTCTCGTTGGTGTAGGTAATCGAAGGGTCATCTAAAGCAATGATATGCAGCTCCACGGCATGACTAGGCTGGGTCAGCGCCTCCTCACCGGCATTCAGTGCAAGGCGTAAAGACCGCGTTTCATTAGCTGCCAACTCTAACGTGTCGACTCCTTGTAAACTAAGTCCTGGCAACCCAGACGCCGATAATGCGTAGCGATGCTGCTGGCTATCTTGATTACGCAGCGTCACGTTGTAGTAGTTGATAATACGACCCTCTACCGTCTCCTCAAACAATGTCTGACGATCGCGGGCGACTTCTACATCAATTGGCACCCGAGCATTCAAGAAGCCGACCATCAGCACCACCATGGAGAGTAACGCCGCCGTATACGCCAACAATTGAGGGCGCCAAAAACGTGTCTTTTTACCCTCCAGGGCGCGCTCGTTCGTGTAACGAATCAGGCCAAGCGGTTTATCGATCCGCGCCATGACGCTATCGCAAGCATCAATACACGCCGCGCAGCCAATGCACTCATACTGCAGCCCATCACGAATATCGATCCCCGTAGGGCACACCTGAACGCAGAGTTCGCAGTCTATACAGTCCCCTGCAGGCGCTTCCTCAACGTCTTTTCGATGGTTACGACGCGGCTCACCGCGGTCATTATCGTAGGAAACAATCAGCGTATTGCTATCGAACATGGCCGACTGAAAGCGTGAATAGGGGCACATGTGCAGGCACACCTGATGGCGCAACCAGCCAGCATTCAAGTAGGTAAATAGTGTAAAAAAGCCGATCCAAAAGACAGCCCAGGGATGCGCATCCAGACTAAGCAACTCCCTGACTAGTCCACCCACCGGCGTAAAATAACCCACGAAGGTGATGCCCGTTCCCAGGGCTATCAGTAGCCAAGCGGTATGTTTGGCACCTTTCCGCCATAACGTATCAAGCGTGTTAGGTGATGTGTCACGGCGTATCCGGCGGTGCCGTGGCCCCTCCAGGCGGTGTTCAAACCAGATAAATAAAAACGTCCATACACTTTGCGGGCAGCTGTAGCCACACCACACCCGCCCCGCCACGACCGTGATCAAAAACAGACCAAAGGCGCAGATCATCAAAATCCAGGTTAGTAAGATAAAGTCCTGGGGGTAAAACGTTGCTGCAAAGAGGTGGAACTCCTGGGCAGACAGATCAAACCAAACCATTGGCCGATGCCCCCACTGGAGCCACGGCAAGCCAAAATAGAGCCCCATCAGCAGCCAGTTGGAGCCACGTCGAATGCGCTGAAAAAAGCCCTTTATTTCTCGCACATAAATATGCCCAAGTTTCGGTGGCTTGCTACTGGGCAGCTTAGACGTAGGCGTGTAGTGTTCAACCGCTGTCTCTGTCGTCAGGTCTTGCAGTGGAATGCGTTGCGTCATACCGATATCCAGAAAAGAGGGAACGGAGGCCTATACGGTCGAGGGGCGCCGCTAACTAGGTGATCATGCCTTTGTCATGGAGCGACTGAGTTAGGCGCCACTATGCCTAGGCAGCGCCCATACAAACAGGCGCAGTTTTAGAGAAATAAGCCGTATCAGATCTCCTCTGATCCTCATATCCTGACTTTCTGATACGCTTTTTATGACTGTATTTGAGTCTGTTCTACACTTCCCAAATAAAACACAATGAGGCTTTCTAACAATCGAGAGCCGCGCCGTGCCTGCCAACAATGGGGCGAGCCAACTGGCGTTCCATTTCATGCACCCACGGTTTATCCAATGAAACGCTACGAACAGTTTGCCGATGAGATAGCCACGTTGATTAGCGAAGGTGTGCTTGGCCCTGGCGAGCGAATCCCTTCGGTGCGCCAAGCTAGCCGCCATCACGGCATTAGCCCTTCGACGGTTTTCCAGGCCTACTATTTACTTGAGAACCGGGGGCTGATTACCGCGCGGGCACGCTCGGGCTACTTTGTTCGTGAACATGCGCGCCGCTTATTAGGGGAACCCCGGGTGACGCTTCAGCCCACCGACCCAGCGGAGGTGGAGGTCAGCGAGCTGGTGTTCTCGGTACTCGACTCACTGCAGGATGATCGAACGGTGCCCTTTGGCTCGGCCTTTCCTGACCCCGAGCTATTTCCGCTCTCTCGCTTGAGTATCAGTATGACGCGTAGTTTGCGTGCGCTATCGCCCCAACAGGTGGTAGCCGCAATGACCACCGGGCATACCGACCTGCTTCGGCAAATTGCGCTGCGCTATATGCTGGGCGGCATACACTTGCCGATGGCAGAGCTGGTGATTACCAATGGCGCGATGGAAGGGCTTAATTTAGCCCTGCAGTGCGTCACTCAACCGGGGGACCTGGTGGCGATCGAGTCCCCAGCATTTTACGCCAGCCTGCAGGTGTTGGAGCGTCTAAAACTGCGCGCCGTGGAAATTCCGGTACACCCACGGGAAGGGATCGACCTAGAGGTACTGGCAGAGCGACTGGAGACGCTGCCCATCAAAGCCTGCTGGTTTATGAGTCACCTGCAAAATCCAATCGGTGCCAGCCTGAGTAAAGCGCATAAGCAAGCGCTGTATCAGCTGTTAAAACACCATCAAGTGCCCATGCTAGAGGATGACGTGTATGCCGAGCTGTACTTTGGCAGCACGCCACCGGCGCCAGTCAAAGCCTTTGATGATGAGGGGTTGGTGATTCACTGCAGTTCCTTCTCAAAGTGCTTGGCGCCTGGCTATCGGGTCGGCTGGGTAGCAGGCGGCCGCTATGCTCAGGCTATCTCGCGGCTGAAGCTAATGACCACTATTTCCCCTTCCGTGCCCGCACAGGCAGCGATTGCCGACTACCTGCAACACGGCGGTTATGACCGCCATTTGCGAAAGCTGCGCCACGCTCTGGAAGCCCAGCAGGGCAGCATGCTGGCAGCGGCAGACCGCTACTTCCCTGCCCAAACTCGCATCACCCGCCCAGCTGGGGGCTACTTCCTGTGGGTGGAGTTCTCCGAACAGGTGGATTCGCTTCAGCTCTTTAAGACAGCGCTGGACCAGGGCGTTAGCTTGGCGCCAGGGCCGATTTTTTCCGCGACCCAACAGTTTCGCCACTGTGTGCGCTTAAGCTATGGCCATCCCTGGACCCAACGCAGCGAACGCGGTATGGAAACGCTGGGCAAGTTACTGAGCCTGTTTTAACGATATAAAAAATCGCACGCTCTACAAAGCGAATGGACACGGCTGATCCAACGCAGAGGCTCTGTTTCAGTTACCGAGGCCGACGGTCGCCTTCCAAAAAGTTAGCCGTAAATACCGCCTTACCATGGGTCTCAAACGACCACTTCATCACATCACTTAACGCTGCCATTACCTCATCGAACTCGCCAAATACCTGAGTGCTCATGCGGCTCGGGTGCACTTCCAGTCCCGTCGCCTCTAGGCGTTTCACCACCTCTTTGACTACCGGCTTGAAGTCATCGGCCAGCGGGTAATAGCTAAGCTGTACGGAAAGGTACATAACGCCTCCTTACGCTGTGTGGGAAAACTGCTTGGCGTTAGCAATGCGCTGCCAAGCAGCCAAAATGGCAGCACGCGTCTCATCCGGGTGCTCCATCGGAAACATATGCGTGCCGGGAACCTCGCTCACCGCTAACCCTTTGCGCCTCAAGCGTTTGATGCGCGACGCCGTCAGCAGGTGCGATTCGTTACCGGCCACCAGCTCGATCGGCACGCCCAGCCGCTGCGGCAAGCGCGAAAGGTGATCCGGCAGATGGCGGAAAATCTCCACCTCAATGCCAGGATCAAAGGTCAGCTCAGCGCTGCCGTCGTCTAACAAGCGTGTCCCTGCTTCAATGTAGTCGTTGAGTGCTTGAGGGGTAAAGCGCTTAAACAGCCCCCGACGACCCAGTGAACTCGCCATCACCTCGCGGCTCGGCCACACACTTCGCCGCCCCAGGGTTTTACCGGCGGGTGTGATTCGGTCAATAAAGCCAAACCGCTTGGCCGCTTTCATCGCCCAGGCATCCGACCCCAGCATTAGCGGTGGGTCGAGCATGATCACTCCACAAAAACGCTCGGGCTGCTTGTCGGCGGCCATGGCCATCAAGGTGCCGCCCAGCGAGTGCCCCACGCCCAGCAGCGGTTTATCACTCTGCGGCAGGTAGCTCAGCAGCTCATCCACCAGGTTGCCCCAGTTATGATTCACTGGATAATCAGGGTGATGGCCAAGACGATCCAGCGGGTGGAGGTCAAACATCTCTGCCAGCGGGTTCAGCAGGCTGCGGTAGCTTAACCCTGGAAAACCATTGGCGTGGGCAAACACTAAACGGGGGCGTGAAGCGGCATCAGCAGACATGGCGGAGCTCGTGGGTGACCAAACGGAAAATGAACAATTCAAACTATCATACGTCTGTTTTAGCGCGCCCCTGCCACGGGGTCAATCAGGCGAAGGGTTAACAGGCTAATTAAAACAGCGGTAGTTGGTGTTCCTGTGTGTTTTCCGCCAGCCGATACCCGACACCAAGCAGGCGCACGGGCCGCTCGCCACGGGACCAGCCGATATTGAGCAAGGTTTCAAACTGAGCAAGATTGGGCGCGGGGTCGGCGTGTTCGACAGTGGTTTGGGTAAAGTCGCTGAACTTCACTTTGACGATCAGCCCGCGCACCGCCAGTGGCGGGTCAAGCCTGGCGTAACGGCGCTCCAGGTCTTCGATCAGCGCGGGTAGCTCTTGGCGGCAGGCGTCGAGGTTGGGTAAATCCTGGGCGTAGGTCTGCTCGGTGCTGACCGATTTGCGCTCACGGTGGGTTTTCACCGGGCGCTCGTCCCGCCCCCAGCTCAGCTCGTGTAGCCGCCGACCAAAGCGGCCAAAGCGTTCGACCAGGTCGGTCAGCGTACGGGTACGCAGATCAGCGCAGGTGTGGATATCCAGCCCCGCCAGTTTCTCGGCCGTGCGGGGGCCGACGCCATGGATTTTCTTGACCGGCAGTTGTTGCACGAAGCTATCGACCTTATCCGGCGTAATCACGCACAGGCCGTCGGGCTTGTTCCAATCACTGGCGATCTTGGCCAGAAACTTATTGGGTGCGACGCCCGCTGAAACGGTGATCCCCACTTCGCGGCTGACCCGTTCGCGGATCGCTTCGGCCATGAGCGTCGCGCTGCCGTGATGCACCGTGACTTCCGAGACATCCAAAAAGGCCTCATCCAGGGAGAGCGGTTCGATCAGTTCAGTCACATCACGATAAATCGCGAAGACCTGGCGGGCGACCTCTTTGTATTTGGCCATCTCACCGCGAATCACGGTGAGATGCGGGCAACGCTTGAGTGCCTGGGCCATGGGCATGGCCGAGTGAATGCCAAACTCGCGGGCGGGATAGTTACAGGTGGCCACCACCCCACGCTGCTCGACGCTGCCGCCAATCGCAATCGGGATATCCCGCAGCGCGGGGTTATCGCGCATTTCCACTGCTGCATAAAAGCAGTCACAGTCGCAGTGAATGATTTTGCGCACCGGCTACCCTTCTACCTGTAAAAAACCACAGTTTAACACAGCCTCAGGTGCCGCAGAACGTTCTCAGTACCTGCTCATTTTCCGTAGCAGGCGCTGCCAAACGGCGCGCTTCAACGGATTCATCGAACGGCTTGGTCACAACGGCCAATAAGGAGTGGAAAGGCGCAAAATCACCATCGTAAGCGGCATCAATAGCCTCCTGAACCCGGTGGTTGCGGGGAATGATCACCGGATTGGCGCTTCGCATGGCGGCAGAGCGCTGGCTGTCTTGACTGGCGACCTGCTCGGCTTGCCAATTCTCCAGCCACGCAGTCAACTCGTTAGGCTGAGTCGTCAGCGCCAGCAGCGCCTCGCGGTGCTCATCACTGGGTGCAAGGGCGTAGTGAGTGAGCGCATCAAAGGTCGCGGTCATATCCATTCGCCCCTGATGCATCTGGCTTTCCAGTGCTTCCATCAATGGCGCGGCCTGGGGGCTTTCCGCGGCCAAGCCGAGTTTATCGGCATGCAGGCGAAGCTGCTCGGCGCTGAACCGTGATTCAAACCGGCGAATGACGTCTGTGGCCTGCTGCACCAGCGCGTCGCCCTCTTCACGCATTACCGGTAGCAGCGTTTCAGCAAAGCGCGCCAGGTTCCACTGGGCAATCGCCGGCTGGTTGGCAAAGGCGTAGCGGCGGCCTTGGTCGATGGAGCTATACACCTTCTGCGGATCGAACTGCTCCATAAAAGCGCAGGGGCCGTAATCAATGGTTTCACCGGCAATGCTGCAGTTATCGGTATTCATCACGCCGTGGATAAAGCCCACGCTCATCCAGCGGGCGATCAGCACGGCCTGGCGGGCAACCACCGCTTCCAGCAGCGCCATATAGGGGTCTTCGGCATTGGCAGCATCGGGGTAGTGGCGGGCAATCACATGATCCGCCAAGGCTTTGAGCAACGCTTCATCCCGCTGTGCAGCGGCAAACTGAAAGGTGCCCACGCGAATATGGCTGCTCGCCACGCGGGTAAAGACGGCGCCGGGCTCGGCCATTTGCCGCACTACGCGCTCGCCGCTGGTGACGGCCGCAAGGGCGCGCGTTGTGGGAATGCCCATCGCCGCCATAAACTCGCTGACCAAGTACTCAAGCAGCACCGGACCTAGCGGTGAACGACCATCGCCACCGCGGGAAAACGGCGTGCGGCCGCTGCCTTTTAGTTGCACATCGCGGCGCACGCCGTTCTGGTCGATCACTTCACCCAGCAGCAACGCGCGGCCATCGCCTAACTGCGGCACAAAGTTACCGAACTGGTGGCCTGCATAACCTAATGCGCCCGGCTGAGAACCCGGCATGGTCTGGTTGCCGCTAAACCACTGAGCCAGCGTCGCAGCTTCTGGCACGTCGTTAGCCCCCAGTTCACGGGCAAGTGGCGCATTAAAAGCGATCAGCTCAGGGTGGGCCACGGGCGTTGCCTGGGTGGCGACCCAGAGGGGTTCAGGCAAGGTGGCATAAATATGTTCAAATGACAGCACGATACACTCCGCTTCAATTGGCTGTGGTTAGCTAATACCCTAGCACTCTACTCAAGTAAACGCCGAGGCGATGATGTTAAAACCGTGCCCAACTTTGCCTAATGTTAAAAGCAGCGCGCTAACGCCCCTCCCCCGCGACTTTTATAATCGCGACACACTCGAAGTGGCGAGAGGCCTACTGGGCTGTTGGCTGGTGCGCGAGCATAACGGCGAGCAGATGGCGGCAAGAATTGTCGAAACCGAGGCTTATTGCGGCGCCGAAGACACCGCCTGCCATGCCCACCGGGGCAGATCACCACGCACCGAAGCGATGTTCGGCCCCGCTGGCCACGCCTATGTGTATCTCGTTTACGGCATGCACTGGCTACTAAACGTGGTGACCGAGCCGGAAGGCTCGCCCTGTGCGGTGTTGATTCGTGCGGTAGAGCCCACCGTTAACGAAACCGCCATGCGCGCTATTCGTCAGGCAACGGGCAAACAACTCAGCAATGGCCCCGGCAAGCTCACGCGCGCTTTAACGATTGGTAAAGCGCTGTATGGCCATGATATGACCCAGGCTGACAAACTGTGGATTAGCGCAGCAACCCACGATGCTTCAATCGTCAGTGGGCCCCGTGTAGGCATCGATTACGCCCAGCCCGAGCACCGCGATGCCCCCTGGCGGCTTTGGTTGGAAGATAATGCGTGGGTATCGAAAGCGCGCTAGTTGCAGTCTTTAAGAGGGCTGCAAACAGCGAACGGCCTGCTCAAGCACCGGTGTTAACGGCGCGCGCCACTGGTGGGTCAATAGCGCATCCGCCCTGGTAACGCCGAGCGAAAGCGACGCCAGCGGCATTCCCCGCTCATGGGCAGTGCGGCAGAAACGGTAGCCGGAAAACACCATCAATGAGGTACCCACGGCCAGCACCGCATCTGCCTCGGCCAGCGCGACCTGCGCGGCCAGCCGCCGTTCGGCGGGTACCACATCGCCGTAGAACACCACATCGGGCTTTAAGATACCGCTACAGCGCGGGCAGTCGAAAATGCGGAAGCTGCTGAAGTCAGTCTCTAAATCGGCGTCGCCATCCGGAGCATGCCCTGCCTGCAAATCAGTAAAACTTGGATTCATGCGCGCCATTTCAGCATGCATGGCGTGGCGCATCATTTGGTAGTCGCACACCATGCATTTCACCATGTCCGCCCGGCCATGCAGGTCGATCACCCGGCGGGAACCGGCGCGCTGATGCAAACGATCAACGTTTTGAGTCACCAACTGCTGGATAAACCCCCGCGACTCCAGCGCGGCCAGCGCCCTGTGCGCACCACTCGCCTGGGCTTCGCGCAGGGCGCTAAAGCCTATCAGCGCGCGCGCCCAGTAGCGCTGGCGAACGTGGTGAGAACTCATAAAGTCGCCATGCTGCACCGGCGGCGGGCGCTTCCACTGGCCATCTGCATCCCGATAGTCCGGAATGCCGCTGTCGGTACTCACACCGGCACCGGTAATCACCCACAGTTTGGGATGCTGTTGAATAAACGCTGCCAGTTCCTCACCCGCCTGGGTAACGTTATTTGCTATTTCCACGGCCTGCGTCAATCGTTCACCTCTAGGCAATCTTGCTCAAACTCAACGATACTGTATGACAAGCAACGCCTGCGCAATGCGCAAAAGCACCTCATTTTAAGGAGCATATGATGCAACAGTCTGAGCAACACGACCATGATGTCATCATTGTCGGCGGCGGCATGGTTGGCGCCGCACTGGCGGCGCGCTTGGGCCATACGGGCTTCTCCGTGGGTTTGGTTGAGCAAGGCGATGCCCCCACCCCACCTAGCGGCGATTATGACCTGCGCATCTCATCACTCAATGCTCGCTCGCTGGCATTTATCAAGGCAAGCGGCACCACCCTGCCGGAAGAGCGTTGCTGCCCGTTTCGCCATATCGATGTTTCCAACCAGGACGGCACCGGCCACTCGCTGTTCTCCGCTGAAGATAGCGGCATGAAAGACTTCGGCATCTTTATCGAAAACCGTGCCCTGCAGTATGCGCTATGGCAACGCATAGAACAGCTGCCCAGCGTTACCTGCTACACCCAGTGTGCGCCGTTAAGCACAGTCTCGGCGACGAACCGCCGCCTACTGGAACTGGATAACGGCAAAACCCTAAGCGCCCGCCTGGTTGTCGGCGCCGATGGGGCTAGTTCGACGCTGCGTTCGCTGGCCGGCATTAGCGTGACCAGCTACGACTATCATCAGCGTGCAATGATCATTAACGTAGAAACCGAACTGCCCCAGCAGGACGTTAGCTGGCAGGTCTTTACCCCCACCGGCCCGCTGGCCATGCTGCCATTGCCCGGCCATAACGCCTCCTTGGTATGGTACGACAGAGAAGAGACCACCAGAGCGCGCGAGCAGTTGGACGACGATGCACTGAAAGCCGCCATCGAAATGGCCTTCCCCAAACGCCTGGGCAACCTCATCCGCATCGTGGCGCGGGCCAGTTTTCCCATCAAGCGTCAGCATGCTCACCGCTATATCAGCAAGCGTTTAGCGCTGATTGGCGATGCCGCCCATGTGGTGCACCCACTGGCAGGCCAGGGGTTAAATATCGGCCTTCACGACGCTGACACCCTGGCCGAGATCATCGTTCAGGGCCGCGACCCAGGTGACTACGTCAACCTACTGCGCTTTGAGTGCCAGCGCCGCGCGGCCAACCAAGCGATGATCGCCGCTACCGACACGTTTCATCACCTGTTTACCGGATCCAAACCGCTGCGCCAGCTAGGCGATCTAAGCCTGCAGATTGCCGAGCGTTTCCCGTTCGCCAAACGCATGATGATGCAGCAAGCCAACGGCTTAAATCCGTTTAAATTTCATTAGGATTAATCAATGTATTCAGAATCGACTGATTTGGCAGCTTTGGAGCGGTTTTTCGAGAAGCTGGCACTGCTGCCCAAACCGGCCCCCCTGACACCCAATTTGTTTTCGGTTGCAGGACCTGATCAGAATGAGAACCGACTATCCGACTTAATGGCCTTCTTTATGGGCGGTTATCCCGGAGCGCCTCACTGGTTAGCCAAGGCCGTTCTGCATGCACTCGTTCGTAAAGAGCGATTCGATCATGACCATCTACAGCGAATCGACTGGGAAGCAGTCACCACCGAACGGGAAGCAGGGAGCTGGAATGTCGAAAGCGAATCGACCAAGCGCTTGGACTTAGTGGTTTCAGGAAACGACTTCGTATTGGGCATTGAGCATAAAGTATGGGCTTCGGCGACTAATAATCCGTTTTATGCCTATGACGACTTACTGAAAAGCTATGAAGTTAAAATCTACAAATGCGTTTTATGCCCAGATGACTCCAAGGAAGGCGTTAGGGCACCCGCCAATAACGCAGGCTGGCCGACGTTATCCTACTCGAAAGTATTGGCCTCAGCTTACGAACTGTACGGGAAAGACGTAGCCCCATCTGATCAGACGAAATGGCAAATTTTCTATCAGGAGTTGTTGCAGCACCTCACTTCTATCGCCAACCCAACTGAAGAAAAGACAATGACGAAAGTCGAACTGAATTTTTCATTGAAGCATTTCAATGACATGTATGAAGCATCTCAGCGTTTGGAGCAATTCGAACAGGAGTTGATGGCGGAAGGTAAAAGCCATATTGCGGCTGCATTGCAAATAGCTACCAGCGATATCCATACCAAGAAAAAGCCGGAAATTTGGAGTGAAGAGACAAGAGTATGGCGCTTCTTCCCCAGTGCTTGGAGTAATAGAGGAGCCTCCCAAATATGCCTCGTTTATTATCCTTCATCAGAGTCGGAAGGTGATGAAAGCATCGGTTTTGAAATTCGGGCCTACTTGGAAAGCCAGGTAAGCAGTGACCCTTGGCTGAAAAAAATTGAACAGGCATTTTTAAAGGTAACGCCTGTCACCAAACACCCAGACTGTACTTGGTACAGAGAAGGCCATGGCAACGACACTTGGCCTGAAACCGCTGGGCGCTGGTTGGCTTTGAGTGCTTGGCCCCGGGAGTACACCAAGACAGGTGCGATGAAAGCACTAGGTGATTTAGCCAAATGGGTGGATGAACACGCCTTCTAACCAGAAACTCATAACTCAGTTTAATAGTAAGCGGTTAACCACCGCTGTATCGCCGCCAATGACGCCTCGCTCGGCAACGCATTGCAATAACCGCGTGCTTCTTGCAACCCCCATTTGCCGCCTTGCGAGGTGAGCGCGATGGTCAGCGCTTCTGGCTCTTGCATGTGGTAGACAAATACCTGACGTGCGCCTACTTGTGATGCATAACTGCCGATGCAGTGATGCATTCGTTTGCCTTCGGCCAGCAGGGCGTCCCAATTCTCCAGCGCGACGATATCGGCATTGCCGGAAATGGGTTCCTCAGGGTAATCACCGTATTGCAGAGCTAGTGCAGCGGCACGGTTCACCTGGCTTAAGGCATTGAAACGCTCCACCAGATCGTCATGCAGTTGCTGCAATGCCTGTGTATCGTTCACGCGGTAGAGCTGGGGGGCGTTGGGCGCGAGGCGTTGGATGTCTTCCACCATACGTTGAAGCCAGACGATTTCGTGCAACGGCGCGTCCTGCTCAATCATTTCCAGCAGCTTTGTCCAGGGGTCGGGGAAGCGGTTCAGGAACCATAAATGGTTAAGGTTGGGCCGGGCGAGATGCCGCAGTAGCGCCAAGGCGTCAGGGTGTTGCAAGCATTTCCGAACAGAATCCAGCTGCCAGCTTGTGATTGGCGTCAATGGAATACGGCTTAACAGCCTAGCAAGAGAAGCGGAACCCGGTAGGCCAATCATTTCCAACAACCGAGCACGCTTTTCGGATAGCCGAACTGCTAATTCAGTTTGTTCAATATTTAACCTCTGTGCCCAATCAAGCGTGAGAATTAGCAGTAACGGAGAGTCTTGCGCTAATTGTCTGGCAGCGGGTAAGCAGGCACAGGCTTGGTAGAGGGCATAACGCATAAAAGGGACGTTATCGCCCAACGATACAAGCTCTACAGGTATACCCTGCTCAAGGGCGTTGTCCTGAGTGCATAGAATATCCAAAGGGAGGCCGGGGGCTTGAAGAAAGCGGCTTTCCGCAACAACGACTCCGTCGCCGACACTTCTCCACGAAAAGGGCTTGGAGCTATGCCAACCTTGAATCTCAAGCGCTAGCGGATACCCAAGTTGCGCAGAAAGATCCAATGATCGCCAACCAGAGCTCTCACCACAGTGTTTGGTTTGATTGGAGAAAAGCTTCTTATTGTAATACTTGGCTTGGGCAAATATAAGTTTCATCAGGACGGTGCAAAGCCGCGTATTACTCATGATGACTTCCGCAGTGAACATTGTTAGCCGCTCGCTCTTCTTCAAGCATTTGATATGTTAAACGGTGCTGAATGATGATGCAGCAAGCCAACGGTTTGAATCCGTTCAAAATGCGCTAGGGTCGACTACGCTGAGAGGGCGGCCACTGCCGATGGCCCATAACAATCACAATAACCCCTCATTTAAGGCAACCCTATGACCTTCACACGACAAACGGTGATTACGGTAACGCTATGTTCCGGCCTTGGCCTGCTCTTGGCCTCTCCTCTTTGGGCTTGGGATGGCATCGTCGAGAAACAAACCTTCGAAATGGACAGCTACACTACTCAGGGCGGCGAGACGATTCCCAACGTGACGGTGGGTTGGGAAGCCTACGGCAAGCTCAACGACGCCCGCGATAACGTCATTCTGATTACCCACTTCTTCTCGGGCACCAGTCATGCGGCAGGCCGCCATGAGACAGATGGGCAGCCGACCGGCTACTGGGATGCGATCATTGGCCCCGGCAAGCCGCTGGATACCGATGAGTACTACATCATCTCCTCGGATACGCTGGTCAATCTCGGTGCCAATGACCCCAGCGTCACCACCACTGGGCCCGCGTCCATCAACCCTGATACCGGCGAGCCCTGGGGCATGGACTTCCCGGTCGTTACCATCCGCGATTTTGTCGAGGTACAGCGCGAGCTACTGGAGAGCCAAGGCATTGAATCACTACATGCGGTGATGGGTGCCTCAATGGGCGCACTACAGGCCATCGAATGGGCCAGCGCCTACCCTGACCGAGTAGAACGCTTAATCTCAGTGATTGGCGGCGGCGTTGCCGATCCCTGGCTGCTGGCCACGCTAAGCGCCTGGGCAGCGCCCATTAGACTGGATGCCAACTGGAACGAAGGCGACTATTACGATGGCGAGCCGCCCACCGACGGCCTAAAAGAAGCGCTGAAGCTGGTGACGCTCAACGCCAACCACTGGCAGTGGGCCAACGAGACGTTTAATCGCGACTGGGCCGACGAAGCGCGAGACCCGGCCCAGGATCTCAACGCCCGCTATGCGATCGAGCAAACGCTGGATGATGTCGCCGCCGCCCGTGCTGCCACCTCCGATGCCAATCACCTGCTCTATCTGGTGCGTGCCAACCAAACCTTTATGGCAGGCCACGGCGATTCGCTAGAGGCAGGACTTGCCGCCATCGAAGCACCGACTCTGATGCTGTACAGCGAAAACGATCTCGTCTTCGCGCCTCAAGGCGTGCGCCGTACCGCCGAGCTGATTGAAGCTGATGGCACCGACGTGACGCTTGAAACCCTGGAAGGTAATCGAGGCCACTTGGATGGTGTGGTATCCATCGACCAGGCGAGTGATACGTTGCGGGCGTTTTTGCGTTAAGTGATATTCAGCGCTGGCTTTAGGTAAAAGCCAGCGCTCGATTCTGGTGTCGTCTTAACCACTTAGGCTTTGTACGAAAACTGCCTGCACTCGTCTATACGGCGTTAAAAATCATCTCGTGCGCGAGTCCGATCAAAATGCTCATTTACACCCTGTAAACTCGCACGCGAGCCCGGTCCGTTTTTCGTTGATTTTTGCCTTGTCTAGCCATCGCTCGCCGACTTTTCGTACAAACCCTAGTGCGCCCACTATTGATTTTGAAAGGCACTTAAAGCTTCTGAAGAGTATTAACAATAATGTAAGCACCCAGAATCAGAAGTGAAATGAAGAATACCTTGCGGAACATCTGCTCGGATAAGCGTTCTCTAATTCGCTGGCCAATAACCATACCAGCGAGCGCGGGCAGCACCGCTACTGCCGACATTACGCCCGTTTGGAGTGTCAAAAAATTGGCCTGTTGCAGCGCCGCCGCGAGAGCCACCGTGGAGACCATAAATAGCATGCCCATCGCTTGAATCAGCATATTCTTCGGAAGGCCAATGGCCTGAAGAAACATCACGCCCGGCACCGCAAATGACCCCGTCATCCCGGTAAGCACCCCATTCGCCGAGCCGATTAACGGCCCTGCCCAAACCTCATGGCGGCTGGGTACAACAATCTTGATCCCGGCCAGGTTCACGACAGCGTAAATAATCAGCAAACTGCCCAGGAGCGCCGTCAGATACGTGAGATTGACGCGAGTCAGTGCGGCCGCACCAATCCAGACAGTAAGAGTCGCCATCGCCAGGAATGGCCAAATGCGAGCCAAGATTGCTCTTGCGTTCCCGCCCACCGTTGACTGCCAAATGTTCGTCACAAATGAGGGAATAAGCATTAGCGCCATGGCCGTTGGCAGATCCAGCGCGACGGTAAGCAGCGCTAGGCTAACTGGCGGGAGTCCAAGGCCAATGACGCCCTTGACGCTTCCCGCAATCAAGAATGTGCCCGCCACTATTAGCAGGGATGCGAAATCAACCATGTCTGCCTCCGATACATTGCCACTAGCAATATATCGGATAGCCCACTCAGTCGCAGCAGATTAAAGGGTGTGGGCCGTTAGCGCGCTGGTCGCTGGCATCTTTCTTGAGCATCGCCTCAGCATACTGCTAATGCCTTGTATTCGTGTACTCAACATCTGTCGCTCGCTGCAACTCTCCCGAATCAAATGCGTCCAGAATATCCTGCTCTTCTTTATTTAATCGACTCATTTTGAACGTCCCAAATAGGCTCTGGTTGCTTTCCGGGGTACGCCCGAGAGCCTTCCGACAAGCTCAACCTTAAAAGCCCAAAAACAGCATATCCAACGCCGCAGAAATTTCGTCTTGCTGCTCAGCAAGGCTACCCGCAATAAAACGCAATTCGCTTTCAGGCACAGCAGCCATGTACTGAGTCGCCATGACAACCTCTTGGCCCTTAACGTTGAACACCGGGTTTAGCCTCTGAGCAGGAGACAGCGCCGAGGATTTGGGCAGCAGGGGCACGACCACCCGAGTGTTCAAGCCACTGAGAAGATTTGTCTGAACATCCAGCAGATAGCCATCCCCTCCCTTATTTTCAAAGATATCGAAACGGGCCATTAGAACTGACGGTGCCGTGCAAGAGGCAATCCATTCGCTTCAACATATGCATTCGAGCTTGCAAGGGCTGTGGCATTATCCTCCAACCACTGCTTCTGCTTATGCAGCTTGACCGCCTCCGCAATCCCTGCCTCTGCTGATCGTGAAACATTGATTCCCAGCGCTTTAGCCTCTTTTAGAAGCGCACTATCTAGCGATAGGTTCGTCGGCTTGCGCATGGATTTGGTTACTTCGGCGGCTTGCATGATTCACTCCTCGCACATAACAATGCACTTACTATATGCGCATATTTATAGCGCATCAATTTGCTATTCTAGTGGCTAATGGAGAAGCAAGACTGCCTGGTAGTGAAATCAGGTGAAGGCTATTGCCGCGACTAACCTGCTCGGTGATCACTAAAGAGCGGCGGGACATTAGCGGCTAGCGTTTTCCTCGGCCACCTGACGCAGCGCATCGACCAACACGTCGGCGGGCTGAGCACCCGAGATCAGGTAGCGGCCATCGAGGATAAAGCCCGGCACCGCGCTCACCCCCGCGTCCATAAAGCGTTGCTCGGCTTCACGTACTTCATTAGTGTACTGATCGGAGCGGGCGATGGCCTCGGCGGTGTCGCCGTCAAGCCCCACTTCAATGGCCTTCTCGCGCAGCACCGCTGGGTCGGCGGGGTTTTTCGCCTCACCGAAGTAAGCCTCGAACAGCGCCAACTGAAGCGCCGTCTCTTGGTGTTGCGTTCCGGCCCACGCCAGCACGCGGTGAGCAGCGAAGGTATTATTCGCCCGACGCTCCAGGGCACCACGGAAATCCAGCCCAAGCTCTTCGGCAGCGGCCATAATCTCGCGCTGGGACTGCTCCATGGTCGCCGCGTCCTTGCCGTACTTGCGGCACAAGTGCTCCAAGATCGGCTCGCCCTCAGGCGGCATATCGCGGTTGAGCTCGAAGGGCTGCCAGACCAGCTCAACGTCGATCTCGCCATCGAGTGTCTCTAGCGCTTGCTCCAAGCGCCGGTAGCCAATGGCGCACCATGGGCAAGCCACATCGGATACTAGGTCAATTCTTACCCTTTGCATTTGTATACCCCTTCGGCATCTCTCAAAATTCGATCAAACTAAAGAAAGCATGGTACGTGTATATAGTGAGTAACGGCAGTACTGACAAGGAGACAGCCATGGAAAAAGCAGCGTTAGCACTCATAGCCATGCTGCTGATAAGCGCGTGCAGTAACAACAATACCGTTTCATCTAACGCGCCCGCCCCGGATACTGCAACCGAGCAAAGCGAGCCCCACCATCAGATGACAGACCAATGGGTTGGCCGATGGATTGGCGTTGAAGGATTATTCCTGGAAATCAGCAAGGACGAGCCTGAAGGCCCGGGCCATTATCTCCTTCACATGCGCTACGGCCTGGATGACGACCAAATCGGCACCTTCGAAGGACAGGCCACCGCCGAGGGCATTCGCTTCAACCGCGAGGGCGGCCCACAGCTGCTTAGTGCGGGCGACGGCGAAGCCACCGGCATGAAGTGGCTATTGGAAAAGGAAGACTGCCTGATAGTCGCAACAGGTGAAGGCTATTGCCGCGACTGATCTGCGCGGCAAGCACTCAAGGAGCGGCGGGATTAAAGCAGTTATTTGCCCGCCACTTCAGCAAAGTGGCCCGCTTTATCCAGGGTGTATTCGCTAAAATCCCGCGCCAGGTAAAGCGAGCCCGAATAGGCGCGCAGGGCCTCTTGGCGGATCTCAACAATGGAAGGCGAGGCAAGGGGGTGGTGCTGGTAGCGGGGGCTAAAGTGCGTCAGCACCAGATTGGGCAGCTGTACCGATTCGGCAAACGCGGCGACAAGCTTGGCGTAGCTATGCCCCACATCACCGGCTTTCTGGGCCATCTCTTCGGTGTAGGTGGCTTCATGCACCAGCACCTGGGCCCCTGAGCAGGCATCCATCAACAAGTCAGGCTGGTCATTGTCCCCAGCGATCACCACTTTCCTCGGCTTGTGCTTGAAGACTAGGTAGTCATGGCTTTTTAACCGCTCACCCTCAAACTCAACATCAAACCCTTGCTTCAACTGCCCCCACAACGGCCCTTTCGGAACCCCCATTTGCGCTAACTTATCCACGTCCAAGGCGGCGTCGACTTTTCTCTCCGTAAACCCATAAGCATAGGACGGCGCCCGGTGTGAAAGCATGAACGTGGTAACCGCAATGCTTTCAAACTCAACGCTTGGCAGCTCGTCCGAATCGATAAACTCCAGGGCGAAGGGTAAACATAGCTGCGTGGCCTCACAGGTGGCCTCCAGCCATGCCTTGATACCTGCGGGCGCCACAATGGTAAGCGGCGCTTTCCGGCCACCCATTCCCGCACTCGCCAATATGCCCGGCAGCCCATAACAGTGGTCGCCGTGTACGTGGGTAATCAAGATGGCTTTCAAGGAATGGAACGACAGCTTCGTGTGCAAGACCTGATGCTGGTTGCCCTCACCACAATCGATTAGGTACCAGCTCTTGCCTTTGCTCTCTCGCAAGGCGATGCCGGAGACGTTTCTTGTTTTGGTGGGAACTCCGGCGGAGGTGCCGAGGAATAATAGGTTCATGACTTGTTCGAGCTCTCGCTTATGTACTTGCTTGGTAAGCGAGCCACTAACCACATCTAGGCAGATGTCGCTTAGACCGGTAATGTCTCTTTCCACTGCCAGGGTAGCAGCGTGTTGAGGTCATCATCGTCGAGGGTGGGCAGGGTCGCGAAGAC
>NZ_JABWCV010000082.1 GCF_013371085.1 Vreelandella maris | reverse complement strand
CTTCGAGCCGGAATTCAGGGCTAAAGTTACGTTTTGGTCTTGTTGCCATGCTGCCACCTAGTGATGTCTTGGTGCATATTAGCACCTCTAATTAGGTGGCCAAATTCACTATGCCACTACACACGCATTATCTCGTCTTGCTGGTTCTGCTGGCGTTCTAACTCATCCTGCACACTATAGCCTCTGGCCAGATCCTCTATACGTGGGCTTTCAAACAGCTTTTTCGTTTCATGATCAATAGCAGCTTCACACATAATCATATCCAGGTAATGCCGCTCTTCAAAAGCACGGGTAAACACACCGGCCGGAAAGCCCATTGCTAGGTAGGCAAGTGAAACAGGCGTCATTTGAGCATCTTGATTGGCATTTACCAAGAATTCCACCCGCTCAGAAGGCGGCAAAGAAGGCACCCGCTTAAGCATCAGCTTGCCATCATTTAGCTTCAACCCATCTAACCTCAGCATTGATTACTCCTTCTAGAACCACGAACCCTCTCAAATCTGGTATGTGTAGTCACACCAGATTCAACCTTGACCAACACCACGAATAACACTATATAAAGTATTTTACCCCACAACGAAGTACAACATATAGGCCATGAGAGCATTCAGCATGACGAAAACGACTGTCAACAAAAGTGCGAAAACTAGCCGCTTTATCTCAGACAAGGAAGTGAAGGCAAAGCCAAGCACAACGTTCGTTCAAACGGTTAGCAAGCCGAGCGGAGGGAAAGGCAAAAAGCGCTAAAACAAATAAGCCCTTAGTCATCGCCACTGACTAAGGGCTTATTGCTTAATGCAGGTCTACACTATCCAACACCCCCCTCGCGTGATAGTAACATCTGAGCTGCCCCTAACTTTCAGAACATCCCTGTGGGCCGCTAATACGATCCCGCTCACTCCGCTTAGCCTGATAAAGCGCATCGTCGGCGTCCTTGAGCAGCAATGAAAGACTTTCCGGATCTGCAATTTCCCTGCTGGCAAGCCCCATACTTAGAGTAACTAGTCCCGAACTTGTCACTGGGTGGGGGATAAGTACCTGATCTAAAGTTTTCGTGTAATATCCATGCCAGGATTTCTGACACGGACAGAACCATGGAAAAACGCTTCGTTGCCCCTCTCACTGAACCTGAACAACAGACGCTGACCTC
>NZ_JABWCV010000081.1 GCF_013371085.1 Vreelandella maris | reverse complement strand
GAACTACATGTCGCCTATTGATATCCTTTAGTCTTGACATGAATTAAGAAGGTCAGCCATGAGCTGACCTTTTTTATGAAAAACTAGTATCTCGGCAAACAAATTCAGCTTTAATTCAGGAGTTTTTGATCCTGCCCAGTAACGGTGGACACCTCAAGAACGTCATACGTTACGATGAGGTGAACCATGGCAAGATCGACAACATCAATGAAGAAAAAATCATATACCCGTTACTCAGATGCCTACCGGCAAGAAGCCTTAGCGCTTGCGGATCGCATTGGCGTTGCAGCAGCGGCGCGTGAGCTGGGAATACACGCGAGTCAGCTCTATCAGTGGCGATCTAAAGCACAGCTGCAGCAAGACACATCCGAGCGAGAGCGGTCGTTGGCAGAAGAAAACGCCCGCTTGAAGCGCCAACTAGCCGAGGCAAATGAAGAGCTGGCCATCACAAAAAAGGCCGCGGTGTACTTTGCGAAAAGCCTGAAGTGAAGTACGCCTTTATCCACCGTCATCGTCAGGCGTTCAGTATTCAGCGTATGTGCCATGTTGTCGGGGTCGCTCGGAGTGGCTACTACGCTTGGCGGCAACGCGAAGGCGCATCGTCCCCAAAACGCAGCCAGCAAGCCATTATCGATCAGCATGTGGCCAAGGCTTATCACCAACGCAAAGGCCGCTCAGGCGCCCCGAGACTAACGCTAGACCTGCGAGATGATGGGATGCCGATCAACCGTAAGACGGTGGCTGCCAGCTTACAGCGTCAGGGCCTGCGCGCTAAAGCAGCTCGTAAGTTCAAGGCCACCACGAACTCACGGCATTCGCTGCCAGTCGCACCGAATCTACTAGAACAAAACTTCACGGCCTCAGCTCCTAATCAAAAGTGGGTGGGTGACATTACCTACTTGGCGACGGGCGAAGGCTGGCTTTACCTGGCAGTGCTCATTGATCTTTACTCTCGTAAAGTGGTCGGTTGGGCAATGAGTGAGCGTATGACGGCCGATCTTGTCTGTGACGCGCTACAGATGGCGCTATGGAGACGCAAAATGCCCAAAGGCGTGATAGTCCATTCGGATCGAGGTAGTCAGCTTAGGTTCAAGGGGCCGTCGCAACACTGGCTTATGATGCTGAAAATAGTAGTTCTTTGAGAGCTTCAGCAGGTGTTTTCCAATCAAGTGTTTTACGAGGTCTGTCGTTGAGAGTCGTCG
>NZ_JABWCV010000080.1 GCF_013371085.1 Vreelandella maris | reverse complement strand
TGTAGTGGTCAAGTAAAACTGGCCACCGCTTTATAGTTAACCCAGTACTTTTCCTCTGCCTGGTTCGGACTCATACCACCGTTATGCTGGTGAGGCCTAAGCTGGCTGTAATACCCGATTAAATAGTTCACGATATGATGCTGCCCCTGCAAGAATGAGCAATAGCCATACGTTGGCACCCATTCAACCTTTAAGCTCCTGAAGAAACGCTCCATTGGCGCATTATCCCAGCAATTACCACGTCGGCTTAGGCTTTGTTTTACTTGGCATTTCCAGAGTGTCTGACGGAACTTACGGCTCGTATAATGACTGCCCTGGTCGCTGTGGAACATAACCCCTTTTGGCCGCCCACGGCTCTCATAAGCCATTTTCAATGCGCTGCTGGTGAGTTCGCTATCGGGCGACAACGACATCGACCAGCCAATCGTTTTCCTAGCAAATAAGTCCATGACAACGGCTAGATAAGCCCAGCGTTTGCCAGTCCAGATATATGTGACGTCGCCACACCAAACGCGGTTGGGCGCCGCAACGTTAAACTGACGCGCTAAGTGGTTCGGTACCTCAACGTGTTCATCACCTGTTTTCTTATAGGTGTGCCCAGGCACTTGGCAGCTAATTAGGCCAAGCTTTTCCATCAGGCGGCCAGCGCGATAGCGACTTAACGGCACATCCTGCCTTGTCGCCATCTCTGCGATGCTGCGCGCCCCTGCAGAGCCTTCGCTCTCGCGAAATAGCTCTCTGACCTTGGCTATTTCCTTAGTCTTCGTGGCACACACAGGTCTTTTTGAACGTTGTCTCCAGTATTTAAAGCTGCTGCGATGCACGCCAAACACGTCACACAGTTTTTTTACCGGGTAGCTCGTCTTGAGTTTCTCGATTAGCGAGAAGTGTTCAGGGAGTCCGACATCAAGAGAGCGGTAGCCTTTTTTAGGATGTCTTTTTCCATCTCAATGTCACGGATGCGCTTTTCAAGCTCGCGAATCCTGAGCCGATCGGGTGTCATGGGCGTTGCTTTAGGGCTTTGGCCATCACGCTCTTGGCGTAACTGACGAACCCATTTATCCATGCTCGAATACCCCACATTCATTGCTTCTGCCGCTTCACGAACCGTGTAGTTTTGATCAACGACTAGCTGTGCTGCTTCGAGCCGGAATTCAGGGCTAAAGTTACGTTTTGGTCTTGTTGCCATGCTGCCACCTAGTGATGTCTTGGTGCATATTAGCACCTCTAATTAGGTGGCCAAATTCACTATGCCACTACA
>NZ_JABWCV010000007.1 GCF_013371085.1 Vreelandella maris | reverse complement strand
GCCACCCGCATCCAGCTACTGGAAACCGCCGGCATTGCCGAGGCACGCCTGCTCGTCGTCGCCATCGATGACCGCGACCGGGCCGTGAGCCTGGTGCGTCACGTCAAACAGCTTTACCCGGGGGGTCTGGGTGCTGGCCCGCGCCTTCGACCGAGGCCATGGTTACGAGTTGCGTGAGGCCGGCGCCGACGATGTGGTAAGCGAAACCTATTACTCCGCCCTGGAACTGGGCGGCGATGCCCTCACCGCCATGGGCGTCCACCCAGAGCGCGCCCGCCGGATGACCCAATCCTTTGTCGCCAGCGAAAAAGCCAATGAAGACCAACTGTTCAACGCCTGGCGCAACATCGAGGAAAGCATCCACTTCAGCCCGCGCTACGGGGAGCTGTTCATGAAGCTGGAAGAGTCACTGGGTCACGCCATGCGGGAGGACATACGGCGAATCGAGGACGAAGCACCGGCGTGGACACCACCAAGGAACAGTGGTTGATCACCATAATAAAAGGCGGGTTGGATGAATTGTTCCGAAACGAATGTGGTTCTGCGGCTTCATGGTCACAAAAAGGAATGGGGGACGGCGTGAGCCGTTGACGACGGAAGGGACTGACTGCCAGGGATGGGTGTGACCTATTGGCTCTGACTGGCTAACTGGTGTCCCGGACGACCGGTGCACCGGCCAAGGTGAAGGTCGGGCCGCCGTCAAATGCCAGGGGGTCGATTCAGCCGCCAAGTCCCCTTCGCCAAGGCGCCAGCCCATTCCGCGCTCAAGCCGCCAGGTCGTCAGTATGATTTTTCCAACGCCGAGGAATCCTCGTGGGCATGTCTGATCCGACGAACCCTCCACCAGATCGACAGCATCACGACGGGTACCAGTACCGACATCACCGGTGTGACAACATCGTAAATGAATGGGATACCCTTCAAGAAATAGCCTGAAAGACTCACGACGTAATATGAAATTGCTGCCACAGACAGGCCTTCAACCGTTTGCTGAAGACGCAATTGCAGCTTGACTCGGTTATTCATCGACGCCAGCAAGTCCCGATTCTGGCGTTCCAGTTCGACATCGACCCAGGAGCGCAGCAGTGAGATGTTTCGGGTCAGTTCGTCGGAGAGCTTGGCCTGGCGCTCTTTAACCGAAAGGCAGGTTCGCATCGCAGGCGCAATACGGCGCTGAAGGAAATCCCGCCAGGTGAAGTATCCGGATACGCTCTCCTCCATTAGCGCTGCCAACCTCTCTTCAACAATCTCGTAGTAAGCCCGGCTGGCGCCAAATCGATAGAGATTCGCAGCAACGCAGGCCTCCAGTTTTGCCGCCAGACTGGTCAGTTCTGACAGTAGAAGGTGATTGTCACGCCGCGATTCCGAGTTCGTCGACATCTCATCAGTCATCATCGCCAGTTGTGACTCCATGCGTCGCAGCTCCACCCTCATTGACCTGGTCAACGGCAACGACAATAAGGCCAAAGTCCGATAGGTCTCAATCTCCAGAAGACGTTGCGCCAGCGCACCTGCTCGCGCGGGTTTCAAATCACGCGCAAGGATCAGGATGTGCGTCAGGCCGTCGTCATCCTGTCGGAAATCGGTCAGGATGGCAGCGTTCCCACTTTCTACTAGCGAGTAACAAAGGCTGGAAGGATCGAAGCGATCTACCTCCTTCTCAGTATCTGAATTCCATGGAAGAAAGGTCAGGCGCACGCCCGATACCACCGGGCCTGGAGGGATGAATCCATGCTTGAACGGATTCTCGCCGCATGGTTCTCCGGTTTCGGGATCAAGCTCGGCACACCACAGATACGTGGAATACTCCGAGTGCTTTTCGCAATGCAGTCCTCCGTCTTCCCAGGTCAAGCCATGAAATGCGGTAGATTGGTCAGGCTCAGCCACGCGGAGACGATCAGACAACTCATTCATCGCCAACTTATCCTTGGTCAGATTTCCTCCAGTCATGAAAGCGAACTGCAACATCTCCCTCGGGGCCTGAATCATGAGGTGTGGGCGTGCATGTACTTCGTTTACGGCCGCCGCCCTGTCGGCATAAGCCGGCATTCCATACACGGTGTCGGTTGAGGCCGGCTGACCGTTCGGATTGTGGGTCGACTCGGCCATAATGACCTCAGGTTGACGGGTAAAGGAAATACAGAGTGGGACTCTAGTAACACTATAGCTCACTACGCGAAGGTAAACCCTGTGAGCGATTACGCCGCGACGTAACATTTGCCAAAGAACAGGGTCAAGGCAGGGAAAGTTCCCTTCTGATGGCCTACACTTGGTAGTGAAGAAACCTACACCAGCTATCACGCCTCCACGGTGCCACCACTCTGGACGCGCTCAGCAGACCGGGAGGTGTTTCTTGAAGCGCACGACTGACATGCCCGCCAGCATTACTACGACGCTCACCTATTTGGTCAAGCACGATGCGAAACCCTATGTGCATACCGAGGCTCTGACCGGTGACAGTGAACCGCACTACTTTGCCGAGCAGGAGGAGCGCGAAGTCACGATATACAACGGTCGACCGTTGGTAGACAGCCTTTCTCTGGACAAGCAGGGGTTTGAGCTTCATCGGCGGGATACGGTGGTCGACGACCTTTACGACGATACGTTGGTGGAAAGCGTCTACTACGCCGAAGTCGAGGCTTTGATCAAAGAACTGACGGGGGCGAGCCGGGTCGTCATCTTCGACCACACTCGGCGTAGCGATGCCGAGCAACGGGGCATTCGCGGCCCGGCCAGCCGCGTGCATAATGACTACACCGAGCGCTCGGGGCTTGAACGTATCCGCGAAGTGCTGGGCAGGGATCAGGCCGACGCGCTGGCAGCGGTGCCAGTGGCTCAGATCAACCTCTGGCGCCCGATAAGCGGGCCCGTCAAGAGTTCGCCGCTGGCCCTGCTGGACGCATCGACGCTCGACCCCGATGACCTGCTGGCCACCGACCTGGTCTATCCGGACCGTATCGGTGAGATCTACCACCTGGCGTACAATCCGCTCCAGCGCTGGTACTATTTTCCGGACATGCGCCGTGACGAGGCCTTACTGATCAAAGGGTATGACTCACGTCACGACGGCCGTGCACGCTTCACCCCCCATACGGCCTTCCAGGACCCCCATACGCCGCCAGGAGCACCGCCTCGCGAGAGTATCGAGATTCGCACTCTCGCCTTCTTCGGCTAGATTTTGAACACTGGCGATAGCCTACCCGCATAGTTCCCGGCTGGCTTTTATGCCGGCATAGCGAAGTCAGGTAAAACGAATTGGCCGATTTCCTCAACGACCTCGCCGGCAGGTCGTTGGCCGTATTTCAAATTGATAATCACATGGTTTACCCCGATCTCCTGCAACCTATGGAGCAGCGCAATAAGGTGATGCCGTCCCAGTTGATACCCCAAGTGGATCGGCCGTGGGGGTGTCTGCGGGTTATCTGTCAGGTCGAGGTAAAGTGACTGGGTGAAGGGTTTGAACAGCTCGCCACATCCATCACGAACCGCCGTGCGCCAGCTCTCGACAACCACTTGCTGGGCCTTCGGGGGGCGCGGATAACTAATCCACCCATGACTGTAGCGCGCGATCCACTCCAGCGTCTGGCGGCTATGACCGGTCACGAAGAAAGGAATTTCCGCCGTGGTCGGCTTGGGAATTAGATCGGCTCCCTGAAGCGTGCCGTCGGACCATTTTAAAGGCACGAAACTGCTGGACTGAACCTCGCGAAATACCTTGAGATATTCGCGGAACAGGCTGCCGCGTTGCTCCGGGTCGACACCGAATGCTGGGAACTCTACTGGACGGTCACCGGAAGCCACGCCGAGTAACAGACGGCCACCACTGAGCTGATCAACACTCGTTGCGGCCTTGGCAGTGTGTAGGGGATTACGGATTGGCAGGATGACCGACGCGGTACCCAGCGCAATCGAGCGAGTGTGTGCGGCCATAAAACCCAGGTAGACCCAGGGATCGAACACCTGGCCCGAATCCCCGAAGCTGGGGTCGCGTAACGGCACGTCCCGAAACCAGAGAGCAGAGAAACCCAGTTGCTCGGCACGTTGGGCCAAGCTTACCTGGTTGGCCATAGTTGGCATATCGCCGGTAAAGGCTTCGAGAGGGAAGAAAAGGCCCAGGCTCAGGCGGCCTTGGCGGTAGGTGCGCTGAAAGCCAGCTTGTTGCTGATAGGGAATGGAATTCGGAGTAAACATGCCCTTTCCTCCATTTATTCCCGCTGCAAGGCCGCGGGATACAGCGGTACAGTCGAGTGCGACAAGCCTACCCGACCCGGGTTGATACTCACTGAGCATCATGGTGTCATGATTCGCGCGCACCTCACTCTCGTAACGCCCCTCCCGCTAGCCTCTTCACTATTCGCGCTTCTGCCTCCCCTCCTGCTCTCGCACCAGCCAGTAGATTGCGCCGAGAGCCAGAATCGCCGCGCTCAGCCCCAGCAGAGTCATGGGGTCGATCTTTGTGGCATCGAGGATAATGAACTTTCGAACCAGAGCGAGGAGCGCAATTAGCAGGACGGTCTTGATTTGCACGATACTATTCTGACGCTCGGCTATACTCAGCACGGAATGATTGAATTCCAGGGCAATCAGTAACGTCATGACCATGCCGAAGACCACTTGGAAGACAGATTGGTTGGCAGGATCGACAACACCAAGCACAATCAGCGTGAGGATGCGCCAGGTCAGATGGACGAGAGCCACCGCGACCACGAGACTGAGCAGCAGCGTGAGAATTATCGCCACAATCTGCTCGAAGCGCTGGTAGTAGGACATGTTCGGCCAAGCAAGGCGTGTCTCTGAGAACCGTCCAGCGAGTGCGGAACCTACGCGGCGCGACCTACTACCGCCACCCCCTTGTAGGGGCTTTCCTCTGGACATGTATCATGCCCTCCTGTCCGCCGCCCGCGCGGCTTCGTCACTCCGGTTCGGTGGCAGGCACCTTTGTTTCCTTCTCCCAATGGATTTCACCTCGATCCTTGTCGTAGATGAAGCGCAGACTATCGCCTTCCTCTATTTCGCCCCGCAATACGGCACTCGCAAGGCGCGTCTCGATCAGGGATCGGATCTGGCGACGAAGTTCGCGCGCACCGAACTCTGGCCGGTAGCCGACATCCGCCAAATGGTCGATGAGCGAGTCGTCGAACTCCACCGTCAAGCCCTGCCCGTGCGCAAGACGCTTCACGCGCTCGAGCTGCAGGCCTACGATGTCACCGATTTGCTTGCGATCGAGGGCGTGGAATACGATGATCTCATCGATGCGGTTGATGAACTCCGGGCGGAGATAGCGACGAAGCACGTTCAACAGTTCCGACTTCAATTCCGCGGCGTCCTTGCGCTCGTCCTCCGGGGCCTCGAGGTTTTCCCGGATGAGATCAGAACCGATATTGCTTGTGGCTATTATGATGGTATTGGTGAAGTCTACGACACGCCCTTTCCCATCAGTGAGCCGCCCATCCTCGAAGACCTGCAGCAGCACGTTCTGGACATCCATGTGTGCTTTCTCGAACTCGTCCAGTAGAACGACACTGTAAGGCTTTCTCCGTACCTTTTCGGTAAGCTGCCCCCCTTCCTCGAACCCGACGTACCCAGGAGGCGCCCCGATGAGGCGCGCGACCGTATGCCGCTCCATGTACTCGCTCATGTCAACGCGGATCATCGCCTCTTCATCACCAAATACCGTTTCCGCAAGGGCTTTGGTCAATTCCGTCTTACCCACTCCCGTGGGTCCGAGGAAGAAGAAGGTTGCGATGGGACGGCGGCGGTCGCCCAGCCCGGCGCGAGACAAACGCACGGCATCGGATACGGCTCTTACCGCCTCGTCCTGACCGACGACCCGCTGATGCAGACGCTGTTCCATTTCCATCAGCCTAGTGCGCTCCTCGGTGGTGAGCTCTGCCACCGGAACTCCGGTCAGACGCGAAACGATCTGTGCCACATCCTCGACGCCCACCTGGTTGGCGCTAGTGCTCCGGGTCGTGTTCCATTCCTCCAGGCCTTGGTCATAGTCGCCCTGGTGTTCTTCGATACGAGCTTCCAGCGCGCTCGCGCGCTCGAAATTCTTGCGGTTGGATGCGTAGTCACGCTCACGCCGCAGCTGGTCGATCTGTGCACCGAGCTCGTGAAGCTCCGGCGGCCGCGAAGTGCCACCGATTCGTACCCGAGCAGCCGCCTGATCTATCAGATCAATGGCCTTATCCGGCAGGAAGCGGTTGGTGACGTAGCGGTCGGCCATCTCCACGGCGGCGACAATCGCCTCGTCGGTGATCGTCACCTTGTGGTGAGCCTCCAGTCGATCCCTGAGCCCCCTTAGTATATTGATGGTCTGGTCAATCGTTGGTTCGGCAACGAACACCGGTTGCAGCCGCCGTTCCAGCGCAGCGTCTTTTTCAATGTGCTTCTGGTATTCGGCCAGCGTGGTCGCCCCGACCAAATGCAATTCACCACGCGCCAGTTGGGGCTTGAGAGTATTCGCGACGTCCAGCCCGCCTTCGCCCCCGGTCGATCCGGCGCCGACAATGGTGTGCAGCTCGTCGATGAACAGCACAATCTCGTTTTGGTGGGAAGTAATCTCGTCGAGGACCTGTTTGATCCGCTCCTCGAATTGACCACGATACTGGGAGCCCGCCACCAGCGAGTTGATGTTTAGCTCAACCACCCGTTTGTTCTGCAACAGGTCCGGCACTTCGTTGTGAACAATTCGCTGCGCCAGCCCTTCGACGATGGCGGTCTTGCCGACCCCCGGCTCACCGATAAGAACGGGGTTGTTCTTGCGGCGCCGGGAAAGAACCTCGATCAGGGTCTCGACCTCGGCCGCTCGCCCGATCACCGGGTCGAGCTTGTCCTCGTTAGCCAATGCCGTAAGATCCCGACTGTACTTGTCCAGGGTGGGCGTGTCGCTTTGCTCCGGCAGTCGCCCCTCCTGTGCCCCCTTTCCGACCACCTGCACAGCCTTCTGCCGAAGACCGTGTGCTGAGAGGCCATAACGGTTCAGCAAGTCGCTGGCCAGCCCCTCCTCCTCGGACAGACCGATCAGAAGGTGTTCGGGACCAATATAGCCATGCCCGAGGTCTCTCGACGCCTGGAAGGCGCGCTGTAGCGCGGCTTTCACCCGTGGGGAAACTCCGATCTTTGTAGGCCCGTCCGTTTCAGGTTCGCTCGCAGCTTTGGGTGTCAGTTGCTCAATCTGGGCCTTGAGGTCCTTGGCCGATAGCTGGTATCGCTTGAGGAGCGCTTGCACCACATCGTTATCGGCCAGCGCGTAAAGCAGGTGGCTGGTATCAATCAGCTGCGAACCCCACTCCGTCGCGGTAGCCGCGGCTTGCTGCAGAATCTGCTCGCTTTGCTCGCTAAGCAGGTCACCGAGGGCGACCGATGCGCTATCCTGCGGCCGGCCGTTCTCTCGACTGGCGACACTGCCAAAGCCGAAATCCTCGTCTCGCGCCAGCCGCTCGAAGAAATCGTCGGCGAGCAGCCCGCTTCCAAATAGGGATTCAAACGGAGAGGCACTTCGTGCTCTCAGGCGCAAATAATCCGTTTGGCATACGTTGAGAGTGCGTCTGCGTCCGGCCTGTGAAACGGTTACCTGCAGAGCCGCAGGGCGTTGCCGGCAGATATCGCATGATATTTGCTGTGATTTTTCTGGACTCTTGTTCATGATCCCTCCTTTGTACCGTTGTATGGCTTACAACAGTCGTATAGGAACCGCTAAGCCTTGGAGAAGAGGCGGAGCCCAGTAAAACTTGGGAGGGGGCAGAGCCCGGGAGAAGATTAGATAAGTATAGCCCGAGGTAGACTGAAAGCAAGGCGGCACGAAGCAGCAGGGCCCCGCCATCCCGGGCGAATGAACCGCCAGCACCAACTCCATAGCCTGGTTCTGTTTTACTGCTGGCCGTGTTCGAACAAGCCGCATCAACACAAACCGCGTCAGAGGTGCCTGCCAACGTGCCCCACACGCAACAGTTTAGTTAGATCCTCTGTCGGCACCGGCCTTGCGAACAGGTAACCCTGCATATACCGGCATCCGCTTTCACGCAGCAATCGGCACTGCTCCGGTGTCTCCACGCCCTCGGCGATAACATCCAGGTTCAGGCGCTGAGCCATGGCGATGATGGCGTCGGCGATCGCGGCACTGGCCGGATCGCTGGTGATTTCGCGGACGAACGACTGGTCGATCTTAAGCGTATCGATCGGGAAACGCTTCAGGTAGCTCAGGCCGGAATACCCGGTGCCGAAGTCATCCACCGCGATGCTCACGCCGTAATTCTTGAGGCACGTCATCGTTGCGACCGCCGTATCGACATCCTCCATGAGCATGCTCTCGGTTAGCTCGAGTTCCAGGTGTTGCGGGTCAAGTCCGGTCTCCTTGAGCAGTTGTACCACCCGCAGCGCGAGGTCTGCGTGGCGGAACTGTCGGGCAGAGAGGTTCACGCCGATGCGTCCGGGCATCAGGCCACTTTCACGCCAGAGCCGGTTCTGCTCGCACGCCGCACGTAGTACCCATTCCCCGATTGATTCAATCAGGCCTGTCTCCTCCGCAACAGGGATGAACCGCGCAGGCGAGATCATGCCCATGTGGGGGTGATGCCATCGCAGAAGTGCTTCAGCGCCGACGGGGGCACCGCTGTCCACGTCAATACGGGGTTGGTAATGCACGCTGAACTCGCCGTGCTTCAGCGCGCCGCGCAGCGCCAACTCCAGGGCCAATCGCTCCGGATCCCGATTGGCCGCCGCCGAGACATAGGCCAGGTGCATGTTGCGCCCCCGGCCCTTAGCGCGGCGCAGTGCTGACGTGGCATTCTTGAACAGCTCTCCCGAGTCCGCTCCGTCGAATGGATAGGCTGCAGAACCGATGCTGCAGGTTACGCAGATCTCCTGATCGTTGATCCGCAAGGGCTCGGAGACCGACTCAAGGATGCGTTGAGTCCAATACTCGGCATGGAGATCCTGCTGCGTATCTGTCGTGTACATGATCGCAAATTCGTCCCCGCCAATACGGGCCACGGTCGCGGGTGTTTCCGCGCATGCGGACAGCCTCTCGGCGATGGCGCGGAGCACCTCGTCTCCGCCCGCGTGCCCCAGGGCGTCGTTGACCAGCCCCAGGCGGTCGAGCCCGACAATCAGAAGCGCCACAGGCGAGTTGCTGAGTTGCGCCGACTCGATGGCCTGTTCGAGGCGTTCGTGGAGTGCAGTCCGGTTCGGCAACCGGGTAAGGCCGTCGAATCGGGTTAGATAGTGGATGCGCTCCTCGGACGCCCTGCGGGCCGTGAGATCGTCGACATAGGAGAAGCTGACGGGCTCACCTTCGTACTCGATGTAAGTGGCGGTTACCTCGATGGGGATCAGTCCCCCGTCGCTGCGGCGGGCGAGTGACTCAAGTCGTGCCGAGCCCTGCGCCTTCAACTCGTGCAAATGCTCCCGCCAGACCCCTTCCGTCATGGTGGGATCGATATCGGAAAGCAAGCGTCCTGTAAGGTCTTCGCGGGCGTACCCGAGCATGTCGCAGGCCGCGCGATTGGCATAGCGTACCCGCCCGTCGGCATCGATCTGGAACATCGCGCCCCGCGCGTGATCCACTGCGAACTGGGTCAGCCGCAGCTCCCGCTCAGCCTGCCTGCGCTCCGTGATGTCGCGCGCGGAAGGTACCATATAGGTGACGTTTCCCTTGTCGTCGTAGACCGGGTGCAGGGTGAAATCCATGGTCCGCACTCGACCGTTGCGATCGAGGATAAGCACGTCAAAACGGGATGTATGCCCCTGTCCGGCGGCCCGTATCGCATCGCGCAGACGTTGCCGGCCCTGGTCTGAGAACCCCCACCAGGGGGTGGCATCAAACGGTCGGCCTAGCACATCCTCGGCTCGTGCGCCAATGGCATCCAACGCGGCTTTATTGGCGTACGTGAGCACACCATTGACGGTCAGCAGGCCGGCGAAGACTGACGGTGAGAGCCGATCCATGACCTCACATACGTGCTGGTCATCCTCGCGGAGCATCCGACTAATGTTAAAATGTTCCTTATGAGGGCGGCTTACCCGGACATCAAAAGCCGCTCCAAGGATGCTTTGTAAAAACTTCAACGGCCTGATGCCTTTTCGTGACCCACGATGCTTGTCAGTCACCGTGTTGCCCCCACGTATTTGCTATTTGCGACGAGTTTCAGTTCCGGATCTTTCACTGATGCCACGCTTATCATCAACCAGAGGGTATGTTTCTGGATGCGCTTGAGAAGCTTGCCGGCACTCATCGGAGCCAGGTCAAGCCTGATGCGCTGATGACGGTCTCCGCTGGTTAACCAGACCGTTCCAAAATACAGAGCAAACAGGAGTGCTCCACCAAGGATTCTCAAGCGCCTGAAATAGCCCTTGAAACTGCGGACATGAATTTTATCCATGAGCGTGGGGCGGTCATGAATGGTATCAATATTACGAAACGGTATATTTTGGCTCATTACTCACTTACAGTCGTTCGATCAGAAAGTGAGGGTATCCAGTTCCACCAGATCGGTGCAGGCTCAACTTTTTAATTTTTAATAGGGACAGATCGGCCGTCAGGTAAGATGTAGCAACTCTGGTAGTTGATTCAGGGCGCGGATTCTTCGCTCATCCCAGGGATGGGAAAAGCTGACCCTCAGACAATTGCCATACTTACCCGATGCGGAAAAAAGCGGGCCGGGCGTGATCACAACACCTGCGTCAAGCGCCTTGGGGTATGCAGCCAGGGTGTCGACCGTTGCAGGCAGCTCCAGCCAGAACGCCAGGCCGCCCTGGGGCGCCGTCACTCTTACCGACACCGGCCATGCGAGCAGTGAAGCCAGTAGGCGGTCGCGTTGCTCACTCATCAACTTCCGTTGCCTGCGAAGATGGGCGGACAGCTCACCCTCTTCCATATAGGCTGCAACGCCCTGTTGCAAATAGCGGCTACTGGCCAGTTGAGTCACCATTTTCAGATTCAGTATCCGCTGATGCCAGCGTGCCCCTGAAATCCAACCCAGGCGCAGGTCCCGGGACAACACCTTGGAAAACGAACTGCAGTGGATGACACGATTGCTATCATCCAGCGCCTTAAGGGTGTCGGGAACCCGGGAAAACCCGGACTCGGCGTATATATCGTCTTCGATTATGGCCAGATCGTACTCTTCCGCGAGGGCCATCAGGCGTCGCCGGGGAGCCTCGGACATCAACGCCCCTCCTGGCGTAGCAAACGCCGGAGACACGACGCATGTCTGGATGTTCCAGCGCCCCAGGGCTTCTTCAAGGGCATCCATATCCAAACCACTTGCCGTGGAGGTTGGTATTTCAATCACTTGCAAACCGAGTTGTTCCAGCAGTTGCAGTACCCCATAGAAACCCGGAGATTCCACGGCAACTATGTCCCCGCGTTGACAGCAGGCCATGAGCGCCAGGAACAAGGCATGTTGACAGCCAGAGGTTATACATAGTTCATCTGGCGTAACAGGCCACCCTCGTTTAGCCAGCAGAAGCCCAAGCTGCTCTCGCAACTTCAGATCGCCTGCAGGTTTGTCGTAATACTGGAAGTCGGCACCACGCTGCCTCCGAAGAGCCCTCCCAATGGCCCGGTTGAGGCTTACGATTCCTGGTGGCAGTTCGCCGGCATGCAGTTCGGGCAGAAGGTCGAACGCGGCATTTCGATCCATAATGTCCAGCAGTAAATCACTAACATTGACGGGGCGAGGCGCTTCAATACGGGAGGTGGTTCTCGGCGGTGCAGTGGCTTTAGGCGCCAGGGTAACGAAATGGCCTGCCTTTGGCCGAACCTCCAGAAACCCCTGCGCCTCAAGTCGCTGCAGGGCATGCTGGACTGTGGCTTTTGACACGCCCTGTTGTGTACATATCTCTCGAATGGATGGTAGACGATCCCCCGGCGTCCAACGACCGTCAATGATGCCTTGCAGTATCCACTGCTGCAGCTGCTGATAGCGGTACGTTCCTTCAGCCAAAGAGAGTCTCCCCCAGAACTTAGTGTGGACCATGCCATCATCGGCGTAATAGATTCAGTAATCCACCCATTTTAAAAGGGGTTCAAAGGTAGTGCATAGGCCATCATGGCCAACTTCTGTTGAGGGCTTTGGGAGAATCGGGCTTTTGGCCAGGACGACGAATTTAGTACTTTGTGTGGAGTTTTAATTGTAACACTTTGATTCTCGGTTTCACGGGTTCGACTCAGAATCAGTATTGCCTCGGGCGTTTTTTTGTTCTTCTTTCGCTCGATTTTCGTCATATTTATTCAGAATTTCATCCTTTCGTTTGAGCAATCCCCTCCAAGCGAAATCCGCATGGATTGCCGCTTTGACCGGCACGTCCGCTCAGGGTCCTGGCCGTGTGAAAACAGAAAAATCTGGCCCGACTCAAGAACCTTTGCCTTCAGCTGCCCGTTAGCCTCATCTGAGCCTTGGCTCCTATAATTGCCGACCACTGATGTTGAAAATCATTGAGCTATCAGAAACCAGCTACAGTCGCTATCACAGCCCTAAAATAAAGAGGAAAAAGGGCTGTTACGCCCTCGCAGCCCTCATTATCTCATTGACTCCCAAAATCTTTATGACGCGCTTCAAGTTGTACGCCAGCACATGAAGACTCATTTCCGTGCCCACATTTCTAAAACGCTTTGTCGCGAAGTGTGTCGCACCCATCCACGCCTTTAGCGTGCCGAACGGATGCTCCACGGTTTGTCGCCTTAGACGCATCACCTCTGGATTCCAATCGAGACGTGACTGTGCAGATTCAAGCACATCTTCATGCTCCCAACGTCTGATCCGTCGTTGCTTGCCAGTCGTGCATTTTTCTTTCATAGCGCAGCTTGCACATGCTGAGCTCCAGTAAGTATGTAGCTTCATTCCCTTTTCTATCGTTTCATATCGCCATATCAGCCGCTGACCAGCAGGACAGGAATATTCATTGCTTTCAGGGAAGTATCGGAATGCGTCTCTTGTGAAAAAGCCCTATGCCTGGTTTGGAGATGTCATCGGCTTGGGGAGATAGGTCGTTATCCCTTCTTTATGGCAGGCGAGAATTTCTTTACCTTTGAAGTAGCCTCTGTCAGCTACGACCTTCAGCTCCTTGATGCCAGTGGCTTCCCGAGCTTGCTTCGCCATATGGAAGAGCTGCCCACGGTCATGTCCGACGTTGGTCACCTCATGAGCCACAATTAAATGGTGCTGACTATCGACTGCTGTCTGCACGTTGTAGCCTACTGTCCCGGTGCCTCTGCCACTGGTGGCCATCGACCTAGCATCTGGATCCGTCAAAGATACTTGCTGATCCGGAGATTGCAGCCGCTGTTCCTCAACAGATTGTAATCGTGCCGTTTCTTCCCTCAGCTTTATAATTTTCTCCTTTAAGTGTTTCGTCTTGGCCTCGGCCAGCGCGGGCTCCGTGTGATCGGCTGTATCTAGCTGACTGAGATATCGGTTGAAGCTTTCTTCGATCTGCTCAAGGCGACGCTTCATCTTGGTCGCTGTGAAATTGCGATTACGGTTGTTGACGGCTCTGAACTTGCTGCCATCGATGGCCACGATGGCTTGGGAGAACAGCTCCAGTCGCCGGCAAAGCACGATGAACTCTCTACATACACGGCGGATGGCATCGCCATTGTCCTTTCGAAAATCGGCAACCGTCTTGAAATCGGGTGTTAAACGCTCAGTCAGCCACATTAGCTCGACATTACGCTGGGTCTCGCGCTCTAACCGGCGGCTTGATTGAATACGCTTGAGATAACCATAGATGTAGAGCTTCAGAAGAACAGCCGGATGATAAGCCGGTCTCCCGGTAGCGTGCGGATCAACACCTTTGAAGCCCATATCTTTAAGGTCGAGCCCCTCAACAAATGCCTCAATGGCACGAACCGGGTTATCCTCGGCGATGAAGTCGTCCAAAAGCGTAGGGAATAACGTGCTTTGGTCTCGGGCCTCGCCTACCACGAATCGCTTCATCACCATTTCCTCTGGGGACCTGGCAAAGTATAGCGGCCACTACGTTTTCACACAGCCTCGGTCGTTAGCGGTCAGTCCTCAACGCTTTTTAAAAGCAAAACATCTAATCACGACTACCTCACCCACAAACCGTACTCAAAATCTTCTTAGCTTTACGCTAGCAGACTATGCTTACCGGCGTCACTATCAAATAGTCCCGTTCCTAGTGCTTTTTTCTACCTTCGCCTCCTTACATCGAACGCGGTAAGCTTGTCGGCATTCCCGCTGATGATGATGTTTAGACAATGACGACCCACTGGATCCTTGGCCCTGGCGCGATTGGCCGATTATTGGCGCATTCGCTGGCACCATTTGCGGAGGTGGCGCTAATTGGCCGCCGCGGCTTCCCCGCGCAGCAGAGGTTAATGACGCCGGAGGGTGAAGCGCGTACTCAGCGCTTACCCTCGCTTACCGCTGGGCAGTTGGCGGTTGATGCGCCTGAGCCGCCTGCGTTGTTGCATATCACTACCAAAGCTATGAGCGCTGAGGCGGCGCTGGAAAGTACTGCTAACTCCCTCCCCTCCACTACCCCATTGGTACTGTGGCAAAACGGTTTTTTGGCCCAACCGCGTATTACCCAGACGTGGCCAGGGCCGGTGCTGTGCGCGACCACCACGGAAGGGGCTTACTTAACCGGTGATGATGGCGTAGTGCATGCGGGACGCGGGCATACGTTTGTGGGCGATTTGAATAATCGACACGGTGAGTTGGCAGAAACACTAGCGCAAACACTCACTCAGGCGGGGCTTACTGCTACGGCGGTGACTGATATTCGCCAGCGTTTGTGGCAGAAGCTGGCGGTGAACGCAGCGATTAACCCGTTGGTGGCGTTGAACGGTGTGCGTAACGGGGAGTTGCGCGATGATGCTTATGCGGGCCGTGTGGTAGCGGTGGTTCAGGAAGTCGCGGCGATTATGCTGGCCGAGGGTATTGCGCCTCCCAATAACGGGCAAGGTGGAGCATCGTGGTTGGCATTGGTGTGGCAGGTGATCGAGAACACCGCGAATAACAAAGCCTCAATGTTGCAGGATATTGAGGCCAAGCGCCCCACCGAGCGTGGGGCGATCTTGGGGCCGTTGATTGAGAGCGCCGATCGGCATGGTTTGGCATGTAATACGTTGCAGGCGCTCAATAATGAGATAGCGGTGTTAGAAGCGTCTTATTCACGAACGCTTAATCATTGAGAAGACATGCTAGGCACCACAGAGCCCAACGACGACTACTCCAGAATTGACATGACCTTTTCGGCGACGCCGACGCCAATCGCATTGTGTGTTTCTGGAGAGAAATGAACGCCGTCTATTCCATCTGTGGTTGCCAGAGTACCGACATCATAAAACTCCGCGCCAGCCGCCTCAGCAATTGCCTCGTACAGGGGTGGAAGTGCTTCCGTTTTCTCGACGCCGCCAGCGAATCTTTCAGCGCGCCCCTCAGGAGCCACATCTCCGAGTGGCGGCGGAGAGAGCACCAACACCTTTGGTGCTGGATAAGAGGTGCCAACCCCACCACCTGTCTGTTCCACTATGTCGATCAGCTTTCCAACACCGAGTGCGATTCGAAACGGTGAGCGATCAAACATTGCCTTAACATCATTCGTGCCAAGCATGATCACAACCAAATCGAGTGGATGATGAGTTGCGATAGCAGATGACAAATAGGCGGAACCATCAAGCCCTGCTCCCGAAATATGAGGAAGTGTAGGGTCAGGTACGTCTGTGGTGCGTGCGCTCAAGCCTTCCTCAATCACTTCATATTCGGAGCCAAGCTCTGTTTCCATAACACCGGGCCAGCGTACATCAGCTGGGTAACGCGTTGTAGGGCCGCTTTCGACGGGCATATAACCCCATGTATTGGAGTCTCCATAAACCATAATTCGCTTGGTAGCATCGTCGGCAGCGTAAGTTATGTTTCCAGCGAGTAACGCGATGGCTGCCAAGCCACTGATGAAGCTGTGTCGTGTAAGAAGCATGTGAGTTCCTTTATTTTTGTTTTTCCTACGTAAGACTAGGCTAGCAAAGCGCTACTCGCCACCAAGAATGAAAGTGCTTACCTCATTCAAGTTCAAGCATTACGTCACCGGAATCATCACCATTTTTTTGAAGCTAGGCAGTTCAGTGAGCTGTTGGTACCAACGTTCCAGGTGGGGGTGGGGTTGCCAGGTAAGGCCGCTGTTGAACATGTTGTAAATAAAGGGCGCGATGGCGATATCGCCCAAGCCAAACGCCTCACCGGAAAACCAGGTCTGATTTGCCAGCGCGTTATCCATGATGGCAAATAGCGCTTCGCATTCTTTCACCGCTGCTTCGATGGCGGCGTTATCGCGATTTTCGGGCGATGTTCTGACATAACCCATCAGGATCTTGCGGTGAGCTGGCGTTAGCGTGCTGTTGGCCCACTCCATCCACTTTTCCATTTGGGCGCGCTTGGCGGGCGCTTCGATCCAAAGCTTGTTCTGCCCGTATTGGGCGGCCAGGTAGCGAATAATGGCGTTAGATTCCCACAGCACGCTATCGGTGGCATCATCTTTGAGTAGCGGAACCAGCCCGGTGGGGTTCATGGCCAGGTATTCTGGGGTGTTGTTGACCCCGTGATGAAGTCCCGCCTGAATTTGCTCAAAGGGCAGTTCCAGCTCTTCTAGCACCCAGAGTACTTTTTTGACATTGGTGGAGTTGTTGCGGCCCCAAAGCGTGATCATGGCAATCCTTTTTGTTTGAGCAGAGTGAGGAAGCTGAGTTTGCCTCTCGCGGGGTTGGGTGGCAAGTTGGGGGCGGCTTTGCCGCCCATTCGCGCGGGGCCGTCCATACGGGTGCCTCGTTTCTCGTTGCACTCGCTACTCGTTACCACGCGCTACAACCCCTCACCTCTCGTTTTACGCTTCATCCTGATACAGCTTCATCAGGCTGGAGAAGTCGAGTTTGCCGTTGCCTTTGGCTTTATGCAGGGTAAACAGCGAGCGGGCGGCGGAGCCCATGGGTACTGCGGAGGCGCTTTGCTGGCTGACATCCATGGCCAGGCCCAGATCCTTGATCATCAGGTCTACCTGGAAGCCGCCTTGGTAGTTTTTCGAAGCGGGGGCGTTTTCCATGACGCCTGGGTAGGGATTGTAAACGTTGAGTGCCCAGTTGCCGCCAGAACTCTGCTTCATGATTTCTGAAAGCACCGCTGGGTCGAGGCCGTTTTTGACGCCCATATTGATCGCTTCACAGGTGCCCGCCATCAGGATGGATAGCAGCATGTTGTTGCACACTTTGGCCACCTGCCCGGCGCCATGGTCTCCGGCGTGGAAGATGTTTTTGCCCATCACGTCCAGCACTAGTTTGGCCTGTTCGAACTGAGCCTCCGAGCCACCCACGATAAACGTTAGTGTGCCCGCTTGCGCGCCGCCTACCCCGCCGGAAACCGGCGCATCCACAAAGCCAACGCCTAGCTTCTCGCCTTCGGCAGCCACGCTGCGGGCGGTGTCGGCATCGATGGTGGAACAGTCGATCACCAGCGCGCTCTGCTTGATCACCTCGAACAGCGGTGCATCGCCCTCAACATACAGGTCGCGCACGTGCTTGCCTGCGGGCAGCATGGAGATGACGAAATCCGCACCGGTGGCGGCTTCTTGGGCTGAAAACGCGACTTCGCAGCCGTTGGTTTTGGCGGTCTCCAGTGCGTCTTGAGAAAGATCAAAAGCACGAACGTTAAAACCCGCTTTTGATAAGTTGGCGGCCATTGGGCCACCCATATTGCCTAAACCGATAAATGCAACAGTCGTCATCTTTATTGTCCTTGTTAGCGTGTTTGGGAAATTAAGTTAGCGCAGATCCGATAGAGGATTTTGCGACCAGGGAGAGGCCAACAGTTCATTGATAAAGCTTTCCTCCACCGAAGCGACATCTGGGTAAGTCCACGCGGGTTGGCCATCTTTATCGACCAACAGCGCACGCACGCCCTCAGGAAATTCGCGGTGGCGGCAGCACTGTACCGAAAGCGCCATCTCAAACTGGAACACTTCCGCCAGCGACATGTGTTTGGCGCGCTTCAGTTGTTCATCGATCAGTTTGATGGACACTGGGCTGCCGTGGGCCAGCGTTTTCTGCGCTTTGTTGAACCACTTGTTGTCGCTTTTTACCGCGGTAATGGCGGCAACGATCTGCTCGACGCTGTCGTGATCCATCAATTCGCGAATCAGTGATGCGTGCTGATAAACGGGGGCTTCCAGCTCGGCAAACACCGGCTGCGAGGTCTGCTCTAGCTCGCGCATAATACGGTTGACCACGCCGTGGGCATCGGTGTCGGCGCCTTTACCCCAACGTGCATCGATCAGCTGCTGCAGCAATGCATCCCGGTGGTGGCTGGCAATACAGCGGTCGGCCAGGCCGAGGTGAACGGCATCCGGCGCGCTGACCTGACAGCCGGTCATGGCTAAAAAGCGCCCTGTACCGTTGGGCAGGCGGTTCAAGAACCAGCTGGCGCCCACATCCGGGTAAAGGCCGATAGTGACTTCCGGCATGGCCAAGCGTGAGGTTTCAGTCACCACGCGGTGGCTGCTGGCACTCAATAGCCCCATGCCGCCGCCCATTACAATACCGCTCCCCCAGCAGATCACCGGCTTGGGGTAGGTGTGCAGTAGGTAGTCGAGCCGATACTCGGTTTCGAAAAAACGCTCGGGAAAGCTAGGGTCGCCCTCGCCGGTAATCGTTTTATACAGATTGACGACATCACCACCGGCACAGAACGCTTTCTCGCCAGCGCTATCCAGCAGGATCGCCACCACGCGCTCATCGGTGGCCCAGTCCCGCAGGCGCGGCAACATCGCTTCGCACATCTCAAGCGTTAACGCGTTCAGCGAGCGCTCGGCATCCAGCTTTATTTCGGCGATGACGTGGCCGTCTTGGGCGGGGTGTTCGGTAAACAGTACACTGCTCATGGGCATTCCTTATCCTTTACAGCTCGGTGGCGCCGTCTGCCAATACCCGACGGGAGATGATCAGGCGCATGATTTCGTTGGTGCCTTCGAGAATCCGGTGCACCCGGGTATCGCGCACGTAGCGCTCCATAGGATACTCCTTGATATAGCCGTTGCCGCCGTATATTTGCAGCGCTTCGTCGCATACCTTGAAGCCCACATCGGTAGCAAAGCGTTTAGCCATGGCGCAATAAGTCGGCGCATCGGCGTGGCCAGCGTCCAGCTTGGTGGCGGCCATACGCACCAGTTGGCGTGCAGCGACTAACTCGGTGACCATATCGGCCAAGCGGAACTGCAACGCCTGGAACTCGGCGAGCCGTTTGCCGAACTGCTTGCGCTCGAGCATGTATTCCCGCGCCTTGTTGATCGCCTGCTGCGCGGTGCCGATCGAGCAGGTAGCAATATTGATCCGCCCCCCATCGAGGCCTTTCATGGCGATTTTGAAACCGTCACCTTCGTTGCCCAATAGGTGATGGGCGGGCACCCGCACTTCTTCAAAGGTAATCATGCGAGTGGGCTGGCTGTTCCAGCCCATCTTCTCTTCCTTGCGCCCGTAGCTGATGCCTTCGCTCTTGGCATCCACCGCAAACGCTGACACACCGCTAGCCCCCTCACCGCCGGTGCGCGCCATCACCACCAGAAAATCGGTACTACCCGCGCCGGAAATAAACATCTTGCTGCCGGTAAGCACGTAGTGATCGCCATCGCGCTTGGCGGTGGTCTTCAGCGAGGCGGCGTCGGAACCTGAGTTAGGCTCGGTTAAACAGTAAGAGCCAAGCAGCTCGCCCGTAGCCAGCCTTGCGCCCCACTGCTCGACTGCGTCGGGCGTGCCGAAATCCGCCAACATCCAGGTCACCATGTTATGAATGGTCAGATACGCCGTGGTCGAGGTGCAGCCCATGGCGAGCTGCTCGAATATGATGCTGGCATCCAACCGCGAAAGCCCTAACCCGCCTACGCTTTCTGGGGCATACAGCGAGCAAAAGCCCAGCTCGCCCGCTTTGCGAATCACATCGACCGGAAAGAACGAGGTTTGGTCCCACTCGGCCGCATGGGGCTCTAGCTCGTTTTGGGCAAACGCCCGCGCCATATCGGCAAAGGCGACCTGGTCTTCGTTAAGTTCAAAATTCATGGCGTATCTCCGCGAATGCGCGTGCGCACTGCTATTGTCGTTGTAATTGACGTTAACGTTAACTTATCCATTTACCCGCCCACAAGCAACATGCCAACGTTTGCGACCTTAGGTGTAGAAGCTCGGCCGTCATACAGAAAATGGGGTTGAAAAAGGTGATTGAAAAAAGAGGCAGAAAAAAGGGCGCCAAGCGGCGCCCAACGGGAAGAACCAATAAGTACGGGACAGAGAACTTTTTTCAAGCAGCCACTGTTCAAAGCGGCTACTTGAAGTTCTTTCGGTACATCTTATCCAGCTCTCCAACAATCCCACTGCGGAAGCTAAGCACGCAGATCACAAAGATAATGCCAAGGATCACGCTCACCCAGTTCCCCAGCGGGGATTGGGCCAAGATATGCTGGAGGCTAACCACTATGCCCGCCCCCATCAGCGGGCCCAGCAGCGTTCCCACGCCGCCCAGCAGGGTCATCAGAATGACCTCGCCAGACATATGCCAATGGGCATCGGTCAGCGAGGCTAACTGGAAGACCACGGTTTTGGTTGAACCGGCCAGCCCGGCCAAACCGGCAGAGATCACAAACGCTACCAGCTTGTAGGCATCGGCGTTGTAGCCGAGCGATACTGCGCGGGGCTCGTTTTCACGAATCGCTTTTAACACCTGACCAAACGGCGAGTGCACCGTGCGCTGAATCAGCGCAAAGCCGAAGATGAAAATCGCAAACACGAAGTAGTACATCGCGAGGTTGCTGCTCAAGCTGATAAAGCCAAACAGTTCGCCGCGGGGAACGCCGTGCAAGCCATCCTCACCGCCGGTAAACGGCGCCTGCACAAACATGAAATACACCAACTGGGCGATGGCCAGGGTGACCATGGCAAAATAGATGCCCTGGCGGCGAATGGAGAGCACCCCGAACAGCACGCCCAGCAGAGTGGCCAGCAAGGTGCCAGCGATAATACCCAGCTCTGGCGTTAGCCCCGGGTAGCTCGCTAGCAAATAGCCGGTCACATAGCCGCCGGTGGCCAGGAACGCCGCATGCCCGAAGGACAACAGCCCCGCATAACCAAGCAATAGGTTAAACGCGCAGGCGAATAGCGCAAAACAGAGCACTTTCATCAAGAACACGGGGTAGGCCAAAAATGGCGCCACCAGACCCACCACGATCAACGCCAGATAGAACATATTGCGTCGAAACTTGGCGCGCTTCTGGCGCTCTAGTACTGCGGACGGTGCTGCCATTGATTGAGTTTCCGTCATCATGCTTATGCCTCCTTACCGAACAGCCCGACTGGGCGCAACATGAGCACGAGGATCATGACGAAGAAGATCACCGTATTGGAGGCCTCTGGGTAGTACACCTTGGTCAGGCCTTCGATGATACCCATCGCAAGGCCCGTGATGATGGCACCTAATATCGAACCCATGCCGCCGATAACCACCACCGCGAACACGACGATGAGAAGGCTGGAACCCATGGTGGGTGAAACTGGATAGAGCGGCGCGGCAAGCACACCGGCAAACGCGGCCAGGGCCACGCCGAAGCCATAGGTAAGCGTTATCAGCAGCGGCACATTGACACCAAACGCCTGCATCAACTGGGAGTTTTCAGTGCCCGCCCGCAGGTAGGCCCCCAACCGCGTCCGCTCGATCATAAACCAGGTAAACAGACACATTGCCAGCGCAGCGACCAGTACCCAGGCACGATAGGTAGGAAGGAACATAAAGCCGAGGTTCAAGCCACCCTGCAAAATCTCGGGCGTTGCATAGCGTGCGCCGGAAACACCGAAAAAGTTGACCAGCGTGCCTTCAAAAATCAGCGCCAGACCAAAGGTCAGCAGCAATCCGTAAAGGTGGTCCAGGTGGGCAATTCGGCGCAGCAGAAAGCGCTCCAGCAATACCCCGAAGGCGCCAACTACAAGTGGCACCAGGAACAGCGCCAGCCAGTAGTTAATGCCCAGGTAACGAAAGCCCAACAGCGCGGCGAAAGCCCCCAACATGTATTGCGCCCCATGGGCGAAGTTGACGATCTTCAACAGGCCGAAGATGACCGCCAGACCCAGGCTAAGCAGTGCGTAAAAGGCCCCATTCACAAGGCCCAGCGTCAGCTGCCCCATGAAGACGGCCAATGGCACGCCGAATATCATCGTCATAACGCGATTCTCCTCGCCGTCAAACGGTTGGCGGCAACTTGCCGCCAACCGGTACTAAACGTCACTTGCGATTGTTAGCGAGTCCGAAAATTAGTTCTGTACCAGTTTGCACTGGCTTTCAGACAGCGGACGGTAGGCTTCTTCGGCGGGAATGGTGCTGAGGATTTCATAAAGATCCCACTCACCGGTGGATTCTTCAGGCGTTTTCACCTGAGCCAGGTACATGTCGTGCACCATGCGGCCGTCTTCACGAATGCGGCCATTGCGGGCAAAGAAGTCCTCGATGGGCATGTCAGCCATCTGCGCACGCACGGTTTCAGGGTCGTCAGTGCCAGCGGCTTCCACGGCTTTCAGGTAGTGCATCGTGCTGGAGTAGATACCGGCTTGTACCATAGTCGGCATACGGCCCACTTCATCGAAGTAGCGCTGTGACCATTCACGGGACTGCTCGTCCATATCCCAGTACCAGCCAGTCGTCAGCAGCAGGTTCTGGGTAGCTTCCAGGCCAAGGGCGTGAACGTCATTCAGGAAGATCAACAGACCCGCTAGCTGCTGGCCGGATTGGGTCAAACCAAACTGGCTGGCCGTGGTAATCGCGTTAACGGTGTCAGCACCGGCATTGGCCAAGCCAATGATTTTGGCACCCGAGCCTTGGGCCTGAAGGATATAAGAGGAGAAGTCGTTAGTCGGGAACGGATGGCGCACACCGCCGACAATTTCACCGCCGCTTTCTTCCACGACTTTTGTCACGTCGGCTTCAAGCGCATGACCGAATGCATAGTCAGCCGTCAGCATGAACCAGGTATCGCCGCCCTGCTCAACGACCGCTTTGGCGGTACCGTTAGCGAGCGGATAAGTATCGTAGACCCAGTGGATGTGGTTAGGCGTGCAGTGCTCGTTGGTAATGCTTGATGCTGCAGAGCCGGAAACGATCCCCAGGCCATTGTTCTCTTCCAGCACTTTGGTGACCGCAATCGAGACCGAGGAGGCGACCAGGCCGCCTACCATGTCGACGTTATCCTGATCGATCCAGCCGCGCACAGTATTGGCACCTACGTCGGCGCTGTTACGGTCATCCGCACTGGAAATCACGATGGGGGCACCATTGACGCTGCCACCAAAATCGGCCACCGCCATCTCCATCGCGGTCAGGCCGCCTGGGCCTGCCAAGTCGCGATAGGTGCCGGACATATCGGCTAGGTAGCCAATGCGTACTTCACCGTCGCTCATATCAGCCTGAGCAGTAGACACAGCAAGGCTTGAAGCTGCTGCGACGGCGATGCTGGCGGCCAGCGTTTTTTTCATAAAGGTCATATTCGTCTCCTGGCCCGGAGGCCTTTGTTGTTGTGTTGTTTTTGAGCTGTTGTGAAGGTGCGTACTGCAAATTACTAATTAATATTGTTGTTTTGTGAGCAGCAAAACTGTTGGCGGAATGAACATTTAAGTGTCTAGCCGTGTGTTATACCCCTAGCATTGAGTTGAGATGTTCCCGGCGCGATGGTAGCTGCGCGGCGCTGATTTCTTCGACAATCTGACCGTGATCCATCACGAAGTGGCGATCCGCAAGGGGCGCCGCAAAGCGGAAATTTTGCTCCACCAGCACAATCGTCATACCGCGCTCCTTGAGCTTCACCAGCACTTCCGCCAGCTTCTGCACGATCACAGGCGCTAGCCCTTCCGTAATTTCATCCAGCAGCAGCATGCGCGCCCCGGTACGCAGAATGCGCGCCATGGCTAACATTTGCTGTTCGCCGCCGGAAAGCCGTGTGCCCTGACTTCTGCGCCGCTCGTAAAGATTGGGGAACATAGCGTAGATTTCATCGAGGCTCATGCCGCCGGAACGAACCGTTGGCGGCAACAAGAGATTCTCATGCACATCTAAACTGGCAAAAATGCCGCGCTCTTCTGGGCAATAGCCAATCCCTAGCCGCGGAATATGGTGCGGCTTCATATGCAGGGTTTCATTACCGTTAATCACGATTGAGCCGGTACGCCGCCCCACCATGTTCATGATCGACTTGAGCGTGGTGCTACGGCCCGCGCCGTTGCGGCCCAGAAGAGTCACCAGTTCGCCGCGCTTCACATCAAAATTGACCCCATGCAGGATATGCGATTCGCCATAAAAGGCATGCAGATCCTGCACCCGCAACATCTCCAGGTTTTGCGTGTTTTCGATCGGTGCTTGTGCTTCGGCAATATTCATACCGTGACTCCCTCTTCCTCAGCAGCGTCGCTGCCCATATAGGCTTCACGCACCAGTGGGTTGCGGGAGACAGTTTCGTAATCGCCCTCGGCCAATACCGCGCCCCGCGCCAGCACGGTAATGCGGTCACACAGGCGGCTAACCACACTCAGGTTATGCTCCACCATCAATACCGTACGGCCTTGTGAAACGCGTTTAATCAGCGCCACGATGCGGTCTACATCTTCAGCGCCCATGCCCTGGGTCGGTTCATCGAGCAGCATCATGGTGGGGTCCAGTGCCAGTGTGGTCGCAAGTTCAAGTGCTCGCTTGCGCCCATAGGGCATTTCTACCGTTAAGGTGTCGGCGTATTCACGCAGCCCTACCTCTTCTAGCAGCTCAAGCGCTCGCTCGTTAAGGTGATCCAGCGATTTTTCAGATTTCCAAAAGTGAAACGAGGTACCCAGTTTGCGCTGCAGTGCCACACGCACGTTTTCCAAGGCGGTCATATGCGCGAATACGGCGGAAATTTGAAATGAACGCACCAGACCCAACTGGGCAATTTCGTTGGATTTTTTACTGGTGATGGAATGACCACGGTACAAAATATCGCCACGGGTAGGCGGCAAAAACTTGGTCAGCAGGTTAAACACAGTGGTTTTACCGGCGCCATTGGGGCCGATCAGCGCGTGTATATGCCCTTCCTGTACCTGAAGATTAACGTCGTCCACAGCGGTAAACCCACGGAACTCTTTGGTTAGCCCTCGGGTTTCGAGGACAGGTCCCTGAAGGACATCGTTTGCACTCATAGAGTGGCAAGCCTCTTATTGTTGTCGTGCTGACTCTATTACAGGTAATAAGGAAGTAGCGAAATCGCTTGCCGCCGCCTTACCTGAACGTAAGGTGTACGTGCAAACTAGCAACTCTCACTATGGCAATACAATTACAACTTTGGTCTATCAGCGCTATTTTCACACATAAAAAAGCGCCTCCAAAAGTTAAATATCAGCCACTTATGAGCATTCAACGCTTTTCAACTGCTAACAACAATAGCTTTACGTTAACGTAAACTTGTTTTAGCCTCATTGGCAGTGTTCCATAGGAAGCATATCTTGGGACTTATTCTTAGGAACTGTCCTTAAGAACAATGCCTTTTGAGAGAACGACACCATGAGCAGAACTTACTCGATTAGTGAACTGGCCAGCGAGTTTGACTTAACTACCCGTAGCATTCGCTTCTATGAAGATCAGGAGTTGCTCCACCCTTCCCGGCGTGGGCAAACCAGGGTTTACAGCAGCAAAGACCGTGTGCGGTTGAAACTCACCATTCGCGGCAAGCGGCTGGGATTTTCATTGGCAGAGATTCGCGAACTGTTCGAGCTTTGGGACGAAACTCGCAGCGGCAGCAAAAAGCAGCTGCATCTAATGCTTAGCAAGATAGGCGATCGACGTGCGGCGCTAGACCAACAAATGAAAGACATCACCATGGTACAGCTAGAGCTTGAAAGTGCTGAGATTCGCTGCCGCCAGGCACTCGAAGAACTACTAGAAAAAGAGCCCCAGGAAAAACAGAACGAAGAGGAGCGCACGGGTACGTCCGACAAAGCGTCTGCTCCCTCTTCCGCCACTATGCACTGACTCGTCGCGCGACATACCGCCAGCTCGACTCGCCGACACAAATAGCTAACACAAGCTAATACAAAAATCTGCAACAGGTGATTGACCATGTTTTCACACTACTCAGAACTTAATTTTGGCCTCGATGACGAACTGAACATGCTGCGTGAGCAGGTCAACGCCTTTGCGGCCAGCGAGATTGCTCCCCGCGCTGCCGAAATCGACCGCAATAACGAGTTCCCTAATGATCTGTGGAAGAAGTTTGGTGATATGGGGTTGCTGGGCATCACCGTCTCTGAAGAGGATGGTGGTAGTGGTATGGGCTATCTCGCCCACTGTATAGCCATGGAAGAGATCTCGCGGGCCAGCGCATCGGTTGCGCTCTCTTACGGCGCCCATTCCAACCTGTGCGTTAACCAGATCAAGATCAACGCCACCCCCGAACAGAAAGCCAAATACCTGCCCAAGCTGATCAGCGGCGACCATGTGGGTGCGCTCGCCATGTCGGAACCCGGCGCCGGTTCTGACGTGGTCTCAATGCAGCTGCGTGCCAAGCATAATGGCGACCACTACATCCTTAACGGCAACAAAATGTGGATCACCAACGGTCCAGATGCCGATGTGCTGGTGGTGTACGCCAAAACCGACCCCGAAGCCGGCTCCAAAGGCATTACCGCCTTTATTATCGAAAAAGGTATGCCCGGTTTCTCTACCGCCCAGAAGCTTGACAAGCTAGGCATGCGCGGCTCCAACACCTGTGAACTGGTCTTTCAGGACTGCGCCGTTCCCGCTGAAAACATTCTAGGCGGGGAAGGCAAAGGCGTGCGCGTACTCATGAGTGGTTTGGATTACGAGCGCACCGTATTGGCCGCAGGCCCGATTGGCATTATGCAGGCCGCCATGGATGTGGTGATGCCCTATATCCACGAGCGTAAGCAGTTCAATCAGTCGATTGGTGAGTTCCAATTAGTGCAGGGCAAAGTGGCGGATATGTACACCACCCTGAATGCCTGTCGCGCCTACCTGTATGCCGTAGCGGGTGCCTGCGACCGTGGCCAAACGTCCCGCAAAGACGCTGCCGGGGTGATCCTCTACTGTGCCGAAAAGGCCACTCAGGTAGCCCTGGACTCCATTCAGCTACTCGGCGGCAACGGCTATATCAATGAGTACCCCACCGGGCGCCTGCTGCGCGACGCCAAACTGTATGAAATCGGCGCGGGCACCAGCGAGATTCGCCGGATGCTGATTGGTCGCGAACTCTTCACTGAAAGTAAGTAAGGGTCCTGTCATGAGCTCCATCTCCACTCAGATCAACCCGCGCAGCGATGTGTTTCAAACCAACGAAGCCTCAATGCTCGGTGAAGTACATAAACTGCGTGAACTGACCGCCGCCGTCGCCCAGGGTGGCGGTGCCAAAGCCCGCGAGCGCCACGAAAGCCGGGGCAAGCTGTTTGTCCGCGACCGCATAGATCATCTAATCGATGAGGGTTCGCCGTTTTTAGAATTTTCTGCCCTGGCGGCGCACAAGATCTACGACAGCGAGATTCCTGCGGCGGGCGTCGTCACCGGTATTGGTCGTGTTTCCGGCGTCGAGTGCGTGATTGTCGCCAACGACGCCACGGTGAAAGGTGGCACTTACTTCCCGCTGACGGTGAAAAAACATATTCGCGCTCAGGAGATTGCCCGCAAGCATCGCCTGCCGTGCATCTATCTGGTCGATTCAGGCGGCGCCTTCCTGCCCCGCCAGGACGAAGTATTCCCTGATCGCGACCACTTCGGGCGTATCTTTTATAACCAGGCGACCATGTCGGCGGAAGGCATCCCGCAAATCGCCGTGGTGATGGGTTCCTGCACCGCGGGCGGCGCCTACGTGCCCGCCATGGCAGACGAGTCCATCATCGTTAAAGAGCAGGGCACGATTTTCCTCGGTGGCCCGCCACTGGTAAAAGCCGCCACTGGTGAAAGCATCAGCGCGGAAGATTTAGGCGGCGCGGATGTTCACGCCAAGGTCAGCGGCGTCGCTGATCACTACGCGGAAAATGATGCCCATGCGCTGCAGCTTGCCCGCGCCTGCGTATCGCGCCTGAACTGGCAAAAGCGTGGCAAGCTAGCCATGCAGACACCCAAACCACCCAAACTCGACCCTGCCGAGCTATATGGCATTGTCGGCACCGACCTTAAAAAGCCCTACGACGTTCGCGAAGTGATTGGCCGCATCGTCGATGACTCCGATTTCGATGAATTCAAGCGCTACTACGGCGAAACGCTGGTCACCGGCTTTGCGCATATTCACGGCTACCCGGTAGGCATCGTGGCCAACAACGGCGTACTTTTTTCCGAAAGTGCGGTGAAAGGCGCGCACTTTATCGAGCTATGCACCCAGCGCAAGATCCCGCTGATCTTCCTGCAGAACATTACCGGCTTTATGGTCGGCTCCAAGTACGAACACGAAGGTATTGCCAAGCACGGCGCCAAGCTGGTGACCGCCGTGGCCTGCGCGAAGGTGCCCAAGTACACCGTACTAATTGGCGGCAGCTTTGGCGCCGGTAACTACGGTATGTGTGGCCGTGCGTATGATCCCAACCTGCTGTTTATGTGGCCCAACGCGCGCATTTCAGTGATGGGCGGCGAACAGGCGGCGGGTGTACTGGCTCAGGTTAAACGCGAGCAGCATGAACGCGAAGGCCGTGAGTGGAGCAAAGAGGAAGAAGAAGCCTTCAAGCAGCCCACCCGCGAGCAGTATGAGCATCAGGGCCACCCTTATTACGCCAGTGCCCGCTTGTGGGACGACGGCGTGATCGATCCACTGCAAACCCGCGATGTGCTCGGCCTGTCACTTGCCGCCGCGATGAATGCAGAAATCGAAGAGACACGCTTCGGCGTGTTCCGGATGTAAGGGGCAATCACCATGGCTTACTCAACACTAATCATTGAAAGCGGCGTGGCCCGCCTAACCTTGAACCGCCCCGAAGTGCATAACGCCTTTGACGACAGCCTGATTGCCGAGCTAAACGCGCACCTTGAAGCGCTGCATAGGCAAGCTGAAGCGGGCGAAGTGCGCGCAGTAGTACTGGGCTCAGAAGGCAAAAGCTTCTCGGCGGGTGCCGATCTAAACTGGATGAAGCGCATGGTCGATTACGACCTTGACGATAACCTCGCCGACTCCCGCAAGCTGGCAGCACTGATGCACGGCCTGGATACACTGCCCTGCCCTACGGTCTGCCGGGTGCAAGGCGCCGCCTTTGGCGGTGCGGTGGGCTTGGCCGCTTGCTGCGATATAGTAATCGCCTCGGGTAAAGCCAAATTCTGCCTTTCGGAAGTCAAAATCGGCCTATCGCCCGCGGTCATCAGCCCTTACGTGCAGCGAGCCCTGGGCGAGCGACAGATGCGCCGCTATGCGTTAACCGCAGAAGTAATGGACGCCGAAATAGCGCTCGCGCTGGGTTTAGTCCATCTGGTGGTGGAACACGACAAGCTAGACGACGAAGTGGACACCCTGCTGGCAACTCTATTGGCCGGCTCGCCCCAGGCCCAGCGCGCCACCAAAGCGCTGATGGCCGCGGTTGCTCAAGCGCCTGACAGTGACGCCACCCGCGAACATACCTGCCAGGTGATCGCCAAACTGCGGGTAAGCCAAGAGGGCCAAGAGGGCTTATCCAGTTTCTTTGAAAAGCGCCGCCCCGCCTGGGCCGATTCTAATAACACACCCCACGCTTCGGAGCGTCGCTCATGAGTCATTCACCCCCTATTGAAAAAAACGAAAGAGCCGAAAAAGCCGCTCGCACGACGCCTTTTGATACCCTACTGGTCGCCAACCGCGGCGAAATCGCCTGCCGCGTGATGCGCACTGCCCGCCGTATGGGCCTGAAAACCGTCGCGGTATATTCCGATGCCGATGCCAGCGCCCGCCATGTACGCGAAGCTGACGAGGCCGTGCGTTTAGGCCCCGCCGCCGCGCGGGAAAGTTATCTTAATATCGATGCAGTCATCGAAGCTGCCAAGCGTACCGGCACCGGCGCTATTCATCCCGGCTACGGTTTTCTTTCCGAAAACGGTACCTTCGTCAAAGCCCTTGAAGAAGCGGGCATCACCTTCGTTGGCCCGCCGGCTTCAGCCATTGCTGCCATGGGTGATAAATCCGCCGCCAAAGCACGGATGGCCAATGCGGGCGTGCCGCTAGTGCCCGGCTACCATGGTGATAACCAGGATGACGCTCTGCTGCGCAGCGAAGCCGACAAAATTGGCTACCCGGTCATGCTCAAAGCCAGCGCCGGTGGCGGTGGTAAAGGCATGCGTGTTGTGGAAAGCGGTGATGGTTTTCAGGCCGCGTTAGATGGCTGCCGCCGTGAGTCAAAAGCCGCCTTCGGCGATGACCGCATGCTAATCGAGAAATATCTGGTGCAACCTCGCCATGTGGAAGTCCAGGTATTCTGCGACCGTCATGGCAACGGCGTTTATCTATTCGAGCGGGACTGCAGCGTTCAGCGCCGCCACCAAAAAGTGATCGAAGAAGCCCCCGCCCCCGGCATGACAGCGGAGCTGCGCTGCGCCATGGGCGATGCTGCCGTACGCGCTGCCCAGGAGATCGGCTACGTGGGCGCAGGCACCGTCGAGTTTCTGTTAGATGCGGATGGCTCGTTCTATTTTATGGAGATGAACACTCGCCTCCAGGTCGAGCACCCGGTGACCGAGATGATCACCGGCCAGGATCTGGTCGAGTGGCAGTTGCGCGTGGCCATGGGCGAACCGCTGCCTTGTACCCAGGATGAGCTGACGATTACCGGCCATAGCTTTGAAGCACGTATTTACGCCGAAGACCCGGAACAGGATTTCCTACCCGCCACGGGCTTGCTCAATCGCTTTGCGCTGGATTTAGAAGGCGCTGGTCTAAGCGGTGATCAGGTGCGTTTGGACAGCGGCGTGGAGAGTGGCGATACGGTGTCGATGCACTACGACCCCATGCTCGCCAAGCTAATCGTTCATGGGCCTGACCGCGATGCAGCGCTGGCAACGCTTAACCGCGCCTTAGCGGCACTGGACGTACAAGGCGTAGTGACTAACCGCGCCTTCTTAATGCGCCTGGCGACCCACCCCAGCTTTAAGAACGTGGAGCTGGATACCCGCTTTATCGAGCGCAATGAAGCGACGCTGTTTGCACCGCGCACTTACAGCACAGAAGCCTACGCCAGCGCGGCGCTGATTGGCCTGAATCAACTTGCTCAAGAGTGCGAAAGCGACTCGCCCTGGGATCGCCACGACGGCTTCCGCTTGAATGCGCCACACACCATTCGCATTGCGCTGTGTGACCCTACGAATGTTCAAGCCGCTGACAGCGATGATGCGGTAGTGATCGTCGAAGGTAAACGCAACGCGGGCGAATCACTTTGGAACCTCACCATCGGCGATAAAACGCTAACCGCGAGCCTGCAGCCGCTCACCGGCGACGCGGTTGCCGTTACCTTGAATGGCCACCGCCGCCGCTTGCAGGCGCGCCGCGATGGTCATGTGGTCGTGATGGCCGATCCCAGCGGTGAAACCCGTTTGTTCTGGCGGCGCATCGATGCCATTGATCATGGCCACCACGAAGCGGAATCTACTCTCACTGCCCCCATGAATGGCACGGTGGTGGCTCTACTGGTGGAGCCCGGCGTTAATGTTGAGAAAGGCATGCCGCTGATGGTGATGGAAGCGATGAAAATGGAGCACACCATGACCGCCCCGGCTGACGGTAGTGTGGAAACCTTCCATTTCCAGGCGGGCGAGACGGTCAGCCAGGGCGCTATCCTTCTCGACTTTTCCCCCAGCGAATAGGAGCTCATTCATGGCACTGCCTACGTCCGTCAAGTTATTTGAAATGGCCCCTCGGGACGGCCTGCAAAACGAGCCAGGGGCGATGGTACCCACCGCGACCAAGATCGCCCTGATCGAGCGGCTTGCCAACGCGGGGATCACCCATATCGAAGCGGCCAGCTTCGTCTCGCCTAAATGGGTACCGCAAATGGGCGACGCCGTTGAGGTCATGGGCGGCATTCAGCGTCAGCCAGGCGTGGTGTACTCCGCGCTAACGCCCAATTTAAAAGGGCTTGAAAACGCCCTAACCGTGGGCGTTGAAGAGGTCGCGGTATTTGGCGCGGCATCAGAAGCCTTCTCGCAAAAGAACATCAATTGCTCGATTGCCGAGTCGCTGACACGGTTTGAGCCTGTGTTAGAGCGCGCCCGTGAGGCTGGCGTGCGCGTGCGGGGCTATGTTTCCTGTGTCTTGGGCTGCCCTTACGAAGGCGAGATCGCCCCCGACAAAGTGGCTGAGGTGGCCAAAGCACTTTATGAGATGGGCTGCTACGAGGTGTCGCTAGGTGACACGATTGGCGTCGGTACGCCGCTGGCTGCTAAACGGATGATTGAGGCGACGAGCCAACAAGTGCCCATTGAGTTTCTGGCCGCTCACTTTCACGACACCTACGGCATGGCGCTGGCGAACCTTTACGCGGTGATGGAAGAAGGCGTCAGTATTATTGACGCCGCCACCGCTGGTCTCGGCGGCTGCCCCTATGCTAAGGGCGCTTCCGGCAATGTGGCCACCGAAGACGTGCTCTATCTGCTTAAAGGGCTGGGAGTCAAGACAGGCATCGACCTGCAGGCCGTCATCGATACCGGTTATTGGATTACTCAGGAGCTAGGCCGCAAGCCCAGTTCCAAAGTAGCTCTAGCACTGGGCGCTAGCCGATAAAATGCGTCATCAATAATAAGAAAGAAGCCAAGTAGCTCAACCTTCTCTGCCATCATGTTCAGACAAGAAAAATATCGGAGAGACCTGAAATGTCTTCACACGCACTGACTCTACCTAGCTACACCAGCAGCACGGCGGACAAGCCGCTGCTGGGCATGACCATTGGCGACAAATTCGATCAGATTGCGACACAGTATGCCGATAACGACGCCTTGATTGTGCTGCATCAGAATATTCACTGGAGCTACCGCCAGCTTCAGGAAGAGGTCAATCGCTGCGCCCGCGCCTTGCTCGCTATCGGTGTTCAAAAAGGCGACCGCGTCGCCATTTGGGCGCCCAATTGCAGCGAATGGACACTCACCCAGTTTGCGACCGCTAAAATTGGCGCCATTCTGGTCAACATCAATCCCTCTTACCGTACTCATGAGCTGGAGTACGCGCTAAATCAGTCAGGTGCACGCTTTCTGGTTACTGCCAACAGTTTCAAAAGCTCTGACTACAGCGGCATGCTTTACGAATTGGCACCCGAATTAAAAGCCTGCGCCGAGGGCAAGCTGAAATCCCAGAAGCTACCCGACCTTGAGTGCGTGATAAACCTGAGTCACGAAAAATTGAATGGCATGTGGCGCTGGACCGATCTGATGACGGAGGCCAACAAAGTCAGCCAGACCGACGTGGATGATCTGCAAGCAACGCTACAGTTCGACGACGCCATCAATATTCAGTACACATCCGGCACTACCGGTTTCCCCAAAGGGGCGACGCTTTCCCACCACAATATTCTCAATAACGGTTTTTTTGTGGCGGAAAGCATGGGTTTCACCAGCGAAGACCGTTTGGTGATCCCCGTGCCGCTTTACCACTGCTTTGGCATGGTCATGGGCAACCTGGGCTGTATGACCCACGGCGCCACCATGATCTACCCGGATGAAGGCTTTGATCCCGGCAAGGTGCTCAAGGCGGTGCATGAGCAAAAAGCTACCGCCCTTTACGGCGTGCCAACCATGTTTATCGCCGAGCTTGATCACCCGGATTTCCCTGGCACCGATCTCTCTTCACTGCGCACCGGCATTATGGCGGGCTCAATCTGCCCTGCTGAAATCATGAAGCAGGTGATCAGCAAGATGAACATGAAGGGCGTGCAGATCGCCTACGGCATGACGGAAACCAGCCCGGTATCTACCCAGACCGGCGCTAACGACAGCATCGAGAAGCGCGTTTCTACCGTGGGACGCACCCAACCGCACCTGGAAAATAAAATCGTCGACCCCGGCAATGGCGGTATTCTTCCTCGAGGTGAAATCGGTGAGCTGTGTACCCGCGGCTACAGCGTGATGCTGAAGTATTGGAACAACGACAAAGCCACCGCTGAAGCGATTGACGAAGCAGGCTGGATGCACACCGGCGACCTGGCCACTATGGATGAAGAGGGCTACATCCAGATCGTGGGGCGCATCAAGGACATGGTCATTCGCGGCGGCGAGAACGTTTATCCCAAGGAGATCGAGGAATTTCTGTACGCCCACCCGGCGATTTCAGAAGTACAGGTCACCGGCGTGCCGGATAAGAAGTACGGCGAAGAGCTGATTGCTTGGGTGAAACTCAACAGCACCGCGGGCGAAGTCACCGGTGAAGAGCTGCGCGAGTACTGCAAAGGCAAAATCACCCACTTCAAAATTCCGCGCTACTTCAAGTTTGTTGATGAATTCCCCATGACCGTCACTGGTAAGATTCAGAAATTCAAAATGCGCGAAATTTCGATTCAGGAACTAGGTTTAGATCAAGAATCAGGCTTGGATCAAGAGTCATAACGCGCAATGACCAACCCCAACCGTTTAGCGGATCACTATCAGCGCGCCCTGCGCGCTGATGAAATTCTGACACAAATAGATGCCCACTACCCCGACGGCCCCACACTCCACCAACTCGCCCCGCTGGATCAGCTGCATATTGGCGGCGTGGCGGCCTCTACTCGGCTGCTTGAACGACTTAACCCTGACACCCACGGCAAAGTGCTGGATATCGGCGCTGGGCTAGGTGGATTAATGCGCCAAGGCGCGGCGCTAGGGTTTCAAATGACCGGGCTGGATATTACTCATGGGTTTAGTGCGTTAAATAGAGCGCTGAGTTCACGAGTTAACCAGCCTAACGCACCACCTCTTGCCTGGGTCACCGGCAGTGCCAGTGCCCTGCCGTTTGCGGATAACAGTTTTGATGCCGTGCTGTTTCAACACAGCCTGATGAATATGCCTGACGCAGCCAGGGTAATCGCAGAAAGCCGACGGATTCTGCGCTCAGGCGGGCAGCTAGTCATGCATGAAGTGGTCAGCGGCCCCCACGTGGCACAGCTTCACTACCCAGTGCCATGGGCGGCTTCTCCTGAGCACTCGCACCTACTGACCTTAACGTCATTAACCCATTTGCTCGAAACGGGCGGCTTTGTGCTTGAACATGTTGAAGATTGGAGCGAAATAGCCTTGGAGTGGCGCCAACGTCAGCGCCAAAAAGAACAGACGCCACGCCAAGAGGTGCTCTCCCCCAAGTGGGTGTTCGGCGAGCGCTTTACCACCATGGGAAAAAATTTAGTCGATAACCTAGCCAACGGCGCAATTAAAGTGGTGGAAATCCAAGTCAGTTGCTAACCTGATTAGGAATAGCTTTTCTTTCTCTACCCATACGTATACGACAATAGGTGTACGAGAAATGCCAATGAAACGCTTGGCAATCACTCTGCTGTGCTGTGCTGTTCCCTGGTTTAGCAGCTACGCCGATGATAAGCCGCCGGTGATGGCTTATACCGCCCCCGATAGCGAACTCATGCAGCTTGAAAACGGCGTTATTCTGGAAGGTAGCGACCTGCAAAGCCTGGACAACTACTCCAGCGGCTTTCGCGTAACAGCTGGCTTTAGCCCCTGGCGGCTTCCTCAACTGGATATTGGCGCGGAAATCGCCTACCGGGAAAGCGAAGAAATCTCCACCTCGTCCAGTGTTAATCCACTGATTATGGATACCTTAAGTTTAGGCGGCGCCATTGTCGCCGGTGTTCGCATGGGTGCCTTTAGCGTCTATGCGAAGTCCGGCATCACCGAATGGCGCGGTGAAAGCGATGTGGAAGGTGCCGATGAAAGTGGCACCGCGATGCTGCAAGGCTTCGGTGCCACCGTAACGGTCAATCGGCTTGTTAGCCGACTGGAATACGAACGTATCAACTCCCCCACCCTTGAACACCTCACTATGCTAAGCGCCTCGTTGCACCTGCCGTTTTAAACGTTATCACGGTGCTGGTCGGGTGGCGTCCAGATCGGCACGTCTTCCCGCTGGGGCTCGTGCCACTCTTGTTGCATCGCACTATTCAGCGCTTCTTCCAGCTTCATAAACAGCTCGCCATAGCGGGGGCTGAAGCTAATACTCCCCTCGATCTCCTTCCAGGCTTCAAACAGCTCGTCCTCATGGGCATCTTCGTTCTGCACAAATGCCCAGGTCATTTGCTTGGCCCGCATGGGGTGGACACCCATCGCCGTTAGCGCGTGGCCGCCCAGTTCCAATGCGGAGTGGTAGGTTTCACTGACGACGTCATCAGCACCTGCTTCTCGCAGTTGATAGCCATGGCCGCGATCAAAGGCGCGGGCTAGCACCCAGACATGCGGATAGTATTGCTTCACATGCTTGACCATCTGCACAGCGCGGTCGCGGTCGTCCAAGGCAATAACGATTAACCGGGCATGTTCGATACCAGCGGTTTCGAGCAAGTCGGAACGGCTGGCGTCACCAAAGTAGCTTTTGATGTTAATTTTGCGCAGGTTTTCAATCTGTTCGATCTCATGGTCCAGCGCCACTATGGGAATATTATTGGCGCGCAGCAGGCGACAAATAATTTGCCCAAACCGGCCTACGCCCGCAACGATCACCGGGGCCTGCTCTTCTATTGTATCGGCTTCCCGGTCGTCGTTCTTGGCACTGCGGTAGCGCGGCAGAACCAACCGGTCGTAAGCAATAAACAGTAGCGGTGTTAAAAACATCGAGAGCGCCACAACCAGTGAGAGCACCTGGGAGATGTCGGTTGGAATGACACTGTTTTGAACGCTATAGGTCAGCAGCACGAAACCAAATTCACCTGCCTGGGCAAGGCCCAGGGTGAATAGCCAGCCATTGCTGCCACGCACCCGAAACAGCAGTGCTAAGCCGAGCAGAATCACGCCTTTTACCACGATCACGACCACACCTAACGAGAGAACCGTGCCCCACTCCGCCGCCAGCACCGAGAAGTTAATACCTGCCCCCACGGTAATAAAGAACAACCCCAACAGCAGTCCTTTAAAGGGCTCAATATTGGCTTCCAACTCATGCTTGAACTCACTGTTGGCAAGTACCACCCCGGCCAGGAACGCGCCGAGGGCAGGCGATAAATTAACCAAACTCATTAACGCGGCAATGCCGATGACCAGCATCAGGGCGGTGGCGGTAAATACTTCGCGCAGACCAGAACTAATCACATAGCGAAACAGCAGGGGCATTAAATAGTAGCCTGCCGCTATCACGCTCGCGATGGCCGCCACGACCACCAAGGCATGTGCCCAGCCGGGCAAGTGTGCGACCAGACTTAAGCTGGCGTGGCCATCATCGCTAACGTCGCCCATTAACTCGGGAAGTGCCAGCAACGGAATTAGCGCCAGCATGGGAATAACGGCAATATCCTGGAACAGCAGCACCGAAAAGGCGCTGCGGCCCCCTTCAGTTTTGGCAAGCCCCTTCTCGTTCAACGTTTGCAGCACAATCGCCGTGGAAGAGAGCGCAAAAATGAGCCCCACCGCCAGGGCAGTTTGCATCACTAGCCCTAGCCACAAAGCAATAGCAGTGCCTGCAGCAGCGGTTAGCACTACCTGAAGCCCACCCAGCCCTAGCAGCCGCACGCGCATCGCCCATAACCCTTTCGGGTCAAGCTCCATGCCGACCAAAAACAGCATCATTACCACGCCAAATTCCGCAAAATGCTGAATAGTGGTGGTTTCCTGGCCCACCAGCCCCAGGATCGGGCCAATCACTACCCCGGCGACCAAATAACCCAGCACTGAGCCCAGTCCAAACCGCTTGGCAAGGGGAACCGCAATTACCGCGGCGACAAGATAAATAAAGGCTTGAATAAAATAGCCAGTCATCGTGTTTCCTCAAAATAGAACGAGCTGCTTGACTTCCCTGAGCAATAATGTAGCGTACTAGTACGCTAGTACATTGCTTTTTATCCGATGGCATCCCTCGATGGTTTCACAACGTATCTTTACAACATGACAGCAAACGATCACTACCAGGCTGAGCTTATTCGCCACTTGCTCGCCATAGACTCACCCGAGGCAATGGACGCAGCACTGGCCGACCTGTTGACTCACTCAGAGTATCAAGAAATCAGTAAACGACTACAGATTTTTAAACTGCTGCGTGAAGGAGTGCCGCACCGCAAAATTGCCGAAACCCTAGGGGTGGGTATCGCCACGGTTTCCCGCGGTTCGCGCGCGTTGGCCACCTTGCACGCTTCGACACCGCTACCCTCTTCACAAGCTTCTTCACGGAATGATGCACCATGACCATTGCCAATACGCATGCCTCGGGCCCGCAGCCGTTTACGCTGCCACGCAAACCTCACTACGTGACGCTGGCGGCGGACTGCGACTTCTTTGCCCTGTTTCAAAAAATCGAGCGGCAGTTTGATACCTGCTACATGCTGGAGTCGCTTGGCGAAGATAGCCATATTGCACGCCATTCGATCATCGGCTTCGACCCCGAATACACGCTGTATGCCAATGGCAACACGCTAACTATCGAAGACCGTGACGGCAATGCAAACGAGTACCCAAGCGATAACCCTTATGAGCTACTGCGTAGCCTGATCCCCCAGAATATTATTTCGCGTAAGTACGCGGGTGGCTTAAGCGGTTACCTCGGTTACGACGCGATGCAGTACTTCGAGCCCTCGCTGACCCTAAAAGCCAGCGACGATTTCGATACCTTTCGCTTTGGGCTCTACAAAGATGGCCTGATCCTCGACAAGATGACCGGGGAGGTTACCTACTTCTATTACGACAATAGCCGTTACGAGTTTCTGCAGACGCTGATCGACGCCGACGAAAAACCCGCAGGCCCACTGCACATCACCGCGCTGGGCGACACAATGAGCAAAGCCGAGCACGCCGAGGCGGTGGCCAAGGTGAAGCAGGACATCATCGACGGCAAGGTGTTTCAGTGCGAGGTCGGTTTTAAAAAACGCTTTCAGATTAAGGGCGACACCCTGGCTCTTTATGACCAACTGCGCACCATCAATCCGTCGCCCCAGATGTACTACGTCAAATTCGGCGAGCAGAAGCTGATCGGCGCAAGCCCCGAGCTACTGTTCCGCCTGCGCCAGGGTGAGATGGAAACCTTCCCGCTGGCAGGCACCACCCTCCGCGGCCAAACGCCCCAGGAAGACACCCAGCTAGCCCGGGCGCTGCTCAACGACCCCAAGGAGATCGCCGAGCACAATATGATTGTGGATCTGCACCGCAACGATATTGGCCGGGTGGCCCAGTTTGGCACGGTAAAAGTGCGCAGCCTGATGGATATCAAGCGCTTTAGCCACGTACAGCATATCTCCAGCGAAATTGTCGGGATTATTGCCGAAGGCGAAGACATGTTTACGGCGCTGGCGAGTAACTTCCCGGCGGGCACGCTCACCGGCGCGCCCAAGATTGAGGCGATGAAGATTATCGATGATCTGGAAACCGACGGTCGCGGTCCCTATGGCGGTGCGGTGGGCCAGTTCTCGTTTAACGGCGACTGCACCTTTGCCATCCCCATTCGCACGGTGTTTGTGAACGGCGAGCGCGCCTACGTACAAACCTGCGGCGGCAACGTATTCGATAGCAACGCCGAGGATGAATACGAAGAAATTCGCCGCAAGTTCGCTGGCACTCGCAAGGCCCTGGCCCCTTTTATGAGCACGGATATGGAGAGCCCCGCATGAAGGTGCTGATCATCGATAATTACGACTCCTTCACCTATAACCTTTACCAGTTTATTGGTGAAATCTTGACCACGGAGAAGAATCGCGGCGGGTTGCCTCATTTTGAGATCATTGTTAAACGCAACGACCAGATCGATTACCACGCCATTGAGGCGCTGGCGCCGGATCGCATTATTATTTCCCCCGGCCCCGGCTCGCCGGATGACCCACGCTACTTTGGCGTGTGCGCCGAGGTAATAGAAAAACTGGGTAAGACCACCCCGCTGCTGGGGGTTTGTCTGGGCATGCAGGGCATCGTGCATGTGTTCGGCGGCAAGGTAGTTAAAGCGCCGCTACCTATGCACGGTAAGATTAGCCCGATCAATCACGACAATCGCTCGGTGTTTAACGGCGTGCCTGACCAGCTTGAAGTAATGCGCTATCACTCATTGATTGCCGATGCGACCACCCTGCCCGAGTGCCTGGAAGTAACCGCCACCGTGGGTGCCCTGAAAGCGGATAAGTTTGAGCAGCGCAGCCGCTGGCAGGCAATGGGTGAATTCGAGCTTATGGGCGTTAAACACCGGGAGTACCCGATTCACGGCATTCAATTTCACCCCGAATCATTCGCGACCGAAGGCGGTAAGGAGTTGATAGCCAACTTTCTTTTCGCGCCCAACGAGCAAGCCAGAGCGTAGGCACGCAGCATAGGGTGGCTAAACGGGTGGCTAAATGAGACTCAATGAAACAGTTAGCCACCCCGCACAGGCCAGATTTACAACAACCGTCAGCCAGAACGTAACCTGGAAGGCGGTTTTCTGGGTTTTATGCCGCAGCCGCTGCTGAGCCAGGAAAGCACCTGGCCAGCCACCCATTACTCCAAGCAGATGTAGCGTTTTCTCGCTCACTCGACGGCGGTTATTGATAGCCGCCTTTTTGTCGATGGCGTAGGTAATGTAAGCGAGCATGCTAATCACAGCATAAAAAGCGACGATTGGGATCACAGTAAGGACTCTTGAAGTAGGAGCTACTTGCGTCGCTGAGAAGGCTTGCCCGCAACCGCTGGCTTACCGCGGCCTTTGCCAACGGGCTTACCTTTTGCACTAGGCTTGCTTTTAACACTGGGCTTGCCGGGCGCTTTACCCTTGGAGAGAGGTTTACCAGCACTGTTTTTCGGGCCGGTGCTAATGCTAACTTTTCCACTAGCGGCCTTTTTACCTTTGGGAAGTGGTTTAGGTTTAGCCCCGGTGGCTTTGGCGCCCGCTTTGGCCGGTTTCGGGCGCCCTTTGTTGGCAGCGGGCGGCTTTGCCTTGCCAGCGCCTGAGCTGTAGTTGGGCCTTTCAGGCTTAGCGTTACTCTTCTTCTCTGGCACGGCTTCTGATTTTTCGGTCAGCGCGATAATGGTGTCAATCTCTTTAGGGGTGAGATCGCGCCAATCCCCCAGGGCTAACCCTTTAAGGGGCACATTCATAATGCGCGTGCGAATAAGCTGAGTAACTTCATAGCCGAAGTATTCGCACATACGGCGAATTTGCCGATTGAGCCCCTGCACCAAGGTAATAGTGAAGACAAAGGTGGACTCTTTTTGCACTTTGCAGCGCTTGGTCACCTTGCCAAGAATCGGCACACCGCCCTGCATGCCCTCGATAAACTCGTCGGTGATCGGCTTGTTCACCGTCACCTGATACTCTTTTTCGTGGTTGTTATTGGCACGCAGAATCTTATTAACCAAATCACCGTTATTGGTTAAAAAAATCAGCCCCTGGGAGTCTTTATCGAGCCGACCGATGGGAAAAATGCGCGTGCCGTGTTTTACAAACTCAACGATATTGTCCTTTTCACTGGACTCGGTGGTGCTAACGATGCCCACCGGCTTGTTCAGCGCAATAAGAACCAGATCTTCCTCTTCCTGTGGCTCGATCTCCTGGCCATTGACCTTGACCAGATCCCCCGCTACCACCTGGTCGCCGGTAGTGGCGCGGCGACCGTTAATCCACACGTTGCCCTGCTCCACAAAGCGGTCAGCCTCACGGCGAGAGCACATTCCACTTTCACTAATGTATTTATTGATACGGGTAGATTTTCGTAACGACATAAAACGCCATGTGGCTAAAAGGAGTGAACAAAAAAGTTAAAAAGAGGAGCCGGGCTGCTTTAGAAAAGCCAGCTCCTCGTCGGTAGAGGCCCGCCCCAACAGTGCATTGCGGTGCGGGTAACGCCCGAAGCGATCAATGATCGCCTTGTGACGCACTTCAAAGTCGTAGTTATTCACTAACCCCGGCTGGTCGAACAGTTGTATTGCCACTTCATGAATGGCGGCCGATTCGCTATGCATATAGGGCATATACAAAAATGCCCGCTGCTGAGGGGTTAGCTCAGCGTCGGCACCCGCAGCCACTGCCTCCTGAGCTAGAGCCAGCGCTAGCGCATCGGTGGCAAAAGCGCGCGCATCATCGCGGAAGATATTGCGCGAGAACTGATCCAGCACGATGATTTCCGCCAGCCGCCCCTGAGCCGTTTGCCGCCAGGTATAACATTCACACTGCGCCGCCTGGGTATGCAGTTCACCAAAACGCGACTGAATAGTGCTATCCATCTCAAGGTCTTTTTTAAACCACTGAGCAGGCGTCAACGCTTCAAACCAAAAGTCGAGTACCGCTTGAGCATCTGAGGGCATTGACGCCTCCTTGTTAGCATCATTAACAGGCTGGCCGGTCTTGTTTAACCCGTATTACGCAGACCCGCAGCGATGCCCGCCATTGTCACCATTAACGCACGTGACAAATCAGCACTGATTGCCCCGTCCGCATCGCGGTTACGCTGCAGCAACTCGGCCTGAAGGCCATGCAACGGATCGATGTACGGATTGCGTACATCAATGGCCTGCCGAATCAGCGGTGTGTTCTCCAGCAGCTTCTCCTGCTGGAGAATATCGAGCACCGCATCTTCGAGCCGTGCAAAACGCTCACGCAGTTTTTTACCCAACGCTTTAAGCGATGGTTCATCGACCAGGCGGTGCTCGTAGTAGGCGGCAATGGCCACGTCGGCTTTGGCCAACAGCATCTCCAGCATGTCGAGATAAGTGCCGAAGAAGGGCCACTCAGTGCGCATTTCTTGCAGCACCTCGCGTCCGCCGGGCTGCTCTAAGCGGGTCGAGAAGGCTTCACCACTTCCCAGCCACGCTGGCAGCATCAGACGAATCTGCGTCCAGGCGAAAATCCATGGAATCGCGCGTAGGGTCTCTACGCCGCCATCCTGGCGGCGCTTGGTAGGACGTGAGCCTAGCGGCAACCTTCCTAAAGCGCCCTCCGGCGTGACTGCCCGGAAGTAAGGGACAAAATCGGGGTCTTCCCGCACCACGCCGACATAAGCACCATGCGCGACCTTGGCGAGCTGATCCATCTCTTCACGCCAATGCGGTTCCGGCGCGCGAGGCGGCAACAGTGTGGCTTCCAGCACCGCGCAGGCATAAATCTCCATGGAGCGTAGGGCAATATCAGGCTGGCCGAACTTGAAGCGAATCATCTCGCCCTGTTCGGTCACCCGCAGGCTGCCGTTCACCGAGCCGGGAGGCTGGGAGAGAATCGCCGCATGGGCCGGGCCGCCGCCACGGCCTACGGTGCCACCGCGGCCGTGGAACAGGGTTAGATCGACGCCGTGCCGGTTACACACATTGACCAGCGACTCCTGGGCGCGGTACTGCGCCCAAGCGGCGGCCAACTGACCGGCATCCTTGGCTGAATCTGAGTAGCCGATCATCACTTCCTGGCGATCATCAATCAGCGAACGATAGCTCGGTATCGCCAGCAGTTGGTCCACCACATCGCCTGCGTGATCCAGGTCGTTGAGGGTTTCAAACAGCGGTGCGATAGGCAGCGTGACCTGCCCTCCTACCTCTTTCATCAATAGTGCCACGGTGAGCACGTCCGACGGTTCAGCGGCCATGGAAATAATGTAGGTTCCCAGCGCTTCGGAGTGTTCCTGGGCAATCACCTTAAAGGTATCCAGCACTTCCCGGGTCTCGGCGGAGCATTCCCAGCGGCGCGGAATCAGCGGGCGACGGGAAGCCAACTCGGCCAGCAGGAACTCTTGACGCTGGGCTTCATCCCATTCGCGGTAGTGGCCAAGGCCAAGCGTACTGGTCAGCTCTTCAATCACCTGTGCGTGGCGGCTGGCCTCCTGGCGCAGATCGAGCTTGGTCAGCGTAACGCCGAATACTGCGACCCGGCGCAGGGTATCCAGCAGCGCGCCGTTAGCGATGGTATCGAGACCAACATCGCAAAGTGAGCGGTAGCAGCCGAGCAGCGGGGAATAGAGCTGATCACGGGTTTCAATAATCGGCCCGCCGTCATAGTTACGCCCCTCAAGCTCGGCCTTGGCCCAATCCCGGGTTGACTCCATTCTCGTCAGCAGGCGCTTTAGCACTTCGCGATACGGTTCGGCCACATCGCCCGCCTCGGCTTTAAGCGCGCTGTTGGCCTTCCACATGGAGAGTTCAGTCTTCAACTGATCCAGGTCGCGCAGGTAAAGATCGGCGGCCATCCAGCGGCCCAGTAGCAATACCTCGCGGGTGACCCGGGCGGTCACGTTGGGATTACCGTCGCGATCCCCGCCCATCCAGGAGGCGTAGCGAATCGGCGCGGCATCCAGGGGAAGGCGCTCACCGGCGGTATCCAGCAGCAGGTTATCCAAATCGCGATGGAAGTCCGGCACTGCCTGCCAGAGTGAGTTTTCAATGACGGCAAAGCCCCACTTGGCTTCATCAACCGGCGTGGGGCGTTCGTGGCGAATCTCATCGGTGTGCCATGCCTGGCTGATCAGTTCTTCCAGACGCCCCTGGGCGCGGGTACCGCGCTCGGGGTAATCTTCCGAGCTCTCGATGGCGGTCAGACACTCGTCGATGGCGTCATATTTTTGAATCAGCGTGCGGCGAATGACTTCCGTAGGGTGGGCGGTGAGTACCAATTCGACGCGCATATTGGCGAGGGTTTCGACCAATTTACGCGGCGAGTTGCCTGCCTGCTGGGCGCGCTCGAGGAGTTCACCCAGTACCGGCTGCGAGCCGGGCTTGTAATCCTCGACGCGGCGAAAGCGTGCCCGGTAGTGTTGTTCGGCAATGTTGGCGAGGTTTAAGAATTGGTTAAACGCCCGAGTGACCGGCAGCAGATCACGTTCGGGCAACTGGCGTAGGTACTCGATTAATTCGCGCTGCTGCAGTGAATCACCCTGGCGCCCGCGTTTGGCGTGGGCGCGAATGGTTTCGATCTTATCGACAAATGCCTGGCCCAAATCGTCGGCAATGGTTCGCCCCAGGCTGTCGCCCAGAATACGCACGTTATCGCGCAGAGATTCGTGTAGGTCGTGACTCATTGGCATGGCCTCCTTGCAGGGGTCGCGAAATGATTAATCAGGAATGGGTAGGTTGTTTTTCTTGTGCTTTCGCTGCTTGCCAGTGGGCTTCCATTTCGTCTAGCGAAGCCTCTGTTAAGGGCCGCTGGGCAGCGCTAAGCTCGCTCTCTACGTAGCGAAAGCGGCGTTCAAATTTGGCATTCGTCCTGCGCAGGCACTGTTCTGGGTCGGCGTTCAGGGTGCGGGCAAGATTGGTCACCGCAAAGAGCAGATCGCCCACCTCTTCTTGAGCGTGCTGTTGGTCACCGGCGGCAAGCGCCTCTTCGACTTCGGCCAGCTCTTCCCGAATTTTGGCGACCACGCCCCTGGCATCCGGCCAATCAAACCCAACCCGTGCAGCGCGCTTAGACAGCTTGGCAGCCCGGCTCAGTGCAGGCAGTGTGCGCGGTACATCGTCGAGTACCGAGAGCGTTCTGGCCGTACGCTCGGCACGCTCTTCAGCCTTCAACGACTCCCAACGGCTGTTGACCTGCTGAGTTTGCACCTCTTCGGCGCTTACGCCTGGCGGGCGGCGGGAAGCCAGAGTGCCCTCCGGAAAGACGTGCGGGTGGCGGCGCAGCATCTTGGCGGTCAGCGTATCGACAATATCGTCAAAGTCGAAGCGCTGCTCTTCAGCACCAAACTGGGCGTAATAGACCACCTGAAAGAGCAGATCACCCAGCTCACCGGGTAGCTCGTCGAAGGCCCGCCGTTCAATAGCATCGGCAACTTCGTAGGCTTCTTCCAGGGTGTGCGGCACGATGCTGTCCCAGTCCTGCTGTAAGTCCCATGGGCAGCCCTGTTCGGTGTCACGCAGCACTTGCATCAGGGTCAGCAGGTCGTCCATACCATGGCGCATTATGCCCCTCCCTTACGTGATTGCTTTTCCGGGTCGGCGTTGCGCAAACGTCGTACTTCGGTGACGTTTGGCAATTGCTGGATACGGGAGAACAGACGCCCCAGGGATTCCAGGCCATCCACTTCCAAGGTAATGCGCAGACGGGCGATGCCCTCGTCGGTATCGGTCAATGTGTTCACGGCGAGTACGTTGACTTTTTCATTGCCGAGCAGCCCTGTCACATCGCGCAGCAGCCCGGAGCGATCCCAGGCTTGAATTTCAATGGTCACCGGATAGCGGGTCTGGGCGCGTTCGCCCCACTCTACTTCGATAATGCGCTGGGGTTCGTCCAGGCGCAATTGCAGAATATTGCTACAGTCCTGACGGTGCACGGTGACGCCACGCCCCTGGGTGATAAAGCCAATGATCGGTTCGCCAGGCACTGGCCGACAGCAGTTCGCCATGCTGGTTTTCAGGTTGCCGACGCCAAGCACCGTGATATCACTTTTGGTGGCTTTGCTGGATTGCCGCTGAGGCTTGGCTAGCAGGCGATTAAGCTGCTCCTGGTCGTCGGTTTCGCCGAACAGCTGTTGGGCCTGATGCAACACTTGGCCAATGCGCAGGTCACCGGCGCCAATGGCGGCGTACATATCGTCAGCATTGAGGTAGTTAACCGCCTTGGCCAACTTGGGCAGATCGAGCCCCTCAACATCCAGGCGACGCATCTCGCGGTCAAACAGCGCGCGCCCTTCATCCAGGTTTTGATCCCGCGCTTGGTGCTTGAACCACGCCTGGATTTTGGCCCGCGCCCGGGAGGTGCGCACATAGCCCAAACTGGGGTTTAACCAGTCGCGGCTTGGCCCGCCTTTAGTGGCCGTCAGAATCTCGATCTGTTGGCCCGTTTTGAGCTTATAGGTCAGCGGCACGATACGACCGTTAATTTTGGCGCCACGGCAGCGGTGACCAATTTCGGTATGCACTCGGTAGGCAAAATCGATAGGCGTGGCAATCCGCGGTAAATCGATCACATGGCCATCGGGGGTGAACACGTAGATGCGGTCAGGCGCGACATCGCTGGAGAGCCCTTCGCGCAGGTCGCCAAAGCCACCCACTTCGTCCTGCCACTCCAATACTTGTCGCAGCCAGGCGATTTTTTCTTCATAGCTACGGCTTTTGGCGTTGGTATCGTGGCCCTTGTAGCGCCAGTGGGCGCAGACGCCCAGTTCAGCTTCGTCGTGCATAGCAAAGGTGCGAATCTGGATTTCGAGCACCTTGTTTTCCGGCCCCATGACGGCGGTGTGTAGTGACTGGTAGCCATTTTTCTTGGGGTTGGCGATGTAGTCATCAAACTCGTTCGGCACGTGGTGCCAGCGCGAATGGATGATGCCCAGCACGGTGTAGCAGTCGGCGACTTCCGGCACCAGAATCCGCACTGCGCGCACGTCGTGAACTTGCGAAAAATCGATCCGCTTACGCTTCATTTTGCGCCAGATCGAGTAGATATGCTTGGCCCGCCCATCCACATCGTAGCGGTGGATATGCTGGGCCTCCATCAAGCCCTTGATGGTTTCTACCACATCGTGGATATAGCGGTCGCGGTCGAGACGTTTTTCCGCCAGCAGCTTGGCAATCGCTTTGTATTCGTCTTCGTGCAAGTAACGAAACGATAGGTCTTCCAGCTCCCATTTGAGCTGGCCGATACCCAAACGGTGAGCCAAGGGTGCGTAAATATCCGCAACTTCCCTGGCCACCTGTAAACATTTTTCCCGAGGGGCGTCTTTTACTTGGCGCAGCGCACAGGTGCGTTCGGCAATTTTGATTAAGGCGACGCGCACATCGCCCACCATATTAACCAGCATCTTGCGCAGGTTTTCCTGCTGGTTATGCTGGCCCATGCCATGGTCAGGCGCCAATGGATAGCTGATGGCGGCCATTTGCAGCACGCCATCAATCAGACTAGCGACTTCTTCTCCAAAGCGTTTTGTCACCGCCTCAAGGCTCAGTAAGCCTTCCCGCACTGCACGGTAGAGAACGGCAGCTTCCAGCGCGGCCTGATCCAACTTCAAATCGCCAAGGATATCGGCCATTTCCAGGCCCATGCGGAAGCTGGAACCCGGCGAAAGCCATACACGATGCGTGCGAGGGGCTTCTAGTTCTAACGATTCAGCAAGCTCACAGGCCTCGACTAAACGCTCGGGATCACGTAGGCGCACATCTTCTTGCAGGCGCGTTAACCATTGTTGTATATCCACCTTTCCGCTAGCGGTTAGCGGCTGGTCTTCACGCACTTTTACCATGACTATCACTCATCCATTCTGGGGGACGATCTCCACACGGCTGTCACCGTGGCTTGACGCATTTAGCTGCATCAGCTTCAAACAGCATCATTTTCAAACAACATTAGTGTTTCCATATGCGCAGTGTGAAGGAACATATCTGCCACTGCTACTTGCTTAACCCGGTAACCCGCACGCACAAGATGTGCCGCATCCCGGGCAAGCGTTGCGGGATCACAAGAAATATAGACCACTCTGGGCACCGGGTGGCGCGCCAGCGCCTGACAAATTGCTTCCCCACCGCTGCGCGGCGGATCAAGCACTAGCGCATCACTATCACGATGAGCAGATAGCAGCTCTTTAACGCTGGCGGAGTCGTTCAAGTCGGCCTGTTGGCCGCTAACCATCAGCGCGTTGTTTTTAGCATTTATCGCAATCCGCGCCACCATGGCAGGATTGCCCTCCACTGCGTGCACTTCAGCACCCGCCGCGGCGATGGGCAAGCTGAAATTCCCGATACCTGCAAACAGATCGAGCAGCTTTTGCCCTGGCTTGGGCGCCAACCATTGCATCACTTGGGCAACCATTTGCTGGTTAACCTGGGCGTTGACCTGTAAAAAATCGCCTGGGGCAAAACTCAGTGTTAGCGGTGGCTGGTCGTTGAGTGTTAGCGACTCTTCCAGCACCGGGGGCGCGCCATGCCAGTGCAGCGTGGGTGTTTCACGCCCCAACCAAGTGCCTAAGGCCACTTGATGCTGCTGGGCAAAGGCTTGCCAGCGCTCGGCATCCTGAAGGTGCTCTTTGAGTTGACGAACCAGTACTACTTGGGTGGTCGCCGTTGCCAGCAATTCTATGTGACCCACATGGCGCGGAGCATCTAAGCGTTGGAGCAACTCGCGTAGTGGCGTTAACAACTGCTGTAAGGAATCAACCAACACCGGACAGCGCTCAATATCGACTAAGCGATGGCTATGGGCAGCACGAAAGCCGAGGCGCGTATTGCCCTGGCTATCTACCTTGACGCCTAGCCGTGCACGACGCCGATAGCCCTGAGCATCGCCCTGAATCGAGCCAATCTCGCCTAGCGTGATGCCTTGACGCGCAAACAGGTCGCGCACCACCTCACGCTTGTGGGTGCGCTGGGCATCAATATTTAAATGCTGTAAATCGCAGCCGCCACAGTGGCCAAAATGCGGGCACGGGGGCTTAACACGCTGATCAGAGGACGTTAGCAGTGATTTTATATGCGCTTCGTCAAAGCGTTTGCGCGTCAGATGAGTCGCCACCTCAACCTGTTCACCGGGCAACGCCTGATCAACAAACACGGTTTTACCGTTGGCTGAGTGGGCGACGCCACGGCCATCGTGCGCTAAGCGCTCAATCACCAAGGGCGACGTATCATTATCTGTAGCTGTATGACGCGTTTTGCCGCCTGGCGTTCCAGCAAGCCCAGAATGACCTGACGCGGGCCTAGACGGCCGCCTTTTTCCCAACATGGCCATGGTTATACTCCTGGGGCAAATAGGCCAGTAGAGAGATAGCGGTCACCGCGGTCACAGACAATAAACACAATGACCGCATTTTCAGTTTGCTCGGCAATGCGCAGCGCGCCTGCCAAGCTACCACCTGATGAAACTCCGGCCAGAATACCCTCTTCGCGGGCAAGACGACGCATATGCTCTTCGGCTTCTTGCTGGCCGATATCAAGCGTGACATCCACCCGAGGCGCTTCAAAGATGGCGGGAAGGTACTCTTTTGGCCAGCGACGAATACCAGGAATGCTGGCGCCATCGGCGGGCTGCAACCCGACAATCTGGATAGCCGGGTTCTGCTCTTTTAAATAGCGTGACACGCCCATGATAGTGCCCGTGGTGCCCATTGAGCTTACAAAGTGAGTCACTTCGCCACCGGTTTGTTGCCATACTTCAGGGCCAGTGGTGCGATAGTGCGCCAACGGGTTGTCCGGGTTGGCGAACTGATTGAGCGGTTTTCCCTCGCCACTGGCGATCATGTCATCCGCTATATCCCGAGCTTCCTCCATGCCACCGGCTTTACTGGCCGAAATGAGTTTGGCCCCATAGGCTGCCATCGCCTGCTTACGCTCTTCCGAGGCGTTTTCCGGCATCACGAGTACCATTTTGTAGCCTTTGATCGCCGCCGCCATAGCCAACGCAATACCGGTATTACCTGAGGTTGCCTCAATCAGCGTATCGCCGGGGGTAATATCACCACGGGCTTCCGCCTCGCTGATCATGGAGAGTGCGGGACGATCCTTGACCGAACCCGCTGGGTTATTGCCTTCAAGCTTGGCCAGCAGGGTATTGTTGCGACCGGCGCTAATGCGCTTCAGGCGCACTAATGGCGTGTTGCCAACAGTCTCTTCCAACGTGGGATAGCCCTTAAGATCGTTCATGAAAATTCCTTATCGTAACCGTTATGCTGCATTATATCGGTGCTGCCTTGACCTGGACAGGCAACCTCATTGAATCAGCGAGCTTCTTTTCATGTCATTGAATACCCGTCTTCTATTTGCCCTACTCGGTTTCCCGCTCCTGGTGTACGCCATGATGGCTGTATTACTGGTCATACAGAGTGATACGGAAGCTCGGGCGGCACAGCAAGAACGCTTAGAAAATGCTGGCGAGCTGCTGTTGCCCAGTTTTGCTGACGCGGTCGCACAGAGTGATTCTCAGCGTCTTGAGGCCCTGGCCCGCCAACTTCTCACCATGAGAGGATTGCGGGCGGTTGCGCTTTTTGATGCGCAAGGCGATCGTCTTTTATTACTGGGCAACGCTGCGCAACCCACTCTGGAAGCGCCAGCTAGCAGCCAACTGCTCATGGAAGAAGAGGCTTGGCGACTGCGCTTACCGTTAGCGGTTACCCAGCCCAATACAAGCTTAGTCAGTGCGGTCAGTAGTAGCGCAGGCTGGCTGGTTATTGAAATGGACACCCGAGCGCTCACCCTGGGCCGTTATAAATTGATTGCTAGTCTTAGCTTAGGCGGCATGTTGCTTGGCCTGCTGATGTTTTTAATCGCCTTCGCCATCAGTCGCTATGCCACCCGCCCTATCGAAGAAGCTAACCAAGCGCTTTATCGCCTATCCCGCGGTGACTATCGGCTACATCTGATGCCTTCTAATGCGGCGGAACTTAACCACCTGACTAGCCACATTAATACCCTCGCTGAACACTTTCAGCAGGCCCAGCGGGATATGCAAACGCAAATTGAGCAGGCCACCAGCGAACTGCAAGAATCCATGGAAACCATTGAGGAGCAGAATATAAAGCTCGATTTGGCCCACCGCAGCGCTTTGCGGGCGAATGCGGTGAAATCCGAATTCTTAGCCAACATGAGCCATGAGATTCGCACCCCACTCAACGGCATTATTGGGTTTTGCCGACTGCTGGGCCGTTCATCGCTGGATACCCGCCAGCAGGAATGGTTGCAGCACGTGCATCGCGCTTGCGACAACCTGCTTATGTTGGTTAACGATGTGCTCGACTTTTCCAAGCTTGAGGCCAATCGCCTTACCCTTGAAGAAGCGGATATTGATATCGTCGCACTGGTTGATGAAGTGATAGGACTTCACGCGCCTGAAGCCCAGCGCAAGCAGTTACACCTAGTGGCGATGGTGTATGACGATGTCCCTACACCACTGAGCGGTGATCCGTTGCGTATTCATCAAGTGTTAAATAACTTGATTGGTAATGCGCTCAAATTCACTCATGAAGGTGACGTGATTGTGCGTGTCATGCTGGATAACCAGGAAGGCCAGCATGTCGTGCTTAACCTCAGCGTTAGTGACACCGGAATTGGTCTTAGTGATGCCCATCAGAAGGCCTTATTTAGCGCCTTTTCCCAGGCTGAACCCAGCCATTCGCGCGAGTTTGGCGGCAGTGGCCTGGGGCTTACTATCTGCCGCCAGCTCATTGAGCGCATGGGTGGCGAGATTGAGCTGGAGAGTGTACTGGGCCAAGGCACCACTTTCTCCTTTACACTGCCCCTGCTGGCTCACAAAGCGATCGAACGACCAGCGGAGATTAGCCTAGCCAACCCCACTATTTGCCTCTATGAAACACATGCGCCTACTCGCCATGTGTTGGAGCATTTGCTGCAACGCTGGGAAGCGCAACCGATTGCGTTTGATGCCCCGGAGCCGGCACAACTGCTGATATTGGGGTTGGAGCACAGTGATTATACGCCCGAGCGCCACCGCTACTGGCAAAAAGTCATTGATCAAACGCCTTGCCCTGTATTGATTTTAGCCAACGGCAACAGTTTTGACCTGCCCCCTTTACGATTACCCCAGGGCGGTGAAACGCTTTACAAACCCTTTTCACGCGCTCAATTGGTGGCATCGCTTAAGCAAATACTGCTGCCGGCGTTCGTGTCCGATAAGAAGCCTGGGCCGTTAGCCGCTCTGCCAGCGTCGTCTCAACCCGTCAAGTTATTGATTGTGGATGACAATGCGCCGAACCGTGAGCTGCTCAAAAATATGCTTGAAGATCCCGCCCTGCATATCACGGCATTAGAAAGTGGCCACCAAGCACTAGAGTTTGCGCGAACCAGCAACGTAGATATGGTGCTGATGGATATTCGTATGCCTGGCATGGATGGTGTACAAACCACCCAAGCGTTGCGCCGACTCAGCAGTACATGGGCTCGCTGCCCCATTATAGCGGTCACCGCTCATGTCCTTAGCAGTGAACGCCAAAAGTGGCTCGCCGAAGGCCTTGATGACGTCCTGATAAAACCCATTGATGAGGCACAGCTACATCAACTGCTGCATCGCTTTTTGGGGATTACCCATCAGCTAGCCGACAGCAATGAAACGCCTTCTTCAACGAGCAGTAGCAAAACCACTATTAAGTCATTTAGCCACACGACGCCCGCCAAGCTACCCGTTGTGGATCTTGAGATAGGCGCCCGCCTAGCAGGCGGTAAAGAGTACCTCGCACGGGAGCAGCTAAAACGTTTGATCGACAGCTTGGATGAAAGCGAACACCACATGCGTAGCGCTTTTGCGCAGCAAAATTTGCCGATGCTGCTCGATTGGGTCCACGGATTGAATGGCGCCAGCCGCTACTGCGGCGCGCCGGAGCTGGCATTGCTGGTAGAGACACTGGAGACACGGCTGCGGACCAGCGGCTTAGACCATGTAGAGGGGCTACTGGAGGACTTATATCGTGCAATGGCACGACTAAAAGCACACCGCCCGTTTTTACTCAGGTCCTAAGCCAATAACTAATGCCTAAAGACCAAGACCAAAGCTTCGTCCTGTCTTGGCTGGCTATTAGCGTTCCAGCACCACAAAAGCAACCGCGTACTCGGCTTCGTCACTCAAGGTGATATGACTCGCCGTGACGCCTGCCGCCTGGAGTAGCCGCTCTGCTTTACCGTCAAGCACGAAGTAAGGCTTACCCAAGGCATCATTAAGCACCTGGATATCACACCACTGCATTCCGTGGCGCAGGCCAAGCCCTAGCGCTTTAACGAACGCCTCCTTGGCAGCAAAACGTTTGGCGAGGAAGGCGGCAGGCTGGGATTTCTGGAGCCAAAGTGCATGCTCTTCAGGCCCTAAAATTCGCTGCGCAAAGCGCGGGCCGTGCCGCTGCACCGCCCGCGTAAAGCGCTCAATACGAGCTATATCGGAGCCAATACCCACAATCATCGCCTAAAAAACCTCTTAATATGGACTCCTGAATAGCCAACCCCTGAATAGTCAACGTGTGAGAGTCAATCTTTGATCAATGCCCGCAGCATCCGTTATGCACATGGTCCTCTGTATGCTCATGGTCGTGCTCATGATCGTGGGCATCGAGAGCTGCCATTAGCCCTGCCTCTTGGCCTGCGACAATCAAGCGTTTCATTTCTTGTACGGCCTCTTTCAAGCCAACAAACAGCGCACGGGCAATAATGGCATGACCAATATTAAGCTCGTTGACGCCTGGCAATGCCGCAATGGCTTCAACGTTATGGTAGTGCAAGCCGTGACCAGCATTGACCACCAATCCTAGTGAGACAGCATGCGTGGCGGCAGCTGTTAAGCGGTGATACTCCGCATTCGCCGCATCGCTGCCTGGCCGAGCTTCTGCGTAAGCGCCCGTGTGCAGCTCGATGGTAGGAGCCCCGGCGCGCTGGGCAGCATCGATCTGCTCTACGTCAGGATCGATAAACAGAGAGACGTCGCAGCCCGCTGCGCTCAATCGCTGGCAGGCGCTGGCAATAGCGTCAAAGCCGCCGACCACATCCAGGCCACCTTCAGTAGTCAGTTCTTCACGCTTCTCAGGTACCAGACAAACATGGGCTGGACGCACGTCTTCAGCCAGCGCCAGCATCTCCTCGGTAACCGCCATTTCCAGGTTCATGCGGGTATTAAGCACTTCGGCCAGAATACGCACATCACGAGGCTGAATATGACGACGGTCCTCACGCAAATGCACCGTAATACCATCAGCCCCCGCCTCTTCTGCCACTAGCGCGGCTTGAACAGGATCAGGGTAGCGGGTACCTCGGGCTTGGCGAAGTGTCGCAATGTGGTCAATATTGACGCCTAACAGTATCCGAGGGGGGTGCATAGTGCCTCCAGCGCAGCGATAAGTAAGAGTTTGTGAGCAAGAAATTCAATCATTAAGGACGATGGCGACGTCGCGCTAAATCGAGCATTAATTCCCGCGAGCGTAAGACGGTGGAACCCAGGTGCGGTGCCAGTGCGGCACGCATCACTGCCTTCAAAGCGTTAGCGAGCCCTTCATGCTGCCAGTCACCCTGTTCAATATAACGCAGCGTGCGGCCATCTAAACCGCGTTCGGCCGGGGAAAAAGCGCGCGTCGCTGCATCAAAACGATAGCGCAGTTGGGGGTCCAAAACGCTGCCCTCCGGTGTTGTAAACTGCGGCGTTGCTTCAAGCGCTTCCAATAGCGCCCACTCATAACGGCGCAATGCCAACGCCCTCTCAGCGGGCGCTGGCAACGCTTCCAGTAGCGCTGTATAAAAGGCGAATACATCAGAGGCTGGCAACTCAAGCGGCAATAGTCGAGTGGCGATTTCATTAGCGTAAAGCCCACATAGCAAGCCTTCACCCGCTAATAATGCCGTTTGGCCGCGTGATTCCATCAGCGTCAGCCGCTTTAAATCACGGCTGCCCTGCCACGTCACGAATAGCGGTGTAAAAGGCTGCAAACGTTGGCGAGATTTTGAGCCGGGCCGTTGTCCACCATGGGCGACAGCACGCACTCTGCCGTGGTCAAGGGTTAGTAGATCTACCAGCGCACTGGTTTCACGGTAAGGCCGACGATGAAGCAAGAAAGCCGGCTCAGGCGCCATCGCTACACTCAATCGAGGTCGTAACCCAGGCTTTTCAAGGCGCGCTCGTCATCCGACCAACCACGCTTCACTTTCACCCAGAGATTCAGCATGACTTTGGTGCCCAGCGCGCGCTCCATATCAAGGCGTGCTTCACGACCAATACTCTTGAGTCGGTCGCCGTTTTCGCCAATCAAAATAACTTTTTGCCCCTGCCGCTCAACAAGGATGAGTGCGCTGATATGTGTCACACGTTCGGTCTCGCGGAACTCTTCAATTTCAACGGTCATCTGGTAAGGAAGCTCGTCGCCCAACTGGCGCATTACTTTTTCACGTACCAGCTCAGCGGCCATAAAGCGCAGACTTTTATCGGTAATCTGGTCTTCTGGGAAGAAGTGAACACTTTCAGGGAGATGCTTGGCCACCTCCTCTTCCAAGGTATCCACCTGGGTGCCATGTTTAGCTGAGATTGGCACGATGGCAGCGAAGTCGCGTCGAGCACCCACCTCAGCCAACCACGGTAAAAGATCGCCTTTCTCGCCGAGACGGTCGACTTTATTGACCGCCAAAATAACCGGCGCTTTGACGTGTTCCAGGCGCTTCAACACCGCCTGGTCTTCTTCGGTCCAGCGAGTGCGGTCGATAATAAACACCACACAATCTACGTCACGCAGTGCCTGGGTAGCCGCCTGGTTCATAAAGCGGTTGATCGCCTTATTACGGTCCTTGGACATGATGTGCATGCCCGGCGTATCGACGTAGATGAACTGGGTCTCATTCTCCGTTTTAATACCCATTACCTGGTGGCGCGTGGTTTGCGGGCGCCGTGAGGTAATCGATATTTTCTGCCCCAAAATACGGTTCATGAGGGTCGATTTGCCCACGTTGGGTCGGCCAACGATGGCAACGAATCCGCAGGTTTGGCTCATGATTTTTCTCCAGGGCTTTTTTCGAGGTACGACAGTGCTTCTTCTGCTGCTTGCTGTTCAGCATGACGGCGGCTAGGGCCCTTACCAGTGGTATGCTCAACCAGCAGGTCAATGTAGCACTCCACGGTAAAGGTCTGGGCATGCGCCTCGCCCTTCACGCAGACAACTTCATAGCGCGGCAAGGCGGCTTGACGCGACTGCAAAAACTCTTGCAAACGCGTTTTGGGGTCCTTTTGGGTATCTTGCAACGAGATATTTTCCAATCGCTCTGCATACCAATCCAATACACGGTCACGCACCACATCCATACCGGCATCCAGATAGATAGCACCAATGATGGCTTCAACCGCGTCCGCCAGGATCGATTCACGGCGATGCCCACCGCTTTTCATCTCACCAGAGCCTAGCCGCAAGCACTCACCGAACTCCATTTCCCGGGCAAGCTCCGCCAGCGTTTGGCCTTTCACCAACCGCGCACGCAGACGTGAAAGCTGACCTTCACGAGCCTGGGGGAAGCGCTGAAACAGCGCCTCGGCGATCACAAAATTGACAATGGAGTCACCCAGGAATTCCAGGCGCTCATTGTTACGACCACCGAAGCTGCGGTGGGTCAAGGCCAATTCCAATAACGTATCATCGCCAAAGGTATGGCCGATTCGTCGGCAAAAAGCGTTCAAGGAATTACTCACAGCTCTCCTACGTCATTGACGTTAACTAAAGTGACATAACTGACTAACCACAATCTAAGCAGGTGCTTCATTCAATACGCCGCACGCTGGTAAAACTTGGCAACCCGCCATCCCAATGCATCCATACTCCAAACGCACGGCCAACAATATTCTCTTCCGGCACAAAGCCCCAATAGCGGCTGTCGTTGGAGTGGTCTCGGTTATCACCCATCATGAAATAGTGCCCTTCTGGCACTTCTACTTCACGCATCTGCGGGCCTGGGTCGCGGGGGTTGTTATAAATAAAGTGCTCAGCGTCGCCAAGGCGTTCAGCTAATAATAGCTGCTGGGGAGAACCTTCGGGGCCCTCTTCAATCAACTCTTTAGCCACCGCTTCACCGTTGATAAAGAGCTGTTTGCCTTCATAACGGATACGATCCCCTGGCATGCCAACCACACGCTTGATGAAATTCACCGACGGTTCACCTGGGAAACGAAACACCATCACGTCGCCACGCTCCGGATCATCTACTTCAATAAAGCGAGTATTCACCACGGGTAATCGTAATCCGTAAGCGAATTTGTTAACTAGAATAAAGTCGCCTACTTCGAGCGTTGGTCGCATTGAACCCGAGGGAATTTGGAAGGGTTCAATGACAAAACTACGTACCAACAGCACGACCAATAGCACCGGAAAAAATGAACGTGCGTAGTCGACCGGCCAAGGTTCTTTAAGCAGTTTTTCACTGGTAGCAGGGTCAAGTCCTTCCTTGGTATTGGCCTCTGCTGTGGCGAAACGTTGACGGCGCTTGGGTTTTAATACCAGCACGTCCAACAGGTAAACAACGCCCGAAAGCGCAACGGCGAGTACCAAAAGTAATGAAAAATCCATGGGTGGTGTTCTTTCCTAGTCGTTTACCTTGAGCACAGCAAGGAAGGCATCCTGGGGAATTTCCACACGCCCCACTTGTTTCATGCGTTTCTTACCCGCTTTCTGTTTCTCGAGCAGTTTCTTCTTACGGCTGACATCGCCACCGTAACACTTAGCGGTCACATTTTTGCGTAGTGCCTTGACCGTCGAGCGCGCGACTACCTGACCACCGATAGCGGCCTGGATAGCCACATCAAACATTTGCCGTGGAATTAGCTCTTTCATTTTTTCCACCAGTAAACGGCCACGAGGGTGGGCATGGTCACGGTGGATAATGACGGCTAATGCATCGACTTTATCACCGTTAATGAGCACGTCTAAACGCACCAATTTAGCCTCTTCAAATCGCTCGAAGTTGTACTCAAGCGATGCATACCCTTTCGATATAGATTTCAAGCGATCGAAGAAGTCCATGACCACTTCTGACATGGGTAGCTCATAGGCCAGTTGAATCTGGTTGCCTAAGAACTGCATATCCCGCTGTGTACCCCGGCGCTGTTCACACTCGGTAATCACGTTGCCTACATACTCCTGGGGAACCAGGATGCTGGCGCGGACAACCGGCTCGCGCATTTCATCTACGTCGGCCATGTCAGGCAGTTTGGAGGGGTTGGAGACGTAGTTAACGTCGCCGTTTTTCATCGCTAGTTCATAAACAACCGTTGGCGCCGTGGTGAGTAGGTCAATATTATACTCACGCTCCAGGCGCTCCTGCACAATTTCCATGTGTAGCGTGCCAAGAAAGCCCACACGGAAACCGAAGCCAAGGGCATCGGAGTTCTCTGGCACATATTCAAGCGAAGCATCATTAAGCGCCAGTTTTTCTAGCGCATCGCGGAAGTCTTCGTAATCATCCGCACTGACCGGGAACATACCGGCATAAACCTGTGGCTTCACTTTTTGGAAACCAGGTAAGCGCGCGACGTCAGGGGTTTTCGTATGAGTAATCGTATCGCCCACCGGTGCCCCGTGAATCTCCTTAATGCCAGCGACAATAAAACCAACTTCACCGGCACGCAGGATATTAGTCTGTTTACGCTGGGGGGTAAAAATACCCACTTCCGTCGTGCCCCAGTCGCGGCCCGTCGATTTAATACGGATCTTATCGCCTTTGCGCAGCGTCCCATCAAATAGACGCACCAGTGAGACTACGCCGAGATAGTTATCAAACCAGGAGTCGATAATGAGCGCTTGCAGGGGTGCATCGGGATCGCCTTTGGGTGGCGGAATATCACGCACCAAGCGTTCCAGCAGAGTGTCAATTCCAATACCGCTTTTAGCCGACACCCGGCAGGCATCGGTAGCATCAAGGCCAATGATCTCTTCGATTTCCTGAGAAACCTTGTCGCAATCTGCCTGAGGCAAATCGATTTTGTTAAGCACCGGCAGAACTTCTAGGCCTTGTTCAATCGCGGTATAGCAGTTGGCCACCGACTGGGCTTCCACGCCTTGCGCTGCATCAACTACCAGCAGTGCACCTTCACAGGCGTAGAGCGAACGCGAAACTTCGTAAGAGAAATCAACGTGCCCCGGCGTATCGATGAAGTTGAGCTGATAAACCTGGCCATCGGCAGCCGTATAATCCAGCGTCACCGACTGAGCCTTGATGGTAATACCACGCTCACGCTCAATGTCCATGGAATCGAGCACTTGCTCTTTAAGCTCACGTTCCGTTAACCCTTCACAGGTCTGAATCAAACGATCAGAGAGCGTCGATTTACCATGGTCAATATGTGCGATAATAGAGAAATTTCGTATATGCTTGATTTTACTATCGTTTTCTTGGGTCATTTGCCGATTTAATCCGGGTATGTAGGCAATCGAGTACGATTAAAAAAAGTACCTTGAAATGCGCAGTCGAAATTTGGTGTCATTGTACCGTTAGCGGGGTTCCGGTGCTATGTTCATCAAAAAATGCCAAAAATAACCGCCACCTAATCACCTTACTAAGGCTCTACACGTACTATTTATCACCCCTTGTGCAGGCATAGGGGCAAGCCAACTTTAACTATTTCATGGCATTTGCTTATTCCTATACTAGGTTTTTTTATTGAATAAGCTTTAAAAAGGAATGTCATGGAAACCGAAATCCCCATCCTGGATATGCTAGCCCGCCTGCTTGTTGCCTCCGGCCTGGCCCTGTGCCTTGGCTTGGAACGGGAGCTTCGTGGCAAACCCGCGGGGCTCCGCTCCCATATGCTGGTGTCACTTGGCTCGTCTGCATTTATCATTGTTGGCATGAGCGTGCTATTTGCCACGAGTGAAGGGGATCACGCGGCAAGTATCGATCCTAATCGTGTTGTTGAGGGCGTCATTGGTGGCATAGGTTTTTTGGGTGCTGGCAGTATTATTCGCAGTGGCGCCCACATCGAAGGGATTACCACTGGCGCCTCGATTTGGCTGGCCGGTGCCGTTGGGGTTGCCGCAGGCATCAATAATTTCCCATTAGCCGTTATGGTCACTATTTTGGGATTAATCATCATGGTGATGTTAGGCCGATTCGAGCACGACATTATAAAGAACCTTGTTGATAAAAAAGGTAAGAGTAAAGAACGTGAAAAAAAGAATGAGGAGTGATCAAAAGAGGCAAGAGGAAATAAAGTGGTCGGAGGAAATAGAGGTAGGAAATACAGCCTAGCGAGCTTAATTATCGAGTGAGGCAGGCTAGCAGCCATAGTCCGGCGAGAACCGCCGGACTATGGGTAACAATAGATGGATTATTCTAGGCGAAGCGCTACAAACAGCGAACGACTCTCGCGGAACAGGCGCAACGGAATGGCACGATCAGTCGGCAACTCTTTGACAATGCTCATTAATTCCTCTGAAGAAGAGACGCTGCGATGATCGATACTTACCAATACATCCCCAGGCCGAATTCCCGCTTTAGCTGCCACGCTACCTGACTCAACTTGGCGAACTACCACGCCACCTGAGATATTCAGTTGCTCACGCATAGCATCATCAATTTCAGAGACCATTACGCCAAGACGTGTTTGGTTTTCGCTAGTGGCTTGAGCAGTCTGCTGCTCGGCGTCCGGCCAACTGCCCAGCTCTACTGATTCGGTCAGCTGTTCACCATCACGCATCAAGGTAAGCTCTACCTCGGTACCGGGCTCACCTTTGCCAATCAGACGCGGCAGCGAGCTTGAGCGCTCAACCTCTTCACCATTGACTTCAAGAATGACATCACCAGCCTGGAGGCCACCCTGCGCGGCGGGGCCTTCGGGATCAAGGTCAGCAATCAGCGCACCAATCGCACTCTCCATGCCAAACGACTCAGCCAAATCTTCGGAGACCGGCTGGATCATGACACCTAACCAGCCGCGATTAACTCGGCCATCTTCACGCAGTTGCTCGGCAACATCCATAGCCACGTTGATGGGAATCGCGAATGAGACACCCATGAAACCGCCGCTACGAGTAAAGATTTGTGAGTTGATGCCGACCACTTCGCCCTCAAGATTAAACAGCGGACCACCGGAGTTACCGGGGTTGATCGCCACGTCCGTTTGAATAAAGGGAACATACGCATCACGCGGCAAGGTGCGATTGATTGCACTGACGATACCCGCCGTGACGGAGTGTTCAAATCCGAAAGGCGAACCAATCGCCGCTACCCATTCGCCAACTTTGAGCTCATCAGAATCGCCCAGCGTGAGTGTCGGCAGGTCATTGGCCTCTATTTTGAGGAGTGCTACATCGGTTTGTGGGTCACTACCAATCACTTGGGCACTCAACTCACGTCGATCATTGAGCCGCACAAGAATTTCATCAGCGTCTTGAACAACGTGTGCGTTAGTCATCACGTAGCCATCTTCACTAATAACGAATCCAGAACCTAAGGATTGACGCTCCTCACTACGTCCTTGCCCATTGCTAGGCGGCGCGGGGAAGCTATCGCCAAAAAAATGGCGGAAAATTTCTGGAATTTCCTGACCGCCGAACCCTTCAAAACCAGGGACACTGCTACGCTGAACCGTTCTACTGGTAGAAATATTCACCACCCCAGGGGCGGCATCCTCTACCAGCTCGGTAAAATCAGGCAAACCCTGTGCGCTGGCCGCTTGGCCAAAGGTTAGCAATGCCACCACACATACCCATAGGGTGGAGGGGAGAATCAAGCGCTTCATGCAAGAGCTCCTACTTAAGGTGATAGTAATCGAAGGCAGATCAATGACTCACAGCAACGTTCATAGGAACTGTTTATAGAAATTTTTTATAGAAACAGTCCATAGAAAAGTGCCGGAGGACTAAATTAACCTTCTAATTGACCAAGCGTGGACGAAAGCGTTCCCCTCGACCACACATTAGGTAGTTAATACTTAGCGCACCGCCCACCAAGGCGATAAAAAAGATCAGTGGCGGCAGCCAAATTAAGTCACTAACACGCGAGACTATGCCGGATAGCAACAGCGCTAGCAGTAAAGGGAGCCCATAAACAAAAAAAGCGAGTAGCGTGACGGATGCACTTGGCAAGCTTATGGTGACCAACTTCCCTAATGGATAACGCTGCTCAATATCTAGGGCTGACTCAGGAAGTGCTATAGCAATGTGCTGGCTGCGCCGACGCGATAACAATCCTAAACCGCACCCTCTTCCCTGCGCGCACTGCTCACAATTCTCTTGGGCAGACATTTCTATAATAAGATGCTGGGGCTTAAACCCTACAACAGTGCCAGTGCGCAGCAGAGTGGAGCATGCAGTAGAGGCCGTCATTTCATTTCTTGACATACGTAAAACGAAAACACTAAGGCTCATCCTCATCGTGGCTATCACTACTGGTCCGAGATTCAAGCAAATCAAAATTGATTGAGCGGACGATCCGTTGGAGTGTTGCTACAGGCAGCTCACCAATGGCCACCACCTGCCAACGACCTTTAGCGCTCATTGTATGCTCAATGGCGACAGCAGAAACACCCAGTTGCTGGAAGCCTTCTTTTAAAGCGGTAGTAGCATCAGAGGAAAGAGGTTCCACAAAGATACTTACCGTCGCTAAACCGTCGCTATAAACTCGTTGATGCCGATCATTGCCGGTAAAATTAATCGGTTGAGTAACAAAACCTTCGGGCAACCAGGTAACTTGCCAGGGAGTGCCCAGCACGACCTTTGAACCATCTACCCTAACGATTCCAGTATACTTTCGAGGCGATTGAAGCTGAGTGATTTGAAAAGTTTCAATGATTCGCCCATGCTGGTCAATGAGTACATGCTTCAGCAACAGGCCAGTGTCTTGGTCTAGCCACCACTCATGGGAAAAACGCCATTGATCGCGAGGTTCAAACATTAGTTTAACCGCTTCACGACCAGCAACACGCGCGTTATCTTCAAGCTCAATGGAATAGAACTGCTCAAGGTGAGCGGCCCACCGCGCTGGAGAAGGCAGCTCACCAGTGCTGTCCTCTTCTGTCCAGGCTAACCGCCCGACTGGCGAGCGTCGCTCGATACTGACAGAGGGACCATCTAAATACTGAACTACCTGCTGTCGAATACCGTCTTGAATTCGGTGCGAAAGCGCAAGAGTGCGCACCCCGATTGAATCAATAGCGACGGCCCTTGCTTGAAAGGCGTAACAGTGACTGGCCCACAAACCACGCTCAAGCCACTGTGTTGCGCTGCTAGGCGCCTGCTGCGAAACCGCTGCACATTCATAACCAGCGTGGCTTTCTGACTGTTTATTTATGCTCTCTGCATAGACATCAAAAGAGAGCATACAAGCCATAGCTGCATTTGCTAGCCCCCATGCTCGCTTAGTCCACAGGGCAACCATCATATTGCGCACTTCCATCTCGCGCACTCCCTGCTCACCTAATAGGCGCTATGAAAAGGCCCGTCATTGAGGCTTAGCGCTGCCCTAGTGGCTCAGTTACTGCAGAAGGACGCATCAGCGGCATCCAGCTGTCACCACTACCGTAAGCGGCACTTTGGGTGTGCTGTTTTAAGTAAGATTGCAATAAGCCGATCTGATCAACATCAATGTTAGTGCCTTGTGAAGCGGTGACTCCCTGAGGAGTCTGCGCTGAGAAGCCAGCTTCACTAATATTCATCAAACCACTTTGACCTGACTGCCCGCTAAGCCTAAACGGTGTAGGTTCAAACATCGGCATATCTGCAGGCCCAGCAACTGCCGACTGAGACGCCAAACTAACGGGTTGCACTTGAGTCCCCCCATTAGTACTGGAAGCAGTCGTTGCAATGTCGCCACCTTGACCAACCGGCGAATCGCTGCCAAAGAACTGCACACCTGTAATAACCATCAAGGAGACAGCAGCAGCAACGCCAGCACCACGGGCAAACGATATCCCTCCAGTGCGATGGGCCACTTGGTCTGAGCCTTGCGTTATAGGAGCAGGCTCGTCACGCAATCGGGCCATGATGCCAGCAGAAAGATCAACGCTTACATCGACACCCTGCTCACGTTGCATCATGCTGCGCGCAAGATGATAGCGGCGCCAAGTATCGGCGGCGTCATCATCGTTAGGCAGCGCCTTCAACACTCGGCGAAGCTCTAGCTCATCACTTTCGCCATCCATCAACACCGAAAGTGATTCCCGTGTGTTTTGACTCATACTTCACACCCTCACACTGTTTAAAAGAAGTACTGGCATAGTGGCCACTCAGAACAAGCACCATCACGCCGACGACTTCCAAGGCCAAGACTCCGTTACACACTACTTAGGCTATTTACCTAACCAGATTACAACGCTAAGCTCATGACGCTTTGCACATTGATACAACCATTGTGCTCATCAAGATAGTCATGCTTTATGACGCTAAACGTGCCAGACAGTTCACAAAAAAAGTAAAACCTTCATTTTTTGTGATGGCGATTCAAAGCGATCACCTAGCCCTTTTATTAATGACCGTTATTCATCGCGACTGTTCCTGACCGTCGATACTAACGGACGAATATGCTCATCAACCGCTTCCCGAGCGCGGAAAATTCGTGAACGAACGGTACCCACCGGACACTGCATTACCTGAGCGATATCTTCGTAAGCAAGACCATCCAGCTCTCGCAAGGTAATCGCTGTGCGCAGATCATCAGGCAAGTTGGCAATAGCTTGGTAAACCGCTGCTTCAAGCTGATCTCTAGCAATGGCCGCTTCCGGTGATTCTGAATCGGCCAATCGGCCACTTTGATCGATAATTTCAGCATCAACAATATCTAGATCGCTGCCCGGGGGACGCCTGCCCCGCGAGACCAAATAATTTTTGGCAGTATTAATAGCAATACGGTACATCCAGGTATAAAACGCACTTTCGGCGCGAAACTTGCCCAAGGCGCGATACGCCTTGATAAACGCCTCCTGAGCAACATCCTGCACTTCAGAGTGATCATGAACGTAACGACCGATCAGGCCGATAATTTTGTGCTGGTACTTTTTCACCAGCAAATCGAAAGCGCGCGTATCGCCTTTTTGGGCACGTTCCACAAGCTGTTGGTCTGTCTCCCGAGTGCCCATTCACACGCTCCTCCAGCTCGTACGGCGTACGCCGAGCCCCATTCCTATTAGCCCTGACAAGTGGGCGTTCACAGCAAGCAGCATAGCGTCCCTTGGGCATTAATTAATAATAGAGTGAATAAAAGAGCGAATACATCGCCCATATATGTTGTTGCATTTTATAACGGTACCGAATTTTAAAGACAGGGCCCAGTTAAAACAGAGCCTCAGTGTTGCGCGTTCCGTGCAGGGCATCAAGCACTTAGCTCCTTTCACAAAACCCAGCGGCTGACACTTTTAATGCTGCTATAGTTCCACAACAATTGATTTTTACCTCCCCGGCAAGCGATAGTAGACGCCACTTTTATCGTCCCCTCACTTTTTCAGCCATTACGCAAGCACAGGTAGCAAGATGTCAGAACAGCAGGTTAATAACCTTAACGTCCTCGCTCAAGACGTTCTCACAACGCCAGAAGCGCTCAAGAATGCCATACCGTTAACGGAGGCAGCAGAGCGCACCGTAATAGAGGGGCGTAAAACCATCCAGAACATCCTGGATGGCAGCGATCCACGCCTGTTGGTCGTGGTCGGCCCTTGCTCTATCCACGACGTGGAAGCAGCGCTTGATTATGCCCGCCGTCTTCGCAAACTTGCCGATCAAGTTAGCGACAGCCTGTATATTGTGATGCGCGTCTATTTTGAAAAGCCGCGCACAACGGTGGGCTGGAAAGGCCTGATCAACGACCCGCACCTCAACGACTCTTTTGAGATTGATGAAGGTCTGCACATCGCTCGGAAACTGCTGGTCGATCTCGCTGAAATGGGCTTACCGCTCGCTACCGAAGCACTCGATCCCATCTCTCCCCAGTATATGCAAGACTGCATTAGTTGGTCAGCGATTGGTGCCCGCACCACCGAGTCTCAGACCCACCGGGAAATGGCTTCTGGCCTCTCCTGCCCGGTCGGCTTTAAAAACGGGACCGACGGCAGCCTGGACGTGGCGATTAACGCGCTTCAGTCCGTGGCCAGCCCGCACAATTTCCTGGGCATCAACCAGGCGGGCCAGGTAGCCATTATTCGCACTCGCGGCAACGCCTACGGCCACGTCGTTCTACGCGGTGGCAACGGTAAGCCCAACTACGACAGCGTAAGCGTTGCCCTGGCGGAGAAAGAGCTTGAGAAAGCCAAACTCTCGCCCAACATCATGATCGACTGCTCCCACGCCAACTCCAACAAAGACGCCGCGCTACAGCCCTTGGTGCTTGAGAATGTCACCAACCAGATTTTGGAAGGCAACACCTCCATTATCGGCCTGATGGTTGAATCCAACATTGGCTGGGGCAATCAAAAGCTGACCCAAGACCTTAGCCAACTGCAGTATGGCGTTTCCATTACCGATGCCTGCATCGACTGGGATACCACGGTGGAAACCTTCAACCGCATGAACGACAAACTTTCGGCCGCACTGGCCAAGCGCATCGCTAAGTAATTCGAAAACCCCGCTACGGCGGGGTTTTTATTGTTTCCCAGTACACTGGATAATCGCTAGCGACTAATTTCGCGCCGAAATGGCGGCAGTGCATCCAGCAGTGCTTGTCCGTAGCGGCGCGTAATCACCCGTTTATCCAGCAAGGTGATCGTTCCACGGTCGCTCTCCTTACGAATCAAGCGCCCGCAGGCCTGTACCAGCTTGATAGACGCATCAGGCACGCTAATGCGCATAAACGCGTTACCACCCTGGCTCTCTATCCATTCTGCTAATGTAGCGCCCACTGGGTCATCGGGTACCGCAAAGGGTAGCCGCGTAATCACCACGTGCGTCAAATAGTCGCCGGGAAGATCTATGCCCTCGGCAAAGCTAGCCAAGCCAAAAATGATACTGCCCTCGCCCCTATCCACCGCCGCCCGATGGCGCTCAATCAACTCGCGCTTTGGCAGTGCATCCTGAGCGAGCACCCGTTCTTTCACACTAGCTGGCAGTGCTTTATCAACCGCCCGCAACTGAGCTCGAGAAGAGAACAGCACTAACGCCGCCTCTTTATCAGCCAACTGCGATACAAAAGTCACAATCGCCCGCTCATGGGCTTCTCTGTCACCAGGGTCAGTGGCCTCTTTAGGCACGCGCAGCACGGCATTGGCATAATCAAAGGGGCTCGGCAGCGCCTGATAGCGGTAGCGATTCGCCAAGCCTGCCCGCTCTTGCAGGCGCTCAAAGCGACCCAGGGCCGTCAGGGTCGCAGAGGTGACCACCGCCCCGTGACAGCGTCCCCATAAATGTTTGGCCAGGGTATGCGCGGCTGAAACGGGGCTGGCCGAAAACTCAACCTCCGGCTCCCCCGCTACCCGGCTTAGGGTAATCCAGCGAGCGCTGGGTGCTTCATTAGCAACATCCTGCTCGCTGAACGCCTGCCACAAAGCATGGGCCTCTAACGCCCGCCCATGAAGCAACGCAACAAGCGGCAACCAGGTTTCTGCCTGCTCACGATCAAGGCCGGTCTGCTTATCAGGATCAAGGCTTTCACGCAGAATGTCGCTAATGCTCTCCAAGCAGCGCGACAGCGAGGCGAACATCACCAACAATTGCTGCGCCTGTTCCCGCAGAGCGTCGGGCACTTGGCCCTTCTCAAAACGCGATTGATGAGTGGCCTCTTCGTCAGCTAAACCATTTGGCCGCTCCGCCAACTGATGACCCATGCTAAACACATCGCCTAGTGCGGGTTCCAGGTTATGAATCAGCTCTGGCAAGCTGACCAACAGCCGCGCAACCGTTGGCTGAATAGCCAACGCCTGGTGAAGGTCGGTCAAACTGCTTCTCAACGTTTTTAGCCAGCGCAAGCAGCCGTGCACTGCAAAGCGGTGAGCAAAATGGGAAAGCGCCTTCTCGGGCAGGTGATGGCCTTCGTCGAACACAAAGATGCAGTCCGCCGGGTCGGGCAGAATAGCGCCGCCACCCAAGGCCAAGTCAGCCAGCACAAGGTCGTGATTGGCGACGATAACATCCGCATTCTCAAGCTCACGACGGGAACGGAAAAACGCGCAGGCACCAAAGTGCCCGCAGCGCCTGCCCGTACACTGGCGATGATCTACTGTGAGTCTTCGCCAGTGCGCATCGTCTATCGACTCTGGCCAATTATCACGATCCCCTTCCCATTCGCCCTGGCCATAAGCTTGCGCCATATCGCTGGCAATGACCGTAAAGTCACTACTTTGCGTTTGCAGCGACTGCTCAAACAGAGAGAGCGTTGGGTTGGGTTCAGTGCCTTCGAGCGCCTGATCCAGACGTGCCACGCACACATAGCGACCACGCCCTTTGGCTAACGCGTAGCGAAAGGGAATGCCGCTGTGGCTAGCCAGCGAGGGTAAGTCCTGATTCAGCACCTGCTCTTGGAGAGCGACCGTGGCCGTGGAAATAATCAGCCGCTTGCCGTGCGCTTTCGCGATGGGCAAGGCGGCGATTAGATAGGCCAGCGTTTTTCCAGTGCCGGTGCCCGCTTCAAGCACACACACATGGGTATCGCTTGTGCGCTTACCTTCGCTGTCGCTCTCGATATTACCGAGGGTCCTGGCGATTTCGGCGATCATCATGCGCTGGCCGTAGCGTGGTGTTAGCTCAAGGGTATCCACCACGCGACGGTAAGCGTCTTGAATCTCGCTTTTGAGGGCATCATCCAGCATGCGGCTTAGAGCATACCTTCCGGCGGATGCACGCATGGCAGCTTGTCGTTGATATAGCGCTCGATTTCCGGCAGTGAGAACGCATCCTCTTCGCCAACGAAGCTAATCGAGACACCCTTAGCGCCAGCTCGACCGGTACGACCGATACGGTGTACGTAGTCTTCCGGGTCTTCCGGCAGGGTGTAATTGATAACGTGGCTGACGTCTTCAATGTGAATCCCACGTCCAGCAACGTCAGTCGCGACCAGCACCTGGATTTCGCCTTCGCGGAAGCTTTCCAACGTCTTGATACGCTGTCCCTGAGGCACATCACCTGACAGCATCGCCACACTTACGCCAGCTTTTTTGAGCAGGTCGTCAAGCTTGCGCACCAAGTCACGACGGTTACCAAAGACCATGACGCGTTCAAAGCTCTCTTGCTGAAGTAGATTAACCAGCAAGCGCTGCTTGTCGTCATCAGACACCAAATACACACGCTGATCGATATCCGCCTGGTTCTCAACGGTCACTTCGATCTCGACGTGGGCAGGGTCAAGCGTCCACTGATTGGCGAGATTCAAGATGTCGTCGGTAAAGGTGGCCGAGAAGAGGAAGGTTTGACGCTCCTCTTTCTTCGGCGTGTAGCGAATAATCCGCTTCACATCCGGGATAAAGCCCATCGACAACATGCGGTCGGCTTCATCTAACACCAATACTTCGACTTCATTGAGGTCGATATCGCGCTTCTGATGGAAATCCAACAGGCGCCCAGGTGTTGCCACCAGAATATCGATCTTGCTGCCCAGGCTTTCACGCTGCTTCTGGTAGTCCATACCGCCGACCATACTGGCCACATTGAGCTGGGTGAAGCGTGCTAACGCTTTTGCGTCCTTTTCAATCTGCAGTGCCAGCTCGCGGGTGGGCGCAATAATCAAGGCACGCGGTGCACCTGGCTTTTGACCATTGGGTGTTGGCTCTTCCAGGAAGTAGGCCATCACAGAGATCAAAAAGGCCGCGGTTTTACCGGTTCCCGTTTGCGCTTTACCGACAATGTCGCCACCCAAGAGCGTTTGGCGCAGGGCCTCGGCTTGAATAGGCGTGCAGTACTCAAACCCTTGGGCATGAATAGCGCGCATTAAGGGCAGCGGCAGATCAAAGTCATGAAAGCGCCACTTGCCGGCCACGGCGGGCACCTGAAACTGACGAAGATCCCAGTTCGACTGGCGACGACGCGGTTTACGACGGCGGCGTTTTGGCTTGCGATTCTGGGCCGGGGCTGTGGTCTGTTCCGACTCGCTCATAGGCTGTCTATCTGTCCATTGCTGTGGAAGTTGGCTTCTTGACGTGCGCATTGTACCAGGGCTTGGCGATAAGAGCGCGTCCTGCTGTCGAAGGAGTCCCAAGGCCTGTTAGAATAGCCGTCAAATCGACGTAAGGAGCGCGACATGACGCGTAAGAAAAAAACTCGTTCACTGGCCGACAAAGTAACTATTCGTACCGGCCGGCGTAAAGATTATAAAAAATGGCGCCACGACAACCCTGACCAAGTGGCTCCGTCACGCCGCTTTGTGGCAAAAAAGCAGCAGCAGCGCAAACTCCAGGCAGTGAGAAAACTCGCTCGCCAGCAGAGTGGGCAGGATATTGCCATCCACCCTGACAAAGGCAGTGAATCCAACAATCCCAAGGGGAGTGATTCATAATGCGTTTGGTTTCGTTCAACATTAATGGCATCCGAGCACGGCTTCACCAGTTACAGGCGTTGATCGATACTCAGCAGCCGGACGTGATTGGGCTCCAGGAAACCAAAGTGCAGAATAGCGAGTTCCCGATCGCTGACGTGGAAAGCATGGGTTACCACGTCTTTTATCACGGCCAAAAAGGTCACTACGGGGTTGCCTTACTGTGCCGTCAGGCACCTCAAGAAGTGTTTTATGGCTTCCCCGATGATGAAGAAGACGCTCAGTGCCGTATGATCGGCGTTCGCCTACTCGCGGAAGATGGGGAAGCCGTAACGGTATGGAACGGCTATTTCCCTCAGGGCGAAAACGTCACCCATCCCACTAAGTTTCCCAACAAAGAGCGCTTTTATGGCCAGCTAGCGCGACTTCTCAACGAGCAGTACTGCCCTGACGAGCGGTTGGCCATCATGGGCGATTTTAATATATCGCCAGAAGACCAGGACATCGGCATCGGCGAGGCCAACCGCAAGCGCTGGCTGCGCGAAGGCAAAACCAGCTTTCAACCCATTGAGCGCGAATGGCTCGAAGGCATTAAAGCGTGGGGGCTTACCGACAGCTATCGCCTCAGCTATCCGCAAAGCGATGACCGCTTTAGCTGGTTTGATTACCGCTCAAAAGGGTTTAACCAAGAGCCCAAGCGCGGCCTGCGCATCGATTATATTCTCGTCACCAAGGCGTTAGCCGATCAGACAACCGGCGCGGGTATCGACTACGATCTGCGTAGCATGGAACGCCCCTCTGATCATGCCCCCACCTGGAGCGACTTCGCTCTTACGCTTAAGCCGTAGCCCTTAACACAAACACCTAGTTGAAGCTGGCCAGCCATTGGGCGGCTTCTTCATCGCCTAGCTCTGCAGCACGGACAAATGCTTGCTGCGCTTGCTCATTTTCACCCCAGGCGTAAGCTAGCTGCCCGTAAGATCGCCAGTCGGTGGCTGTTTGGGTGTGCTGCGCCAAGGCTTGCCAAGCATCCAGGGCTCTCTCAACATCTTTAGCCTGCTGCCAAGCGCTCGCCAATAAACGCAGATTTGACTCATCGCGGACAATATCGCCCTCATTTAGCGCCTGCTCAAGGTGCTCAGCTGCTCGTGCGGGCGTGCCACCTGCTAAATGGAGTTGGATCAACAGCCAGCGATCTTGCGGCTCGGTTAATTTACCTAACTGCCACGCCATCTCCCACAGGCCAGCGGCCACACCAGGCTGCCCCGCCTGTTGTGCAAGACCTGCCGCTTGGCGCCAATCAGAGAGATCGCTTTGCGAATCCAATCCATCCAACAGCCAACCCAGAGCCTGTTCACTTTGCCCAGCATTGCGATAAATCGCCAACGTTAAAGCCTGCTGCGCTTCAGTTAACTCGGCTGTCTCACTCAGCGCCTGTTCAAGCCAGTTGGCGGCTTCCTCCCAGCGCTCCTGCTGCGCCAGCAGGCGGGTTAGCTGCCAAACGGCATTACTATCTTGCTGATTGGCTAACCATTCAGTGAGAAGCTCAATAGCCTGATCGCGCTGCCCGGCAGCACGACGCAGTGAAGCTTCTTCACGCAGCCAGCGGGCAGCCTGATCGTCATCCACACCACTTAACCCACGCGCAATTGCCAGCCGATCCGCTGCCGCAGCAGGCTGATCCTGTCGCGCCAAGGCGCCTGCAGCCAGCTGTTGATAGAGCGCACTAGCCCATTGATCCGATTGATTACCCGAGGCTAGCCGCTCCGCCTGGGCGGTGGCACGCTCGACAACGCTGCTTAGCTCCCCCTCTTGCAATTGGCTCTGCAGCGCGTTGAGGTCGGCAATAATATCCCCAGGCAATGCGGGACTCGCCTGCGCTGAAAACGACCAGACGCTTAGCAATAAAATTAAAAGACGCTTCATATTGCTACCTCAACTGAAACTCGATCCGCTGGGTGGCATTGCGCAACTGATCGCTTGATTCAAATTGCCACTGCGCAATAGCGTCCCTAGCAGCATCGTCAAATACACGGCGCGGCTGCGCATTGGTAATCCGTATTGAAGAAGCATCCACACTGCCATCACGCCGGATCATAAAGGCGACCTCTACAAACCCTTCCATGCCACGGCGCTGAGCGCGCGCAGGGTAGCTTGGATTTACCCGGCTGGTGGGGGTCGCCTGACCTACGCTAATCGGCTCGTTAGAGGGGGCTGGTTCAGCTGCCGGTGCCGCTTCTTGCTGCGCAGGTGCACTTTCCGCCACGCTTGAAGGAGCGCTTTGAGTGGGCGCTGGCTCTGTAGGCGCTTCTTGCGGCGGAGGCTCCGCCGTGGGTTCTGGAGCGGGCTCAGGTTGAGGCTCCGGCTCCACTTCCGTTAGCTCTGGGAGCTCGCTATCCATCTCAACGGGCTCCACGGGCTCATCCGGCAGCTCTACTTCCGGCAAGCTAATAGTGCTTTCAGCCACTGGCGGTGGTTCGGGAGCTGGCATGGGCGGCGGCGCTTGTTGCGGCGCTGCTTCGACTGGCGGCGGTGGCGGTGCCTCTTGCTGGGGAGCAACCTCAGGCGCTTCAACCATCGTCATCGCCATGCTCATGGTCAGCTCTTCGGGCTCCCGCTCGGGGGGCGCAACCAGCTGCGCCAGCAGCCAGAACAAGCCCACCGCTAGCACCACGCCTCCCAATAACGACAGCAGGTGGCGCATCATGACCCGCTCCGACTCGCCGCCACCGCCACTTGCTCAACGCCCGCTTCACGCAGGCGATCCATTACCTCGATCAGCAGGCCCGTGGTGGATTCACGGTCCGCCTGAATAACCACCGAGCCATCGTCACTGAGCATATCGGCGACCTGCTGGCCAACCCGGTGAGTATCCACCGGACTACCATCCACCCATACGGCGCCTTCTGGGGAAATTGCCACGAGCACCTGGGCGTCTGGGCGCGGCGTCGCGGCGCTGGATTCAGGGCGATCAATCTCCACGCCACTCTCTTTAACAAAGCTAGTAGTGACGATAAAGAAAATCAGCATGATAAATACCACGTCGAGCATGGGGGTAAGATTCACCTCATTACTCTCTGCAGTAGCTTCTATAGAACGGCGTCTACGCATCACTTTCCTCCAGTGCCCGCGCCAAGCGATCTTGCAGCCGCTGGTCTTCACGACGAATGACGTGCTCTAAACGACTAATAAATAAAAGCCCCACCACGGCAATGGCCATACCGGTTAGGGTCGGCAGCGTCGCTCGGGCGACACCGTCCGCCATGGCGCGCGCTTGATGGGTTTCACTTAGCGAGAGGCTATCGAACACGCTAATCATGCCAGTCACCGTGCCTAGTAAGCCCAATAAAGGGCACAGCGCGACCAGCAGTTTCAGCCATGGCAAGGGCTTACGCAGTCTAGCGACCAGCGCCTCCGCCCACACATGACGTAGCGTACGGGCGCTCCAACTGGTGTGGTCGCTGCGCGCCGCCCAACGGCGCAATAACTGACGCCGCGCGGTACGCCAGGTAATTCGGTAGTACCACCAGCGCTCCATGGCCATGGCAAATACCAGCACAGCCACCACTGCCAGCACGACCAATACCGCGCCACCCGCTTCCACTAAGCGCTCAACGGGTTCGAGCCAGAGAGGAAGAGTGGACATATCAGTTCACCGCGGGCGTGTGAGATTCGAGATGATCAGCTAATGTCGCGCTCGCCTGCCCTTCAATCACATGGGTCAAATAGCGGCTACGACCCGACAGGGCTGTCTGCACGAACAGCAGCGGCACGGCGGTAATCAAACCGAGTACAGTGGTTACCAGTGCTTGGCTAATACCGCCCGCCATCAGTTGCGGGTCGCCGGTGCCAAACACGGTAATCGCCTGGAAAGTTACGATCATGCCGGTGACCGTACCCAACAAACCAAGCAACGGCGCAATCGCGGCCAGCAATTTGACCATCGGCTGGCTACGCTCCAGTTTTGGCAGCTCAGCCAGTACCGCCTCGTCCAATCGTGCTTCCAACGCTTCAGGGGTCTGGTGTTTGTCCATGCCTTCAAAACGCAGCAATACACGTCCCAGTGGGTTGTTAGGTTTTAACTGGCTGAGCGACTGACGCTGTCGATTAACACGCAAGCTAACGAGCACTAAATAGAGGTACTGCCCTAACCCAATGATCAGGCCTAAAATACCTAATGCAACGACCACATAGCCGACATAACCGCCTTGCTGAAAACGCTCCCACAGACTGGGCTGCTGGGCCAGGGCTTCCAGCACGCTGCCCTGAGTAGGATCAACAGCGAAGACATGGCTTTCACCCTGGTAGTAATCCGCTAGTAACCCGCCAATGGCATCAGGTGTACGCGGCAATGCCACTAGGTTGCCGTCATTTTCTCCGCGCTCTAAAAGCTTGTTTTCGGTAAAGGCTGCAAAATCTCCAAGCCGCACCAACTCACGGGTGGCTACTTCGCCGTTAGCATCGGCGACAGGCAGTGAAAGGCGCTCAGCGCGGCCCGTACGCGCCGTTAATGCCGCCAAGCGATCCACCACCTCTTCCAATTGATGGCGTTCGAGCACTTCGACTTCATCCAAACGTGGCGGCAGCGCCCCTTCTTCTAGGGAAAGCAAACTCTCTTCACCCAGTGCATTGCGAATTTCTGAGCTATGCCGGGCAAGGTTAGACAGCAGCCCTGTCAGTGCCTCGCCCTGCTCCGCCTGACGCTCGCTTAACTCGCTGGCTTGATCGGCTTGCTCTGCCTGCTGGGTCTCTAACGCTTCGTGCTGCTGCTGAGCCTCTTCGTGCTCAGTGCGGGCTTGCTCCAGCGCAGACTCTAATGCTTGCTGGTCGTCTAAAAAGCCCATTAGACGCTGCTGGTCACGCGCTTCAGCCGCTTCTCGTGCTTCACGCAGCGACGTTGCGCTTTCAGTTTGTGCCATTGATGCGCCACTGATCGCTACCAGCCCTAACATCAAGCAGGCATAAAAAAGTTGACGGAGAGCTGGTCGACTCATGGTTGCTCTCCCTGCTGGTCATTCGCACTGATTGAGAGCGGCAAGGTTAATAAATCCGGAGCGCGCTGATCTTTCGCCATACGCAGCCCATTGCGCACTTCACGCAGGTATTCGTCATCAAGTGGCTGCCATCCACCGCTTTCAGCATTCCATACCCCACCTTCACGCCCATCAGGGGTTAGATAATAAAAACCGATACGACCCACACGTAAAAAATCCACTTCACGTTCGCGGCCATCCTGGCTTAAACGACCCCGCCAGCTATCCATCTCACGGCCATAATCGAGCTCGACGCGCCAGGCTTCGAGTAGCCCATTAATGCGTTCAATGGTGTTTTCGCCCTGTTCCTCAGGCTGACGCTCAACCCGTGCCAGCCGCTCCTCGCGCAGAAACGGCAGGTCACGTTCAATCCATTGACTGAGCTGAACAGACATATTTTGTTCAATCACAGGCAGCGCTGCGCGCGTCTCTTCAAGCGTATTCAGGGCAGTCGCCAGACGCTGCTGGCGTTCGGCTTCTTCCGCCAAGCGCCCAGTCAGTGAGGCATTTTCAGCGTCTAACTGGCGTGTTTCGCGCTCTAAGCGGCGTAGCTCTTGCAGTTGCTCACGCGTTTGTTCATCGGCAGCATCAATTTGCGCCTGAAGTGCTGCTTGGGTTTGCTGGGCTTCTACACTTTCGGCCGCTTGAGCCACTGCTTGTTCACTTGCCAGCAGCGTGCCACTGGCCAGCACCCCTGCTAGCCACCATCCACGTAAGGCAAAAAAAGGCCTGTTCAGCACGTCGACTCTCCGTCACTGAGTTGCCAGCGGCTGTCACCGCCCGGCTAAAAACTAATTAGGTATTAGAACGATTTGCGTTTAACTTTTACGCGTCTAGCCTACCACTAATATAATAAATGACAATATTTATCATTAACAATCAGGCGTTATCGCTCACCGAGCGCGCATAAAAAAGGCGCCTATCAGCGCCCTTTCATCACAAACATCACTATGTGTGCTTTACTGCTACATACTCTTTCGTCAGCGGCGCTAGCGGAAGCTGCCAAGCCTCTTCACGGGTCACCCATTTTGCTTCGGCAATTTCAGCGGCCGCCTCGACAGGCTCGTCAATAACAAGCCCAAACAGATGCGCTTCAAGCATCACGCCCGGCTCATTAGCCGCTGGCACGGAATACATTCCGAGCGGCATCAGCTGATCCTCGCTAACATGCAAGCCAAGCTCCTCTTGCAGCTCGCGGCACAACGCCTCTAGCGCGCTCTCACCTGCATCGATTTTGCCGCCTGGCTGCATATAGAAAGACGTATTGTGCTTACGCACCAATAGCAAGCGCCCATCTGGGTCACTCACCACGGCAGCGGCAATTTTCAGTACACTACCAACATTCCCTGTCATACCCCTCTCCTTCGTTCTCCACCCTAAACCATTAATACCTAACCCTATTAAAACGCCCAGTCGTCGTCTTCGGTGGCGACGGCTTTACCGATCACGTAAGAAGAGCCGGAGCCGGAGAAGAAGTCGTGATTCTCGTCGGCATTGGGTGAAAGCGCCGCCATGATAGTCGGATCCACATCGGTAACGCTGCTGGGGAAAAGTGGCTCATAGCCAAGGTTCATCAGCGCTTTATTGGCGTTGTAGTGAAGGAATTTCTTCACGTCTTCACTTAGGCCAACTTCGTCATACAGCGATTCGGTGTAGCGCACTTCGTTGTCGTAAAGTTCCAGTAGCAGCTCGTAGGCGTAATCTTTGACTTCTTGCTGCCGCGCTGGCGTCGCTTCCGCGAGTGCCTGTTGGAACTTGTAGCCAATATAGTAGCCGTGCACTGCTTCGTCACGAATGATCAAGCGAATCAGGTCGGCGGTGTTAGTCAACTTGGCATGGCTTGACCAGTACATTGGCAGGTAGAAGCCGGAGTAGAACAGAAATGACTCAAGAAACACGCTGGCGACTTTGCGCATTAGTGGATCATCCGAGCGGTAACGCTCTAATATCAGCTGAGATTTCGCCTGCAGCGTAGGGTTCTCTTCACTCCAGCGAAAGGCATCGTCCACATCACGGGTGGTACAGAGCGTCGAGAAAATTGAGCTGTAGGAGCGTGCGTGCACTGATTCCATGAAGGCGATGTTGGTGTAAACCGCCTCTTCGTGGGGAGTGCGGGCATCCTCCATTAATACCGGTGCACCCACGCTGCTTTGGATGGTGTCCAGCAGTGTGAGGCCGGTGAATACGCGGATCGTCAGCTGCTTTTCTTTTTCAGTCAGAGTGTTCCAGGACTGAATATCATTAGACAAGGGCACCTTTTCGGGTAGCCAAAAATTACTGGTCAGACGGTTCCACACTTCCAGGTCTTTATCATCCTGGAGTCGATTCCAGTTAATCGCATCAACTCGCGATAAACGTTGCATGGTGTTCATGGCATTGCTCTCAAAACGTAGCGTTCAATGCCCGGCGATCAACACCGGGCATTCAATAACAGTTACAAAGCGCTTGCTGATTACAGCGTGCAAGAAACGCAGCCTTCTACCTCGGTGCCTTCCAAAGCACTTTGACGCAGGCGAATGTAGTAAAGCGTTTTGATGCCTTTTTTCCAGGCGTAAATCTGCGCTTTATTGATATCGCGCGTGCTAGCGGTATCCGGGAAGAACAGCGTTAGCGATAGCCCTTGGTCGACGTGCTGCGAGGCTTCCGCGTAGGTATCGATAATTTTTTCCGGGCCGATTTCATAAGCGTCCTGGAAATAGTCAAAATTGGCTTCATCCAGGAACGGCGCCGGGTAATAAACACGGCCTAGCTTGCCCTCTTTACGAATCTCGATTCTCGCCGCCACCGGGTGAATACTGGAGGTGGAGTTATTGATATAGGAGATCGACCCCGTCGGCGGTACTGCCTGCAGGTTACGGTTATACAAACCGTGGGCCATGACCGACGCTTTCAGTTCCTGCCAATCATCTTGGGTCGGCAACGCAATACCGCTACGCTCGAACAGCTCACGTACTTTGTCGGTACGGGGCAGCCACGCCTGGTCAGTGTACTTATCGAAGAAGGTTCCCGAGGCGTAGGTAGAATCGGCAAAGCCCGCAAACGACTCGTTGTGCTCAATCGCTAAGCGGTTCGACGCACGGATCGCATGAAAGGCCACGCAGTAGAAGTAGAGATTGGTAAAATCCAAGCCCTCGTCAGAACCGTAGTAGATATGCTCCCGCGCCAAGTAGCCGTGTAGGTTCATCTGGCCCAAGCCAATCGCCCGCGACTGAGCATTACCTTCGGCAATGGAGGGCACGCTGCGCAGGTTGCTCATCTCTGATACGGCGGTAAGACCGCGGATGGCAATTTCAACGCTGGTACCGATATCTCCTGCATCCATCACCTTAGCAATGTTCATCGAGCCCAGGTTACAGGAGATATCCTGGCCGATATGGCGATAACCGAGGTCATCGTCATACTCAGTCGGTGTGTTGACCTGGAGGATTTCCGAGCACAGGTTGCTCATATTGATACGGCCAGCAATCGGGTTAGCGCGGTTTACCGTATCTTCAAACATGATATACGGGTAACCCGACTCAAACTGCAGCTCTGCCAACGTTTGGAAGAAGGCGCGTGCATTGATCTTGTGCTTGCGAATCCGCGCATCTGCGACCATTTCCTGGTATTTCTCGGTAACGCTGATATCACCAAACGGAACACCGTAAACCCGCTCGACATCGTAAGGCGAGAACAGATACATGTCGTCGTTACGCTTGGCGAGTTCAAAGGTAATATCCGGAATCGTCACGCCCAATGAGAGCGTTTTGATACGAATTTTCTCGTCGGCGTTTTCCCGCTTGGTATCCAAAAAGCGCAGAATATCCGGGTGGTGAGCATTTAAATAAACCGCCCCCGCCCCCTGGCGTGCGCCCAGTTGGTTCGCGTAGGAGAACGCGTCTTCCAGCAGCTTCATGATCGGGATAATACCCGATGACTGGTTCTCAATGCGCTTGATGGGCGCACCAGACTCACGAATATTGGAGAGCAGGAAGGCAACGCCACCGCCCCGCTTGGAAAGCTGCAGCGCCGAGTTAATGGAGCGACCGATCGACTCCATATTGTCTTCGATGCGTAGCAGGAAGCACGACACCAGTTCGCCGCGCTGCTGTTTGCCACAGTTCAAGAAGGTGGGTGTCGCGGGCTGAAAACGGCCGGAGATGATTTCATCGACCAGTGATTTGGCCAGCGTTTCATCGCCCCGCGCCAAGGTCAGCGCGACCATGCAGACACGGTCTTCATAGCGTTCTAAATAGCGCTTACCGTCAAATGTCTTCAGCGTATAGCTGGTGTAGTACTTGAAAGCGCCCAAAAAACTTGGGAAGCGAAATTTATACGCATAGGCCTGCTCGAACAGCGCTTTGATAAAGGCAAAGCTGTACTGGCCCAGCATTTCTGCTTCGTAGTACTGCTCTTCTACTAAGTAATCGAGCTTTTCCTCTAACGAGTGGAAAAACACTGTGTTCTGGTTAACGTGTTGCAAAAAGTACTGGCGAGCCGCTTCGCGATCTTTATCCAGCTGTAATTCGCCGTTGGCCCCGTATAGATTGAGCATGGCATTCAGGGCGTGATAATCCAGCGTGCGCGCCTCAGGAGCCGCCGCAGGCCGTTTTGTTTCTGACACATTCTGGGTAGTTACGTTAGTCGTTTCCAAAACTCTTCTACTCCTTTGCGCACGTTGACCACGTCATCGTCAGTGCCAAATAATTCAAATCGATACAGCAGCGGTACGTGGCATTTTTTCGCAATGATGCGGCCAGCAAGACCATATGCTTCGCCAAAATTGGTGTTTCCCGCAGCAATGACTCCCCGCAGGAGGTTCCGGTTATGCGTGTCGTTGAGAAAATGAATGACCTGCTTGGGTACGGCCCCCTGTGAACTTCCCCCACCATACGTAGGGGTAACTAAAATATAAGGCTGGGAAACTCGTAGCGCAGGTTCATCTCGATTTAGCGGTAGCCGCGTGGCGACAAAACCAAGCTTTTCTACAAAACGATGGGTGTTACCTGATTTAGTAGAGAAGTACACCAAATTGCCGGCCATAGGTGTGTGTGAGCAACTTGCCAGCATGTTGTCGGCTTACGCCAGGGCTTGAATGCGATCCGGACGGAAACCCGACCAGTGATCTTCACCAACTACTACGACGGGAAGCTGGCGATAACCCAGCGCCTCAACTTCTTCTTGGGCACCGGACTCTGCGGTGATATCGATGACAGTATAATCGAGCCCTTGCTTGTCTAGCGCGCGGTAAGTAGCGGTGCATTGAACACAAGCTGGCTTGCTATAAATCTGAATTTCCATGGGTAATCCCCTTTTCATAGCGGCATTTTTCGGGTAGAGCACATCTAGTGCCCGCCCTGACTAAAAGACACAACGCATACTATATATAGACCATTGGAAAATCAATTCAAGCATATGTGGTATTTTTTACCCACAGGATATTGACAGCTAATGCCCAAGCCTATCCCAGACAATAAAAAAACCGCCCACTAAAAAAGCGGGCGGTTTTTTCACAGCGCCAGAACTGGCGCCATTAGCGGGTCATAGCCGTATTAGCCAATCGCTGCTTGGTAACGACGCTCAACGTCTTCCCAATTGACCACGTTGAAGAACGCAGCAATATAGTCAGGACGCTTGTTTTGATACTTCAGGTAGTACGCATGTTCCCAAACATCCAAACCGAGTAGCGGCGTATTACCGTGCATCAGCGGGCTGTCTTGGTTCAGGGTATTTTCGACGACCAGCTTTTTCTCAGGTGTAACGGAGAGCCATGCCCAACCGCTACCAAAACGACCAACGGCCGCTTTTTTGAATTCTTCTTTAAAAGCTTCAAGGCCGCCGAGCTCGGCATCAATTGCTTTTGCAACATCACCTTGAGCATTACCACCGCCGTTGGGCGACATCATCTGCCAGAACATAGAGTGATTGGCGTGACCACCGCCGTTATTGATAACGGCTTGACGCTTGGCTTCCGGAACACGATCCAGATTAGCGATGAGTTCTTCAACAGGTACATCTTCAAGACCTGTGCCTTCCAGCGCGGCGTTCAGGTTGTTGATGTAGGTTTGATGGTGACGAGAATGGTGAATTTCCATCGTCATTGCATCAATGTGCGGTTCAAGAGCGTCATATGCGTACGGCAGTTCGGGTAGTGTATGTGCCATATCATCATCTCCTTGAGTGGCTTTCGTTGCGTTCATTTACCTATGTGCGGTCAGTCCGCAGCTTTTTCAACCACCGGGGTGGTTTTTCTTACCCTTTGCCCCAGTACTTTAGTCAACTATTGGCAGTTTACCTAATGTACCCATCACAAAAAAGCCGACTTCTGGCGAAGTCGGCTCAATGTTTATAGATCATTCAAATGCTTACAGCTTGCTCTCCAGCTCTGGCAGGATCTCGAACAGATCCCCCACCAAGCCGTAGTCGGCCACCTGGAAGATCGGCGCTTCGTCGTCCTTGTTGATAGCGACGATGACTTTGGAGTCCTTCATGCCCGCTAAGTGCTGAATAGCGCCGCTGATACCCACGGCAATGTACAGATCCGGCGCGACAATCTTGCCGGTCTGACCCACCTGCATGTCGTTGGGTACGAAACCGGCGTCTACCGCGGCACGGGAGGCGCCGATAGCAGCGCCCAGCTTGTCGGCAATGCCGTCCAGCAGCTTGAAGTTCTCGCCGTTGCCCATGCCGCGGCCACCGGAGATCACCACCTTGGCGCCGCCTAGTTCTGGACGGTCGCTCTGGGCCAGCTCTTCTTTGACGAAGCTGGATTGGCTGTTTTCGGCGACAAAATCCACCGCTTCAATCGTGGCGCTGCCGCTTTCACCGACGGCATCAAAGCCGGTGGTACGAATGGTGATCACTTTCAGCGCATCATCGCTTTTCACCGTTGCAATGGCGTTACCGGCGTAAATCGGACGCAGGAAGGTATCGGCACTCTCGACACCCAGCACATCCGATAGCTGGCTGACGTCTTTTAGCGCGGCCAGGCGCGGCAGGACGTTCTTGCCGGTGGTAGAAGCGCTGGCCAGTACGTGGCTGTAGCCATCGGACAGTTCTACCAGCAGCGCGCCCATGGGCTCGGCAAGCTGGTGGGCGTACACGGCGTTATCGGCGACGCGGACTTTGTTGACGCCGTCGAGTTTTGCAGCGGCGTCTGCTGCCGCTTGGACGCCTTCACCAGCGATCAAAATATCAATATCGCCACCAATGGCCTGGGCGGCCGCCACGACGTGGGCGGTGGCGCCGGCCAGTTGGCCTTCATGCAGGTCGGCAAGTACCAAAATGCTCATAGCATCAGCTCCTTTCAAAGCGTTTATCTCAAAGTACGGAGAGTCAAGAACCGACCTTAAAGAACTTTGGCTTCGTTTTTCAGTTTGTCGATCAGCTCATCGACCGAGGCCACTTTGACACCACCTTTGCGTTCGGCGGGAGATTCCACCTTGAGCAGGCTCACCTTAGAGGCCACTTCCACGCCATAGTCAGCAGGAGTTTTGACATCCAGCGGCTTTTTCTTGGCCTTCATGATGTCCGGCAGCTTGGCGTAGCGCGGCTCGTTCAGGCGCAGGTCGGTGGTGACGATCGCGGGCAGCGTAAGCGCCACGGTTTGCAGGCCGCCGTCGATTTCACGGGTAACGTTAACCTTCTCCCCGTCCACCGCCACTTCCGAGGCGAACGTGCCTTGTGGCAGATTGGTCAGCGCGGCGAGCATCTGACCGGTCTGGTTGTTGTCGGTGTCGATGGCCTGCTTGCCAAGAATCACTAGGCCGGGCTGCTCTTCGTCCACCACTTTGGCCAGCAGTTTGGCCACCGCCAGCGATTCAGCGCGCTCATCGGTTTCAATATGGATAGCGCGGTCTGCGCCCAGCGCCAGCGCGGTGCGCAGCTGCTCTTGGGCGGCTTTAGGGCCGACCGTGACGGCGACGACTTCGGTCGCCACGCCCTTCTCTTTCAGGCGCACGGCTTCTTCCACAGCAATTTCGCAGAAAGGGTTCATGGCCATTTTGACGTTGGTCAAGTCCACATCGGAGTGGTCCGCTTTCACGCGGATTTTGACGTTGTAGTCGATGACGCGTTTCACCGCGACGAGTACTTTCATAGGTTCCTCGCTTGGCTTGTAATAAAAGCCGTTAACCTGGGAAGGCACCCGCTTCGCGAGTACCCCTTATTAAATAGCGACTAATAATAGAATTACTGCATACGTTATGAGCAAAACGTCTTGCTTGGGCACTGCCCAAAATGGCAGTGCCGTCAAATTCATTCAAGCGTTTGATAGGTACCTGATTGAAAAACCCTATCAATTTGCCATAGCCTGCCAGTTAGTGACAATACTTGCTAGCTACTGCCTTGGTCTTAGCATTGATCTATCGCTAGCAACACATACAGCCAAGAAATGCGGTTTGCACCATCGTAGGCGTGACCTGACACAGGTATTATGCCTATCATGGGGCATAACCAGAAGCAAACGACCGTTTTAAATTAAGGCCATCTGTTTATATGCTAGTACCTAAAACGTAGGCATTCACTAGCTTTTGCAGATATTGGCGCTTAAAGAGAATAAGGAGAAGCCGGGTGGAAACTGTTGAACGCGATGTAATGGACTTTGATGTCGTCATTGTCGGCGCTGGCCCATCCGGGCTTTCCGCCGCCTGCCGACTCATGCAGCAAGCTAACGAGGCGGAGCAAGAGTTAACGGTCTGTGTGGTTGAGAAAGGCTCAGAAGTTGGCGCTCATATCTTGTCAGGAGCGGTTTTTGAGCCCCGCGCACTGACCGAACTCTTCCCTGACTGGAAAGAACGCGGCGCGCCGCTCAATACGCCCGCCATTCGCGATGACGTTGTTTTGCTTAAGGACGCTGAAAAAGCGCAAAAAGTGCCTAACGCACTTGTGCCGAAAAGTATGCACAACACCGGCGGCGATCAGCAACGTTACGTGATCAGTGCCGGTAACCTCTGCCGCTGGCTGGCCGAGCAGGCAGAAGCGCTCGGCGTTGAAATTTTTCCAGGCTTTGCCGCCCAGGACGTCATCATTGAAGACAATGCGGTGCGCGGCATTCTGATTGGCGATATGGGTGTCGCCGCTGACGGTACGCCCAAAGATGGCTACATGCCAGGGATGGAACTACGCGCCAAATACACGCTCTTTGCTGAGGGCTCGCGCGGTCACTTGGGTAAGCGCTTGATTAAAGACTTTTCACTGGATGCGGGCCGTGACCCCCAGCATTACGGTATCGGTCTGAAAGAGCTTTGGGACGTACCTGCCGACAAGCATGAACCAGGACTCGTGGTGCACGGCTCAGGCTGGCCACTGGATAAGAACAGCCATGGCGGTTGGTTTCTATATCACGCTGAAAATCAACAAGTCGTGGTCGGCCTCATTATGGATCTGGGCTACCAAAACCCTTGGCTTTCGCCGTTCGATGAATTTCAGCGCATGAAGCATCACCCCGCGATTAGCCAATACCTGGATGGCGGCAAACGTGTCGCTTACGGCGCCCGGGCCATCACTAAAGGTGGCTTCAACTGTTTACCTAAAATGACCTTTCCCGGCGGCCTACTGCTTGGCTGTGATGCCGGCACGCTCAATTTTTCCAAGATTAAAGGCTTACACACCGCCATGAAGTCGGGCTTAGTGGCTGCCGAGAGCGTGTTTGAGGCAATTAAAGGCGGTGATGAGGGCGCTCAGGAGCTGACAAGTTTTACTCAGAAATGGGAAGCCAGCTGGGCGTATCAAGAGCTTAAAGAGAGCGCCAGTTTCGGCCCGGCTATCCATAAATACGGCACCATCGGTGGCGGCGCGTATAACTTTGCCCACCAGTTGCTGGGCAACAAGTTACCCAACGTGCATGACACCACTACTGATCACGGCGCCCTGAAGCCTGCGGACGAGTTTGAAAAGATTAACTATCCCAAGCCGGATGGAAAGCTTTCCTTCGATAAACCGTCGTCAGTGTTTCTGTCGAATACCAATCATGAAGAAAACCAGCCGTGCCATTTACGTCTGGAGGATCCAGAGCTACCGATTCGTGAGAACCTGCCTAAATATGCAGAACCAGCACAGCGCTACTGCCCGGCGGGTGTGTACGAAGTGGTTGAAGATAGCGAAGGACAGCCGCGTTTTCAGATTAACTTCCAGAACTGCGTACACTGCAAAACCTGTGATATTAAAGACCCAGCGCAAAATATCACTTGGGTAGCACCGGAAGGCGGCGGCGGCCCCAACTATCCTAATATGTAAGCCAACCACCTTAATATATAAGACAGCCGCATGAACGTTACGGCTAGAAGGGAACGTGCATTCCTACTAGCCGTAGCATCCCCCCTTTCGCATTCAACTTACACGCTAAGAGAGAATAGCGCTTTGTGAGCCTTCCAATAGCTGAATGGGCGCTCGGCGGGCAATAAGCCTGCGTCGGCCAGCCTGATCGAAGCGCACATCAATCACCGGGTCGCTCGCATTTCCCTCTACTGCCGCCACTTCACCCTCACCAAATACCGCATGGTGCAGACGCTGACCGGGATAAAAGCGCGTATCGGCCGAATAAGTTGCCTTGTGCTCTTCCACGTGAGCCGCTGCAAGCACAATGTCTTCACGTCCTAAACGCGCCAGATAACGCTCAACCAGCCCCACCGATGTCACTTGCAGTGATGCTTCTGGTGCACTGGGGTTAGCTAGACAAGAGGCCACACGCATACTGTCTTGCCAGGCACTTTCGGCAATAAAGCGACTAGGACGATGCGCACCCCCGTCATGGAGCACTAATAGCTGTTCTTGGGCACGAGTGATGGCTACGTAGAACAACCGCCGCTCCTCCTCCAAGCGCTCATCGCTAAGCGGATTATCGCGGCTGTAGTGGGGAAAATCCTCTTCGTTAACACCGACTACTGCGACCAGTGGCCACTCAAGCCCTTTGGCACCGTGCACTGTGCTAATCAGCACGCCGCCCGCCTGATTTTCAACCGGGCGTTCCAGCAGCTCGATAAAGGCATCTGGGTCTTGCACACTTTGCGCCTGCTCAATTAAGACATCGAGTAAGCGTACATCCTCTTCGCCTTTATCCCGCCGCGCCGCTGCCCGTTTAAGTGTTTTTTCCGCCTCAATGGTTTCCACTACATGCCTTAACAGCTTGGCGGGTGGCCATGCACTCAGCTGCGGCAATTCACATAGCAGCATCCAGCGTTTTTTAAGCGTACGCCGCTGGATCGGCTTTAATGCCGTTAACATTGGGTCATGCCGCTCAGGCCACTCCTGGGTAGTCGCCAACTGATGGGCTAATCGCTGCAGTCGCTCACGAGCAACAAAGGGAGTCGGCTGGGAAAGCAATAGTAATAGTTGCTGTGGATCGCGTAGCAGATCGGGACGACGCGACAGCTTCAAGTACCCGGCGAGTGCCTGTACCAACGGCAGACGAAAGACAAAACGATCCTCACGCTGAAGTCGAAATGGAATGCCCGCCTGCAAAAGCGCCAGTTGAAACGGCACCGATAGCGCCCAACTACGCACCAGTAAACTGGCCTCGTTAAACGCACGTCCTTGGGCCTGCCAATCCATCAGGGCATCCAGTAACAGCCGACTGCCCTGCCCTACCGAAACGCGCGTCTCAGGGTTATTGGGCGCGGCCAGACACAGCTGATTGGGGCGGCGCTGATTGGCGGCAATGGCATGATTAGCGGTAAGCGCCAAGGCATGGCCATGACGGAACGTGGTAGATAGCGGGTAGTCGGTGGCCTCGCCAAAGGTGGCGGTAAAATTTTCCAGCATCGTATCGGGTTTGGCGCCACGCCACTCATAGATGCATTGGTTAGCATCGCCGACCGCCATTACCTCGGCACGGCTGCCCACCAGCACGGATAAAAGGCGCTGCTGAGCGGCATTAATATCTTGATACTCGTCAATAATGACATGATCCAGAAACCCCTCGACGCGACCACGCAGGGCGCTATCTTCCTCTAACGCCTGCAAAGGGCGATAAAGTAAATCAGCGTAGGTCATCACCCCTTCCGACTCTAGTAGCCGCTCCGCCTCGGCAAAAGCGGCCGGAAAATAGTCGGTATCCGGGTCAAAATTGAGTCGCTCATAGAGCGATTCAGGGGTAATCATCTCTGCTTTAACCAAGCCGCAGAAGTGGGCCAAGGTTTCAAGCCTATCACCTTCAAGAGCAGCATCGCGGCGCTCAACCGAGTCGCGCAGCACATTAAGGCTCGCTTGACGAAGCAGCCTCTCTAATTGCCAATCGGCGGATAATAGCTGACGAGGCGCAAGCGCCCCCCAGCGACATAGGCTTTGGGTTAAGCGGTGGCCCAGCGAGTGAAACGTGCGCACATCCGGCAGCGCCTGCCCGGCAGGCGCCATTGACGCTAAACGGCGCTGAAAATCATCCTTGGCGGAACGGTTGAACATCAACACCAGAATGCGCTTTTGCGGCACACCACTGGCCAACAGGTGTAGCACCCGAGCGGCCATGGTTGTGGTTTTACCTGCGCCTGCGACGGCCGCCACCCGCGCATGACCGGCGGTATGATTCACAACGGCCTGCTGTTCAGCAGTTAACTTCACGGCGTCTCGCCTGATGCTTCATCGTCAAGCTGACCGAGCGCAAACCACTGACCGGCACTCATTAACCCAATCTCAGTAGTGCCATCGTCGTTTTCACGGGCTTTTGCTGCGTCAACAAGCTGGTAATACACATTACGGTGCAGCCTGGCAGCCAGCCCAAAACGTACCGGCAGTTGCGGGACTGCCTCGCCTTGAGGCGTTAAAGTGACGGAAAGCGGGTGCTCAGCATCCAAGCGAACGACATCGTCAAACTGGGTAGTGAACCACCAGGCATCGTCGTGAAAGTCAGCCTCTACCGCGACCAGTGGTAGATCTTCAACCTCTATCCGCCAACGCTCTGCTGGCGTAACTAAGCAATAACCCTCGTCATCAAGCCGCAGCAGCGTTGCCAACAAACGCGCAACTTTGGGCCGAGCAAACGGTTGGCCTTCGTGCCACCAGCTACCATCCGCGCGAATGATGATGTTGATATCGCCTGTCAGTTCGGGGTGCCATTTTTCGAGTGGTGGGATAGCGCCTGCCCCCTCACTGTGTGTCCCATGTTGCTGTAGCAATCGATCTATATTCATCTTGCCCACCTCGCTTGGGCGCATTCAGCCTATAAAAGCCCAGACTGTGCCAGCGCCTCTTTAACGTGTTCCGGGGCATCGGGCGCGGCGGCGCGAAAGAGCTGATAAAAGTTAGCGGTGGTCTGCATAGCGACCTCGTCAACACTGATCCCCCGCTCGTTAGCAATGCACTCCGCCACTTCTACCACCCAGGCGGGCTCGTTGGGCTTACCGCGATAAGGAACAGGGGCAAGATAGGGGCTATCGGTTTCAATTAGCAGGCGATCCAGCGGCAGCTGGCGGGCTAACTCGCGCAGCGGCGCAGCGTTACGAAAGGTGATAATCCCCGATAACGAAATGTAAAAGCCCAGCCTTACCGCTTCACGGGCCATCGCCAAGTCTTCAGTAAAACAGTGTAATACACCGCCCACACGCGGGTCGCTATATTCACGCAGCAGCGCCAGGGTTTCTTCTTTGGCTTCACGGGTATGAATAATCACGGGCAGCTCTAACTCACGCGCGGCGATCAAATGACGTTTGAAACGCTCGCGCTGTACGTCTACCGGTACGCTGTCGCGGTAGTGATAATCCAGCCCGGTCTCACCGATGGCTACGGCGCCATACTGCTCGGCAGCCTCTTTGATATCCTCAACGCTGGGCTCGTTCTCACTGTGGTGCAAAGGATGCAAACCAGCAGAGATCGCTACATCGTGATGAGCGCGGGAGATGGCTGCGAGTTGTGGTAGCTCTTCCAAGGTGACGGCGACCGCAAGAAATTGGCTAACGTGGGCCGCGCGCGCAGCCATCAGCGTGGCAGCGAGGTCGCCCCCGTGAGTCTGGTCAGATAAACGATCTAGGTGACAGTGCGAATCAACAAACATGCAGGTCTCGACAACGGATAGGGCGTTAACACCATGGTGCTTACTTTAAAGGTATCAACGACGGTTTAATCAGAGCGTGAACGACGGGGCTGCCTTATCCAACTGTCCGGCAAGCAGCGTCTCAATGCGGTCACGCACAGGGTAATCTTGCTGGCTGAAATGTAGACCAATACCAGGAATGCGGCGGCCGCTGACACCCTCGGGCGAGACCCATACCACGTGGCCGGTGATTGAAAGACGTTCACTTTCACCCGGCAGCGTCAGCAGTAAAAACACCTGCTGACCCAGTGCATAGGGAGTCTGAGTGGGCACGAAAATCCCCCCACGGTCCAGAAATGGCATATAGGCGGAGAGCAGTGTCGGCACATCGGGAATGTTAAGAGAGAGCGCTTTTTGGGCTGCCATAACAACCTCGCTAGATTGCTGTAAATAGGGAGAACACATTCCGCTAGGAGCGCAGCAGAGCCGCCCAGCGAACCAACCACGCCTCAAGCACCAACTGGGGATTTGGGTTAGCTCCCACCGCCAACAGACGCCGCTGTTCACGGGCATAATCCAGCAGGCGAAACCAATCCTGCACCCGGCCATTTTTGACCGCCTGGCGATAAAGCGGCTCAAGATCGGGGTTGTGCAGCACTGCTGCTTCACCGGATAAACCGAGACGAATCAAGTCTTCCAGCCAGGCGATACCGTACCACAAGATGGCATCAATCGCCTGGCGATCCAGCCGCGCGGCCTCAGAGACAGGCTCTGCGCCACGCACCAACTGCTCAAAACTGTCGTGAATTTGGTGGCGCAAAGCGCGCTCTTCGGGCGCGGCCATTTCCACCGCCAGTAGCGGCAGGCCACCCGCTACCTGCCACCAGAAGTAAGCTTCGTCGGCACTGTTGAGTTTCTCAATCAGCCAACCACGACACGCCTCAAAGGCAACACTGGGCAGGGACCACTGCTGACAGCGCGAGCGGATCGTTGGCAGCATCCGTGAAGGCACATCAGAAAGTAGGATAAATAGCGTCTTATCGCCGGGCTCTTCAAGGCTTTTGAGCAGCGCATTAGCAGCGGCAACGTTCATTGCCTCAGCCGGTGAAATGACGATGACCCGGTATCCCCCCTGCTGAGCCGTTTGTGAAACAAAGCGGTTAACCTCGCGAATAGGGTCAATACGAATCTGGCGCTTGCCATCTTCCGGCGAGACCCGCAGCAAATCAGGATGGTACCCCGATGCCAACATCGCGCAGCTATGGCAATGCCCGCAGGCCTGGTCTGCGGGGGCGGCGCAAAGTGTCCGGGCGATTAACGCTTCCGCCAACTGTTGCTTACCTACCCCATGGGCGCCATGAATGAGCAGCGCATGGGGCATCCGCCCTCCATCGGCCAGACGGGTTAGCTGATGCCAAGTGGCAAGGTGCCACGGCATAACGCCGCTTAACGCCATGCGGTTACTCGCGCCGAAAGGGTCTTACGAAGCTGCGCTTGTACCTCTTCAAGGGGATGCTGAGCATCAATCACCGCAAAACGTTCGGGGTCTTCTTCCGCTCGCGCCAAATAGGCGTCGCGCACAGCCTGGAAAAAATCGGCCTGCTCTTGCTCAAAACGGTCACGCTGCTCGTGACGATCGCGCAGGCGGGCTTCTAACCGCTGCTTGGCCGCCTCTTTGGGCATATCGAGCAAAAGCGTTAAATCGGGCGCGAATCCCTGCTGAACAAAATCTTCCAGTACAGCAATACGCTCCTTGGCAATGCCTCGGCCACCGCCCTGATAGGCAAAGGTAGCGTCAGTAAAACGATCACACACGACCCAAGCCCCTCTTGCCAGGGCAGGCAGAATTTTCTCCGCTAAATGCTGCGCCCTAGCGGCAAACATAAGCAGCAGTTCTGCGTCCACATGCAGCGGCTCTTGGGGGGCGGGGTCCAGCAGCAGTGCTCGAATAGCTTCGCCTCGCTCAGTTCCCCCCGGCTCACGTGTGCGCACCACTTCCAGCCCCTGGGCTTCCAGCCACTCGGCGACAAAGCCCACATTGGTAGACTTTCCCACGCCTTCGCCGCCTTCCAGCGTAATGAAGCGTCCCCGCTTACTCATCATGCTCCCTTACTGTGGTGATCAATGTGGTGATGACGTTGATGATAGGTCATGGCGATTACCGGTTGCGAATATAGCGATTAACGGCATTATTATGCTCCCGTAATGTACGCGAGAAGTGATGCGTGCCATCACCCCGGGAAACAAAATAGAGCGTTTCGCCGGGTAGTGGGTTTACCGCCGCTTCCAATGACGCACGCCCCGGCAAAGCGATCGGCGTGGGCGGCATGCCATCAATCACATAAGTGTTATAGGGCGTCGCTTCACGTAGATCAGCACGGGTGATGCGACCTTCATAGCGCTCGCCCATGCCATAAATAATCGTCGGGTCGGTCTGTAAGCGCATTCCCTGCTCCATGCGTCGCTTGAACACCCCGGCGATTTCACGACGCTCCTCCGGCGCCCCCGTTTCGCGCTCAATCAAAGAGGCCATAATAAGCGCCTCATAGGGTGACTCAATGGTCAGGTCGTCGGCACGCTCTTCCCAGACACTGTCCAGAATTCGTTCCATACGCTCAAGCGACTGCTGTAGTAGATCGACGTCGCTCATTCCCAGGTGGTAGCGATAGGTATCGGGAAAGAACCATCCTTCAGGAAAGGTGCCTTCGCGATCAAGTAGCGTCATCACCTCTTCGTCGCTCAAATCAGCCGTGCGATGGTCAAGTTTTGGCGCGGCATTGAGCAAGTCGCGCATTTGACGAAAGGTCCACCCTTCAGGAATCGTCAGCGGATAGGTGACAACGTTATTACTACCTAGCAGCGCCATCATTTCCAGCCCGCTCATATCCGGCAAAAGCTGATATTCGCCAGTACGCAGCCGCGGCACGCGCGCAGGCTCCACCCGCGCTAATAAGCGAAACGCCCAACCATCTTCCAGTATGCCCTGGGATTCCAACTCCGCCACCACCTGATTAAACCCCGCACCAGAAGGCACTTGGTAAAGCGTTGGCTCATCAAGCGCTAGCGGTGCCTCTAAGCGGCTCTGCCAATAAAAATAACCGCCTGCTGCACCGGCAGCCCCGATTATGACTACGACTAACAAAGCGGTTAATAACCGTTTCACCATGACACCTCAAAATAATTGCGGGGCTATATTGATACAAAGGTTGACGTTTAGGCAAAGCCTAACAACTGATGGGCCAAGCGCTGGAAGGGATCAGAGTCACTCACAGCCCAGCGCTGCAGCAACGAACCATCCGCTGCTAGCAGCGTCGTCACAGGCCACACTCCCTGAACAGAGTTTGCCACCCATAGCCGCTCGACCTCTGCAAGGCGATCCAGCAACAGCGCCCTCTGAGCAACGACACCTTGATCAATTAAACCAGCGCGCAGTGTTCCTGCTACGCCGCATTGGTCAACCAAAGGCGTGAACACCTGCCCCGCCTGCAGCCAAAAAATATTCATACTGGTGGCTTCAATGACTCGGCCTTCGCTATCAGCGAGCAGACCTTCGGCGATCGCGGCATCGCTCCACTCCTGGCGGGCCAGTACGTTCTCCAGACGATTAAGGTGCTTAATACCGGCCAACCGCGGCTGGCGGCTAAGGCGCAAATCACAAAGCCTAACTGTGACACCCTGCTGCCAGCGCTGAATCGAGGGCTGAAATGGCGTACGGCGACTAAGCAAACGCGGTGTTACTTCATCCGGCTGCGCATAACCCCGCCCGCCACTGCCACGCGTCAGGATAAGCTTGAGGACTTCCAGCTCAGCGGTGCAATCACCCTGCCACGTGGCATCTAGTGCTGCTTGGCAAGGTAACGGTATATTTAGGCGCCGACACCCCTTCGCTAGGCGGTCTGTATGATAGCGCCACAGCACCGGTGCACCTGCACGCAACAGTACCGTTTCAAAGAGACCATCACCATACGCTAGCCCGCGATCATCAAACGGCACAGTTTGTTTGTCAGATAACGCGGGCGGCAACATCGTCAATTACACCTTCTTGAATAACAGCGAACCGTTAGTACCACCAAAGCCAAAGGAGTTGGAAAGCGCCATATCAATCCGCATGTTCCGCGCGGTGTGCGGCACATAATCCAGATTGCAACCCGGCTGCGGGTTATCCAGGTTGATGGTCGGCGGTGCGATCTGGTCACGAATTGCCAGAATGCTGAACACTGCTTCTACCGCACCAGCGGCACCCAACAGGTGGCCGATCATCGACTTGGTAGAGCTCACGGCCACATTATTGGCTGCATCACCCAGTACGTTCTCAATGGCTCGACTTTCTGCCAGGTCACCTGCCGCGGTTGAAGTGCCATGGGCATTGATATAGTGCACTTCAGAAACGTCAACCTGGGCATCTTTGATGGCATTGCGCATAGAGAGCGCCGCGCCGCGACCATCTTCCGGTGGCGATGTCATGTGGTAAGCATCATCGCTCATGCCAAAGCCGACCAGCTCGGCATAGATGTGAGCGCCGCGCGCTTTGGCATGCTCATACTCTTCTAGCACCAACACACCCGCACCGTCCGATAACACAAAGCCATCGCGATCAGTATCCCACGGGCGGCTGGCCGCCTGAGGGTCATCATTACGCGTTGAGAGCGCGCGTGCAGCTGAAAAGCCGCCCAGACCTAGCGGGGTCGTCGCCATCTCGGCACCACCACAGACCATGACGTCCGCATCGCCATAGGCGATCGTGCGCGCGCTGTAACCAATATTATGGGTACCGGTGGTACAGGCAGTGGTAATCGCGATATTCGGCCCTCTAAAGCCGTGCTGAATCGCCATATTGCCCGAAATCATATTAATGATGGAGCCCGGTACAAAGAACGGCGACACCTTACGGGCCCCACCCTTGTTGAGCGCGTTGTGGTTATGTTCAATCATGGGTAGACCACCAATGCCTGAACCGATAGCCACACCGATGCGATCCGCATTCTCTTCAGTGCACTCGATACCGGAATCCTCAACCGCTTGAGCGCCCGCCGCCATACCGTACTGAATAAAGAGATCCATCTTGCGAGCATCTTTAGGATTCAGGTACGGACTAATATCAAAGTTCTTGATCGACCCACCAAAACGCGTGTTAAAGCCACTGGTGTCAAAATGCTCAATAGGCGTAATACCGCTTTTACCAGCAACAATGTTGGCCCACGATTCATCTACGCTATTGCCCACTGGGGTCACCAGGCCTAACCCAGTTACCACTACCCTTTTCCGTGCCATTAGCTTTCCTCCAGGCATCCATGGTGACGCGACCCACTTGGGTCATTCGCTGCTTAAATTTGGTCAACAGTATAACGGAGATTGAACGTTATAAGCATTGTGGCAGCAAAGCAAAAAAGCCGCCCTGCGAAAGGACGGCTCTTAAGGCGGGTGACTAGCACCCCACCCTGGTTCGATGCATCGACGCAGCCCTTACTGGTGGGCGTTCACGTAATCGATGGCTTCTTGAACCGTGGTGATTTTCTCAGCTTCTTCATCAGGAATTTCAGTATCGAATTCCTCTTCCAAAGCCATGACCAGCTCAACGGTGTCGAGCGAATCAGCACCCAAGTCTTCTGTAAAAGAAGAGCTGTTTTGGATGTCTTCTTCTTTAACGTTCAGGCGCTCTGCTACCACTTTCTTAACGCGCTCTTCAATAGTACTCATTAACGTACTCCAGTCGTTCACATTAGCCGTTTTTGATAACCAGCTATTTGGAAACCGCAAGCCAAAAGCTGCGGGGTAGTTTATAGACGCCCTTGGGTCGACGCAACCGACATCCCCAAGGCCATCAACGCATATTCATGCCGCCATTTACGTGAAGCGTCTCACCGGTGATGTAACCGGCTGCATCACTAGTCAGAAAGCCAACCGCTGCGGCGATCTCTTCCGGTGCTCCTAAGCGAGCCAAAGGAATTTGCTTAAGTAACATTTCATGCTGGGCTTCAGGCAGCGCCTCGGTCATATCGGTGGCAATAAAGCCCGGCGCCACCACATTCACCGTGATTGCTCGCGAGGATACCTCACGCGCCAAGGCTCTGCTAAACCCCTCCATACCGGCTTTGGCTGCAGCATAGTTAGTTTGGCCCAGGTTGCCCATGGTTGCCACTACAGAGCTGATCGACACAATACGCCCAAAACGTGCCTTGGTCATACCCCGCAAACACGCCTTACTAACACGATAGACAGATTTTAAGTTGGTATCCATCACGGAGTCCCACTCATCTTCCTTCATACGCATCAGCAAATTGTCTCGCGTGATACCGGCATTGTTAACCAAAATGGTCGGCGCACCAAAGCGCTCAGTGATGGTTTTCAATACGCTGTCAATGCTGGCCTGGTCGGTCACGTTAAGACACAGACCTGCACCTTCAATGCCATTCTCTTTTAAATCAGCATCAATTTTCTCAGCACCGGACTCGCTAGTCGCTGTGCCAATGACGATACGGCCTTGACGACCTAGCTCACGAGCAATCGCCTGGCCAATACCGCGACTAGCCCCTGTTACCAGGGCAACTCTACTTTCTTGGGTCATAACGTTCTGCCTCTAACCGTGTTATCAAGCAAGGATAGCGGAATAACACAACCCTTGGTCACGCTTTATCAGCCAACGTTTCACGCGCCAGCTCAAGCGCAGCATTCAGGCTGTCAGGATCATTCACTGCCAACCCCTTGCTACCCTTCACGATACGCTTATTGAGACCGGTCAACACCTTTCCAGGCCCGCACTCAATAAATACTTCAACACCTTGACTGGCCATTGCCTCAACGCAGGCGCTCCAGCGCACTGGCTGATAAAGCTGTTCGATGAGGCGTGTGCGCAGTGTAGTGGTATCAGCATGCGCCTTGGCGTCAACATTCTGAATCACGGTATAGCGTGGCGCTCGCAATTCAATCGCCTGCATAGCCTCCGCCAGGCGCTCAGCGGCCGGGCGCATTAACGCACAATGCGAAGGAACGGAAACGGGCAATGACATAGCGCGCTTGGCCCCCGCTTCTTGGCAGGCAACGATAGCCCGCTCAACGGCTGCTTTAGAGCCTGCCACTACGACCTGCCCAGGGGAGTTATAGTTGACTGCAGACACCACGTCGCCCTGGGCGGCTTTTTCACAGGCGGCTTCAACCGCGTCGTCTGCCAAGCCAAGGATGGCCGCCATACCACCTTCACCCGCGGGAACGGCCTCCTGCATGGCCTCACCGCGCAGACGCACTAAGTTAACGCCTTCGGCAAAGCTCATGACGCCAGCGCACACCATCGCGCTGTATTCACCCAAGCTATGGCCCGCCATTACAGTAGGTCGAGGCCCTTCTAGCTCCTGCCAAACTCGCCAAATAGCGACGCTGGCAGAAAGCAATGCGGGCTGGGTGCACGCGGTTGCATTAAGCGATGCTTCAGGACCCTCTTGGACGACTTTCCATAAGTCGTAGCCCAAAGCATCCGACGCTTCCTCAAATGTCGTTCCCACCACACTATAGCGCTCGGCCAGCTCTCGCAGCATTCCAAGCTGCTGAGAGCCTTGCCCGGGGAAAATGAGGGCAAGGGGTTGAGACATGTCGTTCACCTTTGCACTTGTAGGCATTTGCTCATATGAGCGATAGGCGAGATTATTGGCACATCCTGATGCCACCTATAAACTCGCAAAAAATAAACTATTTATTATCTAACCATGGCTCGCAGGTGCCACTGCTTCACGTAATGGCGCCTGCCAACGGCCTGCGATCCGCGCAGGTAAATTATGTTCTACTTCCTGAAGAGCACGCTGAATAGCGTAGTAGAAACCATCGGCATGGGTACTGCCGTGACTTTTCACCACGATACCGCGCAACCCCAACAAACTGGCCCCGTTATAGCGCACAGGATCTAACTCCTGCTTTAAACGCCTCAAAACAGGTTTGGCCAGTAGGCTTGCTAAACGACCACTTAAGCGCGACTCAAACGCCATCTGCACGCGTTCAACCAACATACTTGTCAAACCTTCGCTTGCCTTGAGCACTGCGTTACCCACAAAGCCATCGCATACCACTACGTCAAGCTGGCCTTTAAACAGGTCACCACCCTCGGCATAACCTTGATAGTCAAAAGCACCACTATTGGCATGCTCGCGCAGCAAACGATCAGCTTCGCGAACGCTGGCACATCCTTTAGTGGCCTCAGCACCAACATTGAGCAGCGCGACACGTGGCATAGCCGTGCCATCGACACACTGCGCCATCGCCGCGCCCATTAACGCAAAGTCCACCAGCCGATGAGCGGGAGAGTCCACATTGGCGCCTAAGTCCAGCAAATAACAGCGACGCCCTTGGCGCGCTGGAATCGCGGTACTGATCGCTGGCCGAGAAATACCCTCGACCATCCCCAGCTCGCGTCTTGCTAATGCCACAAGCGCTGCCGTATTACCCGCACTTACACCGGCAACCGCCTCGCCCTGAGCGACACTTCGCAGCATGTGCACCATACTGGTCGCCTGACCCCTGCGCAGCGCCCAGGCAGCGGTTGTCGATGGCATAATGCAGTCAGGTGCTTCACGCGCCACCAAACGTGACGTTGCCGCAGCCAGAGGCTGCGGCAAGCGTGAAAGCTCAGCAAGAATCTGCTGACGCGGGCCAAACAGAATCAGCTCAAGGTCTGGGTGTTCCACCACTGCCTTTGCAGCACCTGTGATAATCGCATGAGGGCCTTGGTCACCCCCCATCACATCTATCGCTAGGCGCATACCGCACTGAGTCCGTTTAGCCGCTTAATAACGCAATTGAGGTTTATACTTCAATCACTTTACGACCACGGTAGAAACCGTCTGGAGAAATGTGGTGACGCAGGTGAGTCGTACCGGTTTCTTTGTCTTGAGACAGCGTCGGAGCAGTCAGTGCATCGTGGCTACGACGCATGCCGCGCTTGGAACGAGTTTTACGGTTCTGTTGAACTGCCATGGGTGTTTACTCCAAGGTATTTAAGTTAAAGGGTGCTTATTTTTTGCCTTTTAAGACATTGAGCACCGCGAATGGATTCGTCGCTGGCGTTGTTTCTGCCGCCGCGCCTTCTGTTTTGCTGACCAGCTGCTCCGCCGAGACATGACATTCGGCTTCATCGTGATAGACCACTTGAGGCAGGCTAAGAATCAATTCATCCTCAACCACCGTCAAAAGATCCAGCTGTTCCTTTTCCACCAGCACCGGTTCATGACTAGCAGGCAACTCGGCCGCTAAGGCTTCGTCAGTGACCATTCCAAGCAAAAAGTCACTGCTCACCTCTTGAGGCAGCGGCACCAGGCAGCGTCGGCAGGCAAGCGCCAACGTCGCTTGCAAGTGGCCACGAATTTCACGACGACCTTGAGCATCGACGCCAAACTCAAGCACGACATGACAGTCGCCGGTTTGGACACCCGCTTCTTCGGCAAGACGTGGCAGTTTATCCAGCGCTACCAAGCCTTCGATTCGTTCGTGGCGGGCTGCGAGCTTATAAGGCTCAACCCGACTGGGGAGTTGTGAGGTCAACATAGGCGCGCAATGATAGGCACTCCCCCTGCTGGTGTCAAAGCTGTCGGTATATTTCTTCATGCCTTCCTCAATAAATAACCAACCGCGGCCTCAATAAACGGCCAACATAGGCAGGTTTAGCTGCTTTCGCTACACTCTACTGCTTTGAAATTGCATTTGCGCCACGTTGCACACATCTCTTAGACATGCGCCACTACCCAGCCAGGAGCTATTTGTGACTTCATCCGCAATGACCGAGCCATCAAACAGTCAGGCATCAACGACCAAGCTGGTACTGGCCTCCAGCTCGCGTTGGCGGCGCGAGCTGCTGGATCGGCTACAGCTCCCCTATCAATGCTACTCACCAGATATTGATGAAACGCCCCATAGTGGCGAAACACCCCACGCTCTGGTCCATCGTCTAGCGCTCAGCAAAGCCAACGCCGTTGCGCACCGCTTCCCCCACCACTGCATTATCGGCTCTGATCAAGTCGCGGTATTTGAAGGCGACATTCTTGGCAAGCCGCATACGAAAACCAAGGCACGCGCCAACCTGAGCCGCTTTTCTGGCCAGCGTGTCACTTTTTTGACCGGTTTAGCGCTGCTGGATACACGCCACCAGCGCCATCAGGTGCACGTCGAGCCATTCGAGGTGGTTTTCCGCCACTTGAGCGCCCAGGAAATTGAAAACTATGTCGCCAAAGAACAGCCACTCGACAGCGCTGGAAGCTTTCGAATGGAAGGCTTAGGCATAGCGCTGTTTGAGAAGCTTGAAGGCCGCGACCCTAACGCATTGATTGGGTTACCACTGATTGCGCTTTGCGACATGCTGCGCCAAGCAGGTTTAGACCCGCTTGGCGCCTCCTGATTATCAATAGAGCCTGACAAACCAAGGGTCTGACACCTAAGCGCTTAGAAGCGCAGCGGGGTAGCGGGCGCACTGACGCCCAACACCTCGGCGACGACCTGGGTAAAGCGGCGCGTAAGGCGCTCAAATGGATCAAGACTCGGCGTATAATCGACCCAATGGGTGTCACCTACTCGGTCACGCGCCACTTGCTCAAGGCTGCCTAATTGGTCAACCAAGCCTAGATCAACGCTCTGCTCACCACTCCAGACCAGGCCTGAAAATATATCGGGGCTGTCGCTAAGCCTTTCCCCTCTTCCCGCACGCACATCATCAATAAACTGACGGTGAGTTTGGCTGAGCACTCCCTGCCAAAACTGCTCCGCCTCTTCATCCAGCGGCTGAAACGGGTCAAGAAAGGCTTTATTTTCACCAGCAGTCAACACGCGGCGCTCCACGCCAATGCGCGCTATTGCCTCTTCAAAACCAAAGCCCGCGTAAATAACGCCAATAGAACCCACCAGGCTGACAGGCGACGCAACAATCTCATCCGCCGCCGCGGCAACATAATAAGCGCCGCTGGCACCGATATCTTCGATCACTGCGATAATCGGCTTATCGCCCTGTTCGCGTAGGCGCATAATTTCTGCATAGATACGCTGAGACTGCACCGGGCTACCCCCTGGGCTATTAATGTGCAGCACCACAGCAGCAGCGTCTTCCGCCTCCCAGGCGTTATTCAGCCCCTCAATGATACGCTCGGCATTGGCAGGCGAATCGCTGGCAATTACCCCGCTGACCTCAACAATCCCTAAGTGTCGCTGTGTGGGCGCGGTAGCACTAGGCGAATCCCAAAACAGACTATAAAGGGTGGCAAACAGCGTCACCAACACAATAGTGAGCATCATCAGGCGGAAAAACAGCTTCCAGCGGCGAGTGCGTCGCTGCTCCGTTAACACACCGCCTATCCAGTGATCCATCATTTCCAGCTGCGCCAGCCGCTGGCGTTCGCGCAGAGTTTCGGCATCATCGTCTGGCGCACCCGACATCGGCTTAGCGCCCTTACTAGAAGGCACCTCTGATCCCTGTGTCCAACGATCCTCCCTCACCTCACTGCGATCATCATTGGTCGGGCCGTCACATCCGTCGTTTGTGCCAACGGGGCGGATTGGGTCGTCGCTCATAAAATGTCCTTATGTAAACGCTGGCTACTCACCGTACAACCGATCAAAAAGCTCATCGATGCTATGGGCAATCCACTTGGGGCGACTCAGTGCCAAACGCTCTGGCGTATGCACCCCGTAAGTCACGCCTATTCGATCCATACCAATCGCTCGCGCCATTTCCAAGTCGTACTCTGTATCGCCGACCATCACCGCTCGCTCGACGGGCACTTCAAGCTCAGCCAACAGTTCCGAAAGCATTTGAGGATGTGGCTTCGAGCGGGTTTCATCCGCCGTGCGGCTGGCGTGGAACCAGGCACCGCTATCGGTCTCAGCAAAAATACGGTCGAGGCCACGGCGACTTTTACCGGTCGCTACCGCTAGCCGCTGCTGTTCACGACCGCGCAAACGGGCGATCTGCGCCTCAACCCCGGCAAAAAACAGCATTGGCGTCGCATCCGCCGTCACAAAATGGTGCGAATAACGCTCACGAAGGCGTTCGGCCTGAGCCGGTAAAATACCTGGGCAAAGCTGGGCAATGGCCTCAGGCAGCCCTAACCCAATAATATCTTCCACCTCCGCCGCCGAGAGCTCTCCCCACTCGGCTTCCAGCGCAGCCGCCTGCATGCACGACACTATCCGCGGCACCGAGTCCATCAAGGTGCCATCCCAATCAAATATAATCAGCTCGTACTGCATGGCAGCTCCATATCAAGGGCGGATTAGTAAACGGCTTATTGGCGAGCACGCTTAAGCGCTTCTTCCAGCGCCTCTGGCAGTGGCGCTTTGACGGTCACCGGTCGACCATTGGTGGGCTCGGGAAAGGTAAGCGCACGCGCATGCAGAAACAAACGCCCCAGCCCTAATTGCTTGGTAAGAAAACCGCTTTCACGGGTGGCGTATTTATCGTCGCCCAGCAGTGCATGGCCTGCATGGGCAGCGTGCACACGAATCTGGTGGGTGCGCCCTGTCACTGGTTCGGCTTCAATCAAGGTGGCTTTTTCGAACGTCTCGACCACCGAGAAATGAGTACGCGACACTTTACCATTGGGATCAACCCTTACCCGACGCTCGCCATTGCCCGCATCAAAGCGATCCAAACGCGCGCTTTCGTAGGTTTTACGCGCTGGCCAGCGCCCGCTCACCAAGGCCAGATAGCGCTTATCCATGCCGTGTTTTTTCAGTGACTCATTAAGCGTCACCAACGAATCGCGGGATTTGGCCAGCAACAAGCAACCAGACGTATCGCGATCTAAACGGTGAACCAACTCCAGGAAGCTCAAATCATCGCGCACCTGGCGCAGTGCCTCGATCAAACCGATTTTAACCCCGCTACCACCATGCACCGCCAAGCCTGAAGGCTTGTTGAGCACCATCCAATCAGGGCCTTCCATGATAACGCTGCCCACTAACAGGTCGCGTAAATTATCACTCACTTCCTTGACCGCCTCACGGGGCGCCAAGCGCAGCGGTGGAACACGAACTAAATCGCCCGCTTGCAAACGGTAATCCACCTTTACGCGCTTTTTATTAACGCGCACTTCGCCTTTACGCACGATGCGATAGATAAGCGCCCGCGGCGCTCCTTTGAGCCGCGTCATGAGAAAATTATCAATTCGCTGCCCAGCCTGCTCTGGGGCAATATCCACCCACTGTACTTCACGCCCTTCGGACATTGCCGCTTGCTCCTGCTGTAGTTCGCTAACATCAGCTTAAAACGGCATTCTAGCGTAGACCCAAGGGCATTGCGTCAATTGCTGGTCGTTGTCTTTACTGTTATATTCCAAAACGTTCACCAGCCAAGCACAGAAAGCTTTCTTGTCTATCGCTAGTGACTAGCTGATAGATAGCTAATTCGTTAAATTGGTTAGCAGAAAACGTCAACGCTGAGCTCGGTTAATGCGCCTGCCCGACTAACACGCAGGCCTGAACACGAAAGACGACGTCAGTGTACGCATTGCTCGTTTTTCCAGTACTAACATCTGATCTTAAAAAATGCAGTAAATCTGCCGCCCGTTCTTTAATGCCGGTAGATGAAGGTAAGCCTAGCCCTCAACGGCAGGCAGTAACTTAACAACGCCACGCCCTGAGCAGCCCCTCCTTTCTCGTCACAAGGCGCTGGCTGACTCCGGGCGACAAGTTCAACGCTGTGCCGGTGGCCGGCGTTGGTGAATCGATGAATGCCAGGTGTCGGCGGTGTCAGCAGGGCCGGATGGATGTGACAACCACCGGAACACGTCCTGCCTCCGCCACGTACTCAACGCCCTACTGGCCGGGTTGGCGATGATGCCTTCCCGGCTTGACGCGTCAGCATTGCAATGCGCCGAGCACAAGCACGCAGCACCCAGCGGTTCGCCTACGTCACCCCATAGGCAGTTCGCCGGCACGCAACGCTATGCGAGACAACATGAAACGGATGCTTATTAATGCGACACAGCCCGAAGAGCTGCGCGTCGCCTTAGTTGATGGACAACGCCTTTACGATTTAGATATCGAATCCGGCGCTCGAGAACAGAAAAAAGCCAATATCTATCGCGGTAAAATCACTCGCGTAGAGCCCTCACTTGAAGCTGCCTTTGTCGATTACGGCGCGGACCGCCACGGCTTTTTGCCGCTCAAAGAGATCTCAAAAGAGTACTTTGTAAAAGACGTTTCCGGACGTCCCAGCATAAAAGAAGTACTCAAAGAGGGCCAAGAAGTCATCGTTCAGGTCGACAAGGAAGAGCGTGGCAATAAAGGCGCCGCGCTTACCACCTTCGTCAGCCTGGCTGGCCGCTTTTTGGTATTGATGCCCAACAACCCGCGTGCGGGTGGCATTTCTCGCCGTATCGAAGGCGATGAGCGTAGTCAGCTCAAAGATGCCATGGGTCAATTGACCGTGCCGGACAAAATGGGCCTGATCGTGCGCACTGCTGGCATTGGCCGTAACCCAGAAGAGCTGCAGTGGGACTTGGATTACCTGGTCCAGGTGTGGGAATCGATCACCACTGAAGCCGCCAAGCGCCCTGCCCCCTTCCTGATCTACCGTGAATCCAACGTCATCATCCGCGCCATGCGCGACTACTTGCGCCAGGACATCGGCGAAGTATTGATCGACAGCCCCGAGATTCACGCCGAAGCACTGGGCTTTATTCGCCAGGTCATGCCCTCGTATCAGCAGAAGATCAAACTTTACGCTGACGAAGTACCGCTATTCTCACGCTTCCAGATCGAATCGCAAATCGAAACGGCCTACCAGCGCGAAGTGAAGCTCCCTTCTGGCGGTTCGATTGTGATCGATCACACTGAGGCACTGGTCTCTATCGATATCAACTCGGCTCGCGCCACCCGCGGCAGCGATATCGAGGAAACCGCCCTACAGACCAACTCTGAAGCTGCGGACGAAATCGCTCGCCAGTTACGCCTGCGCGATATCGGCGGCTTAGTCGTAATCGACTTTATCGACATGGGGCCAGCGCGGAACCAGCGTGAAGTTGAAAACCGCATGCGCGATGCGCTTAAGCTAGACCGCGCGCGGGTACAGATCGGCCGTATTTCGCGCTTTGGCCTGATGGAAATGTCCCGTCAGCGCCTGCGTCCTTCACTGGGTGAAACCAGCGGCGTGGTCTGCCCGCGCTGTAACGGCCAAGGCACTATTCGCGATGTACGTTCGCTGTCGCTGTCCATCATGCGCCTGATTGAAGAAGAGGCGATGAAAGAGAACAGCGCGCAGATTCGCGCTATTCTGCCGGTACCCGTCGCTACGTATCTGCTCAATGAAAAACGCAGCGTACTGGCGGATCTCGAGTCCCGCCAAAATGTTCGCGTCGTTCTGCTACCCAACCCTGATATGGATACGCCCCACTACGACGTACAGCGCCTACGAGATGATCATTTAGACGAGGATGACACTCAAAGCCTTTCGAGCTTTGAACTCTCCACGGATACCGAAGTTGGTAAAGAGCCGACACCCAGCTTCGTACCGCCCGCTCAACGCGCTGAAGCAGCGGTAAAAAGCGTTACACATAACGCCCCCGCTCCTGCATCGCTGCAAACCGAAGAGAAAGCGCCTGCTGCTGCCCCGGCGGCGAAAGTAGCACCGACGACCAGCGAGCAACCCAGCGTCATTGGCCGCTTTATCCGTGGCTTCGCCAAGTTGCTAGGCAGCGACGAAAGTAATGCTGAAGCTACGCCAGAGCCCAAAACTGAAACGCCCGCGCCGCGTAAGCTAAGCGAGCGCAAAACCAATCAGCGCAGCAGTGAGTCACGGCAGAAAGCCTCACGCAGCGAACGCGGCGACAACACTAGCCGTAACGAGTCGCGCAGCGATAACAGCGCCCGGTCTGAGCCAAAAACTGAACAAAAAGCCGAGCAAAAAAGCGAGCAACGCACCACTGCTCCGCGTCCTGCCGGTGACGATAATAGCGACAAGCGCAGCGGCCCCAGCCGCACCCGCAATCGTCGTCGTCATCCCCAGCAAGACGATGCCAACGAAGAGTCGGCCAACAAAGCGCCTCGTAAAGAGAGCCAGTCGGATAGTTCTGGCAAAGATAGTTCTGGCAAAGACAGTTCTGGAAAAGACAGCTCAGCCAAGGACAGCTCTAAAAAGAGCAATAACGGCAAAAGCGCAGCGCCGAAAGAGTCGCGTCGCGAGGCTGGCCAAGACAGCCAACCCGATGAAACTGCCAAGCAGCCAGAAGCCAAGCAGGATGACGGCAAGCCGAAGCGTACGCGTAACAACCCGCGTAACCGCACACGTACCCAGGCGATCAATCCTCAGGCAGAAGCTGAGCAGTTAAAGCTGCAGGCAGAAGCGGTAAATGAAGCGCCAGAAAGCGCTGAACCAGCAGATGAAGCACCTGTCGCGCCGACAACCGAAACGTCAGACGCGAAAGCTCCAGCACCGGAAGTAAAGGCACCTGCTACAGAAAAACCGGCTTCAGAAGCAACGGCTGCCGAGACACCGAATGCTGACGTCGCCGCATCTGCCGATGAAGCCACTCAACCTGCTTCTGACACCGCTGAGCAGGAAGCCGCTGCCAAGCCGAGTGAACTCGTCACCAGCGAAGAGCCGACACCTGCTGCTGCCTCTGAAACAACGGAACTCCACTCTGAAGAGAGTAAGACTACGCCAGCGCTACCTGAGGTGAACTCAGAAGCAGCCGAAGCCAACTCGGAGCCTACTGAAACTGAGCAAACTGCTGATAACCAGCCAAGTGCTAGCGAACCGGTAGCACCTGAAGCTATCGAACCGCCTGCGGCCAACGCGGTCGATCCGGCGGCCACTATTGAAGAAGCTGCTTCTGAGCCTCTCAGTCGCGCTGATACGGATCAAAGCAGCGAACAGCGCCAGCCGGAAGCGTCAACTAACGCCCAGGAAACTCGCCAGGAAGCAGTAACGCCAAGCGTTTCTGAAAGCACTTCTGAGCGTGACGACGCGGCCTCTTCAGTTGAAGAGCCATCCAGCAGCGAGCAAAAGCAAGCTGAGGAAAAGCAAGGCGAGGAAGAAAAGAGCGTCGAACAGAATAGCGGCGCTCTAGAGCCAACTGAAACCGAGCCTCAGCCTGCTCAGCCGGTGGCTAGCGAAGCACCCGCTGAAGACGCAGTCACTGAAGAAACGCCTAAACCACGTCGCCGCCGCACACGGGCTCACAATGACCCGCGTGAAAAGCGTAAACAGGCGCAACAGGACACCCACTCCGAGTAAAATCGGTCGCGTGTTGCAACAGCAAAATCCCCGCTTAAGCGGGGATTTTGCTGTTTAGGAGACGCCTTTTAAAAACGGCAGAAGGATTCGCTGGAAAAGGGTGTTAAGGATTAATAAAACGTGGCTCGGGTTCTAACAGCACACCAAAGCGTGTTTTTACTTGAGCGGCGATATAGCTGGCGATTTTCATCAAGCCGTGGCGATCACCACCACCAAAATGCACCACCACCAGCGCTTGATGCTGGTGTACGCCAAAGGCGCCGTCGCGCATCCCTTTTAAACCGCACTGGTCGATCAACCAACCTGCCGCTAACTTTGTTTGCCCTCCCGCCTGGGGAAAATGGGGCATCGCAGGATACTGGCGCGACAGCTGTGCTGCCTGCTCATCACTTACTAGCGGATTCTTGAAGAAACTCCCCGCGTTGGCAAGCACCTCGGGGTCGGGTAGCTTCTCGCGGCGAATAGCACAGACGGCTTCAGCAACCTCAAGCGGCGAGGGTGTAGCCGATATCCGCGCGGCAAGATCGCCATAATTCAGTTGCGGCGCTGGCATGCGTGATAAACGCAATATTAGCTGGGTAATCACAACACTATCGGCTAACTCGCCTTTAAAGATGCTGTCCCGGTAGCCAAACGCGCACTCTTGAGTACTTAACCAATAACAACGGCCAGTGGCGAGCTCCATGACCTGCACCGCTTGCAGCGTGTCAGCAAGCTCAACGCCGTAGGCACCAATATTTTGCACCGGCGCCGCCCCACAACTACCGGGAATTAGCGCTAAGTTTTCAATTCCCCACAAACCCCGTGCGGCAGTCGCCATGACTAAGGCGTGCCAATTAACCCCAGCGCCCACTTGGGCAAACACATCCCCTTGTTGAGCGCCTTTTGGATGTCTCAGCCACCATTGATTTAAGGCTGGGCGTAGCACCAGGCCCGACAACTGCTCAGGCAGCAGCACATTGCTGCCACCGCCTAGCAGCGTAACGGGCCAGCTCTGAGCGTGGGCATAAGCGAGTGCAGCGCGCAGTGCTGACAGCGTGCCCGGCGCTGCATAGTGCTCGGCGTGACAAGGCAGCCGCAGCGTATTGGCAAAGGTTAAATCAATATTGGACTGCAGATTAAAAGCCGCCACCTCAGCGCTCACGTTTGAGGTGTTGAATGAGCCCGTTTGAAGCGGCCTCAATCATATTTAGAACGTTTTCAAAGCCTTCATCCCCGCCATAATAAGGATCAGGTACTTCTGCACCAGGCGTGCCGGCAAAATCTAAAAACAGGCCTATATGAGCCTGGCTATTGGCGGGTTTCCGGTCACGTATGGCGCGCAAATTGTCCTGATCCATACCCAGCACGTAATCAAATTCAGCAAAATCCTGCACATTTAACTGGCGGGCACGCAGGCCACTTAAATCGATACCACGGCATAAGGCCGCTTGCTGGGCGCGTGAGTCCGGCGCTTTACCCACATGCCAACTGCCGACCCCGCAGGAGTCTATTTCAACGTCGTCGGCTAGCCCTGTTTGCTCAAGGGCTCGGCGAAAAACACCTTCTGCGGTGGGCGAACGGCAAATATTGCCTAGACACACAAATAACACTTTCACAACGACTCTCCTTGGGCGCTAGGCAAGCAGCGCGCGTACACGGGCTAAATCCTCGACAGTATCAATACCCGCGGGATTCACCTCACAGGCTAAGGCTACCTGTATCGCGTGGCCGTTTTGTAGCGCACGCAGTTGCTCAAGCTGTTCAAGTTGCTCCAGGCTAGAGGCGGGCCAGTCACGGTAAGCCGCTAGAAAACCCGCGCGGTATGCATAGAGGCCGATATGGCGCAGCCAAGCATCGGTCGCCAGTAGCGTGGGCGCCTGTTTGAAATGCTCCCGATCCCAGGGAATGGGTGCACGCGAGAAATACAGCGCTCGACCCTGCAGAGTGCGCACCACCTTGACCACGTTGGAATTAAACAGCGTGTCAACATCGTTGATCGGCTCCGCCAGCGTGGCAATCGATGCCTCGGGGTCATCGGCCAAGCGAAGGGCCACTTGATCAATCAAGGCAGGCGGAATCAAAGGCTCATCGCCCTGCACATTAACCAGCAGAGCATCATCCGCTAGCGCTAAGATATCAGCCACTTCGGCTAAGCGGTCAGTGCCCGAAGGATGATCGTCGCGCGTCATGATCACCTCAGCACCATAGGGCAGCATGGCATCCCGAATGCGGCTATCGTCCGTGGCCACCACAACCCGGCTGGCATGGCTTTGGCATGCGCGACGCCATACGTGGGCGACCATCGGCTCACCGGCAATTTCTAACAGCGGCTTGCCGGGCAAGCGGGTGGAGCCATAGCGTGCGGGTACTACAACCGTAAATTCAGGTACGGCGACGTCAGAAGAAGCCATTAAACGCCTCCGGAATGTCCTGAAGCGCTCCCAGGCGCGCGACCAGGGGAAGTAGGCAGCTTCTCATCGGCGTCCATGGCACGGGCTTCTTCCGGCAGCATGACGGGAATCCCTTCTTGAATGGGGTAGGCCAAGCCATCGTAGTGGCAACGCAGCTCTTGGGCTTCGCGGTCATATTTCAGCTTGCCGTTACACAACGGGCAAACCAGCATTGCAAGCAGTTCCTTATCCATGCGCGTGACTCCTTTAGGAAAGTGCCGACAGCCGTGCTGTCAGCCAGTGCTCAAATTCAGGTGGAAGCGTGGCTTCCACATCTAATACCCAACTATTCGACGGCGCCAGGGCGAAACATTTAACGGCATCTTTGGCTGTCATGATAATCGGGCGGATATCTGCAAATTTTAGCGCGTCAGCACTGTAATGCTGGTGATCGGCCAACGGATGCCAGTCACCACTGACCCCCAAATCGGAAAGCGTGCGAAAAAAACGCTCGGGATTGCCAATCCCCGCTACTGCGTGCACTGGTAGCGTAAACGGCAGCGGCGCTAGCGAAAACCGAGCACCGTCATCTAAGCGGCGCCAATATCGCGGTGCTAACTGCATAGTGGTAACAGAGCCAACCGGCAACGCCTGCTGTGAATCACCATTGACGATCACGGCATCAACGCGTTGCAACCGGCTGGGCGATTCGCGCAGCGGCCCGGCGGGTAAGCAGCGACCATTACCTAAACCACGGGCACCATCAACCACTACCAGCTCAATATCCCGCGCCAGCGCCAAGTGCTGCAAACCATCGTCGCTCAAAACAATATCGCAACCCGCCGCCACTAGCGCCTGCACGCCGCGCGGCCGTTTGGGGTCTGCCACTACCGGTAGCCCTGTCTGCTGCGCGAGCATCAAGGGTTCATCGCCGCTTTCGGCAACATTAGTAGCGGCGGTGACAAACAAGGGATAGTGCGAGGATGTTCCGCCATAGCCACGGGTAACAATGCCTGGTGACCAGCCCTGCGCCATCAACCAATTGCCCAACCACGCCACTAACGGTGATTTCCCGGTACCGCCTAAGGTGATATTGCCGACCACAATCACCGGCACGGGAGCCTTCCACGTGGCCTTCTTTCCGAGCTGGTAGGCCTTTTCACGGCGGGCCATTCCCCATTGATAAAGCGCCCCTAAGGGCTTCAGCGGCCAAAGCCAACGGCTGCCCTGATAGGCTCCTTGCAGCCAACGCTCTGCCAGTGTTCGGGTCTTTTGCGCTTTTTTAGGCAGGGTCATAATGCTTCTTGAAACTGCAACTGATGCAGCGCTGCATAGGCGCCATCGGCATCCAACAAGGCCTGATGGGTGCCCTCTTCAATGATACGTCCCTGATCCATCACCACGATCCGGTCGGCCCGCTCAATGGTGGACAAGCGATGGGCAATCACCAATGTAGTGCGACCCTCACAAACGCGCTCCAGCGCTTTCTGAATATAGCGCTCGGATTCCGTATCCAGCGCCGAGGTGGCCTCATCGAGCACTAACAGCGGCGCATCCTTGAAGATAGCCCGAGCAATCGCCAGCCGCTGACGTTGACCGCCAGAGAGCATCACGCCGTTTTCGCCTACGGTGGTCGCATAGCCATCGGGGAGTTTGTCGATAAACTCGTGGGCATAGGCCGCTTCAGCCGCCGCTTGAATAGCCTGTGGGTCAGGATTAGCCACCCCATAGGCAATGTTATCGGCAATTGAGGCATTAAATAGCGTCACCTGCTGGGAGACCAAGGCAATCTGCTGGCGCAGCGGCCCAAGCGCGTACTCATCAACATTGACGCCATCAATGGTGATAATGCCTTGGCTAGGCCGGTAGAAGCGCGGCAATAGGCTCACCAGCGTAGATTTGCCACTTCCCGAGCGACCGACTATCGCTACCAGTTCACCTGGCGCCAGCCGTAGATTAATATCATGCAATACTTCAGGTTGGTCGTCGGCATAGCGGAAGCTAACCTTATCGATAACGACCTCACCGCTTAAACGACTGGCAATACGCTTACCGTTATCCTGCTCCGGCGTCATATCCAGTAGTCCAAAAAGCTCTGACGCAGCCGCCAACCCCTTCTGAATCTCACCGTTAATCTCAGTCAATTGTCGCACCGGTTTGATCATCAGGGCGGCGGCCGTAATAAAGGCGACGAACTCACCGGGGGTCATGTTCTCCATCAGGGAGGGCGCCATCGCCAGCCATACCAGCAGCGCCATAGAGATAGCCACCAGCATCAGAATCACCGGCGAGCTAACCGCACGGGTCATGGCTTCTTTCATACTTTGACGACGATTCTCTTCACTCACTCGTTCAAAGCGCTGCTTTTCATAATCTTCTGCGCCATGGGTGCGCACTACGCGATAGCCAGACAACGCTTCCGACGCAATATGGGTCACATCGCCCATAGAGTGCTGAATGCGCTTGGAGATACGCCTAAACCGCTTACTGACGTAACTCACTACGACGGCAATAATCGGCGTCACGCCTAAAAACAGTAGCGTGAGCATCCAGTTGGTCCAGAGCAGATAAAGCACCAAGCCGACGACGAACAGGCCTTCACGTAGAATAATCGTCACCGCCTTGGTGGCCGCCCCTGCCACTTGCTCGACGTGGTAGGTCACCCGCGATACCAGTTGACCGCTGGAGTGGTGGTCAAAAAACCGGCCAGGCAGATGAAGAAGATGAGCAAATACATCGCAGCGCAGAGTATGAATCACGTAGCGACCCACATAAGCCATAAAGTAAGTACTTAAAAAAGTACCTACCCCACGGGCGGAGAACATAATAATGACAAACAGTGGCAAGAAGAACCGGAAGGCCGCATCCGGGTTTTGAATGCCATCAATCAGCCGCTTCATCATTTCCGCCAGTGCGGTACTCGACGCCGCGTATACCACAAACCCCACCAGCGCCAGCGAAAATGCGCGCCAATGTGGCTTAACATAGCCCAATAACCGCTTGTAAATACCCCAACTTGAATCAGCCACACGCGCTCCCGGCAATAGTGTGCAATGCGGTGAATTCTACCTGATGGCGACGTGGTTCAACACCGATTGCGTCGACCTGCCCGTGGTCGCGTCGTTTTGACCTCAAAAGGACGAGCTGCTTCCAGCCAAAAACGCAGTGCGCCGTCGAGTGCCGTACTCCACAAACAGCTTTCCTGATCACGAAAACGGCGCACGACGGCATCTACCGGATGCTGAAAAGGGTTATCACGTCCTGCGCTAAAAACAACATGTTCAGGGGCGGTATGACGTACGAACTGAATACCCGAACTCGTTCCACTGCCGTGATGCCCCGCGACAAGCATAGAAACAGGCGAATCCACTTCTAGCAAAAAGCGTCGCTCTATCTCGGTACTTACATCCCCCGTGATGAGCAGCCGATGCTCGCCTACACTGACTTCCAATACGCAGGATCGATCATTGGGTGATAACGCATTAGCGCCCGCTGGCGGCCATAAAAAGCGATAATTAACACCATCGCGCTGCCAGGTTTGACCTCGCTGGCACGCCCGACTCGCTATTGGCAGCGTTTCACCCGCGGGCGCTATCCACTGAGTAACCTGATGCTCCGCTAATAACGCATTAACGCCACCCGCATGGTCGTTATCGGCGTGACTAACGATCACCTGATCAAAGCGCTGACCCGGCGACCACAGTGTTTCCAGCGGCATAAAACCGCCGCGAAAGCGGGGTCCAGTGTCATAAAGCAGTCGATAATGTTCACTGCGCAGCTCTATCAGCTGCCCTTGCCCCACATCATGCACACTCACTCGAAGCCCCTGCTGGGGAGTCATCGACGATAGCGACCACCAAGGCAGTGCCACCACCAATGCCGTAGCGGCTAGCCGCATCCCCGGCAGCACCGCAGGCAAGCCCCAGCAGGGTGACAGTAGCAACAGCGCAAAGGCCAGTGGATAGGTTAATGGCCGATCAGGCTCCCATAGCGGCCAGTGCTGAACAGAGAGGCTCAACAGTAAATGGAAAATATTAAGTGCGGCCTCAAACAGCCACCACAAAGCATGGCCTAGAAACGGCACCGGTGATAATAACCAACCCAGTAACGCCGTAGGCACCATGATGGAACTCACCCACGGCACGGCCACTAGGTTAATCAGCGGAGCGGCGGGCGCTATGCGCCCAAATGCTACCAGCACAGCGGCGGCCATTAGCGGTGCAAGCAGCAACTGCGACCTGACCAGCGCCCAACACCAGCCTTTAACACCCTGGGGGCGCCGCCGCCCCTGCCAAATAGTGATTAACCATGCCACCGCCAAAAAGGAAAGCCACATACCGGGCCGCCACAAAGCCAACGGATCAACGAGAAGCACCAGCGCAATGGCCAGCCACCATCCTTGCCATGGGCTTGGTGCATGTCGACCACTAAGCACCCACAGGCCAATCAACGTCATCACCATGGCACGCATAGCGGGCGGTGCCATCCCGGCAAGCGTGGCGTAACTGATGCAGGCTACCGCCGCCACCCACCAAGGCCAAGCGCGCATGCGCCAGTTGGTAGGCGTCGTTAAGCGCGCTCCGAGCTTGGCAAGCATCAATACAAATGATGTCACCAGCCCAACATGTAAGCCTGAAATAACGACCAGATGGGTGGTACCGGTCGCATTCAACAATGACCAGTCATCTTGGGTAAGCTGTTCGCTATCACCCAGTGTCAGCGCCGCCAACCAGCGTTTAGTGCGCTCATTCAGCGCCTGCCGGGCTAAAAAACTCACCCCCAGCTGACGCAGCGATGGCCCGGCGGAAGCTAGCCGAACCGGCGGTGGATCTTGGCGCAGATACCCAGTGGCGTGAATTCCCTCACGCCATAGCCACTGCTCATAATCAAACGTACCGGGGTTGGCAAAACCACTGGGAGGCCGCAAACGGAGCGTCATTCGCCACTGTTCACCGGGATAAAAAGCTTCATCGCTATAAGCCGTTACCCGCACCTTGTTTATCACCGAGCAACGTGGTCGTTGTGCCGGGCCTTGGCAGCTATCAACACGCAGCATCAGACGCGTTGCGTCCCCCGACGACTGAGCGTTCAGCACAGTGGCTTCAACGGCTATATCCTCGCCACTCAGCCCTGTCGGCAAACGGCTCGTCCATTCCTGCTGAACGCCAGCAAATACCCATAGCCCCATCAGTAGCCATATACCTCGGCGGGGTTGCCACGCCACTATCAACAACGCGGCGACCAGCACCCAACCGAACGCATTGGAGGTCACTCCTGCGGCATGGCTGTACCATGCCATAATCCCTCCAGCGAGAGCTGCAAGTGCAGCGGGCATGGCGACCCCTAACCGCATAGAACTCTCCCTGGCGAATGTTCATTGATGGCCTAGCATAGCCGAAGGGCAATGCTATATGGATAATGGGCAGCATCGATAGGTAAGAGTATCCGTCATGCCGCGCAGGTTCCTGCAGCGCTACATGCCCAAACCCGACACCATCAGAAAACAGCGCTCGCTACGCTTTATGGCACCGCTGATTGCAGACCCGGGTTTGTGGCTACTAACTCGCCGAAGCGTTGCCAATGCGTTTAGCGTGGGCGTGTTTTGCGCCATGCTCCCCATCCCTTTTCAGATGGTGGTCGCTGCGCTGGGTGCTCGCTTAACGCGCTGCAACTTAGCCCTTTCAATCGGTTTGGTATGGATCACTAACCCTTTAACAATGCCGCTCATTTTTTACGGCAATTATCGGATTGGCACTTTCATACTCGGTGCGCCTGTACGAGAAGCCCCCTCGCGTATTTCAACGCGCTGGATTGCCGAACAGATGCACGACATTATGCCGCCTCTGATCGTTGGCTCGCTGGTGACAGCGTTGATATTAGCGATCGTCGTCAATATCGGTATCCGCTTAATCTGGCGCTGGCACGTCTCCCATAATTGGAAACGCCGCCGCCAAAAACGTCGGCAGCGGCGTGCGCAGATTGAAGCAGAATTTGATGATTAAGCTTTAAGAGCCTATCTCCATCGTTAACGCGCTGGCGTTTGCTCGACCAACCTACCTGCATCCAGCTTAAGCACACGATCCTGATGAGCGGCAAGGCTCACATCGTGGGTCACAATCACAAAGGCACAGGCGCTCTCTTTGGCCAGCTCATCCATCAGCGCCAAAATAGTCGCTGCAGTGGTCTGATCAAGGTTGCCCGTGGGTTCATCCATCAGCACCAAGCTGGGGTCGGTAACCAGTGCCCGGGCAATCGCCACGCGTTGACGCTCACCACCAGAAAGCTCACCTGGCTTATGGTCGGCACGCGGCTGCATGCCCACTCGCTCCAATATCTGCATCGCCCGCTGCTCGGCCGCCTTTTTCGACTGGCCGCGAATAATCAGCGGCAACGCCGCATTTTCTACGGCGGTGAACTCCGCCAGCAGGTGGTGAAACTGATACACAAACCCAATGTAGCGGTTCCGAAAGCTGCCCAGCGCCGCTTCATTCAAACCCGATAGCGGCTCACCAGCGATCACCACACTGCCTTCGCTGGGGCGGTCGAGCCCTCCCAGCAGATTCAGCAATGTGGTCTTACCGGAGCCCGAACTGCCGACGATAGCCACCCGCTCTCCAGCGCGCACTTGCAGGCTGAGCTTATCGAGCACCGTTAGATCCTGTGGGCCTTCGCTGTAAGTCTTAGTCAGCGCTTGGCAATCGAGCATAATGGCTGCGTCTGGTTGTGCGTGGGTAGACACCGTATTCGTAGACATCATGTCATCCTTATTCCTGAAGCCATTATTCATAGCGCAATACATCCGCTGGCTGAACCCGCGCCGCACGCCAAGCAGGATAGAGCGTGGACAGGAATGTCAGCCCAAAGGCTGCCAATACGATACGGCTAACATCATCCCACTGTAAGCGAGAAGGTAAATCGCTAATGAAGTAAACCCCAGCATCCAAGAACTGAATGCCCAATGTCCCTTCCACCCAGCCAATCAGATCAGCGATGGTCAGCGCCAGCAGTACACCAACGGCCACCCCCATGGCGATACCAATCAGCCCAATGGCCATGCCCTGAACAATAAAAATCCCCATAATCGAGCTCGGCTTAGCACCTATCGTACGCAGAATGGCGATATCCGCGCTTTTGTCGGTGACTACCATGACCAGCGTAGAGACGATATTAAACGCTGCCACGGCGATAATGACGGTTAATAGCAGCGCAATCATGCGCTTTTCCATCTGTATCGCCTGGAACAAATTGCCATGAGAGAACGTCCAGTCGCTGCCAAGGTACTCAGGGCCAAGCTCGTTGAGAATGGCCTGAGTTTCGCTACTAGCAGCAAACAGGTCGTCGAGCTGTAGGCGAAGCCCGCCAATGGCGTCACCCAAGCGGGCAAGCGTCTGCATATCTTCAATATTGGCGTAGGCCAGGTTGGCGTCTAAATCAGCACCGACACTAAAAATACCGCTAACGGTGAAGCGCTTTAAGCGCGGGAACACCCCAGCCGGGGTAATCGAAGCCTCAGGCACCAATAGCGTCACTCGGTCCCCAACGCCAACGCCCAGGCTGCGCGCCAGCATCGACCCCAGCACCACATTCCACTCGCCGGGTACGAGATCAGCTAGCTCCCCCTGCGTCATGTGTTCGCCAATGATAGAGACTCGGTCTTCCCAGTCAGGGTTGATGCCATTAACCATGGCCCCCTGATTGCGGCCACCGACCGAGAACATGCCCTGTTGTTCGACAAAAGGCGCCGCGCCAATGACCCGCTCTCGCTGCATCAGCTCTTCGGCAAGAGACTCCCATTCGACCATTCCCACACGGGACTCAATTTTGGCGTGTGGAACCATGCCTAAAATGCGCGTCCTTAGCTCATGGTCAAAGCCGTTCATTACCGACAACACCAGAATAAGTACGGCGACCCCTAACATTAACCCCAGCATTGAGGTAAGCGAAATAAACGAAATAAAGTGGTTCCGGCGTTTAGCGCGCACGTAGCGCAGCCCCACCAGGAAAGGCAAACGATCAAGCATGGCGTCATTCCTTATCAATAAGCGCTCATGGTACGGTTTTTTTAGTCTCGCTGCATGTTCCAAACGGCCATTAGAGCGATCAGCCCTGCGAGCGTTCAGATTAAAAACGTTACGCTTGCAACTTGCCCCGCCACCGCCTACATTGCGCCGATTTACTGCTGACCGTGGGCCTGCGCTTTTATGACTTATCGTTTGCTACCCGAATGGTATCCCCAAGACGGAATACAATTGACCTGGCCGCGGCCAGACGGCGATTGGGCGCCCTTGCTTGCTCGCATCGAAGCCACCCTGGAACGCATTGTGATCGCCACGACACGCTTTCAGCGCGTGCTGATTTGTGTGCCCGATGAGTTAACGCAACAACGCTTAGCCACTACATTTGACGCTTACGGCGTGCCTGCTTCCCGGCTGCAGCTTATTGTCGCACCCACTGATGATACCTGGGCGAGAGACCATGGGCCGATCAGCGTTATCGACGACCAGGGCCAGATGCTGATGCTTGATTACACATTCACCGGCTGGGGCGGTAAATTCCCCGCTGAGCGTGATAATCGGCTTACCCAGTGGCTTGCAGAGGCGGGCGTTTGGGCTTGCCCGGTAGCGACACGGAATTTAGTGCTGGAAGGTGGCGGTATCGAAACCGATGGAGAAGGCACTCTGCTCACTACAGAAGCATGCCTGCTTAATCCCAACCGCAACCCAACGCTATCGCGAGAAGATGTAGAAGCCCAGCTCGCCCAAGATTTTGGCGTTGACCGCGTATTGTGGCTGGCCAACGGTCATTTAGAAGGCGACGATACCGACAGCCATATCGATACGCTTGCCCGTTTTTGCGATCCAACCACCATCGCCTATGTTCGCTGCGATGATCCCAATGATCCTCATTATCCGGCGCTGGCGGCGATGGAGCAGGAGTTACAGGCATTCCGACAACGCAATGGTGAACCCTACCGTTTAATCGCGCTGCCTTGGCCCCAAGCCTGCTTCGACCCTGATGACGGCCACCGCCTACCAGCCACTTACGCTAATTTTCTGATCATCAATCAAGCCGTACTGGTTCCTACTTACGGCGACCCGGCGGATGTCACCGCGCTACACGCGCTGGCAATCGCATTTCCCGAACACACCCTAATTCCGATTGAGTGCGTCAGCGTTATTCGCCAACATGGCAGCCTGCACTGTTTAACCATGCAGCTTCCACAAGGCACTCTGGCCCAAGGGTCACTTTCCGCGACCGCTATTTGCTAAAGGAGTCACCATGTCGACAACGCTCACCGTCGCGGTTGTACAGCAACCCGCGTGGCCTGATAAAGCACAAAGCCTAGCCGCCAGTGAAGCAGGTATCCGCAGTGCCGTTGAACAAGGCGCTCAGTTGGTACTACTGCAAGAACTGCATGCCACTCACTACTTTTGCCAGTTCGAAGACCCTTCGCTGTTTGATCTAGCAGAGCCGTTGGATGGCCCGACCGGGCAGCGTCTTGCAGCACTCGCTAAGGAGCTGGACATTGTCCTGGTCGGTTCACTGTTTGAACGTCGCGCACCGGGGCTTTACCACAATACCGCTGTGGTCTATGACCGCGCCAAAGGGCGCGTTGGGCAGTACCGTAAAATGCATATCCCCGATGATCCTGGGTTTTATGAGAAGTTTTATTTTACGCCAGGCGATCATGACAGCGCCCGCGGTGAAGGCTTTACACCCATTGAGACATCCGTAGGTCGTCTTGGCGTACTGGTCTGCTGGGATCAGTGGTATCCGGAAGCCGCCCGATTGATGGCCCTGGCCGGTGCGGACTTACTGCTCTACCCCACAGCGATTGGCTGGGACCCCAATGACGATGCCGCTGAGAAGGCACGCCAGAAAGATGCCTGGACAGTGATTCAGCGCGCCCACGGTGTCGCCAACGGCTTACCCGTGCTGGTAGCTAACCGGGTGGGTTTTGAGGCAGATCACTCCGAAGTCGGCGATGGCATTCAGTTCTGGGGCGGCAGCTTTATTTGTGGGCCGCAAGGTGAACTATTGGCGCATGCGGGAGAAGAGACCGAACAGTTAGTCGTTGAGCTTGATATGGCGCGCAGTGAAAATACTCGCCGCATTTGGCCCTATCTGAGGGATCGCCGAATAGATGCCTACGGGGATCTAACTCGCCGTTACCGCGACTAGCCAACCTCGATAAAACGCCAACAAACCAAAACGCCTGCCTGGGATAAATACTCAGGCAGGCGTTGTTGATGGTATAGAGCGGGCTAACGCGACCGATTACTTCCAGAAGTCACGTATTGAGGCTATCCCTTGAGCGCCTACGGCACGGGCGTGATTGGCATCAAAGCGCGTCATACCACCTAATGCAAACACCGGCATACCGGCACGTTCGACCAACTGTTGAAAGTCATGCCAACCGAGCGGAGCGACTTCAGGGTGCGATGGCGTGGTGCGCAGCGGCGACAGGCTGACAAAGTCACAGCCTAATACGGCTGCCTGGGTAAGCTGCTTTTGGTTGTGCGTCGATGAGGAAAGCCATTTATTTTCAGCAATCGGACGACGCTCAAGCTGCATCAAACGCTCGCTGGTCAAATGAATGCCATCAGCGTCAATATGATCCAGCAGCGTGGGTTCACCATTCAGCAGCAGCCGCGCGCCGTGCTCACGGCATAGAGTCAGAGCTCGCTGAGCACGGGCGAGATAAGCCGCTTCGTCCAACTGCTTAGCACGCAGCTGCACCAAGCGAATCTTGTCTTCACGCAGCGCGCGCTCCAAAAACGCATCAAAACGCGCTTCGTCAGCCTCTTCGTTGGTGATCAAATACTCGGTAGGCAACCTTACCGCCCGCAGTATCGGTAAATTTGCTGCCGGGAAAGGATAGTTGGAGAGTTCGCTCATAGGCACCCAGCGCACGGCCTGCCCTTCACGGCCAAAAGGCTCTCCGGCAAACTCATGCACCTGCCAGACATCAAGCAGGATATGCTTGTCAGGATACTCATGGTGAACGCGAATCAAGGGCTGAGCACAAACAATCTCGACGCCCAGCTCTTCATGCAGTTCTCGCTTTAATCCTTCAAGACCGGTCTCATAAGGTGCTAGTTTGCCACCTGGAAACTCCCACAGTCCGCCATGATCAACGTTTGACGGCCGACGGGCGATCAGTACTTGCTGTTGATCGGCGCTGATAATCGCAGCTGCCGCGACGTGAACCCGTCGTTTTACCTTTATGCTCATATACTCATATACTCGTTACGTCTTGATCCACTGCGCGCACCAACGCTTCTGCCATCGGCGCTATCTCGCTGCGTGTGTCCATTCGCCCCCAATGGAGAGAGGCTGACTAGCTACGGTAATCCGCGTTGATAGACACATAGTCATGAGAGAGGTCAGAGGTCCACACCGTGGCACTCTCTTCGCCGCGCCCCAAGTTAATGCGAATGGTAATTTCTGGCTGCGCCATCACAGCGCTTCCTGCTGCTTCGGTGTAGCCTGCCGCGCGTCCGCCCTGTTCGACTAGACGCACATCGCCCAGGTCAATCACCACGCGGTTAACGTCAAAATCGTTCACCGGTGCCCGCCCGACGGCTGCTAGAATACGCCCCCAGTTGGCATCAGAAGCGTACAGCGCTGTTTTGACCAGCGGCGAATGAGCAACGGTAAAGGCTACATCAAGCGCTTCTTGCCGACTTTGCGCTTCGCCAACCTGCAGGGTGACGAACTTGGTCGCCCCTTCAGCATCACGAATGATCGCTTGCGCCAGCTCGGTCATTACCCGTTGTAAAGCGTTACTGAACGCGGCTATCTGCGCTTCATCAGCGATTCGAGGGCCAGTGCCGGTCGCCGCCAACATACAGGCGTCATTGGTAGAGGTATCGCTATCCACCGTGATGCAGTTAAACGAGCGATCGACGGTTTCACGCAATAGCCGATCCAGTAGCGGTGCCTCGATAGCTGCATCGGTCACCACAAAGCCCAACATGGTCGCCATGTTGGGCTTGATCATGCCCGACCCTTTCGTGATGCCGTTAATCGTTACCTGCTGATTACCTATTTCAACCGTGACACTGGCCCCTTTGGCCCGGGTGTCGGTGGTTAAAATGCCTTGGCCTGCGTGCTCCCAGGCAACACTGGCGCTGGACAAACTTTCAAGCGCCGGTGCCAATCCCGCTAGCAGTTTCTCCATTGGCAGCGGTTCACCAATCACGCCGGTTGAGAACGGCATGATATCCTCAGCCGCAACTCCCACCTGTTTGGCAAGTTCAGCACAGCATGCCCGCGCATCGAGCAAGCCTGCCTCGCCAGTGCCTGCGTTCGCGTTGCCGGTATTGATCAACCAATAACGCGGCGAGCGGTGCTCCGCACGGCACTGTTCAAGGTGCTGCTTGGCCACTATTACCGGCGCTGCACAAAAGGCGTTACGGGTAAAAACCCCCGATACCGTCGTTGTGTTGGGCAGTTCAATCACCACCACATCACGACGATCCGGCTTTTTGATACCCGCCATTGCAACCCCAAGGCGCACCCCTTTCAGGGGTGGCAACTCTGGAAAGGGAGTGTTTCCCACTGCCATGATTCTCTCCTTTAGGCAAACCTTGGTCAGACGTTATCTCAGACACAATCGCCGTTAGCTTAATTTTCCACAGCACTGCTTGTACTTTTTACCTGAACCACAAAAACAGGGGTCGTTACGGCCCACCTTAGGGCCTTCGCGACGCACTGGACGCCCTTCACTGCCAGGCGCTTCTTGATCGCTCTCAGATTGCTCAGGAGCCGGGGCGTCATGGCGACTAGCGGCGGTGGCGGTTTCGCGCTCCAGCGCTTCGCGGCGTTGACGCTCAAGGGCATCCACTTCCTCGGGTTGGCGAACCTGAACGTGGCTCAGAATGCGCGTTACATCTTCTTTAATATGGTCAAGCAGGTGTTGGAAGAGCTCAAACGATTCACGCTTGTACTCCTGCTTGGGGTTTTTCTGGGCATAGCCACGCAGGTGAATACCACGGCGTAGATGATCCATTGACTGAAGGTGCTCTTTCCAACGCGTATCCAGCACCTGCAGCATGACTTGCTTCTCAAAGCGACGAATCAGTTTCTCGCCCGCTGCAGCCACTTTTGCCGCATAGGCTTCACGGTGCATGGTCTGCAGCCGCTCACGCAACTGCTCCTCGCTAAAGCGATCATCCTCAGCAGCCCACTTAACCACGGGCGCATCAAGATTAAACTCTGTTTTCAGGTGCGCTTCCAAACCGGGCAAATCCCACTGCTCGGGCAGGCTCTGAGGAGGAACATAGCTGCTAATTGCCGTTTCCATTACCTCTTCACGAATACCGATAACGGCATCAGCCACATCGTCTGCGGCGAGAATTTCATTACGCTGGTCGTAGATCACCCGGCGCTGGTCGTTGGCAACGTCATCGTACTCAAGCAGCTGCTTACGAATATCGAAGTTACGTCCTTCGACTTTTTTCTGGGCACGCTCAACCGCATTGGAGACCATTTTATGCTCAATGGCTTCACCATGCTCAAGCCCTAACGCCTGCATCAAGCGTTTAACGCGATCAGAGCCAAACAGACGCATCAGGCTGTCTTCAAGCGACAAGAAGAACCGCGTGGAGCCGGGGTCGCCCTGGCGACCAGCACGGCCACGCAGCTGATTGTCTATACGCCGAGACTCATGGCGCTCAGACCCCACCACATGTAAGCCGCCGGCGGCCAACACAGCATCGTGGCGTGCCTGCCACTCAGCCTTTAACGCATCAACCTGCTCTTGGCTTGGGTTTTGTAGCTTGGCCGATTCAGCCTCCCAATTGCCGCCCAGCACGATATCGGTACCCCGGCCAGCCATGTTGGTGGCGATGGTAATTGCCCCTGGGCGGCCTGCCTGAGCGATAATTTCGGCTTCACTCTGGTGCTGTTTGGCGTTAAGCACGTTGAACGCGAGGCCTGCCTCTCGCATCAGATTGGCAAGGTACTCCGATGTTTCAATTGAGGCCGTACCAACCAGCACAGGGCGCCCAGCTTCCGTCTCAGTTTTGACATCTTTAATGATCGCTTCGTATTTTTCTTCAGCGCTCAAATAGACTAGATCGTTCAGGTCTTTACGTGCCAATGGACGGTTGGTAGGAATAACCACCACGTCGAGGCCATAAATTTGACGAAATTCAAAGGCTTCAGTATCCGCTGTACCGGTCATACCGGCTAACTTCTCATACAGACGGAAATAATTCTGGAAGGTGGTGGAGGCAAGCGTTTGGCTTTCGCGCTGTACCGTAACGCCCTCTTTGGCTTCTACAGCCTGGTGCAAGCCTTCCGACCAGCGGCGCCCTGGCATCGAACGGCCAGTGTGTTCGTCGACGATGACTACCTGACCTTCAGAAACGATGTAATCGACATCACGATTATAGAGGTAGCGGGCGCGCAGGGCCGAATGCATATGCTGAAGCAAATTGAGGTTTTGTGCGGCATAGAGCGACTCTTCATCACCCAATAAACCCTCGCCGCGCATTAGCTCTTCAACTTTATTATGCCCCTGCTCCGTTAGCTCTACCTGTTTCTGCTTTTCGTCAACTAAGAAGTCGCCGACCACCGGAGCATCTTCATCTTCACTCTCTTCGCCTTTCTCAAGCTGCTGGGCCAACTGATTAACGACTTTATAGAGATCCGTATTTTCGTCTACCGCGCCCGAAATAATCAGCGGTGTACGCGCTTCATCGATAAGAATCGAGTCAACTTCATCGACAATCGCAAAATGCAGGCCACGCTGCACTTTGTCTTCTAACGAAAACGCCATGTTATCGCGTAGATAATCAAAGCCAAACTCGTTATTGGTGCCGTAGGTAATATCGCACTGATAGGCATGGCGCTTCTCTTCGCCAGACTGACCGGAGAAAATAACACCAATGGAAAGGCCTAGAAATTCATACAGCGGGCGCATCCACTCAGCATCACGACGGGCCAAATAGTCGTTCACGGTCACCACGTGAACGCCTTTCTCCGTTAGCGCATTCAGATACACCGCCAGCGTTGCCACCAGGGTTTTACCTTCACCGGTTTTCATTTCTGCAATACGGCCACGGTGCAGGGTCATACCACCCACCATCTGCACGTCAAAGTGACGCATGCCCATCACGCGCTTACTGGCCTCTCGGACGATTGCAAAGGCGGGAGCTAACAGCGCATCTAGGGACTCACCTGACGCGAGACGTTCGCGCAATTGCGCTGTTTTTTGCTGCAAATCAGCGTCACTTAATGCCTCAAATTCTGCTTCTAGGGCATTAATCTGAGGCACATTTTTATGCATGCGTTTTACATCGCGGTCATTTTTAGAACCAACGACTTTGCGTAATAAATTATTAAGCATGAAATATCCAAGTATTCACGAACAACCCATCGGACTTTGCCTATATACGGCAGACCTTTTTCTGCAGGTCTTCTACCTACCAGCGTAGGGACAAAGTAAGTATCTTAACGGCATACTTGATGGGCAGGAGGGCCGCGCTGGGTCAAAACATCACGCGCCGCCACCAGCAGGGCCATCGGCGCAAGCCAACTGCTGAGACGCCGCATCGGGGCAAAGCGCCTAGGGCGTTGAGCCCAACGGCGCAGAGCGCGCTGCCGTTTAGCAATCCAGTGCGACTGCGCACGTAAAATCGCGGGTACCCATAAACAGATAGTAACGCTGCGTTCGCCACTGCGAAAAGCATCCGCAGGGCTTAAACTCGCGGGTAATAGGCAACTTACTAATAAGCCGGCCAGCCACCAACGCGCTAAGCCATACCGGCGATGGCGCCGCGGCAAAGCTGATTGAACATCAAGCGTAGGTGACATGCTGTAGACCGGCTCCTGAGCGTGGTAAAATCTGCTAAAGTTGAGATCGGTTAATGTCTCCGACATCATCATTAGCGGCACCCTAGGATTGCGGTGCCCTAGGAATTAAGCGTATGAGTATAAAGGTTAAGCGTTCTCGCGCACAGCCCATTGCCCGCCTACTCTCAAAGTCCGGCGATATTAGTCAGTTAATGCGCCTATCTCGTTTAATTGACCAGGCGCAGCAGCATCTTCGCGCGCATCTGCCCGAAGAGATGCGAGCACATATTTTTGTCGGTGGCTTTCGCGAAGGTCGCTTAACATTGATCAGTGGTCAAGCGGGCTGGCTAACCTGGTTACGTTTTGAGCAGCGTCGCCTATTAGAGCTGCTTCATCAGTTGCCTGGCTTTGAAAGCGTGAGCGGTTTTACCTTTAAAGTGCGCCCTGTGCACCCTATCGTCGCCCCGCCACGTAATACACGCAGCCTTTCAGCAGATGCAGGCAAAACCCTGGCTGAATGCGCTGAAGATACGACCAATCCCACGTTAAAGCGCGCCCTTGAACGGCTTGCCTCTCATGCTCGGCCACCCAACGAGTAATAGCTGCCATAAGGGTTAGGCAAACTTACCGGCTATTAACGCTCTAGGCGTAAAGTGAATGCTGGCGGCAAAATGCATAAAGCACCGCCTAAGCGATGCTTTATTGATATTACCATTGCTACGACAACCCTTCGGTCTACCCTATTAGCCAATAACAGCTTGTCTATTAGCGGCTGTACTATGCCATTGCGGGTGCAGCATAAGAAATCGGCGCCACGGCCTTATCTTCTTCAAACGTCACTATTTCATAAGCGTCAGGCTGAGCCATCAGCTCACGGCACAGCTGATTATTCAGCGCATGCCCTGACTTAACACCACGAAACTCGCCAATCAAGCTATAGCCCAACTGGTATAAATCCCCGATGGCATCTAATACTTTATGCTTGACGAATTCATCTTCGTAGCGCAAACCACCTTCGTTAACAATGCGGTAATCATCTACCACGATCGCATTATCCAAACTACCGCCTAATGCCAAATTGTTAGAGCGTAAAAACTCTAAATCACGCATAAAACCAAAGGTACGCGCACGTGACACTTCTTTGACAAAAGATGTGGTCGAAAAATCGATCAACGCCGTCTGTTTCTGCTGTTCAAAAACGGGGTGGTCAAAATCAATCGCAAACGAGACTTTAAACCCTTGATGGGGCAAGAAAACGGCCTCTTTATCACCATCGGTAACGGCTACACGATGCTTGATGCGAATAAATTTCTTCGCGGCATTCTGTTCCAAAATACCCGCTGACTGAATCAAAAAAACAAATGGACTAGCACTACCATCCATAATCGGCACTTCAGGTTCGCTTACGTCCACATAAGCGTTATCAATGCCCAACCCTGCAAAAGCCGACATAAGGTGCTCAACGGTAGCGACCTTAACCCCGTTACTGGAGAGTGCTGTGCATAGCTTGGTATCTTCAACCAATTCAGCGCGCGCTGGCACGTGTACGACAGGATCCAGATCGGTTCTAACAAACACAATCCCAGTATTGGCGGGCGCCGGACGCAGCGCTAAGTGGACTTTTTTGCCAGAATGCAGGCCCACTCCGGTGGCGCGTATGACGTTTTGTAGGGTGCGTTGTCTGATCATGGGCAGTAATCGTACTCTGGTGACGGTAGTGACCGTAGAGAAAAGTTATCAAACAGTGTTCACTTTAACAGCAAGCGAGCGTTTTAGCCAATAAAACGCTCGCCGACTGTTGCAATAAAGCTGTTTTGTAGAATCAATCCGCCTGACGGCGTAAAAACGCGGGGATGTCCAAATAGTCATCGGCTTCAGTAGAGCGACGCTTTTCAGGACGAGGTTTAGCGGCTGTTTCGGTTGCTTCAGCGCGTGCTGTCGCCTGCTGACGCATTACCGTTGGCTGTTGCAGCTTGCGGTAATCCGAGGATTCTGCAGCTGACCGGCGGGCAGGCTCGCGCGCGGCCGTCTTAGGTTTTTGCCCATCTAAACCAGCAGCCACAACGGTCACACGCAGCTCGTCGGACATTTCCATATCAATGGAGGTGCCCACCACGATAGTCGCATCCGGAGACGCAAACTCTTGAACAGTGGCACCGACGTCATTGAATTCGCCGATGGACAAATCAGGACCAGCAGTGATGTTGACCAGAATACCCCGCGCGCCATGAAGATCGATATCTTCCAACAACGGGCTGCGGATGGCCTTCTCGGCAGCTTCACGAGCACGATTCTCGCCCGTCGCCCCACCGGTACCCATCATCGCCATGCCCATTTCAGACATCACGGTGCGCACATCAGCAAAATCGACGTTGATGATACCTGGGCTGGTAATCAGCTCTGCGATACCTTGTACAGCGCCTAGCAGCACGTCATTAGCCGCACTGAAAGCCGTTAGCAGTGTCGCATTTTTGCCCAACACAGAAAGCAGCTTCTCGTTGGGGATCGTGATCAACGAATCAACATGCTCGGAGAGCTCTTTCATACCCTCCTCGGCGGCACGCATTCGCTTCGGCCCTTCAAAGGGGAAGGGGCGAGTCACCACCGCGACGGTGAGAATCCCTAGCTCTTTGGCGACCTGTGCCACTACAGGAGCACCACCGGTGCCGGTCCCACCGCCCATACCGGCAGTGATAAACACCATATCAGCGCCTACCAGCAATTCCGCAATACGCTCGCGGTCTTCCATTGCTGCCTGACGACCCACGTCGGGATTGGCACCTGCGCCCAATCCTTTAGTGATTTCGCTACCCAGTTGCAACACGGTTTTTGCTGAACAGCGCTTAAGCGCCTGGGCGTCAGTGTTAGCGCAGATAAACTCAACGCCTTCAATATTGCTTTCGACCATGTGGTTAACAGCATTGCCGCCACCGCCGCCAACACCAACCACTTTGATGACCGCACTGCTCGAGGGTGCGTTATCTACCAATTCGAACATAAGCCCCGTCTCCTGAACCGCGCTTGCGGCCCTGTCAGAAATTTCCTTTGAACCAGCCTTTAATTCTAGCTAGCGCCGAATGGTCTTCCTTGATATCACGCCGGGCAAGCTCATTGCGGCCCTTATGGGCAGCAACCACTCCCCCGTGGCTTTTTAGGCCTTGCCCATGACGCGTTTCTTGCAAGGCATAATGCAGCAGCCCAACGCCCGTCGCATAAATTGGGTTGCGTACGACGTCCGCCAAACCTCTTACATTCTGTGGACATGCGATGCGAACTGGCATATGAAAAATCTCTTCCGCCAATTCACTAACCCCTTCCATGCGCGAGGTTCCACCGGTAAGCACAATCCCAGCAGCCACCATGTCTTCATAGCCACTTCGGCGCAACTCATCTCTTACTAGCGTAAACAGTTCTTCGTAGCGCGGCTCTACCACTTCAGCCAGTGCTTGGCGCGATAGATCACGCGCAGGTCGATCACCTACGCTAGGTACTTTAATCATTTCATCGCTTGACGCTAAGTGAGTGAGCGCGCAAGCGTATTTAACTTTAATCTCTTCAGCGTGTTGGGTCGGCGTACGCAGGGCCATGGCAATATCGTTAGTGACTTGGTCACCGGCAATAGGTATAACCGCCGTGTGGCGTATGGCGCCTTCACTGAAAATCGCCATATCAGTAGTGCCGCCGCCAATATCCACCATACAGACGCCCAGCTCACGCTCATCCTCGGTCAGCACCGCCATGCTTGAGGCTAGCTGCTCTAAAATAATAGCATCTACCTCCAGCCCACAGCGACGTACACACTTTTCTATATTCTGCACCGCGTTTAAGGCGGCCGTCACTAAATGCACTTGAGCTTCCAAGCGCACCCCAGACATGCCTAGTGGCTCGCGTATCCCCCCTTGAGCATCAATCGAAAACTCTTGAGGCAATACATGCAATACACGCTGGCCTTCAGAAATAGCGCGCGCCCGAGCAGAATCAATAACGCGTTCAATATCAGAAGGTGTCACTTCACGCTCTTTAATAGCCACAACACCATCAGAGTTCATTGAACTGATATGACTACCAGCCACGCCAACATACACTGAATGGATATCACAGCCAGCCATCAACTCGGCTTCTTCAACTGCGCGCTGGATAGACTGCACCGTTGATTCAATATTGATTACAACACCACGCTTCATACCGCGCGAAGGGTGCGAACCAATACCGGCAATTTCAATTCCGCCGTCATCGGTGGGTTGACCGACTATCGCGACGACCTTGGACGTTCCAATGTCCAGCCCGACCACCATATTGGATGCGTTGGGTGAGCCTGCCATGAGTCGGGAAATCTCCTTGCGTCATTGTTAAAAAATAAATATTAATTGGGAGCCGCTTAATCCAACGCTTAACATTGAAAGCGTGCTATCCAAAATAAACAGTGGTTGTTTTCTGACACTCACTAAGTACAAATAGCTGAAATTAAAAACCACTTAACCAGCGTCTGGCCCATAGTATAGAAACAATAGTCGCAATACGACTAGCACGAACCCACAATAATAGGCATAGAAAGCAATTTAAAGCCGATTACTGGCTTTTTCAACGATGGCAGTCACTCACTTTTACACCTTATTTGCGTCAAGTAATAGAAGAGTTACTCATCTTGCACAGCAAATTCACTTTCTCCGTGCCAAGCGACAGCGACACCATTAGGGTAACGCAGATCTATATAGCGAATTTGCTCGCTTAGCGAATTCAACTCGCGTTGCCATGACGCCGACAAACGTGCCAAACGGACTTCATGCTGCCGACGTCCTAACATCACCCAAGCGCCTTCGTTTAACTGCAGCCGCCATGCGCCGCGCGGCTCTAAACGAAGTTGTGTAAGCTCAAGTGATAGCTGCTCAAAGTGACGTTTAAGCCGATGATAGTAGGTTAACACTTCTTCACTGCTACCGCCGGGGCCAGCCAAATCAGGCAAACCTGATGGCGGGTTTAAGGGGGCAAATGCGAAAGGCTCCCCTTCTGGGTTAAGTAAAAAATCATCATTCCAGCGTGCGACCGGCTGTTGTTCAATTAGTTCAAAGACTAGTGCATTGGGCCACTCACGGGTAATACGCACTTCATTCAACCAGCCCACTTTTAGAGCGCGGTCGCGCAGCTCACCCAGATCCGCCGAAAGCCAGGTGGCATCGACCACCAAGGGCGCCAGCTGGGTACGCAGATAGTCAGCGCTGACATACTCCCATTCACCGCGGATTGACACCCGCTCAATCGGGCGGTCTAGCCACAGCCAAAGCGCCCGGCCACCGGCGCCCATCAGCAAGGCTAATAGAATAACGCCCAACCAAGCATTACGCCTTTTCATAAGGCACCCTTCATAACAAACTCGTCATAGCGATAACTGCCTGCCAGCGGTATTCAATATTTCCATCACTAGCTCGTCAAAAGAGATACCCGCATGTGCCGCTGCCTGAGGAACCAAGCTATGGTCGGTCATCCCAGGCACCGTATTAACTTCCAGTAGCCAGAAACGTCCTTCGCTATCGCGCATGACATCCACCCGCCCCCAGCCAACGCCGCCAATCGCGGCAAACGCCTGTTGGCATAGATCCGCAAGCGCAGCTTCCTGCTCCGTGGGCAGTCCACACGGCAAATGATATTGAGTGGTATTAGCGATATATTTCGCTTCGTAGTCGTAGAAACCGCCCGGCACTTCAACGCGAATCGCTGGCAATACCTGATTACCCAGTAGCGCGACTGTGTATTCGTCGCCGACGATAAAGCGCTCTGCCATTACGCGTGCGTCGAACTGCGCCGCCTCGTGATACGCAGCTTCAAGCGCCGCCTGACTTTTGACAATGCTAATACCTAGCGTTGAGCCTTCATGCACGGGTTTCACAATCAGCGGCAAGCCAAGCTGAGCGACCACGGCTGACCAATCCGAACCGGCATCCAGCATGATGCTCTCTGGCGTCGGCAAGCCAACCGCACTCCATACTTGCTTGGTGCGCTGCTTATCCATACCCAACGCTGAGGCAAGCACGCCACTCCCGGTATAGGGAATATTGAGCAGCTCCAGCGCCCCCTGAAGCGTGCCGTCTTCACCGCCGCGTCCATGCAAGGCAACGAAGACCACCGAAGGAGCCAGCTGCTCTAATCCCACCAGGCCGTTGTCGCGGGGGTCATAACCACAGGCATCGATGCCCTTACGCTGAAGGGCCTCAAGTACTGCCGCCCCGCTTTTAAGCGATACCTCGCGTTCAGCAGACGTACCGCCGTAAACGACAACGACTTTTCCGTGCGACTCAGGGTTTGTTACGTCAACGCTCACAGATCTACCTCGTTCATCGCTAGCTGTGCCTGTGCCAGACGCAGGGAAATCCCCCCCACATCACCAGCACCCTGGGTAATTAAAATATCGCCTGGCCGTAACACATTGGCTAACAGCACCGGTAACTCGTGCTTATGCTCGACAAAGAGTGGGTCGACTTCTCCACGCTGGCGAATCGACCCGGCCAGGGTTCTCCCCTCGGCACCAGGAATAATAGCTTCACCGGCGCTGTAAACATCGAGCAGCACCAACGTATCGACTTGGGAAAGTACGCGTACAAAGTCTTCATACAAATCGCGGGTACGGCTATAGCGATGGGGTTGGTAAAGCATCACCAGGCGGCTCTCGGGCCACCCAGCGCGAACGGCCTGAATAACCATGTCGACTTCACGCGGATGGTGACCGTAGTCATCCACCAGCATGATGTCGCCGCCGCCTTTAGGTGCAGGGAAATGCCCATGCACCTGAAACCGACGACCCACGCCTGCAAAGCTCGCCAACCCACTCAAAATTGCACTATCGCTGACGCCTGCATCAGTAGCCACAACAATCGCCGCCATGGCGTTGAGAGCATTGTGCCGCCCAGGCATGGCCAAGCGTACCGCTAGCGGCTCAGCGCCACCTGGGCGTAACGCAGTAAACGAAACTTCTCCTTCGCGCTGGGCAAAATCGACAATGCGATAGTCAGCATCGCTATCAAACCCATAGGTCACAAATTGCCGCTTCACCTGATCGCACAGCACACGGACATGCGGGTCATCGATACACAGCACCGCCAGGCCATAAAACGGTAGATTATGCAGAAATTCGATAAAGGTACTTTTCAGCCGCTCAAAATCACCGCCATAGGTCGCCATATGGTCAGCATCGATATTGGTAACGATGGATACCATTGGCTGCAGGTGCAGAAATGAGGCATCGGACTCATCGGCTTCGGCAACAAGGTAGTCGCCCTCGCCCAGGCGAGCATTAGTACCGGCGCTGGTCAGCTTGCCGCCGATCACAAAGGTCGGGTCTAACCCCCCCTCTGCCAGCAGGGTCGCCGTCAAACTGGTCGTGGTGGTTTTGCCATGGGTACCCGCTACGGCAATACCGTGACGGAAGCGCATCAGCTCGGCGAGCATCTCAGCCCGGCGCACGACCGGTACACGATGCTCGTGGGCCCAGCGAATTTCAGGGTTGGTTTCATCGATTGCGCTAGACACCACCACCACGTCAGCGCTTTCTACGTTTGCTTCAGCATGACCGATCGCCACGCATACACCGCATTGGCGCAGTCGCTCGACGACTGAAGAGTTTTTCATATCACTACCGCTGACGATGTAGCCCTGGTTGGCTAGCACCTCTGCGATACCACACATACCAGCGCCACCTATACCCACAAAATGAATGCGCCGAATGCGACGCATACCTGGGCCAGCGGGAGTGCCACGTGAGGGTGTCGTGGGTTTGTCTTTATCGATCACGCAGAATCTCCTAGCTTTATCATCGCCAAACACCCTTCAGCCAAGCGCTGAGTCGCATCCAAATGCGCGGCCTGACGGGCGTTCGCCGCCATCGCAGCCAGGGTATTGGGGACGAGCAATTCATTTAAAAAGTCGCTTAAACGCTCAACCGTCAGCTCAGACTGTACAACGCACTTGGCGGCCCCCGCCTTAACCAACACCTGCGCGTTGATACGCTGATGGTCATCGACCGCAAAGGGAAAAGGCACCAGCAATGCAGGCTTGGCGGCGGCGGCCAGCTCGGCCACGGTGAGCGCACCAGAGCGGCATACCACTAAATCGGCCCACTCATAAGCAGCAGCCATATCATCAATAAAGGGACTAACCTCAGCGTTTACGCCGTGCTGCTGATAATTTTCGGCAGTCGCAACCTCACGATCCTTACCCGCCTGATGGCGGACCTCGGGTCGCTGCTCAACAGGCAGTGCAGCAAGCGCTGGCGCCAAGCGTTCGTTTAGCGCCACTGCGCCAAGCGAGCCCCCCACCACTAGCAGACGCAGTGGCCGTTCAGAGAGCTCGTCAACATTCCGCGGTGTACTACCCAAGGCAGCAATATCGTCACGTACGGGATTACCAATCACTTCGGCGCGCGAGCCAAAGGCTTCTGGGAAGGCGGCGTAGGTACGCTTAGCCAGTCGCGATAAAACGCGATTTGTCAGCCCTGCCACAGCGTTCTGTTCATGGATAACCAGGGGGATGCGAGTCAACCAAGCCGCCAACCCGCCGGGGCCACTGGCAAAGCCACCCAGGCCAACCACGACATGCGGCTTGAACTCTCGAATCACCGTCCGCGCTTCTAAGACTGCACGGGTGAGATTCACCGGCGCCTTTAGCCAGCCGGTTATGCCGTTACCGCGCAGCCCGCTGATGGCAATAGTATGCAATCTAATACCCGCCTCAGGCACCAGACGGTTCTCAATCCCCCTGGGGCTGCCCAGCCACTCAACATCCACCTGCTGCTTCTGCAGTGCGTTGGCGAGGGAAAGCGCCGGGAACACATGGCCGCCGGTGCCACCTGCCATTATCAGCACTCGTCGCCTAACATTAGTCTTCACATCAAACTCCTGATAGCACCAAGCGGCATAACGTTACGATAAACGCGGTTCATGGCGCGATTTATACGGGGTGGACGCACGCCGGGGGCGGTGACGCGTTTCGGCATCCGTGCGCAGCAGCAGCCCCACCATCACGCCAGTCACCAATAGACTTGAACCGCCATAGCTCATTAGCGGCAATGTTAAACCCTTGGTTGGCAACAGCCCGGAACTTACCGCCATATTAATAAACGCCTGCGCAGCCACAATAAACCCGATGCCGTAACTTACATAAGCGCCAAAAAGATGCCCGGCCATCTCCGCTTTGCGCCCTACCCACATAGCGCGCGCAATAAATAGCGTAAACAGCAGCACGACAATAATCGCGCCGATCATTCCGAGCTCCTCGGCGATCACCGCAAAGATAAAATCGGTATGCGCTTCAGGCAGGTAGTGTAGTTTTTGCACACTGTTGCCCAGGCCGGTGCCAGTCACGTGCCCTCGTCCGAAGGCAATCAGCGCCTGGGTTAATTGGTAACCTGTCGCAAATTGATCTGCCCAGGGGTCAAGAAAACTAGTCCAACGCGCCAGTCGATAGGGCTCTATCATCACCATCATAACCGCCCCTGAGCCAAGCAGCGCGCCACTGCCCACAAGCAGTACTAGCGATGCGCCACTCATCATCAGCATACCGATGACGCAAACGGTAAAGACCACCATGCCGCCAAAATCCGGGGCTAGAAACAGCAGCCCGGCAGGAACCGCCAGCACGGCTAATGGGCGCCACATGCTGAATGCGCGCCGTCGCAAATCGTAGGTAAAACGCGACATAAATGCCGCCATATAAAAAATCAGCCCAATTTTGGCAAATTCAGAGACCTGCAAACTAGGCAATGGCCCCGGCAACGCTATCCAGCGCTTACTGCCGTTGATCTCCTGGCCAATAATCAGTACTAGAAACAACAGAAAGATAGAGGCGAGCAGAATAAGCGCAGCATTCTGGCGCCAGGCTTCCAGCGGCACACAGAGCATAAATACACATGCCATGATAGCGAGTACTAGGAAAATGCCGTGCTGGCGGGAGTAGTGGTAAGTATCTTCCAGTAAGCCAATTGATGCCGAACTCACCATTACCCAGCCCAAACCCGCTAAGGCTACTGCCGCCATCACCAGCCAGATATCACAAGGCAAATCACGCGTGGTAAGAACAGTACGCAGACGCTGAAGCCGGCTCATGACGCTCCCCCAGTAGTGGACTCTGCCTGTTGATGCACCCAACGGCGAAATACCTCGCCACGTTCTTGGTAATTAGCAAACTGATCCAGGCTTGCACAGGCAGGTGATAGCAGCACACAGTCTCCAGGCTGAGCGATTTTAAACGCTGCTTGCATGGCCTGAGTTAGATCGTCTACTTGCTGAGTCGTCACGTGACCATCCAACGCCTCCGCCAATCGCGGAGCATCCAACCCAAACAGCAGCACATGACGCGCACACTTCTTCAAAGGCTCGGCCAGCGGGGTAAAATCCGCGCCCTTACCAACCCCGCCTGCCAATAAAATCAAACGTCCTTCCAGCGTAGCGCCAATGCCATTGATGGCTGCCAGAGTAGCGCCCACATTGGTGCCCTTGGTGTCGTTAACCCAGGTGACATCGTTGATACGCGCTATCATTTCGCTGCGATGTGCCAGCCCTTTAAAGTCACGCAGTGCGCGACACATGGGCGCCGCTGCAAACCCTAACGCCTGCCCCATCGCTAGCGCAGCCAGTGCATTAAGGTAATTGTGCTGCCCAGTCATGCTTAACTCATCAATGGACAACCAGGGGGTGTCGCCCTGCATCAGCATTAATTTACCTTGATCACGCGCCAGCCCCCACTGGCCCTCCACCGGAGCGTCATGGGAAAAGTAGGCCACTTGGTCAACGGGATAGTCAGGCCATGACAGAGGGTCATCCCCATTCACCACCGCGTGCTGGGCACCGATAAAGATACGTTGTTTTGCAGTTCGATAACCGTGCATATCACCGTGACGATCAAGGTGATCTTCGGACAGGTTCAGGAACGCGGCACAGCTCGCCCCCAGACAAGGTGTCGTCTCCAGCTGAAAGCTCGAGAGTTCAAGAATATAGAGCGCGGCATCCGGGTGGCTGGCCAACAAGTCCAACGCGGGGGTGCCCAAATTACCACCCACTGCCGCATTCACGCCTGCCTCCGCTGCCATTTCACCGAGCAGCGTGGTCACCGTCGACTTCGCATTAGAACCGGTAATCGCTGCGATGGGCGCCTTCGCGGCACGCACGAACAGGGCCATCTCACCCACTACCATCGGCTCCCCAGTGCGAGGATTTAACTGATCCGCCAGCTCTTTCAAGCCCGGCATTCTCGGGTCAAGCCCAGGGCTTACCACCACCTCTTCCACATCGCGCAGATCCAGAGCGGCAAGCGAGCCGCAGTGAATTTCCACCCCGGGATGCGCAGTGCGAAAATCATCAAGCCCCGGCGGTTCGGTCCGCGTGTCCGCCACCATGTAAGGTATATCTAAGCGACTTAAATGACGGCAGATAGCCCGACCGGAAAGCCCCAGCCCGACAACCAGCGTTACTCCCTTAGCTACTTGAACCATTACAAGCTCCCTCTCGCATCATGCCAACGATCAGTCGATGCACTCATGGTCAGATGCATTAACGAACTGTCATTAACAAACCATCATTAACGAACTTTGAGCGTTGCGAGGCCAAGCAGCACCAGCACCACAGTAATAATCCAAAAGCGAACAATGACCCGCGGCTCAGGCCAGCCTTTCAATTCATAGTGATGATGCAAAGGCGCCATTCGGAAGATGCGACGCCCGGTGAGCTTGTAGGATCCCACCTGAAGGATGACCGACACTGTTTCCATGACAAAAACACCGCCCATGATAAACAGCACAATCTCCTGGCGTACGATCACGGCTACCACACCCAGCGCAGCCCCTAACGCCAAGGCACCTACGTCGCCCATAAAGACCTGGGCGGGATAAGTGTTAAACCATAAAAACCCCAGCCCAGCGCCAGCAATCGTTGCGCAGAACACGGCTAATTCACCGGTTCCGGCAATAAACGGAATATGCAGATATTCGGCGAAAACGGTGTTGCCACTGGCATAAGCGAATACCGATAAGCCCATGGCCACGAGCACCGTCGGCATAATAGCCAGGCCATCTAAGCCATCAGTTAGATTGACGGCGTTGGAGCTCCCTACAATCACAAAATAGGTAAGCACGATATAGAAGACACCGAGCGGCAGAGCCACCTCTTTGAACAGCGGCACCAGCAGGCTGGTCTCGACCGGCGTGGAGGCGGTTAAATAGAGCAACAGCGCCGCCCCCAAACCCACCACCGACTGCCAGAAATACTTCCAGCGAGCGGGTAAACCGCGTGGATTTTTTTCCACTACTTTGCGGTAATCATCGACCCAGCCGATGGCGCCGAAGCCGAGCGTGACACCCAGCACCACCCAGATATAGAGATTGGTTAAGTCACCCCATAACAAGGTGCTGATGGCAATGGCCAGCAAAATCATTGCCCCCCCCATGGTGGGGGTGCCCGCTTTTGAGAGGTGGGATTGCGGCCCATCGTCACGCACGGATTGCCCGATCTGGCCTTCCACGAGGCGCCGAATCATCCATGGCCCCAGCCATAAACAGAGCATTAACGACGTGAGAGCGCCTAAAATTACGCGAAGGGTTAAATAGTTAACGACCTGAAAATCAGATTGGTACTGCGACAGAAAATTCGCCAAGTGAAGTAACATGAACGGCGTTTACCTTATTTATCCGAACGCAGTGCATTGACGACATGTTCCATGCCCGCACTGCGCGACCCTTTCACCAGCAACGTAGTGTCAGGCGGCAAAGTATGAGTGACATAACGCGTTAGCGTCTCGTGATCGTTAAAGTGCAGCCCACGACCAAAGGCTTCGCTGGCGGCACGTGCGGCCTCGCCCAGCGTTAACAGCTCATCAATACCAAGCTCGGCGGCATAGCGGCCGATATCGGCGTGCAGCGCAGCCGATGCTTCCCCCAGTTCGCCCATCGCCCCTAACGCACACCAGCGTGGCGGAGGAAAGCTGGCCAAGGTATCCAGGGCCGCTTTGACCGCGCCAGGATTGGCATTGTAAGTGTCATCCAGCACAGTGACACCGCGCCATCCGGATACCACGGCCAACCTACCGGCAAGCGCTTGCAGCGATTCCAAGCGTGATATCACTTGCTCTTCCGGCACGCCTAGCGTTAATGCTGCAGCTGCAGCAGCCAACGCATTACTGACATTGTGCTTGCCCAGTAACGGCAAACGCACTTGGCCCAGCGCTCGACCATGCTGCAATAGCGTGAAAGCATACCGCCCTTGCGAATCACAGGAAAGCGCTGCGGCGCTCACATCCGCCTCGGGGTGAAAACCAAAGCTCACCACCCGCCGCGGAGCCGCACGAGCAGCCCAAAACGTAAAATAGTGATCATCCCTATTCAGAACAGCAGTACCCTGCTCGCCCAGCCCGACCAGTAATTCACTTTTCGCCTGGGCAATCTGCCCCATGCCACCGAACTCGCCCACATGGGCACCGGTGACATTGGTAATAATCGCAACATCGGGCTTGGTCAGCGGGGCTGTCCAGGCGATTTCACCTAAATGATTAGCGCCCAGCTCGATCACCGCGGCTTGATGATGCGGCCGCAATCGCAATAAGGTCAGCGGCGCGCCAAAGTCGTTATTCAGATTACCTTGAGTGGCTAATACGTCGCCTAAAGGCGCTAGCAGAGCAGCACACATCTCTTTAACGGTCGTCTTACCGCTATTGCCGGTGACGGCTACCACGGGGCCATGCCATGCGCGCCGGTGCGCGCCGGCAATCAGCCCCAGGGCCAAACGTGTATCCGGGCACACCAGCTGGGGTAAGTCGGCAGCAACGGGGGCGTCGACCAATGCCGCTACGGCACCGAGCTCGCTGGCAAGCGCAACAAAATCATGACCGTCAAAGCGAGGGCCTTTAAGGGCAACAAACAGGCAGCCAGACTCGATCTTGCGGCTATCGGTAACGACTGAACTGACTAACAGCTGCGCTTTATCAACAGGCGCCTCAATACCCAGCACAGAGGCGAGCTGGCCAAGTGTCCACTGCATTAGTGACTTCTCCGCCCAGCAAAGGCCCGCTGGATCTCTTCGCTATCGGCATAGGCATGGCGCACTCCCTGGATATCCTGATACGCCTCATGGCCTTTTCCGGCGATAAGCACGACATCCTGTATAGCCGCCTGCTTAATAGCGGTGGCCACAGCCTCACGACGATCCCCGATTTCAATAGGGTTCGCGGTGTCAGAGAACCCAGACAAAATCTGTTGGCGGATTTGCTCAGCGGACTCGTGCCTAGGATTATCATCGGTAACGATAATGTGGTCTGCCAGCGCCTCGGCAGCTTTAGCCATTTCGGCTCGCTTACCCGTATCGCGCTCTCCCCCGCAGCCGAATACACACCACAATTTGCCAGCATCACCCAGATGGGCACGCAGCGCTTGTAACGCGCTATGAAGCGCATCCGGCGTGTGCGCATAATCCACCACCACGGTAGGCGTGCCGTCACCACCATAGCGCTCCATCCTGCCCGGCACCGGCGTCAGCGAAGACGCGGCTGAGAAGAGGTCGTCGAGTGATTCGCCTAATCCGTACAACACAGCCATCGCTAACAGCACGTTATCTAAATTAAAACGCCCCATTAAACCTAAGCTAAGCATTTTCTCGCCCTCGGGAGTCGCAATCATTGCCTGCTGCCCCTGCTCAGAGGGCTGCCAGTCCAGCACGCGCAAGGTAACGGCTTCATCTTTACCCGTCGCCAGTACCCGTACATTACTGTTGCAACCTGCCAGCATTAAGCGTGCCAAGGGGTCATCGCCATTAACTACCGCTAGACGGAGCTCAGAGCGCCGAAAAAGCTTCGCTTTGGATGCCGCATAGGCAGCCATACTGCCGTGGTAGTCCAAATGATCGCGAGTCAGATTGGTAAACACCCCTACGCTTACGTTTACCGCTTCCAAGCGGTACTGATCCAGCGCATGGGAAGAGGCCTCAAGCGCCACACGCCGCACACCCTGGCTGGCAAGCTCACCCAGTGTCGCCTGCAGCGCTAAGGCGCCAGGCGTGGTTAAGCCGCTATCGCGCAACTCACCGGGACGCCCTACACCCAACGTACCAATCAGTCCGGTGGGCGTTCCTAATGTCTCGCTAAGTGCAGCGATATAATGAGTGACGGAGCTTTTACCGTTGGTACCGGTCACGCCAATCACTTCAAGATCATTAGGCACTTTAAACATGGCGCGCCCTAACTCACCCAAGCGCACCGAAAGATGCGGCAGTTTCAGCACGCGGCCTTCAAGCAGCACCTGACCGGGCTCGCCTTGCGCTAACACAAGCACAGCACCCACATTGAGCGCTTGCTCAATAAAATCGCGGCCATCACGCTGACTGCCCGGCACTGCCACAAAAACATCGCCCGTTTGTAGTTTGCGGGAATCCATTTCTATGCGTACTAGATCCGGCAGCTCAGGCAAATCGACGGGCAGTGGTGAATTAGGCCATACGTGCGCAAGCGCCGACACCACATCGACTGAACTCAGCGTCATGCAAACTCCTTAGAAAAACTACTCAGCATCGTGATCCGGCGGAACATCCAACAAGCGCAAAGCATTACCCGTTACGCTGGAAAAAACCGGGGCGGCGACAGCACCACCATAAAATTCGCCAGCCTTGGGGTGATCAATCATGACTACAGTGACAATACGCGGATCAGAAATAGGCGCAATCCCCGCAAACACACTGCGATAAGCATCGGTGGTATAGCCTTGCTGTCCGGTCTTACGTACGGTGCCCGTTTTCCCTCCCACGCGATAACCTTCCACCCGGGCTCGCCGACCACCGGTATAAGCGGCTACCGAGGTTTCCAAGATATTGAGCAGATCATTCGCAACCGTGGGCGATATAGCAGGAATGCCCTGAGGGGGCTCAGAAAGGCGTAAAAGAGAGGGCTGCAAACGAACACCATCATTAGCTAACGCCGTGTAAGCACTCGCTAGCTGCACCGCGGAAACAGAGAGTCCATAACCATAAGAGAGCGCTGCTCGCTCACTGCGCGACCAGCGCACCGGTGCGGGCAAACTACCCGTTGACTCACCAGGAAAACCTGTACCGGGCGCTTGCCCTAATCCTAACTGGTTATATTTTTCCCAAATAGCGGTATCGCTCAGTTGCAACGCTAAACGTGACATACCGATATTCGATGATTTCTCCAGGATACCGGCCAGATCCAACTCACCATAGTTACGAAAATCGCGAATTGTAAATTGGTCCAGCCGCATCCAACCGGGCGATGTATCCACTATGACATCGCGGTCTACCACCCCGCTTTCCAAAATAGCTGCCATGGCCAGAGGCTTCATGACCGAACCAGGCTCAAATACATCCACCAGTGCTTGGTTACGCAACCCACGCGGATCGAGTCCTGCCCGGTTATTAGGGTTATAGGAGGGCAAGTTCGCCATTGCCAGCACCTCCCCCGTGCGCGCATCCATCATTACCAGCACGCCACCATCAGCCTCATTCTCAGCGACTGCCGCACGCAGCTCACGGTACGCCATATACTGAATACGTTGATCGATAGCCAAAGTGAGCTCGCCACCCGGCTGGGCTTCGTTAATCACGCCAAGCTCACGCACCAGCCGCCCACGGCGATCTTTAATTACCCGTCGCTGTCCAGGGTGGCCAGCCAAATAGGGCTGATAGGAGAGCTCTAAACCTTCTTGTCCAATGTCATCAACATTGGTGACGCCCAATAATTGCGCCGCCACTTCGCCAGCAGGATAGTAGCGCTTGTATTCACGCTGGGGATAGACACCGGGGGTTCGTAGGTTAAGGATCTGCTGGGCCGCGGCGGGTGTCATTTGGCGGCGTAAATACATAAATTCACGCTCGCTAAAGCGTGCTACACGCGACTCAAAGTCATCCAGCGTCATCCCTAACGCTTGGGCTAGCATAACGCGCTGTATGGCATCCTCGGGCAACTCCTGGGGATTCGCCCAGAGTGTGACGACTGGCGTAGAAATAGCCAGTGGCTCTCCATTACGATCGGTAATCATGCCGCGGTGGGCGGGAATCGCTTCATGGCGGAGGGTACGTGCATCCCCCTGGCTTTGCAGAAAGGGGCGGTCAATTACCTGAAGCAGCGTAATGCGGCCGATTAAAATAGCGGATGCTAGGCCAATCGCAAACAAGATAAACAGGAACCGACCACCACCCAAAGGGGGCGCAATTGGCGCTTGGCGGGAGGTACCTCCTCGACGCTCACCTCTCATGGCCTAATCACCTCAACATCATGGACATCGGGGATTCGCATGCCCAGGCGCTCAGTGGCAATTTGCTCAATGCGGGCTGGGGTTGACCATGCGCCCTCTTCAAGTAGCAGCTGCCCCCACTCTGTTTGCAGTTGGTTTTCTTCTTGCTCTAGCTGTTGCAGCTGAGCAAATTGCACCCGCGTCATATGCGTAGTAATGACAACAGCTAACCCAGAGGCCATGCAGAGTAAAAATAACAGGCTAATAACCACTGGCCAGGCGCGCAGGCGTAGCTTGAAAGGCCATTCGGTGCGTAGCGTGGTTGCCCACTGCTCAATCCGATCCATGCTCATGATTACATCCGTGATTACATCCGTTTGCGTGCAGCCCGCATGACGGCACTTCGTGCGCGAGGATTAGCATCCACTTCTTCCTCACTTGGCCGCACGCCTTTGCCTAACGCCTCAAGACGCCGATTCAATTGATCGTCGCGAATAGGCACTCCACGCGGAAGGTCAGTGTCACCGCGCACATGATGACGGATAAAGCGCTTCACGCGGCGATCTTCCAGCGAGTGAAAACTGATAACCACTAAGTGACCGCCGGGGGCAAGCGCCTCAAGCGCCGCATCAAGCGCACTGTCTAATTGCTCAAGCTCACCGTTGACGAATATACGCAGCCCTTGGAACGCTTTGGTGGCTGGGTGACGACCTTTTTCCCAGGCGGGGTGAGCAACTTTAAGTACTTCAGCCAAATCCACCGTATGGGTGAATGGCTTCTCGACTCGACGAGTGACCACTGCCCGGGCTAAACGCTTGGCATAACGCTCTTCACCGTAGGTTTTAAACACGTAGGCAATATCAGCTTCACTGGCACGCGCCAAGAATTCAGCAACGCTTTGACCCTGGGTAGGATCCATGCGCATATCCAGCGGGCCATCACGCATAAAACTAAAACCGCGTTCGGGATCATCAAGCTGAGGGGAGGAAACGCCTACATCAAGCAGCACCCCTGAAAGCTTCCCGAACACGCCTTGTTCACGGGCAAACTCGGCAAGCTGGGCAAATTCACGCTGAGTAATCTGGAAGCGCGAATCATCAATGTCAGCCGCTGCGGCAATGGCTTGAGGATCGCGATCCATGGCGAGCAGCTGACCTTGCTCGCTCAGACGGTCAAGAATTACCCGTGAGTGACCGCCTCTCCCGAAAGTACCGTCTAAATAGATGCCCTGATCGTCATGCACCAGGGCATCAATAGCACCTTCCAGTAGTACGCTGGTATGGCGAAAGCGGGAAGCAACCTGTTCAGCGTCAGGAGAAGGCATTTTTTTCTCACACAAGATGTTAGAGACAACGTAATAAAGAGCGTGCATGCACGCCCTGATGTGGAAATGGGGGAGTCGGCCGATAAGCCGGGTTCTGTCGTGGACAGCCATTCCTCTAGGCGCTGCGTTACCACAGCGCTCAAGCAACCTACCCGGACCCAGCGCGGGCCACGCCATTGGGTCCCTATTTGGTCTTGCTCCGAGTGGGGTTTACCATGCCACGCACTGTTACCAGGCGCGCGGTGCGCTCTTACCGCACCCTTTCACCCTTACCGGCCCCAGCGGTTTATTTCTGGGGCTTAGGCGGTCTACTCTCTGCTGCACTTTCCGTCGGCTCACACCGCCCAGGCGTTACCTGGCACTCTGCCCTATGGAGCCCGGACTTTCCTCCCCCAACACCTTTTAAGGGGTATTAGCGGCGACTGTCTGGCCAACTCCGGCGGCAAGCATACCAGCGCCCTCGACTTGCCTCAATGCTCGCCTTTAATTGCTTGCAAACGAGCATACCAAACTTGCTTGCGGCCACCGAGCATTCGCGCGGCAATGGCAGCGCCCTGCTTAACGCCCACGCCCTCTGCCAGCAGCGCCTCTAGCAAGGCGTCCGCGGATATATCCTGGTGTTCACTCTGCTCAACCGGCGGAGCACCCGCCACAATAATGACAAATTCTCCACGGGCTTGATTAGGGTCAGCCGCCAACTGCTCAAGCAAACTCTCAGGCGTTCCGTGCAAAAATGTCTCAAAAGTTTTGGTTAGCTCACGCGCCAATACCACATCTCGCCCGGCCATTTGCTCCTGCAGCGCCTCAAGGGTGTGCACAATACGGTGAGGCGACTCGTAAAACACCAACGTCTCTTCACGGGTTTTCCAACCCGCTAGCGCTTGGCGTCGAGCGCCCGGCTTAGCGGGCAAAAAGCCAGCAAATACAAACCGGTCGGTGGGCAGACCCGCTCCAGAAAGCGCGGTGATCAGCGCACAGGGGCCAGGAATCGGCACGATATGGCGGTTTCGCGCCCGCAACTCACGAACCAACACAAAACCTGGATCGCTAATCAACGGTGTTCCTGCATCGCTGATTAAGGCAATATCTTCTCCTGCGGCGAGATAGCTATCCAAGGTATCCACACGACGCGCTTCATTGTGTTCGTGTAAGGAGACCATCGGCTTATTCAAGCCTAAGTGCGCCAACAGGCGGCCGCTATGGCGGGTATCTTCAGCTGCAACCCGCGCGACTTGCCCTAATACCCGAGCGGCACGTGCGGTTAAGTCGTCCAAATTCCCAATTGGCGTGGCAACCACGTACAATGTACCCGGATTATGGTCTGGCATTGTTGACTCTCAATTCGTTGATGGCTTGCTCTATCGGTGCGCTATGCTTGTGCCGTAGCCTCGGCAAACGCTGGCAAGCAGCGACAGCGCAAATGGAAACTTAAGGAAGGATACATGAAACAGTCATTACGTGGCTTACTCGCCGCTGCCCTTGTGGCATTTCTCGTTGCTGGCTGTGCGATGCAGTCACCAAGCGTGGTAGACCGCGTGCCTGTTGAAGACCCAGGTCAATTACTCAACCAAGCGGAACAGCAGGCACCCGAACAAGCAGCAAAAACGCGCTTGGAAGCAGCCAACATTCTGGCGAGGCAAGGCGAGCGCAAAAGAGCCTTTGAAGCCGCCGACGGAATCGATGAAAGCCTGCTATCAGAGCCTGACCGTGTGCGCTGGGCGTTGCTATTTTCCGAACTTGCCCGCGCACTGGACGAACCACGCGCCGTGTTACGCGCCACACAAGTACTCGACGACGAACTGCCAATGCAGGCTAGCCAGCAAGAGCGGCTTGCAGAGCGTCAGCGCTGGGCTCGTGAAGCGCTTGGCCAACCTGGCGCGGTAACGGTCGCGCTGCCTGAGCTTGAAGGTCAGGCAATACGCCGTATCGTGGTGGCACTACCCGAATCCGGCCCGCTTAGTAGCGTCGCTAACACCATCGCCACCGCCATGCGTCAGCACCATGATGTAAAAGGGGGTAATACCGAACTCAGCTTTCTCGACGCGTCGCGCTACTCACTTGATGAGCTCTATGACCGCGCACAGCAAATGAATGCGCAGCTAATGATTGGCCCATTAGATAAAAGCCAAGTCACCCAGCTAGAGCAACGCGATAGTGTTCCCCTTCCTACGCTGGCGCTTAACTATGGCAGTGGCGATAACAACCAAGCACAGCGGCTATTCCAGTACGGCCTCTCCGCTGAAGATGAAGCACGCCAAGCGGCTCGCCGTGCGTGGCAGGATGGTCACCGCCAAATGTCCATGATGGTGCCTGATAACGATTGGGGGCGCCGCGTAGGTGAAGCCTTTTGGAATGAGTGGCACAGCCAAGGCGGTGAAGTTGCCAATGCCGTACGCTACAACCCTGATAGTTCAGTCTCTAGTGCAGTACAAACCGCTCTCAATGTCAGCGGCGAACGCGCCCGCCTAAGCAATATTGACGCACTTTTCCTACTCGCGTTACCTGAATATGCGCGCCAAGTGCCGCCCACCATGGACTATTATTACGCCCCTGATCTGCCAATTTATGCCACATCACATTTACATGAAGGCCGCCTGCAAACGCGCCTTGATCAAGATTTAAACGATGTCATGTTTATGGATATCCCCTGGCAAATTCCCGATGCTGCGGTTGGTGGTGAAGAAGCGCTTCCTTTTGCATCCACCTATCAGAGCCTACGCGATGAATCGGATGCGTCTATGTTCCGGCTAATGGCCATGGGTGTTGATGCTTACGAGCTGGCGCTTCGCTTCTCGAATCTTAACGAGCTCAACGGCTTGAACGGCAGTACCGGCATGCTTTACTTAAACGACGACGGCCGCATTTACCGTGAGCTGCCTTGGGCAAAATTCCAAAACGGTGTTCCATCGCCTATTTTGATCCCTAACCGTAACGTCAGTGACGAATAACGCCCATACCGCTCGTGCCCGCGGCGCAGCTATTGAGCAGATAGCTGCTCAATGGCTGCGCCAACAGGGACTCACCCTCGTCACGCAAAATCATCACGTGAAAGGGGGTGAGCTTGACTTGGTAATGCGAGATGGCGATATTCTCGTCTTTGTCGAAGTTAAACATCGCACGACGACGCGCTATGGACATCCTCTAGAAACGGTCACCCACCAGAAACAGCAGCGATTGGTTCGTGCAGCTAGGTTATATATCGCTCGCGGTGGACTTTCATCGCCATGCCGCTTTGATATCCTGGCGATTACCGGCAAGTCCCCCGATCTTGATTTTCACTGGGTGAAAGCTGCTTTTGATGCCTTTTGACTGTTTTTAAATTAACTGTCTTTAAAACGGTCTTTACACTTTAATTTAACCAGGAAGCCCTGATGGACTTTCAATCTCGGATACTCGGCCACTTTAACGCCAGCATCGACACTAAAACGTATGCCAGCGAAGTGCTTCCGCCCTTTATTGAAGTGGCAAGCCAAATGATGGTGCAGTGCCTTGTTAGCGAAGGAAAAATACTTAGCTGCGGCAATGGCGGCAGTGCAGGCGACAGCCAGCACTTCTCCTCTGAACTGCTCAACCGTTTCGAACGTGAACGGCCAAGCCTACCTGCGTTAGCGCTCACCACCGACACATCCACGCTAACGTCTATCGCTAACGACTATAGCTATAATGAGGTATTTTCAAAGCAGATCCGCGCACTGGGCCAACCGGGTGACGTGCTGCTGGCTATCTCAACTAGCGGCAATTCAGGCAATATTGTGCAAGCTATTCAGGCAGCGCATGATCGTGATATGACCGTCGTCGCCCTTACCGGTCGCGATGGCGGTGATATGGCCTCGCTGCTAGGCCAGGATGATTGTGAAATCCGCGTTCCTGCCACCTCGACGGCGCGCATCCAAGAGGTTCATCTTTTGGTCATTCACTGCCTATGCGACCTTATCGACGAACAACTGTTTGGCAGCGCTTAAACACCCGCAGTCCTTGTTTATAGCGTTAATATAAACGGACTTTGATTAATTTTTGACAGCTAGCTAGCACCAAGGAGTCATACCGATGCCTCAGCACCTCTTCTCTCGCGGTTTTATCGCTGCTGCGCTTTGCGCGGTAATGTTTATCAGCGGCTGTGCCAATAACTCCGCTTCCAATCAGTCAAACTATGCCCAACGTAGCGACGACGTTGAAGCCATTGATGCCACCATAGAGCGTGAAGTTGACGACGCACTTGAGCGTGCCGATGCGCGACTCGGCGACGCCCGTATCCGCGCCCATGCCTATAACGGCGTGGTGCTATTGGTGGGACAAGTGCCTAGTGAAGAGTTACGCGCGATGGCGGGCGAAGTCACCAGCAGCTTACGTGGTGTCAATGAAGTTCATAACGAACTCACCATTGCCGCTCGCCTACCGGCTAGCCAGCGCCTGACGGACACATGGCTAACCACCAACGTTATTAGCCACCTGGCAACTAATGACCACATCGATTCTTCTAAACTAAAAGTGACTACAGAAAACGCCAGCGTTTACCTGATGGGCAGCGTGACGCGTGCAGAAGCCGACCGCATCGTCAATGCCGCCTCCGCAGTTGGCGGCGTACAACGAATCGTCAAGGTGTTTGACTACCTCGACTAATCTGTACGCCCTTTCATTTTCAGCTCGCATAAAAAAGCCTCGCTTGATAAAAGCGAGGCTTTTTAATACATACCACAGGTGTTATTTAACTAGCGTTATTTAACAACCCGCAGTGTTGGTTTTTTCTTAGTGCTAGAAGCTTTATCAGAGGTTTCGGCTGAAGTTTTGGGATCGCCATGCTCATCATGAACTGGCTCAGTGACCGAAAGCTCAGGCTTACCAGAGGCTTTCTCGTCGTCTTCAATATCCCCAAAAGATTCGGCGTCTTCACCCAGCTCAGGCTCATGGCCAAAAACCATTCCAGCGCCATTTTCCCGGGCATAGATAGCAATTAAAGCCGGCGTCGGAATCATCACCTGCATCGGCTGCCCACCAAAGCGGGCATTAAAGCCTATTGCCTGATTCTCCATAAAAAGATCGCGCACGGCGGTAGGTGCCACGTTCAAAACGATCTGACCATTCTGAACAAACTGGCGAGGCACCTCGACGCCTGGCAAAGTAGCATCCACCACTAGATAAGGCGTTAGCTCATTATCCAGCAGCCACTCATAAAGCGCTCTGGCGAGATAGGGGCGACTCGATTTCATCTAGACTCCCTCCTCCTTACAAGTAAGGCTCCCTGCCTCTAACAAGCGAACGGAAGCCGAATGAATTCAAGCGCGCATCTCTTTTTCACGCTCACTTAAAGATGCCTTAAACGCTTCACGCTCAAATACACGTGACATATATGCCAGCAACGGCTTAACCTGCTTTTCAGGCAGTTCAATATTGAGATCCGGCAAACGCCACAACACAGGCGCTAAACAGCAATCCACTAGCGTAAACTCTTCGCTCATGAAATACGGCATATCTTCAAAAATTGGCGATATACCAATTAAGCTTTCGCGTAGCTCTTTACGCGCTTTATCCGCTTCTTTCTTTCCACCGCTGCGAATCTGATCAACCATTGGACACCACTCACGCTCAATGCGGTGCATCCATAGACGACTTTGCGCCCGAGCCACTGGGTAAACAGGCAATAACGGCGGATGCGGGAAACGCTCATCCAGATACTCCATCATGACTTTTGACTCATAAAGCACAAGGTCACGATCTAACAGTGTCGGTACACTGTTGTACGGATTGAGGTCTGCCAGCTCTTCTGGTGGTTTTTCGTCGAGAACATCGACGATATCAACGGCGACCCCCTTCTCGGCCAGCACAATGCGCACACGATGACTGAAATGATCATCACCACCTGAGTAAAAGATCATCGACGACCGCTTGGCCACAACACCCATGAAAGCATCCTCACTTCAAAACAATCTTGGATAATAACACGCCAGCACACCCTTAGGGGAAGCTAGCTTGCTTTGCTTTATTGTCATGCTGACAAGAAAAAGGCGCACAGCTCACGCCGTGCGCCCTACTGACGATCAGCTACTACTAATTAGTGGATATCTCGCCAATACTCACGCTTGAGCAGGTAAGCAATCACACCAAAAATGAAAATAAAGATCAGTACCTTAGGCGCCAGTGCTTGGGCCTGGAGCTTGGAGGGCTCGCCTACATAAGCCAGGAAGTTAGTAAGATCATACACCGCTTCCTCAAACTCAGCAGGTTCGAGTTCACCAGGCTCTGTGACTTGCAGCACGTCACAAGACTGATACTTACCTGATAGCGCATCCGGCTCTTGCCCTTCTACCGGATGATCCGTTTCAGCGCACACCAGCTCTTGCACGCCCTGCAGAGGCTCCAACACGTTAGGCATTGCTACCAAATCGAATACCGTGTTGTTGACGCCGGTTGGACGGCTGGGATCTTTATAAAAACCGAGCAGATAGGAGTAGATCCAATCGGTTCCTCGCACACGTGTTTTCAGCGATAGATCAGGCGGCGGCGCACCAAACCAACCCTCTGCATCGCCACTGTCCATAGCAATGTGCATTTGGTCGTTATAGGCCAACTCAGGTGAGAAAATCAGATTCTCTTCCACCAGATCCTGAGGCATCCCCAAGTCGTCAGCCGCACGGGCAAAACGCTGGTACTGAAGCGAGTGGCAACCCATGCAGTAGTTAACGTAGAGCTTCATGCCGTTTTGCAGCGAGGCTTGATCGTGAAGATCAGGCTCCATCGAATGAGGCACACTTGCGCCTCCTGCAGCCATCGCGGTTACTGGCACTAAGGCGAAAAGGAGTCCTAATAGATGCTTTTTCATTAGCCAGTCACCCTTTCTGGAACGGGTTTAGTCTTCTCAAGCTTGGTGTAGACAGGCATCAAGACAAAGAAGGCGAAATAAATCACGGTGCATGTTTGCGCCAGAATGGTTCGCCCTGTCGTTGATGGCAACACACCTAAAATACCGAGAATAACGAAGCTGATGGCAAACAGCAGCAACATCACTTTCGACATCCAGCCTTTATAACGCATAGAGCGCACCGGACTACGATCCAGCCAGGGCAGAACAAACAATATTGCTATCGCCGCGCCCATAAAGATAACGCCCAGGAACTTAGCGTCTAAGCCAAACACCGAGAAAGTTATAGCGCGAAGAATGGCGTAGAACGGCGTCATGTACCAAACGGGCGCAATGTGATCAGGTGTTTGCAGTGGGTTAGCCTGATCAAAGTTAGGCCGTTCAATGAAGTAACCTCCGCCTTCTGGGAAGTAGAACACCACCACACAGAAAACAAACAGGAATACCGCAACACCTACCAAGTCTTTAACCGTGTAGTAGGGATGGAAAGGAATCCCGTCCAACGGAACACCGGCCTCATCCTTCTTCTGCTTGATATCAATACCGTCGGGGTTATTTGAACCGACTTCATGCAGGGCAATGATATGCAGCACTACAAGCGCCAAAATAACGATGGGCAGGGCCACCACGTGCAGCGCAAAGAAACGGTTAAGGGTAATCCCTGAGATCAGGAAGTCACCGCGCACCCACTGCGCTAAATCAGGGCCAATAGCGGGAATGGCAGAGAATAGCGAAATGATAACCTGCGCGCCCCAATAGGACATTTGGCCCCAAGGAAGCAGGTAGCCCATAAAGGCTTCCGCCATTAGCACCAGGTAAATCGTCATGCCAAAGACCCACACTAACTCGCGGGGGGCTTTGTAAGAACCGTATAACAGGCCACGGAACATATGCAGGTAAACAACGAGGAAGAAAGCAGAGGCGCCGGTGGTGTGCATATAGCGAATCAACCAGCCCCACTCCACATCTCGCATGATGTATTCGACAGAATCGAACGCACCTTCAGCCGAGGGATTAAAGCTCATCGTCAGCCAAACCCCGGTTAGGATTTGGTTAACTAGCGCCAGCAGCGCTAACGAGCCAAAGAAGTACCAGAAGTTGAAGTTTTTTGGCGCGTAATATTTAGATAGATGCTCTTGCCACATTTGAGTCGCAGGAAAGCGATCATCTACCCACCGCATGACGCCCTTTTCCGCTTTGGCTTTATTCGGGTTACCCATTAGGCACTCTCCTCATCTTCGCCGATGACAATGATGTCGTCATTCTCAAAGCGGTAGGGTGGAACCTCGAGGTTAGTCGGCGCAGGAACGTTACTGAACACACGACCAGCTAAGTCAAAGCGAGAACCATGGCAAGGACAGAAGAAACCACCCGGCCAATTATCGACGCCTACGCCCTCTGCATCAGGCTCAGGGCGAAAAAGTGGCGAGCAACCTAAGTGCGTACAGATACCAATCAGCACCCCAATCTCAGGTCGAATCGACCGCAACCCACCATCGATGTACGGGGGTTGTTGCGGCACTTCCGAATCAGGATCAGCTAACTGGTCACTACCCAGCGATTCAGTGCGCTCAATCATCTCTGGTGTACGATTGATAATCCATATAGGACGACCACGCCACTCAACGGTCATACGCTGTCCTGGTTCAAGCCTCGATATATCCGCTTGAACAGGAGCACCCGCTGCTCTTGCCCTGGCACTAGGCTGCCAAGAAGCCACAAAGGGTACCGCAACCCCGACAGCACCTACCGCACCCACAACGGAGGTGGCGCCTACGAGGAAACGGCGTCGGCCTTTGTTTACGCCGTTATCTGCCATTTCAGGTTTCTCCCATCAGCTTACCCGCTTCGCCGCAAAGGCGTCTTGCGGCGACGAATATCAAATACGCTCTATGGTAAAAAAACAAAGCGCTATGCACAAGAACAACCGCCCGTGACCATAGTGGTACGAGCAATATAATTTTATGATATTTCAATAAAAAACGCCCAGGTCGATGACCTGGGCGTTTTGCCGCATAGCGTAAAGAATTAACGCTTAGAGAACTGCGGACGACGACGTGCTTTGCGCAGGCCGACTTTCTTACGTTCAACTTGACGTGCATCACGCGTTACGTAGCCAGCGGCACGTAGCGAAGGACGCAGGTCTTCATTGTAGTTCATCAGGGCACGTGTAATGCCGTGACGAATAGCACCTGCTTGAGATGAACCACCGCCGCCAGCGACAGTCACGAAGATGTCAAACTGACTTAGCGTTTCGGTCAACTCAAGCGGCTGACGAACAACCATACGACCAGTAACGCGACCAAAGTAAAGGTCTAGGTCTTGGTTATTGACAGTAATTTTGCCAGAGCCTGGCTTCATAAACACGCGAGCGGTGGAAGTCTTGCGGCGCCCGGTACCGTAATACTGCTGTGTCATGGCGAAGATTTCCTCAGATGTCTAGTTCAAGCGGCTGTTGGGCAGCATGCGGATGCTCGGCACCGGCGTACACTTTTAACTTAGTGTACATGGCGCGACCCAAAGGACCTTTCGGCAACATGCCTTTAACGGCAGACTCAATGATGCGCTCAGGCGCATGATCAAGCATCTTGTCGAATGTCATAGAGCGCAGACCGCCCGGGTAACCAGTGTGGCGGTAGTAGGTTTTAGCCTTCGCCTTGTTGCCGGTCACATGGACTTTCTCTGCGTTGATAACAACGATGTAGTCGCCAGTATCAACGTGAGGGGTAAATTCGGGCTTATGCTTGCCGCGTAGGCGACGAGCAATCTCGGTTGCCAGGCGACCGAGCGTTTTGTCCTTAGCGTCGACAACATACCAGTCGCGCTGGACGGACTGCGGCTTAGCACTGAACGTCTTCATGGATAAAATCACCAGATTAAATGTATTGGGTGACTCACACCGCTATACGGCGAAGCACCATCCCTATTCTTTTTGGTTGCCAGCTTACGCAAGCAACATGTAGCGAGGCGGCATTCTACAGTAAGGACAGCGACAAGTTAAGCCGTATCGTGACTTTTTTACTTGCCCGATAGACTCTTTGCCTTCTAGGGTTTATGCGCCAACGCCAAGTATTCTTTTGACTGCATTTCCTGTAGCCGGGAAAGCGTACGCTGGAACTCAAACGTCAGCTTGCCATCGCTGTAAAGTTGCTCAATCGGCACTTCTGCCGACATTAGCAGCTTCACACCGCGATCATAAAATTCATCGACCATATTGATGAAACGTCGCGCCTGATCGTCTTTTTTGGCATCCATTCGCATTACATTGGAGACCAACACGGTGTGAAACTCACGGGCCAGCTCAATATAGTCATTTTGACTACGCGGACCGTCACACAACTCAAGAAATTCAAACCAAGCAATATCATCATGCAAACGGCGGGCTTTGAGCACACGATGGTTAATTTCTAGCGACGCATCTACTTCGCCCGCCTGCCCCGCTATTTCACGAAAGCTACGCGAAAGTTCATGCTCAGCCGCTTCTTCCAGCGGTGAGTGAAAAATAGCAGCCCGCTCAAGTGCGCGCAGACGATAATCAACGCCTGAATCGACGTTCACCACGCTGCAATGCCGGTTGACAAGCTCAATGGCAGGCAGAAAACGGGCCCGCTGCAGACCCTCTTTATACAGGTCATCAGGCACGATATTTGAGGTTGCCACTAGCACCACCCCGCGCTCAAAAAGCGCCTCCAGCAGGTTGGCAAGTATCATGGCATCGGTAATATCTTTGACAAAAAATTCATCAAAGCAAATCACACGCACCTCAGTGGCAAATTTACCCGCAATTAGCGTGAGGGGATTTTTTTCACCCTTGTAGTGTGTCAGCTCGTTATGGACGCGCTGCATAAAGCGATGGAAATGGGTACGCATTTTGTCAGGAAAAGGAAGGGATTCGTAAAACGTGTCAACTAAATAGGTTTTGCCACGTCCTACCCCTCCCCAAAAATAGAGCCCTTTTACCTGAGGCAAGACCGGTTTATCGGCAGAGGAAGATTTTTTACCCATTAAGCCGGCCATTTTGGCTTTCAAGCCCTTATGGGCAACCAAGGTCTTCGGCACGGTCGTCGGTGCAGCTACAAGCTCATCATAAAGCCGCTGCAAATGTTTTACTGCTGATTCCTGCGCCGCATCATATTGAAAATCCTCACGCTCTAAATCCGCGCGGTAGCGCTCAATAGGCGATGCTGGGCGTGTTTTAGACATTGCCCTATCCGCAGATGTTGATGACATGCAATCGCCTCCCTCAGCATGTAAGGCAGTAGCCAGCACAACGACTGGCAACCCTAAGAAAGGCTGTGATTATACCCGTAGAGACGTCTAAGCGCATGAGTGGATTGACCCAACCGGCAGACTGACGCCTATAATGGCAGCCTGTTTAATTCAAAAGCTGCTGGCTAATGCAGTCTGCGGTTATATTCAAGGCGCCAGGGAGAACACTGTGGACGCAAGCTCACCATTAACCTTTGCCATTATCGGTTTTATCGTCGGCTTAATCGTTGGATTGGGCAGTTACCGCCTCTTCAGCAAAAGCCAGCGTGAGGCTGCTTCCATGCGTCAAAAGCTACTCGAACGCGAACATCAAATCGCTGAAATGAAGAACAGCGTGGGCAGCCATTTGACCGGGATCTATCAGCGGCTCAGCAATATTCGCGATGAAGCCAACCAACTAGAACTTCAGCTAAAAGAGGATGCTGAGGAATGGGACATTCGCGATGCGGCGATTCAGCCAAGCCTTGATCTTTCTGGCATCAATTCTACCTCTGAACAGCAGGCACAGGCTGATACAGCGGCTCCCGCTACCCCGCGCGACTACGCCGACGGTAAAGGCGGAACGTTATCTGAGGACTTTGGCTTGAAAAGTAACGAGGTGGCAACGCCTCAACCGCCCCGCTATTAAGTAACCAAACGTCAATAAGCTGCCCCGATTCTCGTCAACGATCTTTCGGGGCGCTTAATGTGTTAAGCAGGATTATCAATATCCACAAAGCGATGCTCAACATCATACTCATCGCTTAACCACTCACCCATGGCCTGGATTCCATAACGCTCTGTAGCGTGATGGCCAGCGGCGATATAATGGATCCCCATTTCGCGCGCCAAGTGGGTAGTTCGCTCGGATATTTCACCCGATACGAAGGCCTGCGCCCCCGCCTCAAAGGCTGCCGTAATCATGTCTTGCGCCCCACCGGTGCACCAGGCAATGCGCTCAATATCGCCCACCTGCGGGGCTTCAATGACCAAAGGCTCACGCTGAAGGGTGTGCGCAATTTGCACTGCGAGATCCTGTACAGAAAGTGGCTGCGCTAAACGTCCTGACCATAAAAGCCCTTCTCCTAGCCCGCCATCAATACACCCCTCCACTTTCCAGCCTAGACGCCTAGCCAATTCGGCGTTATTGCCCATTTCGGCGTGAGCATCCAACGGTAGGTGGTACGCCAGCAGGCTGATATCGTTATCAAGCAGTGTTTTAATCCGCTTCTGCTTCATGCCGGTGATCGCAACGGGCTCGTTTTTCCAGAAATAGCCATGATGCACCAACACCAAATCCGCCTGCCAAGCAACGGCTTCATCCAGCAAAGCCTGACAGGCTGTCACTCCCGTTATAACGCGTTTAACGTGCTCACTACCCGCTACCTGCAAACCATTAATCGTATAATCTTTAAACTGAGCAGCCCGCAGCTGATGGTCACAGGCTGCCACTAATTGGTCACGATGAATCATATTGCGTCCTTTTATTGATTTAAATGCACCCGTGAGGAACTTGCTAAGAAAGTGTTACCATTAAACCATTGTAAAACTCGCTGCTTTTTATCGCGAACAGTGAGACTGACTCGTTAAGGAATTTATTACATGCGACGCTATGTGCTGCCTTACCTATGGCCTGTTGTTACTGGCGTACTGCTCGCTGTGGTGATCCTGTTTGCGCTCCCCGAGCAACTTCCCAACCCATTTCGTGATTCACCGCCACAGGCGCCTCAATCTCCGGCCCCGGTGATCTCTACGGTCCCAGCGGCAGTGGAACCCAACCCTAATCGCCCAGCTCCAGAAATACACCAGGCTGCACCTCTATCCCGCAATAAGGGCCCGGTGAGCTATTCACGAGCAGTCGAACAAGCAGCGCCGGCCGTGGTTAACATTTATTCATCACGTATTGTGGAACGCGATCAGCACCCACTGATGTCGGACCCCTTCTTCCAGCAATTTTTTGATAGCCAGGGCGACGATGCGACGACTCACCAGCGGATGCTTTCCAGCCTAGGCTCTGGGGTTATTGTGAGTGAAGACGGCTACGTATTAACCAATCACCACGTTATCAATGGCGCCGACGAAATTCAGGTGGCGTTACGTGATGGGCGCGAAACGTTGGCCGAAGTGATTGGCACCGACCCTGAAAGTGATTTAGCCGTGCTGCGCATTAATTTGGACGACTTGCCGGTTATTGAACTGACCGATTCTGCCGACGTAGCAGTGGGCGACGTAGCGCTAGCCATTGGTAACCCTTTTGGGGTGGGCCAGACCGTCACCATGGGCATTATTAGCGCCACGGGACGTAATCACCTAGGGCTCAACGCCTATGAAGATTTTATTCAGACAGATGCTGCGATCAATCCAGGTAATTCTGGCGGCGCGCTGGTCAACCCTGACGGTGCCATGGTGGGTATTAATACCGCCATTTTCTCACGCTCAGGGGGTTCCCAGGGTATTGGCTTTGCGATCCCCGCCAACCTTGCCCACAGCATCCTAGATGAACTGGTTACTCAAGGACGTGTGATTCGTGGCTGGCTGGGTATAGAGGCACAAGCGCTATCACGCGAACTCGCGGCCTCCTTTGGGCTGCAAACACCTCAAGGCGTCATTGTTGCCGGTGTCGTCAGCGGTGGTCCGGCTGCGCAAGCAGGTCTAGAGCCTGGCGATGTACTACTCGCCGTGGACGGAGAGCCCATTCTGGATGCTCGCTCCACGATGAGCGAAATCGCCTCAATCCCCCCCGGCACGTCGCTGCCTCTAACCATTGTGCGCAGCGGCGAGCGCATGGAAATGACATTGGAAGTAGGGGAACGCCCGCTTCCCGCGATTCCGATTAATGAAGAAGTGCCCGGCCAACGCGACTCATAGCGGTAACAGCTTGAACGCGTTGGCACGATACTTGGTGGGCCTCAATCGCGAATACGGTACTCAGCTGAACGGGCGTGGGCGGTCAATGACTCGCCTCGCGCCAATACCGAGGCAATTTTGCCCAGCTCAGATGCACCGCCTGCCGAGCAGTGAATAATTGAAGAACGCTTCTGGAAATCGTAGACACCTAGCGGTGACGAGAAACGTGCCGTTCCAGAGGTAGGCAGCACGTGATTGGGCCCCGCGCAATAATCTCCCAGCGCTTCAGCAGTGTAGCGCCCCATAAAGATCGCCCCGGCGTGACGGATATCGTCCAACCAAGTGTCTGGCTCAGCGACCGAAAGCTCCAGATGTTCAGGGGCAATCCGGTTAATCAGCGTAATCGCTTCTTGGGTGTCCTGACAAAGCACTAACGCCCCACGCCGGCGTAGCGATTCCCGCACAATCTCTTCGCGCTCTAGTGTCGGCAGCAGACGCTCAATCGCAGCCTCAACGGCAGCTAAGTGCGCCTTATCCCAGCTTACCAAGATCGCCTGCGCGTCTTCGTCGTGTTCAGCCTGGGAGAACAGATCCATCGCCAACCAATCAGGATCAGTCAGCCCATCGGACACCACCATGATTTCTGAAGGGCCGGCAATCATATCAATACCCACCTGCCCAAACACCGCGCGCTTAGCCGTGGCCACATAAATATTGCCTGGGCCAACTATCTTGTCGACGCGAGGCACCGTTTCTGTGCCATAAGCAAGCGCAGCCACCGCCTGAGCCCCACCGATGGTGAATACATAATCGACCCCAGCCAAGTGAGCCGCAGCCAATACCAACTCATTGAGCACGCCATCCGGCGTAGGCACTACCATGACAATTTCACGGACACCGGCCACATGGGCAGGAATCGCATTCATCAGCACCGAAGAGGGGTAGGCCGCCTTTCCACCCGGCACATAGATACCGGCGCGATCCAGTGGGGAGACTTTCTGCCCCAGCACCGTGCCGTCAGCCTCTTCGTATTGCCAGGAGCTGGGCTTTTGGCGCTCGTGGTACTGCTTAATGCGCTCGGCAGCACTGGAAAGCGCTTCACGCTGCTCAGAAGGCAGGTGATCAAACGCCTTCTTCAACTGCTCAGGCGTGAGTTGCAATTCGTCCATTGAGCTAACAGAAAGCCGATCAAAACGGTTGGTAGCTTCAATTACTGCGGCGTCACCTCGCTTTTTAACACTGGCAAGAATTTCTTCTACGCGTGCCTGAACTGCTTTGTCTGACACCCCTTCCCAATCTAACAGCGCATCAAGCTGATGGTTAAAGTCTGCATCGCTTGTCGACAGGCGTGAAATGGTGGTATTACGTTGTTCGCTCATGGGTCACCTCATGTCATTCGGCAAGCTGTGCCTGACGCTTTTTGACCGCGCTGTCTAGGCGGGCCAGTAACGGCTTAATGCGCTCATGCTTCATGGTCATGGCTGCCTTATTCACCACTAGTCGGGTGCTGATATGGGCGATTAGCTCACGCGGCTCCATACCATTCGCCCGTAGTGTATTGCCGGTATCAACGATATCGACAATTTCGTCCGCTAGGTTCATCAGGGGCGCAAGCTCCATGGCGCCATAAAGCTTGATCACTTCGGCCTGGATGCCCTGCTCGGCGTAGTAACGGCGGGCCACATTCACAAACTTGGTGGCCACCCGACGCCGGGCGCGCGCTGGCAACTGCCCTGTGACACCGGCTGTCATCAACTTACAGCGGGCAATCTCCAAATCCAGCGGCTCGTAAAGCCCTTCAGCGCCGTGCTCAAGCAGTACATCTTTCCCAGCGATACCCACATCCGCGGCTCCCAACTGAACGTAGGTGGGCACGTCGGTTGCGCGGATAATCACCAGCTTGACGTCTGGCAAGTTGGTGTCAAACAGCAGCTTACGGCTTTTGCTCAGATCCTCGGCGGGCGTGATACCCGCATCGGCCAGCAGTGGCAGCGTCTCTTCCAGAATGCGGCCCTTCGAGAGGGCTAAAATCAGTTGCTTACTCATCGTTTAGGCCAGTGGTTAATAGCATGCACCGCCGATAGCATGCAGAATTAGTAGCAAGCGAGTTTGGTCGCATAGTTTAGCCAGGAATACGGCGAATGCGCGCGCCCAGGAACTGCAATTTTTCTTCGATGCACTCGTAGCCACGGTCAATGTGATAAATACGATCGACCAGGGTCTCCCCTTCGGCCATCATCGCTGCAATCACCAGCGAAGCGGAAGCGCGTAGATCGGTCGCCATGACAGGCGCGCCGGATAGCTTCTCAACCCCTTCAATCAAAGCGGTATTACCTTCCAGCACAATATTGGCGCCCATGCGGTTAAGCTCTTGAACATGCATAAAGCGGTTTTCAAAAATGGTCTCGACTACCCGTGAATGACCCACAGCCACCGCATTCATAGCCACGAACTGAGCCTGCATATCAGTGGGGAACGCTGGATAAGGCGCCGTGCGTATATTCACCGCCTTGGGGCGTTTGCCGTGCATATCCAAAGCAATCCAATCGTCACCGCTGGTAATCTCAGCGCCTGCCTCTTCCAGCTTGGCGATGACCGCATCCAGAATATCCGCCCGGGTACGCTTTACCTTCACTCGCCCGCCAGTCATGGCAGCAGCTACCAGAAACGTGCCCGTTTCAATACGGTCGGGCATGACATCATGTTCGCAGCCGTGAAGCTTCTCAACGCCCTCAATGGTAATGGTGTCAGTACCTTGGCCGCTGATTTTAGCGCCCATCTTGATCAAACACTCTGCCAAGTCGACGATTTCTGGCTCGCGGGCAGCGTTCTCCAGAACGGTTTTGCCATCGGCCAACGTCGCCGCCATCAACAGGTTTTCGGTACCGGTTACTGTCACGGTATCAAAGTAAATCGTCGCGCCTTTCAAGCGGCCATCGACCCGCGCACGGATGTAGCCCGCTTCAACACGAATCTCAGCCCCCATGGCCTCTAAACCACGGATGTGCAAATCCACCGGGCGCGAACCAATCGCGCAGCCACCGGGCAGCGACACATCGGCTTTACCGAAGTGGGCAAGCAGTGGCCCTAACACCAGGATGGAAGCACGCATCTTCTTAACCAGCTCATAAGGTGCATGGCATTGGGTCACCTGAGAACCATCTAACTGGATACTCAGCTTCTCACCCATTACCGGCTCAACACCCATACGACCCAGCAGCTCTAAGGTGGTGGTAATATCCTGCAGGTGAGGCAAATTACCAATCACTACGGGGCCGTCGGCCAACAGGCTGGCACACAGGATGGGTAACGCTGCATTTTTGGCACCGCTCACCCACACTTCACCGTCTACCGAACCATTGCCGGTAATGATTAATTTATCCATGAAGCGACCGTTACTGGACGTTTTCCGGTGCAGTTTGCCACTGCGCCGGAGTAAACGTTTTGATACTAATGGCGTGGAGCGCGCCAGAGGCGATCTCATCACTGAGAGCAGCATAGACGAGCTGCTGACGCTTGACCGGAGAGAGACCTTCAAAGGCATCACCAACCGCAATCACCTGAAAATTACAGCCTTCACCCTGAATATGGAACTGACATCCGTCAATACGGGATTCAAGCAGTGCTTTTACCTCGTTGGGTTGCATGGCGCAAAAAACTCCTTTGGGGTCGTCAATATTAATAAACGTAATTGGGGCGACATAATAAAGAAAAGCAGCGCGCTTGGCGATGGCGTAGTTTTAAATGGCCTAGCTTTAAACAGCCAAGGTCGCTGATGGATGATCAATCAATGCATCCAGTTCGGCTAATGAGGCAAGTCGGCGTAGAGGGGCTGAAAAGCGGATAGTCTGAACCTGGATTTCGCGCTGCCGACACGTGCGCAACCATTCAAACAGCACGCTGATGGCAGCACTGCTGGCTTTTTCAACGCGGCTGAAATCAAGTGTTAGTGACGTTAACTCGGCTTGCTTGAGCCACGTAACGCCGCTGGCGGCCAAATCGGCCGCCAACGCCACATCCACATCACCGACTACCTGCAAGGTAGCGTCTTCAGCATCCACCGTGACACCGGGGCGTGAAAAAAGCGTTGTCACGCATCGCCTCCCTGCTCAAGCTCTTCAACACCCACCTCAGGCGACCAGCCGTCGATGACAGCATCATAATCGCGATTATTATCGCGCATGGCTTGGTCGAACTGATTGCGGAATGTTAAGCCCAGGTTAATGCCATTTACGATCACATTGACCACCCGCCACTCGCCGTTTGAAAGCCTTAAGCTATAACTCACGGGATATACTTGCCCGTTATTAGCTACCACTTCCATCGCGACACTGGCTTGGTCGTCATAGCGCTGTGCTTGCTGGGCATCCAGCACTCGCAGCTCGTCATAATCAAATGTCACCAGTCCACGGGTATAAGTATCAATCAACGTTTGACGAAACACATCGGCAAAACGGCTGCGCTGCTCTGGGGTGGCGTTGCGGAAATAGTTACCCATCACACTGGCACCGATATAGCGAAAATCTGCCACTTGGTCGAGATTTTTATCTACTAAGGCCTCAAGCTCCCCCAGGTTATTAGCGTAGTAATCTTTACGCCCCTCAAGGTCTTCCATTAGCGATTCAACATTATCGCGAACCAATGTTTCAGGGGACTGGCTCTGTGCTAAGGCCTGTAGCGGCGCCACCAACCCCACCAAGATCATACCCACCAGCAACCAACGACTTACCATCCCGTTTACTCCCTTCATAATCATTATCTCCCGACCCGTTAATGCACTGGGTTCGTGCCTCATTAGTTGCGACATTAATTACTTGCCATGTTGGACACAAATTGCTGGATAAGTTCTTCCAGCACCAACGCCGACTGGGTATCACGAATCGTATCACCCTCCTTTAGCGCCTCAGGGTCACCGCCTACGCTAAGGCCGATGTACTGTTCGCCTAACAAGCCGGCAGTAAGAATAGACGCTATCGTGTCTCTGGAGAGCTGGCCTTCCAACTCGCTATCAAGGCTTAGCACCACCCGTGCATCAAACCACTGTGTATCCAACTCAATAGATTCAACCTGCCCCACCGTCACTCCCGCCATAGTGACCCGAGCGCGAGGTTTTAAGCTGCCAATATTGGCAAAATTGGCCTCCAACTGAAACGACTGAGCGGGCGCGGAGAGTGTCAGCCCACTAACACGCAAGCCGAGGAATACAAGTCCCAAAATGCCAGCAATCATAAACAGGCCAACACCGAACTCCATGGTTTTACTGCGTCTCATGAAACTGCTCCACCCATTAAAGGCCGCCAAACATGACGGCAGTCAACACAAAATCAAGCCCCAGAACTGCAAGCGACGAATACACTACCGTGCGTGTAGTAGCACGAGATATGCCTTCTGAGGTCGGCACCAGGTCGTAGCCTTGAAAGACAGCAATCCAGGTCACCACCAGCGCAAACACAGCGCTTTTGATCATGCCATTGCCAATATCACTGACAAAAGCCACATTGGCCTGCATGTTGCTCCAGTAGGAGCCCTCAAAAACACCCAACCACTCTACGCCCACCAAGTAGCCCCCCCAGATACCCACCACACTAAAACCTACGGTTAGAATGGGTAGCGACACAAAGCCCGCCCATAGCCGCGGAGCGACCACCCGGCGCAGCGGATCAACACCGATCATCTCCATACTGGTGAGCTGCTCGGTGGCTTTCATCAAGCCAATCTCAGCGGTCAATGCCGAGCCCGCACGGCCAGCAAACAGCAGCGCGGCCACCACAGGCGCAAGCTCACGCAGCAGTGACAGTGCCACCATCTGCCCAAGCGCCTGCTCAGCGCCGAAATCGACCAGAATGGTATAGCCCTGCAGTGCCAGCACCATGCCGATAAACAACCCAGACACCAACACGATGGCGAGTGAAAGCACGCCGACAAAATGCATCTGATGTAACCATAAGCGCCAACCCTCACGGGATGGCACACCGACAGCGGATTGGAAGAGAAACACCCCCGCGCGGCCTAATGCTTCCATTAAATCGCACCCTCGACGCCCCAATCGGGTAATACGCGCGGTGCCGTTAGAAAATTTTGACTGCATTTGTCCCTGCCCTGTATTTACCCTGCATTGAAGCCATTAGCCTGTCTTTGTCATCGGGGGCTCGCCCAAAATATCGCGATAAAATGCCTCAGCGGGATAGTGAAACGGCACTGGGCCATCAGGCTCGCCATGAATAAACTGGCTCACCCTAGGGTCTTGATTCGTATCTAAGGTTTGCGGCGTACCATGGGCAACCACCTGACCATCAGCAATCAAATAGAGGTAATCTGCAATGCTCAGAGTCTCTTTAATATCATGAGACACGACCACAGAGGTGAGTTGCAGCGCTTGATTAAGTCGCTTAATAAGCTGCACTAAAACGCCCATAGAGATGGGGTCCTGACCTACGAAGGGCTCATCATACAGGATCAACTCCGGGTCCAGCGCCACGGCACGAGCCAGTGCGACCCGTCGCGCCATGCCTCCCGACAGTTCTGCGGGCGTCAAGTGGCGCGCGCCGCGCAGCCCTACCGCCTGCAGCTTCAGTAGCACCAGATCGCGCACCATGGTATCGGGCAAATCAGTATGAACGCGTAACGGAAAAGCAACGTTTTCGAATACGTCTAAATCGGAAAACAGCGCGCCACTTTGAAATAGCATCCCCATCCGCTTGCGTAACGTAAATAGCGCCTTACGAGATAGCCGATGAACATCCTGCCCATCGATCACTATCCGCCCACGCTCTGGCGTCAATTGGCCGCCGATTAGCTTAAGCAGTGTGGTTTTCCCAGTACCGCTTGGCCCCATAATCGCGGTTACCTTGCCCCGGGGAATCGTCATATTTATGCCGCGAAAAATCTCGTGATCGCCACGTGAAAAATGGAGGTCTTCAATTTCAATAAATGGAGCATCTATCATGGATCAGTTGACTCTTAACCAGGCGCACTTGGGTTAGCCATCATACCCTACTTGCGGCTATCGCGATTATAAAACAGTGTTTCTAAAACATTATCAAACATTGTACTATAACGCTACAAAACACGACGGCCTGCTTGAGCATTTCTGCTGGTCTACCCATTTATTGATAGCGCATCGTTAGCAGGCCGCCTTATCGTCAAATCGCATCCGGGCTAACGTCTCCAACTACTATCTCAACGACTGCCTATAAAGGGTGCCAAGATGTTATTCTTGGTGGTTACTACTTTTTATATGTTCAATGATTAAGAGAAAACGCTATGCGCCAGCCTCTCGCTCCACCCAGCCTACTACGCGAAAGTGCATTGCGTACGCTGCAAATTGAGCAGGCAGCCATTGGCGGCCTTCAAGCCAAGCTAGATGAAAATTTTGACCGTGCTTGCGAGCTAATTCTCGCCTGCCAAGGCCGCGTGGTAGTGACCGGCATGGGAAAATCGGGGCATATCGCTGGCAAATTGGCGGCTACACTTGCCAGCACAGGCACGCCAGCTTTTTTCGTTCATCCTGGTGAAGCCAGCCACGGCGATTTAGGCATGATCACCCGTTCCGATGTGGTATTGGCGTTGTCCAACTCGGGGGAAACCGCCGAAGTCACTGCGCTCTTACCGCTGCTTAAACGCCTGGGTACGCCGCTAGTCAGTATGACAGGACGCCCCGATTCCACGCTGGCCAAACACGCTGATGCGCACCTGAACAGCGGCGTAGAGCGTGAGGCATGCCCGCTCGACTTGGCCCCCACCAGCTCCACAACGGCAGCGCTCGCTCTGGGCGACGCCCTGGCTGTGGCGCTGCTGGAGGCGCGTGGCTTTACCGCTGAAGATTTTGCCCTCTCCCACCCTGGCGGCAGTTTAGGCAAACGCTTGTTACTGCGCGTTAGAGATCTAATGCACGACGGTGCGCGCCTGCCCCAAGTCCCCCTGGGGAGTCCGTTGCGCGACGCGTTATTGGAAATTACCCGTCAAGGGCTAGGCTTTACCTGCGTGGTAGATAGCGATGGCCGCCTAGCCGGGGTCTACACTGACGGTGACCTTCGACGCACGCTCGACCAGTTTCACAACCTGCGCGATGTCATCGTTGACGATGTAATGACCCGGCCGGGCAAGCGCATCGCCCCCGATATCCTGGCGGCGGAAGCGGTACGCATCATGGAAGAGAGCCGCATTACGGCGCTAGCAGTGGTTGATGAACAACAGCGTCCTATCGGGGCGCTACATATGCATGACCTGCTTGCCAGCGGCGTTATTTAAGACAGCGGCGTCATTCAGCAATATTACCGACCCGCTTTACGAATTTAATGATAAGGAGGTTCTATGACCTTACCTAATGCGCTACTTGATCGACTCCGCCGCGTGCGCCTATTAGCGTTGGATGTTGACGGCGTACTGACCGACGGCCGCCTCTACTTCCAGGCTGACGGTATCGAAATCAAAGCATTTCATACTCAGGATGGTCATGGGCTGAAGCTTCTCAAGCGAGTGGGTATACATGTAGCACTGGTGACGGGCCGCGACTCTCCCATGGTGAGCCAGCGCGCCGCATCACTGGGCATCGACCTGGTCCATCAAGGCTGTGAAGACAAGCTTGCCACCCTGCGCGGGCTTTGCCAGCGTCTCGATCTAGAGTTAGAGCAGGTTGCCTACTGTGGTGACGACCTGCCTGACCTGGCCGCTATTAAGCGTTGCGGTGTCGGCATTACCGTCCCTAATGCGCCAGATTACATACATACCCACGCCGACTGGACCACGGAACGACTAGGTGGGCACGGCGCAGTACGTGAAATCTGTGACACACTGCTTGAGTCTCAAGGGCACTGGGGGGCGGTGCTAGACACTTATCTTCACGGTCGCACCTAATGGTGAAGCAGGTAAAGGTACGCGTTTGGTTAGCCGGGCTGGTCGTTGCCCTGGGGGCTCTACTGGTGTGGCTTGACCCACGGGGGCCTCAAGACACGGCCATTGACCCAGAAGCGCAGGCCCAGGAGCCAGGCCACGTGCTGGAAAACGCAGAGATCACTCTTTTCGGTGAAAATGGTAGCGTATTACAGGCGCTTAAAACCCCACGCCTGATCCATACGCCGCAGCGTAGTGAAACCTGGACAGAAGAGCCCGAAGCTATCTTATACGACAGCGAAAACCGCCAGTGGCTGGCTAGCGCCGATGTAGGCACGCTTAACACGTCCACTCAGGTCTTGCTGATGTCAGGCTCCGCTCGCCTGATCGCACCGGATGAAGGTTGGCAGTTAGATACTGAATTATTGCACTATGACGGGCTAAACCAGCATGCGTGGAGTGAAACACCGGTAGTACTACAACAGCCGCCCCAGCAAATGAACGCGTCGCGCATGGACGTCTGGCTTAACGAAAGCCAAGTGCGCTTAACTGACAATGTGCGTGGCACGCACCCTCCGGCTACGCAGCGCTAACAGGATTTGCCATGAAATCACTGATATATATCGCCCTTTTTGCCCTTGCGTTACCGCTCTCGGCACTGGCCCAAAACAGCCAAGCCCCGATAGAAGTCGAAGCCGACCGCTTAGACCTTGACCAGCGAGCGGGGACCGCTGTCTATACAGGCAATGTCGATATTCGCCAAGGCGGAATGCAATTACGTGGCGAGCGAGTAGAAATCGAACGCAACGAGGCAGGCGAGCTCTCCCGCGCGACCTCCACCGGTGAGCGCGCCTACTTACGTCATCAAGCTGAAGGGCAAGAAGGCCCTACAGAAGGGTGGGCAAGGCGCATTATTTATCATGTCGCTGAACGCCGCGTTGAGCTAATCGACCAAGCCGAATTAACGCAACAAGAAGACACCTTCACCGGCGGTCGCCTTGAGTATTTTATTGACCGTGAAGTGATTCAGGCGCGCTCTGACGTTGACGGCAGCGAAACCCAGCGCATACGCATGACGCTTCAGCCCGAACAATAGGGAGCCAAGCCTTGGCAACTACAGACACTGCGCCAATCAAAACCCTATATGCTCACCACTTGGCCAAAAGCTATAAGCGACGCCGAGTCGTTAAAGACATCAATTTAGAGATCTCCCAGGGCAGTGTTGTGGGCTTGCTCGGCCCTAACGGCGCGGGCAAAACCACATCATTTTATATGATTGTGGGGCTGGTGAAATCCGATGCTGGCAAAGTGGGTATCGACGATGTAGATCTAACCCGCGCCCCAATGCATGAACGCGCCGCGGCGGGTATCGGCTACCTTCCGCAAGAAGCGTCTATTTTTCGTAAATTATCGGTTGCCGATAACATTATGGCGATACTCGAAACGCGCAAAGAGCTCAGCCGTAGTGACCGCGAGCAACGCCTGGAAGCGCTACTGGAAGATTTTCACATTACCCATATTCGCGACAACCTGGGCATGAGCCTTTCAGGTGGTGAACGCAGACGTGTGGAGATTGCTCGCTCACTGGCGACGGAACCTGCTTTCATTTTGCTGGACGAGCCCTTTGCTGGCGTAGACCCCATTTCGGTAGGCGAGATCAAAACCATTATTCGCGCATTAAAGCAGCGCCACATCGGCGTACTGATCACCGACCACAACGTGCGCGAAACCCTGGATATTTGTGATATCGCCTACATCGTGGGCGATGGTCAAATTATCGCTAGCGGCTCTCCAGCCTCGATTCTCACTAACCAAAAAGTAAGAGAGGTTTATCTAGGCGCTGATTTCCGACTCTAACTGATTTTTCACGTCTAATTAGCGCTCTACAACAACTTTACTGCCAATGGCATGCTTATTGCACTTGCACCTAAGACCTACTCGCACTAGGGTGGAGCATTCTGATTAACGAGTGGTTCTCAGATGGTCATGAAAGCTTCTCTTCAACTACGCATCGGCACACAGCTGACCATGACACCTCAGCTGCAGCAGGCCATTGCCCTGTTACAGCTATCAACGCTGGACTTACGTCAAGAAATTCAGCAGGCTCTAGATGCCAACCCCATGCTGGAACAAGAGGACGAATTTAGTGAACAGGCTGTTAGCGAGCCTAAAGAGGAAGAGTGGTCAGAGAGCATACCCACCGAGCTCTCGGTAGATAGTGACTGGTCTGATACCTACCAAGATATGGGGAGTCACGGCGGCACCAGCAGCGAAGGACCTGATTTTGAGCGACAGGCTGCTGGCCAGAGTCTTCATGGGCACTTGCTGTGGCAGCTCGCTATGACCGATTTTGGCGTACGAGAACAACTTGTCGCAGAAAGTTTAATCGACGCGCTAGATGCTAATGGCTATTTAACCCAGCCGCTCAACGACATACGCGAAGGGCTTCGCGCTCAAGGTATCGACGGGCTTAGCCTGCGCGAAGTAGAAACTATTCTGCTTAAGCTTCAGCAATTTGAGCCAACAGGGATATTCGCCCGCGACCTGCGTGAGTGCCTAATGCTGCAGCTGGCCACTCTTCCCGATGATACGCCGCTACTGGTTCCTGCCCGCCGCTTGGTACGGCAGTTTTTGGAAGCACTAGGCAAAGATGACATGCGCTTACTTAAACGCCGCCTGGGACTCGATGATGACCAGCTGGCTGATGTCATTCTCCTCATTCGTAGCCTCGACCCACGCCCAGGCAGCGCCTATGGCGATACCGATGATAGTTATGTAACACCCGACCTGGTCGTACGCCATGACCACGAAGGCTGGCATTTAGAGCTCAATCCTGAGGCATTGCCAAGACTGCGCATTCAGCCTGACTACGCAAGCTTAATAAAGCGTGCGGATAAAAGTCAGGACAATCAGTTTTTAAAAGAACACTTGCAGGAAGCGCGCTGGCTGATTAAGAGCCTCTCTAGCCGCAACGATACGCTACTGCGCGTTGGCCGCGAGATCATTACCCGGCAAATTGACTTTTTAGAACACGGCGAAGAAGCCATGAAGCCGCTTATATTGGCCGATATCGCCGAGGCCGTGGAAATGCACGAATCGACTATTTCCAGGGTGACCACTCAGAAATTTATTCATACGCCTCGCGGCGTATTTGAACTCAAATACTTTTTCTCAAGCCAAGTCAGCGGCCAGGATGGTGACAGCCATTCAAGCACCGCTATCCGCGCTCGGCTTAAGAAATTGATTCAAGAGGAGCCGCCAGGCAAGCCGCTTTCTGATAGCCGCTTAGTCACGCTGTTAGGAGAAGGGGGAATTCAAGTAGCGCGTCGTACGGTGGCTAAATATCGTGAAGCCATGGGCATTCCCTCCTCTAGCGAGCGGCGTCGTTTGCGCTAGCATTAGACAACGTTTCAGGGAAACTCTCGACAAGGGCTTTGCAACGCGGCAAAAAGGGTTACAATCGAAGTACAGTCCGATGGATAAGGAGTATGTCAATGCAAGTTAATATCACTGGTCATCACGTAGAACTGACTGACGCCTTGCGTGACTATGTCAACGAAAAGCTTGAACGTGTAGAGCGCCATTACGACAACATAACCACGGTGCAAGTCACCTTATCTGTGGAGAAAGAGCGCCAGCAGGCCGCCTGCATACTGCACGCAGCAGGTGCTGATTTACATGCGGAAGCCCTAGACAGTGATATGTACGCCGCTATTGACGCATTAGCGGACAAAATTGATCGGCAACTCGTTAAACATAAGGAAAAAGCACAAGCTCGCGCCCAAGGCGCAGGCGTGCGTTAATTCAATGACGTTGGAAACCATACTCCCCCCGGAACGCGTTCTCTTTGACGTCCCCGGGGGCAGCAAAAAAAGGGTGCTGGAGTTTTTCAGCACCTTTATTGCCCAAAATATCCCCAGTCTGGACAGCCAAGAAGTGTTTAGCCGTTTAATTGGCCGTGAGCGCTTAGGCAGTACTGGGATTGGTAACGGCGTGGCTATTCCCCATGCGCGTAGTCCTCACTGCTCTGCCCCCATCGCAGGGTTCTTAAAACTCGCAGAAGCGATTGATTTTGATGCTATCGACGGCGACCCGGTGGATCTGGTGTTTGTATTGCTAGTTCCAGAAGAGGCTGATGACACACATCTCTCTCTGCTAGGCCAAGTAGCGACCATCATGAACGATGCGGATACGCGTCAGAAGCTGCGTAAAGCAGGCAGCCAGCGTGAACTACTTGAGTTGCTTACCGCTAAAATTCGTGAGCAAACAACTTCCTGAAAGCCTAAACCTGCCAAGCGGTACTCAACGGCAGGTTGACTTGCGCTCACCACCTTTAACGCATCTTGATCAAAGCAAAGAGAGACTCTATGCAACTTGTGATCATTAGCGGCCGCTCTGGGTCAGGTAAATCTATCGCCTTACAAGCGCTTGAAGATCTTGGCTACTATGCGATTGATAACCTCCCTGCTATGTTGCTGGGGTCGTTGGTGGACGAATTACGCGACCAGGGCGACCGCGCCCATTTGGCGGTCAGTATTGATGCCCGTAACTTGCCTGGCGCCCTGGCACGACTGCCCTCTTTGTTAGAGGAGTTGCGCCAACGTAAAATTGATTTTCAAGTGATCTATCTGACCACTGATGCGCGCATCTTACTTGAGCGTTACTCCGCAACACGGCGGCGGCACCCGCTGACGCGCGATAGCGAAATGACGCTTGAAGAGGCTATCAATAAAGAAGAAGAAACGCTGCTCGACATTCGTGATCTAGCCGATTTATTGATCGATACCTCGCGGCTATCAGTTCACGATCTGCGTCGTCGCATTACCGACCAAGTCGCCCATCAGCGGCGCGACAAGCTCACGCTGACGCTTGAGTCGTTTGGTTATAAGCGCGGTGTACCGTTGGATGCTGATTTGGTTTTCGACGTGCGCTGCCTGCCAAACCCATATTGGGACCCAACGCTACGCCAATTCACAGGCCGCGATGCGAACATAGTGGCCTTCTTAAGCGGTTATCCCATCGTAGACGCCATGACTAACGATATTCAGGCTTGGCTTGAGCGCTGGCTGCCCGCTTACCAAGATAGCCAGCGTAGCTACATGACTATCGCGATTGGCTGCACCGGAGGGCAACACCGCTCAGTCTATATGGTCGAACAGCTAGCAGAGCGATTAGTACACAGTATGGGCGAAATTCAATTACGTCATCGCGAGTTAGGCTTGCAGTACACATTAAATGAACAGCTAGCTGCTCCGCCTGCCAGCACATCCCAAACCGACGAGCAGCAAGCAACTTCTTAAGCGCTTCTATCCATTAATGACACCACTCGGCGAAAAGGAACCAGGGTGCCAGAAAGAATTCTCACACTTACCAATCAACGCGGCCTGCATGCACGCGCGGCGACCAAACTGGTAAAATGCGGCCAACAGTTCACGGCGACAATACGTGTTCAAAAACAGCAACAGGTCGCTGACGCCGCCAACATCATGTCACTGCTGATGCTCGCGGCCCCTTGCGGTACCGAGCTAACCATCAACGCTGAAGGCGATGACGCCGAACAGGCGCTTGATGCTATTCAAGCGCTGTTCGATGCTCGTTTTGAGGAAGATCAGTAGCTTTTAATCTCCCGCTACGGTCATGGCATCAATTAACCAACTACCCGTGTGAACACTGCCACGGGTATCGGTGTCATCGCCAATCCCCACTAACCCGGCAAACATCCGCTCCAGGTTCCCAGCGATCGTAAACTCCTCGATCGGGTACTGTACTTTTCCATCCTCTACCCAAAACCCTGCAGCGCCACGTGAGTAATCACCGGTCACGCCGTTAACGCCCTGCCCCATCAGCTCGGTTACCCAAATACCCCGCCCCATCTCTTTTAATAGACTGTCACGGGATTGCAGTGGTGCCACTAAACGCACATTTCGTGCCCCACCAGCATTGCCCGTGGTTTGCATACCCAGCCGACGAGCACTGTAGGAAGAGAGCATATAGCTGGCAATGCTGCCCTGATCGATAAAACGATTATTACGGGTTTGCACGCCCTCGCCATCAAACGGCGAACTCGCTGTGGCACCGATTTCCATTGGCCGTTCTTCAAGGCTGAACCAATCGGGAAACAGCGGCGTGCCAAGCCGATCACACAGAAAAGAGGCTTGGCGATATAAAGCACCACCTGCTAAACCACTCAGTAAATGACCAATCAATCCACTGGACAGCGACGGGTCAAATAGCACTGGAAAGGTGCCCGTGGGCGGACGTTTTGCGCCGAGCCTGCGCAGCGTACGCTCGGCGGCCTCACGGCCCACCTCGGCGGGGTCGCGCAGTGCCTTGGGATCGCGTGCAGAAGTGTAGTCATAGTCGCGCTGCATACCGCTCGCATCCTGGGCAATCAGCATGCATGAAAGAGAGTGACTACTGCCCTTTTGGGTACCTAAAAAGCCGTGGCTATTGGCATAAACGCGCACGCCTTCGCCACTCGAAAGTGATGCGCCATCTGACTGCGAGATACCGTCAACATCACGCCCCGCCTGCTCGCAAGCAAGCGCTAGCTCGATCGCCTCATCGGTTGTGAGTGCCCAGGGGTAATGCACTTCCAGATCGGGTAACTCGGTGGCCATCAACGATGCATCGGCCAACCCGGCGGCCGGATCTTCTCCGGTATAGCGGGCAATCGCCAGCGCTTTTTCTACCGCAGCCTGGATCGAGGCGCTGCTAGCATCCGTTGATGAGGCACTACCTTTACGCTGGCCTACGTAAAGCGTCACGGCGATGCCCTGATCTCGGGATAACTCAACCGTTTCAACTTCGCCCTGGCGTACGCTCACACCTATTCCCTGATCGACGCTTGCGCCTACTTCGGCAGCATCCGCGCCCAAGCGCTTTGCCAGCGCTAGCGCCTCTTCGGCCCGCGCGGTCAGTAACGACTGCTGCGCGGATGCATCAAATGCCTGTGCCATATGGCCTCCTTTCTCAACCGAATGTCTCCAAGAGAATGTCTTCGGCGAATCAATGTTGTACTCGCAGCTGGTATAATGCCGCAACGAATTTTATCTGTGAGCCACACTATGCGTAAGCAACGTCCCGACCCCGTTGAAGTAGAAGAGCAGGAAGAACGCCCAAGCAAGTCGCAACTCAAACGCGAAATGCATGCCTTACAGGCACTTGGGGAAACGTTAATCGCCATGCGACCGGCAGAGCGCGCCCGCTTTCCCCTTTCTGACGATATGCTGCGCGCTATCGAGGAAACCTCGCGCATTCGTTCTCATGAAGGCCGCCGCCGCCATATGCAGTACGTCGGCAAACTTATCCGTAAAGAGGACCTCGCCGCCATCCAAGGCGTGTTCGATTCCATTGATCAAGAGCAGGAACAGCGCGACCACGCGTTTCACCGTCTCGAAAAATGGCGTGAACGCTTAATTGACGAAGGCGATGATGCTGTTGACCTGTTCATGGCGGAGCATCCCGATGCGGACCGCCAAACGCTGCGTCAATTAATTCGCAACGCCCAGCGCGAACGCGAGCAGGGCAAACCACCGACCAGCTCGCGTAAGCTCTTCAAACACCTTCGCGAAACCTTAGCGCTTTAAAACAGGCGCTTTAAAAGCAGTTCTTGAAAAAAGCTTTTTAAGACTGCGTGCCGCCAACGGTCAGCTCATCCAATTTCAGGGTGGGCTGGCCGACACCGACCGGCACGCCCTGCCCCTCTTTACCACACACACCAATCCCGGTGTCCAACGCCATGTCGTGGCCAATCATGGAAACGCGCTGCATGGCTTCCGGACCATTGCCGATTAAAGTGGCCCCTTTAACAGGCGCGGTCACCTTGCCGTCTTCAATCAGGTAGGCTTCGCTGGCGGAGAACACGAATTTACCCGAGGTAATATCCACCTGGCCGCCGCCAAAGCTGACCGCGTAAATACCGCGCTTAACGCTTTTGATAATATCGCTAGGCTCATCCTGACCAGCCAGCATGACCGTGTTGGTCATGCGTGGCATCGGCAAGTGGGCGAAAGATTCACGCCGCGCGTTTCCTGTGGGCGCCATGCCCATTAATCGGGCATTGAGCTTATCCTGCATATAGCCTGTTAAAATGCCGTCTTCAATAAGCGGCGTATACTGACCCGGCGTCCCTTCGTCATCCACGCTCATTGAGCCACGGCTATCCGATATCGTCGCATCGTCGACAATGGTGACGCCTTTAGCGGCCACACGCTCGCCCATCTTGCCAGCAAAGGCGGAACTGCCTTTACGATTGAAATCACCTTCAAGGCCGTGCCCTACCGCTTCATGCAGCAAGATTCCCGGCCAGCCGGATGCCAACACCACAGGCATTTGCCCTGCGGGTGCATCAATGGCTTCCAGGTTAACCAACGCCTGACGCACCGCCTCTTTGGCGTACTGCTCCGCCACTTGATCATCACGCAGTTTAGCCATGGAGTAACGACCGCCGCCACCGGCGCTGCCGCGTTCGCGACGCCCATTCTTAACTGCAATCACGCTGACATTGAAGCGCACCAGCGGGCGGATATCGGCCGCCAACGTGCCGTCACTAGCCCGCACCAACACCACTTCATAGGTGCCCGATAAGGAGGCACTTACCTGACTAATACTGGGGTCGGCAGCACGCGCCACACGGTCAGCCTGTTTCAGCATGGCGACTTTCTCTTCAGCACTCAGGCCAGCCAAGGGATCAATCCCTGCATAGCGCGACATGGCGGACACCGGACTAACCAGTTGCCCAGGCAAGCGCTTACCACTGCGCACAATGCCAGCCGCGGTGCGGCCGGTATCCATCAATGCATCGGCGGTAATTTGGTTGGAGTAGGCAAAACCAGTCTTCTCACCCGCCAGCGAACGCACGCCGACACCACCATCGATATTATAACTGGCCTCTTTTACCTCGCTATCTTCCAGCACCCAGCCCTCTTGCCAAGTCCGCTGGAAATAAAGGTCGGCGTAGTCAATGCCCGCGCCCATGGCGTAGCCCAACCCTGTTTCCAGAGCGTCTAAATCCAACCCTCCGGGAGTCAACAGGATGGCTGCAGCGGTATCTACATCACTTTTATATGCGGTCATTGGGGGCCTTCTAAAGTAACCTGCGGCGAAGTCCATGGGCCTCGCACGCGATAATGAAGCGTTGTGGCGCGATCAAGGGCGTCGCCAAACAGTTGATCGGCGAGAAATAGCGCGCCGCCGACGATGGGCGCACCAACGGCAATGGCCGCGATCGGCAAACTTTGCGTCACTGGTAGTGTGACGCCAAGCCGCTGGTCAAGTTCACGCGTTACAAGATCGACGTTGCCTGTTAGCGTTAGGGTGGTGGCCGGGGCGTCAATTTGCAATGGGCCGCGAAGTGTTAGCAGTCCACCGGTTACATCGGCGGTACCGTTTACCCGGTCAAATGCAGTGCCCTGGCCGGTAACGTCAGAAAAATCCAAGCGCAGCCGTCGTAAGATGTTATCGAAATTGAGCAAGCCGATTAACCGCGCCGGTGCCGATTCCAGGGTGACGAAGCTGCCGTCACGAATGTCGGTGCTGATATAGCCATCGGCATGCCTTAACGCAAGTTGCCAGGGGGCGCCTGGCCAATCCAGCGAGGCCACCACATCGGTGCTGCGGCTGCGCATGGCCACAGGCTGGTCTAGGCGCTCAAGGGCGGTGCCGATATCCCCACCTTGAATTGAGATATCCGCACGGGTGTGGCTGGAAGAGGCATTACCCTCCCAGTACAACTCGCCTCGCGCTGAGAGCTGGCCAAGGGTCAACCCAACCGGAGTGAGCGAAAAGCGCTCTCCATCGGTTTGCCAGTAGGCCGTCAACGGACCGAAACGGCGTGGCCCCATGGAAATTTCGGCTAATCGCAATCGCCCATTAGGCACATCGGCCAGCCAATCGGGAATGGCGGCTGGCGCCTGGCGCTGGGTTTTAACCGCTTGCATCCAGGAGTCTGGCGTAGGCGCATCACTGTCATGTTGCTTGTTAGCTAACGCCAGCAAACGATCAAGTGACAACGCTTCAATCGTCATATCCAAGGGCTGCGGCGATTGCGCATTATACTGCAAACGCCCGGTCACAAGATTACCGCTTAAATCCATATCTATAAGGCCACCGTTCATGCCGCCGATGGCACTAAGGCTGCCTAAACACTCATCTTGATAAACCACGCAGGGTGTCGTTAACGCTACTGTTAAGGGCACCTGGCCGTTGCCACTGCTGGGCGTAGACGCGCCTTTTGCCATTAACGGTGCAATCGCCTGCTGCCAAGCCAGCGGGTCAATACGCGGCACATCGGCATCAATGCTTAACCCAGCCTTCGTAGGCCAAGCGTGCGTGCGCGCTGCCTCATTGCCTAGATATAGCGACCCGGCAAGAGAGCCATTACGCTGCTGAAGTCGTGCGGAAGCAATATCAGCCAAACGGCTTTGGATCCGTCCAGCTTCAATGTCAGCCGCCACACTCCAGGGCCATGGCTGCTGGGCCGACTTGGCAAACGGTGCCGGTAAATGGCTGGTGACACCGAGTAGACGGCTTTCCAGGCGCAGGGTTGGCGTGGGCATTAAGCTGACATTGCCTTGCCACTGTAGCTGCCCTTCTAGCGGCAGGCGCCCTTGGCTGTCATCCAACCCAGCGAGCTCAAAAAGTGCGGAGGTCGCTACATTACCCTGCAGCTCTATTCTGTCGTCTTGGGTGTGAAAATCTGCGGCTATTTGCCCGCCTAGCAATTGGCCACTGGCGTCACCCACCAGCCCGCTGCTCTCTCCGTCCTGCAGCCAAGCGAGGTCACCCTCGACCGACTGAAGCCGTAAATCCAACGGCTGATAAACCACTTCGGAGAAGCTTGGCAAGGCATTAATTTCCAGTTGCAGCGCATCAGGCGTTTCCAGCGGCAGCGACAAGGCAATATCGCCATTAACATCGCCCGTTACGCGCAAATCACTCAGTGGGGAAAGATCAATATCGGGCATCGCCTGTAAAAAGGTCGTTAACGCTGAACCATCCGCCTGCAGCTGGCCCGATAGATTAAGTATCTCATTCTCCATCACCACTTCACCCTCTGAAGCAGTCACGCCATGGCTTTGGGCATGTTCAACTTCAGCCTCTAACACCTTATTTTGCCATTTTAGACGGCCTTCAACGTCATCAAGGCGTGGCCAGCCTGGCGCAATCGGTAAATGGCCTTGTGTAATTGCCAGCGCAAGTGTGGCGGTAAAATCCTCAGCGGTTACCGTTTCTCCTAAGAGTTGGCTTAGCTGTAACGACCCCTCGGTGACATAGCCACCGATATCGTTGAGCAGCCAATCGCGTAGTCCTTTATCCATCACGCTAAGCGGCAGCCACTGAGCCAGCGGTCGGTCTAGCGCGTCCACCTCACTAAAATCTAGATCTAAGCCAAAATGGCCGCGCTGATTACCGGTGACTAAACCAAAACCACCCGACACCTGAGCGCCATCCCAGTCAACGCTGAGGTTCTTGCCACTCACCATTGTATTGGGGCCATCGTATACCCACTCCACTTCCCCTTCGGCACGTCTTAACTGCATGGGAGCGGTAAAAAACTCGGGGAAATAGAGGGAACTGTCGCCGTCGCTACTAAACAGTACACGGCCACGAAAATCCCGCGCCTGCACCCAGGCATCCAACGGGCCGCCGCCAGGGGCCTGCTGCCAAGGCGAGACCTCGACACCGGTTAGGGCCGCATCGACTCCCCAGCGGCCCTCTTGCTGCCCAACGTGCAATCCCTGGACTTGCCCGCGGGGGGCAAGGGTTTGCAATACTCGCGTTACTGACTCAGGTAGCAATACATAATCGCGCCAGGCTGTCAGCGAGGCGAGTTCAAAGGCACTGGTGCGAACTTCCCACCTCCCTGGTTGATGGGTGGCGTGCCAGTATCGCGGCAAGGCCGGGCCAACGCTGCCCCCGGGGGGTTGCGCCCACTCGACACTATCAGCGTCACCGCTCAGCCATGCCTCGCCTCCGTCGCCGTCACGCTGCCATAAGCCATCCGCTTCAATATCCCTTAGCACCGCGTACTGAACATTATGGCGAAGGGTTAACTGGGGCACATCGACGGCAACACGGGCCTCCTCAAGACGCCCAACGCTCCAGCGGCCCCATAGCCGCGCACTCCCCCCGGCCTGCTCTAAATAGGCCGCATGATCAGGACGGAACATAGCGGCCAGCACTACCAATTGGTCAAGCTGAATATCCAGCTGCAGTGCGGCAGAAAAGTCGCTAAAGCCATGTTGACCGGGCTGCATCTCAACCTTCACTTCAGCCGCGGGAAGGGCAACCTTGCGCGCTTGCTGTAAAGATTCCGCAATATTGATCGCGCCTTCCAGCCGTGTGCGCCGCTCATCGCCAGTCAGCAACAGTGTCTCGGCATGTAACATCACGGTGTCGTGCCTACCATGCAGCACCACGCGGGTGTCATCTACCCATAGACGCTGGCGTAATATGAGTCCGGCCCAGTCATCAATAGTCGCCAGATCGACATCCGGTTCAGCGGCCATTAATAACGGTAGCTCGGCAGGCTCAGGCCATTGCCAAGAGGCTCCCGTGCCTTGATAGAGATGAAACTCGGTTCCGCTTATGCGTGCGTCACTAAAAATCGGCGCCCTATTGACAAGCGATGCCCAAGTATCCAAACGCAGCCCCGCATGCTCCAGGGAAAACAGTGCTTGGCCATCAGGCGTTTCTGCGCTCAACCCATCAAGGCGTAACAGCAGGTCGCTCCGGGCAAAGGAAAGCGATAACCGCTCAATAGTGACCGGCACACCAATACGCGCTTCAAGCAGCGCTTCAATGCGAGGGGTAAGAGCGTCGGATTGACTGAAGGCCAAGCGGAGCAATAGCAGCAACATAGCGGTGCTGCCTAGCAGCCAGGCCGCTATCAGTAAACTCCAACGCACTAGCGAACGAGTCTGCATGATTACATCAGTACGATATCGTACTGCTCTTGGGAGTAGTGCTGTTCAACCTGGAAGCGGATCGTTTTATTAATAAATGTCTCCAGATCTGCTACCGCAGCTGACTCCTCATCCAATAGACGATCAACGACGGACTGCGAGGCAAGCACCATGTAAGTTTCGGCACTGTAGGCGCGCTCCTCTCGGAGAATCTCGCGAAAGATTTCATAGCAGACCGTTTCCGGGGTTTTCAGCGTTCCACGGCCACTGCAGGTGGGGCAGGCTTCACAGAGCGTCTGCTCCAAACTTTCCCGGGTACGCTTACGAGTAAGCTGAACAAGGCCTAGTTCAGTGACGCCGGTACACTTGGTTTTGGCGTGATCGCGCTCTAAGGCTTTTTCCAGCACCCGCAATACCTGCCGCTGATGCTCAACGTCAATCATATCGATAAAGTCGATAATGATAATGCCGCCCAGATTACGCAGCCGAAGCTGGCGGGCAATCGCCGTCGCTGCTTCAAGATTGGTCTTGAAAATAGTCTCTTCAAGATTGCGGTGCCCCACATAACCACCGGTATTCACATCGATGGTGGTCATAGCCTCAGTGGGGTCAATAACCAAATAGCCGCCAGACTTAAGCTGTACCTTACGGCCTAACGCTTTCTGGATCTCATCTTCGACGCTGTAGAGATCAAAGATAGGGCGCTCGCCGGGGTAGTACTCAATACGTTCGACCGCATCAGGCATAAACTCTTCAGCGAATTCCACCAGCTTGACGAAGTTTTCTCGTGAGTCGATACGCACTTTTTCGATATCGTCGCGCATAACGTCGCGCAGGGTACGCATAAAGAGCGGTAAATCATCATAAATAACGCTTTGTGGCGTTGCGGTAACTTTACGCTCACTCACCTTGCGCCATAGACGCAGCAAGAAATACATATCACCTTTCAGCTCTTCATCGCCCACCCCTTCAGCGGCGGTGCGAACAATAAAGCCACCCGTTACTTCCAGCGTTTGCTCTGCCACGCTGCTATCCAGCAATGCCTTTAAGCGCTCGCGTTCACGCTCATCTTCAATGCGCTGCGATACGCCATGGTGCGGCGAGTCCGGCATGTAGACCAAATAACGGGAAGGGATCGAAAGGTGCGTGGTTAAGCGCGCCCCTTTGCTACCAATAGGATCTTTAGTGGCCTGTACCACCAGAGCCTGCCCCTCGTGAAGCAACTGACCGATAGTTTGCTGCTCATCTGGAGGCGTACCTGGCGGCATTACTTCATGGGCATGAATAAACGCCGCCCGCTCTAAGCCAATATCAACAAAGGCAGCCTGCATTCCAGGCAGCACACGCACTACTTTGCCTTTGTAGATATTGCCCACGATGCCACGCCGACGGGAACGCTCGATCAGTGCCTCTTGCAAAACACCATTTTCAACCAGCGCGACGCGGGTTTCCATTGGCGTTAAATTGATGAGAACTTCACCGCTCATGCAAAATTCCTTGTTGGTTGACGTATTCCTTGCCAGCGATCTAGGCGGCGCGCTCATCCAAGGGGAGTTAAACGCGCTGCCAGATGGGAACTCCCTGTCGACGTAGCAAGTGTGCCGTCTCAAACAGTGGTAGCCCTACCACCGCCGAATGACTGCCATGAATCTGTTTTACAAAGATCGCTGCTAATCCCTGTATGGCGTACCCACCTGCCTTATCAGTGGGCTCGCCGGTACGCCAGTAGGCAGCAATCTCATGCGCTTCTATTTCTCGCATGGTCACCTGGGTGGTCACGCAGCAGGAGAGCATACCTTTAGGTCCACTCACCGCCACGGCGGTAAGCACTTCATGCTGCCTCCCGGAAAGCAGCTGCAGCATATCAGCCCCCTGCTCGGCATCCACCGGTTTACCTAGAATTCGCCCATCAACGACGACAGCGGTATCTGAACCTAACGTAGGTAAGTCAGTTAGGGGGGCTGCCGCCTTGGCTTTGGCAATCGCTAAGCGCTGCACATACGCTTGGGCCGACTCACCAACCAGTGGTGTCTCATCAATATCACAGGGGTGAACCGTGACCGACACACCAATAGATTCCAGCAAGGCCCGACGGCGTGGTGAGGCAGACGCTAAGCATAAAACAGGTGCGGTCATGAAGCGGCCAACCGGCGCTCGAATGCTTGGAACATGGTAGACAGCCACGGCCATAAAAATGCACTGATCAGCGAGGGAATTAAAAAGGCCAGGTGAATTGAAAAATCACCCACGATGGTGCGCAGCCACTGCGCGACGAGCTGCACTAAGCCGAGCAACACCAACACAAGAGCCGACTGTTGTACCAGTGAATAAGCCCGGAAGCGTGGGTACACCAATGCACAAAGAAACGCTAAGAGCGAATAGATGAGGGCATGCTGCCCCAGCGCAGTGCCTTCGATTAAATCCATCAGAATGCCTAGTACAAAGCCATGAAAAACGCCGACTCTGTCGGGAGTTCGCATACACCAGTAAATTAGCATGAGTCCCAGCCATTCAGGCCGATATACCTGCCAGCCATCGGCAAGCGGCATGACTTGCAAACATAACGCCAATAGCAGGCTTAGCCAAATAGCTAAAATAGGCACAACCGGTGCGCGCGCCATCAGGGCACCTCTTGATCGGGATTAGCAAGCCGTAGCGAGGAGCGTAACGCCTCTGCCGAGATATCCAGCGTTTCATCCCACGCATGCTCTTCCACTTCCACACGCGGAGGTGGGAAAAGCAGCAAGAAGTGGCGCGAGCGTTGTAACTGCGCCATGGGTTCGGCCGTTACACGCGCAAAGGGCTGGCCAGGGTCGTGGAAAACCTCTGTTACGCGTGCGACGGGATAACCCGGCGGGAAACGCCCCGCTAACCCTGAAGTGGTCAGCAAGTCCCCCTCGCGAATATCCGCCGTATCGGGAACATGCATCACATTAACACTGCTGTAACGCCCTGCCCCCTGAACAATAAAGCGTAATCCATTGCGGTTTAGCTGAACCGGCAAGGCATGACTGGCATCCGCCAATAGCAGCACACGGCTGGAGTAGGCAGAGACAGCGGTAATTTGGCCCACCAAGCCAGAGGCATCAATCACCGGCTGCCCCACGTAGGCGCCGTTACGGTGCCCACGGTTGACCACCATTTGATGACTAAAAGGGTCATTATCCAGCGATAAAAGCTCCGCCGTGATATAGGGAATATTACGACGTTCAGCGGCCCTCAGCAATTCGCGCAGCTCGCTGTTTTCCGCTGTTAAATTCGCCATTCGCTGACCACGATGGGAAAGGGTAAGAATCTGCTCACGCAAACGCCGGTTTTCATCCACCAGCGCCTGTTGATCAGAAAGCGCCAGCGACCCCCAGTTCAACAGGTCGCTAGGCACGCTAACCACCCATTGGATAGGGGCAACAACTGTCGACAGTTGCGCACGCACTTGTTCCATACGCGTGAAACGCTGGTCGACAAACATCAAAGCACTGGCAGCCAATACGCAAAAAAACAGCCGATAGCCCGGCAGTGGCCCGTGCGAAAACAGCGGTTTAATAGGCAATCCCCCGCAATTAACCGCTGCGATTAGTCGCTCGACAGCAACTCAAAGGTGTGCTGATCAATCATTTCCAGCGCTTTACCACCGCCACGAGCAACGCAGGTCAACGGATCTTCAGCCACAATCACCGGCAAACCTGTCTCTTCAGCAATGAGCTTATCCAAATCGCGCAATAAAGCACCGCCACCCGTTAACACCAAGCCACGCTCGGCGATATCGGACGCCAATTCAGGGGGCGACTGTTCAAGCGCGCTTTTGATCGCTGCCACAATGGAACCCAGCGTCTCCTGCAATGCTTCCAGGATTTCGTGGGAATTGAGCGTAAAGCTGCGCGGGATACCTTCAGCCAGATTACGGCCACGCACATCAATTTCACGTAGCTCGCCCCCTGGGTAGGCACAGCCGATCTCTTCTTTGATGCGCTCGGCCGTCGCTTCACCAATCAAGCTGCCGTAGTGGCGACGCACGTAAGCAGTGATCGCTTCATCAAAGCGGTCGCCGCCCACCCGGATAGACTCGGAATAGACCACGCCATTAAGTGAAATAATCGCGATTTCAGTGGTACCACCACCGATATCGACCACCATCGACCCTTGCGCTTCATCAACCGGAAGACCCGCACCAATAGCCGCTGCCATGGGTTCTTCAATCAAGAACACCTCGCGAGCACCGGCACCTTCCGCTGACTCGCGAATCGCCCGACGCTCGACTTGAGTTGACATGCAAGGAACGCATACCAGCACACGTGGACTGGGGGTTAAAAAGGTGCTCTGGTGCACTTTGCGGATAAAGTGCTGAAGCATCTGCTCGGTGACGGTGAAGTCGGCAATGACACCATCTTTCATCGGCCGAATTGCCGTAATGTTGCCAGGCGTACGCCCCAGCATTCGCTTGGCATCAGTACCGACTGCCGCGACGCTACGCATATTGCCCGACTGGCGGATAGCAACCACGGACGGCTCATCAAGCACGATGCCGCGACCGCGTACATAAATCAGTGTGTTGGCCGTACCCAGATCAATCGATAGATCGCTGGAAAACAGCCCCCTTAAACGTTTAAACATGGATGTTGTTACCTAGTGCAGACCGGGAACCCTGTGCGGATGCAAACGGTATCACCGCAACCCCCTGGCAGCAAGCACGAGTCGTGCCTAATACTGCCCGTGAAGGCCAATATGTGGTACCTTTTGCGGCTATTTTCCACGTCTGCTACACAAGACGTTTTTTTGATACCGGTATGTATACCGCTTAAAGCGGATATTGTTCAATTACGTTTACGAGGAATATCGATCATGGCGCTTGAAGAATCTCATGTGCGCCGGGCCGCTCACTTGGCCCGACTCGCCGTCAGCGATGACCAAGCCAGCGGCTTTGTAGAAGACCTAAGCCGGATTCTGGACATGGTCGATCAGCTACAAAGCCTTGATACTGAAGGTGTTAAGCCGCTCGCTCATCCGTTAGATGCGACTCAGCGACTGCGCGCCGATGAAGTCACCGAATCTAACCAGCGTGATACCTTTCAGCGCTGTGCTCCGGCAGTGGAAAACGGCTTGTATCTGGTGCCTCGCGTCGTTGAATAATAACGTTGCCGAGCTAACCCGAGCCACCCACACCGCCTCTTTTTTTCGCCCCTGAACGGAGCTTCCGGGTCATGTATGAGAAAACATTAACGCAACTCGCTGCTGCCTTAAAAAGCGGCGAGTTCTCAAGCCGAGAGCTGACCGCTCACTATTTGCAGCGCATTGAAAAAGCTGACGGCAAACTGAACAGTTTTATCAGCGTGACCGCTGAGCAAGCGCTGAAGCACGCTGAAATAGCAGATAACGCCCGGGCGGCGGGCACTGCAGGGCCGCTGGCAGGCATTCCTCTGGCGCTTAAAGATATTTTTTGTACTCGCGATGTAAAAACCAGTTGCGGCTCAAAAATGCTGGATAATTTTATCGCCCCCTACAATGCCACCGTCGTTGAAAAGCTGAACGCGGCGGGCACGATTAGTCTGGGCAAAACCAATATGGATGAGTTCGCCATGGGCTCGTCCAACGAAAACAGCTACTACGGTCCGGTTAAAAACCCTTGGGATTTGACCGCGGTACCGGGCGGCAGCTCTGGCGGCAGCGCGGCAGCGGTCGCGGCTGGCTTGATACCTGCCGCCATGGGCACCGATACCGGCGGCTCCATCCGCCAACCGGCGGCGTTTTGCGGCATCACTGGCTTAAAGCCCACTTATGGTCGTGTGTCACGCTTTGGCATCATTGCCTACGCTTCAAGCCTTGACCAGGCAGGCCCCATGGCGCGCAGCGCCGAAGATTGCGCGCACCTGCTGGGAGTCATTGCCGGCCACGACGGCCGCGATTCCACCAGCGTCACCCGCGGCGTGCCGGATTATGTGGAAAACCTTAACGCCCCGCTCTCAGGCTTAAAGATTGGCCTGCCTAAAGAGTATTTTGGCGATGGCTTAGATCCCGATGTTGAAAAGGCCGTACGCGAAGCAGTGAAAGTGTACGAATCTCTGGGCGCGACCGTGCGCGAAGTCAGCCTACCGCACACCCACTATGCGATTCCGGCTTACTATGTTATCGCCCCCGCCGAAGCCTCTTCGAACCTGTCACGCTACGACGGTGTGCGCTTTGGTTATCGCTGCGACAATCCCAGCGATTTGATTGATCTGTATACCCGCTCACGGGCTGAGGGCTTCGGTGAAGAGGTCAAGCGGCGCATCCTGATCGGCACTCATACGCTGTCGGAAGGTTTCTTTGACGCCTACTACACCAAGGCTCAAAAAGTACGTCGCCTGATCCGCCAAGACTTCCTAGACGCCTTTGAAGATGTGGATGTGCTGATGGGACCGGCCTCCCCCACGCCTGCTTTCGACCTAGGCGCTAAAAAAGATCCCGTATCAATGTACTTACAGGACATCTACACCATCGCGGTTAACCTGGCGGGCATCCCCGGCATCAGCGTACCGGCTGGCTTTTCCAATGGTCGGCCGGTGGGCCTGCAAATTCTCGGCACCCACTTTGCCGAAGCGCAGTTGCTAAATGTCGCTCACCAGTTTCAACAAGCGACCGATTGGCACCTACAACGTCCTGCCTTTGCCGAGGAGTACGCCTAATGCAATGGGAAACCGTGATTGGGCTTGAAGTCCACGTTCAGCTCGCAACGCGTTCAAAAATTTTCTCCGGTGCCTCAACGGCGTTTGGCGCTGAGCCCAATACCCAAGCGTGTGCGGTCGATTTAGGCCTGCCCGGTGCGTTGCCGGTGCTCAACGAACAGGCCGTGGCGATGGCCGTGCAGTTCGGCTTGGCCGTGCATGCGGATATCGCAGAAGTATCGGTATTCGACCGTAAGAACTACTTCTACCCTGACCTACCCAAGGGCTATCAGACCAGCCAGATGTATCACCCCATTGTCGGGCCGGGCGATGTTGAAATTACCCTGGAAGATGGCGCCACCAAACTTATCCGCATTCACCATGCCCACCTTGAAGAAGATGCTGGTAAATCGCTGCATGAAGATTTTCATGGCATGACCGGTATCGACCTGAACCGGGCTGGCACCCCACTGCTGGAAATCGTTTCAGAGCCCGATATGCGTAGCGCGAAAGAGGCCGCGGCGTATCTCAAGGCGATTCACTCGATCGTCACCTACCTGGGCATTTCTGACGGCAACATGGCGGAAGGCTCCATGCGCTGCGACGTTAACGTTTCAGTGCGTCCCACGGGTCAGGAGGCCTTTGGTACGCGCGCAGAGATTAAAAACGTTAACTCTTTCCGCTTCGTCGAACGTGCGATTGCGTTTGAAGTTGAGCGTCAAATTGAGTTGATCGAAGATGGCGGCAGCGTGGTTCAAGAAACGCGCCTATTCGACCCGGATCGCGATGAAACCCGCAGCATGCGTACCAAGGAAGAAGCCAACGACTATCGCTACTTCCCCTGCCCCGACCTGCTGCCAGTAGTTCTTGATCAAGCCTACTTGGATCACTTACGCAGCCAGTTACCTGAACTGCCTGCCGATAAGCGCGAACGGTTCCAAAACGAGCTGGGGCTATCTGCCTATGACGCCAATGTCATTTCAGCCAGCCGCGATATGGCCGAGTTCTTTGAGGCCGTGCATAACGAGTGCGGCGACGCTAAGCAGTCGGCTAACTGGGTACAGGGTGAGCTTTCCGGCGCCCTTAATCGCGAAAACCTAAGCATTGCCAACAGCCCGATTTCGGCGCGCCAGCTAGGCCAGCTGATCAGTCGCGTGCTGGACAACACCATCAACGGTAAAGCGGCAAAAGAGGTTTTTCAGGCGCTTTGGAATGGCCAGGGCGAATCCGCCGACGATATTATTGATGCCAAAGGGCTCAAACAAGTAACGGATACCGGCGCGATTGAAGCGATGATTGATCAAGTGATCGCCGACAGTCCCGCCCAGGTTGCCCAGTATCGTGATTCGGAGCCGGAAAAACGCGGCAAGATGATCGGCTACTTTGTCGGTCAGGTAATGAAAGCATCGCGTGGCACCGCCAACCCGCAGCAGGTGAATGGCTTGCTAAAAGAGAAGCTCGACGCGCTGTTGTAATATCAGCGGTGGGCGATGCACGACATTAGCGGCTGCCCCGGCAGCCGCTTTTTGGTCTTTATGGCCATCAAAGCTGGCTGGGCTGGGTAAAACGCTTCAGCTGCGCGCAGCCTGCCGCCCAGACCTCGGCTTCAAACTCAGCGATGGCGGCGGTAGGAAAACCAATGCCTTGGGCTGGACTCCCCTCGACCAACAGCCCCGCCAAATCGCCCACCAGCGGCATATGACTCACCAGCATAATCGGCGTGCCCTCAGGCTGTTCAAGCAGCCAGTCGCTCACAGCGCTGGGTGAGTCCTCTGGGGTGATAAAATCTAGCGTCTCAAGGGGAGTACCCAGCCCGTCGCACAGCGCTTGCGCGGTTTGCTGCGCTCGTGCGTAGGGGCTGGCATAAAGCGTTGGCATTGGCAATTCACCAGCAGCCACACGCTCGGCCAGCCAGCGCGCCATTTTTTCGACCTCACGCTCACCGCGCGATGTTAAGCGGCGCGCGTGATCGGGATACCCTGGCCCAGCCTCGCCATGGCGCATGATCAACATATCAGGCATTCGAGCCTCCGTTTTTTTGAGAGGGAGGAGCCTGGTCATGATGGGCTTGGTCGCGATGAGCCTGCTGAACAGCCTCACGGGGCAGAATAAACTCTACATCACTACTCTGCTCGCCCATCATCAGGGTGCGCGCCATCTCTTGAGCAGGCACGCCGTCAAACAGTACGTGATGAAGCCCTTCCGCCAACGGCATATAAACACCCATCTCGCTCGCTTTGGCGCATACCAGCTTCACTGTATTAACGCCTTCCGCCACTTGGCCAAGTGCATCAACGGCTTCTTCAAGCGTCCGCCCCTCTCCCATGGCATAGCCAACCCGGTAGTTACGCGATAAATTAGACGAGCAGGTAACGATCAAGTCTCCTACGCCTGCCAAGCCTAAAAAAGTCATCGGGTTAGCGCCCTGGGCAACCGCAAAGCGGCTCATTTCAGCCAGCGCGCGGGTCATCAACATACTGCGGGTGTTTTCACCCATACCCAGCGCCGCCGCCATGCCCGCCGCAATGGCGTAAATATTTTTTAGTGCGCCACCTAACTCAACACCGTGGCGATCATCGCTGGCGTAAACGCGGAAATAACGGCAGCCCAGCGCTTGCTGAACCCGCGTGCGGGTTAACGGGTCAGCGCTAGCAATGACCGTAGCGGTTAACTGTTTATCGGCAATTTCAGATGCCAAGTTAGGCCCTGCAATCACACCAATGTGGCTAAAGCCTGTCTCCTGTTCAAGCACCTGGCTCATGAGCAAGAAGCCGTCCTGCTCAATCCCTTTGGTGGTACTTACCAGAATTTGCTCAGGCCTCAGCCACGCTTTTGCTGCTTGCACCACGCTGCGAAAGGCCTTTGAGGGAATCGCAATCAGTACCAGGGAGGCATCAGCTAATACAGCCTGCATATCGGTTGAGGCTTCTACGGCTGGATTCATTGCGTAATGCGGCAGATAGCGCCCGTTACGGTGTTCGTTATTTATTTGCGCGACCAGCGTTTCGTCACGCATCCACTGACGGACGTGGGCGCCATTATCGGCGGCAATACTTGCTAATGCCGTACCGAAACTACCGCCTCCGAGTACGGCGACCTTAATTTGCTGCTCAGCCATGATGGTGTCCTAATAAGTCTCGCAGAACGTACACGCCCACTTTATCAAAACTAGCCTACTAAAACAGACGGCCCGCTTGGGTAACCAAACGGGCCGTTTTGGGCGCTGATAAATATGAGCGTTAGTTACTAACGCCTAAGCCATAGCGCCTTGGTGTAAGAACCTTCTAGGCGGTCAGCACACTGTTAAGGCGTTTCACGTAGGCGGCAGGATCATCCAAATGACCGCCTTCAGCAATGATGGCTTGATCCAGCAGGATGTAGGAAAGCTGCGTGAACAAATCACCTTCAGCCCCTTCCAAGCGGGCCACTAGCGCATGGCTGGGGTTCAGCTCAAGAATAGGCTTCACCTCGGGCAGCGGCTGCCCTGCCGCTTCCATAATGCGGCGCATCTGATAGCCCATCTCATGCTCAGGTAACACTACACAGGCGGGCGAGTCGGTCAGGCGATGCGTGATTTTCACTTCCTGTACGCCGTCGCCTAGCGCTTCTTTGACGCGCTTAACCAGATCCTCTTTCGCTTTAGCGGTCTCTTCCTGGGCTTTCTTCTCTGCTTCGTCTTCTACATCGCCAAGATCAAGCTCGCCCTTGGCGACATCGGCAAAGGTGTTGCCATCGAACTCAGTCAGATGGCTCATCAGCCAATCATCAATACGATCCGATAAGAGCAGTACTTCGATGCCTTTTTTACGGAAGATCTCCAGATGCGGGCTATTTTTCGCTGCATTAAAGCTATCCGCCACCACGTAATAAATCTTCTTCTGGCCTTCTTTCATGCGCTCGACATAATCAGCCAGCGCATGTTCCTGGGTAGCGGTATCGGTGTGGGTTGAAGCAAAGCGCAACAAACCAGCGATTTTTTCACGGTTAGACGGATCTTCGCCCGGCCCTTCTTTCAATACGCTACCAAAGGTATTCCAAAAGGTTTGATACTGCTCTTTATCCTTGGCGAGTTTCTTGAGCATGTCCAAGCCACGCTTGGTAAGCGCCGACTTGATTTTATCGACATTGGGGTCTTGCTGGAGCAATTCACGAGAAACGTTGAGCGACAGCTCGCGGGTATCCAGCACACCTTTGATAAAGCGCAGATAAAGCGGTAGGAACTGTTCAGCATCGTCCATGATAAAGACACGCTGAACGTAGAGTTTCACCCCTCGTGCCCCATCACGGTCGAACATATCAAACGGGGCACGCCCTGGCACATACAGCAGGCTGGTATATTCAAGCTTGCCTTCGACTTTATTGTGACTCCAGGTCAGCGGGTCGGAAAAATCGTGGGCAACGTGCTTGTAGAACGCCTTGTACTCATCGTCGGAAACCTCGCTCTTAGGACGCGACCATAACGCCGTGGCCTCATTAATAGTTTCCCAGGTGGTTACTTCACTACCCTCAATGCTGTTGCCTTCGTCGTCCTTCGCCGTTTCAGTCTTCGGCATACGCACGGGCACTTCGATATGATCCGAATATTTACGTACCAGACTTTGTAGCCGGTAATCATCGGCGAACTCTTTGGCGTCCTCTTTCAGGTGCAGGGTAATTTCAGTACCGTGCTGGACTCGCTCGATATCAGCAACGGTAAACTCGCCTTCCCCTTTGGAACGCCACTCGACCCCTGCGCTGGCATCGGTACCTGCTTTACGGGTACGCACCGCGATTTCATCAGCAACAATAAAGCCAGAGTAGAAACCAACGCCGAACTGACCAATCAACTTGGCGTCTTTCTGCTGCTCACCGGAAAGCTGTTTGAGAAATTCAGCGGTACCGGAGCGCGCGATGGTGCCTAAGTTAGCAATCACATCTTCGCGAGTCATGCCTACACCGTTATCACGCAGGGTGATAGTGTTGGCATCGTGGTCGTGCTCGATTTCGATACGCAACTCACTGTCGCCTTCATAGAGCGCATCGTTATCAAGGGCCGCGTAGCGAAGCTTATCGCAGGCGTCGGCGCCATTTGAGATAAGCTCACGTAAGAAAATCTCCCGGTTAGAGTACAGGGAGTGGATCATCAAATTCAGCAGTTGCTTAACTTCCGTCTGAAAGCCTAGCGTTTCTTCGTGGTTAGCCGATTTATCAGTCGCTTGTTCGTGGGTAGCTGTAGTCATGCGCTTATCCCTTCTGGATCACGTTGGTCAATTGCCCCTGCGCTAGTCAGCAGAAGCATAAAAAGGTTTCGTGGATCAAATATGGGGATAAGCAGCGCTTTTTCAAGCAGCTGGGGCTAAGAAACAACAGAGGTTAAGTAGGCGTTAGGTCGGGGTCACCAAATTTCCAAGCACGATAGCCTTCTAAGCGCTGGTCGATCCGGTTGAGCAACCAGCCGACAATCAGCACATCGTCCACCACACCGATCAGCATGAGAAAATCGGGTATCAGATCAAACGGCAGTACCAAGTAACCCAAGGCTAAGGCCATCATGCCAAATGCCGACCAGGGAATGGGGCGAAAATCGCCACGGATCACGTCACGTGACATTGGTACAAACAGCTTTAGCGCACGCACAATACGTTTTGCCGCCCAAACGCGGGATTTGAGTCGACGCAGGAACCACCAAGTGGATAATGGGGCCATCGTAATTAAATCCTCCTAGGGCCTGTTGACGTTTTGAGGGATAGCATTGGCAGGATAGGGGCAAACTCACAGAATACAGGTTCCGACACCAACAAACTGCGAGCTTGCCATGCCCCGACTGATGCTCACAGATG
>NZ_JABWCV010000079.1 GCF_013371085.1 Vreelandella maris | reverse complement strand
GCGTCTACATGGCCAAACATCCCGTAGGAGAGCCCTCTGGCATCCAGCGCGGCACGAAATTCGGCAATAAAGTCCGCCAAGTGCTCCGGCGGTACGGCGGTATCTTCCACAAAAGGAATCGGCCGTTTCTCGCCCTGCACGTTGCCGAGCAAACCCACCGAGCGTTTGCGCATACCATAGACTTTCTGGATCTGCCCGCGCCCTTCGGCCAGGGTGTAGCCCAGTCGCTCTACGGTGGTGTCTTGGCTTAGATGGTCGGTGAAGGCGCGCACTCGTTTGGCGAGGGCGGCTTTATCGTCGTCATTAAATTCGATCAGGTTAATGCCGCGAATCACCGTGTTAGCGGTTGCCGGGAAGAACTCCGCTACGCTGTCCCAGACGAAGTCCTCCATGGCCAGTTGCAGCACGGTGTCGTCGATGGTCTCTATGGAAGTCGGGCGCAGCGCCTGCGGCTGGTTCTGTGAAGAGCTAGCCGCCATGAGCGCTTTGGCATCCCGCAGTGCGTCCATAAAACTGGTGTAGCGCACATTGACCAGAGTGGAGTGCTTGGGGATCGGCAGCACGTTCAACACCGCTTCGTTCAAAAAGCCCAGCGAGCCTTCCGAACCGCACAGCAGGCTATTGAGGTTTAACTGCCCTTCACCATTGCGCAGGTGGGCCAAGTCATAGCCGGTCAAGCAGCGGTTGAGCGGCGGAAAGGTTGTCTCAATCAACTCACGCTGTTGATCGATAATCTCGGCCGCGGTGGTATGCACGCGACCAAGAATGCCTTCCTGCAGGCGTTCAGCCTGCTCTTCGTCCGGTGTTAACGCCCGGCTGTGCAGGTGCTTTCCACCGATCAGAATAGTATCGAGTTCCAGTACATGGTCGCGGGTCTTGCCGTATTCGCAGCTGCCCTGGCCGCTGGCATCGGTAGAGATCATGCCGCCGATGGTGGCGCGGTTGGAGGTCGAAAGCTCCGGGGCGAAAAACAGCCCGTGGGGTTTGAGCGCGGCGTTGAGCTGGTCTTTCACTACCCCGGCCTGAACGCGCACTCGACGGTTTTTAGTGTCGATCTCGAGGATATTGTTCATGTGGCGTGATAAGTCCACCATGATGCCGTCGGTGAGCGACTGGCCGTTGGTGCCGGTGCCGCCGCCACGTGGGGTCAATACAATGCCCCGGTGGGAGGTTTGCGCGGCTAGTCGGGTCAGGCGTTCAAGGTCTTCGGCATGCTTGGGGTAGACCGCCGCCTGGGGCAGGCGCTGGTAAATCGAGTTATCCGTCGCCA
>NZ_JABWCV010000078.1 GCF_013371085.1 Vreelandella maris | reverse complement strand
GCCAGGTATACGGACATCGAAGTATGACATGGCCGAACCGTTAATCACGCGTAGCCGTACCCGCTCACCGGCCTTGAACAGCGCGTTCCAGTTTTCCTGGGGGGAGTGGCCGTTGAGCAGGTAGGTATAAGTGCTGCCGGTGACATCGGCGATATCCCGCGAGCTCATACGCATTTGGGCCCACATACCGCGCATCTCGGCGGTTTGTGAGAAACCCTTTTCGCGTACATCGGCGAAAAAATCAGCAATCGTGCGCTCTTGGAAGTTGTAATAGCCTTCCATGGTTTTCAGATTACGGAACACCGACATCGGTTCTTCAAAGGTCCAGTCGGTGAGCAGTAACACATGCTCACGGTCGTAACGGATAGGCTCGCGCTCGGCGGCGTCGATAATCAGCGGCCCCGCATGGCCTAGCTGTTCCTGCAGACCTGAGTGGCTGTGGTACCAGTAGGTGCCGTTCTGCCTGACAGGGAAACGATAGGTAAAAGTTTCACCAGGGGCGATACCGGCAAAACTGACACCAGGCACACCATCCATTTCCGGCGGTAGAATAAGACCATGCCAGTGGATGGAGGTGGACTCGTCCAGCAGGTTGGTGACACGCAGTACGGCGTCTTGACCTTCTTTCAAACGAATCAGCGGGCCAGGACTGGTACCGTTAATGGTAATTGGTTGGGCTTCTTGTCCGTCAATAGGCAACGATTCACGGCGGATCGCCAGCGATACCTCGGGTCCTTCTTCAACGCCCTGCGCGTAGACATTGCTGCGGCCCCAGGGGTTTGCCCAGGCGGGGGTTAATCCCATTGCCGCAGCGGAACCTATTCCTAGGGCAGCGCCGCCTTTTAGGACCTGCCGGCGAGAAAGCGGGTGAGAAATGATGCTTGAGCGTGCCATGTGTAACTCCCATCAATGATGAATGGCACCATCTTGATGGAAGAAGCTGAATCAAAGCTGAATAGTGATTAATTAATCACTTCAACTGCAAGAGGCAACGTAACCGTAACGCGCAGTCCACCCAGTGGACTACGCTCAAAGCGCGAGTGCCCTGAGTAGCGGGCAATTAACTGCGCAAGAATCGACAGGCCTAAGCCGTAGCCGGGACGGCGTTCATCCAATCGTGTGCCACGCTCTCCCAAGCGCGAAAGATCTTCTTCTGCAACGCCGAAACCGTCATCATCAGTGGTGAGCGTGAGTGTGGTAGCGGAGGCGGCAATATCGCAATTAACGCACCTATTCGCCCATTTGCCAGCGTTATCGAGCACGATGCCTAATATTTCAGAAAAGTCGTGAGCCTCAATAGGCACT
>NZ_JABWCV010000077.1 GCF_013371085.1 Vreelandella maris | reverse complement strand
ATTTTCGCTAACCTTATAGTGCCGCAATCGGCGTAAAAACAAACCAATTCATAAAAAGGTGTCATCATGTGGAATAACAAAAAAAAGGCTTCCCTAGGCGGACTGACGGCTATGGCCCTGGCAATGGGGACGACTTCTGCGCTGGCCCTGGAAAGCCAGGTGGGAGAAACCACCGTGGGGCTGTATGGTTACGCTAGGCTCAATATGGCCTACAGCTTCGATCAAGATGCCGGATCGGCTAACGAAGGTTACTTTGGAGATATCGAAAGGTCGGAAGATAAGGTCGGAGATCAGTTCCAGGCATCTGCCACACAGAGCCGTATCGGCTTTCGGACCAGTACGCCTGTCGAGGGGAGCACGCTTTACACCGTAATCGAAGGGGACTTCTGGTCCTATAATGATGATAATTCGCGCTTCAGATTACGGCATGCCTATGGTTCCTGGAATGGGATCCTTGCCGGACAGACCTGGTCGAATTACAACACCTTCGTCGCCGCCACGCCCACACTGGATTTCCTCGGCACGGCGGGAAGCAATGGCTATGGGTCGCGCCTAGCCCAGTTGCGCTACACCATGGGAGGATTCTCGATAGCTGCGGAGGATCCAAAGGCACAGCTGGCGGAGAACATCGATGGCTCCGTGCCAGAAGATGATTTGCTACCGGATAATGACGATGCCGTATCATCGATGCCCGCGTTGAGCCTGCGCTATGAAGATAGTATGGGTGACTTTTCCTACTCAATCGCCGGCATCGCCCGGCAGCTGAAGTACGATACCGGAAGCGAAAAGGATACGGAAATGGGCTATGGGGCCTTCGCCGCAGGTGCCTACCATGCCGGACCGGTGACCTTGAGAGCGATCGTGAACGCCAGCGAGGGGGCGAACAGTTACCTCTATCTGTCTGGCGATTACTTCAACGGTGCCGATGCCTACGTCGATACCAACGGTAAGCTGCAAACGCTATCTGGCGATGGCGGAGCCCTTGGTCTTTCTTATCAAATATCACCACAGTATTCACTGAACGCGTCCCATGGCTATACCGATGTCGAATTGGGCGACCCTACCGTAGGTGGGAATGCAGGTAGAAAGAACAAGAATACATTTCTTAATCTGATGTGGACTCCCAACGAACGCTTGATGTACGGAATTGAGTACGGCTACTTCGAAACGGAGTTGGCCGATGGCCGTGAAGAAGATGCGAGCCGTGTGATGGTGGCTGCCCAGTATAGTTTCTAGGGTGAGTTAGTAGCATAGCAGAGAAGCTGTTTTGATCGATTGCTTGGGCGTATGCCCAAGCTTTTTTATGGTTCTTCGTCACTTCATGTGGGGCCTGATCGAACAGGCGACCCACAATACCACTGTCACTAAACTGAATAAGAAAGATCAGTCGCGTCGGGAACACTCTTGATGACCAAATCGATACAGATGAAGTCGCGCATGGCCTGGCTGTC
>NZ_JABWCV010000076.1 GCF_013371085.1 Vreelandella maris | reverse complement strand
GGCGGATTCAATCGGTCGACGCAACACCTCGATATTGGAGGTGTTACATGGGAAGATCATCTAGTTGGATCGCTGAAAAGACTGGGCGAGCACCGATGCGTTCGCCTGGTCGACCAAGCATCAATCAGCGGAGTACCAATCGCGCATTCTGGAAGCGAATAGCTGAGGGGTTATCGAGCGAGGATGCAGCTTTGGCGTGTGGTGTATCACAACCGTTGGGGCCACGGTGGTTCCGCGAGGCAGGCGGGATGGCACCCTCTAACTTGGTGCCACCCTCAGGGCGTTATTTGTCGTTCCCAGAGCGCGAGGAACTCGCACTATTGCGAGTCCAGGGGCACGGGGTTCGTGAGATTGCACGGTGTCTAGGAAGGTCACCGTCGACGATCTCGCGCGAATTGCGCCGTAACGCTGCGACCCGGGGCGGTGTGTTGGAGTACCGGGCCACAGTCGCGCAGTGGAAAGCAGAGCTAGCCGCCAAACGGCCCAAAACTGCCAAGCTTGCAGGGAATGGCTGGTTGCAGGCTTACGTGCAATCACGTCTGGCTGGCGAGGTGACCGATGCTGAAGGCAGACCTATTCCCGGCCCGAATGTGCCATGGCGAGGACGGCGGCATGGTCGCCGAGCCGACCGGCGGTGGGGAGTCAGTTGGAGTCCTGAGCAGATCAGCCGTCGACTGCGGGTAGACTTTCCAGATGATGAGACGATGAGGATTTCTCACGAGGCGATCTATCAGGCCCTCTACATTCAAGGCCGCGGTGCACTTCGTCGTGAACTGTCCGCGTGTCTGCGTACTGGCCGGGCATTGCGGGTACCACGAGCGAGAACCCAGCAGCGCGGTAAACACTACCTCTCGCCCGAGGTGATGATCAGCCAGCGCCCGGCGGAGGTTGCTGATCGCGCTGTCCCCGGCCACTGGGAAGGCGACCTAATCATTGGATTGAACAGCTCCGCAATCGGTACCTTAGTCGAGCGCACGAGTCGGTTCACGCTACTTCTTCACTTGCCGCCCATGCATGATCATGGAACGGGCGCCAGAGTTAAGAACGGACCTGCTTTGGCTGGTCACGGGGCTGAGGCTGTTCGCGATGCTATCGCCATAAAGATCGCCACACTGCCCGAACAGCTGCGGAAATCGCTCACTTGGGATCAAGGCGCGGAGCTGGCCCAGCATGCACAGCTACGACTTGATACTGGCTTGGCAATCTACTTCTGTGACCCCCGAAGTCCCTGGCAGCGTGGGACTAACGAGAACACCAATGGTCTGCTGCGCCAATACTTTCCCAAGGGTACTGACATTAGCAGGTATTCTGAGCATGAGCTTGACGCTGTCGCGACGACTCTCAACGACAGACCTCGTAAAACACTTGATTGGAAAACACCTGCTGAAGCTCTCAAAGAACTACTATTTTCAGCATCATAAGCCAGTGTTGCGACGGCCCCTTGAACCTAAGC
>NZ_JABWCV010000075.1 GCF_013371085.1 Vreelandella maris | reverse complement strand
GTGACGCATCGTTTAAGGAGGTGATCCAGCCGCAGGTTCCCCTACGGCTACCTTGTTACGACTTCACCCCAGTCATGAACCACACCGTGGTGATCGCCCTCTTGCGTTAGGCTAACCACTTCTGGTGCAGTCCACTCCCATGGTGTGACGGGCGGTGTGTACAAGGCCCGGGAACGTATTCACCGTGACATTCTGATTCACGATTACTAGCGATTCCGACTTCACGGAGTCGAGTTGCAGACTCCGATCCGGACTGAGACCGGCTTTAAGGGATTCGCTGACTCTCGCGAGCTCGCCGCCCTTTGTACCGGCCATTGTAGCACGTGTGTAGCCCTACCCGTAAGGGCCATGATGACTTGACGTCGTCCCCACCTTCCTCCGGTTTGTCACCGGCAGTCTCCTTAGAGTTCCCACCATTACGTGCTGGCAAATAAGGACAAGGGTTGCGCTCGTTACGGGACTTAACCCAACATTTCACAACACGAGCTGACGACAGCCATGCAGCACCTGTCTCTGCGTTCCCGAAGGCACCCCGGAATCTCTTCCGGGTTCGCAGGATGTCAAGGGTAGGTAAGGTTCTTCGCGTTGCATCGAATTAAACCACATGCTCCACCGCTTGTGCGGGCCCCCGTCAATTCATTTGAGTTTTAACCTTGCGGCCGTACTCCCCAGGCGGTCGACTTATCGCGTTAACTTCGCCACAAAGTGCGCTAGGCACCCAACGGCTGGTCGACATCGTTTACGGCGTGGACTACCAGGGTATCTAATCCTGTTTGCTACCCACGCTTTCGCACCTCAGTGTCAGTGTCAGTCCAGAAGGCCGCCTTCGCCACTGGTATTCCTCCCGATCTCTACGCATTTCACCGCTACACCGGGAATTCTACCTTCCTCTCCTGCACTCTAGCCTGACAGTTCCGGATGCCGTTCCCAGGTTGAGCCCGGGGCTTTCACAACCGGCTTATCAAGCCACCTACGCGCGCTTTACGCCCAGTAATTCCGATTAACGCTTGCACCCTCCGTATTACCGCGGCTGCTGGCACGGAGTTAGCCGGTGCTTCTTCTGCGAGTGATGTCTCTCCTGCCGGGTATTAACCGACAGGCGTTCTTCCTCGCTGAAAGTGCTTTACAACCCGAGGGCCTTCTTCACACACGCGGCATGGCTGGATCAGGGTTGCCCCCATTGTCCAATATTCCCCACTGCTGCCTCCCGTAGGAGTTCGGGCCGTGTCTCAGTCCCGATGTGGCTGATCATCCTCTCAGACCAGCTACGGATCGTCGCCTTGGTGAGCCGTTACCTCACCAACTAGCTAATCCGACATAGGCTCATCCAATAGCGGGAGCCGGAGCCCCCTTTCTCCCGTAGGACGTATGCGGTATTAGCCTGGGTTTCCCCAGGTTATCCCCCACTACCGGGCAGATTCCTATGCATTACTCACCCGTCCGCCGCTCGTCAGC
>NZ_JABWCV010000074.1 GCF_013371085.1 Vreelandella maris | reverse complement strand
CCCGGATTTCTCACAGGGTATAAAAGAAAGCGGCTGAAAGTGCTATGATTTCAAGAACCTAACCAATCCATCAAGCACCAACAGCCGCTTCCAAAATGGTACCTGAAAAGCTGACCTTCTCGCCACTCTCACGCCGCCAAATTGAAGCCGACTTCTCCGGGGGCCACATTACGTCGGACGCCGGATTACTCCTGCTTCGTGAAGTCGATAAACAGCATCGCCTGACACGCCGCTTGGCCGCCGTGCTTCATGATCCCCGCGCACCGGAACAGGTTCGTCATAAGCTCGACACTTTGGTTCGTCAGCGGGTGTTCGGTGTCGCCGCTGGCTATGAAGATTTCAACGACCATGAGGCCCTGCGCTATGATCAGGCCCTTCAGACAGCGCTCGGTGAAGAGGATACGCTGGCAGGCAAGTCGACGCTGTGCCGGGTGGAGCAGAACGCCGATCGGCAAGCAATAGTGAAGGCCCATGAGTTGCTGTGGCATCACTTCATTGAACAGCATGACGAACCACCAAAGGAGATCGTGCTGGACTTTGATGGCACCGACATCCCCGTGCATGGCGAGCAACCCGGCAAGTTCTTTAACCGTTATTACGATCACCACTGCTACTTCCCACTGTATGTCTTCTGTGGGCGCCACTTACTGGTGAGCTATCTGCGCACCAGTGACCGCAGCGACAGCCGCCATAGCTGGGCGATCCTCGCCTTACTGGTACGCTTTATCCGTCAATACTGGCCCGATACGCGCATCGTGTTACGAGGTGATAGCCACTTTTGTCGTCCCCGGATGCTGAACTGGTGTGATCGGCATCACGTCGACTACATCGTGGGAATCGCCAAGAACAGCCGGCTGCTCAAGGAAGTGGACGTCCCCATGATGCTGGTGCGCAAGACCCAATGGCAGGTGGGAGGGAAAGTAGCGGGGACGTTCCGCTTCCAGTATCAAGCCCACTCCTGGAAATACTCACGCTGGGTGGTGGCCCGCCTAGAAGAAGGCGAGTTAGGCTCTAATCCCCGGTTTATCATCAGTTCCCGTTACGATGATGGCTTCAAGCTTTACTACGAGCAGTACTGTGCCCGGGGTGACATGGAGAACCGGATCAAGGATCAACAACTGAGCCTGTTTGCTGACCGGACCTCCAGCACGCACTGGTGGGCCAATCAGTGGCGGCTGATCTTGTCGGGCTTCGCTTATACGCTGTTCGAGCGGTTACGGACTTATCTGAAGCACACGCCCTTCGCGCGCATGAGTCCGAGCAACCTGAGGCTCAAGCTCATCAAAGTAGGCGCGGTCATCATCCGCAATACGCGTCGAATCCGAGTACTCATGAGTGACAGCTACCCCTATAAAACGGCGCTATCCGATCTCGTCAGGCGGTTGGTTCCTAACTGACTGCTCGGGCGCCCCCGGCCCGAAGCAATGGGGGAAAGGGGGAAGTGTGTCTGAACGCCGGAAAGTGGTTAAAAAGTAGCCGATGTAAGTCGAGCCAGTAGGTGTTTAGCGGTGTTACAGCCTGAGTGCGGTACTGGCTGAGGTACTATGAGAAATCCAGGCTA
>NZ_JABWCV010000073.1 GCF_013371085.1 Vreelandella maris | reverse complement strand
GCTAGGAGTCTGCGCGGCAGAAACGTTTTGAGCCCTCGTTTCCGCCAGACCGGATCATTGTCTGGCCGGAAGGAGTGTTCGCGATATCGGATCGGCTCCATCATCGCTTTCGATCCAGCCAGTTAACCGGTTAAAAGGGGCATCGCAGGGCCCCAGCTGTACCTACCGTGAGCCAAAGGCTGCCTCAGCGACTTATGCCAACCTCATCAGTGAACTCATGCGCCTGAGATTGAGCGACAGACAGACAAGATCCCATTCACCCTGCACCGCCTGAAGGCCCCGCAAGCCGAACTGCCGGAAGCCCAGGACATTCTTGATCCAGCCATTCACCGCCTCAACCATGTGCTTGTGCTGAGCGTAGACTGCTCGCCCCTCCGCCGTGGTAAGCTTCTCCTCCATGCGGGCCGTCGCCGGGTACCGGCTCGCGTTTATATCTCCGGTTTTTTTGCCTTCCCGGCGCAGCGAGACGTAGCCATCTATGCCTTTTGTCTCCAATGCCTGCAAGTCTTCCTCTTTGCGATAACCCGCATCAGCCAGACATTGGCCTGGGTAACTTCCCAGAGTTTCTTTTACCTCGCCCAGCAGCGGCACCAGACAGCCGTTATCACTGGGGTTGTTACCCTGGCGGTTGCCCACGATGATCTGGAACTCGCCATCCACGGCCAGTTGGCCGTTATAGCATTGCTGGAACCCATCATTCGTTTTCATGATCCGGCTTTGGGGGTCGGTAAAGTTACTCTGAGCCTTGTCCTCCGGAACTCCATAATCTCTCTTGAAGTTCCGGCCACCCTTGGGTGAGCGGCGATCATCGTCTGGATGCCGGCCTTTGGCCTCATCTTGCGTTTTTTGATCCGCTTCCAGTTTCTCCTTCGCTGCCCGGATCTTGTCCAGCCGCCCCTGACGGTGCTGAAGCTCTTCGGGTAACTCGTCGCCCCGCTGATCCGGGCCAAACTGTTGGTCTTCCGATTCATCCACACGGCGAGCCTGGCCACAAAGCTCATCAACCTCTTTTGACAGACGGGCTTCTTCCTCCCGCATGCGGTCATAGCTCATGGCCTTGTGCTTACTGGCGTTGGCCCGGACCTTGGTGCCATCAATCGCCAGCGTACCGAGAGTAACCAATTCCGCTTCCTGGGCGATCCGGACCACCTGAATAAATACGGCCTTGAACGCAGCCAGGTGTTGCTTGCGAAAATCGCAGATAGTGCGGTGTCTGGGGAAATTGCCAGCCGCCAGGACCCGAAGGGCGACATCTTCTTCCAACTTCCGGGCGATCTTTCGTGATGAAAACACGCCGGTCGCGTACGCATAGATCAACACCTTCAACATCATCCGCGGATCGAAAGGCGAGTTGCGCCGACCGCTCCCTTCATACCGGGCGTAGAAGGCACTCAGATCCAGTTCCTCGACCACGTCACTGATGAAATAGGCCAGATGCCCTTCGGGCAGCCACTCGTTCAGGCTCGGGGGAAGAAGCAGTTCCTGATCAGGTGAATAGGGGCGGAAGGTGGTTCCCATCGGATTCTCCGGTGCTGAAGAATTTTTACGTATTATGCCAGAAGGTGGCTCCTGCCGCGCAGACTCCTAGC
>NZ_JABWCV010000072.1 GCF_013371085.1 Vreelandella maris | reverse complement strand
ATGCGGCCCATCATTCCGCAGCGCCGTATGCATCGACGCCCGAAGCCTGGCCTTCCGCATCAATTTGACCGGCCGAAATATCGTCAGCGTAACGTGGTGGAGCGTCTGTTTGGCTGGTTGATGGAAAAGCGTCGGCTTAATACGCGTTACGACAAGCTGGCCAGTAGTTTCAAGGCCATGGTGACACTGGCTTGCATTGAGCAATGCATGAGAGCCAACTTTTCAGACAGAACCTAGAAACAAGGTCCGGGGTGTCTTGCAGACCCCGGGCCTATTAGCAGCTTCTATAGGAAAGGTTATGAAATTGAATAATATGTCGCTCCTACAGACGGGCTTATTCATTAACTAACGGGAAATGGATGTATGGCGATGAAACATACCCCGTCACCAATCCAGCCAGTGGCTCCACCATTGCAAACGTTTCTAAAGCTGGAAGAGACGAGACTCAGTCTGCAATAGAGGGCGCCCAGACGGCCTTCAGGTCTTGGCGTCGAAAGACGGCAAAAGAACGAAGCAAGATCGTGCGCCGCTGGGGAGAACTCATGCTGGAGAATCAGCATGACCTGGCGACAATCCTTACTACAGAGCAGGGGAAACCCTTCACTGAAGCCCTCGGTGAAGTTGCCTATGCAGCCGGTTTCCTGGAATGGTTCGCCGAAGAGGCCAAGCGTATCTATGGAGATGTGATTCCGAGTCACAAGGCCAACTCGCGTATCTTGGTCACAAAGGAACCCATTGGTGTGGTTGGTGCTATCACGCCCTGGAACTTCCCATTGGCGATGATCACTCGGAAGGCGGCTCCTGCGATTGCCGCCGGCTGCAGCATGGTATTGAAGCCTTCCGAGGAAACCCCGCTTTCTGCTCTGGCATTGGCAACACTGGCCGAGGAGGCGGGTGTACCCGCCGGCGTCTTCAATGTGGTGTCTGGCGATGCACCTGCCATCGGTGGTGCCATTATGGACGCCAAGGTCGTACGCAAACTATCTTTCACCGGCTCTACACAGGTTGGAAAGTTACTAATGCGTCAAGCGGCTGATACCGTCAAGAAGCTTTCACTGGAACTTGGCGGCAATGCTCCCTTTATCGTGTTCGATGATGCCGATGCCGCGGTGCTGGGTGCAATAGCAGCCAAATTCCGCAACACCGGCCAGACCTGTGTCTGTGCGAACCGCTTGTATGTCCAAGATGCTGTCTATGAGGAGTTCACGCGTAAACTGGCCCAAGCCGCTTCGGAACTCAAGGTATCGGAAGGATTCTGTGAGGGAGCGTGCCAAGGACCGCTGATTAATGCGATGGCCCTCGACAAGGTTCAGGCCCATGTTGCTGATGCCGCTGAAAAGGGGGGCGAGATCCTCGCAGGGGGCAAGCCTAGCGAACTCGGCGGCACCTTCTATCCGCCGACGGTGATCGGAAATGCCAATGCCAAGATGATGGTCACTCACGAGGAGACTTTCGGGCCTGTGGCCGCTTGTTATCGGTTCAGCAGCGAAGAGGAAGTCCTTAGTATGGCCAATGAGTCAGATTATGGGCTGTCGGCATATTTTTATTCAGTAAGCGCGCCATAAAACCCATCTACCCACATTAACGTTGGCTGATCACACTGGTGGTCTCTTTAGCATTGGAGATCATCATGAGTCGCGACCTCAATTCCACTCAAGCATTTTGGTTAGG
>NZ_JABWCV010000071.1 GCF_013371085.1 Vreelandella maris | reverse complement strand
TCCTGAATCCGTGAGACCGGCCCCCAGGAATGCTTCTAACCTACTGAACTGCATGGCAATATAGCGAATATCGCCATTCACCCAGACAGTGCCATGCCCAACGTCAAGTTCCGCGCCAGTCGCCGCACCCTCACCAGCCACGCCGGGCTGTCCATCATCGGGCAATGCTTCGAGATCGCTGGCGTCGACAGCATCGACAGCCGCTTCCCCACCACGCTGGGCATGCGCACCAGTGACGTGATCAAGAGCTACCTGGGCCTGCTGTGTCTGGGCATGAGCGACTATGACGCTGTCGAGAACTTCCGCCGCGACAAGCCCTTCCAACAACTGCTGACCCTGCAGAAGGTGCCGAGCGCGGCGACGCTGCGACAGCGGCTGGAGAAACTTGCCGCCAACGACCTGCAGGCGCGCACCGCCACCTGGTCCACGACCCTGCTGTCACTGATCGAAGCACCGATCACCGCCGAGACGACGCACGTCTGCCTGGACATCGACACCTTCGTCATGGACAACAGCAACTCGAAGAAGGAAGGCGTCTCGCGGACCTACCAGAAGGTCGATGGCTACACACCGATCGCCGCCTATCTGGGCAACGAAGGGTGGTGCCTGGGTCTGGAACTGCGGCCTGGCAAGCAGCACACCATGAAGGAGAGCAACGCCTTCCTGGAGCGGGTGCTGCCTCGCACCCAAGGCCTGACCAAGCAACCGATCCTGTTACGCGAGGACAGCGGCTTCGACAGCCAGGCGCACCTGGCGCTTCTCGAACAGCAGCGCCAGGTCTTTGCCGACGAGGGGCGCCGGCTCGACTATGTCGTCAAATGGAACCCGCGCGGCTCGGCCACGGCTGATCGAGATACCTGGCTGGCGGTGGCGGCGGACTACTGGGAAGAGCTGCGTCCTGGCAAGCGCCAGGCGCTGTGGCTGCAGACCGTCTCGATCCACGACGACAACAAGACCGAATACGTCGTCCAACGCGTGATGCGCCTGGTAGAGCGCACCGCCGATCGCGATGGCCAGTTGCTGCTCGAACCGGACTATGAGTTGGAAGGCTGGTGGACCAGCCTGGACGAGGCGCCGGAGGCGGTGATCAAGCGCTACCAGGCGCATGCCACCCATGAGCAGTTTCACAGCGAGATCAAGACCGATCTCGACCTGGAGCGCTTGCCGTCCGGCAAGTTCGCCACCAACGATCTGATCCTGCATCTCGCCCAGTTGGCCTACAACATCCTGCGCCTGATGGGACAGCTGGGCATGACCGGCGAGCTGAGCCCGGTTCGCCACCCGGCCAAGCGGCGCCGGCTGCGCACCGTGCTACAAGAGCTGGTGCACCGTGCGGCTCTCGTGATTCACAAGGCACGGCAGATCATCCTCGACTTCGGGCAGGATATCGGGCGCATGACGGTGCTCAAGACGCTGCGGAGCCGACTGCGTTATCCACGAGGAACGCCATGCTGACCGTCAATCGGCGACACTCTATCCACAAGCAGTTCCAAGCGACACGCGATCGCCAGATATGTCGTGCCTGGCGGGTGGAAAGGCATGACAAAACGGGCCGTCAGCACCGATCAGCACGGTGGGTTTTGGCAATAACGGGCTTGCGAAAGCCAACTTGCACGGGGCGAATGATCAAAAAGTGCTCGCTGGCGGTGATAGGGAAAGTGTCGGCGCCGGCTTCACGGATTCAGG
>NZ_JABWCV010000070.1 GCF_013371085.1 Vreelandella maris | reverse complement strand
GGAGGTCAGCGTCTGTTGTTCAGGTTCAGTGAGAGGGGCAACGAAGCGTTTTTCCATGGTTCTGTCCGTGTCAGAAATCCTGGCATGGATATTACACGAAAACTTTAGATCAGGTACTTAACATGTGCTCAACACCGGCGAAGCTAACTCTCAATTCTGGAAAGTACATATCCATTATCAAGTACACTCGTTCCGGGTTATGTGTGTATCGACTGTCGATGCTGAGATCCAATGCCTGGTTAAATGTTAACTCTCCTTCCATCACTCGACGATAGGGCAAAAAGTGAGTTACCACAGCATTCATGTATCGTTTTGATTCAACATACAATTCTTCCAATCGATCTCTAACCAGATCTTCTCGCTTCAGCTTTCTTTCATGTTCTAGCTGAATTGATAAGCGTTTATTATTTGACTTATTAGTAAGCCCGACACCAATTAGTGTTAGCGTGGATGTAAGTAATGCGGTACAAAAAGCTATCCATGCTGATGATGGAATTGATCTCAGTAGTTCAAAAAACTGCTCCACTTAACCTCCTTCTCGATAAAAGTAAAGCCCCAATCGCCATGCCAGCGGGGTGGAGTAATTTTTGTGGTAAAATAGCGAAGCGACAAAAATTAAGCAACATAGCTGGATTCGAGTGCATTGGCTTGTTAAAGCTTAACTCAAGTTTTCTAGTTGATATATTCAATACTCTCTGGTAAAGGAAGCGCTGCACTTATAATTTTATTTGAAATATTATTTCCATGAGGCTCTACGAAAATATTCACATTATCGTGGGATATTTCAACAATTCTTTCCTTGTCATGCTCTGAAATTTCGTCCCACCAGGTCGGTGATAGAAAGAAATTCTCAAAGTTGCTAAATATATATTGAACCAAATATGTTGAAATATCTTCTTTTGGTTTCGACAAAAGCGACTTTAACAAATTTTCGCAACTACTATGGCAATGCTGCAACCATGAGAGAACAATATAACTTTTGCATCCATCGTAAAATGAAGTAAAAGAAAGTAAATCCGGAATTTTCTTAAAGTCCGATAAATCTTGAAGCTTATTATTATCAAAGCAAAAATCAGGATTCACTGAACCGCTTACTTGGACTGGAAATGGTTCTAAATACTCGATAACAACAGCCCTTATGGCGCTATAATCTCCATTCTCTATGCATTCATCAAATTTTTCTTTATGAAAAATATTGTCCTTAAGACCAACCTCTGCACCTAAGTTTGTGAGAAATGCCTGCTCCTGTATTTAAGCCTGCCTATAAGTAGACTTTCCTTTATCTAGCGAAGAGTTTACGTCATACATATTCACTAGCGCGGACTTTGTGTAATATTCTCTGGCGAAAGAGCGAAAAGCCAATTTAAAACATTGCTCCTCAGATTTTGTAAATACTTCCTTTTCTAAACATGAGAATAGTTGATCGTCATTCTTCTGGCAGAATCCTGTAAAGGTAGAAGCATTATTAATACCTATTTTTTCAGGTCGAATTTTTCCATCATTTTTTTGCAGGTTCTCCAGTCCAAGATTTAGACCTAGAACATGACCATCTTTCGCTATAGCCTTTAAGCTAGAGCTCTTTGGGACAGTGTGGGCTTTAACAATCTTATCTGCACACTCAGCATGAATACTTTTGGGTGCAGAGCACACTTTGCTAGAGAATTTCTCTGTAAGCGAGCCACTAACCACATCTAGGCAGATGTCGCTTAGACCGGTAATGTCTCTTTCCACTGCCAGGGCAACAGCGTGTTGAGGTCATCATCGTCGAGGGTGGGCAGGGTCGCGAAG
>NZ_JABWCV010000006.1 GCF_013371085.1 Vreelandella maris | reverse complement strand
TCATCTGTGAGCATCAGTCGGGGCATGGCAAGCTCGCAGTTTGTTGGTGTCGGAACCTGTATTCTGTGAGTTTGCCCCTATCCTGCCAATGCTATCCCTCAAAACGTCAACAGGCCCTAGGTCAGCATTAAATTATTTCTTAATACCGCTGTTTATTTCTTAATGCCAAATTCGGGATAGGCTTCAAGACCGCACTCAGCGATATCAACGCCTTCATACTCTTCTTCTTCGCTAACCCGGATACCCATGATGGCTTTCAGGATCAACCATACCACCAGGCTTGCCAGGAACACCCAGCCGAAGATACCGACGATACCGATAATCTGCGCACCAAAAGACGCACCGTCGTTATTCAGCGGCACCGCCAACACACCCCAGATGCCGACAACACCGTGAACCGAGATCGCGCCGACCGGATCATCCAGTTTCACTTTATCAAGGGTGACGATGGCAGCGACCACGATGATGCCGCCAATCGCGCCGATAATCGTGGCGCCCAGTGCGGTCGGAGAGAGCGGATCAGCAGTGATTGCCACCAGACCCGCCAGCGCACCGTTCAGTGCCATGGTCAGGTCCGCTTTACGGAACCACAGTTTGGCCAAAATTAGTGCCGCAATAACACCACCTGCCGCAGCAGCATTAGTATTTACAAACACTTGCGCCACGTTATTCGCAGAATCGACGGCCGCCAGTTTAAGTTCGGAACCACCGTTAAAGCCGAACCAGCCCATCCACAGAATGAAGGTACCCAGCGTTGCCAGCGGCATGTTGGCACCGGGAATCGCGTGGATAGAGCCATCTTTGCCATATTTGCCTTTACGCGGCCCGAGCACGATGACACCAGCGAGTGCTGCAGCTGCACCGGCAAGGTGCACAATGCCTGAGCCAGCATAGTCAGAGTAGCCAACTTCAGACAACCAGCCGCCACCCCACGTCCAGTAGCCAGACACCGGATAGATAAACGCGGTCATCACCACTGCAAAGGCCAGGAATGCCCACAGCTTCATACGCTCGGCCACGGCACCCGACACAATCGACATGGCGGTGGCGACAAAGACTACCTGGAAGAAGAAGTCAGAACGCATGGAGTAGTAGGGGGCGTCATCGCCGCCTGCGGTCACCGCATCAACGCTGTTTTCAGCGCCAATCAGGAAGCCTAGGTTAGGCAGAAAGCCGCCAGCGCTGCTGGAGTACATGATGTAGTAGCCCACCAGCAGGTACATGGTGCAGGCAATCGCAAACAGCGCGATATTTTTGGTCAGAATTTCAGCGGTATTTTTGGAGCGTACCAAGCCCGCTTCCAACATGGAGAAGCCTGCGGCCATCCACATCACCAGCACGCCGCAAATTAGAAAGTAGAACGTATCGAGCGCGTAGCTCAAATCAGCTAACTCATTCATAAGGTGTTCCCCGTTATTCTATGAGAAGTTATACGCAAAAGACGGCTATGCAGCCCTGTTCGCGTGGCGTCCGTTATACGGCGTCAGCGCCACGCTCACCGGTGCGGATACGAATCACGTCTTCCAGTGGCGTAACAAACACCTTGCCGTCACCGATTTTTCCGCTGTTGGCTGCGCTACAGATGGCGTCCAGCACGCTTTCTAATCGTGCATCGTCGACGGCCACTTCCACTTTTACCTTGGGCAGAAAGTCGACAACGTATTCGGCGCCACGGTACAGCTCGGTATGCCCTTTCTGACGGCCAAACCCTTTAACTTCAGTAACGGTGATGCCCTGAACTCCGTTGTCGGCGAGTGCCTCACGAACATCGTCGAGCTTGAATGGCTTGATGATAGCGGTGATGAGTTTCATCCCGGATCTCCCCTGCTGGATAAGTCCTGCTAGATTGGTAGCGGCACAGCCGCCAGAATAAGCACCTGAACCGTTAATGCGCATACCGTGCCAGCTGACTTTTTTTACTTATAAATCAGCTAATTAGACAACAAGGAAAGTCTTTCAAAGCGCTTAATCTCGTCAAATCCATCGTCACACCACGGCTATTGCACCAAAAAAAGGCGTAAGCAAATGTTGCCTGCTCCATTTCGATGCAAACCACCCGCTGAGCAGTTAATCCATTCGACGCATGCGAATTCGCCAACTGTTGCGTATCCTTACGGTAAGCCGTTTTTATATATATTCATTTAGTGAGTTATTAAGGAGAGAGCAGCTATGGCGCCTCAAGACCGCATCAGCCGACTGGCCCAGCAGATTGGCGACCGTTTACAGAACGCCTCTCAGGCACCGGAAGATATCCAAAAAGGCGTACAGCAAGTCGTGCGTGGCGCCTTCGACCGCCTAGAGCTTGTTTCCAGGGAAGATTTCGATATTTTGATGGACGTACTGCAGCGCACGCGTTCGCGGGTAGAGGCGTTAGAGCGACAAGTTGCCAACCTTGAAGCAGCCGTTGAAGCCTCCACAACGCCAACCACCACACCAGTAGAAGCAGAAGTACCGCCGGTGCCGACGCCAGAGCCAGAGCCAGAGCCAGACAGTGACAGCAATGAAGACGAAAAACCGACCAAACGGTAAACCCATTTACTGCCCAGTCACTTAGTTAGCGGTTATCGGCAATAGCGTGACATCACCTATTGCCGACGTCTGCCGTCGTGATAAGCCGTCTTGCTCAATCGCATCCTCTCAACCCTCTTCAAGCACATTAAGGCCTTCAATAGTGGAGCCCCTGAGAAAGGCGGCCTGATACAAATAAATAGCGCGTAAGCACCAAGATAGGTCAAATCGGTTCCGATCCCGCCGTCGGATGGCCTCAGCCAGCGCAGCCTTTTTCATTTTGACGAATTGCCTTGCCTAATGATGCGCCAATTTGATGCATATCATTGAAAACGATAGCGCATGACCTATGAAAACACTCGCGACTCATCCGCCTGTAGACCAAACACAGCAGGCCCTGACACCGCAGTCGCTGGAGCAATTGGGATTGCGCTACGGCATCACCTGCACCCATGTTTGCAAACAATAAATATTATCGTTTAAATACAGCTCTTATTTTTCTGGATGGCCTCTCTTCATCATGCGCCAAACCACCCTGCTCTCTTTATTTGTACGCTGTGGGCTGTTCGCCGTTTGCCTAATGACTTTTTCAACGGCAAAGGCGCAGTGGGCAACGGTCGACTGGACTATCGCCGAAACCCTGCTGGCCATTGACGCCCCTATTAGCAGCGTTGCCCAACAGGACGCTTACCACGACTGGGTAGGTGAGCCCCGTATACCTAACAGTGCCACTGATATGGGCCTGCGCACCCAACCCAATCTGGAGCTATTGGCCCAAGTACCGCCCGAACAGATACTGATCTCCCCCATGTTCGCTGGCTTAACACCGCGCCTGGAGCGAATCGCACCGGTCACCTCGTTCGCGCTCTATTCGCCCGGCACCGATACTTGGCAAGAGATGCAAACCCTGACCCGCCAGTTGGGCGAGTTAACCGAGCGTCAGCCCCAGGCAGAGCAACTGATCGAAGAAACCCAAACCTTGATGACCACGCTGCGCGAATCCCGGCCCCGCTCACAGTCAGAAATCGCACCACTGCTCATGGTGCAGTTCATGGATGCCCGCCACGTGCGCGTCTTTGGCGATAACAGTCTTTACAACGCTGTTCTAGAGCAGCTCGAACTCCCTAATGCCTGGGACCAGCCCACCAACGCCTGGGGATTTGCGCTGGTAGGGGTTGAAGCGCTGGCACGCTACCCTGAGGCAATGCTGGTTATCATCGACCCACTCCCCGCCGGGGTAGAAGAGCAGCTTGCAAAAAGCGGCCTGTGGCAACAACTTCCCAGCGTCAAGAATGACAACCTGCTACACCTACCGCCGGTATGGAGCTTCGGCGCATTACCTTCGGCTCAACGCTTTGCCAAGGAACTGACCGCAGCACTGGAAGCAGCGCCAACACAATAATCATAAGCCAGAACGCTACCAAAGCGTTTTTAACTAAGGTAGTTTAATACTTAAATTAAAGTAGATTACGCTCACATTAGGGTCAGAGCTTTTACCAAAAACCAGCGAGGGAAGGCGATGACGCTAGCCATTGTAGCCACGCGCGCAGGCGTAGGTTTAGACGCACCAGCGGTGCATGTCGAGGTGCATTTAGCCAACGGCTTGCCAGGTCTAACGCTGGTGGGCCTACCGGAAACCGCCGTCAAAGAGAGCCGTGAACGGGTGCGCAGTGCATTGGTCAATGCAGGCTTTGATTTCCCTAATACGCGACGAATCACGTTGAACCTCGCTCCCGCTGATCTCCCCAAAGAGGGTGGCCGTTTTGATTTGCCTATAGCCCTGGGCATTCTCGCCGCCTCTGGGCAAATTCCGGTGGAAGCATTGGAAGGTATGGAGTGCGCCGGTGAGTTGGCCCTAGATGGCAAACTGCGCGCCGTGCCGGGAATACTGCCCTTTGCCCTGGCTACGCGGCGGGTGAAAAAAGCGCTTATTATTCCCCGCGACTGCGCCGATGAAGCGGCCCTGGCAGGCGACTTACCGGTGCTGCCTGCCGACACGCTCTGGCAAGTCGTGGCGCACTTACTCGACCAAGAGAAGATTCTCCCGCACAAGCTCAGCGCCTCGGTTAAAACCACCGCCCCGGTGGATGACCTCGCCGATGTGCGCGGCCAGCAGCAGGCGCGGCGCGCGCTCGAAGTCGCCGCTGCTGGTGGTCATAATCTCATATTCGCAGGCCCGCCAGGCACCGGCAAAACCATGCTGGCCAGCCGCCTTCCGGGCATTCTGCCGCCGCTTTCCGAAGAGGATGCGCTGGAAGTCGCCGCGGTGCGCTCAGTCTGCGGCCTGCCGCTGGAAGCCGACTGGGGCAAAAGGCCGTTTCGCCAACCCCATCACAGTGCCAGCGCCGCCGCCCTGGTCGGCGGCGGCTCAAAACCCAAACCCGGCGAAATATCACTCGCTCACCACGGCGTGCTTTTTTTGGATGAACTGCCCGAGTTTTCACGCCATGTATTAGAGGTACTTCGGCAGCCACTGGAAACAGGTACGATTCATTTAGCCCGCGCCAGCCATGAACGCCGTTATCCAGCTCGTTTTCAATTGGTAGCCGCCATGAATCCTTGCCCCTGCGGCCACTTAGGCGACCCGCGCCAGCGTTGCCAGTGTACCGCCAGCCAAATTCAGCGTTATCAAGCACGGCTTTCCGGGCCGCTGCTGGATCGCATCGACCTTCAGGTGGAAGTCCCCGCACTGCCACCTGAACAGCTCACCGCGCAAACTCAAGGCGAGTCCTCCGAAGCCGTGCGTGAGCGAGTAATCGCGGCGCGGGAGCGCCAAATGGCGCGCGGCGCACTTAACAGCCAGTTAAGCGGCAAAGCCCTGGAAGCCGCCTGCGACCTGAATGATGAAGAACGCGCCTGGCTTGCAGGCGTGCTCGAAAAGCTCAAGCTTTCCGCCCGCGCCTACCACCGCGTTTTGCGGGTGGCGCTTACGCTAGCCGACCTGCAGGGTGAACCCAAACCCACTCAACCGCACTTTATTGAAGCGATTGGCTACCGGCAGTTGGATCGGATGCTGAAGGGAGCTTAGCGAAAAGCGGCACTAGGCCTGATTTTCGCTTAACTGGTCTATAAACCCATCCAGCGCTTCAAACAGCACCTCCCGGATGGAATCGGCTTCATTTACCAGATGATGGCGGGCTTCCGGGTGGCGATGGATCTCGGCATTGGGAAACTTCTTCGCCAGAATCGCTAAATTCCACTCCCAATCAACGGTCAAATCCTGCTCGCCCTGCAAAATAAGCGTAGGTAACTGGCTGGGCTCATGCGCCAGCAGGCGGGGCATCCAGCGGCGCATGGCGCTCACCCAGGCAACGCTCAAGCGCTCGGGCTGCAGAGGGTCTCCCTCGCGTAGAAATTCGGTGAACTGTTCGTCGGTAGAGTTGGGCCGATATTTACGCGGCAGCTCTTTTACAAATGGGCTGGCAATCAAGTGCAGCCAGCTTGTTTGACTCCAACCCCAAGGTCGCACCAATGGCGCCAGCAGTACCAAGCCTGACCAGCCCGCATCCTCTCGACGGGCGAGCGCATCGGTAGCTAGAATTGCCCCGCCGGTGCTCTGCCCCACCCCCAGCCACGGGGCCGGCGCCATTCCCTGGCTCTTGAGGGTGGTCTGCAGGTGGGTCAGACAGTGCTGATAATCATCGAAATCCTCTATTTCCGCGCGCGCACCACTGGAAAGACCATGGCCCGGAAGATCCCACAGCACCACCCGCCAGCCCTTGGCCAGCAAACGCTTGAGCAGATGGCGATACAGGCCCATATGGTCAAAATAACCGTGCACCACGAAAGCGGTGCCCACCGGCTGCGGCGGGCTCCACACTTGGCACCACAGCGCAAAGCGTCCAGTATCAATAAAGCCTGCGTGTACTTCACTGGTATCCAATAGCAGGACTTCCAGACCATAGTGCTGAAAATAGTCCTGCATGGCGTCGGTCAAACTTTCCCCTGGCAGCAGACGGCTAAGGGCGGTCTCGCCCGAAGCATGGCGAAACAAGCCTTCCAGATGTTGGAAATCACGCATCGTTGTTTCTCCATATCGCCATTTTACGTTGGCCTAGACGCGGCAGGCGAGTCGCGCTATCAACTTCTAATTGCTAGTCATTTGGTCGCGCATTTTACCGCTTTAGGGTCTACGCTGTTTACATGCCCGAGCAAATGTGGAATTATTTTCCATAAATACATTTTACTCTGCCCACGGCAAACCATGTTTTAAGAACCCATGTTCTAAAAAAACATGTTCTAAAAAACAGAGTGCCCACGGGCATCCTCACAGGAGATACCCCATGAGTGAGCGTATCACGCGCCACCGTTTACAGGTGGCAGCCGATTTAGATCGTTTTATTAATGAGCAGGCGCTACCGGGAACAGGCGTTGATGAAAATGCCTTTTGGGCCGGTGTGGATGCTCTGTTTCATGATCTGACCCCTAAAAACCGTCAATTGCTGGAAGAGCGCGACACGCTGCAAGAGAAGCTAGATGCGTGGCACCGGGAAAACCCCGGCCCGGTCACCGATATGCCTGCGTACCGCAGCTTTCTGAAAGAGACTGGCTATTTGGTGGAAGCCCCCGCTAACGTCAAAGCGACAACGACGAATGTTGATCGAGAAGTAGCTGTTCAAGCAGGCCCGCAGCTGGTGGTGCCGGTAAGCAATGCGCGCTATGCGCTGAACGCTGCCAATGCACGCTGGGGCAGCCTTTATGATGCCCTGTACGGCACCGACGCGATTTCAGAAGACGACGGCGCCGAGAAAGGCACCAGCTTCAACCCGAAACGCGGCGCCAAAGTGATTGCCTACGCGCGCGGCGTGCTGGATCGCGCGGCACCGTTGGCCACTGGCTCACACCGTGACGCGGTGAAGTACGCCATCCGTGACGAGCATTTGGTCGTCACCCTGGAAGGCGGCCGTGAAACCGGCTTGAAGGACTCCGGCAAGCTGATCGGCTTCACTGGCGAAGCAGCCAAACCCGATGCCATTTTGCTGGGTAACAATGGCCTGCACCTGGAAATTCAGATCGACGCCAGCGATTCCATCGGTAAAACCGACCCGGCCGGCGTGAAGGATGTTGTCGTCGAGGCCGCCCTGACCACGATCATGGATTGTGAAGACTCCGTTGCTGCGGTGGATTCAGAAGACAAGGTCGGTGTTTACAGCAACTGGCTCGGCCTGATGAAGGGCGACCTGGAAGAGAAGATCGAGAAAGGTGACAAGACGTTTACGCGTAAGCTGAACGCCGACCGCACCTGGCAAACTAGCGATGGCGGTAGTGTCACCCTCCCCGGTCGTTCGCTGATGTTCGTGCGTAATGTGGGTCACTTGATGACCACGCCTGCGATTCTGGATGAAAACGGCAACGAGCTGCCGGAAGGCATTCTAGATGCGGTAGTGACCTCACTACTCGCGCTGCATGATCTGAAAAAAGATGACAGCCAGCCGCGCAACTCGCGCACTGGCTCGGTTTATATCGTGAAGCCGAAGATGCACGGCCCTAAAGAAGTCGCCTTCGCCAACGAACTGTTTGGCCGCGTTGAAGACCTTCTGGGCATGAGCCGTGACACCCTGAAAATGGGCATCATGGATGAGGAGCGTCGCACCACCGTTAACCTCAAGGCGTGTATTGCGGAAGCCGCTTCCCGCGTAGCCTTCATCAACACCGGCTTCCTGGACCGCACTGGCGACGAAATGCATACCGCCATGGAAGCAGGCCCCATGGTGCGCAAAGGCGATATGAAGAGCGCTGCGTGGATCCAGGCCTATGAAAAGAGCAACGTGCAAGTGGGCCTTGCTTGCGGCCTACGCGGTCGTGCGCAAATCGGTAAAGGCATGTGGGCCATGCCGGACCTGATGCACAACATGCTGGAGCAAAAAATCGGCCACCCGAAAGCCGGTGCCAACACCGCTTGGGTGCCCTCGCCAACGGCGGCCGCGCTCCATGCGCTGCACTATCACCAAGTCAACGTCACCGACGTTCAGCGCGAGCTGGAAGAGCTGGGCGAGCCCGACTACTTGGATGATCTACTCACCGTGCCGGTGGCGGAAAACGCCAACTGGTCCGATGAAGAGAAGCAGCAGGAGCTGGATAACAACTGCCAGGGTATTCTGGGTTACGTTGTGCGCTGGGTAGAGCACGGCGTAGGTTGCTCGAAAGTGCCAGACATCCACAACGTCGGCCTGATGGAAGACCGTGCGACGCTGCGTATCTCAAGCCAGCACATTGCCAACTGGCTGCACCATGGCATTGTCGATGCGCCGCGGGTGGAAGAAACCCTTAAGCGTATGGCCAAGGTAGTCGACGAGCAGAACGCAGGCGACCCGACCTACACCGCTATGAGTGCGGACTTTGAAGCCTCTACCGCGTTCAAAGCTGCCTCCGACCTGATCTTCAAAGGTCGCGTCCAGCCTTCTGGCTACACCGAGCCGCTACTCCACGAATGGCGCCAGGTGCACAAAGCTAAACGTGCATAAGGTTAAGTAAGCCCGCTCGCTTACTCACATAGCCCCAAGGCTCGCGCCTTGGGGCTTTTTATTTAGGCTGATTGACGTTAACGTTAAAGAAAACGTGAGGAATAATAACAATGACCGTGATGACTGCTGAGCAGATTGAGCACTTTCTGGATGAAGTCTTTCCCCAGCGAATGGGCAAGATAGAGAGCGTGGGCGAGATGAGCGCCACCATGCGCCTAAAGATTGGCCATGAACATCTACGCCCTGGCCCGCGGGTTTCCGGGCCCACGATGATGGGGTTTGCAGATGTCGCTATGTACGTCGCTATCTTGGCGCAAATCGGCCCAGAGGCGATGGCCGTGACCAGCGACTTAAACTGCCACTTTCTGCGCGCGGCTTCCGGTGATCACGACATTATCGCCCACGCCAAGCTGATCAAACTCGGCCGCCGCCTAGCGGTGGGCGAAGTACAGATTTTTTCAGCCAGCGATGACACGCGCCCCGTGGTGCATGTCACCGCCAGCTATGCGCTACCTGAAAAGTCTTAAGCGGCCGTTCTTCAAGGCGCCAGTGTCATGAACGGCTCATCCTGCTGGTCGCTATACGCGTAGACGTTATAGGGCTCGTCTTGAGGACCAGGCATACCCGGCGTACCAATGGGCATACCGGCCAAACCAATACCATCGACGTCAGGCTGCTCTTCAAACAGCTTTGTAACCGCTTCCATCGGCACATGCCCTTCAATCCAATACTCGCCCATCTCGATGGTATGGCACGATCCCAAGCCATAAGGCACGCCCGCCTGTTGCTTGATATCACCCAACTCCACGTCATCAATAATCGTCACTTCTACGCCGAGCTCTTCAAGATGACGTGCGTAACCGTCACAGCAGCCGCACTGGGGATTTTTATATAGTGTGGCCTCGTCAGGCAGTGCCGCATGCACCGAGGTCGCCCCGAGAATTAGAGCACTAGATAGGAATATTGAGGTGGTTAAGCGGCTCATAAATACCCTCCTGATTAAGAGCGAATAAAAAACGTTGGTAAGCGACGCAACATCCAATTGAAAGCTTACAACCTGTGTGTCGCCCCAAGGTCAAGCTAGCTCAACGCTCAGTGTTAGGGAGTTGATCGATCATGTGATCCAGCGTCATCGGGTACTCACGTATCCGGACACCGGTGGCATTGTAGATCGCGTTGCCAATCGCAGCCGCTACGCCGCAAATACCCAGCTCACCCACCCCTTTTGCTTTTAGGGGCGATGAAGCAGCATCGGTGGTCTCTAAAAAGATGACCTCCTGCTCGGGAATATCCGCATGTACCGCCACTTCGTAGCCTGCTAGGTCGTGGTTGACGAAGAAGCCGCGCCCGGTATCCACGCTCATGCCCTCGGTCAAGGCAGCGCCTACGCCCATGGTCATGCCGCCAATTACCTGGCTGCGCGCCGTGATGGGATTGAGGATGCGCCCTGCATCGCACACGGCCAGCATACGCCGCACGCGAGTTTCCCCGGTGTAGGCATTCACGGCCACCTCGATAAAGTGCGCGCCGAAGGTGCCGATCTCCAGCTCATCCTTGAAGTCGCCAAAGTTGATCGAATCCTCAGCCACTATCTCTTCGCCATCGGCTATGTCGGCCAGCGCCAGATCTTTCTGTCCGGAAACCACGCGGCCATTTTCAAAGCGCGCCTCGTCAACGTTTAGGCGCTTGGCGATCTGCTCTTGAAGCGCCACACAGGCAGCATATACGCCAGCGGTGGTGCTAGTCGCACCAAACTGCCCGCCTGAGCCGGAGGAGGTTGGATAGGCGCTATTGCCAAGGCGCACTTCTACATCCTGCATCTCCATGCCCATGGTTTCTGCCGCCGTTTGGGTCAGGATGGTGTAGGAGCCGGTACCGATATCGGTCATATCGGTTTCCACGATCAGCCGCCCTTTCTGCAAGCGCACCCGCGCGCCCGAGGTCATGGTGGGCGCACCGCGATAAGCTCCGGCCATACCGTGGCCAATCAGCCACTGGCCTTCGCGCCGACCGCCAGGCTCAAGGTTACGCTCAGCCCAGCCGAAAGTGTCGGCGCCCTTACGCAGGCACTCCACAAAGTGACGTTCGGTGAAAGGCTTTGAGGGCTCCTCGGGGTTGACCTGGGTGTCGTTGAGAATCCGGAATTCCACCGGATCCATGCCGAGCTTCTCCGCCATCTCGTCCATGGCGATCTCCAGCACCGCCAGCCCCGAGGCTTCACCAGGGGCACGCATGTCCGCCGATTCGGGCAGGCCCATATCGATAGGATGGTGCGCTACGCGACGATTTTCGCCCGCATAGAAGCAGCGGGTCTGGTTGACCGCGTCTTCACCGCTGCCGCCGGGCAGCGTATGGGAAATGGCAGCATGGTCGAAAGCGGTAATCTTGCCATCTGATCCGGCCGCGATGCGCAGGCGTTGAATGGTGCCGGACCGATGCGTGGCATTGTTGAAGATCATTGGGCGCGGCAAGGCGACTTTGACTGGCCGCCCGGTCTCGCGCGAGCCAAGCGCGGCGAGCACCGCATCGGCCCGTAGCCAAAGCTTTCCGCCAAAGCCGCCGCCGATATAGGGGCTCTCTACGCGAATGGTATCAGCGTCAATATTGAAGGTGGTGGCCAGTGCCTGCCGATTCGTGTCTATCATTTGGTTCGAGGTCCACACCGTCATCTGCCCACCCTCGGACCAATCGACGATCGACGCATGCGGCTCCATCATGGCGTGGCTTTGGGATGCCGTGCGGTAAACCGCATCCAGCGTTACGGGCGCGGCTTGCAAAGCGGCATCCACATCACCCACATTAGTTTGCGGCTCGCCGATGTCCTGTAGCCGCTCAAAGGCGTCCTCAAGATCAAACACGCCCGGCGCTTCTTCGTACCGCACCTCAATCAGGCCAGCGGCACCGTGCGCCTGTTCCAGTGTTTCAGCGACCACCACGGCAATCGCCTGATGGTAGTGCTCAATCTTTGCGCCGCCGAATAGGTGGGCGATATTACTTTTAGCACGTTCAAGTGGTTCAAGTTCGGCGGTAGTCACCACGGCCGCAACGCCGGGGGCGGCGCGGGCGGCGGAAGCGTCCATATGGGTAATCCGCCCCTTGGCAATCGTTGCGCACAAGGGGTACCCCACCAGTTGATTGGCAACTACGTTATGGCGCTCATACGCATAGGGCGCGCGGCCAGTTACTTTGAGAAGGCCGTCGACTCGGGGATGAGGTTTGCCAATCACACGGGCGTGGTCGAACAGGTTGTCTTCAGCCGATTGATTAAAATCCATGGGTCACTCCTGCGCCAGCAGCGTGGCAAGCGTTCGCTCTGCCAGCGTCAGTTTAAAGGCGTTCTCTTGCGTGGGGCGGGCACCATCAAGCAGTCGAGCCATGACTGCTTGCGCGCCGTTGGGCAGCTCGGCATCGGCTTCAGCGCGTCGCCAGGGTTTGGGTGCCACACCGCCCAGCGCCACACGCCCGGTTCCATCCGGCTTTTGAATCAGCGCCACGGATACCAGAGCAAACGCGTAAGAAGCCCGGTCACGAACTTTATAATAGGCATGGCGGCCTACCACGGGCGGGGGGAGCACCACGCCAGTGATCATCTCGCCCGGCTTTAACGTGCTTTCAACTTCGGGGGTATCGCCGGGCAGCGGGTAAAACGCATCCAACGTCATACGCCGTGTTTCGCCGCTGGGGGTGGCGGTTTCCACTTCGGCATCCAGTGCTCTGAGCGCCACGGCCATGTCAGAAGGGTGCGTGGCAATACACGCCTCTGATGTACCTATAATACCCAGCTGGCGCGTGGAGGCTCCATCACCGAGTGCCGCACAGCCCGCCCCGGGTTGGCGCTTATTACAGGGCATTCCGGTGTCGTAGAAATAGGGGCACCGCGTGCGTTGTAAAAGATTGCCGCCGGTGGTGGCTTTATTGCGCAGCTGGCCGGAGGCCCCTGACACCAAGGCGCGACTCAACACCGCATAGTCTTTGCGGATCCGCGAGTCGGCCGACAGGTCGCTATTGCTGACCAGCGCCCCAACCCGCAGGCCACCGGCATCGGTAGCCGTAATGTCGTTGAGGCCGGTTTTGGTGACATCAATCAAATGTGTCGGCGTTTCAATTTCATGCTTCATTAAATCGAGCAGATTTGTGCCGCCAGCAATAAATTTGGCGCCTGGCACCTCGGCAGCGCGTGCCGCCGCCTGGGCAGGGTCGGTTATCCGTTCATAGGCGAAGGCTCTCATGGGTGCGCCTCCGCTACCTGAGTGATGGCTTTTAGAATGTTTGAGTAAGCACCGCAGCGGCAAAGATTGCCCGACATCCGCTCGCGAATCTCGGCGTCGGTGAGCTCAATAGGCGTGTTTAGATCCTGCGTGATGTGGCTGGGCAGGCCCGCCCGAACCTCCTCCAACACCGCCTTGGCTGAACAAATTTGCCCTGGGGTGCAATAGCCACACTGAAAGCCATCATGGTCGATAAAGGCTTGCTGCATGGGGTCAAGATGTTCGACATCGCCCAGCCCTTCAACGGTCGCTATCTCATCTCCTTCATGCATCACTGCCAGTGTCAGGCAGGCATTGATGCGGGTGCCATTCACAAACACTGTACAGGCGCCGCACTGGCCATGATCACAGCCCTTCTTAGAGCCGGTTAACTGCAAATGTTCGCGCAACGTATCTAGCAGCGTTGTCCGATTATCCAGTTCAAGCTCATGTCTTTTTCCATTGACTGTGAAGGTGACATTCGAATGCTCCACGCCATGTGGGGTAATTTCACGACGCTTGCCAGCGCTATCGGGTGAATTCATCAATAGGTGCCTTCCCTGCTCATTGCTGTCACTTAATGAATATCGTCACAATGTCAGCATAGACATAATTGGCGTACGTCACCCCACTCTTGGGCATAATCATCTTGAAAAAGGGCGTATTACGCATGCTTTATAAGCAGCTGCGCTACGCTAGAGGTGGCTGTCTACGCCAAGGCGGCAATGGATGCCGTTTGTTAATTATAGGAAGCATGATTGAATGCAACATTTGGATCGGCAAGTCATTGAGCAAGCGCTAACGTGGTGCCAAGAAGGGAAAACGGTCTGGCTGTGCACCGTGCTTGCGACGTTTGGTTCTTCCCCACGTGCGCCTGGTTCCTGGATGGCGGTTGACCAAGCAGGCAAGCATATCGGCTCGCTGTCGGGGGGCTGTGTCGAGGAGGACTTTATCCAGCGCCTGCGCGAGGGTGAATTTGATCGCACCATCACCATTACGCGCTACGGAGACAGCGAAGACGCTCAAAGCGCCCACATCACGCTTCCCTGCGGCGGCCTCTTAGACATATTGATCGAACGCCTGCCTTCTACATCAGACACGCGGGAACATCTAACGACGCTACTGGCCACGCTGGATGGCCACTATCAGTTAATCCGTAACGTCGATGTTTCCACGGGAACGCACGGCTTTAGCGAGGATGCTTCCTTGGGCCCCCGCGTGGTACAACAGAAGGCGCAAGGCCATGACCAACCCACGATGATTCAAATGCGCATCGCGCCCGCCAGGCGATTAATTATCGCCGGTATTTCGGCGATTTCCGCCCCCTGCGCCGCCTTTGCGGTGACACTGGGCTTTGAGGTAATCGTCTGCGATCCAGACGAGGCAGCCTGCGCGGATTTTTCAGTGCCGGGTGTAGAGGTCAAAGCGCTACTGCCTTCCCGGTACATTGCCTCCGGTGTTTGCCATAGCGCCACGGCGGTGGTGGCGCTCACTCATGACCCACGTATTGATGACCTAGCCATGATAGAAGCCGTGCGCACGCCCGCTTTTTATATAGGCGTGATGGGATCAAGGCGTACATCAACTGCCCGGGCGGAGCGGCTGATTCGCTCAGGGGGGCTAACAGAGGCGCAGATCGACCGCCTGCATATGCCGATTGGCCTGGCACTGGGCAGCAAAACACCGGCGGAAATTGCTCTCGCCGTGATGGCAGATATCGTGCGGGTACAGCATGGCAAAACTATCAGTGAGCTTTCTCAATGATAAGCCCTAGCCACATTGTCGCCTTGGTGATGGCTGCCGGCTACTCGCGGCGTTTCGGCGATCAAGACAAGCGCCGTGCGTCCTTGGCCGATGGGCGGCCCTTACTCGCCGCCTCGGTTGCACAAGCACAGCAGGCGTTTGCCCAACTGCGCGTGGTGATTCGCGAAGAGGACGACCCTGCGTTATTGGGCCTTACTGACGATGTGCCGCTAATTCGCATTCAACAGGCGCACGGCGGCCTGGGGGCAAGCCTGGCGGAGGCGATGGCCGAACTGGGCCGTGACCCCCAGCTTCAAAGCATTGAGGCGGTGGCAATTTTATTGGGCGACATGCCTTGTCTTCAGCGCGATACGCTACTGGCACTTCAACACCAAGCCACCCGTGACACTATCGTGCGGCCCTGCCATGGCGGACGACCAGGCCACCCGGTCATTTTTGGGCGGACCTTCTGGCCGGAACTTGAAACCTTGAACGGCAACACAGGTGCCAAAACCCTTATTCGCCGCCACGCCTCCCTCTACCACGAGTATGCAGTGCAGGACGCGGGCACACTGGTTGATATCGACGCGCCAGCGGATATAGCGCGTATCAACCACCGCATGAAGCGCTAGAAACGTCATCAATATCGGCCGTTTACGAAGCTTTCAGAACGATCACGGCCAGCGCCAGCCACCCAGCCATCAGCAAAACGCCGCCAATCGGCGTCACAATACCGAGACTCAGCCCCGCCAGCGCCATGAGATAAAGCGAGCCTGAAAAACACACCACCCCCAGCGACCACAGGGCCAGCACCCAGCGCTGGCCAGCCAGTGGTTGTACCCGGCGCCACACCAGCACTATCATTATGGCAAGCGTGTGCCACGCTTGGTAGCGCACACCGGTTTCCACAGCACTCACCATTGCTTCGGTAGTACGCGCCGCTAATCCGTGCGCTGCATAGGCACCCAGCATCACCATCATCGCGCCTGACAGCGCCGCTATACACCACCATCCTTTATCTGCTCGTTGCACATTGTTCTCCTGCTTCACTTGTCTGCTTCATTTTCGCGCGCGGATTGCCCCACGGCGTACCTTGAGCGGCTCGAAACCGCTACAATAGAGAACGCATTGCCACGACGAATGAGACGCGACCCTTTATGTCTATCCAGATACGTCTAAACGGTGAACCCCATACGCTTTCGACCGGCCTCACTGCCGCCGACCTAGTTGAACAATTGGGTCTTAGCGGCCGTCGCATCGCCGTCGAAATTAACGAAGAGATCGTCCCCCGCAGCCAACACGCCGATACCCGCTTGGCCGATGGCGACCATGTGGAAGTTGTCCACGCGATTGGCGGCGGCTAGAGGAAATACTATGACCCAACTAACCGATACTCCGCTCACCATCGCCGGACGCGACTTTCACTCGCGCCTGCTGGTCGGCACAGGCAAGTATAAAGACTTTACCGAAACCGGTGCTGCCATTGCCCAGAGCGGTGCCGAGATAGTGACGTTTGCCGTACGCCGTACCAACTTGGGCCAGGACGCCGAGGCGCCCAATCTACTGGATGTTATCTCGCCAGAGCGCTACACCCTGCTGCCCAATACCGCTGGTTGCTACAACGCGAAAGATGCCGTGCGCACCTGCCGTTTGGCCCGCGAGCTGCTCGATGGCCACAACCTGGTCAAACTGGAAGTGCTCGGCGATGACCACACGCTCTACCCCAACGTGGTAGAGACCCTGAAAGCCGCTGAAACGCTGCTTGCCGATGGTTTTGACGTGATGGTTTACACCAGCGATGACCCCATTGTGGCACGCGAACTGGAAGCCATGGGCTGCTGCGCCATCATGCCACTGGGCTCGCTGATTGGCTCTGGCCACGGCATTCAAAACCCGCACAACGTGCGCTTGATTGTTGAGCAGAGCAACGTTCCGGTGCTGGTGGATGCGGGCATTGGCACGGCGTCGGATGCCGCCATGGCGATGGAGCTCGGCTGTGACGGCGTACTGTTGAACAGTGCCATTGCCCATGCTCGCGACCCGCTACGCATGGCCAACGCCATGAAACTAGCCGTGGAAGCCGGCCGCGACGCGTTTTTAGCTGGCCGTATGCCGCGCCGCCAGTCCGCCGATCCCTCTTCTCCTTTCGCTGGCCGTATTAACGGCTGATACAGAGACACCATGACCGATACGAACAATGCCGCGCCCGAAGGCAACGCCACCACCAGCCCCGAAAGCCAGGATGCCCCGCTGCATCGTCGCGGCATTAAAAGCTATGTAATCCGCGCGGGCCGCATGACCCAGGCACAAAACCGGGGGCTAGAAGAGGTTTGGCCACGCTTCGGCCTGACCATTGCCGACGGCCGTCAAGACCTGGACGTGCTGTTTGGGCGCCAAGCGCCGCGCGTAGTCGAAATCGGCTTTGGCATGGGTAACTCGCTGATTGAGCAGGCCGAAACCCACCCGGATACCGACTTTATCGGGATCGAAGTGCACGCCCCTGGCGTTGGCAAACTATTAGATGAGGTGGATAAACGCGGCCTGACTAACCTGCGCGTTTACCGCGAAGATGCCCTGGCCGTGCTCGAACAGTGCCTGCCGGAAGGCTCGCTGACGACGCTGCAGCTGTTCTTCCCAGACCCCTGGCCGAAGAAAAAGCATCACAAGCGGCGTATCGTGCAGCCAGCCTTTGTTGAGCTGATTCGCACTCGTCTGATGCCCGGCGGCACCTTCCATCTTGCGACGGACTGGGAAGCCTACGCAGAATGGATGGCGGAAGTGATGGAAGCGGCCCCCGGTTATGCCAACACCGCAAGCGCAGAGACCGCCCCTTACGTGCCCCGCCCGGCGTTTCGCCCACTCACCAAATTTGAAGCCCGCGGCGAAAAACTCGGCCACGGCGTGTGGGATTTGATTTATCGGCGAGAGGGGTAACGCCTTACTCTTTAAGCGGTTCAATCGGCTCCCAATCTGAACGATTGGCCAGAAACTCCGGCCGGGGCCGATTACCGCAGTAAGGGTCGTGAAGGGTGTTTTCAACACTGTTATAAACAAAGAACAGATTACTTCTCGGCCAGCAGGACATATTCGTGTTGGAGCCATGCATGGTATTGCTTTCGAAAATCACCAGGGAACCGGCGGGGCCCTTGGGCGCTTCAATATCGTTCTCCAACATTAATTCGCGCAGGCTGCTGGCTGGCGGCACCCCCACCTCTTGGCTTTTTAGCGACTCCTTGTAGTTATTCTCCGGCGTTCGCCCTACACAGGGGATAAAGTAACGATGCGACCCGGGAATCAACATCAGTGGCCCATTAAACTCACCGTTATCGGTGAGCACGATGGAACAGCTCAGCGCGCGCATGCGCGGCATGCCATCTTCGCTATGCCATGTCTCAAAGTCTGAGTGCCAATCAAACCCTTTGCCTTTGAACCCAGGCTTATAATTGATTCGTGACTGATGGATATAGACATCGCTGCCCAACAATTGCTTGACGATCGCCAACAGCTTGGGGTCCTGGGTCAGACGTTGAAAACGCTTGGACACTTCATGAATACCGAAAACGGTGCGTATTTCTTCGCGCCCTGGTTCAAGAATCGTGCCTTCTGAAAGTTTGAGATCGGCATCATCTTCGTACTCACGCAGCTCTTGAAGAAACACCTGCATATCATCGGCGTCAAAAAAACTTTCAAAGGAAAGAAATCCCTTTTTCTTATACTCCTCAATTTGCGACCGACTCAGTGGCCCATCAGCAAGCTGGGATTCATCGCCATATACCACGGGATCGATGCGTTCAAACATTCCCAACTTTCGCTCCAAGCGAGTAGGGAAAAGATCTTGAGTATCGTTCATGGTCAACTCCTCCATTAGCATGCGTTTAACAAGCGCTTTTAGGCATTACGTATAAAACGTAGACGCCAAAACACACCTCAGCAATGCTCTTTGGAGGCCGCCGAAAAAGCAGGGCAGCGTCAGGAATGGGATATTAGCAAGATGGAGAAAAAAGAAAGCCGCTCCATGGGAGCGGCAAAAAAGACCGTGACTAGCAATGAGAGGGAGAAACCATGACAGTAAACTGGCGCCAATTGTTGGCTAGTAGCTGTCTTGGCTGCCAGCGTCTCATTAAACGCTGACAATCACACTGTAATAGTTCTCATTTACTTCGTCAATACAAATACGAATATTTTTTATTTACAGCTTTGAGACTGCGTAGCCATCAGCTTACCAATCGTAGCCAGAACGGTAGCGTCGCCATGGCCAGTAGGGTTTGTCCGGTGATAATGGCCGCCATCAGTTCAGCGTCTCCGCCCAGTTGGCGGGCTAAAATATAGGCAGACGTAGCGGTGGGCAGCGCTGCAAACAGGAGCGCCACGTCACGACTGACCGGGTCCAGTTGCAGCACCCAGGTTAATACCAAGACAAACGCGGGCATCAGCAGCAGCTTAACGCTATTGGTAGCCAGCACGCCGCGGTCAATACGCAGCAACGCCGCCGGGCGCAGCGCGACCCCTACCGCTACCAGCCCCAGTGGCAACGCCGCACGCCCCGCTAGCTCGACCGTGTCTTGACTCCAACCAGGTAAACCGACACCGGAAAGGTTCAGGCCAATTCCCGTCAAGCAGGCCAGAATTAGCGGGTTTTTAATCAGCGCCATTGCACTTTTACCCACGCTAGCGCCGCCTAACGTGCCAGCGGCCACAAAGCTCGCCACGCACATCACGTTCACCACCGGTACCATTAGTGCCACAGCGACGGCTGCAGTGGTCGCTCCTAAGCTGCCGTGTAGCGCAGCGGCACCAGCAACGCCCACATAAGTATTAAAGCGTACCGCCCCTTGAAACACCGAGGTAAACGCAGCGGGCGTAAGCCGTAGCAAGCTCCGTAAACGCCAAAGCAGTATGCCAAACAACGCCATTGCGCCCAGCAATACCAGTGCTAGGCGCCCTACCGGCACTTGGCTCACATCGGCAGTCGCCAGCGTTCCCACCAGCATGGCGGGGAACAGTACAAAATAGATAAGCCGCTCCATCTGCGGCCAGAAGGTATCGCTAGGCCAACGCCAATAGCCGAGCACGGCGCCCAGTAAAATCAATAAAAACAGGGGGCCTAAAGCGCCAGTGATACTCTCCATTTGCGTCCCTTTTGCCTGCGACATCCCAGCACAGCGATATCGGCTCGATTGCTGTTACCATGGCGAAACACCCGCCTCACGGCTTGCGTAGCGATTATTCTGCCATGAAGATGATATCAAAACCTGCACACCCGGCAGGCTTTCCTGCTTTAAGGGTACTGATACTGGTCACTGGCATAGCGCTGGCTGCCTGTGCCTGGTATGCCTTTGCCCATTGGTTGCACCGCGATAGCGATGTGACCTGGTTTCCCCCCGCCGCAAGCTGCAACTTGCATACAGCGCCTTGTTCCGCCACGTTGGGCGATAAAGGCCGCATCACCCTCCATGTTCAAGCGAGCGGAAGGATTGATGCATTAGAGGTATTACCACTGGAAGTTGAGGTTGACGGCGTTACGGCCACTCAGGTTGACGTTGATTTTGTTGGCCGTGATATGGACTTAGGACTGCACCGTTTTGCTCTCAGTGCAGGTGCGCCCGGCCATTTTCAAGGACAAGGCCAAGTGGGGATTTGTACCCAAACCGTTATGCCCTGGCGAGCGCGTGTCATACTGGACACTGCAGAAGGTAAAGTGGGTAGCTGGTTCGATTTTGACGTTATTCGGAGTTAACGCACATGGCACGTAAACCGTTATGGCTGGGCGCTGGTGTCGCCGCTGTATTAATTGTGGTTAGTGGCATCGGTCTCTATCACTACGCTTTCGCCCCCAAAGATGGCGAACCTGTAGGTGGCCCTGTGGAAATGCCTTCGACCCAGGGTGATTTTTCGCTGACCCAGCTGGATGACGACCAGCTAGCCATTTTGTCGTTTGGTTACACGTTCTGCCCCGACATATGCCCGATGACCCAGTCGGTCAAACGCCAAGCCTTGGCTCAACTCTCTGAGGAGCAGCGCGAGCGGGTGGTGCCGGTGATGATTACCGTTGACCCCGAACGCGACACCATAGAGCGCATGCAGGAGTACATGGGCTTTTTCGGCGAGGAGTTCATTGGTGCGGTAGGTAGTCAGGAGCAGCTTGAAGATGTTGCGGCGCGCTATGGCGTGATATGGCGAAAAGTCGAAGCGCCGGATTCCGCAATGGCGTATACCATTGATCACAGCGCTTCGCTTTTTTTAGTCAATCGCGAAGGCGAGATATTGCAGCGAGTGCTCTATTCGCCAACTCCCCATGGGTTAGTCTCGGCATTAGAGAGCGAACTGGGCAGTTAGTCGACTTTACTCTGGCGAGGCGTTTTCGGGAGCAGTTTGCAAGCGATCCAACATCGCCATCAGCGCACCAATCTGGGTGCCGCTACGGGTATCGTGCTGAGGGCTTAACTGCCAAGTGCTTTCGGCAAATCCCCACCAGTCCCAGCAGCCTTGCGGGTTCGCCATACTGCTTTCCGCCTGAGGATAAAGCACAATTTGCTGATGCGCTGACGCCCAGGCGTTTAACCCAGTGTAACGCACAAACGTTTCACCAATCGCCTCTGCGTTCATTTGGCAGCCGTGCAGCGCCAACGTTACCGGGCAGTTACCCGCTTCACAGCCTTCCGGTATAAACACATAGCCTGTGTCGGCTAGTCCTTTTACCGCAAATTCCGACTGATCAAACGCGGCTAACTCGCCACCCAGTTTGCCGTTCGCCTCAGAGGCTTCACGTTCGGGATAAAGCCAGTTCAACATATCACCAGCGATATCTTCATCGCAGGCTAATACATAACTACCGCCCCCTTGGCGACAATCGCCCCACTCTTGGGGGCCGGGCGATGCATCATCAGGTAAGCGTACCGGCCAGCCATGCCCGGCATTTTCGCTACGCGCAACGCGCAGTTGATCTGGCGAGGCAAGCCATTGCGTCCACTGCTCGGCAAGCAGGTCGCCCAGCAGTGGTTCAACGACCTCATCTTCTTCGCCGTGCCAAAAGTAGGCTCGAAGCTGGCTAAGACGCTCTGTGCTACCGACCTGTTCAAGCGCTATATAGCGATCATAGCGGCTCTCCAGCTCGTCTAATGAAGGCGCGCCGCGGCGCGTCATCATGCACTGGTTAAGTGCCAAACTCAGCGAGCCTTGTGCACAACTCCAAGGCCCCGCTGCCAGTACGCCCAGGCCGCTAAACCGTTCTGGCCAAGCAACCGCTAGCTGGGTTGCCATATAGCCGCCTGACGATACCCCCACCACGCTTGCCTGCTCGCTAACGGCACCCAGGGCGGGTAATGCCTCGGGGTCAACCTCCGGCTCGGCCTGTGCCAACAACGGGATACCAAGGCTCAGGCAGACCAGAGCGCATGCAAGTGGGCGAAGCATGGAAGGGGCGGCTGAAGTCATTGCTTATTCGACGCCTAACAGTTCAACGCGGAAGGTCAGCACTTCATTGGGTCCAATCGGCCCTTGACCATTTTCGCCGTAAGCAATATCAGCGGGAATATATAGCATCCAGCTGTCGCCAACGCTCATCATCTGCAGTGCTTCCTGCCAACCTTCGATCACTTGGTTGGTTTGGAAACTGACTGATTCGCCGCGCTCAAAGGAGCTATCGAATACAGTGCCGTCTAACAGCATGCCTTCGTAGTTCACTTCGACAGTGTCTTCAGGGCCAGGTGTTGCGCCATCGCCCGACTCAAGCACTTCATACTGAAGGCCAGAATCCGTCACGGTCACTTCTTCACGTTCAGCGTTTTCGGCCAGGAAAGCTTCGCCTTCTTCGAGATTCGTTTGCGCTATCTCTTCAGCTTCGGCTTCACGTGCTTGCATTGATTGCTCTTGGAAAGCCATCAATGCTTCGGTCATTTCTTCTTCACTAAGCGCTAAGTCATTACCTTCAAACACGTCACTCATGCCGTCATGAAACGCATCTAAGTCGAGGTCTTCGATATCGGCCTGCATGCTTTCGCCCAAGGTGACACCCAGACTGTAAGCCAAACGCTGTTCGTCAGTTTCGGGCGCTGCCGCTGCAAAAGGGGCGACCAAAAGCAAACCTGTCAGAGCCGTTGTAGAGAGCAGTAGTTTCATGAAGGATCCTTTTATCTTTTATATAGCGGCGCCGAACGCCTATCTGTGTCACTTAAAGATTAACACCCACCGCCCCAAGCTGCATCTTTGGGGCGGTGGGTGTTAATAAGACCATAAAGCAAGCAAGAGGTTTAACGGAATTAGACGACCAACGTAGGACAGTGAGCGGCGCCAGCAACGCGCTGAGAGACGCTGCCCAGCAGTGGATTCTTTTCGCCGTTGGTGCCCTGGGCGCCAATCACGATCAGATCGCACTCCCGCTTACGGGCGAAGCGCACGATAATGCGTGAAGGGCGCCCGCCTTTTACAAAGGCACGCACGCGGGAGTCATCAGCGCCAAGCTCAATAGCATGCGCTTTCGCATGTACGGCGATCTCGGTGGCGTACTCTTTTAACGCATCGTCAGGAATATCCAACTGATTGGGCCGCACCATGGAAAGCGAGGCTTCCAACAGGCTATGGTGTTTAAACACACACAGCAGATAAAGCTCGGCGCCCGTTAGCATCTGCAAGCCTACTGCCTTCTCCAGCGCCCTTAAGGCGCCTTTTGAGCCATCCACCGGGACTAAAATGCGATTAAACATTCGTGTACTCCTTGTGGCTGTTTAGCGGAAGGCAACATCGCGCAGGAACAGCGCAATTTGCGGGAACATGATCAACAAGGCGGCCGCTAAAATCAGCATGAAAATAAACGGCGGTGTGCCTTTTATGACGTCCCAGTAAGGGCGCTTGAAAATCGCAATCGCGGTAAAGATGTCGCACCCAAAGGGCGGCGTTGCCGACCCTATCGCCACCTGCAGCGTAATCAAAATACCCACCAGCACAGGGTCGAGTCCGGTGGCTTCAATCGCCGGTGTAAAGATCGGCGTTAACACCAGGATGACGACGATGGGGTCAACGAACATACAGGCAACGAAAAAGGCGATACAAATGGCAATCAACACGCCCGTGGGGCCTGCTTCATTGATCCCCACTGCCTCCAGAATCATTTGCGGGATCTGGGCAAAAGAGATAATCCACGAGAAGCCATTACCCACTGCCACCAAGATAAATACCACAGCGGTGATTAAACCGGTGGACTTGGCAATGGCGTAAATGTCGTTCATTTTGAGCGAGTGGAAGACCACAAACTCAAGCAAGATGGCATACAGCACACAGGCGGCGGCGGCTTCGGTCGGGCTAAAGATACCGCCATAGATACCACCAACAATAATCACCGGAAAGCCGAGCGGCCATAACGCTTGCTGTACTGCTTTTGCGCGCTCTTTCCAGCTCGATTTTGGTTCTGTGGGTACGTCTTTAACAATGGCGTAGATAATGCAGTAAGCCGAGAACATACATAGAATCATCAAGCCTGGACCAATCCCGGCGATAAATAGCTCACCGATAGAAGTACCCGAGATAACCCCGTAGATAATCATGCCGATACTAGGCGGAATTAGAAAGGCAATATCGCTGGCATTGATGATCAGCGCCAGCGTAAACGAGTCTGAGTAGCCCGCTTTAAGCATTTTCGGGCGCAATGGTGAACCAACGGCCACCACGGTCGCTTGCGTTGACCCGGACACGGCACCAAACAGTGTGCAAGAGGCCGCCGTGCTCACCGCTAAGCCGCCTTTAATATGGCCGATAAACGACATCACCATATCAATTAAGCGATTAGCGGACTGCCCGCGAGTCATAATATCGGCAGCCAGAATAAACATTGGCACAGCAATGAGTGAGGCTGGGCGTATACCCGCCATCATCTGCTGGATCAGCGTATCCATCTGGCCGAAGCCGTTAAACATCATGAAGAAGCCAATTATCGCAGCGGTAATCAGCGGGATCATCATTGGAAAGCCCAGCAGCAGCAGGGCAATCATGGTAGTAACCATTATTGTCGTCATAGCTGTTCCCCTAGGGTGCAGTGTTCCGCGTTAGACTTCAGTTTCCGTGTCTTTGTAACCATCCACCACGCCCGTCGAGAGATACACATCGTGGGAGGTAACGTTTTTAACAGCGGTCAATAAGTATTGAATCCCGGTGACCAAAAAGCCCAACGGTACCCATAGGTAAATGATCCATATCGGTAAACCCAGGGAGGGAAGCACGCGCCCTTTGCTATACAGGTCAACAATATAAATAATTGAATAATAAAGAAGGAAAAACATTACCAGCGATGTGAATAGTGCAATACCAATCATCAGCACTTTGCGTCCACCCACCGGCAATGCATCATAAATAGCCGACATACGAATATGACGGCCATGTCGGGCGGCATAGCCAATCCCGGCAAAGGTGATCATGATGATCAAAATTCGGTTTAATTCACCGGAAAACATAATGCTGTTGCCAAACACGAAACGGGCAACCACGTTGGTGACCGTATTCAGCGCCATTAGCAAAACGCCCATCGCCAGGATCACGGCTTCCATTTTGCTAATTGCAGTGTCGATCACGCCTAAAATCCCCGGCAAACCGGAGCGGTAACTCTTTTCCATCTCTTCATCGGTCATGGCCGGACTCCTTTCTAACGGCTTTAACGGCATCAGTTCAGTGCCGTTAGCACAATTAACACAGCGTTATTCCAGACCTACCTATTGCAAACCTGCCCGCGCTATTCAGCAAGGAATCACTACTAGCGTAACGGTATGCCGCCGCTGGTGATTCAACGCTAGATATACGTAACCCAGCGTAATGATGCTAAATTCCAAACCGAATAACCCATAGCTTACCGCGACAGCATAAAAAAGGGGCAGCCTTTGCTGCCCCTCGGGTAAATCATCCAACATGCAAATGCGGCTTAAGGATGATTACTCGTTGCTTACGGCTTCCAAATCGGCTTTGAACTGCTCAAGCAATTCTTCGCCTTTGTCGCCGGTCATTTCCAAGAAGGCTTCTTCAACCTGTGGAGCACGGTCACGGAAGGCTTGAATCTGCTCTTCATCCAGACGCGTCACGGTCACTTCATCAGACGCTTCCTGAATCTTCGCTAACGACTCTTCAGCCAAGCCTTGGATATGCTCGATGGTGTGATCATAAGCGGCTTGTGAAGCTTCATCGACCAGTGCTTGGTCTTCTTCAGACAGGCCTTCATAGAAGTCCTGGTTAGCCATCATTGCGGTGGTGAACCAGCCATGACCAGTGAAGGTCAGGTGCGGAGACACCTCATACAAACCACCGGATTCGATCCAGAAAATCGGGTTCTCTTGACCATCGATGATGCCGGTCTGTAGGCCACCATAGACTTCACCCCACGGTAGCGGCGTAGGCGTCGCACCAAAGGCGTCGTAGGTTTCCGATAGCAGCGGGTTGGTCATGGTACGGATTTTCTTATTATCCAGATCTTCCGGCGAGCTGATCGGCTCGTCGGTCGTTATGACCATTTCACCTTCTGGATACATCTTCAGTAGCTCAAGGCCTTGTTCGGCATAAAGCTCTGGGAACATCTCATTGATTGCTTCGCTTTCTTCGAAGAACGTCAGTACGGTCTCTTCGTCGGTCGGCAGCAGGTAAGGAATGAAGAAAATTTGTGCTTCAGGAATCAATGCACCGGTAAAGCCGGGTGACTGGTTCACAAACTGCAGAATACCGTTCTGAGTCTGCTCCATAATATCGTCAGACTCGCCCAGCTCACCAAAGCGGTAAACCTGAACCGTGTGATCGGAGTTCTCTTCGATATGCTCTTTAAAAGCATAGGCAAAGACATCCTGTACGTCGCCTTCGTACTCTTCATGAGCATAACGCCAGTTATCCGCTTGCGCGACAGCTGTCATGCTCATCAACAGTGCACCCACGCTTGCTGTTGTCACTAATTTGGTGGTTACAGAACGATTAAATACGGGTTTGCTTGCCTTCATACGGTGTTCCCCTTGCAGTGATAAGCGCGCTACTCAAGTGCGCAAAAACCTAGGTCAGTTTTGCATTTATAAACACGACACTGTCATTCACGACAATGTTATTCGCTAATTGGTGTTCACTAACAAACACTGAAGTACTGTTCTTAAAGGTGTGCTAGCAAGCGAATAACGCTAGGTATTTCAAAATCAGCTTAAATTCAGGCTAGCGCGCTCCTTGATGAGGGTCAAGCTGGCAAGTAAGCATTTGTAGCGCCTCACACAGTGCCGACGTGGTATTTAAGCTACTCTCCGAGTGGGTGTTAGCTTTACTAAAAAGCAGCTGATTTCGCAGCCATTTAGCCGAATCTTGCGGCATTTCGACGATATTCATTACACGCTGCTCATCAGCATGCGCTTCTAAAACCCATTCTTGCCAACGTTGAAGGTTCTCACGCTCGGCCATTAGTTCCGCCTGCTTAATGGTTTCGCGCAGCGCTGCCACAGAGTCACTAGACGCTGCCGAGTCTTTTAAATCGCGACGTAAACCACGCAAAACTGCCGTGACACTGCTCTGCCATTGGCGACGCTGCTCGCGCTGGCGAGCGACCGCGCGGGGGACCGCTTCTAAACCGCACGAGTAGAGCCAGCAATGAAATAGTAGCTCACAAACATCCAGCTCACCCTCCTCTTGCAGCGTCAGGCAAGCAGCCTCAACACCAGGCTTGGCGTAAAGCGCCAGCGCAAATTCCCATAACGGTGCCTGCTGTAGGCGCTGCAATCGGGTAGAATCAAGCGCAATAGAATTTTGCATCGTATGACCCACTTTTTTCGGGAGAAAGCATGATCGCACTGCGCCAAGTCGCCCTGCAACGCGGCACGCAAACGCTACTCGACAATGCAGACGTTACCCTTAATAACGGGGTGAAGGCCGGTATTATCGGGGCAAACGGCGCCGGCAAATCGAGCCTGTTCAAACTGCTGCTGGGCGAGATTGCTCCTGACCAGGGCGATGTCGAGATGAGCGGCGGCCAGCGCATCGCGCATATGGCCCAGGAAGTTGACGCCCTTGACCGCCCTATTATTGAGTATGTACTTGATGGTGACTTGGCGCTGCGCCAGGCAGAAGCCGACTTATTGGCTGCCCGTGAAGCCGGTGAGGCTCACAGGGAAGCCGAACTGCACGGCTTGATTGAAACCCTGGATGGCTACCGCGCGGAGTCTCGCGCAGCACAGCTACTGGTGGGGCTCGGCTTCCTTCAGACCGATCTCACCCGTCCACTCTCGGCGTTTTCCGGCGGCTGGCGGATGCGGGTCAACCTCGCCCGTACGCTGTTTATGCCTTCTGACCTACTATTGTTGGATGAGCCCACCAACCACCTGGATCTGGACGCCCTGCTGTGGCTGGAGCAGTGGCTGACCCGCTACCCTGGCACGCTGCTGCTGATTTCCCACGACCGCGACTTTTTGGATGCCGTATGTGATCACATCGTGCACATGCATCACCAAACGCTGGAGCTTTACCGCGGCAATTACTCCCAGTTTGAGCGCACCCGCGCCGAAAAGCTCGCCTTGCAGCAAGCCGAAGCCGCTAAGCAGCAGGCACGCCGTGAGGAGATCGAGCGCTTTATCGCCCGCTTTAAAGCCCAGGCGACCAAGGCAAAGCAGGCGCAAAGCCGGGTCAAGATGCTGGAGCGGATGGAAGATATCGCTGTGGCCCATGTGGATTCTCCCTTCCACTTCACCTTGCCTGCTGCCGATAAAACATCGCGCCCGCTACTGGTGCTTGATCAGGCGCAGCTAGGTTATCGCGGTAAAAAGGGCGACGGAAGCGACGACAATATCCAGTTGGACAAGGTCAACGTTACCCTGCTGCCCGGCAGCCGCATTGGCCTGTTAGGCCCCAACGGGGCGGGTAAATCGACGCTAATTAAGTCGCTCACCGGCGAACTTGAGTTACTTAATGGCAAGCGCGTGCCTGGCGAGCATTTGGCGATTGGCTACTTTGCTCAGCACCAGCTTGAGAGCCTGGACGTTTCATCGACACCTTTTGTGCATGTCCAACGCCTCTCGCCCACCGCCAGCGATCAGGATATCCGTAACTTCCTGGGCGGTTTTGGGTTTAAGGGCGACGACGCCTTCGGCAAAGTCGCCAACTACTCTGGTGGTGAGAAAGCCCGCTTGGCGCTGGCGCTGGTCGCATGGCAGAAACCCAACCTGCTGCTGCTCGATGAGCCGACCAACCACCTGGATCTAGAAATGCGCGAAGCGCTGACTCAGGCGCTGGCAAGCTTTGAAGGCACGGTGATTCTGGTGTCTCACGACCGTCACTTGCTACGCGCCACGGTCGATGAGTTTTGGCGGGTAGCGGATCACCGCGTTGAGCCTTTCGACGGTGACTTGGAAGATTACCGCGTCTGGCTTAAAGCGCGCCTGGAAGAGAGCCGCCGGGATTCCCGCGGCGAAAAAGCCGAGCGCCAGAACCAGCAGCCCAGTGGCGACAGCCGTGAAGCGCGCAAGGCATCACGTAAAGCGGCGGCCGAGCTGCGTGAAAAGCTACGCCCGCTGAAAAAACAGCGCGATCAAGCGGAAAAAGCCATGGAAAAGACCCAGCAGGAACTTGATAAGGTAGAACAAGTGCTGGCAGACCCAGAACTCTACACCGACAGCACCCGCAAACCCGAGCTGACCAAGACGCTTAGTCAACAAGCTGATATCAAAGCGCGACTGAATGAAGCAGAACAGCAATGGCTTAGCGCCGAAGAGGCGCTGGAAGCAATGGAAGCCGAGCTGCTCGCCAGCGAAGAGACGGCTAGCTAGCTTTCGAGTAAAAACGTTACCGGGCCATCGTTGATTAGCGCCACCTGCATATCGGCGCCAAATTCACCGGTAGCGACATGTGGCCAGGCAGTGCGCGCCTGGGCAACCAGCAAGTTAAACAGCGCTTCACCCTGGGCGGGTGGAGCGGCGCTTGAGAAGCTGGGTCGTAGCCCTTTGCGTGTATCCGCCGCCAGGGTGAACTGAGGAACAAGCAGCAAACCTCCGCTCACCTGCTGCAGGTTGTGATTCATTTTGCCTTCGGTGTCGCTGAATACCCGGTAGTGCAGCAATTTATGCAACAGCTTCTCTACCGCCGCCGCATCATCGTGCTTCTCAACGCCTACCAGCGCGAGCAGTCCGTGATCGATACTACCGACAATTTCGCCTTCCACTTCTACGCTGGCGCGCTTTACGCGCTGAATGAGTGCCTTCACAACGCCTCTCCCCGGCAAAGAAACGGGTATTGTAACCGCCGCTCATTCGCTTTTCTTCACCGCGTCAGTTTCGCCCTAGTAGCGCATCGCGGAAGTCGTCGTCCAGGGGGCGCTCACCGAGCCAAATACTAAACATCGCGCTGGCAAACTCGGCACTCTCCTCTTCAAACAGCACCTCACCATTGAGCGCAAGGCGCAGCTGCTCGCCGTTCCAGCTAAGCAGGTAGCGGTCACCGGGAACGACATTGCGATAGCGTTGATTTAGGCGCCCAAGTGGTTCTTCGATCTGAGTGAATTCATACAGCGTAAGAGTGTCTTGCAGCGTTTTTTCAGTCGCTTCGGCAAAGTCGCTGGCTTCAATGGCATGAAAGTAGGCAAGCTCCAAGCGCCGCGGAATATTGCCTAACGGCTGAGGCTGGGTTTCACCCTCAAGCTGATAATATGCCCCCGCGTAGGCCGTCCAGATCATGTAACGGAATACGCCACTGCCAATCAACGTATAGCGTTGGCCTTCCTCTACTACACTGCGCTCAAACGACTCGCCGTTTTCTGACACGTTACTGGCCATCACCCAAGGAGCCAGCATTAACCCCACTAACATCAGCGTAGTTTGGGCGGGAATGGGCGTGAACATAAAACCTCCTCATGGCTGCATTGCTATACACAGCAATACACTCAATAAAGGTTTTGCACAATATCCAGCCTATCCAAAAGCAATATAAATGATGAGTCGCCTACCAAGCGCGGCAGAGCATCAAATCGCAGTGCGGCTCACACAGCAGCATCTCGGTGAGCTGGCTAGTGTGGTGGGGTTGCCCACGGCTGCCGATCATGACGAGATCGGGTGAATGACGTTTCATATAGGCCTGAAGCACATCACAGGGTGCGCCCTGCTCTAGCACTAGCTCAACGTCTGGCACCCCCTCTAGCTCGCGCATTAGGCTATCGACCTCATTGGTCAGCTGTTCGCGCAAGCGCTGCACTTCATGCTCACGCCAATGGGCATAGTACGCTTGCGAACCCAACTCACGCTCGCCGGGAAGCGACCAAGCGTGCAGCAGCGTCAGCGAGGCATCAGGGAAGCGAATCAGCGCCTCTCTCAAGGTATGCCGCGCGGTGAGCGAAAAGTCGATAGGCACCAAAATATGCTGCCAGGGCTGGGTGGGTTGATAAGAGGCCACCACCACCGGGCAAGGAGCGCTGCGCAGCACACGCATCAATGTTGTACCCATCAACAGGTCTTTTTGCCCGCGCTTGCGATGCATGCCCAGCACAATCAGCTCGGCGTTGCGCTCATGGGCTTCACGTACAATCTCAACGTGGGGCGAACCTGTCACGGTTTGGATCAGCGTTTTCGGCGCCTCCAAAGCGTAGTCTTCACGTAGATCGGTCAACGTGGTGGTAATGTCCTCTACTACCGCGCTCTCTACATCAAGCAAGACACGCCGCGGTAAGTAAGGGTCCAACACGTGCAGCACGTCGAGCTGAACCCCGTAAGCGTAGGCTAAACGCAGCGCACGGGCACAGGCGGCGCGATTATCAGCAGAAAGATCGGTGGCAAACAGAAGTGTACGAGGCATGGCGAAACGCTCCTCAGCTGAGCAACTCAGCCTTATAAGCCGTTAAGCAGACACTCCTCAGCATGGTGTGCAATACCCATTCACGCAAGCTACCTATTACTCTGATGGCAGCGCCTCACCACCAGGCGTGAAAATGGTGCACCGGTCCGCGCCCTTTACCCACATTTAAGCGCACACTCGCTTCCAGCGCTGCATGGAGCCAACGCTTGGCATCGCCGATCGCCGCCACCGGGGCATCAGGGCCTGACTGCTCTGGCAGTTTCGCCAGACAGGCGGCAATCGCCGAGGAGAGCGCGCAGCCGGTGCCGTGCAAATTGTTGGTGTCGATTCGCGAGGCGGGCAACCATTCATGGCCGTTGGGGGTTGCCAGCAGATCAGGGCAGGTCGCTCCGCGCAAATGGCCGCCTTTTAGTACCACATAGGGCGCCCCCAGCTGGGTCAGTCCCGGCAACATCGCCTCCATGTCATCCAAGCTGGTAGGCGATGGCGAATCAAGTAGAACCGCGGCTTCCGGCAAGTTGGGGGTAATAACATCGGCAAGCGGCACCAAGATGTCACGCACGGCACGAATACCGGCATCATCGACCAGTATGTCACCGCTCTTGGCGACCATCACAGGGTCGAGCACGATCCAGCGCGGTCGGCGCTGGCGCAGCACGTCGGCGATTACCTCAGCAACCTCACGGCTGGCCACCATGCCAATTTTGACCGCGTCCAGCGCCACATCATCCAGCAGGTGCTCAAGCTGCTCGCGAATGGCCTGAGGAGAGACTGGATACACCGAGGCGACGCCACAGGTATTCTGGGCAATCACCGCGGTGATCACGTTAGTACCATACACGCCGAGGGCCGAAAAAGTCTTCAAATCGCCCTGTAAACCAGCTCCGCCGGACGGGTCGGAGCCAGCGATGGTGAGCACATTGCGCAGACGGGAATGGGTAGACATGAGGCTCCTTTACGACAAAATCGTCACTGTCTGCCTAGGATACCCAAGCTATGCATTTTGTGCTGCTTAAAACCTACGCACACGAACACAACAGCCGCCCGAAGGCGGCTGTTGTGTTCGTGTGCGTTAAGCACGGCAGTCTATTGCGCGGTGTCGCCTTCCGGGTTACGGGCGTTGTAGTACGCCTGCTCGGAGATAGCGTGGTAATCCTCAACCTTTTCCTGGAACGCTTGATAAGAGTCATAGATGCGCGTGGCTAACTCACTCGATTCCGCCAGTTCAGCGACAACATCAGCCGAATGCTCGCGGGCTTGAGCAAGCACGTCGTCAGGAATACGGCGCAGCTCAACCTCGTGCTCGTTCACCAGGGTTTCCAACGCATCGTTGTTACGTGCGGTGTACTCATCCAGTACGCTTTGGTTGATATCGCTAATAGCGGTACGCAGGATCGCCTGCAAATCCGCTGGCAGCTCAGCGAAAGCGTCTTCGTTAACGATCGCCTCGAACATGACCGTCGGCTCGTGCCAACCTGGGTAGTAGTAATAGTCAGCAGCCTGATGCAGGCCAAATGCCAAGTCGTTATAGGGGCCAATCCACTCGGTAGCGTCAATCGCGCCCGACTGCAGCGAGGTAAAAATCTCGCCGCCCGGCATATTCACAATCGCTACACCCATACGGCTCATTACTTCGCCACCCAGGCCAGGCATACGCATTTTCAGACCGTCTAAGTCATCAACCGAGTTGATCTCTTTGTTGTACCAGCCGCCCATCTGCACGCCTGAGGCACCGGCGACCATGACGTCAACGCCAAAGTCGTCATAAAGCTCGTTCCATAACTCCATACCGCCGCCATAGCTTAGCCAGGCGTTCATTTCCTGAGCGTTCATGCCAAACGGCACGGCAGCAAAGAACTGAGCGGCGGGGGCTTTTCCTTTCCAGTAGTAGGAAGCGGAGTGGCCGAGTTCAGCAGTGCCGTCGGAAACGGCGTCAAACACTTCAAACCCCGGCACCAGCTGGCCAGCGCCGAAGACTTCGATGGTCAGGCGGCCATCCGACATTTCATCCACAAGCTCCGATAGGCGCTCTGGGCCTTGGCCAACACCAGGGAAATTCTTGGGCCAGGAGGTGACCATTTTCCAACGGAACTCGTCCTCTTGCGCCTGGGCGTGGTTATCGAAGCTAGAGACCACCAGCAAACTGGCGGAGAGAGCGGTCGTCATCGCGATGGCGACTGGGAGTGTTTTGGCTTTCATACTATAACCCTCTTACTTTCTATTATTACTATTATGAGTAGGGAATACCCCGCCTAGCGTAGAACGCTAGGCGGTTTGCTACAGACCATTATTTGCTATAGGACACTAATGGCTCGTTGCTGCTTTATAGTTAGGTTGCCACATATATTCGTTGATAGCTGCGTTGATCACAGTGATGCTTTTCAACTTACCTCTTGTTGACTAGAACTGCGAGGGAAGCCAGGTTGCCAACTGCGGGAAGAAGCTAAGCATGAGCAACATACCCAACTGCATCAGAATAAACGGGATAACGCCACGGTAAATAGCCGACGTGGACACAGACGGCGGCGCGACACCGCGCAAGTAAAACAGCGCGAAACCAAACGGCGGCGTTAAGAACGATGTCTGCAGATTGATAGCAATCATGATGCCCAGCCAAATCGGGTCAAGCCCCATGGCAAGCAGAATTGGCCCGACAATTGGCACCACCACGAAAGTGATTTCGATAAAGTCGAGAATAAAGCCGAGCAGGAATATAACCAGCATGACGATAATCGTGGCGCCCACCACGCCGCCGGGCATCGCCTCGAACAGCTCGGTCACCATGTGCTCGCCGCCGTAGGCACGAAAGACCAGCGAAAACAGCGCCGCACCGATCAGGATCAGAAACACCATGGTGGTGACGTGAGTGGTCGAGCGCAGCACGTCTTTCAGGGTCGCCCAGTCGAGCTGACGGTAAGCCAGTGCTAGCACCAGGGCGCCAAAGGCACCTACCGCGGAGGCTTCAGTCGGTGTGGCAAAGCCGCTTAGGATCGACCCCAGCACCGCCACAATCAGCACAACGGGCGGCACCAAGCCTTTGAGCAGCAGCATGCCAATCCCTGAGGTATGGCCAAGCTCGGCCATTAACTCTTCACGGTCGGCAGCGGGTGCCATGTGCGGTCGCAACCACGCCACCAGCGCCACATAAATCATATACATCACGACTAGCAGCAACCCAGGCACCAACGCGCCCATAAACAGGTCGCCCACAGAGACCGTTTTAGGGCTGAAAATCCCCATATCCAGCTGTGCTTGCTGGTACGCCGATGACAACACATCACCCAGCAGCACCAGGGCGATGGAAGGCGGAATGATTTGTCCCAACGTGCCGGTGGCACAGATAGTGCCGGTCGCAAGCGACGTGCTGTAGCCACGCTTTAGCATGGTGGGTAGCGACATCAGCCCCATGGTGACCACTGTGGCCCCCACAATGCCGGTAGAGGCAGCCATCAACATGCCCACCAGCGTCACCGAAATACCCAAACCACCGCGCATGGAACCAAACAGCAGGGCCATGGCATCCAGCAACGTTTCCGCCACTTTGGATTTTTCCAGCAAGACGCCCATCAACACAAATAGCGGCACCGCCAACAGCGTTTGGTTGGTCATAATGCCGTAGAGCCGGTTGGGCAAGGCAGCGAGATAGCCGCTATCAAAATTGGCGTCAATACCAATGGCTTCCAGGCCCAGCCCCATACCGGCAAACAGCAGCGCCGTGCCCGCCAGCGAAAGCGCTACGGGAAAGCCGAACATCAACACAATGCAGATGACGGCAAATAAAATAATCGGCATGAATTCCAGCATCAAACACGCTCCTCAAGATGGTTGCCGCCAGCAGCAGCCGGCACTATCCGTCCGGCCATCACATAGCTATTACGCACGATCTCAACCACGCCTTGCACGATCATCAGCACGGCAAACAGTGGAATTAAGGTTTTCAGTGCATAGACAGCCGGAATGCCACCGTAGTCGGAGGAGGTTTCTAGAATACGCCAGGAGTTGGCAACGTAGCCCAGGCTGGAAGCGATGATAAAGATCATCACGGGAATCAATAGCGTAATAATGCCCACGACATTGATTAACGCTTGGCGGCGCGGGGTCATGCCTCGATAGAAGATATCCACCCGCACGTGACCGTCGTGGCGAAAGGTGTAAGCAGCAGCCAGCATAAAGACGCTAGCGTGCATATACATCACCAGCTCTTGCATAAAGATGCTGTTCACGCTGAAGGCATAACGAAGCAGTACAATCGCGAACTGAATCAACATCATAATAATGATCAGCCACGCAAGGGTACGGCCGAACCACTCTGAAGCGCGGTCCAGCGCACCAATAAAGGCAGGTAGTTGTGTTGTGTCCGACATGGAAGTGTCTCGCGTAAAACGACTAAGGGGAGTCAGCGCCCCAGACAATAGCGCATATACGCGGACAATGCAGCGTCCACAATCAGCAAGAGACGTGAATTCTTAAACGCTTGAACGAATAGCCGCTAAGCAAGCCTCTGGCAGCGGAAGATTTACTGCTATCGGCAGGTGATCAGAGAACAGATGATCCAGCACGCGCACTTCCGCGGCCTCTAGCGATTGCGACAATAGAATATGATCCAGCGCATGGCGCGGTTGCCAGGAAGGATAGCTGAAAAGGGGTTTAACCGGGTGCAGGGGCAGCGACAAACTAAAGCGCTCGTGAGCGTGTAGTTGGTCAGGCGTACAGTTGAGATCGCCCATCACCACTACGTGGCGCAGCGGCTGAATAATATCGCTTAGATAGTTGAGTTGGCGCACACGACCGCGGTGGCTAAGCGCCAAGTGAGCAACAAAAATATGCAGGGCATCCGGGCCTTCGCCAAAGCGGGCATGAATAGCGCCTCGGCCAGGCATTGCGCCCGGTAAGCGGTGCTCAACGACCTGACTAGGTACCAAGCGCGACAGTAACCCATTACTGTGCTGGGCAATACGCCCCAGGTTACGGTTTAACTGCTGAACATGGTGCGGAAATCCCGCTTTGGTAGCGAGATACTCCACTTGGTTAACGCGGCTGGAGCGAAAGCTGCCGCCATCAACTTCTTGTAGCCCAACTATGTCGAACTTACTCAGCACTTCGCCCATCATATCCAGCCGCTGCTGTCGACGCGGATGCGGCAATAAGTGCTGCCAGCTGCGCGTGAGATAGTGATGATACGCTGACGTCTGAATACCCACCTGCAGGTTAAACGTTAACAGCCGCAGATGGCCCTCTTCCAACAGCACCGGACGATGGCTACTGGGTACTGCCTCATCACGCTCTCTCGCTTCACGCAACACGGTTATTCTGCGCGCTCTGCACGCACCTGCTCGACCAGCGCATCAGCAATTTTCGGCATATTTTCCAGGCTACCGGCTGAACTCGGCGAAACAACGTAGCGTCCGTCAATCACCAGCGCGGGCACCCCCATCAACTTCATCTCACGCATACGGTTGTTGGCTTCATTGACATCGCTACGAACACTAAAGTCGGTCAGCGCTTTTTTGGCCTCTTCTTCGCTGACACCATAGTTAGCGAAAAAAGCGGCAATCTCATCGGACTCAGTGAGCGACTGATTTTCCTGATGGATAGCATTAAAGAAATCGGCGTGTAGCTCCTCTTCAATACCCAGCGACTCAGCCGCGTAGAAAGCGGTAGCGTGGGTATTCCAGTCGCCGCCCATGGTAGCTGGCATATGTTCTACGCTAACGTCGTCTTCCAGCGTCTCGTACCACTCATTAACCGGTGTTTGTAGCCGGTAACAGTGCGGGCACCCAAACCAGAACACTTCAGTAACTGCAATTTGCCCATCTTCAGCGTGGGTTTCTACCGGTGACTCAAGCACTTCATAGTGCTGGCCTTCAACCACATCCTGGGCACTCACTAGCGCAGAAAAACCTAGACCGGCCATCGTAACCATTAGCGTTTTAAACATTGTCGTTTTAAACATCGTATAAATCTCTCCATGGGTAAGCGAGGACTAAGACCGTGGTTATATTAGCGGGTTCCCTCATTTCAAGCACATAGACAAATGAGGGAACCAAACGGCACAAGGAGGTATAAAATTTTGCAGCCTTAATTCAGTCCTAATACGTAATTCGCCACTGCTTCCATATCCCTGTCACTCATTTTGGAAGCAATATCGCCCATAATATTGTTGGGGTCATTGGTGCGATCGCCGGACGCAAATGCCTGTAGCGTAGAAACCGTATATTGAGCATGCTGCCCGGAAAGGCCAGGATACACGGCACTGCCGATGCCTACCCCGGTCGGCGTGTGACAGGCTGAACAGGCGGGGATACCCTTGGCCATATCGCCAGCACGGTAAATCTCTTCGCCGCGCGCCAATAATTCAGCGTCTTCGTCGTTGGCTTGGCCCAAGTTAGCGTCTTGTTCCGCAAAGTAGGCCGCAGCATCCCAGGCGTCTTGGTCAGAGTAGTCATCCACGATGCCCGCCATTTGAGGCACCACACGGTCACCGTCGCGGATATCCATAATCTGTTTGGCCAGATAGGACATTTGCTGCCCAGCCAGGTTAGGAAACGCGCCTGAAGGGCTAATTCCCTGCTGCCCATGACAGGCGGCGCAGACTTGGGACATTTCTTGACCAGCAGATGCGTCCGCATCGGCTTGATAGTCCGTTTGAGCGTGGGCAGCGCCAACGGCGCCCATGGTAATTGCCAGGCTTGCCAGTAACTTTCTCATTGCTCTTCCACTATGCCGTTTTATGTTTGACTGGTACGCACCCTGGGCGCTTCCCAGGCTCCACAAATTACCAGGGTTAGCTCCGCCAAAACGAACAACGTATCGCGTTGGTCGCTGCCGGCTAGAGGGCGATGGTACACTAGCGCCCCAGGTCGCAGATATAAACCGCTTGCATTATAACGAATCACCCCAGCGCCGGGAATGCAAGTCCTGGTCTGCTTTAGGGGTAATTCGTCGCAGTCCTGCTCTCATTTCTCTATTATGCGTCGCTACCAAGCGTTCTACTTTACGCGCTGAAGTAGCCATAATGGGTTGATAGTGCGTTGATGATAGCGCATTGATGAGCACATTGATGATAGTGCGTTGAGTAGGCCGCTTTTATGTTCGTTTTTCAGGATTAAGTCCATGACTACCCCTCACGATAGCCCAGTCCCTCGGTTGAACTACCCGACGGCAAGTTTTATTATCAGCGCGCCTACCTTAGCTTTGTGCCCAGATGATACCGGCGCTGAAGTAGCTTTTGCCGGGCGCTCTAACGCGGGCAAATCAAGTGCTATCAACGCCTTAACACAACAAAATGCGTTGGCGCGCACGTCGCGTACACCGGGGCGCACTCAGTTGATTAACTTCTTCAGTGTCATGAACGATGAATCGCTGCGCTTGGTCGACCTACCCGGCTACGGCTACGCCAAGGTTCCGGAATCGGTCAAGCTAGAGTGGCAAAAGCACTTAGCAGAATACCTACGCAACCGCTTTAGTCTACGCGGCTTAGTACTGCTAATGGACGTTCGCCACCCGCTCACTGAGTTCGATCAGATGATGCTCAATTATGCCGACCAGCGCGAAATGCCAGTGCATATTCTGCTGACGAAAGCGGACAAGCTTAAAAAAGGGCCCGCCAGCGCTTCGTTGCAGAAAGTACGTTCGCGCTTGAAGGAGTGGGAAGACTTGGTCTCTGTACAGCTCTTCTCTTCGCTCAAGCGTGACGGCGTCGATACACTATCCCAGAAACTCAATCAGTGGCTGTACACACCGCCTGAATGATGCGTTTCCAAGCTCGCCTTTTCTAACATCTCAAGCACGCGGGGCAGCTCTTTAATATGAGCAATGCGGTGTACCCGCGGGGGAAGTGGTTGATTTTCCAGCGCGGAAATCCACACGGCATGCATACCCAGCTGCTGGGCGGGTAGTACATCTTCCTGCCATGAATCGCCTACGTGCATGGCGTGTTCGGGGGCCACGTTCAAGCGCGCAAGCGCCGTCAGAAACGGCGTGGGATCAGGTTTAGGTGCTAACAACTCGCCTGCTGCGATGGCCACCGGAAAATAGGCGGCCAGCGGCTGACGCGCCAAATGAATATTGCCATTAGTGATAGCTGCTAGCTGATAACGCTCGGTTAACACCGCCAGCAAACCGGCCGCCTCTGGGTGTGGTGTGACTTGCACGCGCAGGCGATGGAACTCATTCATCGCCGCTGCCGCCCACAACAAAGCGGCACTGCGGGTCAGGCCTTCCGCCTCTAACTGCGCTTCCAGGGCGCGCATTCGCAGCCAAGTAAAGTCACCGCGCCGTTCGGGCACCTCTTTGGCTAACTGTTGACGACGCTGAAGGTAGTCCTCCCGGCCGCCTTCTTGGGTCAATGTTAGGGCTGGTTCCTGGCGCGCCGCCCGCCAAGCCTCAAGCGCCTCCAACAGCCAGCGGTAGTGGCCCTCTTCGGTGCGCGCCATCACCCCATGGTTATCCCATAGTGTGTCGTCTAAATCGAAGGTAATGGCCTTCAATTTTGTCATGGTTTGCTCCTGGGCTATTTGTTTCTGTTTTCGCCGTTTCTGGGACTGGGGCTTCTTTTAGCGCGGGGATGCGCCGCATCGTAACTTGTCGCCAGGTGCTGCCAGTCAAGCCGGGTATAAATTTGCGTGGTCGACAGGTTAGCGTGGCCCAACAGTTCCTGCACCGCGCGCAGATCCTGGCTCGACTCAAGCAGGTGGCTAGCAAAGGAGTGGCGCAAACGGTGAGGGTGCAAATGTTCGGGCAAGCCACGGGCTAACGACAGCTGCGCTAAGCGTTTTTGAATGGCCCGATGGCCTAGCCGCGTGCCACGCTGCCCCACAAACAGCGCCAATTCATCCACCGGTGCGAGCGCGGAGCGACAGCCCAGCCACTCCACCAGCGCTTGCTGGGCGCGCCGCCCTACCGGCACTTGACGTGGTTTACCGCCTTTGCCGATCACCCTTACCCGGCTGTTTTGCAAATCGCCAAGCTCAAGGGCCGCAAGCTCTGCCAGACGCAGGCCGCTGGAGTAAAACAGCTCAAGAATGGCCTGGTCCCGCACGCCCAGCGGCGAGCCGTCGTGAGGGGTATCGAGAAAGCGCGCCAGGGCGTCAACATCCACTGGACGAGGCAAATGGCTCGGCTGTTTGGGCGTACGCAACAACCCCACCGGGTTATCGGCCAGCACTCCCTGTTTCACCAAATAATCAGCAAATTTGGAAAGCGCCGCCCGTCGCCGGGCAAGGCTTCTTGGTGCTAAGCCCCGGCTGCGCTCCGACCCCAAGAATGCCCGCAGCAGTGCGGTATCTAACGCCGCGGGGTCCGTCACCTCGCGGCGCTCGGTAAAGGCACACAACGCGGCCAGATCATGCCGATAGGCCTCCACCGTTGCTGGGCTTGCATGGGACGCCAGCGCGGCTAAAAAGCCATTACTGTGCTTGGCTATCGACACTTTACCCAAGGGAGCCTCAGCCATGATCGCCCAGGCGAACCAGTAGCCGTGCGACAATATCGCCCAAATACTCGGTGAAGAGTGTGTCCATGCTGGCCCGATAGGCATCCGGGCTGGGGCTTGCCAGCAATAGATAACCAAGCGGGTCGCCTGCGGATAGGCGAGAAATGGCACAGGAGCCCGCTTTACGCGGCGCTTTAACGTGAGGCAGCAGGCACTTCCAATCGCTAACGCTAAGCTTAACGCAGCGACTGGTGCGGCCATCCAGCAGCGCTGTCAGCCGTGCGCTGGCGTGTTGATCCAACACATGGCGCGGTGGCTGAGGCGGCGTTGGCTCACTGTCGCTTAATGTGGCCGGGCACCATAGCGCCATGGCCGGCGTTTCAAAGCGCTCGCTGAGCTGGGTAGCCAACGCTTGTGCCAGCGCATCGCGGTCTTGCGCTTCCACCAGCGCAATCAGCGTTTCGCGCAACCGACGGTATTGGGACTCGTTATGGCGAGCGGTTTCCAGCAAGTGCTCCAGGCGGCCTTCCGCGTTTTCAGCGCGCTTGCGTAGATCAAAGACCAAGCGTTCCAGCAGCGATACCGCCCCGTCGATATGCGGGTGGGGCACCTGCAATTGCTGCAAAAGCCCCTCGCGACCGACGAAAAAATCGGGATGACGCGCCAGCCAGAACGCCACTTGATCAGGATCGAGCGTTTTGCGGGGTTCGGGGGCTTGTGACATCGCCGTTCTCCTCGAATTAATTAAGGGCTACGCGGCCATCGAAGACGCGTGTAGCCGGTCCCACCATCGTTAGCGCCCCTTCAGGATCAGGCCACTCAATGCTGAGTTCTCCACCGGGCAAATGAACCTTCACGGGACTTTTCAGCAGCCCCTGACGGATACCGCTGGCCACGGCGGCGCAAGCACCGGTACCGCAAGCCAGCGTTTCGCCACTGCCGCGCTCATACACGCGCAGACGGATTTCGCTGGGCGAGACGACCTGCATAAAGCCCACGTTAACACGCTTGGGAAAACGAGGATGCGCTTCCACCAACGGCCCCAGGCGCTCGACCGGCGCAGTGTCCACATTGTCGACCTGAATCACCGCATGAGGATTACCCATGGAAACCACACCGATCTGCAGTGTTTCATCGCCCACTTCTAAGCGGTGCAGTGGTTGGTCCCCTGGAGCATCGAACGGCAGCGCCAAAGGACTAAACCGCGGGCGGCCCATATCCACACGCACCATGCCGTCGTGCTGCACGTTCAGCACCAAGGGTCCGCCTGCAGTTTCCACATGGATTTCATGCTTATGGGTGAGCCGCTGGTCGCGTACAAAGCGGGCAAAACAGCGCGCGCCGTTGCCACAGTTTTCCACTTCACTGCCGTCGGCGTTGTAAATGCGGTAGCGAAAATCCATTTCTGGATCACGGGGCGGCTCCACCACTAGCAGTTGGTCGAAGCCTATGCCAAAGCGCCGGTCCGCCAGGGCGCGGATTTGCGCTGCATCCAACCGGGCGCGCTGAGTGACCAGATCCACCATGACAAAGTCATTGCCTAGACCATGCATTTTGGTGAAGTGTAAAAGCATCAGCGCTCCCCTTCAGGCAGCAGCGCCTCACCCGCCCACAGGCTGGCGACAGTTTCCCGTGCACGTACCACGTGGCAGTTGTCGCCATCGACCATTAACTCGGCGGCGCGAGGGCGGCTGTTATAGTTCGACGCCATGACAAAGCCGTAAGCCCCTGCCGAACGCACCGCCAGCAGGTCGCCTTCGGCAATTGCCAGCTCGCGCTCTTTGCCCAGAAAATCACCCGTTTCGCATACCGGGCCAACCACATCGTAAAGGGCGCTTTCGCGTACTTCGCGGGTATCGACGGGCACAATCGCCTGCCACGCCTGATACAGTGCCGGGCGAATCAAGTCGTTCATGGCGGCATCGACAATGGCGAAGTTTTTGGTTTCGCCGGGCTTGAGAAACTCTACCCGAGTGAGCATGACACCGGCATTGGCGGCAATGGAACGGCCGGGCTCAAACAGCAGCGTCAGCGCTTCGCCACCTTCCCAGCGCGATAACCGTGCCAACAGCTGGCTGGCGTAATCGAACGGCTGGGGCGGTTTTTCATCGCGGTAAGGCACACCCAAACCGCCGCCTAAATCGAGATGTTCGATTTCGATGCCGCGTTCACGCAGGCGCTCCATGAGCATCAGCAAGCGATCAAGGGCATCCAGAAAGGGCGCCGTTTCGGTAAGCTGAGAACCAATGTGACAATCGAGCCCCTTCACCTTCAGATTAGGCAGGCTCGCGGCTAGCTCGTAAACATCCAGCGCTTCATCCACCGGGATGCCGAACTTGTTGTCTTTCAAACCGGTAGAGATATACGGGTGGGTGCCCGCGTCCACATCCGGGTTCACTCGTAGCGAGACCGGGGCTGTTTTTCCCAGCTCACCGGCAACGCGGTTCAAGCGCTCAAGCTCCGGGCGCGATTCAACGTTAAAGCACTTAATGCCCACTTCCAGCGCTCGGGCCATTTCGTGAGCTTGCTTGGCCACGCCGGAAAATACCACCTTGACCGGGTCACCACCGGCTTTAAGCACGCGCTCAAGTTCGCCGATAGAGACAATATCAAATCCCGCGCCGAGCTTGGCCAAAAGGCCCAGTACTGCCAGGTTGGAATTCGCCTTCACCGCGTAGCAAATCAGGTGCGGATGGCCGCCCAGCGCTTCAGTGTAAGCGCGAAAGTGACGCTCAAACGTCGCTTTTGAGTAGACGTAGCAGGGCGTGCCGTGCTCGTCGGCAATCCGTGATAGCGGCACGTCTTCGGCATACAGCACGCCATCGCGGTAATTAAAATGATCCATAGTGCTTTCCCCTTCTCCTGGCCTGCAACGGTCTATTCAGATGCCTGACTAGACTGCTCATCAGCAGGTGCATCGTCCGGCAAATAAAGCGGCCCTTTTTGCCCACAGCCTGCCAGCCCGGTTAACAGCAGTGTGGTAAGGGTCAAGATTGCCAACGTTTTCATGCGCCCGCCTTGAGTGCGCTGAGTGCCTCACGCGCTCGCTGGGCGGCAGCCCGCACTTGGTTTGGCGCGGTGCCGCCAATGTGGTTACGGGCAGCTACCGAACCTTCCAGGGTAAGTACCTCGAACACATCCTGCTCGATGGTAGCGGAGAACTGCTTGAGCTCATCAAGGCTCATTTCAGACAGATCTTTTTCGGTTTTTAGGCCATAGGCGACTGACTGACCAACAATTTCATGAGCATCGCGGAAGGCCACGCCTTTGCGCACCAGGTAGTCAGCCAAATCCGTCGCGGTGGAGAAGCCGCGCCGCGCCGCTTCATACATGCTGGCTTTTTTGGGTTCAATCGCGGGCACCATGTCGGCGAAGGCTTTTAAGCAGTCGCGCACGGTATCCACCGCATCGAACAGCGGCTCTTTATCTTCCTGGTTGTCTTTGTTGTAAGCCAACGGCTGCGATTTCATCAGCGTAAGTAGCGACATCAGGTGACCATATACCCGGCCCGTCTTGCCCCGCACCAGCTCGGGCACGTCAGGGTTCTTCTTCTGCGGCATGATCGAAGAGCCGGTGCAGAAACGGTCAGGTAGATCGATAAAGTTGAACTGGGCGCTGGTCCACAGCACCAGTTCCTCACTCATGCGTGACAAGTGCATCAGTAGAATGCTGGCAAAGCTGGTAAATTCAATCGCAAAGTCGCGGTCTGAAACGGCATCCAGAGAGTTCTCTGAGGGTCGGTCAAAGCCTAGTAGCTCTGCGGTCACGTGGCGGTCAATTGGATAAGTAGTGCCAGCCAATGCGGCCGCGCCCAGCGGCATCACATTGACGCGCTTGCGACAGTCCAGCAGGCGTTCATGGTCACGCGCCAGCATCTCTTGCCAGGCTAAAATATGGTGCCCAAAGGTAACCGGCTGGGCGGTTTGCAAGTGGGTAAAGCCGGGCATGATAGTCTCGGCTTCACGATCAGCCAACTCGATCATGCCTTCGCGCAGGCGCTTTAGCTCCACTTCAATCACATCGATCTCATCGCGCATAAACAGGCGAATATCGGTGGCGACTTGGTCGTTACGCGAACGCCCGGTGTGGAGTTTTTTGCCGGTAATACCGATCTTTTCGGTCAGCCGCGCCTCGATATTCATGTGCACGTCTTCCAACGGCACCGACCAGTTAAACTCGCCGCGCTCGATTTCGCCCTGAACCTCGTTTAGGCCGTTAATGATGGCGTCGCGTTCATCATCGGTGAGTACGCCTACACGGGCTAACATGGTGGCGTGGGCGATAGAGCCCTGAATATCCTGGCTCGCCAGGCGCTGGTCGAAAGTCACAGACGCGGTGAAACGTGCGACAAAGGCATCGGTGGGCTCGCTAAAGCGACCGCCCCAAGACTGATTCGTTGCTTGGCTCATCGAAGGTATATCCTGCTGACAAAACGTAAAAGTCGTTACGGAAAGTGGGAGTCATTGCGGAAAGTGTACCAGAGTCGCCGGTCAGCGAGCAGCAAACACAGGGGGTGATGCCAAAAATGCGCAGAGGGCGTCTAAGGGCATAGGACGAGCGAAGTAGTAGCCTTGAAAGTAGTGGCAGTGGTGCTGTTCAAGGTAGGCAAACTGCTCCAGCGTCTCTATCCCTTCCACTAGCACTCCTAACCCCATTTTTCCCGCCATGGCGACAATACCATCGATAATGGCCGCATCGTTGCGATCGGTAATCACATCGCGCACAAACGAACGGTCAATTTTAATTTTATTAATCGGCAGGCGCTTAAGGTAGCTCAAGCTAGAGAAGCCGGTGCCAAAATCGTCTAAGGCAATATGAACGCCCAACGCAGACAAATCCGCTAATACCTGGATGGCTTGTTCGGCGCTGTCCATTAAAACCCCCTCGGTAATTTCAAGCTCTAGCAGAACTGGCGCTAAGCTACTCTGTGCCAACACCTGTTCAATAGAGGCCAGGAAACCGGGGCGTTGAAACTGCATCGGGGAGATATTGACCGCCATGGTGATCGGGCCAACACCCATGGCATTAAGCTGCTGGGCATCCCGGCAAGCGGTCGCTAGCACCCAATCGCTGATAGGTATGATCTGCCCGGTATCTTCTGCCAAGCTGATGAAATCAGACGGCGGAACATTACCGCGCTCTGGATGTTGCCAGCGGATTAATGCTTCTACGCCTACCACACGGCCACTCGGGGCATGGACTTGTGGCTGGTAATAAAGCGTAAACTGTTGTTGCTCAATGGCTTGCTGAAGCGCGCTGCGTAAACTAACCCGCTCACTCACCTTGCGATTTAAGTCTTCGGTATACCAGTGGTAGGTGTTGCGTCCACGTCGCTTGGCCTTGTACATGGCCAAATCTGCTTGTTGGATAAGTTGGCGGGGGTTTTTCATATTGCCATCGTTGATAGCAATGCCGATGCTGGCGGTAATACGCAGCTCGCTGCCACGGTACCAGTAAGGCGGCGAAAGCCTCTGCAGCACGCGCTCCACCACCTGTATCACGTCTTTTTCATGGGCTAAGTCGGGCAGTAAAACAACAAACTCGTCGCTGCCAAAGCGCGCCACGGTGTCCCAAGGGCGTAGTTCATCTTCAAGGCGCTTGGCAACCTCGACTAAGATAAAGTCGCCCACCTCATGGCCGAGCGTATCGTTAATGGGTTTAAAATCATCCAGATCGATAAACAGAACGGCAATAAAGCGCTGGTAGCGACGTGCTAACACGCACCCCTCTTCCAAGCGCTGACCAAGCATTACTCGATTAGGCAGCCCGGTAAGCGCATCGTGATTGGCGTTATAGGTAAGCTGGGCCTGATATTCGCGCTGTTCAGATACATCGTTTTGAACACCCAGATAGTGAGTCACGTCACCTGTTTCGTCGCGCACTGGCGAAATATACAAGTCGTTCCAAAAAATCGAACCATCACGCCGATAGTTACGGATCACTACGTGCACTTCGTGCTGCTGAGCAATACCTTCCTGCAGCAGTTTGACGGTAGCGGGGTCGGTATCTTCGCCCTGCAAGAACCGGCAATTACGCCCCAGCGCCTCACTGCGCGAATAACCGGTTATGCGCTCAAAGGCGGCATTGACGTAGACCATAGGGAGATCGCTGCTTTGGGCAGCGACAATAATCACCCCGTTGGTGCTTGATTCCACACTACGCTCTAGCAGCTTCAGCTGATGCTCACTCGCTTTGCGCTCGCTAATGTCGCGAAAATAGACGGTAAGCCCTTCAGCTGAAGGATAAACATGCACTTCCAGCCATAACTCTAACCGCGGATTGAAAGCTTCAAAATGTACCGCCGTTTGTTGGCTAGCCGCACGTTGATATTCGTCGTCAAAGTAGCTGCCTTTTGCATCAGGAAAGCTCTGCCAAATATGCTGGCCCAGCAGCTCGCCTTTGCGACGCTTCAAAATGCGTTCCGCCTCACTATTAACGTAGGTAAAACGCCAATCCGTATTTAAGGTGAAGAAACCATCGGTAATACTGTCAAGCGTAATGGTGAGTCGTTGCGCAAGCTGGGTTAGATTTTCACGCAGCTGTTTTTGCTCGGTAATATCTTGCGTCGAGCCCTCCACCTGACTGATTTCCCCACGCTCATCGCGCACGGCCTTACCAATGACACGCACCCAGATATGCTTACCTTGGTAAGTGATCACCTCTAGCTCTTCGTCAAAACTCATTCCCTGTTGGCAGCAGGCGTTAAAGACTTCCAAGATACGTGGCTGGGAGGAGGGCGCGTAAAATCCAATCGCTTGTTCAACGGTCGGTTGAAAACCGGGAGCCATACCATGGAGGCGACAAATCTCATCCGACCAGTTAGGCAGCCCTACGGCCATGTCCACGTACCAACCGCCTATCAGCGCCGTTTCACCGGCTATTTTAAATAACCGCTGGTTACTCAATAACTGTGCTTCTGCCAACTTACGCTGCGTAATGACCCGGGCAATTATATAAATAACATCGCCCCCGACAGTCGGGGTGATTTCAATCCAATGGACCTCCCCAGACACAGAGATGGCGCGGACTTCAAAGGCGGCAATAATCTCCCCCCTTTGCATGTGCACCAGCGCCGCTTCAATCACCGGATAATCCTGCGGATCTACCACCACTCCGCAGCGACGCCCGACCAACGCATCGGCTGAATATCCCAACAGCGACTCAAAAGCCGGATTAACCTCAAGTAGCGTGCCCTGAAAGTCGATGCAGCAAAACAGATCCTGCGAGAGCAGAAAGAACTGATCTAACTGACCTTTAGTAAGCACAGAGGGCATACGATTTCCTAAGCAATGAAAAGACACGTTGCGAGAGCATAATTGGCTCCGTTATTTTTACTGTGACGCTCGGTGCTTTATGATGAGGTTTATCATAGTTTGACTCGCCGTGTCTGCGGTATTAGGGAGAATAACGTGCTATCTATCACCAAACTGCGCATTGCCACGCGTAAAAGCCAACTGGCTATGTGGCAGGCTGAGTACGTTCGCGACCGCTTAATGGCGGAGCACAGTGGTCTGGAAGTCGAGCTTGTAGCACTTTCAACCAAGGGCGATAAAATTCTTGATACGCCGCTTTCAAAGATTGGCGGTAAGGGTTTGTTCGTCAAAGAGCTGGAAGACGCCATGCTGGACGGCCGCGCCGACATTGCCGTTCACTCCATGAAGGATGTGCCGATGCACTTCCCTGAAGGACTGGGCTTGTCGGTCATTCTAGAAGGCGCCGACCCAACCGACGCATTTGTATCCAACCACTACTCTAGCATTGATGAGCTTCCAGAAGGGGCGCGTATTGGTACAGCCAGCCTACGCCGTGGCCTGCAAATACGAGAAGCCCGCCCTGACCTGCAAATTCTTAATCTACGCGGCAATGTGCAAACGCGGCTGGCCAAGCTAGATGCCGGCGAATTCGACGCCATCATTCTGGCTACCTCGGGCCTTAAACGCTTGGGTTTGGATGAGCGCATTGCTCAAGCGCTGCCACCGGAAGTGTGCTTGCCCGCCTGCGGCCAAGGCGCGTTAGGTATCGAGTGCCGTTTGCATGACCCGGAACTCATCGCACTGCTGGCCCCGTTGGATGATGCCGATACCGCCACGCGCGTGCGTGCAGAGCGGGCCATGAATACGCGTTTAGAAGGCGGTTGCCAAGTGCCTATTGCGGGCCATGCGGTGCTGGACCTGGATAATGAAACCTTGTGGCTGCGCGGCCTGGTCGGCAACCCTGAGGGCACAGAAGTGCTACGCGCCGAAGGGCGAGGCTCGATGCATGAACCTGAAGCGCTGGGTATTCGCATTGCCGAAGAGTTGCTCGACCAAGGCGCTGGCGATATTTTGGCAGAGGTTTACGGCCGCGAAATATGAGCCAACCGGTACTGATCTGCCGCCCAGGGGAACGCGGCGAAGCGTTAGCGGCGGCGTTGCGCAACCAGGGCGAAAGCGTTGAATCACTCAATGTGATGCAGCTTGAAGCACTGCCAGAAGACCCCGCCATGCGGCAAATTTGGCTGGATATTGATCAGTACCATAAGATAATTGTCATCAGCCCTTTTGCTGCCACCTGCTTAAGTGAGGCGCTGGATCGCTTCTGGCCCCAGCTACCGGTGGGAATTGACTACTATAGTGTTGGCAGCGCCACCGCGAGTACGCTTTACGATCAATTGGGAATCCGCGTCCATGTGCCTTCGCCCACCGCGGGCGAAGATACCAGCGAAGCGCTGCTGGCGCTTGCATCGCTGCAGCAATTAGCGCATCAGCGTGTTCTACTGGTGGCAGGTGAAGGCGGTCGGCCCCTGCTCGCTGAAACGCTTGCCGAGCGGGGTGCAAAGGTGACGCGCGTTGCCGTGTATCGGCGCACCTTGCATGCGCTTGCACCTGCTCAGCAGGCGCGCCTTTTTTCAGGTAATTATCGGGCGTTGATCGTCACCAGCAGCGAACTGCTGGAACATCTGGCAAAATGGTGTAATCAGGCGGCCTTGAACCAACCGCTAATCGTTTCCAGTCGCCGTTTAGCTACACTGGCTGGCATACTGGGGTTTTGTAACCTCAAGGTGGCGTCCGGAGCAACGCCAGCTGCGTTGATAGCGGCGTTGGAGACCTGCGACCCACAGGGTGCCGATGTCGATCAAGGAACTTACTAAGGGCTAGCGACAGATGAGCAAACAAGTAAACGATCAGGACGATGTACAACCTGCGTCCGCCGATGCCTCTCAAGGCGTCCCCACGACGACTAACAAAGCAGCTTCCACTACCGACGCCACTGAGCCTAGCACGCAGTCTCCCCCGTCTAGCTCAGCAACACCGTCTACTAATAGTGGGGCTAAAAATAGTCGTTCACGGCGGCGTGGAAAAGGATCCCAGAATACGGGCTCAACTGCTACTAGCTCTTCAGATAGCACCTCAAACAGCGCCTCAGAAAAGAACCCTGCCGTGACCGGCACTTCACAGGCGGGGGCAAAACCTGCGGATGCCACGCCGACGACGATTTCCAGCACGGCTAAAGGCAGCAGCACAGCTTCGCCGAGCGCGGCTGCACCAAGCTCTTCAAACACCTCGTCTAACGCTTCTTCAGGTTCCACAGCTTCAAAACCCGCTACTGAGAAGGCTGGCAGCGCGGGCCATGGTAGTGGAAATGTTAGTGGTGGAAACAGTGGTCGTGGAAATAGTAGCGGTGGAAACAATAGCGGCGGGAATAGCGGTAAAAAGGGCAGCGGTCTCGCCATCGCCCTGGTACTTATCTTAGCCATTGCCTTAGCGTTTGTTGCTTGGCAAGGCTGGCAGCGTCTTGAAAGCCAGCAACAACGCCTCGACGAACTGGCGCAACAGGCTGAAGGTAGTGCTTCGCAACAGGCGGTCAGCGACCTTGAGTCGCGTTTAGACAGTGGTGAAGCGGAGCGCAATGAAGCAATTCAAAGCACCATGGATGAGCTGCGCAGTGAGTTTGACAGCTACCGTAGTGATGTCGACGAGACGCTAGGCCAAGTGCTTGACCAACTCTCTCAAGAACAGGACACAGACGAGCGCGAATGGCTGCACGCCGAAGCCGCTTATCTACTACGCCTAGCCAACCAACGCCTGCAGCTAGAAGGCGACGTTGATGGCGCCGCCGCGCTACTGCGCACTGCCGATGCACGTTTGGTCGATGCGGATAACCCCGCGCTGACCCCCGTTCGCGAAGCGATTGCCAATGAGCTAGCCGCGCTTGACGCCGTGCCCCAGGTTGACCGTACAGGGCTCTACCTAGCACTGAATGCGCAGCAGGAGCGCATTTCTGAACTGCGTCTCTCGCAAGAAATTGAAGAGCAGGCGGTAACTTCGAGTATCGAGCAGCCGCCTACCGGCACGTTCCAGCGCCAGTTAGCGCGTTTCGGTGAAGAGCTCAAAGACTTGGTGGTGGTTCGCCACCACGACGAAGCCCTGGAAGCACTGATTACCCCGGAGCAAGAGTCTTACCTGCGCCAAAGCCTGCGCTTAGTACTGGAGCAGACTCAGCTAGCCCTGCTCAATGAAGAAAAAGAGCTTTATGACGCGAGTATCGATAAAGCGCTACAGCTGCTAAACGACTACTACGACACCACTCGCGAAGAGACGCAAAGCGTTATTACTCGTCTAGAGGAGCTACAGCAAGCCGAGGTTAAACCGGAGCTGCCGGATATCAGCGCTTCTCAGCAGGAACTGGCACGCTTTATCGAGAACCGCTATGAGACGCGTGGCCAAAGCGGAGGTGATGCATGAGAAAGCTCGTTCTCCTCATTGTCGCCGGGCTTGCCGTCGGGGCCCTCTTTGGGCACCTGATGATGTCGGTACCCGGTTACTGGCTGATCCGCGTGGGCGACTCATCTATTCAAACCTCTTTCTGGTTTGGCCTAGTCCTGCTGTTCGCGGCGTTTGTCGTGCTGCACTTTGTACTGCGCTTACTCAGCGGCATTATTCGCCCCATGGGGCGCTTTCGCACCTGGAACAGCCGTGCTCGCAACCGCCGCGCCATGCAGCGCACTCAGCGTGGTTTGGTAGCGCTCACCGAAGGCCGCTGGAAAAAAGCCGAAAAGACCTTGGTGAATGCCGCTGACGACTCTAGCACACCGCTGGTCAACTACCTCTCGGCGGCCCTGGCCGCGCATTACCAAGGGCATCACGCGAAATCCCAAGAGCATCTCAACCAAGCGCAGCTAACCACCGACGGCGCCGATACCGCGGTGGGCTTGATGCAGGCGCAAATGATGATTGAGCGTCAGCAGCCGGAAGAGGCGCTGGCGATCCTGAACCGGTTGGATAAAAAGCTCTCGAACCACCCGCAGGTACTCAAGCTACTCAAACAGGTGCATTTGAGCGTCAACGACTGGGAAGGCCTACGGCGCTTGATTCCAAGGCTAGCTGCGCAAAAGCTGATTACCCAGCAAGAGCGTGAGCAGCTGGAATTTAAAGCCTACCGCGAACTGATCGTGTTTGAAGCGCAAAACCCCACCAACATTGAGCGAGTGCGTGGGCTGTGGGCCGACATGCCCGACTACCTGCGCGGCAACACCGAGCTAATCGTGCTCTACACTGAAGCGCTGATTCAGGCTAACGAAGAGCCGATTGCCGAGCGTTTGCTCAACCACTCGCTGGATCATCACTGGGACGCGCGCTTGGTGAAACGCTATGGCCTGCTGAATGTGGACGCAGGACGCCAACTGGCGAAAGCTGAGAAGTGGCTGCAGGAACGCCCCAATGATCCTGAACTGCTGCTCGCCTGTGGTCGTCTCTCGCTGCGTGTTGGCCAGTGGGAAAAAGCGCAGGAGTACTTCGAAGCCAGCCAACGTCAACGCCCCAATGGCGTGGTATGTGCTGAGCTTGCCCGCCTCTATGCAAGCCTTGGCGAGCATAACAAAAGCCAACTCTATTACCGCCACAGCGTCGAAATGCTGGCCAAATCGCTACCTTCGCTGCCCCAACCAAGCGATGCGAGCGATAGTCAAAAGCCGGATACGAAAGCGGCCAAAAAACGCGCTTAACCTAGTTTTTCTATCATTGAAAAAGCGGCTTTAGAACACGCAAAAAGGTGCCTGAACAGGCACCTTTTTGCGTTAGATGATTACTTGGCAACCGGCGTTTCAGTGGGCTGGGGAGACAAAAGTTCAGCCGATGCCTCTGGGGACGGCAAGGCCGCCGTGCAGTGTCCACACCGTGTGGCTTTGATCGGCACCACCATTAAACAATACGGGCAAGGCTGCTCTGTAGGGCTCGCAGGCGCCACCGCCTCTTCGCGCTTTAACCGGTTGATGGTGCGCACCAACAGGAACACCACGAAAGCGACAATCGTAAAGCTGACGACCGCATTAATAAACAGCCCCACGTTCAATGTCACCGCCCCAGCGGCTTGCGCATCCCCAAGCGTTGCATAAGGCCCAGCGACCACTCCTTGGCGTAACACCACAAACAGGTTCGAAAAATCGACGCCGCCTACCAGCAACCCAATCAGCGGGTTCATCACATCCGCCACCAGGCTCTGCACAATCAGCGTAAACGCCCCACCGATGATGATGCCCACCGCCATATCGACCACATTGCCTTTTACCGCAAACTCTCTGAATTCCTGGAAGAATTTTGTCATTTTGTCGACGTCCTAGCGTTTCGTTTTAACCAATACCCTAAGTTATAGCGTCCTGCCAAAAGCATGGGCTAGGGTGTGTTAGGCGGCAAGTAATTTCCTTGCGGTTCGATACTAGGCATTATAAATGCGTTGAAGCCCCTTTCTCGTGCAACTATGTGTCAGCGACTAACCAAGCTATACGAGTCGTTGCTGAAAGCTCAGCGAATAGGTGTACACGGAAGCTCTCCCCCTCTTGTGACTACCTTGCATTACTAAAGTCTTAGACGTTATTTAGCTTTCAAGTGCGTAAATACTGGTAGCGTTATAGCACCTCACCTAGCTAGTAGCAGATTGCCCGGTTGTTTGAGCAATGCAGCCTGATTGGAAGCCACCGAAGGTAAATGCCACCATTAGTTAAGAAGTTACTCATACCTTGGAGTTCTTATGGAATTACGCCACCTGAGGTACTTTTGCGTTGTCGCTGAAGAGCTTAATCTCACCTGTGCCGCTAAACGCTTGCATATGTCCCAGCCACCTCTTTCACGCCAAATGAAACAGCTTGAGCAGGAAGTTGGGGTCGAACTGTTTGAAAGAAACTCGCGTGGCCTTCGCTTAACACCATCGGGTATATTTTTTCAGCAGCGTGCTTTAGAAATTTTAGAGAAAGTCGACGTCACCATTGATACAACACGCCACATGGCACGTAGTAAGCGAACACTATTTAGCATTGGCTTTGTTCCCTCTATCTTTTATGGGCAGATTCCAATGCTGGTGCGCGATTTGCGTCACATTAAGAATGTAGAAATATCATTGACAGAGCTTACGACCATACAGCAAGTGCAGGCGCTTAAAGCGGGCCGTATTGACATGGGGTTTGGACGTCTTCGCATTGATGATCCAGACGTAGAGCAAGAGATACTCTTCAATGAGCCATTTATTGCAGCCCTTCCTAGTGGGCACCCCCTAGAGGGCACTACGCCTACAAGCGAAGAGTTGGCACGCTATCCACTCATTCTTTTCCCCGCCAAACCACGCCCTAGCTTGGCAGATATGGTACTGGGTATTTTCCGCCGACAAGGTTTAAAGGTTGAGGTCATACAGGAAGCGAACGAAGTCCAGACAGCACTTAGCCTAGTCGCCTCCGGCATCGGTATTACGCTGGTACCTGAGGAAGTAAAACGCGTACAACGAGACGGTATTTCTTATGTGGCATTGGCGGACAAGACAATTACCTCACCTGTTGTCTGCAGCCGTCGCCGAGGTGAAAAATCGTCCCCTCTCATGGATGAAGCGACCACCATTTTACACAAGCTTGTTGATGATCGCTTCATGGGCCGCTATCCATAACCTAAGATATTCAGTGGAATATGGATCTTTTGGGGTTTGTCATTATCTCTTCCGAACGCAGCCCTGCTTTAAAGCCCTTAAGGCATTTAAAGGAACTTAACGAGACTATTAAACCTTCGCTGTACCCGCCAACTGGCTGGCGAGATCCTGCTCGTCTTCCTTGGCGCGGGGGCGGGCGTGACGCACTTGCAGCTCAGGGGCTTCGGTTTTAGCCAGTTCGACGTTAAACACCACATGGGAGAACGGGCCGTCCAGGTCGCGCTTGGCGATCTGGGCCGGATCTTCGATCCGTTCAGCGGGCACCACCAGCTCTTCCCGTGTCGCGAAGGCGAAGTCGTCAAAGGTGTAGGGGTCGCCCGCCAGGTTGATCTGGGTGGTCAGGTGCTGATGGCCCGGTGCGGAGACGAAGTAGTGGATATGCGCCGGGCGTTCGCCGTGACGGCCCAGGGACTTGAGCACCACATCGGTGGGGGCGCCTTCAGGCACGCCGTAGCCGGAGGGAATGATGCTGCGCGCGGTGTAGCGGCCTTCGCTGTCCGCATAGATCGTGCGGCGCATGTTGTACTCATCCTGGGAGGGATCAAAGAACGAGTAGCCGCCCTTGGAGTTGCAGTGCCAGATTTCAACCTTAGCGCCGGGGATCGGGGTACCGTCGACATCGCGCACCTGACCGGTCAGCCACATCACCTCGGCATCGGGATCACTGCCGTCGTCCATGCGGGCGAAGCCTTCCGCTTCCGGGGCACCGGCCACGTAGAGCGGGCCTTCGATGGTACGCGGGGTGCCGCCGGTGCGCTTGGCTTCGGCATCGATGGCGTCTTGACGCATATCGAGGAAGTGGTCAAAGCCGAGACCGGGCGAGAGCAACCCGAACTGGGTTTGGCTACCCAGGGCATTGAGCAGGTTGACACCGGCCCAGTACTCTTCCTCGGTGACATCGAAGTCATCGATCAGCTTGAACAGGTCGCTGACCAGGCGATGGACGATCTGCTTGGCGCGGTCATTGCCACCGGCTTTATCAAAGCCGGCCACGGTTTTGATGAAGTCTTGAACCTCGGGCGTGTCGAATATTTTTACAGTCATGGTGAAACCCTCTGTTTGTTATGGGGTGTTGTTGTCGTCATACGATTTGGCGTGTTATGTGGAGAACTAGCTGTCGTCATCACGCACTGAAGAGGGGTGACGACACAGCGGTTTGACGCTGATCTCCATATAGGGGAAGAGCGGCAGATTGCTGACCAACTCTTGCAGCTCGGCGTTGTCTTCCACGTCAAAAATACTGACGTTCGAGTAGCTACCCGCTACCCGCCACAAGTGGCGCCACTTACCCTGGCGCTGCAGGTCTTGGGAATACGCCTTTTCCGTTGCCTTGATCTTGGCTGCCTGCTCGGCAGGCATGTCCGGCGGCAACTTAACGGTCATCTCAACTTGAAACAGCATATAGCTCTCCTCTTTCATCGCGGGCGATCACAAACGATGGCTTTATTTACTGCGGCTTTTACTTACGTGACGTTTACTTGCGTGAGTAATGCGCCAACTTATCTTCATCTAGAGTGATGCCGAGCCCAGCCCCTTGCGGTAACTCCACCCCAAATTCGGTGTAGTTGAGAGGGGAAACGACGATGTCGTCTTGCAGCAGCAGCGGGCCGAACATTTCCGTGCCCCAGGCCATTGCTGGCAGCGTTGCCCAGGCATGTAGAGAGGCAGCCGTACCGATAGTGCCCTCCAGCAGGGTGCCGCCATATAAGCCAATGCCAGCCGCTTGGGCGACGTGAGCTAACTCTAGTACCCCGTAAATACCGCCGGATTTGGCAATCTTCAGCGCAAAGGCACCACTGAAGCCGCCGCACACAAGATCAAGCCCGTCGCGGGCATCTTGCACCGCCTCATCGGCGAGCATTGGCACATTGAAGCGGTTAGCCAAGCGAACTAAGCCGGCATGTTCACGAGCGCCAATGGGCTGCTCAATTAACTCGATGCCAGCATCCTGTAGCACCTGAATACCGCGAACGGCGGTGGATTCATCCCACGCCTGATTAACATCAACTCGCACGCTGGCCCGATCACCCAGCGCTTCCTTGATAGCCGCCACATGGCGCACGTCCTGATCCACCGGGTTAGCACCAATTTTTAACTTGAAGTCGCAGTGCCGACGCTGTTCTAAACGCAGCATGGCCTCATCAATATCTTTGGCGGTATCACCACTGGCTAGCGTCCATAGTACGGGCAAGTGATCCTGACGTACGCCGCCCAGCAGCTCGGCGACGCTCAATCCCAAGCGCTTGCCCTGAGCATCCAACAGAGCCGTTTCTAATGCAGATTTGGCGATCATATTGCCGCGAGCATGACGGTTAAGCCGGGCACGCAACTGGTGGACATTGTTGGAGGGCTGGCCAATCAGCAAGGGAGCTAGATAGGTATCAATATTGCGCTTAATGCTCTCCGGGCTTTCTGGGCCATAGGCCAGGCCACCAATGGTGGTGCCTTCGCCGAGCCCTTCGATACCGTCGGAGTGGCGCATGCGCACAATGACCATGGTTTGGCAGGCCATGGTGGTCATGGAGAGTTTGTGAGGACGGATAGTCGGTAAATCGACCAGCAGCGTCTCAATATGTTGGATGACGGTTGACATGCAGGCTCCAGCGTCTGGCAATCATTAGCTAGGCTGCAGTTTGGTAGCATCTGATTTTAGAAACCAATATTGTTTAAGTGCCTTTCCATACCGTAAGGGTATCGCCAACCCAGCATTAGCGTTGCTGTTTAACGCTCATATGTAGCTGTAGCTTAAATTAAACCGTGCAAAACAAACTAAAAATATATTTTCTCAAATACTGATAGATTAAAATTCAACTAAATCAAATGACTACAATAAAAAATGGTGCAGCTTAACGCTGCACCACTAATCACTAAATGAGCATAAATGCCTTAAATAACGAAATGAGAAATGCCGTAGCACTTCAGCCGTTAGCCCGATACGACAGCCATTTGCCGCGGCCGCTAGGGTTCTCAACCACATCGCGCTACAAAATACATTTACGACAAAAGGATAATACTGGCTGCTTTATGAAAAATTACCTGTGACTACTGACATATCGCGAAGTAAGTAGCCCTCTCTGACACCTTAAAGACGACTGCACAACAATCCGATGGTGATTGAGTATGTTCCTTCACCCACCATTGGGTAGCAGCTAACATTTTTACACATTGTTCAACCCAAGCATCTCACGCGCCTGCTGCCAAGTAGCCACTGGGCGCTCATACCTTTCGCATAGGACTACGGTGCGCTCGACCAGCGCGGCGTTGGAGGGCGCCAGGGTATTACTATTCAGGCGAACATTATCCTCAAGCCCCGTCCGAGTATGACCACCAGCAGCAATCGACCACTCGTTAAGTACGTATTGATTGGCGCCGATGCCTGCGCCACACCACTGTGCATCCGGCGCTAGCCGCTTGAGTGTCTCGATATAGAAATCAAAAGTCGGCTTATCCGCTGGCATCGAATTCTTAACGCCCATGACAAACTGCACATAGAGCGGTGCTTTCAGCTTTCCCTGCTTGGAGAGTGCAACCGCCTGATGGATATGCGATAGATCAAACGCTTCGATTTCAGGCTTAATGCCATACGTGAGCATCTCATCGGCAAGCCACTCCACCAACTGGGGCGGATTCTCGTACACACGATTGGGGAAGTTATTGGAGCCCACCGAGAGGCTGGCCATATCAGGCTTGAGCGACAGCATGCCGCCGCGCGCCTCACCGGCGCCGGAGCGCCCGCCGGTTGAGAGCTGAATAATCATGCCTGGGCAGTGCTTCTTAAGCCCTTCCATTAGGCGACCAAACTTCTCCGGGTCAGATGAAGGCGCTTGGTCATCATTACGCACGTGGCAATGAGCAATGGTAGCTCCCGCCTCGAACGCCGCCTGAGTACTTTCAATTTGCTCTTCAACCGTAATCGGCACGGCAGGATTGTTCTCTTTGCGCGGCAGGCTGCCGGTGATAGCGACACAAATAATACAGGGCTGAGACATGGAAACCTCTCCTTGTTCACATTGCGAACACTAATTTTTATTACGAACAAAATAGAGCGAATCTTTACCAGCGTCAAATCCGAATCGCTGCCAATGACGTTGACAACCACATTTTAGAAAGAGACATCGAATACCAAAGGGACAATGGTGTAGAGCGCGACCATAATCACCAGCAAACCGATGACGTTGAGCCAGATACCTGCTCGGATCATGCTCTTGATTGGAAGATCCCCCGTTGCGAAAGCCACTGCATTTGAAGGTGTCGCCACGGGCAACATAAAGGCGCAGCTCACGGCAAAGGTAACCACGATGGTCATCAGAAAAGGTTCGATACCCAGTCCCACGGCAATAGATCCCATAATCGGGAAGAAGGCAGCCGCCGTCGCCGTGTTACTGGTTAGCTCGGTCAATAGGATAATGACGATAGCCGTGATGGCTAGGATCAGAATCGGAGGTAACCCCGATAATCCCGAGACGCTCTCGCCAACCCACGCACTCAAGCCAGTGGCGGTGAACTGGGCTGAGAGTGTTAGGCCACCGCCAAACAAAATCAGTACCCCCCAGGGCACGTCACGGGTAGCCGACCACGCCAGCAACGCCCCTTTTCCATTAGAGGCAGGAATCACAAACATCAGAATCGCCGAGAGAATCGCCACACTAGTATCGTTGATGTTACCCAACCAAGGCAGCGCGCTCTGCACTACAGGAATTCTCGCGATTAAAGGCAGGAATACCCAGCAGAACACTGCCCCGGCAAAGACCATCAATACACGTGACTCTTCAGGCGATAGTCGGCCCATCCCCTTGAGCTCTGCCTCGATCATCGCCCGGCCACCCTGGATGCTCTCGACTTCCGAGCGGAACACCAGTTTGTTAAGCACAAACCAAGCCAGCATTAGCATGGTGAATGAGAACGGCACACCCACCAGCATCCAGTGGCCAAAGCCAATGCTAAGACCGTGAGTGTCTTCCATGTAGGCCCGCATTAGCGCCATCGGCGGCTGGCCGATCAATGTGGCCATGGAGCCAATGGTGATGGCATAGGCAATGCCCAGTAGCACAGAGGCAGAAAACTTGGGCGTGTCATCACCGTTACCCAGTGACTTCACTAGCGCAATGATCGAGCCTCCAATGGGCACCATGATCACTGCGGTGGCGGTATTGCTGACCCACATGGTGATAAACCAGCTAGCGAACATCAAACCGAAGACGATTTGAGCCGGCTTAGTACCCACGGTGAGCACCGTCAGTAGCGCGAAGCGGCGGTGTAAATTCCAGCGTTGCGTTGCCAAGCCCAGCAGTACGCCACCCAATACTAGAAAGACAATGCTGTGAGCATAGGGCGAGGCGGTCTCACCGACCGAGGCAATATCGAAAAAAGGGAACAGTACAAGCGGCAACAGCGACGTGGCAGGAATGGGTATCGCCTCGGTCATCCACCAGGTGGCCATCAGCATGGCAATACCCGCCACTAGACGAGCGTTGAAGGCCAGCGTTTCAGGCAAAAGGAAGAAAACACCCAAGCCAATGACGATACCCATTACAAGTGAGATTGGCTTGAAAGCAGAGGCTTCAGCGTAGGGCGCTTGTTCAACGGCCCCTGTGGTATGCGACATGATCATTTTACCTGCATAGCAATAACGGTGCAGGTGAGTGTTACGACTGATGGGCCGAGTCGCCAATACCTCTCAGGTTGATTTGTATACCTAATTGAGCAAATTGACATGGATACAGAAAAACCCACATATCCAACAAAATCAGTTAATTAACTATAAAATAGCAACTATTTCCGTGCTTCACCTATTCGTAATTTTCACAAGGGATAGGGAATATCCTGCTTAATTACACGTATAGTTTACGACTAATGGATGGGCTACTGCACAAGCGTGGCAATTTCACTACCCGCGTGTCGCTTAAGCACAAGCGCATAGCGGAAGTTTGCACAAAAGGAGTCGTTCAGAATAAGGCAGGGCCATTAGATAGCCCATAGGGCAAATGTAAGCACTTTGCCGCGGTGGTAGTCATTTCAGCGTCCCTCAAGACCCTAAAGCGCGTTTAGGTTATGAAACATCCTACTTAAGCACTGATTGATATAAACAATGTCCTGTTTACTGAAATCGGCAAAGGCTTTTTCCACCAGACGGCTAGTAACTTGCCGAGCAATATCCAGCTTTGCCTCACCCGCCTCGGTAAGCTCTACTTCAGTGACGCGACCATCCTGCGGGCTGGCTTCTGTTTTGAGCAAACCCGACTCTTGCATTCGATATACAATTTTGGTGATAGTTGACAATTTTGCAACAGCGTGTACTGATATATCCGACATGCTAAGGCGCCCATGTTCATGTAGGATCATGAGAATGCGCCACTTAGACGAACTGAGCCCTTGTGGTTTCAGTAGTGTATCGACATCAGCGCTGTATTTAGCATTCAGCCTCGCGACCCAATAAAAAGGAAAATCACGCGAGCGAAACTCATCGGCAAGAGGAAAAAAGGAAGACGATAATTCATCCTTGTCGACCATAAGAAGCACGCCATCCAAAAAAATAGTGGATTATTCTAGCATATATCCATTCAAGTGTAAGCGCCTGGAGCCTCTAAGGATAGCGCGTGCCATCTACTGGCCCAGCCGATATTGCCTCGGCTTCACACCCCAAAACCATCACCTACTTGGTGCATTGTTGAGGTGAACCATGGGTACAACACCGTTTCTGCTGCAGAAGCACGCTATTCTGCGCACCGATTCACAAGAGATCATTCGTGAGCATGTTACCCACTACCTGTGCCCACATCGCATGCGTTTATTTGACGGCCCGCGACTTGCCTCACGCTTAAGTGCGGTCAGCTTCGACCAATTGGCTATTATCGAACTGCAGTATGGTGCCAATGTCGAAATTGACCCTGTCGAAGAATCGAACGTTTACCTGTTTCGTATCACTCTCGAAGGCCAGGGAACCATCGTATACGCTGACCGTCAGGTCAGTATGATTCAGGGAGGTGTTACCGTCACCTCCCCCTGTCAACGCGCCCTCATTCAAACCTCTCCGAACTGCCATAACATCATCGTTCGAGTACCGCGCCATCATTTGGAGCAACGCTTGTCGTGTCGGCTCGATCAACGCATTGATCTTCCGATCATCTTTGACCACTACTTTCCCGAACACTATCCCGGCACGGTTTTTCTGCTGGATACCATCAAGTATTTTGCTCGTCTCACCGACTCTCTTCACCAGCAAAATGCCCCGCGACAGCAAATCAAGCTGATGGAAGAGTACTTATATGACAGCCTGCTGGAGCTGTTCATGAACAACTATAGTCAGCGCTTGAGTGGTAATCCTTCTCCTCTCCCACACTATGTAAAAAGCGCCAAAACCCATATAGACCAGAACCTCAAGCAGGGTATCGAGCTCGATACTATGGCCTCGATGGTGGGGGTATCAAAGCGCACGCTGCAGTACGGCTTTCAGCAATTTATCGGGCTCTCACCCAAAGCCTATTTTACTCAGCAACGCATGAAGAGTGTGCACCAGGCGCTGCTTGATGCCCCTCGCGGTCATCGCGTCACCGACGTCATCATGCAACATGGCATCAACAGCCCTGGCCACTTCTCCGCACAGTACAAGGAGGTCTATGGGGTGACCCCCGTGCAAACACTGCAGTCAAATCACGAACATACTACTGGTAACGAATTGGCCAACGTCTGACCCTGAACTTAGTATCGCCTCTGCTCTTTTTATTCAGCCTCGGTACGATACTCCTCGATCAGCTCCTGCATTCGTTCTGCAAAGGCATACGCAGGTAGGCCTTGCTGCTCTGCATCCGACAGGATAGTTTCATTGACCGGAGCGAGCTGGCCATCCCAGCGGCTAGCCTCATCATCGTCAAGCGCTATTACTTCAACGCCCTCTTCCTGCTGCGCCCACTCGAGTGAACGCTGTATATGCTCATCGAGATATTGGCCGGTGACGCCAAAGCGATAAAGGCCGACAGCATATAGAACACTATCAAGCGCTGGTCGAAGCGCACTATCGCGAGCAGCCCAGCATTGAAGCGTTAGCCGAGCAGTTAGGGGTGAGTAGCGCACACTTGAATATGCTGTGCCGCCAAATCGCTGGTCGCAGCGCCCTGCAATTGCTGCATGAGCGCCTACTGCTAGAAGCCAAGCGCCAGCTCACCTATACCAATATGACCATTGGCCAAGTCTCTGACAGCTTAGGCTTCTCTGAACCGGCTTACTTCACGCGTTTTTTTAAGCGCAATACAGCGCTTTCACCAAGGGATTTTCGGCTCGGCAGCAAGCATAGTCATAAGTACTAAGTACTAAGTACTAAGTACTAAGTACTAAGTATTAAGTACTAAGCCGTTTATACGCATAATGATACTTTCATTCACACGGACATGCTCAGACATACGCCAGTGGTTTTTCTTATATATACTGTATATTTGACGTGGACAGTGCCATCGCTGCTCTCCGTCATCCAGTCTGGCTTACTTAAATGCGTAGTGTAGCCGCTGGTGTTGTTACGCTATTGCTTATGCCTGAGCTGATTGAGCAGAGACTAGAGCCTATTTTCTATTATGTTTTGAGAGTTTCTACAGCCACAAAGTTGGCATAATTGGCTAGTTTGGAGTGCTAGCCAAGAATTAGTCCCCAATGACCCATTTGTTAGCTCCTTCCAAAATCGTAGAGGTTTTTGAAAGCCTTTGACTGCGCTAATTTTGTTTCAGAAATAAGCTTTTCTATTTCAGATTTTTTTTCTGACTCTATAGGCTCAAAGTCAATAAATTCAAACAGTTGCTGTCTTACAATAGTGGCGAGCTTTAGTGGAATTGCTAACGCGCAATGATCTTCATCAAAACAATATACATACATGTCATCATTAATATATATTTCAACTTGCTCTTTTAATTTCGACTTATTGAAAAGACTAGGGAAGAAATATTTATTACTAGGCTCTGTAAACTCTCTCTCGATAGTTGACTTGATTTCGAAGCTCCATCAGCCAATCATAAACATTTTTACCATTAACAGTATTTGTTAGCAAAATATCTGTATCTGAAAACACTGACATAAAAGTAACTGTCGTTGTTTTATGATCGCCGCTTACTCTCTCGCCCAAATGGGTACCTTGATCTCGTCGTTGAGGCTTTTCTCCTTCCTCTAAATTTAAGGTATATATTCCATTGTTTTTTAAAAAAGCTACATTCTTTGTAGCTAACGAACATCTAAGTAAGAAAAAAACAGAATAATATACCTTTATCACTGCCCATGAATGTCGCCCATGATATAGGCCATTGATAGCATCTAAAAGACTAAAAATCGCTTTAAAATAAAGATCAGCAGCATCTTTCTTTAATTCAACGCGCAATTTTTCACGCCTTGTTGTCGTTACTTCGTAATCTTTGAACTTATGAAGATATGATTTCCATTTAGTCAAATCATTGCATCCAATATCTAGCTCTACGGCAGACTGAACCCTATATCTATTAAAACTCATATTGATCTTGTGCCGGTAGTGATTTTAAAAGATTCGCTTCTAAAGCATCTTTTACTTTTTTCCTACTCGTTTTACCATCTAAACCTTTTAAATCATCCCAAATTAATATATCTTCGGACTCAAATGAAATTATTTTACTCATAGTATCGACTGAGAAGGAGCTTTTTTCAGCACATCGCTGAATGAGTGAGGACGTAAGAAAGTCGATTGAGCCGTTAAAGCCAGCTGCTTTCAAGAATGGGTTCTTGGCTTTAGAAGACCATATTTTGTGTTTAGCATAGAATTCTCTTATGCTTTTAAAAAAATTAGTTATTACTACCTTCTGATGATCCAATGTGGTGAGTTTGTATAAGCTAAATGTACCTCCTGGCTTCAAATGCTCCTTTATCGAAGCTACAAATGTTGAAAGCTCAATACTTCCGACGCCCCTAGGGGAGCCAGGAAACTTTATCAACTTATAAAGAGGAGAATCAGGATCATCGTTCAAATATCTAGCTATATCTGTTGACCTATTTACCGCGTGAGTCTCGTCATCAATCACCTCACCAAATAAGTCATACATGAGGCTTTTAGGTACGGGCTTTTGCTCAGCGTTAATATTGAGAAATATTTCAGCTGCTTTTTGCGTAGTAAGATGCATGCATAACGTGATGATAATATCTCTATCACCAACATTATCATCTTCTGCTATTGCTGCTTCAAATCCAGCAATCCTATGTTGACCATCAATCACTTGAGCGCTAGAGGCTGAAATTGGCAACGAGATTATTTCATCTTCAACTACTGGCTCAAAATTTTTATCAGTCCAATTTAGAATAAATGAGTTAAAGAATGTATGACCACCCAAAATAAATTCTTTAATATCGTTAATTCGCCTTTTATTTAAAACACGCTGTACCGCGCCATCTTCTTTATCTACCCCTCTTACTGCCACATAATATATAGAAACCACATCTCTAACCTTCATCGTGAAAGTATAAGTTGGAGTATCTCCAAAACTCGCTTTCAAATATTTGTATTTCATTATTTCTAATGGTTCCATATATCGACTCTCTTTTAAAATGTTAATATTGAATGCAGCAACATCCTAAAAGCCAATATGTTTAGACTTTCCATACGCACATTCAACCAAGCCAGATCGCACTCAAAAAATTAAAATTAATAACAAGCAGCATAACACCAATCACTGTTTATACTACCTTTGTCATCACCATACTGCGGAACGCTCACAAGCCCTATTAAACATAGCGCCACCCCTCCCTTCAGACGCACCGCGCACCTTAAGAACGGTTACCTTTAGACTATACGTAAGTACGTTCTTGCACCAGCATCTAAGTCAACGTAATCCTAAAAAATGAGAGGCGCGAAGTAAGTGGGCACTTTAAGACCGCCCAGTTTTCAAAAAGGGCCAGCTCAAAATGCTTTTTGCCTATAACCTATGCGCGTGTTGCGCTTACTCATGGGCTAAGGTCATGGCACCTGATAATTTAATGACCTAACAACCTTTCACTTTAGCAGACCCTAAATAGGATAGTGCCGCGGCCCCAGCTGCATCGTCATCCAGCGTAGTTCGGTGAACTCTTCGATGCCGGCTTTACCGCCAAAGCGTCCGTAGCCGCTGGATTTGACGCCGCCGAAGGGCATTTGCGGTTCATCGTGTACGGTTGGGGCGTTGATATGGCAGATACCCGTTTGTAAGCGGCCTGCCACTCTCATGGCGCGTGCACTATCTCGGCTGAACACCGCTGATGAAAGGCCGTACTCGCTATCGTTGGCGATGCGCACTGCCTCTTCTTCACCGTTAACGCGAATCACCGCCACCACCGGGCCAAACGACTCTTCGCTATACAGCCGCATAGCACTGGTCACGCCATCAATGACCGTAGCCTGCATTACTACGCCCTCGGCTTTGCCACCCGCGGCTAAGCGGGCGCCTTGAGTCACTGCGTCATCGATGAGGCTATTTAGTTTTTCACCTGACTGTGCATTGATTAACGTGCCGAGCGCGTTGCTTTCATCACGCGGGTCGCCTGCTTTTAGCGCCTGAGCACGGGCGGCAAATTTTTCTACAAAAGTATTCGCCACTTGGTTATCGACAATCACCCGCTCGGTGGACATGCAGATCTGGCCTTGGTTAAAGAACGCGCCAAAAATCGCCGCGTCCACGGCGGCATCGATATCCGCATCATCCAATACCAAGAACGGCGCCTTGCCACCCAACTCAAGCAGCACAGGCTTTAAGTGTTTGGCCGCTTGCTCGGCAATAATTTTGCCTACACCGGTGGAGCCGGTGAAGTTAATCCGGCGTACCGCAGGGTGGGCAATCAACGCGCTTACGACATCAGCGGCGTTATCCGGTGCGTTGGTAATCACATTGACGACACCATCGCCAAAGCCAGCGGCCTGCAGCACTTCACCAATCAAATGGTGCGTCGCTGGGCACTGCTCGGAAGCTTTCAAAATAACGCTATTGCCGCAGGCCAAGGGCGTGGCGATGGCTCGCGTACCCAGAATAATCGGCGCATTCCAGGGTGCGATGCCAACCACAACGCCACAGGGAACACGCACGCCCATCGCCATACTACCAGGCACGTTCGAGGGGATGATATCGCCCTGGATTTGCGTCGTTAACGCCGCTGCTTCACGCAATACATCGGCCGCCACTGTAACGTTAAACCCTGCCCAGCCTAGCGTGGCACCGGTCTCTTCCACCATTCGATCGATGAAATCACCCTGACGTGCTTCCATTAGCTCAGCCGCTTTAAGCAGTTTGGCGCGCCGCTCCCCTGGGCCTGTTTTTGACCATGCTTCAAACGCCCTGCCTGCGGCGTCCGCTGCCGTGTTCGCATCACCGACACTTGCCGCCGCAGCGGTGGTGACCACTTCACCGCTTAATGGGTTCGCGCGGGTAAAGGTGGCAGTTTGCTCAGCAGCGGTTGATTGGCCCGCCGACAATAGCTGAGTGGTGAACATGGCCTTAACTCCTTGTAGTAAACTTGTAGTAATAAAGCCTACAGCAGAAACATCGTACTCAAGATGGGGAAAGCGATGAGCAACGCCAGGCGTAGTAAGTCAGAGACCACGAACGGCGCGACCCCTTTAAAAATCTCACCTAGCCCAACATGCGGTGCCATTGCTTTTATAACGAACACATTCATCCCCACCGGCGGTGTCATTAGCCCCAGCTCAACGGTCAGTACGGTCAAAATACCGAACCATACCGGGTCGATACCCATCGCCTGAATAATCGGATAAACCACCGGCACGGTGATCACCAACATGGCGATAGAGTCCATAAACATACCCAACACAAAGTAGAGCGCCAAGATGCACAGCACCACGACGATGGGCGTGAGATCCATGCCGTAGAGCATGTCAGTAATGGAAAATGAAATACGCGACACCGAGATGAAGTAACCTAGCGTCTCAGCCCCCACCAGCATAAAGAACACCACCGCAGAGAGCGCTAATGTCTCTTGTACGCTGGCCCATAGCTGCGCACCGCGCATTCCTTTTACCAGGGCATAAAGCAGCGTGGCGAACGCCCCGACACTAGCGCCTTCCGTCGGTGTAAAGGCGCCAAAATAGATACCTAGAATCATCACCAGGAAAACGCCAAAAAAGGGAACCAACCCGGTAAGAGAGAGAAGTTTTTCTTTCCAAGCCGTAGGCTCACCGGCCACCGCAAGGGAGGGCCGCAGCCACATCACCAAGGTAACGGTAAGGGAGTACATCACTAGCCCCAAGAGGCCAGGGATCAGGCCTGCCATGAACATATCGCCCACGGACTGCTCAGTTAGAATGGCGTAGATAAGAAGCGCAATACTGGGTGGAATCATAATACCCAGCGTGCCGCCTGCAGCAAGCGCCCCGGTGGCCAAGCCACGGTTGTAGCCATAGCGCTCCATCTCCGGCAACGCTACCCGGGTCATGGTACTGGCTGTTGCCAATGAGGAACCGGAAATCGCCGAGAAGATACCGCATGAGCCCACCGCTGCAATCGCCAGGCCGCCCTTCCAGCCACCACAAATGACCCGCGTTGAATCAAACAGCTTACCGGCCATGCCCGAATGGGCCGCCAGCACGCCCATTAAGATAAACATGGGTACTGCGCTGAAGCTGTAGTTCGAGAGCACTTCCACCGGCACCGTTTTTAATTGCGCGACAGCCGCGTCCCAACTAATGATCTGCGCAAACCCCACCACCCCTACAATCAACATCGTGAGGGCAACTGGCACACGCAGAATCATCAATACCAATAAAAGCCCTAGCCCGATGGCGCCAATCGCTTCACTCTCCATGAGGCGCCTCCTCACCTGTGGCATAGATCATGCCCAACAGCGCATGAATAAAGCTCCGCAATCCAAGCAGTAAGCTGAGCACTGCTGCCAATTGGAAAATTGGGCCCATGGGTAAGCGCAGGTCTTGGGTGATTTCTCCGTACTGCGTGGCAGCAGCAGCAGAATCTAACAAACCCACAAATAGGATCAGCCCCAGCGCCGTAAAGCCAAGCAAAAAAAGACCTTGGATACGATTTTTTATCGACTGGGGTAAACGGTGCGAAAATGCTTCAACCACCACTTGGCTTTTCTCGACATTAGCGGCCATCGCCGCCAATAGCGCGAACAGCATCAAATAGCTAACCAACTCAACGCTGCCGGAAACACGCAACGCAATGGCGCCTTCCGTTAGCCGGGAAAGGTAGCGAGTACTGACATCGGCAATGGTCACCGCCAACAGCCCGATCAGTGCGACCCCCGCCACCAGGCGACAAACAAGGGCCAGCCAATGGCTGGCCCGAAAGAGGAGTTGTTGAAAAGAGAGACTAGACTGCATGAAAACTTACCCCTCTTGGGTACCACAAGACTCGCTAGCAGCCAGAGCAGCCTCATACACCTCGCGGGCTTGACTCAAACCACGCTCTTCCAACTGCGTCAGGTAGTTTTCAATGCCCGTTTCCAACGGTTCCTGCCAGTCAGGATGCTGAAGTGGGTTTTCGATTTCACGAATGGTATGGCCCGCATCAACCGCTTCTTGCTTGCCTTCAACATCTAAGCGGTCAAACACGGCACCGGCGTTTTCAGCCCATTTCATGCCTGAGTTATTATCAATGACCGCTTGCTGCTCAGGGGTCAGGCCGTCATAGGCACGCTGGTTCATGGTGGCGACAAAGATCAGCGTATAGAACGGCACTTCGGTGTGATAACTGACTAGCTCATTAACGCGGAAACCTTTTAAACCTTCCCAAGGAAAGCTTAAGCCATCAATCACGCCTCGCTGCATAGAGGTGTAAATATCGGGTGCTGGCATGCCCACCGGGCTTGCACCCATATTTTCCAGCATCTCACCCGCTACGGCAGTGGGGCGGCGAATGCGCAGCCCTTCCAGGTCAGCAGGGGTTTGCACATCGGTGTCGATGGTGTGGATACCACCGGGGCCCGTGGTAAACATAAACAGCGGGCGGGTATCTTCGTATTCGCTATCCAAATGGCCGTCGTCATAGAGCGTTTGCAACACACACGCCCCTTGGGTTGCCGTTGAGGCGACACCTGGAAGCTCGACAATTTGCGACAGCGGGAAGCGGCCAGCGGTGTAGCCCTGTGCCGTGGCACCAATATCGGCGATGCCGTTGGCAGCGGCTTCATAAATGGAATCCGGTTTGGCTAAGGTACCGGCGGGGAACATTTGAATGGTGAGATCACCATTGGATTCTTCTTCAATAGTATCGGCCCACGCCTGCAAAACATCTTGGTTAACGCCTGAAGGGCCAGGCCAAAAGTGCGCCATACGCAGCGTCGTCTCTGCCTGGGCAGAGCTAACAGCAAGGCCAGCAATCGCTGCCGCCAACACACAACGGGATAGGGACATTTTCATTGGAGCCTCCAGGACTTTTTGGATTATTGTGAGTTCGTATAGCGAATAGTAGTTCGCTTTAGGTATTCACATTAATTCACTATGAGGCGTAGGGCTAATCGACATTCGTTTATGTTCAGGCTATGTCGCCCGGTCTTTTAAGCTTCCTGCCTCGCATCACCAGTGTTGCTGCTTTCACGCCGTCTCCAAAAGGTACAATGACAGGTAAAAATTGGATTTTTACAAGATCAATGCCCGACCAAGGTCGAACCCAAACAAAAAAAGCGCTGCTTACGGATAAGCAACGCCTTTTGGTTTTTATTCACAAACTTGCAGACAACGGGATTAAAAATCGAAAAACACCGTCTCGCCTTCACCTTGCAGGCGGATATCCAACCGGTAGCGCACCTTACCATCGACCTCTTCGCGCTTGGCGATCAAGGTTTGGCGACGCGCCGGTGATTCGATGCGCGATAGCACCGGGCACTGGGCGTTCGCTTCCGCTTCATCGTCAAAGTAAAGCCGCGTTTGCAGGTGGATATTCACCCCGCGGGCAAACAGCGTCAGGTTAATGTGCGGTGCCATTAATTGGCCGCTGGGATGCTTTACCGCGCCGGGCTTGATGGTCGTCAGCGACCACTCGCTGCCGTGATCGAACGTCGTCGCGGTGCGCCCGAAGCTATTGAACGGTTTGCTGAGGTCGTAATCGGATTGGTAGTCACCGTTAGCATCGGCCTGCCATGCTTCTAAAAAGGCATCGCGTACTAAGTCGCCGTTGCCGTCGATGACAATGCCGACAACTTCGATATGCTCACCCTCGGCATCGGGCTTGGCCATCTCGTTCCAGATCTCTTCATCCCGCACTGGGTTGCCCGCCGCAGCGAGAGCAAGACCAATGTGCACGTAGGGGCCAGCGGTTTGCGAGGCGGTTTCACGCAGCATCAGGTCGCTGGTCGGCTGGCTGTTAGGCTGATTCATGAGATATCCCCACCCTTATTGGTTTTCAAAGTAGGTCTGCAGCTCACCGCGTACCACCACATCAAAGCGATAGGCAAGGCAATCCATCGGCTTGCTGTGGGCCATATCGAGTCGACCAATCATCGTCTCAACCGCGAGCGGGTCTTTCAGCGTGTGCACGATGGGACAGAGAGGAATCAGCGGGTCGCCCTCAAAGTACATCTGAGTGATCAGTCGGGTGGAGATCGAAGGCCCAGTGACTGAGACGTGAATATGCGCGGGCCGCCAGCTGTTCATATCGTTGGGCCAGGGGTAGGGGCCGGGCTTGATGGTACGGAAGCGGTACATCCCCTGCTCATCGGTCAAGCAGCGCCCCACACCGCCAAAGTTAGGATCTAACGGTGCCAGATACTTATCGTTTTTATGGCGATAACGGCCGCCTGCATTGGCCTGCCACATTTCCACCAGGGTATGCGGTATTGGCTTGCCGAATTGATCGACCACTCGGCCGAACATGAGAATCCGCTCGCCCTGGGGCAGCCCGCCCTGGCTCGGTTCCTGGCGAAAGTTAAGCAGCAGGTCGTTATCGTGGGGCCCCATGCGCAGGTGGCTGAAGTCCGGGCCGGTCAGTTCTGAAACAGTCGGTTGCTGCATGCTCACCAGCGCCTGCTGGGGCGAGCGCGCCACCGAGGTTTTATAACCCGGCGCGTAGGCAGGCGGATGCCAGTTGCGGTCACGGGCCACAAAGCGTTTATTGTCGTGGGTCATCGCCCTTTACCTCTCATCAATTATTTTGATTCGCTACTCGCCCCAGCCCAGCTCTTTGGCAAGAGCAAAGGCGTGATTGGCCGCTGGAACGCCGCCGTAAATCGCCACGTGCATCAGCACTTGGCGCAGCTCGGCCTCCGTCAGGCCAATACGCTTGGCGGTTTTCAAGTGCAGCGTTAGCTCTTCGCGCCCGAGCGCGGCGAGAATGCCAGTGGTGATCATGCTGCGCTCGCGACGGGTTAAGTCGTCGTTGCTCCACAGTTCACCCCAGGCCAGACGGGTAATCATCTGCTGGAAGGGGGCATCCAGGCTATTGGCGTTGGCGGTCGAGCGCGCCACATGCTCTTCTCCCAATACCTGCTTGCGGGTCTCAAGACCAGTGGCGTACGCCACGCCGTGGTTGGCCACATCGCCCAGATCCGTTGCCATCACGGCAAGGAGCTTTTGCGCGAACAGCGTAGGGGCTTCTACCGCAGGCACATGGCCCACACCGTCAAAAATCTCCAGCGGAGCGCCATCGAGCTCCGCAGTGAGGGCTTCCAACGTTGCAGGCGGCGTGGCCATATCTTCACTGCCGCCAAACAGCTGTACCCTGACCTTATGAAGGGTGCTCTTACCTGAGAGCTTTCCAGTGAATGTATCGCGGCCAAGCATTTCGCACAGCTGAGCGTAGGACTCATCATCGCCACGGCCCATTTGCACGCACCAGCCTGCTTTCAGCGCGGGGCTGGCCTCAAACGCTTTTGGTGCAAACCAGCGTGGCACAATCTCTTCAGACATCGCCACCAGGCCTTCCTGGCGCACGCGGCCTGCGCGGGTGTTCCATAGATCCGGATTGCCGATCACTGCGCCGGTGTTGGTCAGCGTAGTGGAGAGCAGGCGGTCGCTATGTGCAGCAATCAACTGCTGGCCGACGACACCGCCAATGGACGTACCGGCAAAGTGAAAGCGCTCAGCGCCCGCCAGTTCTGCCAATGCCAGAGCCTCAGCGGCTAAATCAGCGGGCGTGATCTGCTCTCCGCTGACCGCCTGGCTGGCACCGTGGCCGGGAAGATCCCAGGTCAGCACCCGGTAGCGGGGCAGCAGCGCGGGAATCACGTCATCCCATACCGCTTGGCTCATGCCCAAAGGGTGCGCCAGAATGATAAGTGGATTCACCTCTGCACCGAGCAGGCGGTAAGCCACACTGCGACCGTTGATGGTATGAAAAGCCATGTCTGCCTCCGTTAAACCCGTTCGATCAGCGTGGCGATACCCTGCCCTACGCCAACGCACATGGTACACAGTGCGTAGCGCTTACCGCTGTTCTGCAACTCATGGGCGGCGGTCAGCAACAGGCGGGCACCGGACATGCCCAGCGGATGCCCCAGGGCAATTGCACCGCCGTTCGGGTTGACGCGCGGGTCGTCATCGGCCAGGCCGAGGTCGCGCATACACGCTAACGCCTGGGCGGCGAACGCTTCGTTAAACTCAAATACATCGATATCATCCATGGCGATACCAGTGCGCTTGAGTAGTTTCTGCACTGCCGGTACCGGCCCATAGCCCATGATGCGCGGCTCAACGCCAGCCGTGGCCATGCCGATGATTTTCGCCATCGGCTTCAGGCCGTGCTGTTTGACGGCTGATTCACTGGCCACCAGCATGGCGGCTGCGCCGTCGTTGACACCAGAAGCATTGCCTGCGGTTACACTGCCGCCCTCACGGAAAGGCGTGAGTAGGCCCGCGAGCTTCTCCAGCGTGGTTTCACGCAGGTGCTCGTCCTGGTCAAAAATCAGCGGCTCTTGCTTACGGCGCGGGATCTCGATGGCCGTGATCTCTTGGGCAAAACGCCCCGCTTTTTGAGCGGCAGCGGCTTTTTGCTGGGAGCGCAGGGCAAAAGCGTCCTGATCTTCCCGGGAGATATTGAACTGCTCGGCGACGTTTTCCGCCGTTTCCGGCATGGAGTCGATGCCAAAAGCTTTCTTCATCAGCGGGTTGACCAAGCGCCAGCCAATGGTGGTGTCTTCAAGCTTTTGACTGCGGGCGAAAGCGCTATCGGCCTTGCCCATTACATAGGGCGCGCGAGACATGGACTCCACACCACCTGCCAACGCCAGCTCCATTTCACCGGCTTTAATGGCGCGAAACGCGGTACCCACCGCGTCCATACCCGAGCCGCAAAGGCGGTTCATGGTCGTGCCGGGCACTGAGGTAGGAATGCCCGCCAGCAGCGACGACATACGCGCCACATTGCGGTTATCTTCACCGGCCTGGTTGGCGCAGCCCATAAAGACTTCTTCAATGGCAGCAGGGTCGAGATCCGGCGCTTCCGCCAGTACGGCTTTAAAAATCGTCGCGGCGAAATCATCCGGGCGTACGCTGGCCAGAGTGCCACCAAAACGTCCCACGGCGGTGCGACGGGGATGACATAGAAAGACGTCTTGCATAACAACATCGCTCATAAATAGATCCTTTATGCGTCCGCGTGGGCCCGCTCGGTGCGCGCTTTGAGCTCACGAAGAATTTCAAGCTCATTCGCACTGGGTTCAGGTGTGCTTTCAAGCTGCTCGGCAAAGCGCACTTCCCAGCCGGTAGCCTCAATCACTTCCTCGCGACTCACACCGGGGTGCAGTGACACCACGACCAGCTCTTTGCTGCCCGGGTCGGGCTTCATCACGCACAGGTCGGTAATCACGCGGGTGGGGCCCTTGCCGATATTGGGCACGTTGTCGCGCCCTTTCCCGTCGCGGCCAAAGCCAAGGGTGGTGACGAAGTCGACATCTTTCACAAAGGCACGCTTGGAGTGCTTCAAAGTGATAAACACTTCACCGGCGTTGGTGGCGATTTCCGGCGCACCGCCGCCACCCGGCAGGCGAACCTTGGGCGCTTTGTAATCGCCGATAAGCGTGGTGTTAAGGTTAGCAAAGCGGTCGATTTGCGCGGTACCTAAAAAGCCCACGTCGACTTTGCCGCCCTGGAGCCAGTAGCGGAACATCTCCGGCACCGCCACGGTGGTGAGCGCCGATTCGCACAGCTCACCATCCCCAATAGATAACGGCAGAATATCGGGCTTGGTCTGCAGCGTGCCGGACTCGTAAATCAGCACTACATCGGGGGCGTGCGTCAGCCGTGCCAGGTTGGCGGCTTCCGAGGGCAGCCCGATACCCACAAAGCAGGTCATGCCATTTTCCAGCGCCCGCGCGGCGGTCACCGACATCATTTCAGAAGAGGTGTATTCCAGACTCATTAGGCTTGGCCTCCCACGTTATCGGCGGCATTAAAAACGTTGTTGTCGAGCCACTGGGTGAAGGTGTCGCGATCGCGAGCGATGGCATCCCACTCTTTATAGAAGCGGTTGCTGCGACCGTAATAGCCGTGGGTGTACGAGGGCAGCGCACCTTTCTCGGCTACCGCAATGGCGCTGATCGCCCAGCTTGGAATCACACAGGCATTGGGAGTAGCCCCCAAGTCATCGACGATCTCTTCCACCGTGACAATACTGTGCTTGGCCGCAAGCACGGCCTCTTTCTGAACGCCGACGATACCTTCCACCAGCACATTGCCCTGACGATCCGCCCGCTGTGCGTGGATGATCGAGACATCCGGGCGCACTGACGGCACGGCCGCCAAGCGCTCACCGGTAAACGGGCACTCGATGAATTTGATTTGGTCGTTGACGCTGGGCAGCTCGCTGCCGATGTAGCCGCGAAAAACGGCGAGCGGTAAACCTGCCGCACCGGCTTCAAAGGCGCAGGCCATGGCGGCATGGCTGTGTTCAAGAATCTCGATCTTGCACGGCCAGCCTTTCTCAACCGCATCACGCAGACGGTGTAGCGATCCCACACCGGGGTTGCCACCCCAGGAGAAGATCACCTTTTTAGCGCAGCCTGCGCCAATCATTTGATCGTAGATGATATCGGGGGTCATGCGGATCAGCGTCAGATCACGCTTTTTTTGCCGGATCACTTCGTGACCGGCGGCAAACGGTATCAGGTGGGTAAAGCCTTCCATGGCCACGGTGGCGCCGTCTTGGACGTAGCGCGCTACCGCGTCATGCAAGCTGAGAAACTCGGACATGATGGGTGCCTCAACAAAATTTATAGTGCTGTTCGCAATGCGAATATTGATTCAATATACGAACAATAAAGTATGGAAAGAATGCGCACCCGTCAATCCATAACTGCGGTAAATTGAGGCTTAGTAATCTAATCAATGTTCTTAAAGAACCAATACCGATGTTTTTTATTATACTTTGGTATCAAGTTTGTTGATAAAAATTCTTTTAAAACAATACTTTAAAAAATAGTTCGCAATACGAACTGTAATTCTCTTGACGAACTACGCCTCTAAACACATTCTCGTAGGCACTAAAGGGCTTTGTTAGGGCCTACAAAAGCTTTTATATACTGTAAGGAGTTACACTAATGTCTAATAAAGAAAATAAGAGCATTGCTTCAATTTTTGGCGAAGGGGGGCGACCAAAGAATAGTCAACGCGAAATTAAAATTATCGATACCACTTTTCGTGATGCACACCAGAGCCTATGGGCGACGCGAATGCGTACTGAACATATGATGGGCATTGCAGATACAATGAACAGTGCTGGTTTCCATCACATTGATATGATGGCACCTATCCAGTTTGATGTATCTGTGCGTTATCTCAAGGAAGATCCATGGGAACGTGTAAGAGAATTACATAAAGCAGCCCCCGAAACTAAGTTTCGTGCATTAATTCGTTCAAAAAATATCGCTTCATTCGACTTTCTCCCTGATGATGTAATTGATGGGTGGGTCGATCAACTATATAACAATGGCTTCCGAGTTATTGGCGCATTTGATGGATTAAATGATGTTTCCAATATAGTTGGTTGCTTAAAGCGCGCCAAAGCATTAGGTGCCTATACTTTTGGCGCTCTTTCTTTCTGTGAAAGTCCTGTACATACAGATGAGCTTTTCGTAAAAACTGCAGTTGAACTGATTGAGCAAGCTGATGTAGATGCAATTATGCTTAAAGATGCTGGAGGCTTGCTTACCCCAGAACGTATTCGCACTTTAGTTCCTGCTATAAAAAAAGTAATTGGCGATCGTCCTCTTGAACTTCATAGCCATTGCTTGACTGCATTATGCCCATTAGTATATTTAGAAGCTGTCGAGTTAGGCTGCGATCTTTTACATACTTCTATTGCGCCTTTAGCCAATGGTGCTGGACAGCCAGCAACCCAAACCATCGTAAAGTCATTACGAGAACTTGGGTACGTAGTAAATGTTAATGATGAAAAAATTGAAGAAGTTAGCAGCTATTTTAAAAACATTTGTGAAGTAGAAGGAAAACCAGAAGGTAAGCCTGCTGAATATAACCCATTACATTATAAGCATCAGTTGCCAGGAGGAATGTTATCCAATTTTCATGCTCAACTAGAGACGGCTGGGCTGGGTAATCGGTATGAAGAGCTCCTAGAGGAAATTGCCCTAGTTAGAAAAGAGCTGGCATGGCCTATTATGATTACTCCTTTTGCTCAGTTTGTTGGAACTCAAGCGGTAATGAACGTTATTTCTGGTGAACGCTACGGAACAGTACCGAATGAAATTAAAAAGTATGTTCTGGGCTATTATGGCCGCCTATTAGGTCCTGTTGATTCAGAAGTCTATAAAAAAATACTTGAAAATGGTTCCTCAGAAATTAATGAGAAACCTACAGCCCCAAAACCTATGATGAAAGACCTAGCTCAACAGCACCCAAATGCTACAAAAGACGAGCTTTTGTTACGTGCCATGTTTGCAGGCAATCAAGTTGATGGGATGAAAGAGGCTATTGCCAATGGTGAATCTGGTGATGACTTCAGCGGGGGGCTAGTCTCTTTTATTAAAGAGCTTGCTAGTGGCGATGAAAAGCAAGTTAAGCTATCAACTGAAAACCTAAATATCTCGATTTCAAGATAGTTTTAATAAACATAGGAGAATTAAAAATGAAAGATTTTGATATTAGCTTAAATGACTTAAAACAACTCACTAAATGGGTAAAGGAAAGTAGCGATATACGTGAGTTATCTTTATCTTATAACGGACTTGAGCTTTTTATTAGTCGTAATGAAAGTACGCAACGTTCAGTATCTTCTGATGCTGCGGGGACACCTGTAACTACTGCACCTGCTCCCAGTAAACAAGAACAACCCGAATTAAACAAACCTACTATTGCCCCAACTGCAAGTAAATCATCACCGACAGCTGACGTATCTGTGGCTGAAAATGAACATTTAATTACTGCTCCGATGGTTGGTACTTTTTACATGTCGCCAAAGCCCGGTGCGCCTGCATTTGTTGAAATTGGTCAGCAAGTAGAACCAAAATCTGTTGTGTGTATCATAGAAGTTATGAAGTTGATGAATAATCTCGAAGCTAAAGTTAATGGTCGTGTAAAAGAAATCTATGTGGAAGACCAACAGCCCGTAGAGTATGGGCAACCCATTATGCTTATTGAGAAAGAATGAGTTTCTTCTCGCTCAAATGGGAGTTTTCATGTTAAATAAAATTAAAAGCGTAATGATTGCTAACCGAGGCGAAATATCGCTTCGGATTATTCGAGCTTGTCAAGAGCTGGGGGTAAAAAGCGTAGCTATCTACTCTGAAGCTGACAAAGATACATTACCAGTTAAGTTGGCTGATTCAGCTGTTTGTATTGGACCTGCTCCTGCTCAGGCGAGCTACCAAAATCAAGAAGCCATCATTAGCGCAGCTTTGGCGTTTGGTGTAGATGCTATTCATCCAGGTTATGGGTTTCTTTCAGAAAAAGCAGACTTTGCAAAGAAGTGTGAAGATAATGGCATAATTTTTATCGGCCCTTCTGCTGACATAATAAGCAAGATGGGAGATAAAATTGAAGCTAGGAAAATAGCCGACTCAGCTTCAGTGCCTACAATTCCTGGCTCAGATGGTGCTGTTACTGAATTCAAAAAAGCTCTAGAAATAGCAGAAAGCATTGGTTTCCCTCTTCTGATCAAAGCATCCGCGGGTGGTGGCGGCAGAGGTATGAGGGTGGTAGAGTCTAGAGATACCTTAGAGCAGGATCTGAATGAGATCATGTCTGAGGCTGAAGTCGCTTTTGGCGATTCATCTGTCTATATTGAGAAATATCTTACAGACATTCGCCACATAGAAGTTCAACTTCTTGCTGACGGCGACAGTTGTATTCATCTTGGTGAGCGCGATTGCACTGCTCAACGACGTAATCAGAAGCTAGTTGAAGAGGCCCCTTCTCCTGCATTAAGTACCTCCCAACGAAATGACTTGTGTCAATCGGCTGTACGCCTGGCTAAAAAAGTTAAGTATAAAAGCGCCGGAACGGTTGAGTATGTTTATGACAATATCGATAAGCAATTTTATTTTATCGAAATGAACACTCGTGTTCAGGTTGAACACCCTGTATCTGAAATGATTACTGGCATTGATATAATAAAAGAACAAATCAAGATAGCAGATAACCAAGTGTTAAACATCAAGCAGGAAGACATAGTGCTCTCTGGTCATGCTATAGAGTGCCGTCTCAATGCAGAAGATCCAGAAAATGGATTTTCCCCATGCCCAGGCACAATAAGCTATTATCGTCCACCAGGTGGTTTTGGTATTCGTATGGATAGTCACTTAGAAAGTGGCTATACAATTCCACCATATTACGACTCGATGATCGGTAAGCTAATTTGTTGGGGAGCAGACCGTAATGAAGCCATCATTAGAATGACACGTGCTTTATCTGAAATGAAAGTTGAAGGTGTTAAAACAACAGCTAAGTTCCATAGTAAACTGATTAACAGCGAACAATTTAAATCCGGGAATTTTAATACTGTCTTTGTTGCCAGTTTACTTGAAAAGCAGCACTAACATAAAAACAAGGAGCATTATAATGAAGCTACTAAAGAAAAGTATTAAACATTGCGCGATAGCCTTAGCTGTGGCAGGTACAGCAGGTACTGGTTTTTCTTCAGAAGTGGAAGCTCAACAGCTTAATATGCTAGCTGGCTACCCTTCTAATTTTGCCTGGTATAGGGAGATTGGGCCTAAATTTATCGAAATGGTAGAAGAGTATTCTGACGGCAGCGTTCAAATCAATGTGCAAGGGCCAGACGTCGTTCCTGCATTTGAGCAACTTCAACCAGTACAAGCTGGGGCTTTTGATCTATTGTTTACTCATGCGGCTTATCACTCAGGTACAACGGCCATTGGGCTCTCTCTTGACGCGATAGATGTTGATCCAATTAAGCGCCGCGAAGAGGGGTTAATCGATTATATTGATGAACATTATCAAGAACTCGGTTTAAAGCTAATTTCAGCTCCTTCCACAGGAACTAAAGGTTTTCGTTTCTATTTACGTGAGCCTATTACTGGTGAGCCAGGGTTAGAAGGACGACGTATTCGTGGAACAGTTTCATATCAATCTATGATTGAAGAGCTTGGCGGAGCCGTAGTGAATATGCCTGTTACTGATATCTACACGGCATTACAAAGAGGCGTTATTGACGGAGCTGCATGGGGCTTAACTGGCGCTAGTGATCTCCAATGGCATGAGATCATAGACTACATGACAGATCCTGAGTTCGGTCAAGTTGGTGTGATGATTTATATGAACCTTGATCGCTGGAATGCTTTAGATAGTGATGCACAGAATGCGCTGATTGAAGCTGGCAAGCAGATTGAAATTGATTCTGTAGCTCACTTCGATGCTGTACAGAAGGAAGAAGCTGATTTTCTGATTGATAATGGTATGCAAATCACTTCTTTTAGTGAGTCTGAATCAGAAGCTCATGAACGCTTATGGGCAGAGGGTGTATGGAAAGTAGCTGAAGAGCAAAGTGGCGATGATGCTCGACAGTTACGAGAAATGGCAAAATCAGCTGACATGACCTACTAATAGCTGCCGTCATTTGGCTGGGGTATATGCCCCAGCCACTCAAAGGTTTATAACTATGTTTACAAAGATTATTGACGCTATTACTAAAGCCTTTTTTTTCTTGGCTTCATTAGCTTTAGGGCTAATCGTTGTTATTTTCTCTTTTGAAATTATAATGCGCTATTTTTTTGCTGCTCCTACGTCATGGGCAACAGATACGGTAACATTTCTATTTTGTGCATCATTAATGTTAGCTCTACCTGAAGTCACAAGAACGGATGGCAATATTGCTGTTTCTATTATTTTAGATTTTTCTGCACCAAGCATTGCCAACAAGATAAAATTAGTAATTTACGCGGTATCTTTCTTAATTGTTTCATACGTTACGTATATTACGTTTATTGAATTCTCACGTCTGTTTGAAACTGGCATTAATACATTAGGTTCATTCCGAATATCTAAATGGATAGTATTTAGTTTTATTCCTCTTGGGCTTGGATTATCTGTTTTGCAATTAATAATATTGTTCAAAAGACAATTAATTGAAATTTCTTTAGTTAGAAAAGGAGCTTAAGATGGAATGGTATTGGATACTTACAGTTTCATTTCTATTCTTACTCGGCTTGATGGCAACAGGTCTCCCTGTCTTTGTTGCATTTTTAATTGCAAATGTCACAGGTGTGCTCGTAACTTTAGGAGAAAGAGGCTTTGGCATGTTTAGTAACAGCATGTACGAAACCTTAACCTCAGAAAGTTTTATTACTATACCTTTATTCGTTCTTATGGGTGAGATTTTATTCAGATCTGGTTCAGTCGACGTCTTGTCATCGGCACTTGATAAGTGGATTGGCCGTGTTAATGGACGTATGTACTATTTAGTTATCGCCTTATCGACTATTTTTGGAGCGCTTTCAGGTGCAGCTGCAGCAGTAGCTGCAATGTTAGGTCGCTCTATATTACCTCAAATGCAAAAACTTGGGTATGATACTAACTTAACAAATTTTACGATTCTTGGCGGTGCATCTCTTGCTCCAATTATTCCTCCAAGCCTTCTCGTAATCGTAATAGGCTCGTTAGTTCGTGACACGTCAATTGCAGGGTTACTTATCGCGGGAATCATCCCTGGCCTTCTAATTTCACTCATTCTCTTCCTCTATGTATATATTCGTGTTGCACGAAACCCAGAGCTTTCACCTGATAACAATGAGACTGTAAAAAACTACTCTATAAAAGAAAAGTTAATTGAAATAATTAAAGTATCACCTTTTTTTATTGTTATTTTTTCGGTTATGGGGCTTATTTTACTCGGAGTTGCGACTCCATCAGAAGCGGCAGCTACTGGCGTTATAGGAGCTATAATAACTGCCGCCATTTACAAATCATTCCACCTTAAAATGCTATGGGAAAGCTTACAATCATCTACAAAAATTAGCTTAATGATTGTTATAATTGTTGCAAGTTCTAAACTATTCGGCCAATTATTATCCTTTATGGGTGCTACTTCAGGTTTGATTGACTTCGTTAGCACATTAGAGCTTAGTGACTGGATGATGTTTTTTGTATTAATGTTAATACCTTTTATATTATGCATGTTTATTGATCAATTTGCTTTTATATTATTGGCAATACCTCTGTACGCGCCTGTTGTAAGTGCATATGATTTCGACCCTATATGGTTTTGGACTATCTTCTTGATCAACTTAACAGTAGGTAGTTTAACTCCACCTTTTGGATACACATTATTTGCCTTAAAAGGTTCTGCTGACAGTGTTTTAATATCAGACATTTACAAAAGTTCTTGGCCGGTTGTAATACTCTTTATGTCGTCAATATTACTTTTCTATTTCTTCCCAGCAATTATAACTTTTTTACCTAGCATTCTTTAGGTATTAGCTATGATTTCACAGACTATTTAATTGGATTTCTTGCTATGAAAGAAAAAATTTATAGTTTAAGAATTGATGATGTACATAACTTATGCGTCAGAGAGTTTTATTGTGAAAAAGCTTTTGACCATCAAAAGCAACCTATATTATTAATCCATGGGGCAACGATTGCTTCTGAGCTTTGGGTGAATGACTATAAACAATATTCATGGTGCCACCGTTTGGCTAGCCGCGGTTATCACGTCTTCACTTGTGATTTATTAGGCTTTGGATCGTCAAAATCTGATATTGATTTACTGAAAATATCAGATACACGCGCTAATGATATTTCTAAGCATTCTATAAAGCTGATAAATCATATTCTTCATACTACTTCTCATGACAAGATAAGCGTTGTTGCTTGCTCTTGGGGAACAGTTGTCCTGACTAAAGTTTTAACTGAAAATACTCACAATATTAGTAAAGCAGTATTTTACGCCCCTATTAGCTATGATTGTAAAGCAGCAAATTATTGGAAAACAAAATACGAATCTATACCTATAAATGATAATGGTGAAAAATTAGGGTATGTTTTTGTTGACACTAATAGCTTCATTTCGAGATGGGATGAAGAAATACCGGTTATCGATAAATCAGCTTGGCGAAACAATAAAGCTTTAATGTCAATTATTAATAACACAATGCTGAACTCTAAAACACTAAGCTCGTCATTTCTTGTGCCTACAGGACCACTAGCAGATTTGGCTGATATTTTTTCTAATACAAATATACATTGCCCTGAAAAAATAACAATTCCGTCACTAGTTATTAGAGCTAGTCATGATTTAACATCAACCGAAAAATCGTCTAGAGAATTTTACGATTCAATTCAAAGCTCTGAAAAAACTTACGTTGGAATAAAAGATGGGACTCACTTTGCACTTTTAGAGAAAAGCATGGAAAAAATATTCGATAAAACTATTAAATTTTTAGAAAAAAATTAGCTTTAAGCGACTCACTTCACATTAGATTAGTTAGGTTAAAAATGAATAATGAACTTCATATGAACACTATTCCTTATCAACTTCCTCAGCCTAGTTATATGAGCTCCGACCTCATGATTCCCCATGTACTCAGTGAGTGGGTTAATGATGACAATTTATGGGTGCCTACTACTAATTTTGTATCTTTTAAGCCTTTACTGCTCCATGCTAGTGGTGGGTACTATATTAATCTATTAAGAGTTAGAAAAAGTGGGGTTCTTTCACGTCATCGTCATTCTGGAGATGTGCAGGCTCTCATACTCAAAGGCAAATGGTATTACCTTGAACACGACTGGGTTGCAGAAGAAGGTTCTTTTGTTTTTGAGCCACCAGGAGAAACTCATACTCTTTTTGTACCTCAAGATGTTAATGAAATGATTACATGGTTTAGTGTAAAAGGTGGTTACACCTATGTAGATGAAATGGGGAGAGCAACAGGGTACGAAGATGTTTTTACTAAAATAGAAGCTGCACGTAGCTATTACGAAAAAATTGGTTTAGATAAAAGCTTATTAGAAAATATCATTAGGTAGCTCAAAATTTTAAATTCGTTATTATTAAACATAAGAATTATGGTAGATATTTTAATTTTTTAATATTAAATTTAAAGCAGCTTGATACCCTCCAGTTCCAAGTCCCGCAATAACGCCATCAGCTCTCAATGATACATAGGAGTGGTGGCGGAAACTCTCGCGTTTATGAACATTGGAGAGATGTACTTCAATTACTTTGCCTTCAAATGCGTTGAGCGCATCTAATATAGCAACAGATGTATGCGTATACGCAGCTGGGTTAATTATGATGGCTAGCGTTCCATCTAGACGCGCAGCATGAATCGCATCAATTATTTCACCTTCATGATTACTCTGGAAACAAACTATATCCCAACCTGCTGCAAACGCAGTTTTACTCAAAGCTTTATTGATATCTTCTAGGGTTTCGTAGCCATAAATTTCTGGCTGTCTAGTGCCTAACAAGTTTAGGTTCGGACCGTGAAGCACTGTTACTTTTGGTTGACTCATTGAATGGCCTCCTTTGGTAATATTCCGACATGCCAATAAGTAAATATATTAATCATACCGCTTTATTAGCCGCTTGACCTGTATTATTTAGGCCATGGAAGCGCATATTTGTTCGCCATTCGAACAAATATGCTATATTGGCCTTTTATAATGTTGCATACCTCTATGAGTGGACACTGATGGAAGAACAACTCCAAGATGAAATGTTAACCCCCGATGACCGCGACTTCGTGACTGCGCTGGCGAGCGGCCTGGAGGTTATTTTAGCATTTGACGAGAACCATCCTCGTATGACGCTTAGCGAAGTAGCCGCGCGTACTAGTATGAACCGAGCGAAAGCACGACGTTTTTTGCTGACGCTGCACGCGCTCGGTTATGTCCGCAAACAGCAGCGCTACTTTGAGTTAGCGCCACGCGTGCTGCAATTGGGATACTCGTTTTTGTCCGCCAATAATTACCGCAGCGCCATTCAACAGTACCTGGAAGAGATCACCAACGAATGCGGAGAGTCTTCTTCCCTGGGTGTGCTTGATGGCGATGACGTCATTTATGTCGCGCGCTCAGCGGCGCGTCATCGTTTAATGGCGATCACCTTGTCGATTGGCACTCGTCTACCGGCCGCCTATACCTCCATGGGACGCGTTCTGCTCGCCCAATTACCAGAAGTCGAATTGGACGCTTACCTAGAGCGGCTGACGTTGCAGCGCTATACCGATAAAACCTTCACAACAAAAGGTGAGCTTAAAAAGTGTATCGATAGAGCGCGCCAGCAAGGCTACGCCGTTGCCGACCAGGAGCTCGACTCCGGCTTGCGCTCGTTGGCAGTGCCAGCCTTTGATGCAAACGGCAAACTACTGGGCGCTATCAATATTAGTACCAACGCAGCACGTATCGACCTAGACACACTGCTCAAAGAATACCTGCCCCTGCTCCAGTCCAAAGCGCGCCTTATTCGCACCACTATCAGCTGCTAATTCGCCAATTGCACCAGCGCCTGTTCAAGCGATGCTTGTTGGCGCTGCGTGTATAGCTCAATCTCATCAATGACGGTAGCCCCTAAAGCCTGCTCGAATTGCTGTTGGCTGGCGCTACTGCCGTAGTTATCGTGGCTGCTTTCGCCCAGATTGGACTGAAAAATGCCAGCCGCACTCACCGGTAAGAAATCTTCATAAATCATCGGTGTGACTGACAGGGCGCCCTGCTGAATCAGGCTATCCACCTGCTCTATCGAAACCGGCCCCTGCACCGGCACGCCCTTCACCGCGTGGTAATGGAAGAATGCTAACGCTTCCCGACGCAACGTGGCGTAATCATCGGGAAACGCGGTAAAGACTTCCGCTAAATGGGCTTGGTGAGCGTCATTATCCGCCCCCTTGGGCGCACTTTCTCGCGCCGTTGCCAGCAGTCGATCATAAAGCTCGCGCCCTTTTTTAGTTAGCGCAATACCGCGCTGCTCGATCTCGCCAAAACGAGCAGTGTGCTTGCCCTCGGCGGCATCCGCAAAAGCGATGGTCTCCTCTAACGCTTTGAAACTGGTCTGGCGCAAGAGTATCGGGCAGTCGCGACGGGGTGGGCCTTCAATGGTTGCTTTGGGGTCAATACCCACGCTTGGCATACGCCGTTGTACTTCATCAATATCTAACGTTCTCGGCGTTAGGTGATTAATGTGTGGGCCGCGGAAGCAGACCACGTCGGCGATCAAGCGATGCTCATTATGCAAACGGTCATAAGTCGCCAAATCAACCGTAGCGTTGTCATGCCAGCGGAACGTTTCCAGCGCTTCCTGAACGAACTGCTCGGCATCGGCGGCGCTAAGCCCACCCTGCTGCTCAAAGCGTTCAATGAGCGTTTTCACATTAGCAGTAAAAATATCCCGTGAGCTTAAAATGGCGCTTGCCTGTTCGCGGAGTTCGGCCTTTTCGATCAGCTCAAGGCGCAGTAGAGAGGTAAAGACACGAAAGGGATTACGCTTGAGCGCACGATCGGCGACCGGACGAAATGCCGTGGAGTGCACCGGCACGCCCGCCGCCGCCAGGTCGTAATAGCCAACCGGCTCCATTCCCATTACCGCGAACATTCGCCGTAGCATGGCAAGCTCGTCAGCGCTGCCCACGCGAATCGCGCCGTGGCGTTCCACATTGATGCGGGCCAGCTCGTCGCTCTCCTGCAGCGCACCGTTAAGCTCAGGATTAGCAGCTAGCACCTCTCGATTAACAGCCTCGACCAGCGACAACAAGGTGCCGTATTGCGGCACTTCCTGCTGATACATCGCTGACATCGCGCTGGAAAATTGGTCGCGGATTTCATCACTGCTAACGTACGCTGAACTCATGGAATTGTCCTATTTATAAACGGCTATACCTGCCCATAAAAGGCTATACCTACATAGTAGCGCTATCGGCGCCTTAACAATTTCACTTTTTCCGCACCTTGCTACACCTAAAAGCCCCCCTCACCTTAACGAGTAGGTATTTTAAACTGTTACATTAGTGCTTGAACTTATGAACCTAGGCACGCCATCAATGACGCTTCCGCTTTATTTAGGTTTGCCCATGTGGGCCAATCAAGACTGGCTCGGCAGTCTTTATCCGCGCCATGCCAAAACCGAGCTATTAAGCGATTATGCCGCGGTGTTTTCGAGCGTTGAAGGTAACACTACGTTTTATAGCGGTATTCCAAAACCGGAAACAGTCGCCGCTTGGGCACGCCAGGCGCCACCCCACTTTCGTTTTTGTTTTAAATTACCGGCAAGCGTCACTCACGATCAACGGCTTACCCATTTAGAAGACGCATGGGCATTTTTAGCCGCCCTTGAACCGCTGCACGATCGCCTTGGGCCCACCATGGTTCAACTACCGCGCGATTTTGGCTCTCAAGAACTCCCTCAGCTGGAAGCGTTGCTCGCCGATTGGCCTGCTCATTTGCCTTGCGCGGTAGAAGTACGCCACCCTGACTTTTTCCACAAGGGAGCCGCTGAAATCGCCCTTAACCGCCTGTTGATAACTTATTCGGCCAACCGCGTGATGCTCGACGTCCGTCCGCTCTTCTCAACCCCAGCAAATGACCATATCGGCCTGGCTCATGCTCAGCAAGAAAAGCCGAAACTCCCACTACACGTGCTTTCCACGGCAAATTATCCGGTGATTCGCTTTATTGGCCATATTGACAAAACCATAAACAGTGACTACTTCACCGCTTGGAAGGCTCGTCTAAAGCTGTGGATAAATCAGGGGAAAACCCCTTTCTTATTTGTGCATACTGCAGATAACCGTGAGTCTCCTCACATGGCTCGGCTACTTTATAACGCACTCGGAGAAGAGACGCCCTTACCCCCGCTTGAGCCCTTTGCCGGTGAAAAGCAAAGCCAACTCTTTTAGACCACCTTTTTAGGTGAGCTAACTGGCATGCTTGCGGTTGATCAGATAAATTGCGCTTACTTTTGGAAAAGGACGTCAGCAATGACTCCATTTTCCGAAAACTAGCGTGCTCAACACGTAGTGACTTACACAACAATCGACTTAATGGGTGATGTATGGCGAAGCTTGCGCATGCGCAGTGGTCATCGCGAATGACCTTTGTGCTGGCCGCCGCTGGTTCAGCGGTGGGTCTAGGGAATATCTGGAAATTTCCGTATATGGTGGGTGAAAGCGGCGGCGCTGCTTTCGTATTTGTGTATTTACTTTGTATCGCGCTGATTGGCTTGCCTATTCTCGTCTCCGAGTGGCTACTGGGGCGGCGTGGCCAGAAGAACCCTGCCAGCACGATGTCAGAACTGGCCCGCACCGCAAACAAGCCAAAAGCATGGGCCATTGTCGGCATTAGCGGCATTGTTGGGGCCTTTTTGATTTTGTCGTTTTACAGCGTGATTGGTGGCTGGTCGCTCTACTACACCGTTAACTCAGTGAGCGGTGCCTTTAGCGGTCAAGACGCCGACGGAATTGGCGCCCTGTTTAATGGCATGCTGAGTAACCCAAGCTTACTGCTGTTGGGCCATTCGATCTTTATGCTACTGGTGATTGGCATTGTCGCCCGCGGTGTTACCAAAGGGCTTGAAGGCGCTGTACGCATTCTAATGCCAGTACTCGCGCTGCTGCTAGTTGTGCTGATCGGTTACGGCATGTCGACCGGCCACTTTGGTGAAGCGTTGACGTACATGTTCAACCCGGACTGGAGCAAGCTCAGCGCAGAAACCGTGCTGGCCGCCTTAGGTCACGCCTTCTTCACCCTCTCACTGGGTATGGGCATCATGATGGCTTACGGCTCTTACTTAGGCAAAGAGATCAACCTGCTGCAAACCGCCCGCACGGTCATCATCATGGACACCGTCATTGCCCTAGGCGCTGGGCTAGCCATTTTCCCGATTGTGTTTGCCAACAACCTGGATCTTGCCTCAGGCCCTGGGCTGATTTTCGTCACGCTGCCGTTGGCGTTTGGCAATATGGATGGTGGCTTGATCCTAGGCTTGATGTTCTTCTTGTTGCTCACGTTTGCCGCGCTGACCTCAGCGATTTCACTGCTTGAGCCGGTGGTTGAGTTCGTTGAAGAGCGCACGCCGCTCAGACGTGTCATGGCAACGGTTGTGGCCGGCGTGGGGGCTTGGTTGCTCGGCATTGCGGCACTGCTATCGTTCAACGTTTGGAGCGAGCCGCTCATGTTTGGGCTGGGCGTATTCGACCTGCTGGATACGCTGACCAGCAAAATAATGCTGCCGCTAACCGGGCTAGGCGCGATTCTCTTCGCCGCTTGGTGCCTAGATCGTAAAAGTGTCGAAGCCGAGCTTGAACTTTCAGCGACCGGTAAAAGCGTATGGAACATCATCGCACGCTATGTAGCGCCCGCTGGCGTTATTGCGGTGTTCGTGACAGGTCTTATTTAAGGTAAGCCGTCACTTCCCTGCTGTTTGCTAACCTCAGTGCAATTCGCTCTCTTGCCGATCTTCATCAGGCAAGGGGGCGATGTCCCGCGATAGCTTCTGAAATTCTCGATGCAATTCAATCCCACGACGCGCTCTTAGGCTACGCTGGGCAGCGCTGCGCTGACGCTGGGCATGTTCATCTACTTGCATACTCATAAAGATATCGAGCAGTTCGCTTTTAACCGAGGTGATGCGTTCGACGTTTCTCATAATCGACGTTCCTCCAGGTGAATATGCCTTCGTCCACCTGCATCCGTGACGACTGTTTGATGCAGTGCGGCACTTCACTTCTTACTATAACCTACTTGACAAAATGATGAACATTCTTAAAAAAAGTGTCTAACGGCATTTTAACGCTAACCTTAAACAACGCTTTTCATGCCCATTTGCGCCATCAGTCAGGCATACTGTGGCAAATGCTAGCAGTAAGCCAAGTGTGTGCTAAAGAGCCAAGGAGCTGAACGTGAGTCGCGCCCTGTTCGATGAGATGAGACGCCGCATGGAGCACTTCCGACGCTCCGAGCAAAAAGTGGCGCGGTTTGTACTGCGCAACCCCGAAGAGGTCATCCACATGCGTATTGTGGATTTGGCCACCGAAGCCACCGTGAGCGAACCCACGGTAGTGCGTTTTTGCCGTGCGCTGGGGTGCAATGGCTTTCAGGATTTCAAGCTACAGCTAGCGCAAATGCTGGCCAGCGGCAGCCAGTTTGCACAGTTTTCCATGAACGATAGTGACTCGGTCGCTGAGTTTTCCCACAGCATCTTTGACTCGACCGTGGGCACGCTGCTCTCTGTGCGTGACCGGCTGGATAACGACGCCCTGGGCCGAGCGGTTAATGCGCTAGCAATGGCTAATCGCGTGGAGTTCTACGGCTTTGGCGCCTCAGGCGCAGTCGCCTTTGACGCCCAGCACAAGTTTTTCCGGCTGCAAATTTCCACCTCTGCCTACGCCGACCCTCATATGCAGAATATGTCGGCGGTGACCTTAAAAGAGGGCGATGTAGTGGTGGCGATTTCTCAAACGGGGCGCACCAAGGCGCTGGTCGCCAGCGTACGGCTCGCCCGTGAAGCTGGTGCCACCGTGATTGGGCTATGCCCCAGCGGCTCACCGCTCGCTGAAGAGGTCAGCCTTCCACTGTATATCGATGTTCACGAGGACACCGAAATCTACACGCCGCTTAGTTCGCGCATTGCCCATCTGGTGCTGATTGATGTGCTCGCCGTCGGGGTCGCTAAAACCCGCGGCCCAAAACTCGCCGAACAGCTTAAAGCGGTTAAAAAGAGCCTCAATACGCTGCGCTTTCCTGAAGAGTCGTAATCGTTAACCTGTATACACAGCCAGTTTGCTGGCTGTGCTAGACTAGCCGCCTATTTTTTGATCCGGCAGCGGCTACTATGGACGACGTCACGGCGATTCTCGATCAGCTCAACTCCGCACAGCGCGAAGCAGTGAGCGCCCCCCAAGGTAACCTGTTGGTGCTCGCAGGGGCAGGCTCCGGCAAAACCCGCGTGTTGGTTCACCGTATCGCCTGGCTGATGCAGGCCGAAGGGTTGTCTCCCTACGCGCTGCTGGCGGTTACCTTTACCAATAAAGCCGCTAAAGAAATGCGTACCCGCCTTGAGACGCTGCTGAGCCTCTCGCTGCGACATGTCTGGGTCGGCACCTTTCACTCCATTGCCCACCGCCTGCTGCGCACCCACTGGCAGGATGCTCGGCTGCCGCAACACTTCCAGATTATCGATTCCGACGATCAGCTGCGCCTGGTTAAACGGCTGCTGAAAGATTACTCGATCGATGACGAACGTTATCCGCCGCGTCAGGTGCAGGGGTTTATCTCCGGCTGCAAAGAAGAAGGGCTGCGCCCGCACCAGGTAAATGTCGATGGCGATGCCTACATGGGTCAGATGGTCGAACTCTATGAGCGCTACCAACTGACCTGCGAGCGCGGCGGTCTGGTCGATTTCGGTGAGCTGCTGCTGCGAAGCCTGGAGTTACTGCGCGATAACCCAGCACTGTTAAAACACTATCAGGAGCGCTTTGGTCACGTACTGGTGGATGAGTTTCAGGATACCAATACGCTGCAATACGCCTGGCTAAAACTGCTCACTGGCATGAAAACGCCGATGACCGCGGTGGGCGATGACGACCAGTCGATCTACGGCTGGCGCGGTGCCAAGGTGGAGAATATCAGCCGCTTTGAGCAGGAATTCCCGCAAACCCATACCGTGCGTCTAGAGCAGAACTATCGTTCCACCAGCGCGATTCTTGAAGCCGCCAATACACTGATCAGCCACAACAGCGAGCGGATGGGCAAAAACCTGTGGACTGATGGCATCGAAGGCGAGCCGATCTCGATTTACGCCGGGTTTAACGACCTGGAAGAAGCCCGCTATATCGTTGACACCATCAAAGAAAAGGTCGATGAAGGCTTCAACCGCCGGGATATCGCGATTCTCTACCGATCCAATGCCCAGTCGCGGCTACTTGAAGAAACGCTGATTCGCCAAGGCATGCCCTACCGTATTTACGGCGGGCACCGCTTTTATGAGCGCCTGGAAATCAAGAATGCCCTGGCCTATCTTCGCCTGCTGCTCAACCGCGATGACGACGCCTCACTGGAACGGGTGATTAATGTGCCCACCCGCGGTATTGGCACGCGTACGGTGGAAATTGTTCGCCTGCGTGCACGTGAGCAGAGCATTCCGCTGTGGCAGGCGCTCCACGATGCGATTAACGACGGCACTTTAAAAGGCCGCGCCGCCAATGCCGTGCAAACCTTTGCCAACCTGATTGAGCAGCTCGATAACGATGCTGCTGGTATGGCACTGCATGAAATTATTGATCACGTGACAGTACATACGGGCTTGATTGAGCATCACAAAAGTGAACGTGGCGAGAAAGGCCAAGCCCGCGTCGAAAACTTGGAAGAGCTGGTCACTGCTGCCCGCGCCTTTACCCAGGGCGACGTTTTTGAAGCGCCCGAAGCGGGCGAAGGCATGGCGGCGCTGGAGGCATTTCTTTCAGAAGCGGCTCTTAACGCTGGCGACCATGAAGCTGAAGAGTTTGAAGATAGCGTACAGTTAATGACGCTGCACTCCGCCAAAGGCCTGGAGTTCCCGGTGGTATTTATTGCCGGTGTCGAGGAGGGGCTGTTTCCGCATAAGATGTCGCTTGAGGAACCGGGCAGGCTCGAAGAGGAGCGCAGGCTGTGTTACGTCGGCGTTACCCGCGCCATGCAGAAGCTCTACCTGACCCATGCTGAAACACGCCGCCTACACGGCAAAGAGGTGTTTCCACGCCCGTCCCGCTTCTTGCGCGAGCTACCGCCACACCTGCTGGAAGAAGTTCGCCTGCGCGGGCATATTTCCCGCCCGGTGACCGCATCGCGCACCTCCTTTGCCCAGCAAAGCGTTGAGAGCAGCGGCGATCTGCCTAGCCTGCACGTCGGCCAAGGCGTTGAGCACCCGGTGTTCGGTGAAGGGATTATCCTTAACGCGGAAGGCGAAGGTGCCCGCGCCCGTGTACAGGTCAGCTTTGCAGGCGAAGGGGTAAAATGGCTGGTACTTGGCTTTGCCAAGCTGACGCCGCTATAGCGATCTGTTCACTTACGTCCCATTGAATGCGCCCAGGCGCCATGTAGAGGTCATTATGAAACAGCGCTTAAAACGCCTATTTCCAGAAGTGAGTAACGGCTGGCAGGCACTCAGCGGCTACCAGCGTTTTGAACGCTTAGTATCGATGGTACTGACCCTCGCCATCGGCGGCGCTGTGCTGGTCGCCATGTATTATCTGGTCATTCATGTGGTACAGCTGCTGTTTATTCAAAGCCGCGACCCCTTTGACTACCGCGTGTTTCAAGCCTTGTTCGACATGATTCTTACCGTCTTGATTGCCATGGAGTTCAACAACTCCATTATCCGCACAATGACCAGCGGGAAAGGCTTCATTCACGTTGAAATCGTCGTGCTGATTGCCATTATGGCGCTGGTGCGCAAGTTTATGGTGCTGGATATGGAAGTCATCGACCCTTGGCAAATTGGTGCGCTATCGGTCGCGGTCTTGGCGTTAGGCGGTTGCTATTGGCTGGTGCGCCACGGCAACAGTATGAAAGACGCAGCGGATGATTAGTCATAAGGCTTGCGAGCTAAATTCGCTATAAAGCATACTAACAAGCAGACACGGCGCACTTAGCGTCCTATAAAAACAGATAATGACTTTTGGAGTTTTGCTCACATGCAACGCCGTAACTTCCTCAAAACCGTTGGCCTAGGCGCTGCGGGTGTCGCTGCCGCCCCCTTCGTAACTACCTCTAGCGTACGCGCTCAAGAGACCTATACCTGGGACATGGTCACCTCGTGGCCGAAAAACTTTCCCGCTCTGGGCACCGGTGCAAATGATTTTGCCCGCCGGGTCGAGCAGCTTTCAAACGGCCGTATGCAGATTCGCGTCCATGGCGCGGGTGAGCTGGTTCCCGCGCTTGAAGTATTCGACGCCGTGGCGGTGGGAACCGCTGAGATGGGTCACTCTGCGTCCTACTACTGGCGCGGCAAAGTGGCTGCTTCACAATTTTTCACCGCTGTACCGTTCGGCATGACCACCACCGAAATGAATGCCTGGTTGTACCATGGTGACGGCCAAGAGCTGTGGGATGAAATCTACGCCAAACACAACCTGAAACCCTTTGCTGTCGGTAACACCGGCACGCAAATGGCGGGCTGGTTCAAAAAAGAGATCAACTCACTAGACGATATGCAGGGGCTGAAATTACGCCTTCCTGGCCTCGCTGGAGAAGCGATGAACGGCATCGGTGTCAGCACCGTCAACATGCCGGGGTCAGAGATTTTCACCTCGCTACAAACCGGCGCTTTGGATGCCGCTGACTGGGTGGGGCCGTATAACGATTTGGCGTTCGGTCTGCACCAGGTCGCTGATTACTACTACACGTCGGCGTGGAACGAGCCCTCAGCGGTACTGGAAGGCACGATCAACCTGGATGCCTGGAACGCGCTGCCGGAAGACCTGCAGGACGTCATTCGCGAAGCTGCACGTGCATCTAACCTGGCGATGATCAGCGAATTCGCCTTCCGCAATGCCCAGGCACTGGAAGCACTGGTCGATGAGCACGGCGTTCAGCTGCGCACCTTCCCTGAAGACGTGATGGCAGCGCTTTACACCTCCTCACAGGATGCCATCCAGCGCCAAATCGAGGACGATGAAGAGTCCCGCCGCGTGTATGAGTCTTACTTGGCGTTCCAGAAACTACTGCGTCCGTTTAGCGACGTGGGTGAATACGCCTATCTCAAGAACCGCGACAACGTAGGTGCCTGATTATACAGGCATGCAAGCACCAATTATGGCAAAGGGCGCACTGAGCGCCCTTTTGCTATTTTAGGCGGGAACTTTGAAGGGGTTGATAAGAAAGGGGCTACTCGCTGTGTACAGCTCGGATCCGCCCATTATCGTCTAATGCGACCATTACAAAACGCGCCTCTGTTACCTTTTGACGCTCTTCAATCCGTTGCCCATGGGGCGGGCGTACCCATACTTCCACATCAATTTTGATTGAGCTATGACCGATCTCTTGTACCTGGGTGTAGACACTGACCATTGAGCCGACGCGCACCGGGCTTAAAAAGTCCATGGCTTCAATCGCCACGGTGGCCGTTCGCCCACCCGCTTCGCGGCAGGCTGCAAGCTCAGCTGCCTGGTCCATTTGATTGACTAGCCAACCACCGGGTATATCACCATAAAGATTGGTATCTTGGCGGGAAGCCAGTAATTTTAAAGTAAGCTGCCCTTGAGGGGCCGGTACGTCATCCAAATCGGTTTCCAGAAGAGTCATGGGTTCGTCGCTTAGTCAGTTTATTGTTGTAAACGTTGCAGTAAGGCACATTGCCATGAGGCGTTGCTGCGTCGCAACACAAGTGAATGGATTCAGTTAACCATAAGAGGACGCTTGTTTGAATACTCTTTCATCTCATAGAAGCTACCTTTTATCGCTACGGCACACCTTAGGTTGCTGGGTGATGATGGCCCTGCTGCTGGTGACGCCACCTACTTGGGGGCAATCACTGCCGATAACCGGCACGTTAGGTGCCGTCGGTTCGGACACCATGGCTGGGCTCATGCTGCGCTGGGGCGAAACACTGACTTCCCGCTACCCAGAGGTAAAGCTGCAATTTCAAGCCAGCGGCTCGGCCAGCGCCCCAACCGCGCTAATGGCAGGTACCACCCGGCTGGGGCCGATGTCGCGGCCGATGAGCACTGAAGAGCGTAATAATTTCATTGACCGCTACGGCTACCCGCCGCTGGAGTTAAAGGTTGCCCGAGACGCGCTGATTGTGGTCGTCCATCGCCATAACCCGCTGCGCGCGCTCACCCGCCAGCAGGTCGATGCGATTTTCTCGACCTCGCGTGCCTGCGGTGCCGAGGCGCCGATACGGCGCTGGGAGCAACTTCCGGCAACCCGTGACTGGTCATTTGGCAGTATTGCGTTACATGGTCGCAACCTTGCCTCCGGCACTCACGGGCTATTTCAAGAACGGGCGCTGTGCGGCGGCCTCTTTCGCAACGATATTAGCGAACACCCCGGCTCATCGGCCGTCGTCGCTGCAGTGGGCGAGTCTGCCAATGCAATGGGATACGCCGGGTTTAACCACCTGACGCCGGCCGTGCGCGCAGTAAGCCTTTATGACGATGACGGCATCGCCATACCGCCCGATGAAGCAGCGATACAGAGCGGTGATTATCCGCTGTCGCGCTATCTCTACCTCTACGTGAACCTGCCGCCCGGGGCATCCTTACCGCCCGCCGAGCAGACACTACTGACGCTAATCATGTCCGATGAGGGCCAGCAAATTGCACGCGCATCCGGTTTTGTCCCCTTAACCCCAAGCGTCCTTGACGCGCAGCAAGGGTGGTAAGCCGCTGTCATCTAATTGACACATAATCGTCTTAGAATAGGAAGTCATTCTATGCACCGTTTTCACTATAAGCTCTCTTCACGACTCACTCTTTCAATACATGCTGGTCAGTACTGTGATCACCCCGGTTTTGCCATGCCTAGTTTTGTCATGATAGCGACATGACCCCACCTCGGTTAACCTCTTCTCGGCAGCCATTGCGCTTGCTTCAGGATCGTGTGGCCACCGGGTTCATCACCGCTGGTGGTGTCGGGGTGTTGCTGGCGATTCTCGCTATCGGCGTTTTTCTGATATGGGAAACGCTGCCACTACTGGCGATTGGAGAGAGCTTGGCCCTGGCCAAGCTCTCTCCGCTGGCGTGGGGCACCCTTAAAGCCGCGTTGGCTGCACTGCTGTTCGCGATTCCCGTCGCCTTAGGGGCGGCGATCTACTCTGCGTTGTTTATGTCAGCGCGCTTGCGTGCGCGTATCAAGCCCGCGCTCGAAATGATGGAGGCCATTCCCGGCGTGGTGGTGGGCTTTATTGCCGGGCTCATTTTGGCACCGTGGGTAGAGCGACACCTAGCCAGCGCTTTGGTACTGATAATCTGGCTACCGCTCAGTGCCGGGCTTGCGGGCTTGCTCTGGCAACTGGTCAAAGCTCGGCTGCGCCGCCGCTTACCGCCGCTTTCCTGGGCAGGCCTGTGGCTAATACCGTGGCTCGCTCTGATGGTGGCGATAGCGCTATGGCTTGCGCCGTGGATGGAGCAGCTGTGGCTGGGCGGTGATCTGCGTCAGTTGCTCGACCAGCGCTTTGGGATGGATTACGCCACCCGTAACGCCCTGATTGTCGGCTTGGCGATGGGTTTTGCCGTTATCCCCAGCATCTATTCATTGGCAGAAGATGCCCTTGCCGATGTGCCTTCGACCTTGATAGAGGGCGCCCAGGCGCTGGGTGCCAGCCGTTGGCAGGCGCTGTGGAAGGTGGCACTGGCGGCGGCGGGACCAGGTATTTTCTCGGCGGTGATGATCGGCGCGGGCCGGGCAGTGGGCGAAACCATGATTGTACTGATGGCCAGTGGCAACACCGCTCTGTTTAGCGCCAGCCCTTTCGAAGGTATGCGCTCCATGGCCGCGGCTATTGCCATCGAGCTTCCTGAAGCGTCACCCGGCGGCCAGACCTATCATCTGCTGATTTTTGCCGCGCTGGTGCTGTTTATCTTCACGTTCCTGGTTAACACCCTAGCCGAGGTTGTCCGCCAGCGCCTGCGCCGCCGTTATCGGCAGATGGGAGGCACTTCATGAAAGCTGGCACGGTCAACACCGCCTCTCGCCGCCCTCGTTTTAACTGGCTGAATGACTTATGGCCTTGGCTATGCGCGGCCAGCGTAGCACTCTCCTTGCTGATGCTGGGTGCTCTACTGGCGCTATTGTTAGTGCGTGGGCTTGGACACTTCTGGCCCGCGACGCTTGAAGAGGTCACTCTGCGTTCGGGTGACACCTTTGCTGGCCATGCCGTGCGCGAGGTCGAGCTCCCCCAGCAAGCGGGAGATGAACGGCTGTACTTTACCGGCAATCAGGACATTGAGGGCGCCCGCTGGCGCTGGGTAAAGATTGAGGAGATTGCCGAACGCGCGCAGCCAGCTGACTTGATTCGCCTGGAGCGAAGCCCCTGGGGGGATTTTATTGGCCGCTTGGTGGCCATTGAGCAAGACGACCAGCGCTGGGAGGGGGACGCTGCCTGGCAACGGTTAACGGCTTTATTGGCGCTTCCCGCTAGCCAACGTCAAGAGAGCCAGCTGCTGCTCACCACCGTGGATGGCCAAACCTTGCGCCAACCGATGGCCAGTATCGTCAGCGCTCAAGCCCCAAATGCGATGAGCTGGTCGCAGAAAACCCATGTCTGGGGCGATGGGGTATGGCGGTTTCTCAGCGAAGGACCCCGGGCAGCCAATACCGACGGTGGCGTGTGGCCGGCGATATTTGGCACCGTGCTAATGGTGATTTTAATGTCCGTCATGGTCACGCCTTTTGGCGTGCTGGCCGCTATTTATCTTAATGAAATTGCTCACCAGGGGCGGCTGACGCGCCTGGTGCGCATTGGCGTGCGCAATCTAGCGGGGGTGCCGTCCATCGTGTATGGCGTCTTCGGCTTGGGGGTATTCGTTTACGGTATCGGTGGATCGCTGGATGAGTGGTTTTTCAGCGATACACTGCCTTCGCCCACGTTTGGCACCGGCGGCCTGCTGTGGGCCTCGTTAACCCTCGCCCTGCTAACCCTGCCCGTCGTGATTGTGGCAACCGAAGAGGGGCTCGCGCGTATTCCTGAGGCCCAGCGCGAAGGCGCCGTGGCGCTCGGGGCTACTCGCCTGGAGATGCTTACCCGCATCGTACTGCCCATGGCGGCACCGGCCATGCTGACAGGCGTTATTTTAGCGGTCGCCCGCGCGGCAGGCGAAGTGGCGCCACTGATGCTCGTCGGCGTTGCCAAACTAGCGCCACAAATGCCCATTGATGGTGAGTTTCCTTACCTACATTTAGAGCGCAAGTTCATGCACCTTGGCTATCATTTATTTGATACCGCCTTTCACGGCGAAGATGTACAAGCTGCGATCCCGCTGGTTTACGCCACGGCGCTACTTTTAGTGTTGATTGTGCTAGTGCTTAATCTAACTGCCATATTTCTGCGTCATTATCTTGGGCGTCAACGGGGAAACGAATGCTAGCGCCTTTACATTCAGCTAATACCGCTCAGGTACCAGTGGCGCACTTTTCGTCCGAGCACAGCTGCCTGAGCATCGATCACTTAAGCCTCGCCTATGCAGGGAAAGAGGCGTTGCGCGACTTAACCCTCAGTGTTCCGCGACATCGTGTGACGGCCTTCATTGGCCCGTCGGGATGCGGTAAGTCAACGCTGTTACGGGCAATTAATCGGCTGCATGATCTCAATGAGACAGTGACCCATAGCGGCAAAATCACGCTGGAAGGGCAGAACATTCACGACCCGCAAACGAACGTGACCGAGCTGCGGCGGCGAGTAGGGATGGTGTTTCAAACCCCCAATCCCTTCCCTATGTCGATCTATGAAAACGTGGCCTTTGGCCTGCGGTTGCAGCAGCGCCTTCCCAAGCGCAAAAGGGACGATATTATTGAGTGGGCATTAACCTCCGCCGCGCTATGGGATGAAGTGAAAGACCGCCTGCACCGCTCCGCCTGGCAGCTTTCCGGTGGACAGCAGCAGCGACTAGTCATCGCCCGCACCTTAGCAGTACAGCCCGATGTGCTGCTGCTTGATGAACCCGCGTCAGCGCTAGACCCGATTTCAACGCTCAAAATTGAGGAGTTGATCCGTAATCTAAAGTCGGAGCTAACGCTGGTACTGGTCACCCACAATATGCAACAAGCGGCGCGCGTATCGGACTACACCGCCTTTTTGCATCAAGGTGAGCTGGTTGAGTACGGACCTACCGATCAGGTCTTCACCAACCCCCGTTTGCAACACACCGAAAACTACATCACCGGCCGCATTACCTAGGCCTTAGCGACTGAAACGTCAGGAGTGCTCCATGGATATTACTAGCGACTCTCACAGCCAGCATATCTCTCGCCAGTTCAACCAGGAGCTGGAAGAGCTAAAAACCCATCTGATGGCCATGGGCGGTCTGGTAGAGAAGCAAGTGCAGGATGCCGTCTTTGCGCTTCTGGAAGGCGACACCCGCCTAGCCGAACAAGTGCGCGACAATGATCGTCAGGTCAACGATCTGCAGCTGCAAATCGACGACGAATGCACCCGGGTACTGGCGCGGCGTCAGCCTGCAGCGTCCGACCTACGCCTGGTGCTCGCCGTTATCCGAGCCACCTCTGATCTTGAGCGAATCGGCGATGAGGCCAGCAAAATCGCCCGTAACGCCCTGCTGCTGAGTGAAAGTACCAGCACCATTCGTGGCTTGGTGGAAGTGCGCCACATCAGCGAGCATGTGCGCAAAATGCTGCGCGATGCGCTCACCGCCTTTGCCCGTTTTGACACCGACCTTGCGATGCAGGTAGTGCGTGAAGACGAGCTGGTTGACGATGAGTACAGCAGCGCAATGCGTTCACTAATGACGTTTATGATGGAAGACTCACGCTCGATTACCTCCGTACTCAGCATCATGTGGGTATTGCGCGCCCTGGAGCGCGTGGGCGACCACGCTGACAATCTTGCTGAGTACGTGGTTTATCTTGTCAAAGGGCTGGATATCCGCCACAGCGACCCCGATAACCTTGACCCGCAAGTGCTAAAAAAGTCTTGACCTGAAAGGGGTTTCCTCCTGCAATACGTCCAGGCTGTTAAGCGGCCTGGACGTTTGAATCACAAGGAGTCTCCCCCACCATGCTGGATGCTGTCACTGCGCTTAGCCGAGGTACACGCTGCGTGTATCAGTCAGGTATGCGCCGCTATATTTTTCTGCCTATTTTAGTCAACCTGATTGTTTACGTCAGCATGTTCAGCTTCGTGCTCAACCGCTTCGGTGGTTGGCTAGATCATTGGATGAACATGGTGCCAACCTGGCTTGATTGGCTCTCCTGGCTTATCTGGCCTCTTTTCGTGATTAGCCTGTTAGTGGTGGTGTTTTTTACCTTCACGCTGGTGACCAGCCTGATCGCCGCGCCTTTTTACGGTTTTTTGGCCGCTAAAGTCGAAACCCAAGTGACTGGCCGTGAACCGATTGATGACCGCAACCTTACTAAAACAGCCATTGATGCCATTGGTCGCGAATTTGTTAAGCTCGCCTATATTTTGCCCCGTGCCGCCGGTCTGTTTGTGCTTAGCTGGATCCCAGGGCTGAACTTAATAGCACCCCTGCTGTGGGCGTTATTCTCCGCCTGGATCATGGCCATTACTTATCTAGACTACCCAATGGATAACAATAAGGTGACGTTTGCCGATATGCGCCAACGGCTCTCGAAACGCTGGTGGCAAAGCTTAAGCTTTGGGGGGTTAGTCACGCTCATCACCTGGATTCCGCTGGCCAATCTCTTCCTTATTCCCGGCGCCGTGGCAGGTGCCGTACTGCTCTGGGATGATCACTACAGAGACGTGCATGGAGATGCCCGTGGCATCGCGCCGCAGTAGCGCTTATTACCTGCGCTCGGCTACTTTGCTACTTTTACGTTTTAAATCGCTCTCCTGCATTCAATCAACAATAAGGAATAAACGTATGTTCAAACCCATCGCTTGGCTGGGTGTGTTGTTAGTCAGCACTCTCTCTATGGTGACGTCAGTAGCGGTTGCTCACGATATAAAAACAGACACGATGCGTATCGCACACCCCTTTGCCATACCGACCCCTCCAGGCGCGACCAATGGGGCCGCCTATGTGGATATTACCGCCTTTTCAGACCCAGTTACTTTGATTGGCGCAAGCAGCCCGATAAGCAGCAATGTCGAGCTGCACGATATGCGAATGGATGGCGACATGATGCAGATGCGTCATGTGGGCGAGCTTCTTATTGAGGCTGGGGAAACCTACACCATGCGTCCTGGTGGTGGCTTTCACTTAATGCTGATTGGGTTAAGCGAACCGTTAACGGAAGGTGACCGATTTCCCATCACGCTAACCTTTGCTGAACAAGGTGATGTGGATATTGAGGTCTGGGTACAAAGCGCCCAGGAAGGTAGTGAAGCCGCGGATGGGCATCACCATCACTAAAAAAAGTTGCTGCCTATAAAAAATTAGACCCCGCATAATGGGGGTCTAAGGACACAATATCTAGACAATGATTAACGCTAGCTTCCTTTCCTTTTGCGGGATTCCAGCCTTGGAATTTAACCCTGACCAGCGTTTTGATTGTCGTTTGATTCATTCCTTGAATCGACCTGCATCCCTATCGGTGTGACACGCTTCTGCGTGTTTGCTCACACCTCTATCGTAATATATTTCAACATAATTGCAAACTTTTGTTACCAAACGTTTCCATCGCCTACGTCATGCGTCAAATCTTTAGCGGTATATTCTGTTTGAGCACTAGTACGATGGGATTCTGCCTTAATAACATTAGGGCGATCACCTTCGTCGTACATCAAATCAGATGGGCTAAAATCAGCATTTTCGGTTGTGCGTTGTGATTGAACCTGCATAGGCTCATCGTCAACCGTTAGGCCTTGATTAGCTTTAATGGAAAAATTTGCAAATGCAACTGGGCTAGCCAGCAAACCGAATGCAAGTCCTACAACAGCTGATTTTTTAACAAGGACGTTAAACATAGTTATTTACTCCAAATGACTGCTTAATACCGCTGAAGTGAAGAAAGAAGGGCCTTCTGGCTCGCTTCTCTCTGCGGTGACCTCACTGGCCTGATAGAGCATTTACAATGCCAACTTCTATTAAATTTAATAAAATTAAGTTAAAACAATAACTTATTTATTATTTATTGCGCGCAATATTATGCTGATAAAAATAAAAGCGCGCAAAATAAATGTGCACAAATGGCACATGCGCAAAATTGTCTGTGCCTTTATGGCACACTTGTCCTCAAAAGCTAATAGTCAGAATTACTTTTAAAGCTAACCTCATCGCGCCTGTGCTACGTAATCGAGTAGTAGTCTACTCATATTGAATGGAGCGAGAATAGCTCACGACATGACCACAAAAAGGTAGGTAGGTAGGTAGGTAAAAATAGGAAAATGTAGTATAAGAAACCCACAAAAAGCAGGCAGCAAAAAATTAGACCCCGACTAGCGGGGCCCGATATCAGAATAGGCTATAGGTAATAACTAACGTTAGCTTCCACTCCTTGTGCGGGACTCCAACCTTGGAATTAACCCTGACTAACGTTTGATTTCCTAGTGATTCATCCTTGAACCTGAAAAGCATCCTTACCTTTGTAACATCCTGTCAATCACCCCTTCATCCGCTGAAAGGACATTCTTCGATATCAAAAATTAATTAATTAGTACCGTCATTTTTTTCTACGAGCTCATCTTTTTCGAATTCTGCATTATCTGAATGGCTGCTTGAGGAAGATTCAATGTCACTAACATCATCACCTTCATCTTGGGTTAGATCATCATCTGAACTATTGACCGTTGAACTGTCAGTACTTTGCGGCTCCATTGGCTGCTCATCAGCTGTAATCCCCTGATTTTCATCAATAGCTGAATTTTCATCTGTTTGAGCAAAGGCTAACGGGCTTGCCATCAAACCAAAAGATACACCTACAATGCCAGCTTTCTTGAGTAAATCCTTGGACATCATATTCCACCTCCGATCGCTGTTTGTTACCGCTTGGTTAAGAAAGAAGGGCTTATATAAAAGCCAGCATTTCCTGCGGTCGTCTTCCTTATTTCTAACAATGCAGCGGGCATGCCAAAAGCCAAAACAATATAATTAAAAACCTAAAAATCAATAATTTAATTAAAACCAAGCAAGCTGTAACACTCTGTTCAAATAGAAATACCAAGCTCAAAAGCTGTATAAAAGTGGCACATGAGTAAACTCTTACCAACCTTACATGCCAATATTGCACACCTTTACAGGTATGGTGCGAGAGGTCGCTTACTGAGACCTATACAAGGCGTGAAGCGGGAAATGAGCAGCGAAAAAGCGCCCCTTTACCCGGGTGGGATTCAATCTGTAATTGCGCATCGTGGCGTAATAGTACGTGCTTAACGATCGCCAAGCCTAAGCCAGTGCCGCCAGTTGCGGTGCTACGGCCTTTATCGACACGGTAAAAACGTTCGGTTAGTCGGGGAATATGGACGGGATCGATACCTTCACCATTGTCTTCCACATCAATACAGCCGCCGCCAGCCGCGCTAGCTTTCCAACGTAAGGTGATGTGGCTACCTGCTGGCGTATAGCGAACGGCATTGAAGGCGAGGTTAGAGATGGCGCTACGAATTTCCTGTTCACTACCCAGCAGGCGTGCATCGCTTTCAAGCGCGACAGTAATGGTATGGCGCTGATTCGACAGCGCCAGCGCATCATCACAAATGCTTTGTAGCAAAGGCTCTAGCGACAGCGGATGGTGATCTTTCCCACCCTGGTCGATTTCCAACCGGGAGAGCAGCAATAGATCATTGACCAGATTTTGCATTCGCTGCGTCTGTTCCTGCATCTGGTTGATGCTTTTACCCAAACGCGGAGGCAACTGGTCAGCAATATCGCTGTAGGTTTCCAGATAGCCGGAAAGGACGGTTAGCGGCGTGCGCAGCTCGTGAGAGACGTTGGCAACAAAGTCGCGCCGCATCTGTTCCAGGCGGTGCAAGCGCGTGATATCCCGAGCCATTACCAGCCGTTCATCGTCGCCGTACAGGGTAATTTGATACTGCAGGATTCGACGCTCATCAATCGGCGACGTCAGCGTTAGCGGCTCGCCATACTCTCGCGCGTTAAAGTAGCGGATGAAGCTTGGCTCACGCAGTAGGTTGGTAATGTGCTGACCACGATCATGGGCAGTTTGTAGCCCCAGCATGTTCGTTGCAGCGCTGTTCCACCACTCCAGATCACCGTGGCGGTCGAGCATGACCACACTGTCGCGCATCGCTTCAGACGACTCTTGAATACGAGCCAAGGTAGCGCGCAGCCGACTTTGCGTTATACGCTGGCTTTTCTGATAGCGGTATAAACGATCAAACAATTCACCCCACATACCGTGAGCGGCAGGCGGCTCATCGTGAGGATGTAGGGTTAGCCATAAATAAAGTTTGCGTAGCTGCCGCAAGTGATAAAACAGACATACTGCAAGCCCTGCCGCAAGCCCTAGCCCTGCTGAGCCCAATAACCAGCCTAAGCAAGTACCCAGTGTGGCCAGCCACGCTAGACGCCACAGTTCACGGCTCCATAGGCGCACATTTACACCCGTGCAGAGAAACGGTATCCGGTACCCCGAACCGTTTGAATCAGGTTTTGATGCACATCGCCCAGCGCTTTTCGTAAGCGGCGAATATGCACATCGACCGTACGCTCTTCGACATACACATTACCACCCCATACTTGGTCAAGCAGTTGGCTACGTGTGTAAGCGCGCTCTTGATGGGTCATAAAAAACTGCAGCAGACGATACTCGGTCGGCCCCATTTCCAACGCTTTGCCGTGAGCGCTTACCCGGTGGCTTACCGGATCAAGCAGCAGGCCATTAATCTCAATCGGATCTTCAACGCCACGCGGCGTCGCGCGGCGCAGCACTGCTTTTAACCGTGCCACCAATTCGCGGGGCGAAAAGGGCTTGGTGATATAGTCATCGGCACCGGCTTCAAGCCCTTGGATCTTATTATCCTCTTCGCCTTTTGCGGTGAGCATAATAATGGGGATCTCGGCGGTGGCTTCTTCGCGCTTCAAGCGCCTAGCCAGTTCAATACCGCTGGTGCCAGGCATCATCCAGTCAAGCAGCAATAAATCAGGTTGGTGGTCAACCACCATGGCATGAGCATCCTGGGCGTTATCTGCTTCGAGCACACGGTAGTCAGCCATTTCCAGCGCTACCGCGATCATCTCGCGAATCGACGATTCATCATCGACAATCAGAACGGTTTTGGCGGTCATACCAGAGCCTCACGGTGTGCAAAAAAGCCAGTTCAAAGAAAACAGTTCAATGACATGTCAGTGACGATAACACCATGACTTGATGACAGTTACATGACAATGGCAGTTACTGACCCACCGCAGGCCACCAACTTAGCGCAATACCAGCAAAAATCAGCAGCCCCGACCAGTGATTATTCAGAAACGCCTGGAAACAAAGATCCCGCTCCTGATAACGAATTAAGCGCTGCTGATGCAGGAAAGTTGCCGCCATTGCAGCGAGCCCTAGCCAAAAGAACCCACCTAACCCGACCCGCCAGCCTACCCATGCCAGCAACCCCAGGGTGGCTACCTGGAGTAGGCCGATTATCAGGCGATCCGCGTCGCCAAACAGCACGGCTGTCGATTTAATGCCAATTTTTAAATCATCGTCGCGATCGACCATGGCATATTGCGTGTCGTACGCCACCGTCCATAGCACGTTTGCACAGAAAAGCAGCCACGCTTCCAACGGCACATGGCCCAGCACGGCGCCAAAGGCCATTGGAATTGCCCATGAGAATGCCGCCCCCAGCACCACCTGGGGAAAGTGGGTATAACGCTTCATGAACGGGTAAATAACTGCCAGAAATACCCCGCCCAGCGAGAGCAGCACCGTAAACCAATTAGTCAGTAGCACCAGAATAAACGCTGCGGCCACCAAACCAATAAACAGCAATTGAGCCTCGGTTTCGCTGATTCGGCCGGTGGCGAGCGGGCGATGCTTAGTGCGTTTCACATGGCCATCGAAATGGCGATCTGCATAATCGTTCACCACGCAGCCAGCCGCGCGCATGACGTAAACACCGGCCACAAAAATCAGCAGCACATCACGGCCGGGTACCCCTTCAGCGGCAATCCACAGCGCCCAAAGCGTCGGCCACATCAACAGCCAAGTGCCAATGGGTCGATCCAAACGCATCAGCTGTATAAAATCTGCCACGCGAGCCCATCCCTTCGGCCGCAACAGTGAACGATCCATGCTTACCTCACGAAAAATAAGATGCAGCCGCTAGCCTAGCGCGATGGCAGATCAAGGTCATCCGCCATCGCACGCAAAAAATACTCCTGCACCAACAACGACAGCCCGCCGTTATAAAACACCGAGCGTCGGCCCCAGGTACAGTCACTTTCGATACCGCTCATGCAAGCAAATAAGGGGGGATGGGAGGTGGCCTCAAGCGGCCCGCGAATTAAACCTGGCTGACGAAATAACCAACTGCCTAGCGAGCGTTCACCTAACCCTTCCAAACGCTGGCCCTTTAACTGAGTAAGCGGGGCGACGGAGCGCGCCACCACCCACGGCGTTTCATCCAAGCACAGCGCGACTTCACGCAGCCATGCATAGCGTTTGGGAGCAATGCCCAACGCCCGTGCCTCATCCGCTCGCGGCCAGCCTACGCCCTGGCGTAGCAGTCGAACGCGAAACTGCTTTTCACCTCCTGCGGCTATTAAGCGGGCGGTTAATGAGTCGGTTGAGGCAACCCACTGCCACCAGGAAGTACTCATGGCAGGTCGCGCCGCATCAACGGGCCGCCAGCGCGAAAAGTGAGGAGTTTGCCGAAAAGCTGCAGGCGTCACCAAGTTCTCCAGGGCAATAAACGGGTCGGCTAGTGTAACATGCAGCACTAACAGGCTTTTGTTTCAGCGACTTTTTTGGTGTCTGCATGCCCACCTCACAACCAGAGCTCTCTTCATCCCACGCTGCGCTGGTCATTATTGGCACGGGAATGGCCGGGATTGGCTTAGCCCGGGCACTGCGCCGTCTCGGTGACCAGCGGTCAATCACGTTGATTAGTGCTGACAGCGGTGACGATTACAGCAAACCGTTACTCTCCACCGGCTTCGCTAAAGGCCTAGCGCCCGACAAACTGGCCCAGCGAAACGCTGCCGAGCTGGGCGATGAGTTAAACGCCCGCATCATTACCCACACCCCCGTGGCGGCACTGGATGTGGATAACCGGACACTGCTTCTCGACGCTGGACAAGCGCCCAACTATGAAAAACTAAGCTCTGAAAAACTTAGCTCTGAAAAACTAAGCTACGACACACTGGTATTAGCCACCGGCGCTGCCCCCAGGATGCCGTTCAGCATCGACCCCAGCGTAGCCCCACGCTGCTTCACCATTAATGACTTAGACGACTACCGACGCTTTCATCAGGCGTTAGGCCAAGGCCCAGCAAGGGTGGCGATTGTTGGCGCCGGGCTGGTCGGCTGTGAATTTACAAATGATCTGCACGCCGGAGGTCATCACGTCAGCGTCATAGCGCCTGAAGCTACGCTACTGCCCCGCCTGCTGCCCGCGCCACTGGGTAACGCCCTGGGCGATGCCTTCAATGAGGCAGGCATCCGGCTCTGCTTAGGCTGCACGATAGATTCACTAGCACCCAGCAGCGGTGACGACATCGTATTACGGTTGGATAACGGCGAAGCTATCAGCGCCGATCTCGCACTTATGGCAACTGGTATAACGCCTCGTACGGCGCTTGCCGAAGCCGCGGGTCTTAGCGTCTCGCCGAGCGGCATACAAGTTGACCGCCAACTGCGCACTTCACACCCCGATATTTACGCTCTGGGCGATGTGGCCTGCGTCGATGGCGTTAATGCAATGTACGTGCAGCCGTTGCAAGCGAGCGCCAAGGCATTGGCGGCAACGCTTGCGGGCACTCCCACGTCGGTCAGCTTTGGCGCTTGGCCAATAGTCGTTAAAACCCCTCTGCTGCCAGTGGTAGCCTACCCGCCAACCACCCCACCTGAACGCTGGCGAATTGAAGGCGAAGGTGGTGATATCAGTGCGTTAGCCGAAAATAAAGACGGACGTTTGATTGGTTTTGCGTTGACAGGGGGCTGCGTGAGAAGGAAAGTGGAGCTTTCCAGAGCAGCACCTACGCTGCTAGGCTGATTTTCGTTGCGTTCACGACTAGGCTAGAGAAACAAACCTAGTGCTGATGACGTGCCCAATAACCTACATTTGCTTTACGCTCGATTCTTTAACAAAAGTTCGATTGTTTACTAAAGGGAGATTTCTTATGCGCAAACCTGAACTCGCTGCTGCCATCGCTGAAAGTGCCGACCTGTCAAAAGACAAAGCAGGCCAAGTACTGAACGTTATTTTGGATGAAATCACTAACAGCGTTGCTAAGGGCGAAGATGTCGCTCTGATCGGCTTCGGCACCTTTACGGTACGTGAGCGCGCAGCACGCACCGGTAAAAACCCACAAACCGGTGCCCCACTACAAATTCCGGCCAGCAAAAATGTTGCCTTTAAGCCAGGCAAAGGACTTAAGGACGCCGTTTCCTAATGAAGCTCAAGCTGACGCTGTGGCTACTGGGCATATTGCTCAAACGTGCCCTGCGCCGCAAGCCGCGCTTTCGTGAACAGTTAGAACGCATGCGCGGCCTGGACTGGGGAATCGCCACGGAAGATCTAAGCATAGCCCGCCACTACCGGATGACGCCGAAAGGCATCAGCACCGGTAAAGGGCTGCCCGTCGACTTAGACCTTGAACTGCGTTTCCGAGACCAAGCCACCGCGTTAAAAGTGCTCAAAAAGCCAACTCAGCAAGCCTTTCTTGACGGCATGATGAGTGGCAACGTGCGTTTAGTGGGCGACTCCGCCGACATGAACAAGCTGCAGAAGCTGCTCAAGTATTTGTAGCGCGATGACCCCCGCAGCAAAGTGCTGCTGCTGGGGTCTTTGCTCGCCACCTGCACGTTCACAGCTACCCCGGCCCTCCTGCCAGCGCTAAAAATGCCGCCTCACAGCCCAACCAACTCGCCGCCACACCCGCTAACACTAAGAGTCGCCGAACATAACAGCCAATAGCCGCTCTTGTGTGAGTTATTGCCTTAATGGAACAGCATCAGCCCTACCATCTCGACTGATAAAAATTTAATAGCGACTTTATATGCTCAAACGTTGAGAGACGAGGTAGCGACATCTAGCCCTGACGCATTTATACTAAAGTCTAACATCCCTTATAAGAGCCTCTATGCCCATTTCTTTACCGCTACGGCGCCTTTGGACGCTGGATAAATTCGCCTACAGCCTGCGCGTGTTTATAGCCTTCAGCGGTGCGCTGCTGTTTAGCGGTTTAATGGGCGATGTAGCGCTAGTTATTCCATTGTTTCTGGGCATTATCGCCTGCGCGCTGTCTGAAACTGACGACAGCTGGCAAGGCCGTTTTCAAGCCCTGCTGGTCACGCTGGTGTGTTTTACGTCGGCGTCTTTTATTGTCCAGTGGCTGTTTCCCTGGCCGTGGCTGTTTGTAGTTGGCCTGGGCGTTTCAACGTTTATCCTCATTATGCTCGGCGCCATTGGGCAGCGTTACGCCACCATTGCCTCCGGCACGCTGATACTCTCGATCTACTCGATGATCAACATCGAGCAGCACGGCGGGGTAGATGAAGACGTGGCTGCACGCCAACTGCTGTTGTTGGCTGGGGCCGTCTGGTACGGATTAATCTCGGTGGTGTGGTGCGCGCTGTTTTCACGCCAGCCGGTGAAGCAAAGCATGGCGCGGGTGTACAAAGCGCTGGGCGAGTTTTTGATCCTGAAATCGGCGCTGTTCGAACCGGTGCGGGGCGTAGACGTGGAGGCCCGCCGGGTAGCACTGGCACGCCAGAACGGCAAAGTGGTCGATGCACTCAACCAAGCCAAAGAGATGATTTTTAGGCGGCTTGAAGGCCAGCGCGGCGATCGCAAGCTCAATCGCTACCTGCGTATTTACTTTATTGCCCAGGATATTCACGAGCGCGCCAGCTCTACCCACTATCCTTACAGCGCGCTCAGCAAAGCGTTCTTCCATCATGATGTGCTGTTTCGCTGCCAAAGGCTGCTGGATCAGCAGGGGCGCTCCTGCCGCCAACTGGCGAAATCGCTGCTGCTCAACCGGCCGTTTGACCACCAGCAGAGCGAAGAGGCGCTGGCCGATTTACACGCTTCGATTGAGAATTTACGCGACCGAGGTAAGCCCGAGTGGCGCCCGCTGCTTTATCCATTAAGTGCGCTAGCAGAGAACCTGGCCACGTTGGAAAACCAGCTCGCCAGTGCCCATAACCCGGGTGTCAGCGATGATCGTCGCGATAGCTCACTGTATGACCGCTCGCCCTCCAGCGTGCTGGAAGCGTGGAAGCGGGTGCGCCTGAATTTTACCCTTGGCTCGCCCACCTTTCGCCATGCGGTGCGGCTCTCGATTGCGTTAATGACTGGCTACGGGGTCCTGCAATGGATCGATCCCGAACAGGGTTTCTGGATTCTGCTCACCACCCTATTTGTTTGCCGGCCTAACTTTGCCACCACACGGCGTTTTTTGTCCCAACGGATAATGGGCACGGTACTTGGCTTGGTAGTGGGCTGGGCGTCGATCAGCCTCTTTCCGCACCCGCTGGTACAGAGCATGATTGCCGTGGCCGCTGGGGTGTCGTTCTTCGCCAACCGCGAAAAACACTACGTGGTCGCCACCGCCTCGATCACCCTGCTGGTACTGTGCAGCTTTAACCAAGTGGGCGACGGCTATAACCTAATCTTACCCAGGTTATTCGATACCCTGATTGGTTCGCTGATCGCAGGCTTAGCGGTGTTTTTTATTTTGCCCGACTGGCAGGGACGCAGGCTTTACCGCGAGGCCGCCAACGCGCTGAATAACCACCGCCGCTACCTGGAAGAGATTATCCATCAGTACGAGGAAGGCAAGCAGGATGACTTGGCCTATCGCCTAGCCCGGCGCAATGCTCATAACGCTGACGCGGCACTCTCCACCCTGCTCACCAATATGCTCCACGAGCCGGGGCACTACCGGAAGCTAGATGCGGATAACGGGCTGCGTTTTCTAGTGCTCTCCAACACCCTGCTTAGCCACCTTTCAGCGCTAGGCGCCCACCGCCATCAGTTGGCAGACGATGAAGACGACGCCACGCTGGTGCCGGTAGCAAAACGCATTGGAGAGCTGTTGGGCCAGATCGCAGAACAGCTGAATAAACGCCAGCCGACAGAGGCGCTAGCGAATCAAACCGCCGAACTGTTAGCCCAATTGGAAGGGCAGAATACCGCTATTACGGATGAAAAAGCCGTCACCCTTTATCGCCCTATTCAGAGCCAGCTCCGTCTTATTACAGAGCAGCTCGCCCCGCTAGGCGAGGCGGCAAATCGATTAGTGGGAAGCGAAGCGCCCACCGCCAGCCGTACAGCGGCTTAAACCTGCCCATAGCGCCCTGCGGCTTCGCCTAACCAACGGCGTACCAGCACGGCGGTAATCTCAGGATTGCCCTGTAGCGTTTGGGCCATGGTGCTCACTCGTTCCAGAAGGTCGGCATCGCGCTCCAGGTCGGCAATTTTCATCTGCGCCAAGCCGGTTTGGCGGGTGCCCAACACCTCGCCGGGACCACGGATTTCCAGGTCTTTCTCGGCGATGCGGAAGCCATCGGTGGTTTCGCGCATCACTGCCAAGCGCTGGCGGGAGCTTTTCGACAGCGGCGGATGATAGAGCAGCACACAGAAGCTTTCCGTGCTGCCGCGGCCTACCCGGCCACGCAGCTGGTGAAGCTGAGAAAGCCCTAAGCGTTCAGGGTTTTCGATAATCATCAGGCTGGCATTGGGTACATCCACCCCCACCTCGATCACCGTGGTAGCCACTAGCAGATCCAGCTCCCCCGCTTTGAAGGCAGTCATCACCTCGGCTTTCTCGCTTGATTTCATCCGTCCATGCACCAAGCCCACCGCCAACTCAGGCAGCGCCTCCGTTAGTTCATCACGGGTAACTTCGGCGGCCTGACACTGCAGCACGTCGGACTCATCAATCAACGTGCACACCCAATAGGCCTGACGACCTTCGCTACAGGCCAGTCGAATGCGCTCCACCACTTCGGGGCGTCGCTCATCGGGCACTACCACGGTTTTTACTGGCGTACGCCCAGGAGGCAGCTCGTCGATCACCGAAACATCGAGATCCGCGTAGGCGCTCATGGCCAAAGTGCGAGGAATCGGCGTGGCAGTCATGATCAGCTGGTGTGGAGTAAGCCCGCCCGCTTCGCCTTTCTCGCGCAACGCCAGGCGCTGATGCACGCCAAAGCGGTGCTGCTCATCAATAATTGCCAGTCCCAAACACTCAAAGTGCACGTCGCCCTGAAACAGTGCATGAGTGCCCACCACCATACGCGCACGGCCATCGGCAATCGCTGCCTTGGCATCCAGCCGCGCTTTGCCTTTAAGCTTGCCCGCCAGCCACGCCACTTCAATACCCAGCGGCTCAAACCAGGCTTTAAACGAGCGGTAGTGCTGCTCGGCGAGGATTTCAGTCGGCGCCATAATCGCCGCCTGACAATTGCCCGCCAAAGCGCTCAGCGCGGCCATGGCGGCGACCACGGTTTTTCCCGAACCCACATCACCCTGAATCAGCCGTAGCATTGGCGCCGGGCGGCTTAAATCGTGGCTGATCTCTTCCAGCACGCGGCGCTGGGCGCCGGTTAGCGCAAACGGTAATTGGGCCAAAAAGCGCGCCTGCAGGCTGCGCCCAGAGGGCAGCGTGGGCGCGCCATCGGCCTGAATACGCAAGCGAACCTCGCGCAGGCTAAGCTGGTGAGCAAGCAGCTCTTCCAGCGCTAAACGCCGCGTGGCCGGGTGTTGGCCGCTGGTCAACTGCTCTATATTCACGTCGGGTGGCGGTTGGTGCAGCAAGTGCAGGCTGGCGTGCAAGCCCGGCAGTTGAAAGCGCTGAAGCAGCGTCTCGGGAATCACATCGGGCAACGCTTCGGGTGCGTTGTCGAGAAGCCCGAGTGCCTGTTGAGCCAGAGCGCGCAGCCGGGGTTGGTTCAAGCCTTCCGTGGTGGGGTAAATGGGTGTGAAATACTCATCGACTGGCGTTTCACTGCCACCACTGAGGCGGTATTCGGGGTGATAGATCTCTAAACCGGTTGCCCCGGCCCGCGCTTCACCGAAGGCGCGTACCGTCGCACCAGGGCGTAGCTGTTGCTGCTGGGCAGGCGAAAAGTGAAAAAAGCGCAGGCTCAGAATACCGCTGGCATCACGCAGGCGTACCAACAGGCTGCGGCGGCGACCTTTAACCACATCGCAGGCGGTCACTTCGCCTTCGATCACCGCCTCCTGCCCTGCCCGCAGCAGGCCAATCGGCGTCAGCCGCGTACGGTCCTGATAGCGCAGCGGCAGGTGAAACAGTAGATCGCTGACCCGCTCAATCCCCAGCCGGCCAAGTTTCAGCGACAACGCTTCGCCCACGCCTTTCAGCGCGGTGATGGGCGCGGAGAGATCGCTCATGGGGCGCTTTTCACGGCCTGGGTAGGCTGCTGGCAGTGGCTGATCGCCTGAATCAGCGCCTCAATGGCTTTGGGGCGTGGGAAGCTCGCCCGCCAGGCAATCGCCACGGTACGCGACGGTGCTGGCGCTACGAACGGCCGGCTAACCAGCAGGGCGTTTTCATACTGATTATTGCCCAGCGCCGACTGCGGTAGAACGGTAATCCCCAGCCGGGAAGCGACCATATGGCGAATGGTTTCCAGCGAGCCGCCTTCCGCAATCAGCGTGTTATTAGGGCTGTTGAGCTTTTGGGTAATCGCCGGGCAGGCTTCCAGAATCTGGTCGCGGAAGCAGTGACCTTCACCGAGCAGTAGTAGGCGCTCTTCGAGTAAATCCTCTTTATTGATCGCTTCGCGCGAGACCCAAGGGTGATTGGCGGGCATCAATACCTCAAAGTCTTCCTCGTAGATGGCCTTTGTCACTACATCGGTTTCTGTAAACGGCAGCGCCACAATGATGACATCCAGCTCACCGCTTCTGAGTTTGGCGCGCAGCGTGCCGGTCATGCCTTCTTCAATATACAGCGGCATCTGCGGGGCCGCGTTGGCCAACGCAGGGACCAGATGAGGAAACAGGTAGGGCCCGATCGTATAAATCGCCCCAATGCGCAGCGGGTTGGCCAACTGGTCTTTGCCGCTACTGGCCAGCTCGAAAATCAGCGTGCTCTGTTCCAGCACACGCTGCGCCTGAGCAACGATCTTTTCGCCCAGCGGGGTAACTTGTACAGTGGACTTGGAGCGCTCAAATAGCGGCGTTTCAAGCTCCTCCTCTAGCTTTTTCACCGCCACGGAGAGTGTGGGCTGCGAAACGTGGCAGCGTTCTGCCGCGCGTCCAAAGTGGCGCTCCTGGGCGAGGGTTACGATGTAGCGAAGTTCTGTTAAAGTCATAGCGGTGCCAGTGGCATCCTCTCGTAGCAGCTTGTGACTAGGGTATGTACGAAAACAGTGTTTGTACGAAAATAGTGTTGTACGAAAAACCTAGCATCATAGCAGTCAGCGGGATGGTAAAGGACAAGCAAGCTCTGCCGACGGTTTTCTCACCCGACAATGACACAGTTCAAGGTCAATGTTGGTAGAGACTTTGCATCTAATAGGGAATATTAATCAAGAGGAGTGAGCACGGTGAAACTAACCGTACTGATTATCGGCTGTGGCGATATTGGGATCAACCTTGGGCGCGAGTTGCTTGAGGAAGGACACCAAGTGATTGGGATGCGGCGCAACATCGAGGCCTTAAAAGACACCGGTATTAAACCGCTGAAGCTGGATTTAAACGAGCTCGAAGACGCCGATGCCAAAAGCCTTCCCCACGCCGACTATGTGGTTTATACCGTCAGCGCTGACCGTTTCGAAGAGAGTGCCTATCAAACCGCCTACCCAGAAGGGTTAAAGCGCGTACTAAGTGTGATGGAGCAGCACAAGACGCCGCCGCGCCGGGTGTTTTTCGTCTCTTCAACCAGCGTACATGGCCAGCAGGAAGGCGAAGTAGTCAATGAAGAGAGCCCCACTGACCCCAGCAGCTTCTCTGGCACATTGATGTGCGAAGCCGAACAGGCGCTGATCAATCATCCGCTGCCCGGCACGGTCATTCGCTTCTCAGGCATTTACGGCCCAGGCCGCGACCGGCTAATTCATCAGGTCGCTGAAGGCCGCGTGGCGGCGATCACTCCAGTGATCTATTCCAATCGCATTCACCGCGACGACTGCACCGGCATTATCGCCCACCTGATTCGCTATCAGGAGAGCGGTGAAACGCTGGCCGATATCTACCTGGGCAGCGACTGCGAGCCGGTTACGATGCATAACGTGATGATGTGGCTGGCGACTCAGTTAAAAGTTGAAGCCAGCGAAACCATGCAGTCACCGTTACGCCGTCGGGCCAGCAAACGGTGCGATAACCAGCGCATTGTTAGCACTGGTTATCAGTTCCGCTTCCCCAGCTATCGCGAAGGGTATGCACAGGTGCTGAAAGAAGGCGGCTTTCTAGAGGTCAACAGCGCCTAACTCGACCTGATTAATCGCCGATTACCATGACCGCTTCGGCTTCCACCTGGCTGCCTTTGGGCAGCGCTTTCACGCCGACGGCGGCGCGGGCGGGGAAAGGCGCTGTGAAGAACTCTTCCATGACTTGGTTCACAATCGCAAAGTTATCCAAGTCGACCAAATACAGATTCAATTTAACAATATCGCTCAACGAGCCCGCCGCTTCTTCACACACCGCCTGCAGGTTGGTGAAGACTTGACGAGCCTGAGCTTCAAAATCCTCAGAGACAATCGTCATGGTGGTAGGGTCCAGCGGAATCTGGCCTGAGAGATACACCGTGTTCCCCGCTTTAATAGCCTGGGAGTAAGGGCCAATAGCAGCAGGGGCTTTGCTGGTGTTGATAACAGCCTTATTGCTCATGCGATGTCTCGCTCCTTCAGTGGGTAATAAATAATTCGATTTAGGCCCTGCCGACTCAGCCAATAGTGAACACTACCGATATACCATCAGCATGCCGTTATAGGCGTATTAGTTGGCGAGTCGGGTAATTTTACTAACGTTGGGTAGATTTCGGATGCGTTTAATAATGCGTGCCAGATGTACGCGCCCTTTCACTGACAGCGTCAAATTGACGGTGGACAGGCGGGCATCGCGCTCTTCAATACCGATACGTTCGATATTGGCATCGGCATCGGTGACCAGCCCGGCCAGTTCTGCAACCAGCCCTCGGCGGCTCTCAATTTCAATACGCAGTGCGACCGGGAAGTCCTCATCAATCGTGTCCGACCATTCCAGCGCGAAGAGCTTATCGGGATCGCTTTTATCAGCAACGTTTTTACATTCGGCGCGGTGAACCACCAACCCTTTGCCAGTAGAAAGGTGGCCCACCACTGGGTCGCCCGGTAGCGGGTGGCAGCAGCGCGCAAAATTGGTCACCATGCCTTCACTACCGCTGATCACGACGGCTTTACTGCCTTCGATACCGGCAGGATGTTCGTAGGTTTCATCGCCGTGAGCGGCATCCACCAAGCGCCGTGCCACCACGTGAGTCATACGATTGCCTAGCCCCAGCGATTCCAACAGAGACTCTTCAGAAGAGACATCCAACTCTTTAAAGGCGCGTTTAATGGCGCTTTCATCCAGCTCTTCCAGGCTGGTATCAAACGGCGCCAGGGCTTTATTGAGTAAGCGTCGACCCAGCATGACAGCTTCGGTCTGCTGCTGATGTTTCAGCGCATGGCGAATCGCCGAGCGCGCCTTGGCGGTGGTCACAAAGTTAAGCCAGGCAAGATTCGGGCGAGCACCAGGGGCGGTAATAATTTCCAACGTCTGGCCGCTCTCTAAGCGTGTCGAGAGCGGTGCCAAGTGACGGTCAATCCGGCAAGCAATACAGTTATTGCCGATATCAGTGTGTACGGTATAGGCGAAATCGATCACGGTCGCGCCCTGGGGCAACTCCATGATGTCGCCTTTGGGGGTAAACACGTAGATATCATCGGGGAACAGGTCGTTTTTAACGTGTTCGATAAACTCTAGCGAATCGCCAGCGTGGCGCTGCATTTCCAGCAACCCTTTCACCCAGGCGCGAGCACGAGCGTGGCTGCCTTCGGCAATCGGATGTGACGTTTGCCCTGCCTTGTAAAGCCAGTGAGCAGCAATACCGTTATTGGCCATCGCTTCCATCTCACGGGTGCGTATCTGCACCTCAATAGGCATACCGCGGGAGCCAAACAAGGTGGTATGCAGGCTCTGGTAGCCGTTCGCTTTGGGAATCGCAATATAGTCTTTAAAGCGCCCCGGTACCGGCTTATAGAGGTTATGCACCACGCCTAAAATACGGTAGCAGCTGGCCACATCTTCGGTAATGATGCGAAATCCAAACACATCCATGATTTCGGCGAAGGGCTTACGCTGGTCGCGCATCTTCTTGTAGATCGACAGTAGATGTTTTTGCCGCCCAATCACTGTGCCGTTCAGGCCATCTTCATCCAGGCTTTTTTGCAGCGATGACTGGATTTCACGCATCGCGCTGCGCCGATGCCCGCGCGCTTTGGCAACTGCACGCTTGATGCGCTCGGCGCGCATCGGGTGGATCGCTTGAAAAGAGAGATCCTCAAGCTCAACACGAATAGTGTTGATACCCAGCCGCCCGGCAATGCGGGCATAAATTTCCAGTGTTTCACGGGCAATGCGGCGCTTTTTATCAGGGCGCAAGGCGCCCAGGGTGCGCATGTTATGCAGCCGGTCGGCCAGCTTAACGATAATGACGCGGATATCCCGCGACATCGCCAGCACCATCTTCTGGAAATTTTCCGCCTGGGCGACGGCTTTGTCTTCAAAGGTGATCTGGGTAAGTTTGGATACCCCATCGACCAGTTCTGCTACCGGTTTGCCAAACTGAGCCTCCAGGGCCTTTTTGGAAACGCCGGTATCTTCGATAACGTCATGCAGCATGGCGGCCATCAGGCTTTGATGGTCCATGTGCATATTGGCAAGAATATTCGCTACCGCCAGCGGATGGGTAACGTAAGGCTCGCCGGAACGCCGCCGCTGGCCGTCGTGGGCCTGCTCAGCATAATAAAAGGCACGTTTGACCTGCTGGATTTCATCCGGGGGTAAATAGCCGCCGAGTCGATCGGCCAGGTCATCAATGGTGAACATCTACCGCGCCTCTATCGGTTCGTTGCAACGTTAGTCGTCGATATGAGTAGGCGCCATGGCTGGGCGCGGACGCACAGCGGCTTCAACTGGCTCGTCCAGTACCGTGTGATCCACCAGGCCTGCGGCAATTTCACGCAGCGCCATGACCGTGGGCTTGTCATTTTCCCATGGCAGCAGAGCATCGCGGGAGCCACGCGCCAGCTGACGAGCGCGCTGGGTGGAAATCATCACCAGCTTGAAACGGTTTTCAACATTTTCAAGACAATCTTCAACGGTTACGCGAGCCATGGGAGCCTTCCTGTTATGACGGAACCGGGCCGACACCGTAGAGAACGGCGCCGACCCAGTGAAAAAAATGGTGCGACAAAAATAGTGCAACGCAATAGAAAGTAGTAGAACCTGATAGATTACTCGACCGTAGGCGCCTGTGACAAGAGTGCAGCTAACAGTGGCGCATGGCGCTCACACATTACCGGGCGGCTTAAACGTCGGCTGATGACTAATGATTGTAACTCTTGCAGCGCCGTGGTGAAGTCATCATTCACTACTAAGTAATCATATTCGTGGTAATGGGACATTTCGCTTATTGCATCGCGCATACGCCGGGCAATCACGGCATGCTCATCGGTGCCACGGCTAGCAAGGCGCCGCTCTAACTCTTCGCGTGAAGGGGGAAGTATAAAAATCGACACCGCATCAGGCATTTGCTCACGCACTTGCTGGGCGCCCTGCCAATCGATCTCCAGAATAACATCCTGCCCAGCTGCCAGTAATACCTCGACCGCCTTCCGCGAAGTACCGTAGTAATTATCAAAGACGTTGGCATACTCAAAGAACTCGCCGCGCGCGATCATCGCTTCAAACTCAGCCACATCGATAAAATGATAATTCACGCCATCCACTTCACCCTCGCGCTTGGCACGTGTGGTATGCGAGACCGACACCTGAATCCCATCCAGACTTTCAATTAGCTCGCGCACCAAGCTAGTCTTGCCAGCACCCGACGGAGCAGAAACGATAAAAAGCGTACCTTGGGACATGAAGCGCGTTCCCCTCAGTTGGCAAAATAAGTAGCGAAAATAAGTAGCAAAGAACAGTAAAGCGACTGCAGCAGAGCAGTAAGGCTGCGCAGTATCGCACACCCATCGCTGCGACTGTAGCGTTGGCAGCGACATACAGGGAGGTAAGCATGCGCAGTACGCTATTTATTTTAGGCCTGATTGCGCTGGGCGTAGCCCTGCAAAAAGGCATTATTGAGATTCCCCGCCACTGGGCGCCCTGGGCACCGCTACACGTTGACGACCCCATCACACCGGTCACTCAACTGAAGCTAAGCCGCTTGGCCAATGACCGCGCCGGCTGTTTAGCGGCGTTAGATACGGTGCCCGAAGGCGAGCTGCGCTACACGCCGCTGGCCGATTACACCCCCACGGCAAGCTGCCCGCTTTCCAATGTCGTGCGCATGCAATCAAGCGATGTGGCATTTAATCGGAGCTTCGTGGCGTCCTGCCCCATGGCACTGGCGTGGGTGATGTATGAACGCCACGCGTTACAGCCTGCCGCCGAGGAAATTATAGGCAGCCGGGTGAGTCAGGTTAACCATGTAGGCAGCTTTGCTTGTCGTAACGTGTATGGCCGCGAAACGGGCAGACGCAGCGAACACGCCACCGCCGAAGCGCTGGATGTGGTGGGGTTTCAGTTTGAGAATGGCCAGCGCATTTCGCTGATCAACCACTGGGATGATGAAGGTGCAACGGGGGAGTTTTTACGCGCCGCGCGGGATGGTGCCTGCAAGACCTTCGGCAACATATTAGGGCCGGATTACAACGCCGCGCATGCCGATCACTTTCATATGGGCATGCGCGGATTTCGTCTGTGTCGCTAACGTATCAACCGCCCTTATTCGAGGTTGATATCGTCTTCATCCGTAGCTGCACCGGTGGCGGCGCCAATACCACCGCCAATGACAGCGCCTTGCGTCATGCTACCGCCTGTGGCTGCCGCTGCACCAGCGCCCACGGCCGCACCTACGCCAGCACCACTAGCAGTCCGCTCGCCGGTAGAGGTACCACAGCCTGCCAAGCCGATAGTCAACGCTACCACTGCGCCTAGAGTCACTGAACGTGTCGTTTTAAATACTTGAGTGTGCATACTCATCTCCTTATGGGTTGCTGCTTTTTCACCTTAGAGAGGATTCGCCGTCTTTGCCACATTAATTATCACTGTTCGATAACTATGCAAAGTTTATGCACAATTAGCCAACGCTAGACACGCTGGGCCACGGCCCCATAGGTGCGCTTTTCCAGCCAGCGCCCAGCCGCAAAAATCACTAAGCCGCACAATGCCAATCCAGCGCCCACCAACCCGGTGCTCGACCAGCTAAATCCCGCACTGATCGCCAGGCCCGCTAGCCACGCCCCTAAAGCGTTAGCCCCATTAAAGGCCGCATGATTGAGTGAGGCCGCCATGGTTTGCGCGTCTTCCGCCACATCCATCAAGCGGGTTTGTAAAGACGGTGCCAGCGCCATGCTGGTGCCCACCAACCCGACAAACAGCAACCCTGTCCAGGTGTTATTGGCTGCAAAGTAGAACAGCCCCTGAACCACCGCACACCACACTAAGATGAGCGGAATAGCGCGCATCAGGTTTTTATCCGCCATGCGCCCGCCGATTAAATTACCGGCAATGGAACCCAGACCAAAAATCACCAGCACCAGCGGCCCCAGCGCTTCGCTCATGCCCGCCTGCTGGGTCAACGTCGGCATCACGTAACTAAAAATCGCAAACATGCCGCCACAGCCAATGCAGGCGAGGGCTAATGCGACTAATACACGCTGTTTTAATAATGCGGAGAGTTCACGCAGTGGGCTCGCAAACGTATCCACAGGCTGAATCGGCACATAAAGTCTGATCAATAGCGCCGTTAGCAGCGCAATGCCCCCGACCCCCACAAACGCGATTTGCCAGCCAAACAGATTGCCGGTCCAAGTGCCCAGCGGCGCCCCGATCAGAATCGCCACCGTTAAGCCCATCATCACCCGGGAAATAGCCCGTGCCCGCTGGTCGACCGGCACCGCCCCCGCCGCCACCAGCGCCGCGATGCCAAAATAAGCCCCATGCGGTAAGCCCGCCAGGAAACGCAGGCCCACAAATGACCAAAACCCCGGCGCCATGGCACTGGCAATATTGCCCACGGCAAATACCAGCATCAGCACAATCAACAGCAGCCTTCTGGGCGCCCGCGCAGCCAGCGCTGAAATCAGCGGCGCGCCCACAACAACACCCAGGGCGTAGCTACTGATGGCGTAACCCACCTGGGGAACGGTCACGGCTAAATCGCCCGCCACGCGGTTCATCAAGCCCATGATGACAAACTCGCTGGTGCCGATACCAAACCCACCCAGCGCCAACACAAATTCGGCCAATCGCGGGTTACGCGCCAGCCCTTGAGACGACGATGCTGTCGAGTCCTGCATGCTTATCTCCTTGGGATACCGCTTTGTTGGTACCTCGGTTAGCGTTAAATGATCGCAGGATTAGACGAAAGTAGAAACACACGGCGCTCAAAAAGTTAGCGGGCAAAGAAGATAAACGCCGCGGTTTCCCACTTCTACGCTCGCTTTGCTAGTGTGAGGCTTTTACTAAACGCGTGAGGCAATGATGACGCCCGAAACCATTGAACAAGCCATGCAAGCGTTAGCTCAAGCCGACCCAGATATTGCCCGCGCCTACCCATTGGTCGGGCCTCCTGGCCCACGCCAGCGCGACCAAGGCTTTGCGACGTTTTTCAGTACTATCGTTAGCCAGCAGCTTTCCACCGAAGCGGCTCGCGCCATTATGGGCCGCGTCAATACGCTGCTGCCCGAGCTGCACGCCAAAGCGGTCATGGACGTGGAGGGCCAAGCACTGCGCGATGCCGGGCTCTCCTGGCGCAAGATCGAGTACGCCAAAGGCCTCGCGGAAGCGGAACTTGCCGGCACCTTTAGCGCCGATGGGCTTGAGCACCTGAGCGATGAGGAAGTGATTACTGCGATCACTCAACTGCGTGGCTTTGGCCGCTGGAGTGCGGAGATCTATCTGATGTTTTCGCTCAAGCGGCCAGATATTTTCCCCGCCGACGATCTAGCGCTGCGGGTGGCGCTTGGTCGCTTAAAAGGCATGGACGACAAACCCACGCCCAAACAGGCGCGCCAGCTAGTAGAACACTGGGCGCCCTGGCGAAGCGTGGGTTCGCTGTTTCTATGGCACTACTATCGCGGCGAGCCGCTTTAAACACTAGGCATCCAACCCGCCAAATTTGCCGTTCTGGTAGTCGTCGACCGCCTGAACGATCTCTTCGCGGGTATTCATCACGAAAGGCCCGTGGGAGTAGACCGTCTCGTCGATTACATCACCGTGACCAAACAGCAGTCGCGCATCGCTGCTGGCTTCGATAGCAACGCTATGGCCATCGCGGTCTACTTCGATCAGATGGTGAGGCTGCACCGGCTCACCGCCCACCTCAACGTCCCCCTCTACCACGTAGAGGAACACCTGCCGCCCAGGGGCAACGGACAGCTGTTCGTGGCTACCGGCAGGCAGCCGTAGCGTTGACATAAACACGCCGGTTAGCGTTTCGATAGGGCCAGCCTGGTCCTGCCACTCACCTGCCATCAGGTTCAGCTCACCGCCGCCGGGCAGCGCAATGGCAGGTATGTCCGCCTGTTGCAGCCCCACATAGCGTGGCTCGCTCATTTTCAAATGCGCTGGCAGATTGACCCACAGCTGCAGAATTTCCAGCGGGCCACCTTCGCGCAGAAACTCGGGCGGCGAGATTTCCGCATGCACAATGCCGCTGCCCGCGGTCATCCACTGCACGCCGCCCGCATGGATCACGCTCTGATGCTTAGTGCTATCCGCGTGGGCCAATGAGCCTTCCAAAATAAAGGTAACCGTTTCAAAGCCCCGGTGCGGGTGCGGGCCAAACGGCAACCCACGATTATTGGCCGGATACGTTTGCGGACCGTGGTGATTCAAAAACAGAAACGGGTCGAGCTGTTCAAGCTGTGGCCCCGGTAGCGGCCGCCGAGTAATCAGATCACCAATATCGTCACGCTGGGCCGAATGCTGTGCGATAACGCGACGCGCTGACTGAGGTGTGTCTAATGGCATAAGTGACTCCTTATCAATATGAACCAGCGTAAAACCTCAACGCGCCGATGAGGAGCGAATAATTTGCCCAGTTTCATTGAAGGAAATTGTTATTAAACTACTCTGCAGTTTCCTCAGAACTCGGTCACCACCGTCACCCCAGCCCCTTCGAACTTATCCATGTTCATCAGCGCATCAATCGACTGCTCAAGCGTGATGCGTTTACCAATCAGCTTTTCCGGCGCCAGCTTTCCTGACTCGATCATCGCCAGCATGGCGTCATAGCGATGCGCCTGCATGCCATGGCTACCCAATATCTCAAGTTCGTTGGCGATCACCTTGCTCATGGGAATGGCGGGCGTGCTGTTCTCGGCCAACATCAACCCAACCTGAATATGCTTACCACGTTTACGCAAATTGCTGATGGAGTTAAAGCAGGTCGTTGGATGCCCCAGCGCATCCAGCGATACGTGAGCGCCTCCCCGGGTGATTTCCGCCACAGCTTCGACCACATTGGCTACCTTGGCAGCATTCACCGTGGCAGTGGCGCCTAACTGACGGGCCAGATTAAGCGCCTCTTCCGAAATATCGACGGCGACAACGTTAGCGCCAATCGCATTGGCAATCATCACCGCAGAAAGCCCAACACCGCCACATCCGTGAACCGCCACCCACTGGCCTGCCGCTGTTTTGCCCTGATCCACCACTGCCCGAAATGAAGTGACGAAACGACAACCCAAACTCGCCGCCGTGGCAAAATCTAGTGTTTCCGGCAGCGCGACTAAATTCACATCAGCGTAGTGAATGCCCACATACTCGGCAAAGGAGCCCCAGTGGGTAAAGCCGGGCTGAAACTGACTATCGCACACCTGATGATTGCCAGAGTGACACTCAGGGCAAGTACCGCACCCACCAACGAAGGGCACCGTGACACGGTCACCAATACGCCACTTTTTAACGTCTTTACCCACGGCTTCCACAACGCCAGCAAGCTCATGCCCCGGCACATGGGGAAGCTGGATATCGGTGTCATGCCCCACCCAGCCATGCCAGTCACTGCGGCAAACGCCGGTCGCCCTGACGTTCACCACCACGCCATGCGGCTCAGGGGTGGGGTCAGGCAACTGCTGTATGCGGGGAGGGGCGGAAAATTGCTCAAAAACAACGGCTTTCATAACGAATTCCTAACCTGAATCTTTTTACTTTATAACGGCTCCCGCAGACAGGAAGCAAATTACTGACCGCTAACGCTCAACCGCCCCACTACTCGAAAAGAATTATCCGTTGGACGCACCACGATCATCTCACCCGAGCCAACACCGCCTCCCACCAACGCCGTGATGTTCACCTGATGAGTGACTAGCAACAAATTGCCCGGCCCCTGCCAGGCAGTGATCTGCTCTTGAGCCGTTTGGGTGATGGACGCCTGATCTCCGCGCTCACGAAAGAACGAATCCAGCCAGGGAGTAGGCGTTACAGGCCCCAGCGCCATCAGCTCAGCGGTATCCAGCGCCCGGCACCAACGCGATGAATACACGGCCATAATGGGAATATCTCGCGCACGAAATTCACGACCCGCGGCTTGCGCATGGGCGCGACCCTGGGCCGAAAGGTTGCGCTGGGTATCACATCGGGAAATCTCAAAACCCGGCGGATCGCCGATGCCAGGCGCCAGGGAGTGGCGCATGAGGATTACCAAACCACCTTCTTGGAGTGCTTGCCAAGTGGCGTCGTTTGCTTGAGCGATGGGAAGCGCACCCAGCACTGTGAGTAGTAAGGTTAAGGCGAGGTGGCGCAGGGTGGGCATAGGGTGGATTCTCTATCAGTGGCGGGGAACTAACAGCCCTGTAAGCTTTATACTCTGTCGGTATGTACCGCTTCTATCAAACCTCTCCAATTCGAGACACAGTGTCTCCCGAATTAAGCTGATCGCACTATCGCACCCTACTGCAGGTAAAAATACCCAACTCCGTGTTTGTATTGCAAGAAGCTCTTAACCAGAACTGTATCTCCTCTAACTAGGACTATATTCCCATAATCATGTAAAAGATGGGAACATAGTCCTTTTTCTAGGTGCGACGATTTGAAAATTTTTAAAGTTGGACTATATTCCCACTATATTTTTAAAAATGGGAATATAGTCCCTTTAATGGTAATCGTATGGCAAAGCGAAACTTACACAACGTGCTGTTTCCAAAGCAGCGCAAAATTCTCACTCATTTTGGTGAGGATTTGTTGCTAGCAATGAAGCGACGCGGGTTGACCAAAAAAATGCTCTGCGAACGAACAGGCTTTGATCATAAAACCGTGAACAAGGTGTTTGCTGGGGATCCTGGTGTGGCAATTGGCACCTATTTGAAAATCATGGCTGTGTTGGGTATGGAAAGTAACTTCTCTGAAGTGGCCGCACATGACGAATTAGGTATCAAACTGCAAAACATCAAACTTCTGGAAGGTTCAAAATGAGCCGTGAGTTGGTAGAGGTTTATGCGGATTGGTATCCCATTGAGCAACCACTATTAATTGGTCGGTTGGCTTATAGTGACTCAAGCCGTGGCGGTGTATTTAGTTTTGCCTATGACAACGCTTTTTTAAAATCCCCCTACAGTTTGCAAATTGATCCCTTGCTTACTCTGCATGCCGGTGAGTTTCACAATGATGAAGCCGATAAAAACTTTCGTGCATTTTTAGATTCATCGCCAGATCGCTGGGGGCGTATTTTGATGCAGCGCAGGGCGGTTATTGAAAATCGCAGAGGTATCCGGTCGTGCAATCGATTAACGGAACTCGATTATTTGCTTGGGGTACATGATTCCTACCGCATGGGCGGAATTCGCTTTAAAAGACCCGACTCCCCTCATTTTCTTGATAACAATGCCGAATTTTCGGCCCCACCCATGGCCGCGCTTCGCGAGTTAGAGCATGCCGCCATCCAAATTGAAAAAGACGATAACATCGACAGTGATGAATACTATCGGTGGTTGAAAATGTTGATTTCTCCCGGCTCATCTTTGGGCGGTGCAAGACCAAAAGCCTGTGTTACTGATGAGAAAAATCACCTTTGGATAGCTAAATTCCCAAATTTAAATGACACCTGCGATGTCGGTGCGTGGGAGATGGTGTGTTATGAGTTAGCTTTAGCGGCCGGTATTGCGATGTTTCCAAGCGAGATCCGAAAATTCTCGACTCAGCACCATACCTTTTTGACCAAGCGCTTTGATCGGATGGGTGACAAACGCCTACATTTTTCATCCGCAATGACGCAGCTCCAGTACTATGATGGTGAGTATTCGCACGGCGCTAGTTATCTTGAAATCGCAGAATTTCTCTCTAATCAGGGGGCACAAACAAAAGCTGACCTTGCCCAATTATGGCGACGGGTTGTGTTTAACATTGCGGTGTCGAACACAGATGACCACTTGCGTAATCACGGTTTTCTGTTAACCGATAAAGGCTGGAAGCTATCACCTGCTTACGATTTAAACCCTATTGTGGGAAAGCAAGGCCTTCACCTGAATATTACCGATACAGACAACGCGCTCGACTACCAGCTAGCCTTTGAAGTGCAAGATTTCTTCAGGCTGACGCAAACCGAGGCAAGGCAAATTTACGATGAGGTTTTAAATGCCGTGAAGCAGTGGCCATTGATTGCACAGCGATTAGGCCTCAGCCGAGCAGAGCAAACGATGAAGCAAGAGGCCTTTAACGTGTAATAGGCGCTTTGATCCTAACCGACCATCAACTCTACTTAACCGCTGCCAATTCTTGAGAACGGATTGAGCTCAGCAAACCGCTGGATATGGGTCTCGCCTCACGCAAAACCGGCTTCGGGGAAGTCGTACTCCCCCCAGCTCGCGCACGAGGATTTCAGCAGCGCGGGAAGACTGGGAAAGGAGAAACGCTATTGGGTTTACGGCATCATCGCACGCCTGCTCGGTAGCTATCTGGTTCCAGCCAAAGCTGTTCGCGTAGGTCGCCTTTCAAGAAAAAGAGCTTCGGTTTCTTGCGAAAATTGAACAGCCGAAACAGATGATAGTGATCTGAATGGGCACGCGAGCAGTCAAGCTCGTTAGGCGTGATGAAAAACGCACTTTCCTTGGCAAAGGCGGTGGTCTTGACCTCAATCAGCCGGTCGCGACCGTCGAGCTCGAAGGAACGGATATCGAATCCCAGCCCGTCACCCTGAGTTACCGCAACATGCTCGACCCGCTCCGCCAGCTTATCGTACCCAGCTTGGATCAGCCGGTGTTGCTCGAAACGCATCACCAGATGCTCACCCGCAAGCCCCAGCTCGCGGTTGCGGGTTTCTATGGCCAAGTAGTCGCGTTTTTGCGGCGGGCGCACTGAATAGTCGGCATGAAATTCCCGAACGCCTTGTTGCGGCGGTGTTGTTCTAGGAGGTTCGACGATGATGCGCTCGTCCACAGTGCCGGTGGTATCGACTACCGGGAGATCGGCGGCTAAGCGCGCCGCACGATCAACTAGTTCGCTTCGCAGCAGCAGTTCCTCGACAGCCTCAACCAAGCTTTGCTGATAGTTGCTGCGTGGCTTGTAGCCATCAACATAGGGGCAGTTGGCATCTCGCAACACCGCGCTGATATTGGCGTGCTTGAACTCTATAGCGCTGGCCGAGCGGCCATCAAGCTGTGTCATCAGCGCTCGATTAAGTGCGCGTTTGTTATAACTTTGCCCACTCAGTTCTGCTACCAACATCTGCCGGTAGGTAGCAACGGTTGCCTCTACCTCGCTTGCACTCCAAGCTGTCGCTCGACTCATGCTCATCACTCAATATCCTGAAACTGCTTATAGTGTGAGCGGCTTAAAAGCCGGTACTTTCGGGGATCTGCGGGAAGGATTTGGCTAGCCTCCGAAGGGCCTGTCACCAATGCTGACACCTTTCAGCCAGGTGTAGCTTTTTTCAAAGCCTAGAAATGGAAAACCCCGGCTCTAGGCCGGGGCGAGTTCTTTAGGTCTTTGCGAGAGGTCGTAAGCTAGTAGCTCATTGGAGCCTCACGCCAACCTTGTGGTAAATTTTATGCTCTATTGACGGCCTCGTCAACATACTGCGACTCTGAAAAAGAAGCTTTGGATGCCAAGAACTATAAATTACCGACCGACCTTGATAAATGAGCTTATCACTAATGAGCGCTTAAACAGTTACGCGCCCATCTTCCAGCATTCAGACGATGTTGAACTTGTCGGCGCCTATCTCTGGAACACTCACGTTTGTTCTGCCTTGTACCCCTTGCTCACTGCCGCAGAAGTCACCTTAAGAAATGCTATAAATACCGCATTGACTCGTGACTTAGGGAGCTTTTGGTGGAAAGGAACCAAGCTTCACTACAACTCCTTTACTCAGGGAGCACCGCCGCCGTATTCCGTAAATGCGCTGAAAAACAATTTTTCAAATGCTGCAAAGCAAGTAATAAAAGATAAGAAGAGGCGTTACGGAGTTAGTAATGCGACGCCGACCCACCATGAGATAATAGCTAAAACAGAATTCTCAACGTGGGAATTCATTTTGGATTCCCAGTTCAACGGGCCAAACCGAATATGGCCGCAACACTTGGGAAGTGTTTTTCGTGGGGCGTGGCCGACCACCAAGGCTAGCAGTATGCTCAGCTCTTCGAGAGATTTGGTAAAAACTATTAGAGAGTTTCGAAACCGGGTTTCTCACCATGAACCCGTGTGGAAACGCTACGGGGTTCAGTCTGAGGCGGACGCAATAGCTCACCTTCATGAGAAAATAGGCAAAATCAAACAATTGATAGCCTTGGTTTCTCCTGAAAAAGAACAGCTAGTCCTAAAAAACGGCTTGTTGTCTCGCGCAGAAAGAGTTTGCTCGATCAAGGAGCTACGGCTCTGCCAACACAGCACTCAAACCCATAAGGTAAGGTCTATATCTAAGCTGTGTCGACTTGCCCAGCTCGCAGCCAGCGAGAATACCGCGAAGCACATTACTGTTTATAATTTGGGCAAAACTCGCTTCCTTCTTCAGCCTATTTGACCTCACTTTAATCTAAAAGCTCGATCAACCGCTTGCCGCCAGCCCACTCTACTGCTGGCGGCAGCTCAATGGAGACAGATTAAAAAGTTAAGAGCTGGCCAGAAATATCACTCAATATTCTGAATCTGCTCCCTCATCTGCTCGATCAGCACCTTCAACTCCACCGCACAACGCGTCGTCTCAGCAACAACGGATTTAGACGAGAGCGTATTGGCTTCGCGGTTAAGCTCTTGCATCAGGAAATCCAAACGGCGGCCTTTGGGGCCTTTCTGGGCGAGCTGGTGGCTCACTTCTTCGATATGCGCAGTGAGGCGGTCTAGCTCTTCATCTACATCAGCTTTTTGCGCCACCAGCACCAGCTCGGCTTCCAGGCGTTGGGGGTCGAGTTCGGTTTTGGCGACTTCTAGACGCTCTAGCAGTTGGGCGCGCTGGCGCTCCAGAATCTGCGGCAGCAGGCTGCGTACGGTGGTCACTTGTTCGCTTACCGCGTCTAGGCGGGTGATGATCATCTCAGCCAGTTTTTCGCCTTCGCGGGCGCGGGAGTCGATCAGCTCATCCAGTGCTTGGTCAAACAGGTTTTTTGCAGCGGCTTTGATGGCGTCTTGGTCGAGGTGCTGGGTTTCCATTACGCCGGGCTGGTTGAGTAGCGCAAGTGTGGTGGGCGGCACGGCGCTGGGCACTTGCTGCTGAATGGCGGCTAGGGCATCGGCAATCTCTTTTAACCTCTGGGCGTTCACCGCAGGCGCTTGTCCGGTGTCGGCGCTCTCGAACCTTACGCTGCATTCAACTTTTCCACGCGCCAAGCGGGTGCGCAGCGCTTCGCGCAGTACCGGCTCTAAGTCTCGCAAGCTTTCGTGCAGGCGGAAATGGGGCTCTAAGTAGCGCTGGTTCACCGAGCGAATTTCCACCTGCAGGGTGCCAAACGGGGCGGCCTGCTCGGTGCGGGCGAAGGCGGTCATGCTGTGTACGCGGCTGGAAGTGGCCATGTTTCATCCTGATAGAGAACAACGGTGTATAAAAGCATTGCCAACAGTCTACCCGATAGGCCAATCAGCGCACTCCCAGACGTGTACAATGGAGGGCTTTCCAGTTGTGCGTTTATTGAGGGGTACTATTTGTGAGCAGCGCTAAGCGTCCTGATGTTGTGCGTCCCAGCGGTCGCGAAGCCGACCAGCTCCGTGACATTCGCCTGACCCGCGATTACACCCGTCATGCGGAAGGCTCTGTGCTGGTGGAGTTTGGCGATACCAAAGTGCTGTGTAATGCCAGCGTCGAAGCCGGTGTACCGCGCTGGCTGCGCGGTAAGAATCAGGGTTGGGTCACCGCTGAGTACGGCATGCTGCCCCGCGCCACTCACACCCGTAGTGGCCGTGAAGCGACCCGCGGCAAGCAAGGCGGCCGCACGCTGGAAATCCAGCGTTTGATTGGCCGCAGCCTGCGCGCCGCGGTCAATTTGAAGAAGCTGGGTGAGTTCACCATTACCGTGGATTGCGATGTGATCCAGGCGGATGGCGGTACCCGTACCGCAGCGATTACCGGCGGCTGCGTGGCGCTGATCGATGCGATCCGTTATCTACAGCGCGAGAAAAAGATCAAAGCCGACCCTTTCAGGCAGTTGGTAAGTGCTATTTCCGTGGGCATTTATAAAGGCGTGCCGGTACTGGATCTGGACTACCCGGAAGACAGCAAAGCCGATACCGACCTGAACGTGGTGATGACCGAAAGCGGCGAGCTGATCGAAGTACAGGGCACCGCCGAAGCCAGCGCCTTCAACCGTGCCGAGCTAAACGGCATGCTCGATTTGGCCGAGAAAGCAGGTGATGCGCTTCGCGACCATCAGCGCGAAGCGCTGGGTATTCGTGGCTAAAGATTAGCGCCTGCCACAACGCAACAAGCCGACCCAAGGGTCGGCTTGTTGCTTATTACCACTCACTGCTTCTAAGAACGAGCTGTTTCTAAGAACGAGAGGCGACGCGGGAAAAGTTCGTTGCCTAGCGCTTAGAGCGCCAGGTCGTACTCAATGATCAGCGGTGCGAACTCGGAGAAGGTCGCATCGTAATCAATCCACGCGTCGACCACGTGGCGGCGGAAGTTGGGGCCAACTAACTGGTAGTCGATCCGCCAGCCTTCCTGGCGCTCACGGGGTACGTCTTGGTCAAGCTTCGGCCACCAGGTATATTCACCTGCATCGCGATTAATTTCGCGGAAGGTGTCGATAAAACCGGTGGGTCCAAGCACCTGATCCATCCAGGCGCGCTCTTCCGGGCGGAAGCCTGAGGTCAGTTGATTGTCCGACCAGTTAGCCAAGTCGACCGTTTTGTGGGCAACATGCCAAGTACCACAGAGGATGTATTCGCGGCGTTTGCGCGACATCTTGGTGAGGTACTCTTGATACTGCTCCATAAACGCCTGTTTGGCTTTCTGGTCGCTTCCATCAGGCATCAGGAAGGAGACGATACTGAAGCGTTCATAATCCGCCTGCAGAAAACGTCCTTCATGATCACACTGCGGAAACCCAAGACCATACATAATCGCCTTGGGGATTTTGCGGCAATAGAGTGCCACACCGGAGAAACCATCCTCTTCGGCATCCAGGAAGTAGCCTTCATAGCCTTCCGGATACAGAATGTGGTCACCCAGTTCAAAACTTTTTGCCTTGATGTTCTGCACGCAGACCACGTCGACATCCTGCTGAGCCAGCCAGTCCAGGAAGCCACGATCGACGGCATCACGAATACCATTGACATTGATGCTGGCAATTTTCATAAATCGTCCCTTTTGCGTCGCTGCTGTATGATACCCGACGTTTAGACGTTTGGGTAAAGGCAGCGACTAAAACTTGCCATTTACCCGCGTTTATTGTTGCTTTCGTGCCGATTTAAACCTACCGCCTAGTGAGGAACGCCGTGGCTACCACTCTACAACCCTACCAGCGCGATTTCATTGCCTTTGCCATTGAGCAAGGTGTGCTTAAGTTTGGTGAGTTTACGCTTAAATCCGGCCGTGTTAGCCCCTATTTTTTCAACGCTGGGCTGTTTCAAACCGGGCGCGCACTGGCCAAGCTGGGGCGCTTTTATGCCCAGGCAATTGCCGATAGCGGTTTAAACGCTGATGTGCTGTTTGGCCCGGCGTATAAGGGCATTCCGCTGGCAGCGGTCACGGCGGCAGCGCTGGCCGACCATCACGACCGGGACATGCCCTATGCGTTCAACCGCAAAGAGGCTAAAACTCATGGCGAAGGCGGCAATATCGTGGGTGCCGAACTCGCTGGCGGTATTTTAATTATTGATGACGTCATCACTGCCGGTACCGCCATTCGCGAGGTAATGAGCCTGATCGAACAGAGTGGCGCTCACGCCGCCGGCGTCATCATTGCGCTAGACCGCCAAGAGCGCGGCCAGGGCGAGCAGAGCGCGATTCAGGAAGTTCAGGCCGAATACGGTATGCCGGTCGTCAGCATCGTCACTTTAGAGCAAGTGCTCACTTACCTTGAAGAGCACGCTGGTGGCGAAATGCTTGCCTACGCCGAAGCCATCAGGGCCTATCGTGACCGCTACGGTATTGCCAACTGATTAGACTGACTGCGCGCCAGTGAAACCTTGCTGGCGCCACGCTTCGTAGCTCACAATAGCCACGGCGTTGGAAAGGTTCAGGCTACGGTTATTGGGCTGCATAGGCAGGCGCAGTTTGTGCTCAGCGGTTAGCGCTTCGTGTACCTGGGGCGAGAGCCCAGCGGTTTCAGAACCAAATAGCAGTACATCGCCCGGGGCAAAGTCGGCATCGCTGTAGGTGCGCGTGCCTTTAGTGGTGATCGCCCAGATGCGCCGCCCCTGCATGGCCTGCTGAAAAGCGTTAAAATCCGCGTGGCGGGTCACGTTGTCGATATCACGGTAATCCAACCCAGCGCGGCGCAGCTTTTTCTCTTCCAGATCGAAGCCAAGCGGCTCAATCAGGTGTAAACGGCAGCCATTGTTGGCGACCAAGCGCATGATATTGCCCGTATTGGGCGCCATGCGCGGTTCAAAAAGCGCTACTTCAAACATCTCCACCTGCCTGTTTATTATGCCTTCGCCAAGCGGCTGATTGTACTTGAAACCGTACTTGAAGCCGACTAGCAACTCTCGTAGAGGATGACCGACGCCATGACGCCTGCCACGCCCAAGAGCATTCTTAGCCGCATTAAAGGGCTAAACCCGCGCCAGCAGGAAGCCGTGCGCTACATCGATGGCCCTTGCCTGGTATTGGCGGGCGCTGGTTCCGGTAAAACCAGCGTGATCACCACCAAAATTGCCTATTTGGTGCAAGAGTGCGGGATGAGCGCGCGCAAAATCGCGGCGGTGACCTTTACCAACAAAGCTGCGCGGGAGATGAAAGAGCGCGTCGGCCAGATGCTTCACGGCAAAGAGGGCCACGGGCTAACGGTTTCCACTTTTCACACCCTGGGGCTGAATATTATCCGCGGCGAGCTGAAAACGCTGGGCTACAAGCCGGGTTTTTCGCTATTTGACCCGGAAGACGCCAAGGCGCTGCTGCGCGATTTAATGAACAAAGACGCCCAGGTGGATGCCGAGCAGATCAATGCCGTGCAGAGCAAAATTTCCACCTGGAAGAATGACTTGGTACTACCCAGCGATGCCCTCTCGTTTGCCGCCGATGACGATGAGCACTTTGCCGCCCGTGTGTATGAAGCCTACGTACGTCATTTAAAAGCCTACAACGCGGTGGATTTCGACGACCTGATTCTGCTGCCGGTGGTACTGCTCAAAAACGATCTGGAAGCACTCGAGCGCTGGCGGCGCAAAATCCACTACATGCTGGTGGATGAGTATCAGGACACCAACGTTTCCCAGTACCTGTTGGTGAAACTCCTTATGGCGGAGCGCTCCACCTTTACCGTGGTGGGCGACGATGACCAATCGATCTACGCCTGGCGCGGTGCCCGCCCTGAAAACCTGATTACCCTGGGGGAAGATTTCCCGCGCCTGAAAGTCATCAAGCTGGAGCAGAACTACCGCTCTACCGCCACGATACTGCGCGCCGCCAATACGCTGATCGCCAATAACCCCCACGTTTACGAGAAGACACTGTGGTCTGATATGGGCGATGGCGCGGCCATTCGGGTCATCGTGAATCGGCATGAAGAGGCGGAGTCCGAGCGGGTCGCCAGCGAAATGCTCACGCGCAGGATCAAAGAGAAGGCCGAGTGGCGCGACTTTGCGGTGCTTTATCGGGGCAATTTCCAGGCACGGCTATTAGAGCTTAAGCTCCAGCACTATCAGATCCCTTACAAGCTCTCAGGCGGCACGTCGTTTTTCTCCCGCAACGAAATCAAAGACGCCATGGCCTACCTGCGCCTGTTGATTAATCCCGCCGACGATAACGCTTTTTTGCGCATTGTGAACGTGCCGCGCCGTGAAGTGGGCCCAGGCACCGTCGAGAAGCTTGCCAACTACGCTACTGAGCGCTCAATTTCGCTGTTTGCCGCCTGTCACGAGTTAGGGTTAGAACAAGTACTGCCAACCCGAGCGACAGAGCGCTTAAGTCGCTTTACCCACTTTATTGATGGCGTACGTAAGCGCATGGACCAAGGCGATGCGATTGCCGCTATTCGCGACATGCTGCGGGACATGGATTACGAGGCGTGGCTGTATCAAAACGCCAGCGCGCCTACCGTGGCCGAGCGCCGTATGGCCAACGTGTGGATTTTGATCGACCAGCTGGAAAAGTCGCTCAATCGCGACCCCGAAGACGATACAGACTCCACCGATACCGAAACCGACGGCGTGGAAGCGGCTATTTCACGCTTGGTACTGCGGGATATTCTGGAGCAGCAGGCAGAAGAGGATGACTCTGACCGAGTTCAACTACTCACCATGCACGCCTCGAAAGGCCTTGAGTTCCCGCATGTGTATTTGATGGGGTTAGAGGAAGACCTGTTGCCCCACCGCAACGCCATTGAAGTAGGCACCGTGGAAGAGGAACGGCGGCTAGCCTATGTGGGGATTACCCGGGCACGGCGAACATTAACGCTTACCCTGGCGCGGCAACGTAAAGCCTACGGTGAGTTGATGGACTGCCAGCCGAGCCGCTTTTTAGAAGAGCTGCCCGCCGAGGATCTGGAGTGGGAAGGCCGTGCAGATAAAGAAGACCCTGAGAAAAAGCAGGCCCGGGGTAAAGACGCCATTGCCGGGCTGCGTTCACTGTTAGGATGATTGATTATTAGGCAGGCAAAAAATAATCCACAGGGCAATGTTTAAAACGCCCTGTGGATAAATTACTTAAACGCTAGTGGTTGGCGACGCCTTATTGCGCTTCTGCCATTAAGTAATCAACGACGGCCATGACTTCTTCATCAGACAGGTTGGGGTTACCGCCTTTGGCAGGCATGGCGCCAATGCCGTTGATCGCACTGGCGTAAAGCTCGTCAGCACCCTTTTCTAAACGCGCTGCCCAGGCTTCTGAGTCACCTTTGGTCGGTGCACCGGCAACGCCGCTATCGTGACACGCCGCACAGCCAACGCTTGAGTAAAGCGCAGCGCCATCCAGGTCGCTACCGCCACTCGCTTCTTCTTCGTTTGCTGAGGCGTCTTCTTCACTCGCCGCGTCGTCGTTAGCAGTCATCTCTTCTTCAGCAGCATCACCTTCCGCAGCGGCGGTTTCTTCTGCAGCTCCCTCGTCTGTTGCCGCCTCTTCAGAAGCAGCGTCATCGCCACCGCCTAATTCTGGCACTTCCATCACCGGTTCAACCATATAGGCAACCGCTGCTTCGACTTCTTCGTCGGAAAGGCTGGCATTGCCGCCTTTCGGAGGCATGGCGCCAATACCATTAATCGCGTGGTCTACGAGTGTCGCAAAACCTTGCTCGGTACGTGCCGCCCAGGCGTCTTCCTCACCACGGATGGGCGCACCCGCCGCGCCGGATGCGTGACACGCGCTACAAACGTTGCCGTAAATACCTTCGCCGTCGATATCACCGCCACTGCTGGCGCTATCGCCTGCAGGTGCGGCTGCCGTTCCACAGTCTTGGCCTTGCAAACAGAGTTGACCCACCGGCGCTAAACGCTCGGCAATCGCATCACGTGCGGCATCATCTTGGGCATAAACACTGGATGTGCCCGCCATGAAGCCGAGGGCCACCAGCCCGCTCATGATCAGCTTAGCTTTCACTCTCACCACCTCTTGAGTATTGTCATCAACCGTTTGTTCTTAACTTCTGCCTTAACCCCCTATGCGCGGCAGCGCCAATATTAACGATGCACCGCTGAGACGCCAAGACACGCGTATAGATCTAGTATAACGGCAACGCAAAGCGCAAGAAAATGCTACTAAGCGCGCCTATGCCACCAACGACTGCTATTTAGGCCTTATTGAGGTGCTTCACTCCTTCCGCCACCCCCTTTCCACGCTAATAAACGCTGCTGTGCATAATGCACAAAACCAGCCTCCTGATAGAGCCGTTTGGCCGGTAAATTGACGTTATCCACCGCCAGCATGACCTCTTGCACACCCGCCTGCTGGGCAAGCTCAAGGGCGCTATTCAATAGCGCGCGGCCCAATCCAATCCCACGCCATTCAGGCGCTAGCCCCATCAACATAAGCTCCCAACGGCCCAGCGACGGGCGTGGTGCCAGCAGCAAAACACCAGCCACGGCATCTTGATAATTGACGGTATACCAGTGCTGTGGCGCCTGGGGATCCTGCTGATGGAACCCAGTCAGCAACTCTTGCACCGAGAGTACGTCGCGCAAGGGGCGACTATCCAGCGAATCGTGCCCCACGGCGGCCAACAGGGCCAGCTGTTGCGTTTGCGAAATCTCGCCAAATGGCTGCAGTGACAACGGCCTTGCTTCCTTCATTACTAAACGGCGGCGACTGCTGCCGGTTAAATGCGCCAGGTTGGCCAAGCGCTGCATGCCATGCTCTAGCAACAGCGCTTCTGTTTCAGCGGCCTGGGGTGAAAGCGTCAGGTGGCAGAGGCGAATAGGCTGATTGTTTACCCACCTATAGGCTGCATGTAGTAGCGCGTGGGCATGTGCGCCTTCGGCCTTGGGTAACCACAGCTGGGCCATGTTCATCGGCAAGGGTTGCACCCAGATAGCGCCCTTTAGTCGTCCCGCGTCCAGGCTTATCCATAACCCGCCCCACTGTTCGTCTGGCAGATCGTACATTGCCTTTACCGCCTCGCTCAGGGCGGTTTGCTGCTCAGAATCATGAGCGGCCGCCAACTGCAGCAGCGCCTCGCGACGTAGCGAGGGAGGACACTGCACGGTCTCAAGGGGCGTTACCTGCGAGGAGGTCATCAATGCGTTACCTCTCCATTGCTCGGTCAACACAGAGATAAATATTTATCCCTGCTTAAGTTTTCGTTAAGTAAACCCGCCCAGAGTGTCGGAAAACACGATGGAGATCACCCGATGGCTCGCCTACGTTCGCTCCCCACTGCGCTGGCAACACTGGATTGGCACGAAGCCCTCAATTGGCAGGAAAAAGCGATGCTTCAGCAACTGATTCAGCAACGCTTCGCCCAGCAACACAGTGCTTATATCCAACATTTTCTGCCCCGCCTGTTTGGGCTGTGGCAGGCGGGACAACCGCAAGCGGCGGTGGGGCTGCGCCTTGCCAGCAGCGGGCCGCTCTTTCTGGAGCGCTACCTGGATGGCAAGGCTGAACAGGTTATTAACCATGGGTTTCAGCAGTCACTTGCCCGTCGGGATATTGCCGAAATTGGCAACCTAGCCAGCCTGCGCCCTGGCTTGCAGCGGCAGCTGTTTATCTACCTCGCTCATCAACTGGCGGCGGAAGGTATCGCTTGGCTGCTATTTACGGCCACGCCTGAAGTCGCCAACGGCCTGCGCCGCCTAGGGCTTGAACCACAACCGATTACCCCTGCCGACCCTAATCGACTAGGCGAAGAGTCGCATCTGTGGGGGCGCTATTACCAGCATCGCCCCTGGGTGATGGCCGGTGATCTTCGCAGCGCCATGCACACGCTCCAGGCTCAGTCAGCCTTCACAGAAACAGATAGTGAAGAGGTACTGCATGCACGCCTTGCCTAATGCGCTAATGGCGCGGCTTGCCCACCATGCCCAGCAAACCCCACAGCGTACCGCACTTAGCGATGGTGAACAGAGTTTGTCGTATGCAGATGTCATTCACCATGTCGCCCAACGACGCCAGCGCTTACGTGATGTTAACGCACGACGCGTCGCATTAGCGCTGGATAACGGGCTGGAGTGGGCGCTATGGGATCTGGCGCTAATGATGGAGGCGTGTGTAGCCGTCCCTATCCCAGGCTTCTTTAGTGAGCAACAGCGCCGCCATATTGTTCAGCAGGTGGGATTAGGTAGCTGGATTGGTCACGGCGGCGAGGCCTTCGGCTTCAAAGCTACCCCCGACCCAGCCATCGCTCAACGTCGGGTTGACCATCCCCTCGCGTTACACGAAGGCACCACGCGCATCACCTTTACCTCGGGCACCAGCGGCACCCCCAAGGGCGTGTGCTTGGATAACGCGGCGCTGCTGACCGTGACTGAAAGCCTGGCGGAGATAGTGGCACCGCTTGATATACGCTGCCACTTAGCCATGTTGCCCCTCTCCACGCTGCTCGAAAATATCGGTGGGCTTTATTTACCGCTATGGCTGGGTGCCTGCAGCATTTTACCGGGGATGGCCACGTTAGGTTGGCAGGGGGCTAGCGGTTTTAACGCTCAGCTCGCCCTTGATGCCATTGAGCGCTACCAACCCAACAGCATGATTTTGGTGCCTCAACTGCTTCAAGCGTTGGTCAGCGAGTCCACAACGGCGCCCGACAGCCTGCGCTTTGTGGCGGTGGGCGGCGCGCAGGTTGCCAACACACTGCTCTCTCAGGCCCGGCGTGGCGGATGGCCGGTCTATGAAGGCTATGGTTTATCCGAAGGCACCTCGGTGGTCTGTCTTAATCGCCCAGGAGAACCAAGCTGCGGCGTTGGTAGCCCACTGCGCCACGCCCAGATCCGCATTGATCGCGAAGGCCAGCTGCATATTCGTGGCGCCTTGATGCTGGGTTATATCGGCGAAGCACCTTGCGGCGACTGGTACGCCACGGGGGATACCGGTCAGTGGCAGGATGACACCATCGCGCTCAATGGTCGCCAGCGGGACGTCTTTATTACCGCCTATGGCCGTAACGTCAACCCGCAATGGGTAGAGGGCGAGCTCTGCACGCAGCCTGCCATTGCCCAAGCCATGGTGTATGGCGAGGCCCTGCCCGCTAACCGCGCGCTGATCGTGCCCGCGACGCCCCATATGACCAATGCCCAAATAGAAGCCGCTCTCAATGCAGTCAATCGCACGCTACCCGATTACGCCCAAGTGCATGAGTGGCAACGCGCCGCCCCCTTTACGCCCCACAACCAACAACTCACGGCCAACGGCCGCCTACGCCGCGACACCCTGCTAGCCGCCTATGGCCACTGGCTAAGGGCCGTCGTGACCGATACACCCAAAGGAGTAACACCATGACCGCTTACCAACAGCTGCAAGACGCTACCCAAGACGCTCGTCACTGGTTGCTGACCACCCCCATCGTGACCCGCGCTCTGGCGGGCAATGTTTCCCTAGAGGAGTATCTCGCCTTTTTAGGTCAGGCGTATCATCACGTTCGTTTCACCGTGCCACTAATGATGGCCTGCGGCGCACGTCTGCCCGACCGGCTCGACTGGTTACGCACGGCGCTGGTGGAGTACATCGAAGAGGAGCACGGTCATGAAAAATGGATTCTGGACGATATCCGCGCCGCGGGCGGGGATGCAGATGCCGCCGCTGCCGCCCTGCCAGACCCCGCCACTCGGTTAATGGTGGCCTGGATTCGTGACGCTGTAGAACACGGCAACCCGGTGGCGTTTTTCGGCATGGTGCAGGTGCTGGAAGGTACCAGTACCGCGCTTGCCACCCAGGCCGCCGAACGCTTACAGGATAGCCTTTCGCTTCCCAACAATGCCGTGCGCTATCTCACCTCCCACGGCAGCCTGGATATTGGTCACTTGGCCTTTTTTGAAGAGCAGATCAATCAGCTAGGTGCCGACGATCTGGCCGTGGTGATTGATAGCGCCAATATGTTCTACCGCCTGTACGGGGCAATGTTTAGAGGCATCGAAGCGCACTGTCAGGGCGGCAACGCGGTGGAGGAACTTAGTCATGCGCTTGCCTAGCCTGCGTTGGCCTAGAAAAAACAAGCTGCCCGGCGAATGGCCGGGCCAGCGAATTTTAATCACCGGCGCCAGCGGCGGTATTGGTATGGCCCTGGCCGAATCGCTGGCGCAGCGGGGCGCACACCTACTGATAAGTGGTCGCCAACAATACGCGCTGGCTTCGTTAGTCGACCGTTTTCCCAATCACATCACCGCCGTTAGCGCTGATCTAACCAACGTGAGTGATCGCAGCCGCTTAGTCAGCGCTGCGCAAGAGGCAGGGTGCAACATGCTGATCAATGCCGCTGGTAGTAATCAGCAGGGATTTTTTGATACTGCCAGTGACAGCGATATCGAACAGCTGGTGGCGATTAATCTGACCGCCACCCTGCAGTTGACCCGCGCGCTGCTTCCGCTGCTAATGGCTGGCCCCCAGGCAACGATTATCACCATTGGTTCGACGCTCGGGCGACTGGGCTACCCCGGCCAAGTCACCTACTGCGCTACCAAGTTTGCGCTGCGCGGTTTTAGCCAAGCGCTGCGCCGAGAGCTGGCCGATACCCGCGTGCGGGTGATGTATATCGCCCCACGGGCCACCCGCACCGCGATGAACTCGCCACAAACCGAGGCGCTCAATGCGGCGCTGGGCAATACCGTCGACTCTCCTGACGCCGTCGCTCTGGCCATTATCAATGCCGTGGAAAAGCAGCGTGAGGAACTACAAATTGGCCTGCCAGAACGCTTTTTTACCCGCTTGAATATGCTATGGCCAGGCGCTGTTGACCGGGCCCTGTTACGCCAACTGCCTGTCATTCGCCGGTTCATTGCCCCCCAGGAGTCTTCATCATGATCATGCCAGCTTTCCGAACGCTGCGTACTACGCTACTGGTTAGCGCTATTGGCTTGGTAAGCCTTCAGGGATTTGCCAGTGAGGACGACAGTGCGGCCGCCGCCGCATCGCTTGCCAAGCTACAGCAGCGTTGGGCGGAAATTAACTATACGCTGCCCCCAGGCGAACAGGCGGCAGCTTTCAGCTACCTGGGCGACGAGGCTGACCAACTCGTCGAACGCTACCCCGACGCCGCAGAGCTGCATATCTGGGCCGGCATTATCCGCTCAACAGAAGCAGGTGCCAGCGGTGGGCTGGGCGCGCTGGGGCTGGTAAAACAAGCTAAAAAGGAGCTTGAAACCGCGCTGGAACTGAACCCGCTGGCGCTGGATGGTTCGGCCTATACCAGCCTGGGCGCGCTCTATTATCAGGTTCCCGGCTGGCCACTCGGCTTTGGCGATGAACAAAAAGCTGAGTGGCATTTGCAAAGAGCCCTTGCGATTAACCCCGAAGGGATCGACAGTCTCTATTTCTGGGGCGACTATTTACATGAGCAGGGTCGCGATGCAGAAGCACGCCAAGCGCTAGAACGCGCCTTGATGGCAGCGCCCCGGCCTGGTCGCGAACTGGCGGACAGTGGCCGCCGTGACGACATCCGTCAATTGATGTCAGAACTTCAATAGGAAGGAGCCCTATGCGCATTTTGCTGGTAGAGGATGACCCAAGCCTAGCCTCAGGCATCCGCTTGGCTTTAAAGCCAGAGCACTACACTGTGGATCATCTGAGTGACGGCACTACCGCGCTAAATGCGCTAACAGAGGGGGAACCCTTTGATGCGGTAATTCTTGACCTGGGGCTGCCGCGCATGGATGGCATGGCGGTATTGAACGCTGTCAGGCGCCACGGTAGCCAAGTCCCTATTTTGGTCCTGACGGCCCGCGATGCGGTGGATGACCGCATCGCGGGGCTGGATGCTGGCGCCGATGATTATTTAACCAAACCCTTTGAAGTGGCGGAACTGAAAGCCCGACTACGCGCCTTGCTGCGCCGCAGCCAGGGCCAGATCAGCAGCATATTGAGCTGTCGTGGCATCCGCCTGGACCCGCACACCTTTAACGTCAGCTATCAGGGCCAAGATGTGAGCTTGTCGCGGCGCGAGTTGACGCTGCTGCAAGAGTTTATGAGCCACCCGGGCCGGGTGTTTACCCGTGATACCTTGACCCGCTTGGTCTACGGCTGGGACGAGGATGTCGAGAGCAATGCCATTGAGGTCCATATCCACCATTTACGCCGCAAGCTATTCACCGACGTCATCCGCACGGTGCGCGGCATTGGCTATGTGATGGATAAGTCAAAGGATGACGCATGACGTCTATTCGTCAGCGGACCCTGGGGCTTTCGCTGCTGGTCTTTGGCCTTAGCATGCTCGTGATTGGCTTTATTAGTTACCGCTATGCTGCTCATGAAATAGAAGAGCTTTACGATGCCAGCCTGGCGCAGAATGCGCGTTTACTTGAAGGGTTACTGCAAGCACCGCTGCCCGACACCGACCGCAATGTTCTGCTAACCAGTCTGGAAATCGCCTTGCAGCGCGCCCGTGAGTCAGACAAACGCTTTGCGGGACACCGTTACGAGAGCAAATTAGCGTTTCAGCTATGGGAAGACGACCAGCTATTGCTGCGCTCCGCCAGTGCCCCCGAAACACCCCTTGCCCAACAGCCCGTCGGCTATTCGACGCTGACCGTGGGTGAACACGATTGGCGTGTGTATGTACTAGATGTGCCGGACTCCTCAAACCGGGTAGTTGTCAGTGAGCGCGAAGACGTGCGTGGCGAGCTGATCCGGGCAGTCGCGCTTCGCACGCTTCTGCCCGACCTGATCGGCCTGCCGCTCCTCTCCGCGCTGCTATGGTGGACGATTGGCTGGGGGCTGGCACCGTTATCCCGCATGGCCGAGCAGATTCGCAGTCGTGATCCGCACAATTTGCAGCCCTTGACGCTTAGCCCATTGCCCCACGAGTTGGATACTATCGCCGGCGCGCTTAACCGGCTGTTAGAGCGCATCCGCATCATGCGCGTACGCGAAAAGCGCTTTATTGCCGATGCCGCCCATGAGTTACGCACCCCCTTAGCAGTGCTTGACCTACACGCCCAGAACGCGCTGACCGCCGATAATCTTGAAGATCGCCAGGAGGCGCTCAGCCACCTGCGCGGCGGCGTTGCCCGGGCCACGCGCTTGGTTACCCAGTTGTTAACGCTGGCGCGCCTGGACCCTGAAGAAGAGTCACAACCTGAGTACCGCGCCACCAACCTACTCAGTGAAGTGCGGGAAACCCTGGCCAAGCTTTCGCCACTGGCCGCTGAACGCCAACAGCAACTACTGCTAAACGCCGATGAGCAGGGGGAGTGGTCCATCACAGAAGAGCCCGGCGCGATTGAAACCTTGGTACAAAATCTGGTCGGTAATGCCATCCAGCACTCGCCTAACCAGAGCACCATCAACATCACGCTGGCGACGACGCCACACGGCTTTCAGCTCATGGTGGATGATCAGGGACCCGGCATCCCGGTCAATGAACGCAAAAAAGTGGTCGAGCGCTTTCAGCGCGCAGGCCCCAGCGCGGGCTCGGGGTTAGGGCTTTCCATCGTTGAGCGGTTGGTCACTCGCCATGGCGGCACTCTTCAACTTGATGATGCGCCCAGCGGGGGGCTACGCGTACGTATTGTTCTGCAACGTCCAGAAAAGCAATAAATTTTTCTTTGCTTCCTAAGCTGAGTTTTATGGATCTCTTAAGGTTCTGATAAGAATTGCATGCAACTGTGGAGGCACACTGCGAGCCAGATACCCACGGCTCGCTCTTTACTCCACATGGAGGTCCCCCGATGAACCAAGTAACCTTTTCACCTAAGCCATTAGTTCAACTAGGCTCACCCCCTCTTTTGGCGATGCCTGCCCCACGGCGGCTGTTGCCCACCAGTCCTGCCATGACGGTGCTTACCGACTTTTCCCAGGTAGTGCCACAGTCGGTTGAAGCCGACACGCCTATCGACGAGGCACACCTTAAGATGCGGCATGGCGGTGTACGGCTGTTGTTTGTCATGGATAAACAGGCGCACTGTATCGGCGTTATTACATCGAAAGAAGTGATCGGTACCCGGCGCATCAATCTGGCCATGCAGCAGCGTAACCTGACCCGTGCAGAAGTCACCGCTGAAATGATCATGACACCATGGCACAAGCTGAGTGCTATGCCTGTCGCGCAGCTGGCATCGCTGACCATTGAAGACCTGGTGCTGTCGATGGAGGCCGTGACCGACCAGCATCTATTGATCACCGAGCAAAACGATCAACACGAACTTAGAATTCGCGGTCTTATCTCGGCAAGCGATATACACAGTGCGGTCGGCAAAGAGATTAATCCGGTGCCGATGGCGAAAAGCTTTGCCGATATCTGCCAAGTAGTGACCGGACACGACCTGTAACGTTTTAAAGTAGTTAGCCTTTAACAAAACGCCCTTCACCGATTCCTCGGTGAAGGGCGTTCGCATTTGGGCCGAGGCCCCAGTCTAGAACACTCCAATCTAGAACATGGAAGCGTTAATCCACAGGTGTGTAAAGATGCTGCCGATATAGCCCAATAAGATAGCCGGTACCCAGCGCAGGTGCACGGCAAAGGTATAGATCCCGCGCGCCTGCCCCATCAGTGCAACGCCCGCAGCGGAACCCATCGAAAGCAAGCTGCCCCCCACGCCTGCCGTCAATGTCACCAACAGCCAGTTGCCTTCCGACATATCGGGCGCCATGGAAAGTACCGCAAACATGACCGGGATGTTATCGACAACAGCCGAGATCAGGCCCAACACCACGTTAGCCCACACCGGGTTCCAGTTGCCGTAAAGTGTTTCGGAAAGCAGGCTGAGATAGCCCATAAAGCCAAGCCCGCCGACACACATCACTACCCCGTAGAAGAACAGCAGCGTATCCCATTCTGAGCGCGCAATACGGCTGAAAATATCAAATGGCACCACGCTACCCAGCTGTTCGAGCTTTTTCCAATCGCCTCGGCGCGAATAGCGTTCACGTTTGCGTTCCAGCGAACGCGGTAGGCTGCGGCGCAGGTAGTAACCAAAGAACTGCAGCAAGCCTAGGCCAAACATCATGCCCATGGCCGGCGGTAGATAAAGGATCGAGTGGCACAGTACGGAAATAGCCACCGTTATCAAAAACAGCACGATAATCCGCCGCGCGCCGCGCTTGAGCCAGACATTCTCTTGTAATGCGGCCGGCTGACGATTCGCGATAAAGAAATTCATGATCACCGCAGGCACCATGAAATTGACTATCGCAGGCACTAGCAGCGCGAAGAAGCCTTCGAACGGCACTTGACCCGCCTGCCACACCATTAGGGTAGTGATATCGCCAAACGGGCTAAAGGCACCGCCTGCGTTAGACGCTACCACCACGTTAACGCAGCAAAGGCCGATAAATTTATCATCACCTTCGGCCACTTTAAGTACCACCGCACACATCAACATGGCGGTGGTCATATTGTTCGCGATCGATGAAATACCAAACGCCATGACGCCGGTAATCCAGAACAGGCTACGATAACTGAAGCCTTTGCGGACTAACCAAGAGCGCAGTGCGTCAAATACTCGGCGCTCTTCCATGGCGTTGATATAGGTCATCGCGACCAGCAAAAACAGCAGCAACTCGGCGTATTCAAGCAGCGTTTCACGGAAGGCGGTTTCCGCCTCTTCCGGCATGCCTGCTTGCACATAAACCCAGGCGACGAGCGCCCAAATAAGGCCTGCAGCAACCAATACAGGCTTAGACTTACGCATGTGCAGTAACTCTTCAGTCATCACCAATGCATAGGCGAGCACGAAGATCACGACAGAAGAGATACCGGTTAGCGTGAGGGTAAGGTCCAGTGGCCCGGCGGCGGCATAAGAGAGCGAAGGAAAGATAAAAAGCGAGCAGGCGAGCAACAACCAAGCGACTCGGCTAGCGTAATGCCGAGTTGCGAGGACGTTTGGTGGTTTCATGGCGATATAATCCAATCAGGAGGGAGAAAGACCGCCACGATAATAAGCACCCTAACGACATGCTGCAACGCAACGGTTGCGCATAAGATGCGGCGTATTGCCGCATCTTGTAAAGCGTTTTTATTAGCTTAATGCTAAATATGATTTAGCGAATTAATTACTCTACCGTCACGCTTTTAGCTAGGTTACGCGGCTGGTCGACATCTGTGCCTTTAAGCACGGCTACGTGGTAACTCAGCAGTTGTAACGGCAGGGTATAAAGTAGCGGTGCCAGCGCTTCATGCACGTGGGGAAGTGTGAGTACACGGATATCTTCCTGGGTATCCATACCCACACTTTCGTCGGCAAACACGAACAGCTGGCCGCCGCGGGCACGGACTTCCTGGAGGTTGGATTTTAGCTTTTCCAGCAGGTCGTCATTGGGGGCGACCGAAATCACCGGCATTTCGCTGTCCACCAGCGCCAGCGGACCGTGCTTTAACTCCCCGGCAGGGTACGCTTCGGCATGAATATAGGAGATCTCTTTGAGCTTAAGTGCCCCTTCCAGCGCAATCGGATAGTGGGCGCCGCGTCCCAAGAAGAGCGCATGATGTTTTTCAGCAAATGCTTGGGAAAGCGCTTCGATCTGACTGTCCAGCGCCAGCACTCGCTGGCACACCTCGGGCAGCGTGCGCAGTGCGGCGATGATATCTGGGTATTCGGCTTGCCCTTTTGCTTTACTCACGGAAAGCGTGAGTAGCATTAACGCCACAAGCTGAGTCGTAAAGGCTTTGGTGGAGGCCACACCTATTTCAGGGCCTGCGCGTGTCATCAGCGTAATGTCCGACTCACGCACCAATGAGCTGCCGGGCACGTTGCAAATCGCCAATGTGCCCACATAGTTGAGCGTTTTCGCAAAACGCAGCGCCGCCAGCGTATCAGCCGTTTCACCCGACTGAGAAAGAGTGACAAACAGCGTGCCTTCGGGCACGACTGGGTGGCGATAACGGTACTCAGAGGCCACTTCAACCTGAACCGGTACACCGGCGTAACGCTCTAGCCAGTAACGCGCCACCAGCCCGGCGTGGTAGCTGGTGCCGCAGGCGATGATATGCACTTGGCGGGTACGCTGAAAAAGCGCCAGAGCATCGGGGCCAAAGCTCTCCACTAACACGCTTTGAGCACTCAGCCGCCCTTCCAACGCCGCTTCGATCACTTTCGGCTGCTCAAAAATTTCCTTAAGCATAAAGTGGCGGTATTCGCCTTTGCTGGCAGCGCCATCACCATGCTCAAAGGTATGAATAGGGCGCTCAACGCGGTTACCATGACGATCCACAATATGAATAACGCCCTGCTCGCGTAGCTCAACCAGGTCGCCTTCTTCAAGATAAATAAAGCGATCCGTCACTGGCAGTAGTGCCAGCGGGTCAGAGGCTAAAAAGGTTTCATTAATGCCCACACCCACCACCAGTGGGCTGCCCTGGCGGGCACCGACCACTACACCTGGTTCTTTAGCGCTCATTACGCCCAAGGCATAAGCGCCACCTAAGTCGTTAACGATCTGTTGCGTCGCGTCAAACAGGGTGAGCCCATCGTTCAGCTTTTCGGAAAGTAAGTGGGCAATCACTTCGGTATCGGTTTCGGAGTCAAACGTGTAGCCGCTGCGCTGCAAGTTATCTTTTATATTCTCGTAGTTTTCAATAATCCCGTTATGCACCACCGCCACTTGGTTTTCATCAATGTGGGAGCCGCTATGATGCGGATGGGCATTAGCTTCAGAGGGTTTGCCGTGGGTTGCCCAGCGGGTGTGTGCAATGCCCGAAAAACCCGGTAGCGCGGAAGCTTCCAATTGCGCAGCGAGCGCCGCCACTTTTCCGAGCGCCCGGCGGCGGGTCAGCACGCCATCGCTAAACACCGTCATACCGGCCGAATCATAGCCGCGATACTCCAGGCGTTTTAGACCTTCTAATAGAATTTCTTGGACGTTGCGCTGGGCAACGGCGGCAACAATGCCACACATAATCACTCTCCTAGGTCATTAACCAGAGCACTTTACAAATACTACTCAACCAATCCGCAGAACGGTAAAACGACGGCCACTGATTATGAATACGGCTTTTTAATGATTCTTAGCACCATTTTAAGAACTATGGTTTTAAAAACTATGACTTTAAGTACTATGGCTTTAAGAACTATGGCTCTGTGCGCTTGCTGGGGCGCAGCCAGTCGATTTTTTCTAGCTGGCGACCACGCGTGACGGCTAAGGCGTAATCGGTAACGTCTTTAGCAATTGTCGACCCTGCCCCTACGGTAGCGCCTTTGCCTACCGAGACAGGCGCGACCAAGGCTGTGTTCGAGCCAATAAAGGCATTATCACCAATCTCTGTATGGTGTTTGTTAGCACCGTCGTAGTTGCAGGTAATCGTGCCCGCACCAACGTTCACATCCCGGCCTAAGCGTGCGTCACCTACATAGCTTAGGTGATTAATCTTACTACCCTCACCGACATCGGCATTTTTGGTTTCAACAAAATTGCCCACCTTGGCTTTTACCGCCAACCGCGTCCCTGGACGTAGCCGCGCAAAGGGGCCGATCTGGTTCAGGCCCGCTGCCACGGTGCCCTCTATCACACTATGGGTGTCTACCATGCTTTCGGCACCAATGGTGCTATTTTTAATCACACAGTAAGGGCCAATACGCACGCCTTCACCCAGCTCAACGTCGCCTTCAAAAACGCAGCCCACATCAATAAAGACATCATGACCGCAGGTTAAACGCCCGCGCACATCCAAGCGTGCGGGGTCGGCAAGCGCCACGCCCTCTGCCATCAGCTTATCGGCAAGCTGCTGCTGATAAGCACGTTCCAGGCGGGCCATTTGTGCGCGATTATTAACCCCTTCCACTTCAACCGCAGTGGCTGGCTGGGTCGTGCATACCTTGATGCCTTCATCGGCGGCCATGGCGATCACATCGGTCAGGTAGTACTCACCCTGGGCATTCTCGGCGGAAAGCTGCGGTAACCAGCGTTTTAACTGAGCGCTGGTCATGGCCATAATACCGGTATTGCATTCGGTGATCTCAAGCTGGGCACTGTTGGCATCTTTTTGCTCAACGATCGCCACCGCCTCACCCGCCTCGTTGCGCACAATCCGGCCATAGCCCGTTGGGTCATCCAGCGTCACCGTCAACAGCCCGATGTGCTGTTCATCCACTTGGGCCAACAGCTCCCTTAATGAATCACGCTGTAACAGGGGGACATCGCCATAGAGGATAAGCACCTTGCCGCTACCGAGCTGCTCAAGCGCTTGAGCCACCGCGTGACCGGTGCCTTTCTGTTCGGCCTGCACCGCAAACTGCACCGCAGTGTCGGCCAGCGCCTCGCGCAGCTGTTCCGCACCATGGCCGATGACGACATGGGTACGATCAGGCTGCAGCCCTGATGCTGTATCCAGTACATGTTGCACCATGGGCTTACCTGCCAAGGTATGCAGTACTTTAGGGGTTTGAGAACGCATACGCGTACCTTTACCCGCGGCGAGAATGACGATATCCAGTTCATGCATGTTATTCACCTGTTACGGGTTGGTTGGTGGGCGCCGGAGTAGGGAGTTGTTCAATACCCAGCTCATCAACCAGTGATTCACCGAAATAGTTAACAAATTCAGGCGTAGCAATGCTGCGCCACTGCTCCCCCTCGCGAACGAGCAGAAGTACTTTGAGATTATTCTCAATGGCCATTTGCATAGCGTCTTGCTCGCCGACGACTAATAGTGCCGTCGCCCAAGCATCTGCCCAAGCGTTAGAGGGGTGGAAGACTGACACCGACGCTAATTGGTGAGTGACGGGTCGGCCTGTGCGCGGGTCAATGGTATGGGAGAAGCGCTCACCCTCTACTTCAAAATAGTTGCGATAGTCGCCTGAGGTAGCGACTGACATGCTCTCCAGCGGAATAATATGTTGTGCACGCTGCTGGCCATCTTCGGGGACTTCAATGCCAATCCGCCACGGAGTCTGCTCGTCTTCATCGCGTACGCCACGGGCGATCAGGTCGCCACCTAAATTGACTAAGTAGTGTTCAATACCCTGTTGATCCAAATATGTGGCCACTCGGTCCGTGGCATGGCCTTTGGCCACACCGGAAAGATCGACAAACACATCGCGAGTACGCCTTGCCTGCATATTTTGGCTATCAAGCTCTACTGCATCAAAACCCACTCGGGCAAGTTGCTCGGCCAGCAACTCATCAGCAGGTACCTCTTCAGGCCGGGACCCGGGGCCGAAGCTCCATAAATTAACCAGGTCACCCACCGTAATATCAAAGGCACCGTGGCTAGCTTCAGCCACCGACTGGCTGATGGCCAACACTTCAATCAGTTCGTTGGAGAGTGGTTGCCACTCGTCTACAGGCGCCTCGTTAAAGGCGATTAGTTCGGAATCGTCACGGTAGGTGGACATCGCCTGATCAACGCTCTCCAGCTCTGCTTTGAAGCCCTCTTCCAATTCAAGGGACTCGCCCTGAGTGAGCGGATCCATAATGGTTACCTGATAGAAAGTGCCGAAAATGTTCCCCTCAAAGCGTACGGGTGGTTCCAGCGGGCGATCACTCTCTGAGCATCCAGCCACTGCGACCAGCACTCCTAGCACTACCAGTAAACGTCCCCACTTGCCGATACTTACTGCAAACGCCTTCTTATCTGACTTTTTCATAGCGGCCATGCCCTGGAAATGAAGCTCTTAAAATGAAGCGCTTAAAAATGAAAAAACCACAGCAGCCAAGCGCCAAACAGCACGCGATAAATAACAAAAGGCTGCATTCCCAATTTGTTAATGACGACCAAAAAGTAGTGAATGCACAAATAAGCACTGACCCCTGACAATAACGTCCCCACTAACATCGCTACCCAATCGATCGACTGCGGGGAGCTAAATAGGCCTATGGCTTCCAAACCACCGGCCAACACAATCACCGGAATCGACAGCAAGAAAGAGAAGCGTGCAGCCCCTTCCCGGCTCATCCCCACCATTAACGCTGCCGTAATAGTGATACCTGAGCGCGACGTACCAGGAATTAGCGCCAGCGCCTGGGCACCGCCAATAATGAGTACGTCCTTTAAACGCAGTTGGTACTCGCTACGCGTTCCCTGCTTACGCCAATCGGCATACCCCAACAATAGACCGAAACCAATTAAACTGAAGCCGATAATCAGCGTAGAGCGCATATAGTGAGAAATAACATCGTGTAACAGTAAGCCAATAATACCCACGGGGATGGTCGCTAACGTCACCCAAAAAGCGAGTCGAGCATCTTCATTCACCCCCTTACCGCTGACCGCCGCTACGCTGCTGGTCACCATCTGCCAAATTTCCTGCCGGAAATAAATAATCACCGCGGAAAGGCTGCCCAAATGCAGCGCCACATCAAAGGCTAACCCTTGATCTTGCCAATCTGTCAGCACAGGCACCAAAATCAGGTGAGCAGAGCTTGAAACGGGTAAAAATTCAGAAATCCCCTGAACCACCGCTAACACTACTACCTGAAGCCAATCCATAAAAAATCCTGTGCATAGAAACAATTGATGGTTTGCAATGGCGCTTAAGGATACACATCCGCTAATTCCTTGTCCGCCATTGCCTTTACTGGCCTTACCCACTACTGCCAGTTTAAGGCGCTGTTTCACAGCCTAAAAGCAGCGGATGCTATAGAGGACATAAGGAATACGCTACAATAGGCGTCTATTGAATGCGTGCGTCCTTGCAAGGTACCCATGACTCAGACCATCGAAACGCCAGTGGTTCAAGACCAGGCACGACTTAGCCACGAGGCCAAGCGCGTTACCTATATTGGTGCGTGGCTGGATGCCCTGCTTAGTGTCGTTAAAGTCACCATTGGTTTTATGGTCGGCTCAGCGGCTTTGATCGCCGATGGCATTCACTCCCTATCTGATTTAGTCACCGATGGTTTTGTCCTGGCAGCCATTCATTATGGCCGCCAGGAACCCGATAAAGACCACCACTACGGCCACGGCCGAATCGAAACCCTCACCACATTATTACTGGGCAGCGTGCTGATCTTCGTGGCGGGCGGTATTGCTTGGTCCAGCCTGGATCGTCTGTTTAGCGGTACCGCCGTGAACGCACCAGGCATGCTAGCCATAGTGATTACGGTCATTGCGCTGTTGAGTAAAGAGTGGATTTTTCGCTACACCATGCGCGTCGCTAAACGCGTAAAGTCGAAATTACTCGAAGCCAACGCTTGGCACTCACGCAGCGATGCGTTATCGACCGCCGTGGTGCTGGTGGCACTCGTTGGGGCGCAGTTTGGTTTAGGTTGGCTCGATGCCGTGGCGGCTATCATCGTCGGGCTATTGGTCGGTAAGGTAGGGTTAGACTTGCTATGGGAATCAGCGCGCGAGTTGGTCGATACCGCGCTGCCCGTGGATATCCAGAATCAAATGCACGATGTCGCTTGCGGGGTGCCGGGAGTGGATAGCGTTCATGACCTGCGCACGCGGCAGTCTGCTGGCTGGGTCATGGTCGATCTACACGTGGTGGTGGGCCCCAAGATTACCGTCTCCGAAGCCCATGAGATCGGCAATGAGGTCAGTCGCCGCTTGCGCCACGAATTCCCCGCGCTGACCGATGTCATCTTTCACGTTGACCCCGAAGACGACGCCGGTGCGGGCGATCCCAGCCGCTTACCCGGGCTGCCGCTGCGTCCTGAAGTGGAGGCAGCACTCGATGCCCGCTGGTATAGGCACCCGGTATGGCGAACACTAAACGAGCTGCAGTTGCACTACCTCGACGATAAGGTATCGGTATCGCTGATTATTGATGACGCCGTTCATCAGCCGCCTCAGTGCCTTGCTAGCCAGCTTAAAGCGCTGGCTAGCGATATTGAGTGGCTCGGTCACGTCGAGGTGCTGTTTATTACCCGCGCCGCCAGTAGCTCAATGCGCTAAGCCCCCAATTACTCACTCGTCACAAGAGCAGCAGCGTGGCGATACTGAAGTAGATCACGACCCCAGAAGCATCAATAAGCGTGGTCACCAGCGGTGCCGAGGCCGTGGCAGGATCGACCTTGAAGCGCTCGAGTACAAAGGGTAAACACATCCCCAGCAGGCTGCCGAACAACACGATGGTGACCATGCTAAAGGCAACCACCATGGCCAGCGCTTCACCCCCACGCATAATGCCAATAGGCGTTACCGCAATAGCCATGGTAATGCCTAGCGAGCCCGCGACGAGCAGTTCGCGACCAAGCAGTTTCCCCCAGTCTTTAACACCCACATCACCAGTTGCCATACCGCGCACCATTAGCGTGGCGGCCTGGGCTCCGGCATTACCGCCACTACCGATCAACAGCGGTAAAAAGAATACCAGCGCCACCTGGGCGGCAATGGTCTCTTCAAAATAGGCAATCCCGGCACCCGAAAACAGGTTGGCAAAGACCAGCAGTACTAGCCAAAACACTCGCTTGCGATAGAGGCTCCAGAGCTTCACACGGCTCACGCCATCCTCTAACTGACCGATCGACATCCCTTTATGGAAATCCTCGGTGGCCTCGGATTCGGCCACGTCCATGGCGTCATCGTGGGTCACGATGCCAACCATCCGGCCGTCCGCATCGATCACCGGCAGCGCTAACAGGTCGTACTTTGCCACAATTCGGGCAACATCTTCCTGAGCATTATCAACGCGGGTGCTGATAACATCCTTGATCATGATGTCATCCACAATGGCGCCTGGGCGTGCCACCATCAGTTGGCGTAACGACATAGTACCGATCAAATGCCCATCACTATCGAGGATATAGAGCTGATAGACCGTTTCCGCATCGGGGGCGGTTTGGCGTACCCGCATCATCGCTTGTGACACCGTCATGCCACTGGCTATAGAGACATAGTCAGAGGTCATGATGGCGCCAGCGGTACCCTCTTCGTAGCTGGCAAGCCGTTTGAGATCTTCCCGCTCGCGATGGGCCATGCGACGCAGCAATGCTTCACGCCGGTCTTCACTGAGTAGATTAAATAGGTCGGCACGTTCGTCCGAGCCCATCTCTTCGAGCAGCTTGAGTACTTGGCTGTCGTCCAGCTTCCCGACTACCTCAAGCTGGCTCTCACCGGGCAAATAGCCCAACACATTGGCTGCCCGTTCGGCAGAGAGAATATCCAGCAGAGCGAGCGCCGCAGGTAGCTCTTCGTCATCCTCGATCATCTCTTCGAGCACTTCACCGATATCCGCTGAGCGGGTTTCGGCCAAACGCAAAGAGAGCACCGATTTACTAGGCACTTCCTTGGCCAACTCGTCGAGTAGTTCGGCTTTTAATTGCTGTAGGCTTTCATCGTTAAGCGCCATGGCTCTCCCCTTCACACTGACAAACGTCGTGCTGCCGACTTAATCCATTACAAAATCCATTACCTAACTCATCATACTTACTTATATTACTATCCTTACTACCCAACAAAAAAACGCCCCTTAAACCCTGATAACGGGCTTAAGGGGCGCTGTACCACGCCAAATGCGTGGGTATTAGCCTTTACCCGCCTTTTTACGCAGCTGCTGAATCGTTCGCAGCTGAGCAACGGCTTCGGCAAGTTCAGCGGCCGCTCGAGTATAATCAAGCTCCGATGACTTATCGTTAAAGGCTTTCAGCGCTTGCTGACGCGCTTCTTCGGCAGCAGCCTCATTGAGGTCGCTGGCCCGTGATGCGGCATCAGCCAGTATCGTTACCACATCCGGCTGGACTTCCATGAAGCCGCCAGTGACGTAGAAGTTCTCTTCTGCGCCACCATCATAGATCACGCGAACCGGACCCGGCTGAAGCTCAGTCAGCAGCGGAGCATGACCTGGCAAAACGCCCAGATCACCCATCACCCCGGAAGCAATCACCTGCTCAACGGTACCTGAGAAGATGGATGCTTCAGCGCTGACGATATTGCAAGTAAAGCTATTCGCCATAGCGAATCCCCCTCATGGACGGGATTACTTCTTCATCTGGTTGGCTTTCTCGACGGCTTCGTCGATTGAACCGACCATGTAGAAGGCCTGTTCCGGCAATTCGTCGTATTCACCAGCCAAAATGCCCTGGAAGCCACTGATGGTGTCTTTCAGCGAAACATACTTGCCTGGTGAACCAGTGAACACCTCAGCTACGAAGAACGGCTGCGACAAGAAGCGCTGGATTTTACGCGCCCGAGATACGGCTAGCTTGTCTTCATCAGACAGCTCATCCATACCCAGAATGGCGATGATATCCTTAAGCTCTTTATAGCGCTGAAGAACGTTCTGCACACCGCGAGCGGTGGCATAGTGCTCTTCACCGACAACCAGCGGATCCAGCTGGCGCGACGTGGAGTCGAGCGGATCGATCGCCGGGTAAATACCCAGTTCGGCGATAGAACGCGCCAATACCACGGTCGCATCCAGGTGGGAGAAGGTGGTCGCCGGCGACGGATCGGTCAAGTCATCCGCGGGCACGTATACGGCCTGTACGGAAGTGATTGAACCGGTTTTCGTCGAGGTAATACGCTCCTGCAGAACGCCCATCTCTTCAGCCAGCGTCGGCTGATAACCTACCGCTGACGGCATACGGCCAAGCAGTGCCGATACTTCGGTACCTGCCAGGGTATAGCGGTAGATGTTATCGACGAACAGCAGTACGTCGCGGCCTTCATCACGGAATTTCTCAGCGATGGTCAGGCCCGTCAGCGCCACGCGCAAACGGTTACCCGGCGGCTCGTTCATCTGACCGTAAACCAGCGATACCTTATCGATAACGTTGGATTCAGTCATTTCGTGATAGAAGTCGTTACCCTCACGCGTACGCTCACCAACACCGGCGAATACAGAGTAGCCGCTGTGCTCAGTGGCGATGTTGCGGATAAGCTCCATCATGTTAACGGTTTTACCCACACCGGCGCCGCCGAACAGGCCAACTTTACCACCCTTCGCAAACGGGCAGACCAAGTCGATAACCTTGATACCGGTTTCCAGCAGCTCGTTAGAGGCTGCCTGGTCGGCATAGCTCGGTGCTTTACGGTGAATCGGCATACGCTCTTGCTCACCGATCGGTCCTGCTTCATCGATCGGCTCGCCGAGTACGTTCATAATACGGCCCAGCGTTTCCTTACCTACCGGTACGGAAATAGCAGCACCTGTGCTGGTCGTTGCCATGCCACGCTTCAAGCCCTCAGTGGAGCCCATGGCGATGGTGCGCACCACGCCGTCGCCCAGCTGCTGCTGGACTTCGAGGATAGTCTCAACATCGGAGACCTTCAGCGCGTCGTAGACCTTGGGCACAGAGTCCCGCGGAAACTCTACGTCAATCACCGCGCCGATGATTTGTACGATACGTCCGCTCATCTTGGTTCCTCTCTAAAACCTGCAAATGAAACCTGTCTGCCGGGAGCCGCTTAAAAGAGTCGGCTCCCTAGGCGTTATACGGCAGCAGCGCCGCCGACGATCTCAGAAATTTCCTGGGTAATGGCAGCCTGACGGGCCTTGTTATAAACCATCTCCAGATCGTCGATCAGGCCGCCTGCGTTGTCGGTGGCACTTTTCATAGCGATCATTCGAGCGGCTTGTTCACAAGCGCCATTTTCCACTACCGCCTGATACACCTGCGATTCGATGAAACGAACCAACAGGCTATCGAGCAACGCCTTGGCATCCGGTTCATACAGGTAGTCCCAGCTTCCGGGACGGGCGTTTTCGTCGTCTTGCTCAGCGTCTGCGCCCATATCGGGCGACAGGGGAAGAAGCTGACGAACCACTGGCTTTTGCGTCATGGTGTTCACAAACTCGTTGTGCACCACGTACAGCCGGTCGAGACGTCCTTCGTCGTACGCTTCGAGCATGACCTTAATACTGCCAATCAAGCCTTCTACCGTCGGGGCTTCACCTAATCCACTTTTCGCTGCGACCAAATTACCGCCGTAATTGCGGAAAAAGGTGCTCGCCTTGGCGCCAAGCGCACAAAAATCCTGCTCGACACCTTGCTGTTTCCAGCTAACGGCTTCTTTCAGTAAGGCTTTGAAAAGATTGTGGTTCAAACCACCGCACAGACCGCGGTCAGTGGATACCACAATGTAGCCAACACGCTTAACCTCGCTACGCTCGACCATATAGTCGTGCCTGTACTCAGGGTTCGCGTTGGCTAAGTGGCCAACCACATTACGGATCTGCTTAGCGTAAGGCTGACTAGCTCTCATCAGATCTTGCGCTTTACGCATTTTCGACGCAGCCACCATTTCCATGGCGCTGGTGATCTTCTGCGTATTTTTAATGCTCCCGATTTGGGTGCGTATCTCTTTTGCAGCTGCCATAGCGATCTACCCTTCGTTCGTGGCTCTCAGAAAGCATGCAAACCCGCCCATTAGGGGCGGGCCAGACATTACCAGCTCTGAGTCGCCTTGAACTTCTCGAGACCCGACTTCAAGCTGTCTTGAATCTCACCGTTGTAGTCGCCGCTCTGGTTGATCTTGTCGAGGAGATCAGCGTGTTCAGACTTCATGTAGTCGTGCAGGGCACGCTCAAAGTCCAACACTTTGTTGACTTCGACATCGTCCAGATAACCTTCGTTGGCGGCGTACAGCGAAAGCGCCATTTCAGCTACCGACATCGGCGAGTACTGGTTCTGCTTCATCAACTCGGTCACACGCTGACCGTGTTCGAGCTGCTTACGCGTGGCTTCATCAAGGTCAGACGCGAACTGCGAGAAGGCCGCCAATTCACGGTACTGAGCCAATGCCAGACGTACACTACCGCCCAGTTTCTTGATGATTTTAGTCTGCGCCGAACCACCGACACGAGAAACCGAGAGACCTGCGTTAATCGCCGGACGAATACCGGAGTTAAACAGGTTGGTTTCCAGGAAGATCTGACCATCGGTGATCGAGATCACGTTAGTCGGAACGAACGCAGAAACGTCGCCACCCTGGGTTTCGATGATAGGCAGTGCGGTTAAGGAACCGGTTTTGCCTTTCACTTCACCGTTGGTGAACTTCTCAACGTAGTCGACGTTAACGCGCGCAGCACGCTCAAGAAGACGTGAGTGGAGATAGAAAACGTCACCAGGATAAGCTTCACGGCCCGGCGGACGACGCAGCAGCAGCGATACCTGACGGTACGCAACGGCCTGCTTGGAAAGGTCGTCATACACGATGAGTGAGTTTTCGCCGCGGTCGCGGAAGTACTCGCCCATGGTGCAGCCAGAGTAAGGTGCCAGGAACTGCATCGGTGCCGGGTCGGCAGCGCCCGCCGCTACGACGATGGTGTGTTCCATTGCGCCGTGCTGTTCGAGCTTGCGCACCACGTTGGCAATGGTCGACTGCTTCTGACCAATCGCTACGTAGACACAGGTCACGCCTTTGCCTTTCTGATTGATGATGGCATCAATGGCAATGGCGGACTTACCGATCTGACGGTCACCGATGATCAGCTCACGCTGACCACGGCCGATCGGCACCATGGCGTCGATAGACTTAAGACCGGTTTGAATCGGCTCATCAACGGATTGACGTGTGATAACACCCGGCGCCACTTTCTCGACGGCGTCGGTCATGGTGGTGTTGATGTCGCCTTTACCATCGATGGGATTACCCAGCGCGTCGACAACACGACCAATCAGCTCGGGGCCTACCGGCACTTCGAGAATACGACCGGTACACTTGGCGGTCATGCCCTCTTCGAGCTGCAGGTAGTCACCCAGCACGACGGCACCCACGGAGTCACGCTCCAGGTTGAGTACCATGCCAAAGATGCTGTTGGGGAATTCAATCATTTCACCAAACATCGCGTCTTCGAGGCCGTGAATTTTCACGATACCGTCGGAAACGGTGACGATGGTGCCCTGATTATGGGCTTCGGATGCGACGTCAAGCTTTTCAATTCGCTGCTTGATGATGTCGCTGATCTCGGAAGGATTCAGTTGCTGCATGCCATGTCCCTCAGACTCAAGCGGTTAGCGCGTCAGAAAGACGGTTCAATCGACCACGGACCGACCCGTCAATAACGGTATCGCCAGCACGTAGGATGACACCGCCAATCAGCGACTTGTCCACTTGAGTAGTAATAGAGATTTCGCGATTCAGACGTTTTTTAAGCGCGTTCGCTAGCTTCGTTTCTTGCTCGCTATCTAGCTGATAAGCAGAAGTGACATTCACTTCAACCCGCTGCTCGTGTTCGGCACGCAGGTGCTCGAACTGTTCAGCAATCGATGCCAGCGCCATCAGGCGACTTTGGTCAGCCAGGACAGTCAAAAACCGCTGTAAAGCGTCATCTTGTTGCTCAGGAATCAGCTCAACAAGCAGCGACACTTTTTGGTCGCTGTCTAGTTTTGGACTGCTTAACCGATGGCGAACGTTAACGTCTGCTACCGCAAAGCTTAAAAAACTCAGCGCTTGTGACCAGCTATCAAGCGCCTCATGATCACGCGCGTATTCAAACGCTGCCTTAGCGTAAGGACGAGCGACGGTCAGTAGTTCCGCCATGATTCACCTCCTTACAGTTCAGCAGCAAGCTCATCAAGTAACTTGCGATGGGCTTGTTCGTCGACCGACGCTTCAAGAACACGCTCGGCACCCATAACGGCGAGATAAGAGACCTGGGCACGAAGTTCATCTTTAGCGCGATTCACTTCTTGCTCAATCTCGGAACGTGCGCTCGCTACAAGGCGTTCGCCTTCGGCGCGGGCCTGTTCGCGGGCTTCTTCAACTATCTGGGCAGAGCGCTTATTGGCCTGCTCAAGAATTTGAGAAGCTTGCTCCTTGCTTTCACGCAGCGTTTGTTCCGCCCGCTCTTGAGCAAGCTCAAGGTCGCGGTTAGCGCGGCTGGCTGCGTCCAAGCCATCAGCAATTTTTTTCTGACGCTCATGAAGCGCGTTGCTGATCGGAGGCCACACATACTTTAAGCAAAACCAGACAAAGATCGCGAAGGCGATCGTCTGCCCGATTAGCGTCATGTTGATATTCACAGGAATGTACCTCTGACAAGTTCGTGGCGACCGGAGTGAAACAAAACCGAGCGTTTAACGCTCGGCTGAGCTGTCATTAACCGGCAACAACGAAGATCAGGTACATTGCGATACCAACACCGATCATCGGAACCGCATCCAACAGACCTGCCATTAGGAAGGTTTTGGTTTGCAGTTGGTCGCCTAGTTCTGGCTGACGCGCTGTAGATTCAAGCAGCTTACCGCCCAAAATAGCGAAGCCAATGCCGGTACCTAGAGCGCCGAGACCGATCATGATGGAAGCGGCAATGTAGATAAGTTCCATGGTAATGCTCCTAGTTTTTCAAGTTTAAGGTCGAGGGTTGAGGTTAAGGGTTAATGTGTTGCAAGCATTGCTCGGGTTAGTGATGTTCGTGTGCAGCGCTTAGATACACCACGGATAGCACTGTAAAGATGAAGGCCTGAAGTACGACGATTAGGATATGGAAGATCGCCCACGGTACATCCAGCACCCAGATAGCCCAGAAGGGCAGCATAGCGATCAGAATGAAGATCACTTCCCCGGCGAACATGTTGCCGAAAAGACGCATTGCCAAGCTGAACGGTTTCACCAGCAGAGCAACGATTTCAAGTAGCAGGTTGAAGGGAATTAAGGCCCAGTGATTGAATGGGGTCAGTGACAGCTCTTTGGCAAAGCCACCCACGCCTTTCACTTTAAAGCTGTAGTAGAGAATTAACCCGAAGACACCTAATGCTAACCCTAGCGTAGCGTTCACATCGGTGGTGGGCACAATTTTCATGTAGTCCACGCCTAGCTTACTGAACAGCACCGGGAAGTAATCGACCGGGATAATTTTTAACGTGTTCATGAACAGAATCCACACGAACAGCGTCAGGGCCAGTGGCGCGATAAGCGGATTATGGCCTTTGAAGGTCCCTTTGATCATGTCTTCAACGAATTCGACGACCATTTCTACTGCGTTTTGCAGACCGCCGGGGACACCAGTGGTGGCCATTTTTCCCGCTTTGCGGAAAATCCAGATAAACAGCAGCCCCATGGCAATTGACCAGCCCATGGTATCCAAGTGAATGGCCCAAAAGCCCATTTCACTGGCTTCTTCCGCCGAATGCGCCAGCGACCAGCCATTAACAGGGTGGTTACCAAACGTCAGGTTCTGCAAGTGGTGCTGGATATAGTAAGTCGAAGAGACTTCGTTTCCTGCGGCCATGGATGTGTCACCTCAATTAGTTGTGCGATCTCTAGGCATTAACCAGGGCGTGAGCCAATGCGTTAGAACAACCGCGACGTAAGCGTAAAAAAATAAAGCGGGGTTTGAGGGGGGCGCTACTACAAACACTGCAACAAACAGTGCCACCGTCAAACCAAACTTGCCTGCTTCAGCACGAAATAAGTGAATAGCTCCTCGTGTTCGGCGCTTGGCGTGAAAAATACCCATTCGCTGAATAAAAAACGCGTGGGGCAAAAGCGCGACTAAGGCTCCCAGCAATACAGATAGCAAACCTTCCGCTTGCCCGAGTATGTAGCCAAGCAACATGCCCACGAATGTAACGATCAACTGCGCGATGGTAAGTCGAACGATATAGGCTCTTCGCCGCTGGGTTTCGTATCGCTGCATAGCTTTCTAAATAGCTCTCTGACATAGCGCTCTGAAAAAATACCCAGCGTTTACATAAAAATCGTTATATCTCGACAAGCGTATTCCTAGACAATCACAGGCAACCTGCACAAATCTTGCGCGATTATAGGGAAGCGCTATCACACCTTCAACCGAAGTCGCACCGATTTTGCTCGTTAAGGGGTCGATTTGCGACCAAAGAGGGAAAACGTGGTTACTTCTTACGCGATATTGAATAGCCTGCTATTTAATATGATTTAAGATTCCATCCAATTCTTCCAGGCTGGTATAGCGAATCGTTAATTTACCTTTGCCTTTTTGGCCATGATCAATAGAGACGGGCGCGCCAAGTAACTCGCCAAGATGGGTTTCCAGTTTTGCCACATCGGGCTGTTTGTTTGGACGGCTAGGCGTTTTGATGGGCGCTTGGCTGGTCTGCACTTTTTTCACCAGCGCTTCGGTTGCCCGAACGGTCATGTCGTTATTGACCACTTCATGGGCCACTTGCCGCTGCTGGGCGCTATTTAACGTTAGCAACGCCCGCGCATGGCCCATATCCAAATCGCCACGTTCAAGCAGGGTTTGTACTTCGGGATCTAGCGCCAGCAGGCGCAGCAGATTAGCCACTTGAGTGCGCGATTTACCCACCGCGTCGGCTATTTGCTGCTGAGTAAGCTCGAACTCTTCACCAAGGCGCTTGAGTGCCATGGCTTCTTCAATAGCGTTTAGATTTTCACGCTGAATGTTTTCGATTAACGCCAGTGCCAAAGCGACTTCATCGCTGACATCGCGAATAACGGCCGGAATAACGTCCAGCTCAGCCAGCTGTGCGGCACGCCAGCGGCGCTCACCGGCAATAATTTCGTAGCGGTCGACGCCGATCGGGCGCACCACGATAGGCTGCATAACGCCCTGGGCGCGAATAGAATCTGCCAGCTCTTCTAACGCTTCAGGCTGAATATCGCGGCGCGGCTGATATTTACCCCGCGTTAGTTGTCCTAACGGGAGGCGCTCAAGGCGATCTTCGGTAACATCTTCAGCCGCGGCGCTACGCGCGGCGTCAGAAAGCTCCAACGGGGTGCCGCTACCTGCAAGTTCTAGGCTGTCACGGCGACGGGCACCGGCACCAATCAGAGCATCCAGGCCACGTCCCAGCGCGGGTTTACGCGTCATTCGCTTTCCCTCATTTTTTCAGCGCCCCTTTTTTGAATTGAAGAGTTGAAGTGAAGAGTGGTTATAGTGAAAGACGACGAATCATCTCTTTCGCCAACACACGATAGGCCTGGCTACCCCGGGAGAACCGGGCATATTGCGTCACGGGTAACCCGTGACTTGGTGCTTCGGCAACTTTTACGTTGCGGGGTATGGTGGTTTTTAACAGCATGTCGCCAAAGTAGTCACGCAGTTGCTTATCCACTTCCCGCGTTAAGCTGGTGCGCTTGTCGTACATGGTGCGCAAAATACCTGCAATCGCTAGGTCAGGATTCACATTTTGCTTAATCTGTTCAACGGTATCGAGCAGTGCTGATAACCCTTCCAGGGCATAGAATTCACACTGTAGAGGGATCAATACGCTATCAGAAGCCGTTAACGCATTCACGGTGAGCATGTTCAACGAGGGTGGGCAGTCAATAAGCACCACATCGTACTCACTGGAGACCGAGGCAAGCGCGGTGGTTAAGCAGCTTTCACTTTTCTCGCGATCCAATAGCTCGACTTCGGCGGCAGTGAGATCACCGTTACCCGGCAGAACGTCATACTTTACCGCCAGGTCTTTAACGATGGTCTCAGCAGCCGTTGCTTCACCTAGCAGTACATCCAGCACGCTTTTGTCGAGCTCGTATTTATCGATGCCGCTGCCCATGCTGGCATGGCCTTGAGGGTCAAGATCCACCAGCAGCACGCGACGATCGAGTCCAGCGAGGCTAGCCGCCAGGTTAACGGCTGAGGTGGTCTTGCCCACACCGCCTTTTTGGTTGGTCAGGGCAATGATCTGGCTCACTTACTCAACTCCTTCCTGGGGTCAGAATCAACATTCAGCTTTCAAGATTAATAACTGCCGCTGGGCCGTTTCAAAAGGCACTTCCAGCAGGTGACGCTTATGTAAACAAATACCGGCAGGCAATTCGCGTAACTCATCGTCAGCGCCCGGTCCTTTCATGGCCAGCCATTGACCATCGGCACTCGGTAACTGGCGAGTCAAGGTGACAAAATCCACCAAGCTGGCAAACGCTCTCGAAATCACCTGATCAAACGTGGCGGCTTGAAACTGCTCTACCCGCGCCTGAACAGGCGTTACGTTTTTAAGACCAAGCTCCATTACCGCTTGGCGCTGAAAACGGACTTTTTTGCCATTGCTGTCCAGCAACGTGACGTCTAGTTGGGGGGCCAAAATAGCCAACACTAAACCGGGTAAACCTGGGCCCGCCCCCACATCCAACAGCCGCGGCCCTTGCACATAGGGCAGTACTACGGCGCTGTCCAGCACATGGCGCGACACCATTTCGTCTACATCGCGCACCGCTGTGAGGTTATAAGCCCGGTTCCACTTGTGCAACAGTGCCAATAAGCCTAGCAGTTGCTCGCGCTGATGGTCGTCAACGCTGATAGCCAACTGGCTAAGCCCTTGGTCGAGACGTAGCGCAACGCTTGCAGGCAGAGTTTTTAACAGTGGGTTCAACGAACTCATCCGTTAACTACCTCTGCCGCGGCGACTAACCGGCGCTTTTTCAGATGCACCAGCAAAATAGACACAGCCGCTGGCGTGACACCCGAGATACGCGCCGCATGAGCAAGCGTTTCCGGCCGTGCTTCAGCCAGCTTTTGGCGAATTTCGATGGATAGCCCCTCTATTTTCAAATAGTCCAGCTCGGCAGGCAGCACCGTTCCTTCATGGCGTTTTAGCTTGTCAATCTCATCCTGCTGGCGATCAATATAGCCTTGATACTTGGCCTGGATTTGCACCTGTTCGGCAACCGCTGGATCGGTAACCAGCGTGCCTTCGATGCCGGGTAGATTGGCCAAATCGCTATAGTTCAGCTCAGGACGTTTAAGCAAGTCACTCAGACGATATTCACGCGTGAGCACCGCACCGGTAGTTTCCGCCACCTGTGCCGCAGCCGGGCTACCTGGCTGGATCCAAATGGTGTCCAGACGTGCGCTCTCTTGCTCAATGGCTTCGCGCTTTTGACTAAACGCGGCCCAGCGTTCGTCATTGACGAGGCCTAATTCGCGGCCAGCTTCGGTTAAGCGCAAATCTGCATTGTCTTCACGCAGCAGCAAGCGGTATTCCGCCCGCGAGGTAAACATGCGGTACGGCTCTTTGGTACCCATGGTGATCAGGTCGTCGACCAGTACGCCGAGATAGGCTTCATCGCGGCGGGGATACCAAGCGTCTAGCTCTTGAGCGCGGCGTGCGGCATTCAAGCCTGCTAGCAAACCTTGAGCACCGGCTTCTTCGTAACCAGTGGTGCCGTTAATCTGACCAGCGAAAAACAGGTTGTGGATAAATTTTGTTTCCAGCGAGTGTTTTAAGTCTCGCGGATCAAAAAAGTCGTACTCGATAGCATAGCCAGGCCGGGTGATATGGGCATTTTCCAGGCCTTTGATCGTACGCACGACTTGAATCTGCACGTCAAACGGCAGCGAGGTCGAGATACCGTTGGGGTAAAGCTCGTGGGTATCCAGGCCTTCGGGTTCGATGAACACCTGATGGCTGGATTTATCGGCAAAGCGATGAACCTTGTCTTCGATCGATGGGCAATAACGCGGCCCAATTCCTTCGATCACACCGGAGTACATCGGCGAGCGATCAAGGTTCGCCAGAATCAGATCGTGGGTTTGCTGATTGGTGTGAGCAATGTGGCAACTCACCTGCCGAGGGTGCATTTCCCGTGACCCCATGTAGGACATGACCGGTGTAGGGCTGTCACCGGGTTGTTCTTCCAACTGGGAAAAATCCACGGTTTTGGCATTAATACGCGGCGGTGTGCCGGTTTTCAGCCGATCGACACGAAATGGCAGCGCACGCAGCCGTTCGGCCAGTGCGTTGGAAGGCGGATCACCTGCTCGACCACCCTTGCTTTGATCCAAGCCAATGTGAATCACACCACCCAAAAATGTGCCGGTACACAGCACGACACTTTCAGCATGGAAGCGAATACCGGTTTCCGTGACAACGCCACGCACGGTGTCGTTATCCACAATGAGATCACCAGCAGCCTGCTGGAAGATCGTCAAGTTGGGCTGGTTTTCCAGCATACCGCGGATAGCGGATTTATAGCGGATGCGGTCAGCCTGGGCACGGGTTGCCCGAACGGCAGGCCCTTTGCGGGCATTGAGCACGCGAAACTGGATGCCACCTAAATCCGTGGCAAGCCCCATGGCGCCGCCCAGCGCATCGATTTCCTTAACCAAATGGCTTTTGCCGATGCCGCCAATCGCGGGGTTACACGACATTTGGCCCAGGGTTTCGATGTTGTGGGTGAGCAGCAGGGTCTGACAGCCCATACGAGCAGAGGCCAATGCGGCTTCAGTTCCCGCATGGCCACCGCCGATGACAATCACGTCAAAGCGGTCGGGATAATTCAAGAGGCACCTCGTCTTGCGCCTTTCGGCACGGATGATGTGGCCAGTGCAGTTCTCAAACATGGCCACCTTAGATCAATGAGCCGGCAAGTATAAACCCCCTGTGGGTAACCGTCAGGTTTTTCCACATCCCAAATCACCAACCCTCCGTTATTAATAACAACATAAATATAAAATAAGAGAAGTTCTGTAAATGTTGTAATTACTAGTGTGGACAATTTCTGTGCATAAGCGATTTATTCTTAATAATTTCATGCTCTTATATTGTTGACTTCTACATGTTTGAAGGCGGGAGTGCCTGGGTAGAAGGGGTGCTAAGCCTGTGGATGGAATAGTGCTTTATCCACAGTTTCAATAAAGCACGGCTTATCCACCGGCCAGTACCTGGGTTGTTACCGCACCTGTGAACAACCACCGATCAATGTGGAGCTAACGCTAAGCGACGTACATGGTAGGCCTTACGGAGATAAAACCGATCAATGTAAAAAAAGTTTATCCACAGGCAAAAAAATGGCCTGTCGTGTCGACAGGCCAGTAAAAAAGCGTAATTCAGAGCAAATTAGCGGTTATTTTAACGCGTAAAAAGGGCTCAATTTAATGTTTGAGTACGCGAGCAAGGAAGGATTGAGTACGTTCGTGTTGAGGAGAATCGAACAGTTTTTCAGGGTGGCCCTGCTCTGTAATCTCGCCTTTATGGATAAAAATCACCCGGTCGGCGACCTCGCGGGCAAAGCCCATTTCATGGGTGACAATCACCATGGTCATGCCCTCTTTGGCCAGCTCGCGCATGGCATCCAGCACTTCGCCGATCATTTCCGGGTCAAGCGCCGATGTGGGCTCGTCAAACAGCATCAGGCGGGGTTCCATCGCCAGGGCGCGGGCGAGTGCGACGCGCTGCTGTTGACCGCCTGAGAGCTGGCTGGGGTACTTGTCGGCCTGGTCGGCGATACCTACCCGGTCAAGCAAGCGTTTGGCGTTGCTGACTGCGTCGTCACGGCTTAAACCACGCACTTTCATCGGCGCCAGAGTGACATTATCGATCACGCTGAGATGGGGAAAGAGATTGAATTGCTGAAACACCATACCCACTTCGGTACGGATGGTTTGCAGCGCTTTAGTGCTCTTGCCGTGCGGTAATAGTTCGTTGCTGTCGACCACCAGACTGCCGGACTGAAACTCTTCCAAGCCGTTAATACAGCGAATTAGTGTGGATTTGCCTGAGCCACTGGCACCGATAATCACCACCACTTCACCAGGCACAATCGTCAGATCAATATCGTTGAGTACGTGCAGACTGCCAAAGTGTTTATTGAGCTGCTGCATACGCACAATTGGTTGCGTTGTGTTGCTCATTGTCTCGCTCATTGCGCGTGTCCTTATTGTCCGGCCAGGCCTCTGCGCTCGAGTTGACGCAGGATGATGGAGAGAGTCCAGGTGATTGCCAGGTACATCAGGGCGACCATGAAGTAGACCTCAAGCGCCGTAAAGGTGGTGGCGATATAGATCTGCCCCTGACGCACTAGCTCACCGACGCCTATCACTGAAAACAGTGAGGTGTCTTTGATGCTGATGATGCCCTGGTTACCGAGGGGAGGAATCATGCGCCGAAACGCCTGGGGCCAGATAACGTAGCGAAATGCTTGAGTGCGGGAGAGCCCTAGGGAGAGTGATGCTTCACCCTGGCCGCGTTCAATTGATTGCACACCGCCGCGCACAATTTCTGAAATGTAAGCACCGGAATTAACCGCGATCGCAGCAATACCGGCGACCAGCGCGTTAATTGGGCTACCTAATAGTTGCGGCAAGCCGTAAAAAATAAACAGTACTTGTACCAGGATAGGCGTGCCGCGAAATACTTCGACGTAAACGATGGCCGGCCAGCGTAGCCAACGCAGGCGGCTAATACGTAATAGGCCAAAGAATATTCCGATAAAGAATCCGATGGCGAGACCGCCAAACGAGATAAGCAGCGTCCAGGGAATACCCGGCAGCAGGTAAGGGATAGACCCAAACGCTGCCGACCAATCAAACTGAAAATTGACGTCCACGCGTAGACTCCTGAAACAAAAAAGCAGATGACAAAAAACACATGAGAAATGCAGCAGGGCCGGGGGTTGTGGCCACCCGGCCCTGTAACAGCGTTACGCTAATAGAGAGCTTTTATACTCACTCTTCGCTAGGCGCTTCACCAAACCACTTGGTATAGATCTCATCGTAGGTGCCATCTTCGCGCATGGCGGCCAGCGCTTCGTTAGTCGGCTCTACCCACTCACTGCCTTTGTGGAACACGATGCCGTACTGCTGACCTTCATACAGAGGGCCAACAACCTTGGTACGGCCTTCACCGCGAGTTTGCGAGAAGTAAGAGACGTTAGGGGCATCATAGAGCACGGCGTCGACGTTGCGGCCTAGCAGCGCCATGTACATGTCGGCAGTCCCTGGGAAAGGGGTGATGTCAGCATCTTCGCCGAGTTCTTGCTGAAGGTAGTCATAACTGGTGGAACCAATTTTGGTACCGACGGCGAGGTCTTGGAGGTCTTCTAGTGTCTCGACGCTGTCGTTATCGGCGCGGACAATGATGCGTAAACCTGAATCGTAGTAGGGGTCGGAGAAGTCAACGACTTCAGAGCGCTCGTCAGTGATGGTGGTACCGGCGATGGCTATCTCTTGACTACCCGTTTGCACGGCGGGAATGATGCCGGAGAATTCCATGGTTGTCAGGTTGACTTCAAAGCCTGCACGTTCGGCGACTTCGTTGATGATATCCATATCGAAGCCGACCATTTCGCCGGTCTCTTGATCCATCATTTCAAACGGCACAAAGCTTGGGTCAGTGGCCACGTTCACCGATGGCGTTTGGGCCATGGCGGCAGTGGCGCTGCCCAATCCCAGTGCGAGAGCGAGTGTGGTTTTGGTTAGGCTGAGTGGTAGTGCTACTTTCATAAGTTTCCCCGTGCTTTATGTGGCTAGTAGCGGGTTTCCGAACAATGTATGGCGTTCGAATACCCTTTTTAGCCGTTATTGACCTATCAACCTTGGCGAGAAACCGTCAGGGCGTCAAGTCACGGGGAGCGTCGTGGGCCAACGCTGTTTAGACCATAAAGGAAGCGCCGCAGCCGCAGGTGGTGGTGGCATTGGGATTTTGAACGCGAAAACGCGCGCCCGCTAAGCCTTCCTCGTAGTCGACCGTGGAGCCCACCAGATACTGGTAAGAGAGGGGGTCGACGACCAGCGCGGCCTCACCGAACTCAATCACAGTGTCATCGTCGGCGACATTGTCAGCAAAGTCGAAGCCGTATTGAAAACCTGAACAGCCGCCGCCGGTCACGTAGACCCGTAGTTTCAGGGATGGGTTATTCTCTTCTGCAATCAGCGCATTGATGCGTTTGCGCGCGCTATCAGAGAGCAGTAGTGGGGTTGGAACAAAGGCTTCTGCACCGCTCATGGGTACCTCCCGCGAGCTTAAAGAACGAATAAATCGGCATTGGGGGGTGATTATGGGTAATTCCCAGCAAATTGGTCAACTATTGTGTTGGTATATCAAGCAGAGGGCAGCTCGCCGAGGAGGCGCTGTGAATCCTTCCATGGACGCTACATTTGCCATCCCTGGCAAATGACCTCCTCTCTGAGCTGCCCTCTGCATGCTGATTTTGGTGAGGTATTTAAGGCATTAGGGCCGGGGCGGTGAGCCCAGTGTTCTCGTCAAAGCCAAACATCAGGTTGAGGTTTTGTATTGCTTGGCCCGAAGCACCTTTGACCAGGTTATCGATCACCGATAGCACCACGACCGTGTTGCCATTGCCGGGGCGATGGACTGCTAGGCGGCAGGTATTGATGCCTTTGACGCTGCGCGTCTCTGGGTGACTTCCAGCAGGCATCACATCGACAAAGGGTTCGTTAGCGTAGCGCTGCTCAAATAGAGCCTGCAGATCGCCGGGCTCAGTGGTGAGCTGGCCGTAAAGTGTGGCGTGAATGCCGCGGATCATCGGCGTTAAGTGGGGCACAAAGGTTAAACCCACCGTGGATTGCTGAATATCCCTAAGCCCTTGGCTAATTTCGGGTAGATGGCGGTGGCCCGAGGCGCCGTAGGCTTTCATCGACTCGCTGGCTTCAGCGAGAAGTGACCCTACTTTTGCGCCACGGCCTGCCCCGGTAACCCCGGATTTACAGTCAGCAATCAGTTGGCTTGGGTCGATCAGACCTGCTTCCAACAGCGGTAGATAGCCTAATTGAACGGCCGTGGGGTAGCAGCCGGGCACGGCAATTAAGCGTGCGTTTTTGATTTTTTCCCGATGCATTTCCGGTAGGCCGTATACCGCCTCTTGCAACAATTCCGGCGCGCCGTGGGCCTGGTCGTACCAGCGGCTCCACTCGTAGGCATCGCGCAGCCGGAAGTCGGCCGACAGATCAATTACCCGAGTGCCATTTTCGAGCAGCTCACCTGCTAGGGTGTGGGCAACGCCGTGGGGTGTGGCAAAAAATACCGCATCCATGGCCCCCAGCTGTTTGGCATCCGGCTCGCTAAACGCTAGCGTGTCGTAATGGCCGCGCAGGTTGGGGTACATATCGCACACCTTGACGCCTGTTTCCGAGCGCGAAGTAATCGCGGCTACCTCGACGTGGGGATGCTGGGCAAGTAGCCGCAGTAATTCAACGCCGGTATAACCGGTACCGCCAACAATGCCGACCTTAATCACAAATCACTCCTTGCGGATTGCGCCAAACGTTTTTAATGAAACAGTTTTACAGCCTAAGCGGATTGCTGCGGGCTGTCGAAGTGTATCGGGCTATGATACACAAGAGGGTAGATAGATAAGAACATTAAGAAGACCAAAACAAGGCAGGTCGCTGTGGCGCGTTTTTCCAGATCGGATTTTACCTTAGAAAGTTTTCGTCGTCAGTTGGCCAACGTCGACGCCTTGCCGCAACTCTGCTTGCTGGGCCTTGTCTCGGGGATTATTACCGGTGCGGTGATGGTGGCGTTTCGGCTGCTGTTGGAAGCAGGGGCCACGTTCTATATGGCGGAGGGCGACCCAGAGGCGTTTGAAAATATGACGCCCTGGTTACGTGCGCTGCTACCCATGCTGGCGGTGACGTTAGTGGGCGTGCTGTTGTATCGGCAAAAACCGTCAGCGCGCAAACTGGGCGTGGGTCATGTGATTGAGCGACTCACCTATCACCAAGGGCGTTTTCCGCTGCGTAACTGGTTGAATCAGTGGTGGGTCGGGGTGGTGGTGGTGTTAGGTGGCCTCTCTGCAGGTCGTGAGGGGCCGGCGATTCACTTGGGAGCCGCAGCGGCCAGTGGTCTCGGCCAGCAGATTCGCTTACCCAATAACAGCCTAAGAGTGCTGGTGGCCTGTGGCACTGCAGCCGCCATTTCCGCTTCCTTTAATACGCCGATTGCCGGGGTGATCTTCGCCATGGAAGTGGTGATGATGGAGTATACATTGATGAGCTTTATGCCCGTCATCCTGGCCTCCACCATGGGTGCGCTGGTGGCGCAGTTGGCTTACGGTAATGAACCAGCGTTTCGCATTCCCGAAGTGGCTCTGGGGTCGTTGATCAATCTTCCGTGGATCGTGCTGACGGGGTTGGTGATTGGCTTGCTAGCGGGTCTCTTTATCCATATTTCCCGCAGTCAGCGAATTATGGACTGGCCGCTTTGGGTACGTCTTGGATTGGTCGGAGTGGCGACTGGCGCCGTTGCCTGGTGGTTCCCCCAGGTGCAGGGCATCGGTTATGACAGCGTGGCGGCAGCGCTCAATAATCAGTTGGAAATTAAAGTACTGCTGGCGCTGATGATTGCCAAACTACTGCTAACGGCGCTGACCGTTGCTGGCGGTGTGCCCATCGGCATTATTGGCCCGGTGCTGGTGGTGGGAGCGGCTACAGGCGCGCTGTTTGGAATGCTGGGAGGCTGGATGTGGCCAGACAAAGCCGCTGACCCGGGGATTTACGCCATGCTAGGTATGGCGGCAATGATGGGGGCCGTTCTGCAAGCTCCTCTTGCGGCGCTGATGACGCTTTTGGAGTTAACCCATACGCCGAGTATCATGCTTCCTGGAATGCTGGCGGTGGTGGTTGCGTGTTTGACGTCACGGCAGTTAACCGGCTGTGAAGGGTTCTTTATCAGCACGGTGCGTTATGGGCTGCATCCGCTTCAGCAGCCGTTGATGCAAGCGCTTTCACGGGTTTCGGTGCCGGCGGTGATGGAGCGTCAATTGGTGCGTACTGAGCGGATGATAACCCCTGACCAGGCGCGCCACCTGCTGGAAACAAACCCGGTGTGGTTGGTGATTGAGCGCTCCAGTGAGGAAAAACCGGTACTGGCACTCAAAGCCGCTGAACTGGCGCGTTGGTTACTTGAACACGATGAAGCGTTGCAGGGTAAAGAACCGCCCGAGGATGAATTGATTGATCTGCTGGAAATTCCTGGGCAGCGTTTGGAATTGGCACCGATTGGCTTGCAAGCAACGCTTTCCGAGGCTTTTTTGAAGCTACAGGATAACGCGCTGGGGGCACTCTATGTGGTGCACGGTTACCGCCCTAAACAGCAGCGTATTTCAGGTATTATCACTCGTGGCGCCATTGAGCGTTATTATCACTATACAGATCCCCGTGGCGCTGACCCTCGCGATAATTATTTACGAGAGCATGATTTACGAGCGAATGAGCCACGCGAAAAGGATTGACCATTTTAAGGAGCAACAATGTACCTATGGGTGAAGGCTATTCACTTAATGGCCGTGGTGACCTGGTTTGCGGCACTGTTCTATTTACCGCGTCTGTATGTGTACCACGCAACGGCGCGTGATAACGGTGATCATCAAGCAATAACGTATTTCAAAACCATGGAGCGTAAGCTTTATCGCGGCATTATGACGCCATCGATGATCTTGGTGCTGCTCTTCGGCGGCGGGATGCTCTTCTTGGTGCCCGAATGGTTTAGCCAGGGTTGGATGCACGCCAAGCTGGCGTTAGTGGCGGCATTGATCGCCTATCATCACGTTTGTTTGATCTATTTGAAGCAGTTTGCCCAAGATCGCTGTACCAAAGGTCATGTGTTTTTCCGCTGGTTTAACGAAGCGCCGGTGATTGCGCTGGTGGCGATTATTCTGCTTGCCGTTGTGAAGCCCTTTTGATGCGTCAACCGCTTTCCCCCGTGGTGTTGGTACTCGCCGGGCATGACCCGACGGGTGGCGCAGGGTTAATTGCCGACAGTGAAGCCATTGCGGCCTGTGGTGGTTGGGCGGTCACGATCCCCACTGCGCTGACGGTACAGAATTGTCATAATGTGACCCGCGTGATTCCTGCTGAGCCGACCGCGATGCGCCAAATGGCCGAGGCAATTAGCGAGATGCAGATCGCGGCGATTAAGATTGGTCTACTCGCTGACGAAGCTACGCTGCGCGCCGCGGAGCAAATCATTCGCCGCTTTCCCGGTATTCCCGTGGTAGCGGATCCGGTCTTTAAAGCCGGTGGCGGAACTGAGTTATCCACACCCGGTTTACGGCAACTGTTTATTGATCGCTTGCTACCGCTTGTGGATATCTTAACCCCCAATCGCGCTGAGTTGGCCCAACTTACCCCCGATATCATTACTCCTTTTGATGATACCGCTCGCGCGGTGGTACTGATGTCACAGGGGTGCCAAGCAATCCTGGTAACCGCTACAGATGAGCCGCTGCCGGGCAACGACCAGCAGGTAGTGAATACGTTGCACTCGCCGGATACCACCCGCCAGTGGCAGTGGCCACGTTTGCCCGAACGCTTTCATGGTTCTGGCTGCACGCTGGCATCGGCGCTTACTGCACGTCTTGCAGTTGGTGAGCGCTTACCAACTGCTTGTGAGCAGGCGCAGCACTTTACCTGGCAAAGCCTGTCACACGGCTATCAGCCGCCCAGTGGGCAGTGTTTGCCACATCGTTCCCCGCGCACTTCACGTTTTTGACCTTATGATGCCATGCGATTAATGAAGAGGATGCCATGACGACTTCCGCAGAACTGTTTGAACTTGCCAGCCGCCATATTCCGGGCGGCGTAAACTCGCCGGTGCGCGCCTTTAAAGGGCTTCACCGCCCGCCGGTATTCATGGAACGCGCTCAGGGCGCCTATCTGTTCGACGTAGAAGGCAAGCGCTACGTCGACTATGTGGGCTCGTGGGGCCCCATGATTACTGGCCATGCGGATCAGGACGTACTGGCCGCAGTGCGCGCGCGGCTGGACAACGGCCTGTCGTTTGGCACGCCCACGGCGGTCGAAACCACCATGGCGGATCTGATCTGCGAGATGATTCCGTCGATGGAAATGGTGCGTATGACCAGCTCCGGCACCGAGGCGACCATGTCGGCGATCCGGCTGGCGCGTGGGGCGACAGGGCGCGACAAAATCGTCAAGTTTGAAGGTAATTACCACGGCCACTCTGATTCGTTGCTGGTCAAAGCGGGGTCTGGCGCCTTGACCCACGGCGAACCCAGCTCGCCGGGCGTACCTGCATCGCTGGCGGCGCATACCATTACGCTGTCGTATAACGACCCCGAAGGCGTCGAGGAATGCTTCGAAGAAATGGGCGACGAGATCGCCTGTATCATCGTTGAGCCGGTGGCCGGCAACATGAACTGCATCCCTCCGCAGTCGGGCTTTCTGGAAACTCTGCGCCGGGTGTGCAATGAGCACGATAGCGTGCTGATTTTTGATGAAGTGATGACCGGCTTCCGGGTGGCGCTTGGCGGTGCTCAGGCCCACTACGGCGTGATCCCCGACCTCACCTGCCTGGGCAAGATTGTCGGCGGCGGCATGCCGGTGGGTGCCTTTGGTGGCAAACGCGAGATCATGCAGAACATCTCGCCGATGGGGCCGATCTATCAGGCGGGCACCCTTTCGGGCAACCCGCTGGCCATGGCCGCGGGGATTGCGCTGCTGACCAAGCTTCAAGTGCCCGGCTTCCACGATGCCTTGGCACAACGCGTAGAAACGCTGTGCAACGGTCTGCAGGAACGCGCGAACGCGGCCAACATCCCGATGATGACCCAGTCGGCCGGCGGCATGTTTGGGGTGTTTTTCACTGGCCAACGCCGTGTGGATAACTTTGCTCAGGCCACCGCCTGTGACCCGGAAGCGTTTCGCCGCTTCTTCGGTGCCATGCTCGACCACGGCGTCTATCTGGCGCCATCGGCATTCGAGGCCGGCTTCATGTCCAGCGCCCATACGCCGGAAGATATTCAGGTCACCCTGGACGCCGCGGAAAAAGCCTTTGCTTCCATGTAACAGCAAGTAACGGAAATCCCGCTATACTCTAAGAGCCGCTGACAACCAGCGGCTCTTTTTGTAGGGGGCCATCATGAAACGACGCTTAATGTGGCCAGGCGCCGCGCTATTCGCCATAGGGCTAACCTTTCATCCGTCGATTAATGCACAGTCGCAACAGGAGGCATCGATGTCTCAAATCCGCATCACCATGGAAGGCACACAGGGCGCTGCGTTTTCCGCCCATTGGAAAGTGACCCACGAGGGTAAAACCACCGAACACGTCGAGAAAAATGGCCGCGTACCGGCTGAATTCAGCTATGAGGGCGAAGCACTTGACGGCACGGTAACGCTGCTGAGCGACGGTGATCGCCTGGAAGTGGATATTCAAAAAGGCACTAACCGCTCGCGGTCGTCCACTCAGGGCAAGGGTGGCACGCTGACGGTATTGATTCGTTAACAAAAAAACCGCCCCTGAAAAGGGGCGGTTGTCTAGGCAAGGCTTCTAATTAGTAGCCTTGATAAACAGTATTAGCATTACCGCTACCAGTGGTCAAAATTTGGCTGAAGTGTTGACCATTGCTTAGCCCACCAACACCTGACTGACTGACAATTTGACGGTTGTCATTTCCGACGGTGCGCACAAACGAATCGTGGCCTTCTCCTGTTTGTGTGATTTTAGTAACGTTACGATTTCCATCAGTCAGGATATGACTATCCAGTTCATTACCGCCTTGGTAAACACGGTCTATATTTCCATTTCCTACTGAGGAAATATAGCTATCATTAAGGTTGCCATCTTGCTCGACTAAAGAGTCGTTATCGCTTCCATCCTGCTTGATCCATGAATCATTATACTCACCCAGTTGGTTGAGTTTAACTTTGTTATCGTTACCTTCTTGCCGGACAATTGACTCATTGAATCCAGGTGACACCTTCGCAACACCAACTTCGTCATCCTGAACAACCGTTACTCGGTTACGGTCTCCGGTTTGTGTAATTCGTGAGTACTGAGTTCCCCATTGGGTCACGTTGTTTACGTTGTCATCGCTGCCAGCTGTTTGTGTGATGTAGGAATCACTGCCAGCACCGCTGCCTTTTGTATATCCAGCCATGGTATCAATGGTATTGATACTGCCGTTAAAGGTTGTGCTTGGCGTTGTTTGAGCAAAGCTTGCAGAACTTAAAGCGATGGCAACAGCGGCAGCGATAGTAGTTAATTGCAGTTTCATGGTGTTTCCCCTTTACGATATACTTGCTTTAGTTATTACTGAAGCAACCCATGTTGCTCAGTAAGTTTCGACGGTGACCGAGCGTGCATTGCCTGAAAACGCTTGCTGTTCAATGCTAATGCCGTAGGAGCCACTCCCCGAATGCGAAATACTGACGTTACTGTTTTGACCGTTCTGGATAATTTGAGACTCGAGACGATTACCATCTTGTATAATCTCTGCTTTATGTCGGTCACCAAGCTGACTTATCAACCCGGTATTATTTGAGCCATCTTGAATAATAGAGGCGTCGTTATAGTTACCGTCTTGGTTAATCGAAGCCAGGTTAGCGCCACCTTGGCGGCTGACGTTTTGATTAATGGTGTTGGTATTTCCATCACCAATTTGTCTGATCAATGCCACATTGGATTCGCTTTGAGAAAATGCTTCTTCTTCAGCGCTCAACTGAATATCGCCTTCCGTGATATACGTTTGTGCTGTCTCTCTATCAATTTGGCTTTCTTGTGCAGAGGCAGAAACGGAGAATGCCATGACCAACCAACCAAGCGTTAAAAGCGTCAAGGCTGAGGAAACGTTCGCGACATTTTTGCGCTTTGCATTATTTTGGTGGTATCGGTTGACATACATGGCTGCAATCTCGTTCTTGAATGTGTATTCATGTAACCATTTGTTGAGTTAAGTATGGAGAGAATCGAGGGCATTACCATGGTGCTTTAAACTGAAATTCTGTATTAAAAATGCCATTTTTTAAAACCATAAAATGATGAGATTTTTAATACCTAGTGTGGTGTGTATTGGCTATGATCGTGCTTTCATTGATAAATGGATTTGGGAATGAAAGAAGAAAAAATAAAAAACCGCCCCCGAAGGGGGCGGTCAAGATTAATAATTTTAGTTTTTTATACAAACTAATACTGAAGAACTGAAGCTTGATTTGAACCACCTGATTGATTAACGGTTGAGTGGGCGTTTGCACTAGCTTGGCCAAGCTGAGTCACTGTGGCTATGTTGCTAGATCCTCCGCCTTGTGTCACTTTTGCATAATGTCCACCAACTGCTAAAAACCCCTGGTTATCCTGCAAAATGTAGGATTCGTTTTGATCAGCATTCATATTTTGAATGAGGGTTGCCTCGTTACTACCACCCATTTGAATAATATAACTGGTGCCATCAGTGCCATTTTGAGTAGCCGAAGCTATGTTGTGATCTCCATGGGTTTGCCCTATGTAACTTTTATTGCCACCTCCAGCTTGGGTTACATATGCGGAATTATGATCTGCTCCCCCTGGCTGTGTACCTTGAAGAACATATGATGCGTTATTACTTCCTTCCTGATAAATATCAGCACCGTTAAATGAATTGCCTAATTGGTCGACCGCAGAACGGTGGTCATTGCCAGTTTGTAGCGTATTAACCACACCTCCTTCGCCTAGATGTTGATTTACTCGAGAGTAGCTTCCTTCACCTTGCTGATCAGTATCTGCAAAGTGTAGATTGCCGTTTTGATCGATGCTTGATTCGTTATCGGTGTTGGTTTGTACCGTACTAGCGCTGTTGCCAGTGCCGGTTTGAGTAGTAGCTTCTATATTCTGTCCCGATGCGTTTGAGTCTGGAAGGTTTCCTGGAGTAAATGAAAACCTAGCAGTTGGAAAATCATTGTCTGTTAAAAGATCATTAGTTGTCCATGCAGTATTATCTTGTGTGTAAGTATTTCCATTACTTCTATTGTCCACGCCCCACTGTACATCATTCAAATTTGTCGTTTCGGTGACTGGGTTGCTTGCAGCACTGGCTGAAAAAGAGACAGTGAGAGCGACAGCGGCGGCGATTGCGGTAAGTTGCAGTTTCATGGTATTTCCCCTTTTGATTCACTTGCTTTGTGGTCACTGAGCTAGCCGAATGCTGCTCAGTGGGTTTCGACGATGACCGGCGGTGCAGTGCCCGAATACGCTTCTTGTTCGATGCTGATGCGTTGCTGGCCATTCCCCGATTGTGAAATATAGATATCGCTTGAACTGCCGAACTGACGGATATCGGCGTTTAATGCAATATTGGGGTTTTGCTGATTGATTGTGGCTTTATGGCTGTTTCCTTCTTGCCAGATAGCGGCAGAATGCTTACTGCCATGCTGAGAGATAGCGCCGTAGTTTTCGCTACCTTGCTGATAGATGAAGGCAAAGTTTCCCGCTTGATAACTGGCTGACTGTGACTGCATTATGCTGGCCGTATTATCATTACCAACCTGCTTGATGACACTCGTATTTATATCGTCACCACCAAACTGATTTCTTGTTTGTTCGATGTATTGCGTTACCCTCGCGTTGTCTATCAGTGCTTGTTCTGTTTCGTTAGCACTGATAGGAGAAAGTATCATAAAACAACTAGCCGCTATAATAGATCGCTTAATTACCTTAATATTTTTTAATAAGTAATAACTGTAATAGCTGTCCACGCAATAGCTCCATTAAAAATATGTTTTGTTTCTTTTTTTACATGAGTGGAGTTTGGCTCATTGAACTTTTTATGCCATAAGAAATTTTTAGAGTTTAATAATTTAAAAACCACTGTTTTAAATTAAAAAAAGGAGTGGAGTTTCTGGTTATAATTTTTAATTGTTTTTTATGATAGGGATATCAAATAAAGAAAAGACTTATTTGTTGAAATCATAAATTTGCTTAAGGACCAAACGCTTAGCTGAAAAAAGGATTTTTATCCATAAAAAAAGGTCATGCATAAGCATGACCTTTCGGCTTGAGATTGCCTGGTCTTGTTGGATCGGCGATCTACAGCTGGGGGATGGGGGCGTTCAGGTAGTCCGCCAAAATGGTTTCATTGAAGTTGACATCGTTGGGCAGGTTCCATAACCGATTTTCTACCCCTTTTGCGATCAAATGGATAACTGAAGCATCGACAGCCGACATGACGGCCATTTGTACGGGTTCATTGGTGGTAACCCCCGCTTCAAGCTCAAGCAACCGGCTGAAGTCGATAAAACGGTAGACACCAGCCCGCAATTCTTTGGAATAGATGGTTTTCGTCGTGGTGACATTCGCCAATACCTCGCCCGAGGAAATCTCCACCGCCCTCAGATTTACCGTGACCTGATCAACCTGGTACTCCCCTGAGGCTCCAATACCGAAGTATTCTGCGCCAGCCCCCCCGGTACGTATATTGGATTCATAGGCGATGATACCGCCTTCCAGCATGACGGAAGCCGCGCGTAACGAGGGTAAGGTATCCGGTTGACCAAAGCGTTCGAATTCCGCACGGATGATGCGCCGCTCGGTCAGTAGATTCTGAAGCCCCACCCGTTCCAAGGGGATGAACCACCCTGAGTCTGCCAGCGCGCCGGTCAACATGGCCGCTGCCCCTTGCGTTACCGCTGTCGAAAATGTGCTGGCCGGTGCCGGGCGGTATTGGCCTGTTTGGTCTCTGAAGTCATACACCGAGACAAAGATGCGTCCTGCAGGTGGTGGCAGCGATACAAGGTCTTGGTAGGTCGCGCCTCGCGGTGTGAGCGTTGCGGGAGCGCCTTCCAGATTTTCCGAGGTGGCAATGGTACCGGCACAGCCACTTAGCCAAAGCGCCAGCATTGCAACGATAACAATTCTCATGAGTGTCCCCTTGTTTATAGCGTCTAATTTTTTTGATTGAGTGTATCGGTGCAGTTCAAGGGTTGAATAAACCACCTACGTTAATATTGGTGACATCGCCAGTTAGCTTGTCCACGACCCGTACCGTAAGCTGCCCCCCTTCATCCCTGACGACCACACCAAACTCGTCACTATCGAAGCTGCCTTCTCCCACATCACCGCTTCCTACATCACTGATAAGCTGTGAAATGAGTCGGCTTTCCAGGCTCTGGACCAAGCGTGCAGTGGATGACAACGGCTCTGAGCGACGAGAATTAGGGTCGGTGTTGGTATCTTGGGCTTGTGCTTTGCCTAGTAGATAACTTCCCGTAAAAGGGTCGCCGCCGAATGACGGGTTGATGGGTTCGTAGACGAGATCTCCTGCATGGGCCTGTAGCGTTAACAGCCCGGCTAGTAGCGCTGAGCCTATACCTGCGGTGCGAATGGCCTGTGTTTTCATTATCGTAACTCCTCTCTTCCCAAGTCTTTGTCGGAAGATAGCGCTGAGTTCAATTGTTGACGCAGTAGTGCTTCTTCCACGGTTTGTACAGCTTCCTCCGCGGCACGGTCAGCTTCACTGATGCGCGGAGAGAGCTGTGTACGGAAATACATCTGATTACCCTGCATGATCCAAAGCTGGCTTCCCCATCGGGCGTCCGGGCGTTCCTGAATAGTGATGGTGGCGTTGCCAATGATCATGTTTCCCATGGCCCGCTGGCTAAAGGCACGATAGAAGGTTTTACCTGCCATGGTGATAGTGCGGTCGACCAATACGCCGGTGAGCTCGCTGCTGGAGCTACTTTGTTCTTGAATCGCAGGCCCATCAGGACTTGATAATTGATTGATGGCGTCCACGGCTTCCTGCTCGTCGGCGGCTTTGGGTTCATTTGTGGCGCCAGGTTCATTGGCTAACGCCAGTGATAGCCCCATCCATATAAGTAACCCCGTTAGGGCGTGTTGACAGTAACGTAGCGGTGCCATAACCAGTTCACTCTTATTAGACGCTATCGATGGCGTTGTAGGCTTCGTGCGGTTTCGAGGTTGGGCAGAATTGGCCCTAGATTCTGATGAATCCAGTTCAATGCCTGAATACGGTTGTGTACGTTGATTTTGCGGAAAATGTTGTACAGGTGAGACTTGACGGTGTGCTCACTGAGGAACAGTTTTTCGGCGATTTGATGGTTCGAAGCCCCGGCACTAAGAAGCGAGATGATTTCCATTTCTCGGTTAGTGAGACCGCAGGCGGGGCGGAAGGCGTTGTTCTGATATTTGCGATAGAACAGGATCAGCCGCGTCATAAGTTCACGGGACATCCACAGCTCGCCTTCCAGCAGCGCATGAATACCCTTACAAATGACATCTAGGCTCTCGTGGCGATAGAACACGCCTTTCAACTGTGCGCAGGACAAGGCTTCAAGCGCGTGATCCATGTCGCGGATGTTAAACGCGGCCAATGGCGAGTTGCTGAGCGTCTCGGGTAACTGATGCTGCCATTCCGGCAGGGTATCAACGCCAATGTGATCGCTATCGATGAGCAGTAAGGTGTCACCCGCAGACGGTGCAATGACCTTTTCGTGGGGCGATTGAATATGCACATGGCACTCGGTATGAGTCCCCAGATATTCCGCAAATAGTTGTGATTGTGGGCTTTTTTCGGTAACGACAAATACCGTGTTGGTAGCCTTTTCCTGCGGCATTGGGTAGCCCTCATGGTGAGAAAGAGTGAGTAGGTAACTCTTGCAGTGTTGACTATAAGATAACTTTCGTAAAGTTATGTTATTAAAAATATGGTAAAAAAATTAAAATATGCGCCTAATAATTTTATATAAATAAATTAAATTCATAAAAAACAAGTATTTATTTTTATATAAAGGTTTTTAAAGAAATATTAGAGATATACAATTAGTAACGTAATGGCTGCTTTTGATACGTTCAGTGAGCGCGTAAACTGATGCTCCAAAGCTTGGAGGGCGTGTCATGATCGCTGTTAATACCCTTGTTCTTGCCAGTGGAAACACGGGGAAATTAAGAGAATTCAATCAATTACTCTCGCCTTTGGGCTTTGATGTTCGCCCTCAGGCGGATTTTGGCGTTAATGAGGTTGAAGAGACCGGCCTGACATTCGTAGAGAATGCGCTGTTGAAAGCCCGTGAAGCGAGCTTAATCAGTGGTTTACCTGCATTGGCAGATGACTCAGGACTGGAAGTGGACGCTCTGCATGGCGCGCCGGGTATTTACTCGGCGCGTTACGGTGGCGAACCTAAAAGTGATGAGAAAAACAATCAAACGTTGTTAGAAGCGCTGAGTGACTGCGTGGAAGGCCAGCGAAGCGGGCGTTATTGGTGCGTGCTGGTATATTTACGTCATCCTGAAGATCCAGTGCCGATCATTGTGCAGCGCAGTTGGGAGGGCGAAATACTGGCGCATCCGCGGGGTAAGGAAGGGTTTGGTTATGACCCACTGTTTTGGCTGCCAGAACAGGGTATGAGCGTTGCCGAGCTGCCCAATGAGAGTAAAAATCGTCTCAGCCATAGAGGTAGGGCACTGCAAGGATTGGTAGGGTTATTGAAGGTGGCACATGGTTGATACGCTGCCGCCGCTTTCTCTTTATATCCATACACCATGGTGTGTGCGTAAATGCCCCTACTGTGATTTCAACTCTCACGAACCGGACACTCATGGTTTTACGCCTCGGGATTTACCCGAAGCGGCCTACCTTGATGCGCTGTTACAAGATTTAGACGGCGATCTGGCATTAGCCGCAGGGCGCGAGATTCAAACCATCTTTATCGGGGGGGGGACGCCCAGCCTGCTTTCGCCAGCATTTTACGCGCGGTTACTCACTGAAATTGAAGCGCGTTTGCCTTTTGCCAACCCTATCGAAATTACCTTAGAGGCTAATCCTGGCACCACCGAGCAGCAGCGTTTCATTGGCTATCGAGAAGCCGGGATTAATCGTCTCTCGCTCGGTATTCAAAGCTTTCAGCCTGCTCAGTTACACGCACTTGGGCGTATTCATAGCGGGCAAGAAGCGGTCACCGCTGTAACGCAGGCGCGCCAGGCGGGCTTTACCAATATTAACGTTGATCTTATGCATGGCTTGCCTGAGCAGACGCCTCAACTGGCGATGGATGATATTGAGCAAGCGCTCGCATTGGCGCCCGAGCACCTCTCTTGGTACCAGCTTACGCTAGAGCCAAATACCGCCTTTCACTCCCACCCGCCGATATTGCCTGAGGAGGAGTCGCTCTGGGATATACAGGATAGCGGGCACCAGCTTTTGGAGCAGGCAGGGTTTAAGCGCTACGAGATTTCGGCCTACGCACACATTGGTCATCAGAGTCGGCATAACCTTAACTATTGGCAGTTTGGCGACTATCTCGGGATTGGCGCTGGAGCTCATGGCAAGCTTAGCTACATTGATCAAAGCGGTGAATGGTGTATTGAACGGCGCTGGAAGACACGCCAGCCGGATGCTTATTTAAAGCGTATGAATGACCTGCGCGGCTTCGTCGCGGGCAAACAGCTTATAAGTGTCGATGAGTTACCACTGGAGTTTGCCATGAACGCACTGCGACTCACCGAAGGAGTTACGCTGAATACATGGCGTACCCATACAGGTCAGTCCGATGCTATGTTACTAGCGCGTTTACAATCCGCCGAGAAAAAAGGACTTTTGATGCAAATGCCTGAAAAACTGCGTGCATCGCCTCAAGGTCTATTATTCTTGAATGAGTTGCTGGCATCTATCTGTGATGAAAGCTCAGTGAAAAGTGACCAGCGATGAATAAAAAGATACCCCGAAGACAAACAAGGAGTGAGCGATGCGTATTTCTCGACTACTGACACCGCTGGCAGCCGCTATTTTATTAGCAGGTTGCGCCACATCGGACCCTTACGGTGGCCAAACGCAGCGCTCCAGCACCGCGATGGGCTCTGGTATTGGTGCTGCTGTGGGTGCCGCTGCCGGTGCGCTGTCTGGCGACGGTAGTACTAGCCGCCGTGACCGTGCACTGATTGGTGCGGCTGTCGGTGCGGCAGCCGGTGCTGGCATTGGTGTTTACATGGATCGCCAAGAGCAGCAACTGCGTGAAAACTTGCAAGGATCGCGCATTGAGATTGATCGCCGTGGCGACGATATCGTGCTCAATATGCCCAGTGGCGTTACCTTTGGCTTTGATTCTGCTGAGCTGACCAGCGAAGCGCGCGGCTCTCTTAATGAAGTCGCTAATGTTCTTACTCAGTACCAAGACACCCGCGTTAGTATCGCAGGCCACTCCGATAGCACCGGCGATGCTAGCTACAACCAGCGTCTCTCCGAGCGTCGCGCTCAAGCCGTATCGAGCTACCTCACCCAGAATGGCGTTTCGTCCACGCGTCTTAATACCTCGGGCTATGGCGCTACTCAGCCAGTGGCCAGTAATGACAATGAGCAGGGTCGTGCCCAGAACCGTCGCGTTGAAATTACCCTAACCCCTACCGGTAATGGTCAAGGTTAATACGTTCTTGAATTAACCTGGCTGTTGCCGACTAAAGCCCGCTATGCTCACATAGCGGGCTTTTTTATTCACTTTCTGATGAGTCTCCATGCTGTCCTATCAACATGCCTACCATGCCGGTAATTTTGCGGATGTGCATAAACATCTGACACTTTACGCGGTGATTGATTATTTATTACGTAAAAAAACGGCTATTACATATATCGATACTCATGCGGGACGAGGGCTCTATCCCCTTAATGCGCAAGAGACACAACGCTTGCAAGAGTATCGCGAAGGCATAGGGCCGCTGTGGCAAGCCCGCAATGAGCTAAACGATCCGTTGCTGATAGAGTGGCAAGCAGCGATAGCCTCTGCTCAAGGCTCCTCAGCAACCCTGACGCACTACCCAGGCTCTCCCTGGTGGCTGAGTCATTCGTTGCGTGAGCAGGACCAACTGCGGCTGTTTGAGCTGCACCCCGGCGAGCACGAGCAACTTTCTACCCAGGAGTTGCCAGCTAACGCCCAGCGTGTGTTTGGCGATGGACTGGCGGGGCTGGAGGCTATGTTGCCCGCGATAACGCCACGGCTATCTGTGCTCATCGACCCCAGCTATGAGCGCAAAGTGGAATACCTGGAAGTAGCCGATACCGTCGCTTATACGCTGGAGAAAGCGCGCCATGCCGTAGTATTGATCTGGTATCCGCTGCTACCTGCTGGCCACCATCACACGCTATTAGATGCCTTGCAAGAGAGCGGTCAGCGCAAAATATGGCGCAGCGAACTGCTGCTGCGTGAATCCGGTGAGCAGGTTCACGGTATGTTTGGCAGCGGTATGTTGGTGATTAACCCACCCTGGGGTTTGGATGAACGACTAGCCGCAGCAATGGCTGAAATTACCCCGTTACTAGGTTCTTCTAGTCGCTATCAGGCGGATTGGTGGGTGGGAGAGTAGTGTTGGTAACGAGAGTAAAGAGCAGTTCTCTTATTTACCGATGCAGAAACTGCCGAAAATCTCGCCCAATAAATCATCGGCGCTGAATTCACCGGTGATTTCGCCCAATGCCTGTTGGGCGTCGCGCAGATCTTCCGCTAACAGCTCGCCTGCGCCGTAGCCATCAAGCTGAGTGCGGCCTGTATCAAGGGCTGCCATAGCACGATCTAAGGCATCTAAATGCCGCCGACGAGCGGAGAAGCGACCCTCGGTGGTGGCGGCAAAGCCCATGACATCTTTTAAATGTGCTTTTAAGTTATCCACACCCTCGCCCGTTTTAGCGGATAAACGTACGGTGGGCGGCGTTGTGGATAAATCTAATCCAGGCGGTTCAGCACTGGTATCAATCTTATTGCGTACTAACGTCAAGCGCTTCTGATCGGGCAGGCGAGCGACAAACTCGGGCCAGATGGCCATGGGGTCGGTCGAGGCGGTCGTGCTGGCATCCACTAACAGCAGTACGCGATCAGCTTTCTCTATCTCGGCCCAGGCGCGTGCTACACCGATCTTCTCAACAGCATCGGGTGTATCGCGCAGTCCGGCGGTGTCGATGATATGCAGCGGCATACCGTTGATATGGATATGCTCACGGAGTACGTCCCGGGTCGTGCCTGCGATATCCGTCACAATGGCGGTATCTTGTTCGGTCAGCGCATTCAGCAGGCTCGACTTACCCGCATTGGGCCGCCCGGCAATGACTACGCTCATTCCTTCACGCATCAGAGCGCCTTGGCCTGCTGCCTGGCGCACGTCGATTAACGTTTGCTGAACATTGTTCAAGTGCTCAGCCACATGGCCGTCGGCAAGAAAGTCGATCTCCTCTTCAGGGAAATCAATCGCCGCTTCAACGTAAACACGTAGCTCGATCAGCCGCTGCACCAACGCTGACACGCGCTTCGAAAACTCCCCCTGGAGCGAGCGCACGGCATTTTCGGCCGCTGAACGGGAAGTGGCATCGATCAGATCGGCGATAGCTTCTGCCTGGGCCAGATCAAGTTTGTCGTTGAGAAAAGCCCGTTCAGAAAACTCGCCAGGGCGCGCTAGACGTGCGCCGAGAGCCACACTGCGCTCCAACAGCATATCCATAATAATGGGGCCGCCGTGGCCCTGTAATTCCAGGACGTCCTCACCGGTAAACGAATGGGGCCCATTGAAGAACAGGGCGAGGCCTTCATCAATAATGCTGTCAGCGCCCTGGAAGGGGCCGTAGTGGGCGTAACGCGGTGAGGGGCAGTGACCGAGCATGGCCTCGGCGATAGCGCGGCAGGCAGGCCCTGAGACGCGAATGATACCAACACCACCGCGTCCAGGAGGGGTAGCCAATGCGGTAATCGTATCCTGAGTATAAAGTCGTTCAACCATGGCGAGCCTCTTTAATGGATGCGTACAGTGTGAGTTTGTCGTCTTTAAAACGCCAGACCCCCGCACTGGGCGGGGGTCTGAAGGCTTCAAATACCACGGCAGGCTATTTGGTCTTCATGCCTTTGCCGATGGTCGGGTCATTCTCGATTTTGCGCGTAATGTAGTACTGCTGCGCCACCGAAATGATGTTGTTGACCACCCAGTAGATGACCAGACCTGCCGGGAACCACAGGAAGAAGAAGGTAAAGATGATGGGGAGCATCTTCATGATCTTCGCCTGCATCGGATCCGGGGGCGTCGGGTTCAACATTTGCTGAACAAACATCGAAATACCCATCAAGATCGGCAGAATGAAGTACGGATCTTTCACCGATAGATCCTGAATCCAGAAGATAAAAGGTGCGTGTCGCAGTTCGACCGATTCCAGCAACATCCAGTAAAGCGCGATGAAGACCGGCATCTGAATCACAATAGGTAGACAGCCCCCCAGCGGATTGATCTTCTCCTTCTGGTAGAACTTCATCATCTCTTGCGACATCTTCTGACGATCGTCGCCATACATCTCTTTCAGGCGCTGCATTTCAGGGCCAAGCTTACGCATACGGCCCATGGATTTGTACGCTTTGGCGGAAAGCGGGAACAGTACGGTCTTAACCAGTACCGTTAGCAATACAATCGACCAGCCCCAGTTACCGACGATGTCGTGGATCTTATCCAGCAACCAGAAGAGGGGGTTGGCGATAAACCATAGCCAGCCGTAATCCACAGTTAAGCGAAGGTTAGGTGCCACCTGCTCTAGGTAGTCCTGAATCTTCGGCCCCATATAAAGGGTAGCACCTAACGTGGCTTCGCCTTCTGCAGCAATACTGCTAGTCGGGCCAGCAAAGGCTACGACGTTACGATTACTTGAGTCGGTGGTAACGTAGTAAAGGTTTAGCTGATCCTGTGGAGGTGCCCATGCCGATACAAAGTAGTGCTGAATGATCGCAATCCATCCGCCCAGGGCTTCGCGATTTTCAAAGTTACTGGCTTGAATATCCTCGAAGTCGATCTTTTCGTAGCGTGCATCCGGCGTTGAGTAGGCAGCCCCCAGATAGGAGTTCATACCCATTGAAACGCCGCTTGAAGGATCCGGGCTATTATCGCGTGCTAACTGGCCAATAAAGCGCGCACTGACCGGTGCATCGGTGTTATTGGCTAGGTAGTAATTGACGTTGACCGCATAACTGCCGCGCTCAAACGTGAGGCGCTTAATCACCTCGACGCCGTTAACGTCGGCGGTCAGATCGACGCTCAGTTCTTCATCGTTATCGCCTAACCGATAGTCGGTATTTTCGGGCGTGAACGCGATGCGGCTTGCCTGGCCATCAAGCTGAAGGCCTGAACGGGCCACGTAGCTACGGCTGCTGTTATCCGACAACAACACGTAGTTCCGCTCTGAGTCGAGGGAAAGTTTGTGTTGCGGTAAAGCGGCATAAACAATATCGCCACCGTGTGGATCAATGCGTACATCAAGAACATCGGTCGTTACGGCAATGAAATCACGGCTAGACGTTTCGCTTTCAGTATCGCCAGGAATACCTTCACCAACCGCATTTGGCTGCGATGTGGTACTCGGAACGGCTAAGCCGCCCTCGCCATCGTCAACATTGCTGGATGGTACTGAATTGCTAGATGGTGCTGAATTACTGCGTTGAGTCGTTTCAGGCACTGAATCGTAATTCGGCTGCCCGTAATCCTGATTCCACTGGACGACTAGCAAGTACGCCAGTACGGCTAGTGGAATCAGTAATAAAAGTCGTTTTACGTCCATGAGGGTTCTGCCCGCTGGGTGGTGAACATGCTAATGGCGCAGTGTCATTTACTCGACCCTTGACACACGAAAGCCTGCCAGGCGGCAGGCCGAGGTCGAGCGGCGAGGTGTGCACCAAAGGTCACGTGTCACGCTCTGGCGTTGGTGCTGCGATCACCGCCTGTGCGTCACGCTGAAGTCGCTTCCACATGCCGTGTAACTGGCGATGCAAGGTGTCGTTGTCGATATCCTGAACGCCGCGTCGGGCAAGCACCACGATATCCACAGAGGGTAAGTGATCTTGACGAAGACGGACAGATTCTCGAACGAGACGCTTGAAACGGTTGCGATCTACGGCGCGTTTGACATTTTTTTTGCTGACTACCAGTCCAAGGCGGGGGTGCCCCCGAGTACTCAAGCGAACTAACGCCATCATACCTTTGCCATGCACTTTCAGGTCGGCTTGCTCAAACACGTGACTGAAATCCCCAGCATTTAGTAACCGTAACTGCCGGGGAAAGCCTTTCTGCGGCACACGCAATCCGAGATCAGGCGCTCAGACGCTTGCGGCCCTTGGCACGGCGGCGTGCGAGGACGGCGCGACCGTTTTTGGTTGCCATACGAGCACGGAAGCCATGCGCGCGCTTGCGCTTGAGAACGCTAGGTTGAAAAGTGCGTTTCATAACTCGTTATTCCCACGTGGTTTAGGACGGAAAGTGAATTCCAAAAAGCCCGGTCCAGTGAGGAACTAGCCGGGGAGATTCAATTCAAGACCGGAAATTGTAGAGACTTCCTTTGCTGGGTGCAATTTTTCCTTGCATAAAAAGCGTTATGGCGTCATTGCGGCCATGCTGGCAGTGACGAATATAACAATCAACACTCTCGCTATTATTACTAATTAGGTAGTTCTAAACCTGTTGTTATTAATAGTGGGGATACTATTTGTGGATAAGTGGTTTTAATTATTATTTATCAATCACCTATAATAATAAAAAATCTGTGTGTAAGTTTCGTATAAACAGTCTACAAGGTGTTAAGTAGGTGTGTTTAACCCAAACGTAAGTCGCTTATTTGTTAATTGTCCCCGTTCCTCCACACGGTTTTCCCGTAGGCTCACTACAAGTTGTCCACAGGACAATATTCAATCTTAAACCCGTGTGGATAACCGAAGCTTTGGGCGCTACAATGGTCGGCCGTTTTCAACCGATGGTGAGATGAGTGTCACTGACGCTTTGGCAACAGTGCCTGGACAACCTGCAGGATGAGCTGAATTCACAGCAGTTCAATACCTGGATACGCCCGCTGCAGGCAGAAGAAGGAGAGTCCAACGAGCTGCGCTTATTGGCGCCGAATCGCTTTGTGCGCGATTGGGTGAGCGATAAGTATGCCAAGCGGATTAGTGAACTAATGCGTGAGCTCGCGCCGGCCAAGCCGCCGAAAGTGAGTTTGACGGTAGGTAGCCGCCGCCCGGCAACGCAGGCTCCTCAGCATCGCGACTTAGGCAACCCCGTATCGGCTTCTCCATCGCGTCCTTCGGCACCGGCTGTTCATACGCCTCCGCGCGGCGATATTGCCGATGAGCGTGAAATAGACAGGCTGCGTGATGAAGCTCCCAGTCGGCGTAACAATGAGCGTCAGGTACAGGTAGAGGGCAGCCTGAAACATGGCAGTGGGCTAAATCCTAATTTTACTTTCGATACTTTTGTTGAAGGTAAATCGAACCAACTGGCTCGCGCTGCCTCACGCCAGGTGTCTGAAAACCCCGGCGGCGCCTATAACCCGCTGTTTTTATATGGCGGCGTGGGCCTTGGTAAAACTCACTTGATGCACGCCGTGGGTAATGCACTGGCAACGCGGCGCGAAAATGCCCGCGTGGTTTATCTGCACTCAGAGCGTTTTGTCGCCGATATGGTCAAGGCGTTACAGCTCAATGCGATTAACGACTTTAAGCGCTTTTATCGCAGTGTTGATGCATTACTTATTGATGATATTCAGTTTTTCGCCGGCAAAGAGCGTTCCCAGGAAGAGTTTTTTCATACCTTCAACGCACTGTTGGAAGGTGGCCAGCAAATGATCCTTACCTCTGATCGCTATCCGAAAGAGATCAGTGGGGTAGAGGAGCGCCTGAAATCACGCTTTGGTTGGGGGCTCACGGTGGCGATTGAACCGCCGGAACTTGAAACCCGCGTAGCCATCTTGATGAAAAAGGCCGACCAAGCTAAGGTCGATTTGCCTCACGATGCAGCTTTCTTTATTGCTCAGAAAATTCGTTCCAACGTGCGCGAATTAGAAGGTGCATTGAAAAAGGTCATCGCTGATTCGCACTTCATGGGTAAAACGATTACCCAAGACTTTATTCGCGAATCGCTGAAGGATTTGTTGGCCCTTCAAGACAAGCAGGTGGGTGTCGATAATATTCAGCGCACAGTCGCGGAGTATTACAAGATCAAGGTAGCGGACTTGCTCTCCAAGCGCCGTTCACGCTCGGTTGCCCGCCCTCGTCAGGTGGCGATGGCGCTTGCCAAGGAGTTAACCAATCATAGCTTGCCGGAGATTGGCGATGCCTTTGGTGGGCGTGACCACACAACGGTGTTACACGCTTGCCGAAAAGTGAAATCATTGCAGGAAGAGAGCGCGGATATTCGTGAGGATTACAAGAATCTGCTGCGCCTGTTGACCAGTTAACCACCCTATGGGACGGGCCTGTTACGCGCAGGTCTTTCAGGATATAGAACCGGAGTATTGATGAAATTTTCGATTTCCCGAGAGGCGCTGTTACGTCCGCTGACTCTGGTCGCAGGTGTTGTCGAGCGCCGCCAAACGCTACCTGTACTTTCGAATGTACTGATTCAGGTAGAGGGCGACCAGGTGTCGCTTACCGGTACTGACTTAGAGGTTGAGCTTGTTGGGCGCACGGTGGCCAGCCAGGTGGATCAGGCGGGTGCAGCAACGGTGCCTGCTCGCAAGCTGATGGATATTTGTAAATCACTGCCTGATCAATCCGATATTCAGCTAGCCGTTGAAGAGGGTCGTGCGGTCTTACGCAGTGGCCGTTCACGCTTTACCCTGTCGACGCTTCCGGTAGCCGAGTTCCCCAATATAGAAGATGCGGACGGCAGTCAGGAAATCAGCGTACCTCGCGGTACCTTAAAGCACCTGATTGAAGCCACCTCATTTGCGATGGCGCAGCAAGATGTACGTTATTACCTCAACGGTATGCTGCTGGAAATCCAAAGCAACCTGCTGCGTACGGTCGCGACTGACGGTCACCGCTTGGCGATGTGCTCACGCCCGATTGAAGTGTCTGTGAGTCAGTCACAAAAGCTGATTGTACCCCGCAAGGGTATCCTTGAGCTGTCGCGCTTGCTGGATGACAGTGATGAGCCTGTCAGCTTGACGCTGGGCTCCAGCCATGTGCGTGCTCACACGGGCGATTTCACCTTCACCTCTAAGCTCATCGACGGCAAATTCCCTGACTATGAACGCGTAGTGCCGCGCAACGGCGATAAAGTACTGATTGCTGAACGCGCCGCGCTGCGCCAAGTGCTTTCGCGTACCGCTATTCTCTCTAATGAGAAATACCGTGGCGTCCGGCTATACCTTGAGGAAAACAACCTTAAAGTAATGGCCAACAACCCGGAGCAGGAAGAAGCCGAAGAAAATATCGCTGTTGAGTATAACGGCGGCGCGATGGAGGTCGGTTTTAACGTTGGCTATCTAGTCGATGTGCTGACGGTGCTGAACGAAGAGCGCGTGCAGATTACACTGGCCGACCCCAATAGCAGTGCACTGCTTGAAGAGCCAGGCGGTGGTGATGCACTCTATGTCGTTATGCCGATGCGCCTGTAAAAGGTCTTTGGATCATAGCATTGCATATGCAAGCTACATTAGCGGCGCTTCTGGTAGCAGAAGCGCCGCTTCCTCATTGGGTGCAATACTCTCTATTTGCGGACTATTTTAAGTGGTGATAATAGGATGAGCCTGACACTGCTTAATTTCCATGGATTGCGTAACCTCCAGCCAGTTGAAATGACGCCCTCATCACGTATTAACGTTATTAGTGGCGCCAATGGCAGTGGTAAAACCAGCCTTCTCGAAGGCGTGCATATTCTAGGTATGGGGCGCTCGTTCCGTACGCGGCAGTTGAAACACGCCATTCAAGCCGATAAGCCGCATATGACACTGTACGGACGGTTAAGCGGTGAGCCTGAGGTTACCCTTGGCGTGCGCCGTTTGCGTGCCCAGAGAGAGCTAGAGCTTCGTCTGAAGGGAGATAAAAACGCCCGCTTGGCAGAGCTAGTCGAAGCGATGCCGTTGCAGCTAATCAACCCTGACGCTTTTCGACTGCTTGAAGGTTCTCCTGCTGGTCGCCGTGAGTTTCTCGATTGGGGAGTGTTTCACGTGAAACATGACTTTTTGGGAATCTGGAAGCGCACCCGGCGTGCGTTGAAACATCGGAATGCACTGCTCAGGCGTGGTAGAATACACCCTCAGGAAATGGTGGTGTGGGAGCAGGAGCTCGCCATTTGGGGTGAACAGATGGATGCGTTGCGCCGTGCGTGGTTCAGTGACTTTTTGCCAGTCTTTGAAGAGACGCTTAAAGTGCTACTTCCACTACCTGGGTTGTCGATTCATTACGCGAGGGGCTGGGACAAAGAGCGGTCTCTTTCAGCAGTGTTACACGATAGCCGACCTACTGATCAACAAATGGGCTTCACGCAGCAAGGCCCGCAGCGCGCAGATTTACGTATCAGAGTAAATAAGCAGCCTGCTATTGAAGTGCTTTCCAGAGGCCAGCAAAAGTTAGTGGTGAGCGCTTTGAAACTCGCCCAAGGGCGGTTTCTGGAAAGAACAGCACAGCGGCACTGTATTTATCTCATCGACGATTTGCCAGCAGAACTTGATGAGCAAAATCGGCATCAGTTTTGTGGGTTACTTGAAGACATGCAGTGCCAAGCATTTATTACCAGCGTCGAACCTTCTGCGTTAAGTAGTACTTGGCGGCCTGATACTTTGGTGAAGATGTTTCACGTGAAACATACTGAACAAGGGCTGAGCCAGTTAGTGCTGGCTAGCTAGCGCGAAGGGTAGACGATACGGAACGAGACAGACTTCACGACGGAGTGGTCAATGAGCGAGCAGGCTTACGATTCATCAAGCATTAAGGTGCTCAAGGGGCTGGACGCGGTACGTAAGCGTCCAGGTATGTATATTGGTGACACCGACGACGGTACCGGTCTGCACCACATGGTCTTCGAGTTGGTGGATAACTCCATCGATGAGGCCTTGGCTGGGCATTGCAGCGAAATTCGCGTTGTCATTCACCCGGATGAGTCAGTCACCGTTAGTGATAACGGCCGCGGCGTGCCCACTGAACTTCACGAAGGGGAGGGGGTATCCGCTGCTGAAGTTATCATGACGGTGCTGCACGCAGGCGGCAAATTCGACGATAACTCCTATAAAGTTTCCGGTGGGTTACATGGCGTTGGTGTTTCTGTCGTAAACGCATTGTCTGCCGAGCTGCGCTTGACCATTTGGCGCCAGGGCGAAGTGTTTGAACAGATGTACCATCACGGTGTGCCTCAAGCACCATTGGGCGTTGTAGGCAAAACCGAAAAAAGTGGTACCCGCGTTCATTTCCGCCCCTCTCCAGAAACGTTTGGCAATATCGAGTTCCATTTCGATATTCTTGCCAAGCGGTTGCGTGAACTCTCTTTCTTGAATTCCGGTGTTGCTATCCGATTGCTGGATGAGCGCAGCGGTAAAGAAGAGCTATTCCATTACGAAGGCGGCTTAAAAGCCTTTGTTGATCACCTCAATACCAATAAAAGTGTCATTAACCCGGTATTCCACTTTAACGCTATTCGTGAAGATGGCGTTGAAGTTGAGGTGGCCATGCAGTGGAGCGAAGCCTTCACTGAAAATATTTTCTGTTACACTAATAATATTCCTCAGCGAGACGGTGGCGCGCACTTGGCGGGCTTCCGAGCGGGGCTTACCCGCACGCTCAATAACTATATTGAAGCTGAAAACCTGCTCAAAAAAGCCAAGGTAAATACCACGGGTGACGACGCCCGTGAAGGCTTGACTGCGATTATTTCGGTCAAAGTACCAGATCCTAAATTTTCGTCGCAAACGAAAGATAAGCTAGTCTCCAGCGAAGTTAAGACTGCCGTTGAGCAGGAGATGAGCCGCCTCTTTTCTGAGTATCTGGTTGAAAAGCCTAACGAAGCCAAAGCGATCGTTAATAAGATGCTGGATGCGGCGCGTGCTCGTGAAGCCGCCCGCAAGGCGCGTGACATGACCCGCCGTAAAGGCGCGCTGGATATTGCTGGCTTGCCCGGTAAGCTGGCGGATTGTCAGGAAAAAGATCCAAGCCAGTCTGAACTCTACCTTGTGGAGGGTGATTCGGCAGGTGGCAGTGCCAAGCAGGGCCGTGACCGGCGTACCCAAGCTATTTTGCCGCTCAAGGGTAAAATCCTGAATGTTGAAAAAGCGCGTTTTGATAAAATGCTCTCTTCAGCTGAAGTAGGCACATTGATCACTGCACTTGGCTGTGGCATTGGCCGTGAAGAGTTCAACCCCGATAAGCTGCGTTACCACTCCGTCATTATCATGACCGATGCGGACGTGGATGGCTCGCATATCCGTACGCTACTGCTGACATTCTTCTTCCGTCAGATGCCGGAACTGATCGAGCGCGGCCATATCTTTATCGCCCAGCCGCCGCTATATAAAATCAAGCGCGGTAAGCAAGAGCTCTACCTGAAAGATGAGCAGGCGATGGTGGACTACTTGACTACCACAGCCCTGGATGGTGCTGGCCTGCACGTTAATGCCAATGCACCAGGCATCTCGGGTTCTCAGTTAGAAACGCTAGTAAACCAGTACCGTAACGTCATGAAACGGATTGATCGCTTGTCACGGGTTTACCCCAATGAAGTGCTCAAGCAGATCATTCATACGTCCGCGCTTAAAGGTGAAGAAAGCCTGAAAGATCGCGTAACCATGCAGAACTGGATTGATGAAATTCAGAAGACCATGGATGACATGGTTGCCTATGAAGGTGGTCCGCGTTATCACTTCCACCTTCAAGAAGATTCTGAACGTGGACTTTTCCTACCTACCGTATCGCTGGTGGCTCACGGTGTGACCACAGAGTACACGTGGGGACTCGACTTCTTTGAAAGCGCTGATTATCGGGGCATCGCTGAGTTGGGCGAAACGCTGGATGGCTTCCTTGAAGAGGGCGCATTTATTGCCCGGGGTGAGCGTCAGAAGCCTGTATCTCACTTCTCCGAAGTGCTGGCATGGCTGATGCAAGAGGGCCAGCGTGGTCTATCGGTGCAGCGTTATAAAGGTCTGGGTGAAATGAATCCGGATCAGCTGTGGGATACGACGATGGATCCTGATAGCCGCCGTATGCTGCGTGTGACGATCGAAGATGCCGTGGGTGCTGACATGATGTTCAACACGCTGATGGGTGATGACGTTGAACCACGTCGCGACTTCATCGAAACTAATGCGCTGGTGGCTAACCTGGACGTATAAGAGACGTTTGCTACTACCGTCATGTGTTTCACGTGAAACATATGACGATCATTAACGAAAAGCGCCGCTAATCTCTCCTAGCGGCGCTTTTTTATTGCAGATCGGTATCTACTGCTTCGTGGTGATCAGCCAGTCCACAAAGTGGGCTAAATCATCGAAAGCATGTGATTTTTCAAGCCCAATACCCTTGGCTTCTGTTTTTGCTCCTTTTCCAGTTCTAACCAGTACGGTACGACAGCCAACTGCTTCGCCTGCTTGTAAATCTCGCAGGCTGTCTCCTACCATCCAGCTCCCTGCCAAGCTTGCCAGCCCCAACTGCTGCTGAATCTGATGCAGCATTCCAGGCAATGGTTTACGGCATTGACATTTATCGCTAGGCCCATGGGGGCAGTAGGCGATGTGAGCGATGCTTCCGCCTTCCTTTTCCACCAACGCTAACAAGCGATCATGCATGCTCTGGAGCGTTGCTTCATCATAATAGCCACGAGCGATGCCCGACTGATTGGTCGCCACCACTACCGTAAATCCTGCATGACTGAGGCGACCAATGGCGGCAATTGAAGAAGGGTAGGGCACCCATTCATCAAGGGATTTTATATAGGCATCAGAATCATGATTGATGACGCCGTCACGATCCAGGATGACAAGTTTTTCGGCACTCAGCATAGAAATCCTATTGGTACGGTTGTCGGCGATACTTTCTGTCCGCTATTTATATCGACTATCTTACTTCGGACTCGCAACAGTGTTTCACGTGAAACACGTATTACCAGTCAACAAAAAAGCCCAGTCGTCTAAACGGCTGGGCTTGTGAGCGACCAATCAAGCAATGGCTACTGGGGCAGAAGTGAAATATCGGCCACTTCTAAGAATAGCGCTTGAAGGCTAGCGAGTAGGGCCAAGCGGTTGCGCTGAATAGCGGGGTCATCCGTCATCACCATGACCTGGTCAAAGAAAGCATCTACCGGTTCACGCAGGGTGGCAAGAGTATCCAATGCTTGCTGATAGTTGCCTGCAGCAAACAGCGGGGCAACCTGTGTCTGGCTTCCGCTCACCGCATCGAACAACGCTCGTTCGGCATCTTCCTGCAATAAGTTTTGATCGACCTGGGTACTGCCATTGTGCTCTTGCTTAGCCAGGATGTTAGAAACACGCTTGTTAGCGGCTGCCAACGCGGCTGCTTCATCACGCTGGGCAAAAGCTTTCACGGCGCGCAGGCGGCGTGCGAAGTCGAGAGGATTGGTCACTGGGCGAGCGCGTACCGCAAGGTACATTTCAGCACTGATGCCTTCTTCCTGGCCCCAGGCGCGGAAGCGATCCAGCATATAGGTCAACACGTCCTCAACCAGGCCGTCGGCCTTGGGTAAGCTCTGGTGCTGCTCAGCGGCAACGGTGAGCAGTTCGCGCAGGTCAAGGTCCAACTCACCTTTGATCAGAATGTTAAGCACGCCAATCGAGGCACGACGTAACGCAAAGGGATCCTTCGCGCCGGTGGGGCGTTGGCCAATGCCGAAGATACCTACCAAGGTGTCCAGCCGATCAGCCAGGGCTAACGCCTGGCCGGTCGCGCTCTGGGGGATGACATCAGTGGCGAATCGCGGCAGGTACTGCTCTTCAAGCGCCTGGGAAACCTCCGTGGGTTCGCCATCCTGCTCGGCGTAGTAACGGCCCATGATGCCCTGCAACTCGGGAAATTCGAGAACCATCTCGGTCACAAGGTCACATTTGGCAAGCGCCACGGCGCGCTGGGCCTGAGCCACATCGCCGTTAATCTGCTCGGCAATAAAGGATGCGATGGCGGTGCTGCGGCGTGCTTTGTCCGCCAAGGTGCCCAACTGCTGCTGGAAGACAACGCTTTCCAGCTGGGGAATGCGCGAAGCCAGTGTGCGCTTACGATCGGTTTCGTAGAAAAACGCTGCGTCGGCTAGGCGCGGGCGAATGACTTTCTCGTTACCGGCAATGACCTGATCGGGGTCGGCGCTATCGATATTGGCGATGGTGATAAACAGTGGTTTCAGATTGCCGGCGTCATCCAGCAGGTGAAAATATTTCTGGTTGGCCTTCATCGAGGAGATCAGGCACTCAGCGGGCACTTCCAGGAAGCGCTCATCAAAACTACCGGTAAGCGCTACCGGCCATTCAACCAGTCCGCTCACTTCTACCAGAAGATCTTCATCAATGACGGCGGTGGCTTCTTGCACTTCGGCTTCTGCCAACACCTGCTCGCGGATACGTTCACGGCGCTGCACGCGATCAACCAGCACGTAAGCATTTTCCAATGTAGCCACGTACTCATCGGCATGGGTCAACTGAATGGCATCAGGGGCGTGGAAGCGATGACCGTAAGTGGTACAGCTTGCCTGTAGGCCTAGCGCCTCAGCAGCCACGACATCGCTACCGTAAAGTGCTACCAGCCAATGAACCGGACGCGAGAACTCAACCCGTGAAGCGCCCCAGCGCATGTTTTTAGGCACCGGGAGGGCGCTGATGGCTTTGCGAATAATCTCGGGCAGCAGCGCTTGAATAGACTCACCCGGCTGCTGCTCGCGGTAGCCAAGCCAGGTGCCTTTATCGGTTTCCAAATGAATCAGCTCATCGACGCTAACCCCGCAGGAGCGGGCGAAGCCTTCTGCTGCTTTCGTGGCAACGCCATCCTTAAAGGCCGCCGCCAGTGCGGGGCCACGGCGCTCAACGTCGCGGTCAGGCTGTTTGTCGGCCAGTTCACGCACTTGAACCGCTAACCGACGCGGGGTCGCAAAGGCTGTCACGCTGGCGAAGGGAACGTCGGCTTCTTGCAGGCCTTTCTCAATGCCTGCGGCAAACGCATCGGAAAGCGCATCCAGGGCCGTGGGTGGTAGCTCTTCTGCACCCAGTTCTAGTAAAAGCGTATTAACAGCCATTAGTCGTCTCCCTGATCGGCGAGTAGCTCTTGTAACAGTTCTCGGCGAAGTGTTTCTGGCGCCATGGGGAAACCTTCGGCCTTGCGCGACTCAAAGTAGGCGGTGGCCACATCGCGGGCCATGGTACGAACGCGTAAAATAAAACGCTGACGCTCGGTCACCGAGATAGCATGACGGGCGTCCAGCAGGTTGAACGTATGCGATGCCTTCAGAACTTGCTCGTAGGCTGGCAGCGGCAGGCTGGCGGCGAGCAATTTGCTACACTCTTTTTCCTGATGGTCAAAGTTAGCAAACAGCTGATCCACATCGGCATGTTCAAAATTGTAAGTGGACTGCTCGCGCTCGTTTTGCAGATACACATCGCCATAGGTGACCTTGCTGCCGTCTGGGGCAATGGCCCAAATCAGGTCATAGACGCTATCGACGTCCTGCAAGTACATGGCGATACGCTCAAGCCCATAGGTCAGTTCGCCGGTAACCGGGTAGCACTCAATGCCACCTGCCTGCTGAAAATAGGTAAACTGGGTGACTTCCATGCCATTTAACCAGATTTCCCAGCCCAGGCCCCAGGCGCCTAGCGTTGGGGATTCCCAGTTATCTTCGACAAAGCGGATGTCATGAATCAGTGGGTCGAGACCGAGCCGCTTGAGTGAGCCCAGATAAAGATCCTGCAGGTTGCTGGGCGATGGCTTCATCACCACCTGAAATTGGTAGTAGTGCTGAAGGCGGTTAGGGTTCTCGCCATAGCGGCCATCAGTAGGGCGCCTTGAAGGCTGCACATAGGCCGCGTTCCAGGTTTCGGGGCCAATCGCCCGCAGGAAGGTGGCGGGGTGGAAGGTGCCCGCGCCGACTTCCATATCGAGCGGTTGAAGGATGACACAGCCTTGTTCTGCCCAGTACTGCTGCAGAGCAAGGATCAAGCCTTGAAAGGTCGACACATCAGGTGTCGATTGGTTTGTCGAAACACTCATCGCGGAAAGCACCGTTGGCCATGAATTCATAAGGCGTCAAGTATACAATCCTAGGCAGATGGGTTATAGGCACGTATGCCAACAAGCCGCGTTAGGTAAGGAGAACAGTATGATTGTGGTAACAGGCGGTGCCGGTTTTATCGGGGCCAACATAGTGAAAGCACTGAACGCCCGTGGCCGAAACGATGTAATGGTGGTCGATGATCTGCGCGATGGCACAAAATTCGTCAACCTGGCCGACTGCACGCTGGCGGATTATCTGGATAAAGATGACTTCCTTGCCAGAGTAAAAGCTGCCCTGAAAGGGGAAAGTGTCGACTTGCCTACCATTGATGCCATTTTCCACGAAGGCGCCTGCTCGGATACCACCGAGTGGGATGGCCACTACATGATGGAAAATAACTTCGAGTACTCCAAAGTGCTGCTTAACTACTGCGAGCAGCAGGGTATCCCCTTCTTGTACGCGTCATCGGCGGCGACCTATGGCGGCAGCGAGGTTTTCAAAGAGGTACCGGAGTGCGAAAAGCCACTCAACGTTTACGGCTATTCCAAACTGCTGTTCGATCAGCACGTGCGTGCGCGGTGGAGCGAATTGACCACTCAAGTAGTTGGCTTTCGATACTTCAATGTTTACGGCCCGCGGGAACAGCATAAGGGCAAAATGGCCAGCGTGGCGTACCATAATCATCTGCAAATCCGTAACGGCGAAACCCTGAAGCTGTTCGGCGCCTATGGTGGGTATGAGGCGGGTATGCAGAGCCGCGACTTCGTTTATGTCGGTGATGTGGTCGATGTAAATCTCTGGTTTCTGGATCATCCTGACCAGTCGGGCATCTTCAATCTTGGTACTGGTCGCGCAGAGCCTTTCAAAGCGATTGGTGAAGCCGTTATCGATTTTTACGGTAAAGGTGAGATTGACTACATTGCCTTCCCCGAAGAACTTAAAGGACGCTATCAGAGTTATACCCGGGCTGACATTAACCAGCTACGCGCCAGTGGCTGCGATGTGGAGTTTAAAACCGTTGCTCAAGGGGTTAAGGCCTACTTGGGGTGGCTAAATGGCTAACTCAGCTCAGCGCTTGCTGGTAATTGGCCCTTCGTGGGTCGGTGATATGGTCATGGCACAAAGCCTGTTTATGACTTTAAAAGCCCGCCAGCCAGGCGCGACGATAGGGGTGGTCGCGCCCGCGTGGTCGCAGCCTATTTTAGAACGCATGCCCGAGGTGGATGAGGTGTTGCCGCTGGCGGTTGGTCATGGCGAATTTGGTTTGGCCAGCCGCCGCGAACTCGCCAGCCGCCTAAGGGGGCGATTCGATCGCGCGATTGTATTGCCGCGTTCTTGGAAGGCCGCGCTGGTGCCTTTTATGGCACGCATTCCCGAGCGTATTGGCTTTGTGGGCGAGCATCGCTACGGTCTTCTCAAGGAGCGCCGTAAGCTCGACAAGCAGGTGCTGGATCAAACGGTAAAGCGCTTTGTTTCGCTAGGGCTGCCCCTTGAAGAAGCGACCAGTGGCGACTTTGTATTGCCCAAGCCGCGACTGCAGATTGATCGCGATAATCTGGTTAATTTACGCCTGACGCATTCGCTTTCTTCGCGCACGGCGATTGGCATGATGCCGGGCGCTGAATACGGCCCTGCCAAGCAGTGGCCGATCAGTTACTTTCACACGTTAGCAAAACGCTTGGTAAACGAAGGTTTTGAAGTGCGGGTGTTGGGCGGCGACAAGGATCACCCAGCAGGCGAGGAAATAACGCAGGGGCTTGCCCATGCCCATAACCTGTGCGGCAAAACACAATTGGCCGATGCCGTTGATTTGCTGGCGGACTGTCGGCAAGTGGTCACCAATGACTCGGGCTTGATGCATGTGGCCGCAGCGGTAGGCGTTCGCATCCATGCGCTATATGGCTCTTCATCGCCCGCCTACACGCCGCCGTTGACCGATAATGCAGTGATTCACTACCTGGCGCTCTCTTGCTCTCCCTGCTTTCAGCGCACGTGCCCATTGGGGCATACCAACTGCCTTAACCAACTGAGCGTTGACCAGGTCTACGAGCAGATTCACGCGGCTCATCAACGGGAGAGCGTGATAGCTAATGGATAAGCTCCACTTCATCGGCTCGGTCAGCGGGTGTCTCTACGGTTTGTTCTGGAGAAGAGGACGTGTCGGGCTCACGGCGCTGGGGTGAGATACCTTCCCAGAGACGGTGCTGTAGCGCTGTCTCTTCCTGTAAGCGCTCATTGAGCACTTCGATACCGTGTGCTTCCACCAGCGTACGCTGATTACTAAATAAAGAAGTGCCCAGCCCCGCACGCTTGCCTTCTAAACGAAAGCCTAGTGCATCCAACAGGGTGGGGAAGACATCTAGCATGGTGGCATCACGGCGAATACGCTGTGGCTGAATATCATCACCCAGCATGATAAGCGTGTTGTCGCGGTCTAATGCCGTCAATTGATCCCACACCGACACCCGCATGGTTAGGTGGTCGCTGAGAACCACGACCAACGTGTTGTCGAGAAGCCCCTCTGACTCCAAACGCTCAATTAAATCTCGGGCCAGCCACGTTGAGCACTCTACGGAGTAAAGAATATCCTGCCCGTCAAACTCGCCCTGTTGTTCTACGCAAGATTGAGAGGGATAACCATTGGGTGCATGACCTGCTAAATTAAGAGTTACCACGCCCCAGGGGCCGTTATTCTCTTTGTCCAGTCGCCGTATTTCGTCGGCGGTAATGTCATAAAGCGTGTCGTCATACAGCCCCCAACTGTTTACATATTCTGGATCTGTCAGCTGCGGCTCTAACTCTTCACGCCCTTTTACGGTATTGAATTGGTGGCCACGGTAGAACAGTCCTTTACCTGCAAACTGAGTGCTGGCACCACCCAAGTAGCTGAGCTGGTAGCCCTGCGCCGCGAGTATATCGCCAAGGCAATCAACGCCGGGAACGACCTTAGAGAGAGGGTCAAACTGGCTGTCGTGAAGGAGGCCCGCTGGCATTAAAGGCACGCCACATTGGCTGGCAATCATCCCCGCCATTGTCCAACCGGTGTTATCCATTTGGCGGACACCTTCAAAGACCGCGCCTCGCTCACCCAGTGCGTTGAGATGGGCATAGGCATCCTCGAATATATCGTTGGCGTAGGTGCGCTCAATGCTTTCTAGATACAAGAGGAGTAAGTTCGGGGCGTCTCTAAGCGCTTCAGCGGGGGGCGGCTTATAGCGACGATCAAGCCAAGCACCATCGTCGGTAACAATAGCTGCGCTGCGTTGGCCCAGGCCAAAAAGCAGCGGGTTGCTTGCCAATAACAAAATAGCGAAAAAGCGCTCGGCTAACCGCCAGCGCTGGTCATGACGCGATAACCACGTGACGGATGCCAGCACGCCAATCATGATCAGCGTATAAAGCACCGCGGTAAGCATTTTACCGGCGCCGCCATGCTCGGCCATGCCTGCCTGGAGGTGAAAAAACACCGCTCCCAGATCGACAATGCCAAAACTATCTGCTAAGTAAACATAGACACCCCAAAGGCTTAACGGTACCAGCGACCAAGGCCACATTTTGCGATAACGGGCATTAGCAGGCTGACCCCAGCGCAGCTTTAAGCCCACACCAATCCAAGCGGCCGCTACAAAAAATAGCGTCCACCAAGGCAGGCGGGTCAGTACCGTGACGGTATAGCCCAGGCAAAGACCGATAGTGATGATGGCTATTTTTCGAATAGCACGAGGATTCATGGGTGACCTACTTTTTCAGGCAAATTCATTTCATTGATTAGCTTTGAGACCCTCACTGTTTGAGGTATCACTCAGAGGCATGGCTGCGGCAAAATTATAATCTCCAGCATAAACTTTTTGTGCACAGTCGGTAAATCTTGATTTTGTTTTCCGCCACTTTCGCTTGGTATAATAATTCGACAATACTTTGCTCTGTAAAAGTAAACGCGTTTTTAGGTTTAGTTTTTTAGGAGAGAAACCATCAATCATAATCAGTTTATTATTAGTACGATCCCCCTCTATAACAAAGTTATCTATATTAAAGTCAGAGGCAGGAATACCAGTAGTGGAGAACTTATAAACAATTTTTTCTACTAAAAGTAATGCATACTCAACGGTGAGCTCTTTTCTAAATAAAAGCTTACGCAAAGTAGTGGACTGACCTTGGTCATCAACAATTCTTTCGACAACTAAGCCAGGTCCTTTATTAGTTCGTACCCAACTTTGACAGAGGCTAATGCAGCATTCGGTATTCTTAGGCTCAACAGTTTTTGATACATACCACTCTGAAAAGCTCTGCCGATGATCTTTTTTCCACCTTTCTGGGTGCCGAGCAATTTTTATTAATGTTGACGGGTTGGATTCATCTAAATAACAAATTCGATTTGATCCATAGGACAAAATATTATTGTCACTTAAAATAATTTCATTGCTATTTTTTATTTGTTTTTTGATTTCTCTGAATGAAACGAACATATATCATCCTTGATATTCACATTGAGGTGATCTGAAATTAAGGCTTTCAGCGCTTGATATTGATATTCATAGGTGTAATGGCTAGCTGTCTCGACAAGCTGGTTGTTTATAAGTGCATTATCTTTAAGCATGAGACTCTCAATTTTTTTCGCCCACTGCTCTGAAAGATAACCCTTTACAATTAAATTCCTTAACTCGCCCTTGAGTAGCTCACCAGCACCAACACGCTCGGACATCAGGGTCAATGTAGAGCATGCCATCGCTTCTAATATAGCACAACCAAACTCTTCGATATGTGCAGGCAAAACAAAGAGATCTAAAGCAGCGTAGTAATGCTCTACCTCAGGAACCGCTTTTTTCCATATAAAATATTGATCTATGCCTAGTCTTACTGCTTTTTCTTTATAGGCTTCTATCTCTCCCTGTCCTATTACTAAAAAACGATATAAAACATTGGTTGTGTTTACCAAATCTCTCGAAATTTCAATGAAAAAATCTAAGTTTCTTTTTTTGAAATCACCCGAGGTGATTAAGCCGATGAGCTTTTCTTCTTGTTTAATGCCAAGCTCATCTCGCTTCTTCTGTCTAAATATTGATTTTTTGAAGGCATTAAATTGATGTGCGTCAAAACCAGGATAAGAGATGCTTATTTTTTGAGCCGGAATATCGTAACGAGTAGTTAAATCATTAGCCATTAACTGAGAGTTGGCAACAACATGCTGATAGTTACCTTTTCTTAGAACTTTATTATGTATTTTTGAAACGCTTTTTTGTTGTTGAGTCGATTTTGGATAAATTATTTCTTGTGCTAGATCCACACAGTTATGCATAAAAATTATGTTTGCATTTTCCATATCGCCATGACTGATAATAAGAGAGGGCTTATTGTTTTGACACCAAGCATTAGCACGCTTGCTAAACCAGAGTCGTCTTATGTAACTACTTAGTGGGATTTTTTTAATAATCTTTAAATCCACACCAAGGGGAGCAGTTGTTTCTTTATTAATTTTTTCACATATGATGGTTACGTGATATCCCAAGTTTTTTAAAATTGAAATTTGTTGCAGAGCGATTCTTGCAGCGCCAGTTGTCTTGTTCAAGTTACGGATGGCAATAACTGCCGTTCGCACGTCTTCCATGATAGAACCTATTGTCAAAAGTTATTTGAAATTTAATGTTCGGTCTTCAAGAAATTTTTCATATATTTCCAAAACACACCATTAGCATTCGAAACTGCTATTACTAATCCTCTCCAGCCATCGCGCCAGCCCTGCTGTAGAAAATAAGTTCGTAGAAAGGCGAAGATTGCTTTGAAAAAAATGGCTAATACTGAGTAATGCTTCAGTTTTCCAGATTCAGCGCGAATGTTTGAATAACGATTAATTTTTTCTAGAAACTGTGACAAATCTGTCACGGCTGTATGCTTAATAGTACCCGATAAGCGTTGTACGCGGCTAATGCTGTTCACTGATATTGCTTCGTGAACCATGGCATTATTGAAATTATGACTGCGACGATCGAAGAGTCGAATTAACCAGTCATTTCCCCATCCAGAGTAGTGGACTGGCTGACCCATCATCCAATTCTCACGCAATATTTCCCCCAGATCGCTAGGTGAGGCGTTGTTAACCCACGTTGTGATTGATTCGATGAGTTCTGGGGAAGGTGCTTCGTCGGCATCAAGGGAGAGTATCCAATCATGCTTGGCTAGCGAAACGGCGTGACGTTTAGTGGGCCCGAAGCCAATAAAATCACCTTGATGTAGTGAAACGTTCGGATAACTCGCCGCAATGCGGAAGGTATCGTCGCTTGAACCGTTATCGTAAATCACTACGTTTTCAAAACACTGCACAGCATCCAGCGTATTTTGTAAAGTTGAGGCAGCATTTCGAGTGATGATAACAACGCTAACGCCAGCGGGCATAAATGTTTCGATCCTGTTAGAAAGTGGGTAGCGAATGCTATTATAGCGGCTTTACAGTCACCGTATCCCCAGTGAGGCGTTTTTGCACATCATTCATGTCAATCTGGCTAGAGGATTCCGCGGGGGAGAGCGTCAAACCATCCTATTGATCCAAGCATTAGCTGGTGCGGATGGAATAGAGCGCCAGACGCTGGTCTGCAAGCCGTCGTCCCCTTTACGCGATGAGTTAGCAGGTACTCCAGATTTAAAATTTACTAACGCTAGGCATCAATTAGCAGGGCATTGGCATGCAGGTAAAGCCGATGTCGTGCATGCACATGAGGCAAAAGCAGTTCATTGGGCATGGCTACATAGAAAGCTGTTCCAAACGCCATATATTATTACTCGCCGCGTCGATACCCCTATTAAGCCTAAACTAAGTAATAAGGCTTTTTATCGTAATGCTCACTACTGCGTCGCTATATCGAGTGCCATAGCGCAGGAAATAAGTACATTAACTTTTCAAAAAATTCCCATTATTCCAAGCGCCTTCACGCCCGTTTCACCGAATCCAAACGTCGTAAAGGAGCTACGTGATGGTTATTCCGAGCGTTTTATCGTCGGCCATGTTGGTGCTCTGGTGGATCGCCATAAAGGACAGCGAGTGTTATTAGAGGCAGCTCGTCAATTCCAGGTTACACGGCCAGAAGTATTGTTTGTATTTTTTGGAAGAGGGGAGGACGAGCAAATTCTACGTCAGGAGAGTGCCTCGTTAAGCAATGTCCTTTGGATGGGCTTCAAGCCTAATATTGGTGACTATCTGCCAATGTTAGACCTTTTTGCATTTCCTTCGCGAAATGAAGGGCTAGGATCGGTACTTCTAGATGTAATGAATGCTAAAGTCCCTATTATTGCCAGTGATGTTGGTGGTATTCCCGATATTGTCAAGCATAAAAAAACTGGCATTCTAGTGCCGCCCAATAACTCTGAGAAGCTAGTTGAAGGCCTTGAAGCATTAATAAACAATGAACAGCTTCGAAGTACATTGTCAATTAATGCTTTTAAGCAATTAGAGAGGTTTTCTCCTGATGCGATGATGGAAGCTTATCTTTTTCTATATCGTACTACATAACACTTATTTGTAATATTACTGGCTTGGTTTTATGACCTTGATCGAACGCTTGAAAGCTAATTACCATAAATTTCTATTTTATAGCAAGGGTGTCTTGGAAATAGGCTTACCCCGGCAATATTATTTCTTCGAACGGAAAAAATATCTCACTGCCTTTGAGAGGTTACCGTTAGGAAGTGAAAAATCTTATATTGAAAGCCGAGTAAATTACTATAACCAGCTTTCTAAGCCGTTAAAGCTGAATGACCAAGCACTAAACGTAGGTGGTTTTTCAAAACAGAAAAGTTGGTCTTACTATATTGATATGAAGTGCTATTTATCGCGTTTTGAGAAACCTTTAAAATTCCATTTCTGGCCGGGTGATATTCGTACAATACCCGAAGAACCTACGTTTGTAAAAAGTCGCCCGATTAGCCCGGATAATCAGCAGTCGGTGCTACTAAAGCTAAATCGAGTAAGACATTATTTCTTTGTGAATGATACGCTTAATTTTGATGAGAAAAAAAATCAGTTAGTGTGGCGTGGTGCTTGTCATCAGCCACATCGACAAGCCTTCGTAGAAAAATATTACCATCACCCCCTGTGTAATGTGGGTGACAGTCGTAAAAATGCTCAGGGAAAACCATGGGGGCGTTCCTATATGAGCGTCAATGAACAGTTGAACTATAAGTTTATACTGAGCATTGAAGGTAATGATGTGGCAACGAATTTAAAGTGGATTATGGCCTCTAATTCATTATGCTTTATGACTAGACCTAAATATGAAACTTGGTTCATGGAAGGAACACTTAAGCCAAATTTTCATTATGTTGAGCTTGCTGATGATTACTCAGATTTAGAAGAAAAATTAATTTATTATCATCAGCATCCTAATGAAGCAAAGAATATTATTGAAAATGCTAATAATTATGTGAAGCCTTTTTTAAATAAAAAACAAGAGCACCTTGTTGGTTTGTTAGTGATGCAAAAATATTTTGAGAAAACAGGGCAGTTGGCGCCGTCAGAACAAATGCTGGTAAAGTAATGAATGAATTTTAAAGGCAGTTGCTTGTCGCAGGCTTATACTTTTTGCCTCTGGTATTTTAAACGCTGGGAAGGGATTGGCTGCCAAGCTCTAAATAGTCTGTCAGAATAGCAGCTTTTCACCGCCCCGTGCCCAAACGGACATATTGATGAATCAATCACCGCTTACTTTTATTCCTTCTCAGTTTTCGCTATTGCGCGGGTACACCTCTTTCGCTGTGCTGTTGTTAGGCGCCGTGGCGCTAATTATACCTTCAGGGTATTCAATAGGAGCCGTACTGTTGCTGTTAGGTAGTATTGCGCTCCCCTTTACCAGTGCTAAGACAAGGTTTGATCGTCGTGACTGGCTGGTCGCTAGTGCTTTATTTTTTTTTGCTGTTGTGGGGTTACTTGAAGCTTGGAGTGATGGACAGGGGCTTCGAGGCGCTGACAAGCCATTAAGGTTTTTATTAGCGATTCCTGTTTTGGCTTTAATATTGGCTTATCCACCGCGGCTTGCCTGGCTATGGAGTGGATTAGCGCTGGGGGGAATAGCGGTCGGTGGTTGGGGTGCTTGGCAAAAGTTGGTCGTTGGTGTTGAGCGTGCAGGTGGATATACACATGTTATTCAGTTTGGCAATATTAGTATGCTTACGGGCATTCTTTGCTTGGCGGGTATGGGATGGGCAGTTTCACATAACCATCCCAAGCGCTGGCTGCTGTTACTTGGACTAGGTGCCATAGGCGGTGTCCTAGGGTCACTATTTTCCGGCAGCCGTGGTGGGTGGGTAGGATTACCTATTGTGCTGTGGGTGCTTTATCGAGCCTATGGTCGTGATTTGGCTACTCCTTTGAAAATTGGCGCCTTAGCGGTAATTATGGTTGGGGCGCTATGCATCTATTCAGTGCCGCAACTCGGTGTTCAACAACGCGTTCACCAGGCGGTAGATGATATCGAGCGCTACGTGACCGGCGAGAGCCGAACTTCCTCAGTGGGAGCTCGTTTTGAGATGTGGAAAGGTGCTTCTCATCTAATAATGGATAAACCTATCCTAGGTTGGGGCCATAATGGTTATCAACAGCGGATGCAGTCGCTTGCAGAAGCTGGGGTAATTGATCCAGGCGTTGTGCAATATGAACATGCGCATAATGAATTTGTTGATACTACCGCTAAGAGGGGCGCTTTGGGCCTACTTGCCTTATTGGTGCTCTATTTACTCCCTTTACGTCTTTTCATGCAGCAGCTGCACGCTCCTAATTTAGTACTTAGGTCATTGGCAGTAGCAGGGGCGTTGCTGCCCGTTACTTATATCGATTTCGGTCTCTCTCAGGCGTTTTTAACCCATAATAGCGGAGTCATGATTTATACCATTTGGCTTGCGGTGTTGTGGGGAAGCTATCGTGCCTGTCAGCGAGGGCTTTTGACTGCCATCACTACGCCCGGCAATTAGCTATAATAAAAGCAAAAATTGCAAGCACCTGCAGGAACTTAGCTGCAGTACCCATTATAAATGGTTGGCATAAGCGGCGCTTCAGTGAACTTCTTGATGGAACACTCCAGCCTGCTCAGGTTACCTGCCCGCCATTTTCCTGCCCTACGCAGTCGGCAACGATCAAGGTCAATCAACCATGGCGCTCCGCTGGGATCGACGAGAATATTGCGCGCATTCAGGTCAACATGATCTAGCCCTGCTTGGTGAAAGCGGCGAATCATAACGCCGACGCGGTGTAACAGCGCTTCATCGGCTTGATCGTTGACCAACAGCTCGGCCAACGCTTTTGCACCGGCAATACGCACGGTGATCAACGCGGCTTCATACGTAAGCCCGTAGCGGGTAACGCAGCCTGCTACAGGACGGGGCACCGGCAGGCCCTGCTCGAAAAGCGCGGCCGTTAAACGCAATTCTAGAAATGCTCGAGTGCGCTCAGCGCCGGTCCATAAGTAGCGTTTTTCACTGAGCTTGGCTGCCATGCCTCCCCGGCGATAGGGCCTTAACACCCACTGTTCGGTCGGTGTTACCTGTAAAAACAGACTGCTGCCCCGGCCTGGGGCTTCACCCACTATTAATCCCTGTTCACGCCAGTATTCAGCAGTGAACAGAGCAGGATCCATTTGGTGTGTTCCCGGCGCGTCACATAAACTGTCTACATCATGTAAAATCAGCCCATTTTTCTGCCGGAGTGCCGCTAAGCGCATGAAGCCCTCTCTGCCTGTTCAGCCTAACCACATTGCCATTTTGCGCCTCTCCGCCCTAGGAGATGTGTGCAATCTCGTGCCCACGGTGCGGGCGTTGCAGCGCCAGTGGCCCGATGCGCGCATTACCTGGATTATCGGCAAGGGGGAGCACAGTCTACTGGCGGGGCTTTCCGGGGTCGAGTTCGTTGTTTACGACAAAGCGACCGGTATTGCCGGAATGCGTGCGCTTTGGCGACAGCTCGCCGATACGCGCTTCGATGTACTGCTGCATATGCAGCAGGCCATTCGTGCCAGCGTGCTGTCCCTTGGGCTTAAAGCCAAGGTGCGTGTGGGCTATGACAAGGCGCGCGCCAAAGATGCTCAGCACTGGTTCACCCAGCATCAGCTTGCGCCGCACCCTAATGCCCATGTATTGGAGTCATTCATGGACTTCGCCCGGGTGCTGGGGGTAGAGGATGAACGGTTAGAGTGGAATCTGCCGGTCACCGACACCGCACGCAATGAAGCACAGGTTATCAGTGGTGAGGCGCCTTACCTAGTGATCAACCCTTGCAGCAACGTGCGCCTGCGCAACTTTCGCAACTGGTCAGTGGAGGGCTATGCCAGCGTCATTGAGCATGCCTGGGTGCAGTACGGTCTCAAAAGCGTGCTGACCGGTGGCGGCAGTGCCCTGGAGCGGGAAATCGGCGATCAAATCGAAGCGCTTTGCCAGCCGGGTAGTGTGATTAACGCCATTGGCGGCACCTCCCTGAAAGGGGTGTTGGCCCTGATTGATCACGCTCAAGCGGTGATCGCGCCGGATACCGGGCCTATTCATATGGCTAATGCGATGGGAACCCCTGCACTGGGCCTGTACGCATCGACCAACCCCCAGCGGGCCGCTCCCTATTTATGGCGCGACTTTGCGGTCAACGCCTACCCTCAGGCGGTTCGCACCTATCTGCATAAGTCAGTAGACGAAGTGAGTTGGGGCCAACGGGTGCGCCACCCAAGCGCCATGATGCTGATAAAAGCCGACGACGTTATCGCCAAACTGGATGCATTGCTGGCGCATGCCGCTTCAACTGCCAGCCCAAGGAGCCCCGATGAAGATTGATTTAACCGCGTTAGAACATGCCCGCGTACTGGTGGTCGGCGATGTCATGCTGGATCGCTACTGGCATGGCGGTACCTCACGCATATCTCCGGAAGCGCCCGTGCCGGTGGTGCGCGTGGAAGATGTTGAAGACCGCCCAGGTGGTGCGGCCAATGTGGCGTTGAACATTACCTCGCTGGGTGGCCACGCGGTGTTGGCGGGTGTCGTCGGTAATGATGAAAACGCAAAACTGCTCGAAGCCAGCTTAACCGCTTCCGATGTAAGCACTTACTTCCAGCGCAGCGCTGAAATACCCACAATTACCAAGCTGCGCGTGATGAGCCGTAACCAACAGCTATTGCGTTTGGATTTCGAGCAGCCATTGGACGGCGTCGAGACTAGTGAGCTAGTGACTCAGGTAGCAAAGGCGCTGCCCGACTGCGACGTGGTGATTCTTTCCGATTACGGTAAAGGCACGCTGAACCAAGTTGAGAACCTGATAGCCAACGCAAGGGCCCAGGGCAAGCGGGTGCTGATCGACCCGAAAGGACAGGACTTCAGCAAGTATCGCGGGGCGAGTTTACTTACACCCAACCTGACGGAGTTTGAAGCGGTGGTCGGTGCCTGTGCAACTGATGCGGAACTATCCACGAGAGGCGAAGCGCTACGTGCCGAGCTTGAGCTGGAAGCGCTGCTGGTGACACGCAGCGAAAAGGGCATGACCCTGATTCGTGAAGGGCACGCGCCGCTGCACTTGCCTACCCGAGCGCAGGAAGTTTTCGATGTGACGGGGGCAGGGGATACGGTGATTGGCCTGATGGGGCTAGCGTTAGCGGCAGGGCATGCTTTCCCCGAAGCGATGATGCTAGCTAATCTGGGTGCCGGATTGGTGGTGGCCAAACCGGGCACGGCCACGCTCTCAATCGCTGAGCTCTACACCGCACTACACGGCGATAAGCTGGCCGAATTTGGAGTGATTGAGCCTACTGTGCTGGTTGAGGCCGTGCGCGCCGCTCAGCTGCGCGGTGAGCAGGTGGTCATGACCAACGGCTGTTTTGATATTTTGCACGCTGGCCACGTCGCTTACCTGGAGCAGGCCAAGCGGCTGGGAGATCGGTTGATTGTCGCGGTTAACGACGACGCCTCCATCGGTCGCCTGAAAGGGCCAAAACGTCCGATTAATCCGCTTAACCGGCGCATGCAAGTGTTGGCGGGGCTGGGCGCTGTCGACTGGGTGGTGCCCTTTAGTGACGACACCCCTCAGGCGCTGATCGAAGCGGTGTTGCCGGATATTCTGGTCAAGGGAGGCGATTACCGGCCAGAAGATATCGCCGGGGGCGCGGCCGTCATCGCCAATGGCGGAGAGGTCAAGGTACTGGGTTTTGAAGATGGTGTTTCGACCTCGGCGATGATTAGTTCCATTTTAGATCGCGAGCGCTAATGGCTTCATCCACCTGGCCCCGGCTTGCCTACTCAGCGGCCCTGTATGCGCTTTCACCGCTGATAGGCTGGCGCATCTGGCGTGAGCAAGTACCCACTTACTCACGCCTTCAGCGGCTGGGGTTGCACCTTGGGCCGCTGCCTCCCGCGCCACGCATTTGGCTGCACTGTGCCTCGGTGGGTGAAGTACGCGCCGCTCGACCGCTGATCAAGGGGTTATTAGCGCGTTATCCAGCGCATAGTCTACTGATCACCACTATGACCGCCACCGGAGCCCAACAGGCCCAAGCGCTGATTAGTGAGCAAACCGCAGCAGATCAGGTGCGTCTCGCCCATCGTTTCCTACCGCTGGACTTTCCTGGCGCCGCGAAGCGCTTTGTACGTCATGTTCAGCCCGAACTCGCCATCCTGTTTGAAACCGAGCTGTGGCCCAACCTGATCCACACCTGCCATCAGCAGGGAGTGCCTGTGGCGGTAGTGAATGGTCGCTTATCGCCCCGCGCCTTTAAGCGCTATCAGCGCCTGCGCCCATTGATGGCCAGTATGCTTGCCGACATTAGCTGGCTCGCCGCCAAATCCCCGGCAGATGCCGAACGCTTTAATACCCTCGGCTGTAACACAGAAATCACTCGCATTGTTGGCTCGCTGAAGTTTGAGTTGGTCAGCCAAGATAGCAGTATTAAAGAGGGTGAGCGCTTACATCAGGATTGGGGTGGGCGGACGGTCTGGGTGGCGGGCTCGACTCGTGACGGCGAAGAAGCACTGCTGCTTGAGGCCCATCGCCAAGTGCTTGCGCGCTACCCCGACGCGCTGCTGGTGCTGGTACCGCGTCATCCCCAGCGCTTTGATGAGGTGGCCAAGCTTTGCAAAACCGAAGGCTGGACATTGATCCGCCGCAGCCAACAGCAGCCCGTGACAGCGCAAACCCAGGTCTACCTGGGGGATACGCTCGGTGAGCTGGCCATGCTTTATGCCGCAGGCAGTGTGGCCTTTGTAGGGGGCAGCCTAGTGCCGCTGGGCGGGCATAATGTGCTTGAACCTGCGGCGTTAGGTCGGCCGGTGCTTAGCGGCCCCTCGATTGAGAACTTTGCCGACGTGGCTGAGCCACTTCAAGCTGCAGGGGCACTAACACTGGTCGATAGCCCGGATGCCCTGGCAGACGCCTTGGCGGACTACTTTGCTAACCCGGAGCGCGCCCAAGAAGCGGGGCTCGCCGGTTGGGAAACGATACAGGCCCACCGGGGAGCGTTGTCACGTACGCTTGATGGCCTAGAAAAGTTCTTACCTCACTCAGCTGGCCCAATGTGAGCGATCACTATCTATTTGCTAGGCTGCAACATAAAGGTCTGGAAGGTGAGCTGCTCAAACTCATGATCCAGTACCGCCAGCCCCACCAGGGAAACGAAGAGCAGTGAAACTGCATAGCCGTAGCCATAGAATACTGGCCCTAGCAACTGGCTAAGTAGCGTCAGCATTAAATTAGCTAATAAGAATAAGAAGCAGAGCCATAGCGCGGGTTTAAGCCGGTCTAAATAAAACAGTACGTTGAGTATGGCCATAAACAGCACTTGAATACCTACTGCGACAATATCGATATTAAAAAGAGGTAAATACCAGTGTGAAAAGCCTAGCCAGGTAAATAGCGCTGGGCCGCTGAGCAATAAAGCAACCACGGTTATTCCCTGCACTTTGAAGATATCGTAAATACCGTGCCTTACACTGGTCACCATTTCGCCGCGCAGCTCTTCGATATGTAAAAGCGTATCACCACCCCGAACGGCCTCGTAATAGGCGTGACAGCTTTCGGCAAAATTTGTCTCCATGCGCATAATAAATACCGCCATGCCCGGCACAATTGACAGGTAAGCTAAAAAGATTGGTAAATCGTAGATAGGCGATGCCCGCAACGGGCCAATAATCGATTCTGAGGTGGCAGGGTTGAACCAAAATACCAGCTTATCGGCCCAAATACCCAGCTGATAAAACAGCCCAATGGCTATTAATGAGTGCTGGCACTGCCCGGCGCGGTGGAGGTCAAAGGCCCATAAACGATTGCTTGGGTAGTGGCGAATCACCATGGTCAGCAGGGTAAAGAGTAACAAACTTTGGCCAATCACAAAGCCACCTAGCAAACCTACCAGACCGTAGTCTTTAAGTAGTAAGCCCGCCGCAAAGGTGGTGCCGTAACCACAGGCAAAGGCCAAGAGTACCTGGCGGTAGGCTTTAGTCCCCGCCACAAACACCGTGACACACCAGATCATGCTAAGCACCACAAAACTCATTAGCATTTCGAGCTGATAGAGCCAGGGTGTGTCTGCAAAGGTGAACCATAGCAACGCACCACCGATGCTGGATGCGGCGAGCACGATCAGTGTCAGCAGGCCAAATAAGTTGGGTAGAATGGCGCTATCGCGTTTCTCAAACAGCCGGTCAGCGACATAACGGGTAAACAAAAGCTGTACCAGCGAGGTAAGCAACAGCGAGCCTGCAACCAGCCACGTGACCGAGACCAAAAATGCTGTCACATGGGTGCTGTTCCCAGGGCTGGCAGCGGCAGAGAGCACTCCCAGTGCCATAACGGCCAGGATCGAAAGCACCCAGGGCCCAGAGCTGATCAAACCCGCGTAACCATAGGCGCGTATCAGGCTGAAATAACTATCCTGCCGGAGTAAGCGGCGTAGTTCAAAACCAATGCCAGCCATCAATTGTCTCCCATCGCGAGAAGCTAGCGCATGCCGAGCGCTGAAAAAAGGTGAGTCACAGTGATACCCGCCGGTGCGGAACTGGGTTCAATCACTTCTTCATAAAGCTGTTGGTAACGCGTCATCATTAACGCTTCGGTGTACTCGGCCTCTACCCGGGCAATGCCCGCTGCACGCGCGTTTTGCCAAGCGGTAGGCTGAGTTAGCAATAACTGCATCGCGTGGGCAGTGGCCATGGGGCTGGCAATGGGAACGATGTGCCCAGCCGCCTGTTGGTGTGCCGGGTCGCCAATGACTAGCTCGCGACAGGCACCCACGTCACTGCAAACCACCGGAATGCCCGCCGCCATAGCTTCCAGAACTACTAGCGGCTGCGCCTCACTGATGGAGGTCAACACCACAAGACGCACCTGGGCGAGTATCTCTTCAGTGCGTTGAAAACCCAGAAAATGAACACTTTTTTCTAAACCCAACTGAGCAACCAGGTCACGGCACTCCTGGGCATAGTCGGGGTCTTCGCTGTTCGGCCCAACAATCCACCCCTGGGCGTCGGGTAGCTGGCTAGTGAGTTGGCGCATCGCCCGAATAAATGTCTTGATATCTTTAATGGGTGTGACGCGGCCAAGCAGCGCCACAATCGGCTGCTGGTTGTTTGCCGTAGCACTGCGTAAAGGGGCGAAGCGCTCAATACTGATACCATTGGGGATGATGCGCGTACGCGCTTCGGGCGCCCCGTCCTGCAACTGCCGTAGGCGATTACCTTCGTGTAACGTGGTGATTTGAGCAGCACTGGCATAGGTCATCCGCCCTAGGCCTTGGAAGAAGCGGATCCACATTTGGCGAATATAGCCGGTATCGATTTGAAAACCATGGGAGAGCGCATCGGTAGAGCTTTTGATCCACTTCGCTTCCAGCAGATCGATTTGTCGCTCTTTGGTATAGATACCGTGTTCGGTAATCAACAGCGGCCGCTGGTGGATATGGTGTGCTAACGCACCTAAGAAGCCAGCATAACCCGTCGAGATCGTATGCAGACAGCGGCCTCTTGGTAAACCGTTGGCAATGCGCGCCAGCAGAAATAGCGGTGCGTGAATATTACGCACCGACCAGAAGTAGTCGATAAACGAAGGCTCGGTAACGTGTTCGAGGTAGTGATCAACAATATGCTGCCAAGCTGCCTGGCTATGCAGAAAATCCTCTTGGCTTAAACCGCCTCGCTGTCCAATCATTTTGGCCACGTCACACAGCACACGGCTTTGGTCATGAAGCGTTGGGTTACGCAGCGTTTCATGCAGTTCATGCACGGTATTGAACGTGCTTGGGCTGCCTTTGCGTGCTTTTATGGCATGTAGACTAGGCAGATCATCCATTAAATAGTGACGCTCTAAATGCACCACATTAGTCGGCCGCTCAAACAGAATTTCTCCGTAGTGGTCGGGGCGCCCGCCAATAAAGACCAGCGCAAAGCGTAGCTGAGGCAGTCCTCGAATCAGTTGATCCACCCAGGAGCTCACCCCGCCGCGAACCATGGGGTAAGTGCCTTCCAGCAGCAGAATCACATCTGCGGGGTCGTCACGTTTACCAAGAGTGGGCCAAGTCATCGCCAATACTCCATCACGGGGTACAGCACAGGGTGCTGTTGAGCGGAAGGGCTAAGCTTTAAAAGCTGCCCTCGAAGTGCACTGAAACGGTGAGTTTGAAACGCTAGCTCAGCCCGGTAGGGGACAAGGTCATCGTTATCCAACCCTAAGGCTTCACACTGCAAAAAAGCAGTTTCAGCGCCCGTAATATCCTTTAGAGCCAAGCACATGCGGCCACGTAGTAACTGTCGGTGGGCAGAGTTGGCGCTGCTAATCGCTTGATCAATGTAATGAAGCGCTTGAGTTAAATAGAAATGAGCTGTGCTGCCCTGGGCGAGCTTGAGGTAGTCATACTCCCAATTCAGCATGGCGAGTGCTTCAGCATGGTGGCCGAACGGGTCGCTGTGTTGTTCGCGCTTATGAGCCAGCCGCTGGATGCGTTCGTCCAAATCACGCTCGATGCTACTGAGCATGGAGTAGGCCAGCAGGCGAACGTCGTCAGTGGGGTCGGCCAGCCCCAAGCGCAGCAGCCCAATGGCCTGACGGGGCGGTAAATGACGGCAGGCCAAGATCGCTTCTTGACGCTGAACGGGGCTGCCGGAATAGCTTAGTACGCTGGTGAGTCCTTCGCGCATCGCCGTAGAGTCGGCTCTGGGAGGGATTAGCGGTCGGTAAGGGAGAGGCGGTAATGCCAGTGCTTGCCAGTGGACTGCATGCTGAGGTGCAGCAAAATAGAGTGCAGGCACTACGGCCAGCAATAAGCCTAGCAGGGCGATGCCTGGAAGCAGCAACAGCAGCAGGAAAAACAACAGCACAATGCCAAGGACTGGCCGCTGGTAGTGCGTTGGTAATGTTAACCGCAACCCTTCGGCTAAAAGCAGGCTACCCAAGCCGTGCAGGGCAAGCTGCAAAAGCGTAGGGAAGTTAAAGTCACCTGCCCAGCGGTAGGCGACCCACCCTTCAAAGCCAAGCCCTGCGGCCAACCATGGAAGGCTACTGAGAAAGGTAAACCGCGCAGGTTCGACAGCTTTAGAGGTGGGCATAGGACACCTCTTGATTAGCATGGCGAGGTAACAGTTTTCTAGCCGACAGGCGACCATCGATCACTTGGTAGGTAATGGTGATGTACTGGCAGTCTTCTCCCAAGCCGGGTTCTGAGGCGAAAATTTCCTGTAAGCGTTCTGCATAAATGGCAAAGGCACGTTGCTGCGTCAGCGGTAGCAGTACGTAAAGTCGCTGTGGGCGGCCCTCTTGGGTGACAACCCAACTGCGGTCAAGGCCTCGCTGCTGGTTGACCACGGTGTCAATAAGAGACTGAACCTGTGCGTTGCTGAGTTGGGAGGAGAAGTCGATGGTCACTAATAGCGAGGTCAGTTGGTACTCCCGAGCGTGGCGCACCCATTGGGCAACCACTGCGTGGCGGTCGTAGCTACTCCCCTGAAGTGTGTGCTGAGCGTGGTGCAGCATATCGCCTAATTGAGCACCCAGTACGGCAAGCAGGTGCAAATGGCCGCGATGAAAATCAATAAACGGCATGGCGGTAACGGCGACCACTGCGTAGATGCGCTCTTCTACATCAATAAGTGGTACGACGGCCAGTAGCGGTGCATTGTCAATATTGATGCCCTGCTCCATGGCGCTTCTAAGACAGATCATCCGGCGCTGCTCAAGGCATGCACGCAGCATAGGGTCGTTCCAGTCAAGCGGGGTTTCGCCACCAAACCAGATCGCTGACTGAGGCGTTAGGCGTTGGAGGTGATCCACCGGCAGCAGTGCCGCTTGTTGTATACGTGCGTGAAGCGCTAAAAAATTAAGCAACTCATTGCCGTGATGGGTCAAAGGTTCTTGGCTAGTGACGAGAGACTGAAATTTCTCCTCAAGGGCATTAAGCGCATCGCGCAAAGTGAAGGGATTCGCGGCCAAGCGCTCTGCCAGTTGGTCATGGGATACGCGCAGGAGCTGGTAGTGGCGCACAAACTCTTCCAAACGGGTGGACTGCGCGCGGTGGATAACCGCCATTTGCTGTAGCCGCCGTCGCCAGACATCCGCCATTTCGCCTGCCACCATACCCACCAATATCAGGGCGATAGCAATCGGTAGACGCTGAGCGCGGTCATTGATAAGGCTGCCGTGGTACCACCAGCCCTCCAGGCCCATCACAGCAACGCTTAACAGCGCGCTGCTGAACCCCATCGCGAAGCCGTAGCGCATGCCTACCAATAAGGGGGCAATGGCTAGCAGCCAGGTAAGCCCACTGCCCAACAGTAGCGGGTCGTCGGGATTGATCAGCCAGCCAATCATCGGTAGCGCCAGGGTGATGACCAGCGCTTCTAGTAAGCGCAGCCAGCGAGGCGCTAGGGCAGGTTGAAGTTCATCTATATGGGTGGCCATGGTGACTGACCTCACTACTGCAAAGGCAGCGTAGCGACTAACTCTGCCATTAGTTTTTGTGCCACGCCGCTAGTGGTGCTAAACCCCCACCCCGTGCGTGCGCCGCTGGCGCTCCACATAATCTCGCCGCTATTAACGTCGACGACTCGTAAGCTGATGCCGATGGCAGGCTCGCCATCTAACCCCGCTTTGTATTGCCACTCATCTACCGAGCCGGTAACGCCATAACGGACACCCTGCTGCTGTGCCCAGCTAAGAGCAGCTTGGTAGTCTTGGTCGCTGGGCAGCTCTAGCAGGCCCATAGGCGCCGTCCTGGGGGCTTGGGTTAGCGAGCGAATGCCCTGTTGGTGAAGCAGCGTCGTCAGGCTTGCTTCGGCCTTTTGTCCCGCCAGTGGCGTTTCAGAATGGTTGGCAAGGGGCAGCAGTGCCCAGGTGACCTGGCGATCAAGCGGTTCTGTGCGATGCACGTCCGTAACAGCGCAGCCGCTTAGAACTGTGCTAAGGGCTATGCTAAACAGCGCAAGCCATAACAGATGTCGTGATAGGTAAGTGCGCATAGCGGTATCTCCAGAAGCGCCAAGACGGCGCTGCAAGCAGTGGTTAAGGAAATGGCATCGCCGTTGGGTTGTCTGAGACATGGCTAGTGCCCTAGGAAGTATTGATAGGTGAGTGAAACGCCGAGATTGGTATCGCCATCACTCCCCGACCCTTGATCAGCCTCCAAGCGCAGGCTTAAAGAGTCGTTACCAAACAGGCGACTGCCTACCGCGAAGCGTGCATTAAGGCCGATGTCGTTATCCGGCAACTGATAGCCAGCCTCCAGCCCTAATTCGATAGTGGGAGAGGCAACATAGGGCGTTGTGCTATAAGGATCGCCGCGGCGCAAAGTGACGCCCATGCCCACAAAGCTTGATTGATCGGTCAGTAGATCATCAGGCTGAAAATCTGTCGGTAGCCGCTGACTTATATCGCCTGGTAAGTCATCGTCTAACGTGTAGTCGGCGTGGTTCGCCAGTAGGCTCACTTCTAACTGGCGGGTGGCGCCCTTTAGCAGCGCATGATGCAGCGCGGCCTCTACCCGATAGCCATCACCCAGACTGTTACGCGATTCGCGGCTGCGCAGGTTTACGTGGCTAGCATCCAGGGTAACGGTGTCACGTGCCGTTGGCGTCCACTCCAGCTGGGCACCGATGCGGTCTTCCACCGCGAGTAAACGCATCCGGTCATTGATGTCGGAGGCATGGCTAATCTCGCCATATAAGGTGCCTGCCAAGCGTGACGTGGCCTGCCAACGCTGGGCCGCCCGTCCATATGTCCGGTCAACGCTGTCTGTTTGCACCTGGCCTACGGTGAGGGTGGTATCGAGGCGTGTGCCGTTCCAGCCCAGGGTGAGCTCCGCGCCGCGCTCATCGGTGAGGCCTTCACTGTCCACCTGGGTAGAGGGAATATCCAACTGGCGTTGTACCAGCGCTAGCTCGCTCCATAAGCGCTCACCACTGACTTGATACAGAGCTTCCTGGGAGTCGATATCCAGATCACCCACACGCCGGTAAGAGGCGGTGGTGGCCAGCCGGTGCGGCATCTCATTGGCCAGTTCCACCATATCGAGACGTTGATCCTGGCCTGCATGGTTGAGTGATTCAGCGAGTGCTTGGGCATCTTGTCGGCGGTCTAGCTGGCGCATAATGGCTAAACGGTCGGTGAGTGAAAGGGCGCGACCGCTATCGCTATCAAGCAGCTGTTTAAGCGTATCGCGATCATTTTTTTCCAACGCCACGGCCAGCGTTTGCCAAGCGGGGCTGACGTGCCCCTGGGCTTGGGCGCGGAGCAGTAAATAGCGTGCATGGAGCGGCTGATCCAGGGTCATCTGCGCATCAAATAACCACTCGCTATCGCTTGGCTGGGGGGCTGTGTTTTCAAAGGCATCGGTGACCACTTGGGCGTACCAGCCGCTTACGCTGTCTGGCCCATGACGCTGAGCGACCAGTTCCATGACTTGAGTATGGTCGCGGCGCTGCTCAACGCTGAGTGGGGCTTCAAGATCGTTGATGAGCCCAGGCGAAAGTTCTTCCAAGGCGGCGACGCGACGTGTAAAGGCGAGGGATTCTTGGCCGCTTTGGCTGAGCGCATCAGCGTAATAAAGCTGTTGCCAAGCATTCAGTACGCCCGCCTCGTTGGCCAAGGCGTACCAGACAAGCGTTTGGCTTAGTTCACCCAGATAGCGGTGCCCTTCGGCCATGGCGCTCATCATTTGCGGGGTTTGCGCGGCCTGAGACTGCCACTCGCTAAGGCGCTGGCGCAGGGTGACGTCATCACCTGCGGCGGCCAGGGTGTAGAGCATGCCCGCCTGTAGGCTTGGGTCGTCAGGAGATAGTTCCAGCGCGCGTTGAGAGGCATTGATGGCATCATCAGGCGAGCGCTGAAGCAGTGCTTGTTGAGCAACCGCTCCCCAGTAGTCGGGCGATTGTGCAAACTGCTCGGGTGCTTGGTCGGCCATTGCTAATAGCGATTGGGTAAGTTCGCTTTGGCGTTCTCGCTGAGCCAGATAGAGCATTTGAATCAGCGCATTTCCATCGCGCTCCTGAGCCCAGCGGTGTTGGGACACCCGCATGGCAAGGTCAATATTACTGTTCTCTCCTGCGGTTTGGATTAAGCGTGCGGCACCGTCGGCATCCAACGCGCCCTGCTCAAACAGCGCTTGGTAGGCTTTTGAACTGGCGGCGCTATCACCCAGCTGCCACGCTAACCCGGCTCGCTGCTGCCAGTAATCCGTGGCGGGATTATCGCTAGGCGGGGGGGTATCTTCTAATAGTGTCAGGGCGCTATCAAGCTGCCAGTTTTGCGTTAATAGCTCGCTTTGAGCCTCGGCAAATTCAGGCCGAGGGCCGTACCGCGCGCTAAGTGCTGCCCAGCTTTCGCCCGCTTCATCCAAGCGTCCGGTTTGCTCCAGCCATGTGGCTAGCCGAACGCTTAACGCTTCATCGTGAATGCCAGCGGCTTGCCAGGATTGAATGCGCGCAATGGCGGCATCGGGGTCGCCGAGCTGTTCAAGCAAGTCAGCCCACAAACGGCGGTCTTCCATGGTGATATGGCGATTGCGCTCTAGGCGGGAAAGGGCTTGAACGGCCACCTTGCGATCACGAGCGCTCAACGCCAAGCTGATCACCCAGCGGTTGTGGCGCTCTTCGCCTGTTTGCAGCGCCAGCGCTTCGGCATTTTGCAGAGCGCCAGCCGTATCGCCAGCCCATTGCTGGGTTTGGGCGAGTTGCTCTAAATAAGCGGTATTCTCCGGGCTAAGCTGGCGCAACTGGGTGATCGCGTTAAGGGCACTTTGTAATTCGTTGAGTCCCAATGCGATGGTGACATGGCGTTCCAAAAACGAGATATCTGGCTGTAACTCTATTAGTTGCTGTGACCACTCCAGCGCTTGCTGTGGCTGCTCATGAGAAAGCGCTAAACGGATGCCCAAGTCGAGTAGCTCCGGGTCGTTTGGAAAAACTGAGATGTATTCCTGGGCGTAGTTGATGCCATCAGCCTGCTGGCTCTGCTGGGCTGAGCGCAGCGCCTCTAGCGCGGCAGCGCGTCGAGGGGATTCAGGCGAGGCATCCGTTTGCTGTGCCTGGGCGGGGCTAATCAACCAGCTTAGCCAGCCCAGTGTGACACCCGGCGTTTCTGCCACTTGGTAAGCGCGGTGCCATGCCGCCGCTGAGCGTTCTGGGTATCCTGCCCTTAACCACCAGTAGCCAGCCAGGGAAAGCCAGTGGTATTGGCGTTCTATATCCTGTTCTCCCAGGCGCTCATAAAGTGTAGCGGCCTGATGGGGGTGCTCAATGGACAGCCAATAAGTAGCCATCTCCTCTAAATACACGGTGGGAAGAACAGCATTTTCCTGGAACGTTAGCAGTAGCGCTTGAAAGTGTTGTACTGCGTGCAGACGTTCCGGTTGATCAAATGCTATTGCCGCCAGTAACTGCCACTCAATGCTAAGCCCTAGCCACTGAACGGACTTATCGTCCGAGTTTTGTAATGGCTCAAGAGTCGCTTTTGCCAGCTCAAACTCACCAACCTGGATAAACTTTTTCGCTAGGCTGATGCGTAGTTCGGTATTGCTAGGGTTGGCATTTAACAACGCCTGGGAGTAAAGAATCGAAATACGGCTGGGTGTGCCGTCACTGTTTTCAAGGCTAAGCAGGTGACGGGCGGGAAACAGCAGTATTAGCGTTAGGGCAATGACCAGCGCAATCAGTCGCAGCGTGACGGGCCGAATGAGCCGTCGTGGCCGCACCGCGGCGACTTTTTTAGTGGCGGTGTTTGGCTTAGCGTGAAGCACAGATCACCTCGATACGCTCAGCATGAGAACGTCCAAAGGTTAGTAATGTGCTGTTGCCGCGTTGTTCCTGGCGCGCATCAGCCTTTACTTGGCAGCCCTGGGTGGCGGCAAGCTCTACGTTTAACGGTACTTGTTCGGCGGCAAGGTTTAGGCTTATGTGTCGGGGCGAGTGTCTTTGCCACTCGGTAATGCGCCCATTGGCGTAGCGCAAATGGGGTGTTTGAGGTGGGTTAGTTGTGAGGTATAGTGTGGCGCCGCTCTCCCCTGAGAGTGCGACATAGCGGCCAGAGGGAATCTCACGAACGCCAGCCACATTGCTAGAGCGCTGCAGGTCTGGCCAACCCAAGGAAGTGGGAAGGCGCAGGGTGCGCATGTGATCTGCCCCTTTAACCATCCACCCGCCGTCTAGGTGCCGCGCAATACCGGTGTGGTACCACTGAGTGGCCACATCACTCCAGTCGCTAGCATATAGCGGCAGCGTCTCTTGGGTTAATACATATTCATATACTTGATGCAGGGCACGCAGTGCGCCTGGGCTTGCAGCTGAGTAAAAGTGGTAATAAATGTCAATAGGCTTTAAGCGCCGTGGTTGGTCGGTAATTTGATAGGTTTCAATGGCTCGACGGTATCCCCACAGCGGGCCCAGCATATAGTTGGTATAGACATTCTCGTTAATTTGCGGCGCGTACACCTGAAGGTAACGCCCCTGGGGCCGCAGCATGGGGGACACGCGAGTCATGGTCGGGTTGCTGTGGGTAACGCTGGTGTTACCTCCGTTCAAGTTGCGCAGCCCCAGCTCGTCAGCAATTGCCAAGGCCTGCTCGGGAGGTAGCGCATTGCCCGTCCAGAGCACTACCTTTACGGGTTTGTCAGCGGGTGCCAAGTTGCGGTTAATGTAATCAGTAGAGCCTTCAATTTCCCGACGCAGCGAAAATCGGTAGTTGGGAATTGGCATGTTGTAATTGAACTTGGCAAGGGTTTCGCCCTGGCCCGCCAAGTCGTTTTCCTTGAGGTTTTCCCACTCAAAGGGGTGGCTAAACGTATGGGTTGCTACCTCTACCCACGGTAGTGCGAAAATTCTCTGCGCTAGCGGCTCCAGAATAGAGCGATACTGCGGATAGAGGCCTTCCGGGCCTATTTCACCCTCAATGATGGATACCGTGGTAGGTACTTGGTAACGCATTAAAATATCGGAAAGCATCAGCTCGCCAGTGAATGGGGTGCCAGGAAGATCTGCGCGGCTGACAAAGGCATCCCCGTCGATCTGGGTCATCCAGTAGCGGGCGCCATTCTCCGTAGTGGCATCGGGAATGGGTATCTCAGGTAGCGCCAAGGCACGCTGCAAAAAAGCAAAGGGGTCTAGATTCCAGCGCTTTTGGTACTCGTTGGCTTCTTGAAATACCCATGGGTAGCTGGCTAAGCCTCCCCACGACCCTGTCACAATAGGCGCAAGTTGCCGACCATCTTGGTCGCGTAACGTTAGGTGGGCCGTTGTTAGCCCATTGCCGATGAGCTCATAGCCGGTTTGTGGCTCAGGCAGTGGCTGTGGTAAGCCTTCAAAGTTTGCAACGTCGTCATGGTCAACGACCGTCAGCCCTTGAGGGCTAATCCCGTACACCTCGCGTAGCCCCATTAAATTGCCTAGTGCGCCAGAGAGTGGAACGCCAGGAAGCCCAACGATAGCCGTCCTCAGACCGTGCTCCATTTGCCGCTGTAGCCAAGCGCTGTAGGCAGGCGCATTGGTTAGGGGCTGGCTAAACCAAGTGACAACCCCTGCATAACGGCCATGCAGCAAGTCGTTGGGTAAAGGGCCGTTAACATCCAAGTACTCGGCCCCATAGCCTAAGTACTCTAAAGGCATGGCGAGATACTGGTGCGCGCTAGTGTAAGCAAGCTCTCCTGCTTCGGTATTGGCTTTATCAAACAGAATCAATACCCGGCGCGGCATGGGCTCAATCAACCCCACGCCCATTTGATTCAACTGCGGCACGCTTACCCAGGGGATAAAGCCTTCAGCGTGAATTCGTTGCGCGGTTTCTCTGGCGAGCGCGCGGTTATTGGCGGGTACGTAGTCGATAGCGATAGCCGGGAGGCGATAACGGTCACGCACCTGAGTAAGCTGCTGATAAAGCCAGCTTTGATCCTCATCTGGCACGGCACCAAAGACGTTGGTGGAAGGGTTCCAGCCTTGGTAAAGCGACTCCGCCGCCACACCGACGATATCGCCATGCACATGCTCCAGTATTTCAAAGCCACGGTTCAACAGCAGTTGAATGCCGGGAAATTGCTCCCTTAATTCGTGAATAATCTCGATTAACGCTGCTTGTTGGCGTTCAGCCTCCGCGCCGTCAGGGGCGAATAAGCGGTAGCTGTCTAAGGTGTCCAGAAAAATGCCACGGTAGCCCGCGTCCCAGAGCGGGCGAACGTGCTCTTCAATAAGAAACGAACGCCAAGCAGGGTGCGTTAAATCAGCAACTTGGCTATCCCACGCATCGTTTTTGGTGACCAGAGCATCGCTGGGTAACGGAGTGTCAGTGTCGCGCCAGCTATCTAATTCACCAATGCTGACATAAGCAAAGGGCTGCCCACCGTGCTGTTTAAGCAAGCGTTGTTCGGTGGGATCAATATTCGCGGCTTCAACGACGATCCAATCAAACTGGGACAGTAGCTCAACGGGCGGTTCGTTACCGTAGTAGAAGGTTACGCTGGGCGCATTCGGTGCTTCATTGGCATATGCAAAAGAGCAGAAAAGCCCGTATAGCAAACACAGCAACCCGCGTATATGTGGTGTAGCCATCAGTACCACCTATGGGGTGATGAAAGGAGCACGCAAGGGGTTACTTAGGCTCTTATATTGACTGGCTCATCATGGGCTACATGCGATTTGCTTACATAATGAATCAGCTCGCTTAGGCCTTCTGTTAAGTTCCACTTTGGTTCAATCGCCAACCACTCGGTTAAGCGCTGGTTATTGCCACAGGAGTAACGGATATCTTCCGCATTAGCGGGTAGATGCTGTGGGGGTAAATGGCAGTTAGTGAGTTGGCCAAGTAGTGCAATCAAGCCTAGCAAATCAATCTGTTGGCCGTTCGCAACGTTACAAATTCCACACTGGGCACTCAGCAGCGCAGCCATATTGGCGCGAGCAATATCGCCGACATAAATAAAATCACGGGTCTGTCGTCCATCGCCAAAGACAACGGGGGCTTGGTGGCTCAGCAGTCGATCAAGAAAACGCGCAATGACGCCAGCGTAGGGCGAGCTTGGATCCTGGCGTGGGCCATAAACATTGAAGTAACGAAGCCCTAAACTGGGTAAGCCATGCAGGCTGCCTAATAGAGCGGCATAACGCTCATCTACCCACTTTTCTAGTCCGTAAGGAGATAGGGGCTGTAGCTCGGCTTCCTCTAACAGCGGCAGTTGAGCAGGGATGCCATACACGGCGGCAGACGATGCGTATACCAGTTTGCTGACCTTCGCGTTTGCTGCGGCGTGCATAACGTTAAGAGCACCTAAAATATTATGGGTCGCCGAGCCAATGGGATCTTCAACAGATTTTGCAACAGATACCTGTGCGGCAAGATGAAGGCAATGGGTCATGCCCTGCATTGCAGCTTGAACGTCATCTCTATCACGAATATCGCCTACCACTACTTCAAGCTGCGGATGTGTCGGAAGATTGCTTAAATGGCCAGAGGAGAAGTTGTCTAGCACCCGAACGTTGAAATTATTCTCAAGAAGTAGCTCAACGCTATGAGAGCCAATAAAGCCGGCACCACCAGTGACAAGGGCACGATGAGGATAAGTAGGCATATTGGCTCTCCCGGTTAGCACAATGCGCACGTTAGCTAACGTGCTACTCGGTGTGCTTGGAAACATTATGTACACTAAAGTTAAATAAATTTACATTTAGATACAAGCGCCGGGAGGCTGATATTTCTACAACGAGAAAATGGTTTTTCTAACAATAATGAGATAAGAGTTGCTGTATACAAGCACTAACAGCAGATAGCTGAGCTAGCCTGCTTCGCTGGCCCAGCCTCAGAAATAGTGTTTGATCAAGGTTAATAGATTAGCTTAACGCCTGACGCTCTACGCCATCCGCTGTACCCAGCAGTAGAACATCGGCGCCACGTGCGGCAAACAGACCATTGGTGACCACACCTACGATGGCATTGATACGCGCTTCCATGGCCACCGGGTCTGCGATCATGAAATCAAAGCAGTCGATAATCTGGTTGCCGTTGTCGGTCACCACTCCCTGGCGGTAGACCGGTTCTGCCCCTAGTGCGACAAGCTCGCGAGCGACATAAGAGCGTGCCATCGGTATGACTTCTACTGGTAGCGGAAAGTTGCCTAATTGATGCACGTACTTAGAGCCATCAGCAATGCAGATAAAACGCTCGGCGCAGGCCGCCACGATTTTTTCGCGGGTGAGCGCTGCGCCACCGCCTTTGATCATATGTAAGTTAGCATTTACTTCGTCTGCACCATCAATATAAAAAGGGACAGTGCCAACGCTGTTGAGCTCAAATACGTCAATGCCCAAGGCTTCAAGGCGCTTGGCGCTCGCTTCTGAACTGGCCACCGCGCCTTTAAAAAGATGCCGCAGCGGCCCAAGGCGATCAATAAACAGATTGGCCGTTGAGCCAGTACCAATACCTAAGATGGTATCCTTTTCCAGCTTAGGTTTAATTTCTGCAATGGCTGCATCCGCCACGGCGGCCTTCAGTTCATCCTGGTTCATAAAGAGTAAGCCTAGTGAGTCAGTCTAGTGTGAGTCAGTAAAGAGTTAATGGCGCTAGTATAGCGACCTAGACGCGACTAGGCGTAATCTGCTACCAATAAAAGCTTTTGTCCGTTCACGTTCTTCCCTTGGGATACCCGCATGCTCGAAGCAACCGTCAAAAAGATCCTCCAGGCCCGCGTTTATGAAGCCGCTTGTGAGACCCCGATTACCCCTGCACCCTTTTTGTCGCGTCGTTTCAACAACCAGATTTTGATTAAGCGCGAAGATCTACAGCCGGTGTTTTCATTCAAGATCCGCGGCGCTTATAACAAAATGGCGCAGCTCACCCAGGCGCAAAAAGATAAAGGCGTTATTGCCGCCTCCGCGGGTAACCATGCCCAAGGGCTGGCTATGGCCGCCAAGTTGATGGGCGTCAAAGCCGTCATTGTGATGCCGCGGATTACCCCGGATATTAAAGTTCAGGCGGTACGCGCCCGGGGTGCCAAGGTCATCCTAAAAGGGGATGCCTTTGCAGCGGCGGCCGAGCATGCGCAAGAACTCATCAAAGAGCACGGCTATACCTATATTCCGCCATTTGACGATATTGACGTGGTGGCTGGACAAGGCACCATCGGAGTGGAAATCTTGCGCCAGCATGCGGGGCGGCTGGATGCCATCTTCGTACCGGTGGGCGGCGGTGGATTGATTGCGGGGGTGGCGGCTTACGTCAAGTACCTGCGTCCGGATATCAAAGTGATTGGTGTCGAAGCCGAAGACAGCGCCTGCCTTAAAGCTGCATTAGAGGCGGGTGAGCGTGTGATACTCGACCAAGTAGGCGTGTTTGCCGAAGGCGTCGCGGTTGCGCAGATCGGCGAAGTGCCGTTTTCACTGATCCAAGGCCTGATTGATGGTGTTATTACTGTCAATACCGATGAAATGTGCGCGGCGGTGAAAGATATTTTTGAGGATACCCGTGCTGTGGCTGAAACCTCCGGCGCGCTCTCGCTGGCGGGGCTGAAAAAATATATCCAGCAGACCGGTGCCGAAGGCGAGACGCTGCTGTGTATCAATTCGGGGGCCAATACCAACTTTGATCGTCTGCAGCACATCGCCGAGCGCACGGAGCTGGGTGAGCAACGTGAGGCAATTCTGGCGGTAACCATTGCCGAGAAGCCCGGCAGCTTTAAAAAGTTTTGCCGTACCCTGGGCAAGCGCATGGTGACTGAGTTCAGCTACCGTTATGCCGATAGCAGTGAAGCGCATATCTATGTCGGTGTTCAGGTCAAGCCCGGTGGCGAAGATCGCCAGGCGGTGATTGATAAGCTGCGTGAAGGCGGCTACCAGGTGGAAGACCTGACCGATAACGAGTTGGCGAAGCTGCATATTCGCCATTTGAGCGGCGGTCGACCCAGCGAGCGCTTCGAAGAGGAGGTGTATCGCTTTGAGTTCCCTGAACGCCCTGGCGCATTGATGAACTTTTTGACCCAACTGCCCCACGATTGGAATATTTCGCTGTTTCATTATCGCAACCATGGTGCGGCGTATGGCCGAGTATTGGTGGGCATGCAAGTGCCTAATGGCGACCGAACCCATGTGGCAGAGTACTTAGACGCTATCGGTTACCGCTATTGGCGCGAGAGCGATAATCCGGCTTATCGGCTGTTCATGGCCTAGTGCTGGTCAGTAATGAGCAAAACGATGTGTGTAAGTGGTTGCTTACCCTAGATGCCAGAGCAGCCAGTAACATAACGTTACTAAAATGTTTGAAATAAGGTTGGAAAACATCATTCAAGTTGTTGTCAGTGGTGACCATATCGCCCTATAGTCGTGAGCGAAATTAAGCAAGTTTGCCACCCTGTTGGCGACAGTAAAGGGTGGCAGATTTCACACATTCGGTAACGACAAAGGTGTTGGAGAAGCGGCATGCGGCGTAAGAAGCCTGATATGGTAATGGCGTTGATGGTGGTGTTTGCATTAGGGGTGCTCGCGACCGGTTATGCACAGGCGTTGTCAGGTAGTTAATCTCCGACAACTGCGGCAGCTCCACTGTTTATCCGGGTAATAGATATCAGATGAGAAAGGCTGATCCTTGACTGGGTCAGCCTTTTTTGTGGGCGGCTTATTGGCGGTGTACGCCGCCTTGATCACTGACCACGGCTTGTAAAGGCACGTCCCATGGCTCCACAGGCAGAGATGCCACCTGCTGGCAGGCATGGGCGATGCCGATCAGGGTAGGCGACGGCCCAGGGCGATGCATGAACGCCAAGCTGCGGTCGTAAAATCCGCCCCCCATGCCCATACGGTTAGCATTACCATCAAAGCCAACCAGCGGCACAATCAGCGTATCTAGCGCCCAGGCCGGTAGCCGGTTGCGCTGCTGAGCGCTAAAGCGTAAATCGGGCTCCCAAATACCAAAGCGGTTTTTTACCATTGGGGTATCGGGCCGGTAGGCGACGAACCAGAGGGTATTCGTGCTGAAAGGACGTAAAACAGGTAAATAAACCTCGACGTTACGTTTGCGCAGCCAGGGAAGCAGCGGCATCGGGTCAATTTCACCGTTGACGGGCAGGTACAGGCTTATACGCCGTGCGCGGCGGATTTCAGGTAGGGTTTTCAGGTGCTGACACAAGCGTTGGGCCGCAAGGCGCTGCTCATGCTGAGAAAGGGCTTGGCGTTGGCGACGTAAAAGGCGGCGAAGTGCGCGCTTATCCTCGTCGTGATGGAGGCTTTCCATGCATAGGTTCTCTCTTGCAGGGGTGTTCTCCAGAGTGCCGCTGTCGTTCTGGCCCTGAACCTACTGGTTCAGGTGGGTGGCCGCAGCCAAACCGTCAGGCTTTCCGACGCACGGACATGCACACGGGTCTGGCTAGCATTTGGCCCCCTGGGTATTACGCATAGGCTCGAGGGACTATAACGACTGGCGCACACCCCAGAGAACCCCGCCATCCTAACAGAGCGATGGCTAATGCCAAAGGGCTGGGTGAAACGTTCGCCGAGTTTTTAGGCCGTTTGCAGTGCTTTTAAACAATGCCCAGGGTAAACAATGTCTAAGATAAACAATGCCTAGGGTTGACGTGAGGGTTGGCGTGTTTTGGCCAACGCCCGTTCAAGGCGATCATTTAACCGATTCAGGTTCGCCTCACCGGCGCGGTGTTCATCCATGGCTTCAAGCAGTTCATGGGTGATATTGAGGGCCGCCATGATAGCAATTCGCTCACTACCCAGTACGCTGCTTTGGGCATTGATACCCTGCATGGCGCGATCAAGATAGCGCGCGGCGCGGTCAAGTTTGGCTTCTTCGCCCGTGTCGCAGGCAATGATATAGCCGCGCCCTAACAGGGTTATTTCTTTGGTTGGCCGCTTGGCATTACTCATCAAAGACTCCAGCACGGGCCAGCAGGGGGCCCAATGCGTTAACATCACAGCATAGGAAGATAGGTGCCAGGTGCCACTCACTATAAGAGAGGCGCTTGTGCGCGGTCAACGCGCAAGCTCTATCACCCATACTTCCAGTGCCACGAATAAATACGAGGTTATCAAATACTATGTCATTGATTGATGAGCGTCAGGACTTTTCTGACGTCGCCGATGTTTTTCTACTGCATGGCAGCATGCAATCTCCGGCTTTCTTGGATGGCCGTTTGTGCGCGCTGCTGGCGCTGCGCAATGTGAGTGCCGAGGACTGGTTGGACGAAGTCTGCCAGAGCTTAGGTGTTGAACAGCCACGCGACCAGCCAAGTGCCGAGCGGCTATTAGGCTGGCGGCGGCAAACCGTAGAGGCGCTCAGCGCCAGCGACCTGGACTATACGCCGCTGCTGCCCGATGAGCTGTTCTCACTGGCCGAGCAGGCGCAGGGCCTGAAGGAGTGGACGCTAGGCTTTATCGAGGTGGTCGACGAGGTAGCTGACAGTGAGCTGCGTGAGCGTTGGTCACAGGCGCTGCGCGAGGCACTGAGTGACCTGGAAGGGTTAGGCCGCATCGATACCGATATTGATGACAGCCCCGAGAACGAAAATGATCTGTTTGCGCTGACTGAGCATGCCCGTATGGCCGCCATGCTGCTGTATACCGAGCAGCACCCAGGTATGCCGCAAGTAGAGCAAACCGACGCCCCCATTCATTAATCACTTAGCCTGGAGCCTTTATGTTGTCAGAGACCGTGCTGCCCGAGATGTTACCTCGCCCCTCCGCCATTGGCCTGGCGGAGTATCGCCAGCGCCGTGATGCCTTGATGGCGCAGCTACCGGATAACGCCGCGGTAGTGCTCCCTGGTGCTAGCCTTGTGACCCGCTCACGGGACAGTGAATTCGCCTTCCGTCAGAACAGTGATTGTTACTACCTGACCGGCATTCGCGAACCGGACGCGCTGCTGGTGCTGCTGCCGGGGCGAGCAGAAGGCGAAAGCGTGGTGTTCTGCCAGGATCGAGACCCCACCATGGAAGCGTGGACAGGGCGTCGGCTGGGAGCCGCTGGCGTGGTGGCCGAGCATGGGATTGACCAGGCATTCGAAAACGCGGATCGCGATGAGCAGCTGGTCGAGCTGCTGACGGGGCGCGAATTGCTCTATCTACCCCTTGATAATGGTGAGGCAGTCGCCGTGGCTGAAGAGGCCCTACACAGTGCTCAGGCAGGGCTTAGGCGCGGGCGGCCAGCGTTGAAGGGCTGGTTGGACATTAGTCCATTGATCCACGCCATGCGGCTGATCAAGAGTGAGGCCGAGATTGCCCTGCTCAAGCATGCGGCGATGATATCCGCACGGGCTCATCGGCGTGCCATGCAAGTATGTCGCCCTGGGCTCAGCGAATTCCAGCTCCAGGCCGAACTAGAGCATGAGTTTGTCTGGCAGGGCGCCAGTGGCCCGGCTTACAGCACGATTGTCGGCAGCGGTGCCAACGCCTGTGTCCTGCACTATATTGAAAACAGCGCACCGCTGTGTGATGACGGTCTGGTATTGATTGATGCGGGCGCCGAATTTGAGCTGTACGCCGGGGATATCACCCGTACGTTTCCGGTCACTGGGCGGTTCAGCGCTGCGCAGCGAGCGCTGTATCAGGTTGTACTCGACGCACAGGTGCGCGCCGTTAGCGCTGTCCAGCCGGGCGCCACACTGGCGGATATTCATCAGGGCGTGGTGCATGACTTAACCGCTGGGCTGATTGAGCTTGGCCTGCTGGAAGGTGACGTTCAGGCGCGCATTGATGATGAGAGCTATCGACGCTTTTATCTGCACTCGACGTCACACTGGTTGGGGCTGGACGTGCACGATGTCGGCACCTATCGCCTGGACGAGCAAACGCCGCGCCCCCTTGCTCCAGGCATGGTACTCACCGTAGAGCCCGGCCTCTATATTCCCAGCGATGACGATATTCCTGATGCCTATCACGGTATTGGCATTCGGATTGAAGACAATGTGGTCGTGACGAAGGATGGGCATGCTGTGCTGACGGCGGACGTGCCCAAGCAGGTGGCTGATATTGAGGCCTTAATGGCTAAATAATAACCAGTATTTAGAGCATTAATTGTACGTTATGTAAATTACGTTACGAATTATTAGTTGCCTCTAGAGTGCGGCGGTATGGCGAGGGAGAAGCCGATGCAGCGGGCTAAACAGATGACTGATCATGACACTGCTCAAGCGCTGACCCATGACATTGTGATTGTGGGCGGTGGGTTAGTGGGGGCGAGCCTAGGCTGTGCTCTTGCACCGCTGATTGAGCGCTACGGCTGGCGGGTGGCCGTGATTGAATCGGCACCGTTAACGGCGCAGTCACTGGAAAGCGCCTGGCAACCCAGCTTTGATGCCCGGGCCAGCGCGATCGCCGAAGGCTCTGCCCAGCGCTTCGAGCAGTTGGGTGTGTGGGAAGCTATGCGTCATGAGGCGACACCGATCAAGCGTATTCATATCAGTGAGCGTGGCCGCCTGGGAGCGACACGGCTGAGTGCTGACGAGCTGGGCGTCGCGGCACTGGGCCACGTGATTCCCAACGCCTGGATGGGGCGTGTACTGCATCGGCGTTTAGCCGAGTTACCGCTGGAGTGGCACTGCCCCGCGAAGGTGGAGCAGCTGACCCCCGTAGCGGGCGGGCATCATCTCAAGCTCTCGGATGGAAGCCAGCTTACTGCTGGCTTGACGGTATTGGCGGATGGAGGGCGGTCTGGGCTTAAAGAGCAATTGGGTATTGGCAGCCGCCGAGAGCCTTACCAGCAGACAGCTTTGATCGCGCATGTGGGCGTCAGCCAACCTCACGAGGGGGTCGCTTACGAGCGCTTTACCACCCAAGGGCCAATGGCCCTGCTGCCACTGCCGGGTCAAGCCATGGAGTTGATATGGACGCATCCTAGCGGTAGCGAAAATGCGCGTATGGCACTGCCGGAGCGTGAATTTCTGCTTCAGTTACAGCAGGCGTTTGGTGATCGAGTGGGCCGGTTTACGCAGCTGGGTGCCCGACATGCTTATCCGCTCTCACTGGTAACCGCCGAGGAACCGGTACGGCCGGGGCTGGCGGTATTGGGCAACGCCGCCCACGCCCTGCATCCGGTTGCTGGGCAAGGGTTTAACCTGGCGCTGCGCGGGGTGATGGATCTGGTCGATGCCTTGGAGCAGGGGGAGCTGGCGAAGCGACCGCTGGGAGATATGGTCACACTGCAGGCCTTCGAGAAGCAGCGTTCACGGGATCGCGCCAACGTGATTCGCTTTAGCGACGGCCTGGTCAGGCTGTTCGGGCTCTCCTTTCCGCTGTTGCCCCATGCCCGTGCGGCGGGCTTGATTGGCCTGAACCTGGTGGGGCCGTTAAGGCGAGGACTGGCCAGACGTGCCATGGGCCTGGAACGCTAGGCTATCTACAATCAATAGCTGCGCTCGCTGGCGCTAGTTAAAAAGGATTTCTATGCAGACTGACTCATCTACTGCAAAGCCGCCGGTTGAGCACTTTGAGGCCATCATTGTCGGCGGCGGCATGGTCGGTACCGCGTTCTGTGCGTTGTTGGCACAAGCGGGGATGAAAGTTGCGTTGGTCGAGGCAAGGCCTGCGCCAATAAGTCTGGATAAGGCCACTGGCCCGCTACCTGCTCCGCGCGTTAGCGCATTAACGCCGGTTTCCCAGCGCTTGCTAGCGCATGTGGGCGCTTGGCCCGCCATGCAGGCAACCCGGGTAACTCCCTACCGCGGCATGCAGGTGTGGGATGCCGAAGGCAGTGGCGAAATCGCTTTTTCCGCTTATGAGGCGGGCGTGGCGGTGCTTGGCCATATCGTTGAGAACACGGTCACGCTGGCCGCACTCAATCGTCAAGTGCTAGACCACCCCAACGTCACGACGTTTTTTGGTGCTAGCCCGCAAGCGCTGCAGCGTGCCAATAGCCATGCTGTCAATGGCAATCGTGCTACTAGTGGGGATTGGCTCATACTTGACGATGGGCGCCAGCTACACGCGTCGCTTATCGTGGCCGCCGACGGTGCTCACTCGGTGCTGCGTGAGATGGCGGATATTGAGGTAGCCAGCGACGATATGCAACAGCACGCTGTCGTGACCACGGTGCAGTGCGCCAAGCCTCATGGCGGCACGGCGCGGCAAGCATTTATTGATGGCCGGCCGCTGGCATTCCTGCCTTTAACCGTGGAAGGCAATGAGCATTACTGCTCTATCGTCTGGTCAACCACCCCAGAGCACGCCGATGAGTTGAGCGCGCTGTCTCGTGACGCACTGGGGGAGGCGCTTGGGGAAGCGTTTGGTCATCGTCTAGGAGACGTTACTGCCTGCGATAAGGCCCACCGTTTTCCGCTAGTGCAGCGCCATGCCCGCCACTATGTGCAGCCGCATTTCGCGCTGGTGGGGGATGCGGCCCACAGTATTCATCCGCTGGCGGGCCAGGGGGTGAATCTGGGGCTAATGGATGCGGCGGTGCTGGCCGAAGAGGTGGTACACGCCTGGCAGCGTGGCGCTCCTTGGGGAGAACTGAGTACGCTAAGGCGCTATGAGCGGCGTCGGCGCTTTGATAACAGCGCCATGCTGGGGTTGATGAAGGGCTTTAAAGTACTGTTTGGCAGTCACGATCCGGCATTGACGATGATGCGCAACCTGGGCATGAGCGGCATGAATCAGTTGGTGCCACTGAAGCGGGTATTGATGCGGCAGGCGACCGGAGAGCGCGGCCGCCTGCCGCTTACTTGCCGTTAAATCAGGTCGTCGTTAAAGTAAGCGGCCGTTAACGCCGCTGACGATCGACAACGTTGAGCGCTTTAAGCAGATTAAGCGCTTCGCTGAGCTGGTAATCGTCAAGTAGCCGCTCGGCCATCTCCTGTCGATCACGGGGCGCCTGCTGGGCGCTTAGGTGGCCTTCAAGGTCGGCTTCGCGAATTTCACGACGGCTCTCGGCTACTTCCAGACGGCCGCGGACCACCTCTACATCGGGTTCAATACCCTGGGCCTGGATAGAGCGCCCGTTGGGGGTGTAGTAGAGTGCCGTCGTCAGTTTTAGGCCTTCGCCATTGCCCAGCGGCATGATCTGCTGCACCGACCCCTTGCCAAAACTGCCGGTGCCCATGATGACGCCGCGCCGTTGATCCTGCAGCGCACCGGCGACAATTTCTGCCGCTGATGCACTGCCGCCGTTGATCAGCACCACCAGGGGAACATCACTAGCCGGCGTGGCGGGGGAGGCAGAGAACGACATTTCGGTATCCGAGAGGCGCCCCTCGGTATAGACGATCAGCCCTTCGTCCAGAAACAGGTCGGTAATGCCAACGGCGGCCTGCAGCACACCGCCGGGATTATTACGTAAATCGAGTATCAACCCTTCCAGTGGCTGACCCTGTGCCATGCGCTCCAGCGCTTCGCGGGCCTGATCAGGCGTACGCGATTGGAATTGGCTGATGCGTAGGTAACCGTAACCCGGTTCAAGCAACTCGTGCTTAACGCTCTCGCTGCGAATAATCTCGCGGGTGAGGATGAACTCACGCGGCGTATCTTCCCCTGAACGCAACACGCTAATGCGAATCTCGGTATTGGGCTCGCCGCGCATCAGGGTTACCGCTTCCTGCAGCGACATGCTCTCGGTAGGCGTACCGTCGATGGCCACGATAATATCGCGGGACTGTAAACCGGCGCGGGAGGCCGGGGTGTCATCGATAGGCGTAATGACCATCAATTGGCCGTTCTCGGTGCCCACTTCAATACCAATACCGCCAAATTCGCCCTGGGTCGACTCTCGCAGGCTTTGGTACTCCTCCTCATCCAGGTAGGCGGAGTGGGGGTCAAGCTCGCTCAACATGCCGCGCATGGCGTTGCGCAGCAGCGTGCGATCGTCGACCTCTTCAACGTAGGCACGCTTGATGCGTTCAAACACCTCGGCGAAGGTCTGGATATCTTCAAGGGGGAGTTCGTTAGAGACAGGCTCATCCACCACGCTGCTACTGGCTGGTTGGGCAAGTAACGGTAGCGGGGCCGACAGTAAAACAATCGGCAGCAGGGTAGCCAAAAGGCGCTTGGCGGGGGTGGATACCCCGGTAACAGATAGCGTCATGCAGACTCCGCAGGGCGATAGGTGGCGTCGTGGTGCGTCACCTTGAAATAGTAGCTGGAATAACATTAACAACTGAGTCATTTATAAACTGAGATATTTATAATAGTGCAGCTTATCCCGTCAGCGGCGTGCAATCCAACGCTGCGGATTAATGGGTTCACCGCCTCGGCGCACTTCAAAGTAAAGCGCGGCGCGGTTCTGACCACCGCTGCCCCCCACACGGCCGATTTCATCACCGCGGCTGACCTGCTGCCCAGGTCTAACGCTAAACTGCTGCAAGTGTGCGTGCAGCGTCATGATTTGGTCGCCATGATCGATAATGAGCAGGTTGCCAAACCCCCGCATCCAGTCGGCAAACACTACGCGGCCGGTATGAACGGCGGTCACCGGCGTGCCTGCGCTGGCTTGAATGACAATACCGTTGTAGTGCACACCATCGCGATGGTGGAAATTGCTACTGATGGAGCCCTGTACTGGCCAAGGTAAATCACCTTGGGTACTGACAATATGCGTAGTGGGCGATGGTTCGGCAAGTTTTGCCATTTCGGCTTGGATATTGCGCAGCACTTGCTCGGCTTCTTCACGGCTTTGGTTGAGGTCGGCCAGCCGCTCTTCTTCACTGCCGTAGCGGTCATCCAGGTTAGAAACAACGCCACGCCGTTCGGTAGTGCGCTCGGCAAGCAGCGCGCTTTGTTCTTCTAACTCGTCGGCCAACGTATCGAGGCGGGCCTGGCGCTCGCTCAGCTCTTGCTGGGTCTCAGCCAGGGCGGTGTCTAGCTTGGCGATAGCCTCTAAGCGACGATTACGTGCTTCCGTTAGCCGGTTCATGTAGGCCTGCATACGGTCAAGCTCAGCAGGGTCGCCCTGGTTAAGCAGCAGCTTGAGCTGTGGCGTTGGGCCAAGCCGATAAAGCGCTGAAAGCTGTTGGCCCAGGGCCGCATACTGATCGGCGCGCTCGCTCTCTAGCCGATCGCGGTGCTGGCGTAGCTGGGTCGTTTCGTCGTTTAGCTGGCGGCGCTCCGCTTGCAGTGTGTCTAAGCGCTGATGCGTTTCGGCAAGCTCCGTTTCGACTTCCTGAAGCTCGCGCTCGGCATCATCGCGGGCTTGACCAGTGGCGCTGAGGCGTTGGGCGACGGACTCGATCTCCTGGCCAATCGCATCCAACTGCTGGCGCGCCGCGCTTTCATCCTGCTGAGCGAAACCCGCTGGCGTGTAAACTAACGCCAGCAGGAGCGTCACTGCTAAATACCACCGCATGGGCACTACTTGTAATGAATCAGTGGTTTTCCGGTCATTGCCTCGGGCTGTTGTTGATCCATCATGGTCAGCAGTGTAGGGGCCAGGTCGCATAGTTTGCCCTCTTCAAGCGAGGCTGGGCGCTTGCCAACGTAAATGAGCGGTACCACAAAGGTAGTGTGAGCAGTTTGCGGAGCGCCTGTTTCAGGATGCACCATCTGTTCTGCATTGCCGTGATCGGCGGTAATTAAGCAGGCGCCGCCAGCGCGCTCGATGGCTTCGACCACGCGGCCCACGCAGGTGTCGACAGTTTCAATGGCTTTTACCGCGGCGTCAAAGTCACCGGTGTGGCCGACCATGTCACCGTTGGCGTAGTTGCAAACGATCAGGTCGAAGCGGCCGTCATCGATGGCCTCTACCAGTTTGTCGGTGATCTCAAAGGCACTCATTTCAGGCTTTTCATCGTAAGTGCGCACATCACGGGGCGAGGGCACCAGGATGCGTTCTTCGCCCTCGTACTCAGCTTCATTACCGCCCGAAAAGAAAAACGTCACGTGAGGGTACTTTTCGGTTTCGGCAATACGCAGCTGTTTCAAGCCGCGCTTGGCGACGACTTCCCCCAAGGTGTCGTTAAGATCTGATGGCGGGAAGGCGGCGAGGGCGGGAATATCAGCGGCATACTGGGTCATCGTCACCAGCCCCTTGCCCGCAAGCTTCGGACATACACGCCGCTCGAAGCCCTTGAAATTCGGTTCGACGAAGGCGCGGGTCAACTCACGGGCGCGGTCGGAGCGGAAATTAAGGAAAATGGCGGCATCGCCATCCTGTAGGGTTACTGCATGCTCTTTGGTGCCGTCTTTCTGCGGTATGCTGCTCGCTGCTACAAACTCGTCAGTTTCACCGCGCTGGTAGGCGTTGCGTAGCGCGGCTTCAGCGCTGGTGGCGTAGTGTTCCGCATGGCCCTCGGTCAGCAGGCGATAGGCTTGCTCTACTCGTTCCCAGCGGTTGTCTCGATCCATGGCATAAAAGCGGCCAATAATTGAGGCTACGAAGCCGTTGTCAGCGCCTACCAGCTCTGCTAGCCGAGCATTGGCACGCTCTATTGAGGATAGCGCGCTTTGCGGTGGCATATCGCGGCCATCGAGAAAGGCGTGAATGAAAATACGCTGAGCACCGCGGCGTGCGGCCAATTCGGCCATGGCAATAAAGTGCTCTTCATGGCTATGGACGCCGCCGGGGGAGAGCAGGCCAATCAAGTGTACCGGCTTGCCGTTGGCGACGGCTTCGTCAATCGGCTGGGTAAGATTTTCATTGACATCCAGGTCGCCGTCTTCAATCGCTTTGCTGATGCGGGTGAAGTCCTGATACACGATACGCCCGGCACCAATATTCATATGCCCAACTTCCGAGTTACCCATTTGGCCTTCGGGGAGCCCCACGTTAAGACCATCGGTATGAACGAAGGTGTGCGGGCAGGTTTCCCACAATTTATCCATCACCGGTTTATGGGCAGCAGCGACGGCATTATGGTCGCTGTCGGGGTTGTGGCCGTAGCCATCGAGAATAATCAGCGCCACTGGGCGCGGGGTACGCGAAGTATCCATAAAAACCTCGTTAAGATTGGCAAGCCGAACGACTCGAAAATTCGGGGTCGCGACGGACGCACGCTTGGGGCATCATAACGCAGGCAACTGCCAGGCGTCATGATCAAGGCCTGCGCGGGAAGCTATCTGACGTGTATACTTGTCGCGTTTTGGCAGCGGTTAGGCCGCTTTTTTCTGCATTGACCAAGAGATTGTGTTCGCGATGATCGATCAGGTGTTCGAATTCGTACAGAACCACCCCCTGCTAGTCGGGGCATTTTTGCTGGTGCTAATCGCGTGGATCATTTATGAAACGCGTAGCGCCTCTACAAATGCACTGACCGCCTCGCAGGCCACTCAGCTTATCAACCGCGAAGACGCGGTGGTGCTGGACATCCGTGAAAGCAAAGACTTTAAAGCCGGGCATATCGCGGGGGCGCGCAACATTCCGCAAAGCAACCTCGATAGCCGCATGAGCGAACTGGAAAAAGTAAAAGCCCAGCCGATCATCGTGGTATGCAAGCACGGCCAGAGTTCTGGTGCCGCACAGGCCAAACTCACCAAAGCAGGCTTTGAGCGCGCTTACAAGTTAAGAGGCGGTATGGCGCAGTGGCAAGGCGATGGCCTGCCGGTGGTTAAGAAGTAAGCGACGTTATTTTTATTTAATGAACAATCAGGAGCTATATCATGGCGGAAGATAACAATACCCCCCAGGCTGGTGCCTCAACGGATGAAAAGCCGCAGTTGAAGTTTTCGCTGCAGCGCATTTATGTAAAAGATATTTCGTTTGAAGCGCCGAATTCCCCGTCGGTATTTAAGCAGGCGTTCAAACCCAAGGTGAACCTGGATCTGAATACCACCAGCACCAAGATTGCTGACGACCAGTACGAAGTCGTGGTCAAAGTGACCGCTCAAGTGAACGATAACGAAACTGGCACAACGTCTTTCCTGGCCGAAGTTGAACAGGCCGGCCTGTTCCGCATTGCCGGCATCGAAGGCGCACAACTGGAACAGACCCTGGGCGCCTTCTGCCCTAACCTGCTGTTCCCCTATGCGCGTGAGTGCGTCGATAACCTGGTCAACCGCGGTGGTTTCCCGCCGCTGATGCTGGCGCCGGTTAACTTCGAAGCAATGTACGCCCAGCGAAAGCAGCGCGAAGCCAAGCAAGCCGAAGAGAACACCCACTAAGCGATGTCAAACGCCTTATCAGCAACCCACGCCGCTGATTGGTATGCCCAGCACGGCAAAATGCCACGCCTCTATGTGCCTGCTGCTTTTGTGACAGGGAGTGAGCTGGCACTGCCGGAAGGGCCTGCTCGTCATGTCACCCGTGTATTGCGCATGGGTGAAGGCGCGCCGCTGGTGCTATTTGACGGCCAGGGTCTTGAAGCAGGGGTGCGCTTGGTGGACGTTAGCCGCAAGCAGGCGCTAGCGCGAGTCGAAGCGGTGTGGCCGGGCAGTGGTGAATCGCCACTGTCCGTCCATTTAGGCCAAGCCATCTCTAAAGGCGACCGAATGGATTATGCCATTCAAAAAGCCGTCGAGCTGGGCGTGGCGGCCATTACGCCGCTCTACACCGAGCGTGGCGATGTGCGATTGAAAGGCGACCGTGAAGATAAAAAGCTGGCGCACTGGCAAGCGGTGGCTGCCAGCGCCTGCGAGCAGAGCGGTCGAGCGGTAGTTCCGCCAGTGTATCCGCCCATGGCGCTTCAAGCATGGCTTGCAGAGCGCCGGGAACCGCTGCGCTTGATGCTGCATCTAGCGACCGGCAATGCGTTTGATCGTCAAGACCGGCCGGCGTCGGTGGCTCTGCTGATTGGTCCGGAAGGCGGTTTGAGCGAAAGCGATATTGCGGCTGCCCAAACCGCTACCTTTACGCCGCTAACACTCGGTCCCCGGGTATTGCGAACAGAAACAGCACCAATAGTGGCGCTTTCCCTGCTACAACACTACTTTGGCGATTTGTAAGCACTTACTATCAGCAAAACTCTATCACACCGCCTTTTCCCTTCGCGCTTTTGTCCTTGAATTCTTTGTCGCTGATTCATGCCCATTTCGATATGCCTGTTGAAGCCCCTTAAGCACGATGGGCTTAAGCATCGGTAGTGTTTCTCCCGATAACCCACTGAGCACCGTTAAACGGAGTTGTCGGCCACGTGCGTATCCCAGCCAGCAGGGCAGCCATATCGGTACAGGCGTGCTATCCAGCATCTGGATTCGCCAGTGGCGCGGGGTGGCTATGCGTTCCCATAGCCACAGTCGATCCATCGCTTCTGGCGTTGGCGGTGAACCACTATCAATTTTAACGCCTGCACTGGGTTTTTCTTTTTGAGCGGGTAGTTCAGCATCCACCAGTAGCAGTGCGCGACGCATTTCTTGAGCAGAGAGTAACCACGCCCCTGGCTTGCCATCAGCCACGCCTAAGCCAGTGGCCCACAGTCGAATCCAGGCCGGTTCGCAAGCATTGGCCCCTAGGCGTTGTAAGCGCTTTTGAGCGGCTGTCGCAGTAATCCGACGGGCTAGTGTTAAGCACTCAACCATTCGCCCACCACTCATTCGCCCAACCCTGTAGCAGCGCTAACATGCCCAGCATGAGACAAAACCAACTAAATAAGCCGATACAGCGACGCCGCGTCAGGCGGGCCTCTTTGCCGATCACCTGAGCGTTATCAGCTCGCGCTGCCAGCACGGCCTGCATGTCCGGTGCCGCTTCCGTCATTATCACATCGCTCAACTGCTCTTGGCTTGGGGCGGGAGCCGTTAGGCTCACGAGATAGCCAACGGACATCGACACCGCTACGCCGTCCGTGTTGTTGTACAGCCAAGAGATATCGAGTAGCGCAGAGACTGCCCATACGGCAAACATGCCGGTAATGAGCCCTGCCGTGGCGCCGCGCGCATTGGCGCGGTGGCTGAAGATAGCCAACAGGAAGGTGCCGAGCAGTGCGCCGTAGAACCACGAACCGATTTGATTGACCGCTTCGATCACAGGGCCAAGGTTACCCGCAAAGAAGGCAAACAGCGTGGCATAGAGCCCCAAAAAATAGTGGCTAGTCGTGACGCTTTTAAGTAATGGGCATCGCTAGCATTGGGTTTGAGATAGCGGCTGTAAAAATCTCGCACGGTCACTGCTGAGAGTGAGTTGAGCGCCGAATCGAGGCTCGACATGGCCGCAGCAAACGCCCCGGCAAACACCAGCCCGGCCATGCCTGAAGGAAACGCGTTGACGACATAGCGGGGCAACAGCTCATTCAGATCATCAGGGGGCGTTAGCCCATGCTGCTGGTAATAGGTCGCCAAAATGACGCCAATAAAAAGAAATAGCAGCATTTGTGGAATCAGTAGATAACCGCCGACAGCAACGAGCGCTGGGGATCGAGCACCGAAGGGCTGGATAAGACACGCTGTATCTGGCTCTGATCAAAATCAACACGATCATGGCCAAAGGTACATTGATAAATGTCACCAAGCGTTCAAGGCCGCCCTCGAGGCCCCAGCCAGGTGCTCCGATAAAGGTGATGGCACTATCGCCCAGCCCGGTATTTTGCGGCCGCCTAAAAAGTAGTCCTCAGGATTGTGCTGGTCTTTGCCAAAACGCGAACCAATCCAGGCAATAAGGCCGATATAGCCGATCAGCACTAACGTATCCAAAAAGCGTGAACCCTTCCATGTTCGCTCCCCTACGCCTAATTTCGTCTAGTGTTTTGATAGTAGCAGGTTGTGAAGTGATTGCTTTATCAGGTGTCACAAGCGCTTTCGACCACTAAAAAATCAACATCTCGCTTTGCCCTGTGTGTGCCAGACACCATAATGTTGTTCTATATTACTTGAAGGATGTTCCCCATGGTCCGTGAGTCACACTCATCCCCCCGATCCGCCAGCGATGCATCTGCCCAGTTGGGCGAAGTGGCGTATCTAACGGTCACGGCCGTCAATAACATTGGCGCATTTTTGCAGTGGGGGCAGCCAAAAGATGTGTTGCTGCCCTTTAGCGAGCAACATTTTCGCCCTGATCCCGGCAAGCGCGTGCTAGTAATGCTGTATAGCGATGACCAGGGGCGACCAGTGGCCACGATGAAGCTGGATCGCTTTCTGACAGATGACGCCTGGGCCCTGGAAAAAGGCGATGAGGTGGCCGTCGTGGTTGCTGAGCGTACCGATTTGGGGATGAAAGTAGTGGTCAATCACCGCTACTGGGGACTCATTTATCAAGATGACGTTACTCAACCGCTACGCCGCGGCCAGTCAGTTAAGGGCTATGTGAAGCAGCGCCGTGACGACGGTCGCTTAAATATCTCGCTACTACCGCCAGGCGCTGCCCGGCTCGATGTGGTCGGCGACAAGATCCTGCAAGTGCTGCGTGAAAGCGGCGGTTATTTGGCGCTGGGGGATAAAAGCCCTGCCCATGAAGTCAAAGCACGCTTAGGTGTGAGTAAAAGCGCCTATAAACAGGCCATTGGGCGGCTTTACAAGCAGCAGTTGATCACCCTCGAGCCTGACGCTATTCGCTTAGTGCCCGGCGCGCTGAGTGAGTAGTTAGCTGGGGCAGTTGGAGCCTAGCGGGCAGTGCGGCATACTGGGCATCTATTGTTCATGTTTGGATACTGCCCCCGATGAGCCAATCAAATCTGCATCTCGGCGTTGTGATGGATCCCATCAGCGACATCGCTTACAAGAAAGACACTACTATGGCCATGCTATGGGCTGCCCAGGAGCGTGGTTATACCCTGCACTATATGGAGCAGGAAGATCTTTTCTTAAATGCGGGGCAAGCCTACGCACGCATGCGGCCTTTAACTGTGCACCGTGACCCTAATCATTGGTACGACTTGGGCGAACCTTCTGCGCGCCCGCTAGTAGAGCTGGACGTGGTGCTGATGCGTAAAGACCCGCCCGTCGACGCCGATTTTACCAATGCCGTACATCTGCTGGGCTTTGCTGAGCGTGAAGGTGTGTTGATAGTCAATCCCACGGCGGCGCTATTACAGTGTAATGAAAAGCTGTTTGCCCAGCAGTTTCCCCAGTGCTGTGCGCCCACGGTCGTCGCAAGCCGCAATGAGGTACTGCGCGCCTTCCACGCCGAGCACGGCGACGTGATCTTCAAACCACTGGATGGCATGGGCGGTACCGGAATTTTTCATATTGGCCCAGATAGTCGCAATATCGGCGCAGTGATTGAGCAGCTCACCTTTCGCGGCCAACGCCAAATCATGGCGCAGCGTTATCTGCCTGCAATTAAGGATGGCGATACGCGCATTCTATTGGTCGATGGTGAACCCGTACCCTTTGGTCTGGCGCGCATTCCATCAGCGGGCGAAACCCGTGGCAACCTGGCTGCAGGTGGGCGGGGCGTCAGCCGTGAACTCACTGAACGTGACCATTGGCTTATTCAACAGGTGCAGCCAGTGATTCGTGACAAGGGCCTAATGTTCGTGGGTCTAGATGTCATTGGTGACTACATTACTGAAATAAATGTCACCAGCCCTACCTGCGTACGCGAAATTGATGACCAACGTGGCACCAATATCGCCGGTTTACTGCTAGATGCTATAGAACGCCGCTTAGCCTAAGCGCGCCCCTACGCCTATAATTACATTCATTACGCTACGCCTGCTGAAATCCCAGCAGGCAGTGGGAGACGCATGCAAAGTTTGAAACATCACTTTTTAATGGCCATGCCACATCTAGAAGACCCTAATTTTGCCGGTAGTCTGATCTATCTTTGCGATCACGATAACAACGGCTGCATGGGGGTGATTACTAACCGACCGTTAGAGATCACCCTTGAAGCCCTGTTTGATCAACTGGAACTGGGTGGTGAGGCAAGCCCGCACCGCAATGCACCGGTTTATTACGGCGGGCCGATGCACAAAGATCGTGGCTTCATTCTGCATGTCGGGGATAGCCAGCAATGGGACTCGAGTATTCAGGTGGAAGATGGCATAGCGCTCACCACATCTTTGGATATTCTCCAGGCCTTTGCTGCTGGCGATGGCCCTGAGCACTTTTTAGTCTGTTTGGGTTGCGCGGGCTGGGAAGTGGGGCAGCTAGAAGAAGAGCTTAAAGAGAATAGTTGGTTAACGGTAGAAGCTCAGAGCAGCGTGCTATTCAACACGCCCCCCGTCGAGCGGTTAACGGCGGCGGCAGGTTTGCTCGGTATCGACCTTAACCTAATGACCCGAGATGCGGGGCACGCTTAATGGCTGAAGCGGGGCAGCGCTTAATCCTGGCCTTTGACTACGGCACTCGGCGTATCGGTGTGGCGGTGGGCAACGAGTTGCTGCACAGCGCGCGGGAGCTCACGCCGCTGACGGCGCGAGATGGGATTCCAGATTGGAACGTCGTGTCGCGGCTGCTTAAAGAATGGCAGCCTGATCTAATGGTGGTGGGGCTGCCGCTGAATATGGATGGTAGCGAATCAGAGATGAGCACTCGCGCCCGCAAGTTCGGCAATCGTCTGCATGGCCGTTTTGGTAAACCGTGTGAAATGGTCGATGAGCGTGGTACCACGCGGGAGGCGAAAATGATCGCCCGTGAGGCGGGCCATAAAGGCAACTATCGGCAAGATAGTGTCGATGGCATTGCGGCTATTCTTATTCTTGAAGGCTGGTTTGCCCACCAGGAAGGTTTGCCAGGTGGGCGTCTTTCACTGTAACGCCTATGAAGCCCTTCTTTTAGCGATCTAGCGTGCCTGTTTGAGTTGGCACGTACCAGCGCACCGGCCGCAACTCTTGCTCAATCAATTCGTCGACCTTTAGTAACGTTGCGAAAATCGCCATCCGCATAGGAATGCCGTTATCGGTTTGGCGGAAAATCGCCAGACGCGGGTCGCCGTTCAGATCCACGTTTAAATCATTCGCACCGGGGCGGCTGTCCCTAGGCAACGGGTGCATCACTATTGTGCTTTGGCTGCAGCGCTGGTCCAGAAAATCGCGGTTGACCATAAAGTCGTCGGAAAGCCCCTGAAAACTCTCATTCATCTCGTCGGTAAAGCGCTCTTTCTGAATACGCGTGGTGTACACCACATCTAAATCTGCAAAGTCGTTGGCTAATGAGTCGCACTGCTCAATGCGATGGCCGCGCGATGCCACTAGATCAATCAGTTTTGAGGGCATTTCAAGGCCTGGCGGTGATACCAGCGTAATTCGCAGCGGATCATAGAGTGATAAAAGCTTGATCAGTGAATGGACGGTGCGACCGTATTTCAAATCCCCAGTGAGTAAGATATGGGCACCGGTCAGCGATTTACCCAAGCGCTGAAACTCTTTATCAATCGTATAAAGGTCAAGCAGCGCTTGGCTGGGGTGCTCGCCAGGGCCGTCGCCGCCATTAATCACTGGTACGTTAGTAGCTGCAGCAAATTCAGCCACTGAGCCCTGGTCGGGGTGGCGCATCACAATGGCGTCACAGTAGCCACTCATTACCCGGCTGGTGTCGTAGAGTGACTCGCCCTTCGCCATAGAGGAGAAGGTAAAGCCAGTGGTATCGCACACGCTGCCGCCCAAGCGGCAAAAGGCTGCATTAAAGCTGACCCGTGTTCTTGTGCTGGCTTCAAAAAATAGATTGCCGAGTACCGCCCCTTCCAACACGCGCGTCACTTGGCGTCGTTGAGCGATTGGCTCCATGCGCGCAGCAACACGCAGTAAATAATCAACGCTTTCACGGTTTAATGAGTCGACAGTTAGCAGGTGGTGGCTCATGGCGGACCTCAGCAATGTGGTAGATGAGACTAGTGTAACCGCCAACGAGGTTGGCGCCGAAGGGGTTTAATCCACTAGGAGCGGCTAATCTGTAATTTTTCTACAAAAGCCCTTGCCAACCCGGCCGCGAATCCGTAAAGTACGCATCCGCTGCCGGGGACGCCAAGCGTTACCAGCGGTAAATGAAGGTGAAAACCTTCGGTTTGTCAGGTAGTTAGCGGTTTTGGATGTGGTCAGGTTTGCATCGAAAATAACGCCCTTGACAACCACCAGGAAATGCGTAGAATACGCCTTCCTCGCTGCGGCAAGCCAAGTCAACGGCTCGCCAGGTTGCTTTCACAGTAACCAGGACAGCGAAACAGCTCTTTAACAATTTGATCAGGTAATTC
>NZ_JABWCV010000069.1 GCF_013371085.1 Vreelandella maris | reverse complement strand
AACGATGTCCTCGATCATCTGCCAACGCTGATCAGAAAGCTCGTAACGGCCTGTCATATCGCCCTCCTGCTCAATGAACGGAGATAGCGTAACATTTATGACTTTTCAGACAGAACCTAGCACCGCCCCCCGCTACCATCGAATAATACGCCAATGCCCTCGTCCGCTCAGGCCCTTCTGGAAAGGTCGTTGAGATAAGCGCTAATACTGAAGGCGCTAAAATAGCCGCCCCTATGCCTTGTATCCCCCGCGCGATAATCAGCCAGTACGGTGTTTGTGCCAAACCTATCGCAAGCGATGACAAGGTAAATATCCATAGGCCTACTAGCAACATTCTCTTACGGCCCAACAGATCGCCTGCGCGCGCGGCTAATAATAAAAAACCACCAAAAAAAAGCGTGTAGATATTTTGTACCCACGACAGTCCCACTGAAGTAAAGCCGAGATCATCGCGCATCTCAGGCAGTCCCGTTACGACAATGGAGATATCGAGAACAATCATTAAATAACTGATTAACACTACACCCAGCACTGCGCTGGGGTGACCATTAATTAAGCGGCTGTCAGCCGACTCACTTGACGACATTATTCACTCCTTAAACCAAGGCATCTATTCTTAACCTGCAATTAGCGGGCATGGCTCATAATATTCAGGTGTCCTGAATAGGGTGAGGCAGCGATGGCGATACAGCGCATGCTGGAGCGTTGTGCTATGGCCTACCCATCAGCTCCGTAACAGCTAGTAGCGGTGCAAAAAGTAGTGATAAGACTTTAGCAAAAGGCAATTTTTATGATTAGATAGCAAAATATGGATGAGCTAATGAAGGAAATTCATCAATGTCGCGCGATAATTTCAATGATTTACACGCATTTCTCATGGTCGCCAAAAAGGGCAGCTTCACGCGGGCCGCTGCAGAGCTAGGTGTATCACAATCGGCTCTTAGTCATGCCATGCGCGGTTTAGAAGAAAGGTTGGGCATCCGCTTGTTAATGCGTACCACAAGAAGCGTCTCACCTACCAACGCAGGTGAACGGTTAATTCGCACCATAGGTCCTTGCTTTGAAGACATTCAGTCAGAGCTAACCGCCCTCAACGAACTACGTGACAAGCCAGCAGGTACTATCAGGCTTTCAAGTAGCAGCCACGCTGCCGATTATATTTTAATACCTAAGCTACAACCGTTTTTAAAGGAGTACCCAGATATTCAAGTTGAGATCAATGTAGATAATGGATTAACGGATATTGTCTCTGAACGGTTTGATGCAGGTGTCCGGCTTGGCGAACGCGTCGCGAAAGATATGATAGCTACTTGTATAGGCCCTAATATGCGGATGGTTGTTGTAGCAGCACCAGATTATTTTGAGCATTATTCACAGCCAAAAGACCCCCATGAGTTGACTGAACATAATTGTATTAATTTCCGGTTTCCAACCCACGGTGGTTTATATATGTGGGAATTTGAGAAGAAAGGCCATGCAATGAACGTATCGACAGAGGGACAACTTATCGTCAACAATACTCAACAACAAATAAATGCCACGTTAGCGGGCGTAGGGTTAGGTTTCGTCCCAGAAGATATGGTGGAGGAATACATTAAATCTGGGCAGCTAATTCAAGTGTTAGATGATTGGTGCCCTTACTTCCCTGGATTTCATCTCTATTATCCAAATCGACGTCAACCATCGCCCGCTTTTTCACTGCTATTGGAGGCATTACGCTCATCTTCATAGGCGCGGCAATAAGTGCCTATTCAAAATTAATCGCGTGATCAGTTCCGTAACCACCGAGTAAGCGGTGTACCTCTTCATGTAGACGTTCAAACGAGAGATAGGCACTCAAGGGCAGCCAGGTGTACTTC
>NZ_JABWCV010000068.1 GCF_013371085.1 Vreelandella maris | reverse complement strand
CCTGCTCAACGGCCACTCCCCCCAGGAAAACTGGAACGCGCTGTTCAAGGCCGGTGAGCGGGTACGGCTACGCGTGATTAACGGTTCGGCCATGTCATACTTCGATGTCCGTATACCTGGCCTGAAGATGACCGTGGTGGCCGCCGATGGCCAGCCAGTGCAACCCGTGCCTGTTGATGAGTTCCGTATTGGCGTGGCGGAAACGTACGATGTGCTTGTTTCACCAGAAGATGATCGAGCCTATACCATCTTCGCCGAAGCCATGGATCGGAGTGGCTACGCTCGCGCCACGCTAGCCCCGCGTGAAGGCATGCAGGCGGAGATTCCCAAGCGCCGCCAAATTGCCGACCGCGGCATGGAAGCCATGGGTGCCCACGGTATGGGCGGTATGGATCACTCCAACATGGCGGGGATGGATCACTCTGGCATGTCCAACATGTCGGGGATGGATCACTCTGGCATGTCCAACATGTCGGGGATGGATCATTCCAGCATGGCTGGGATGGATCACTCCGGTATGTCCAACATGCAAGGCATGGATCACTCTACTATGGGGGGGATGGCAGCCGAGCAGGCCAAAATAGGCGCAAATGGTTTGCTTCTCGCCGGTGAAGCTCAGCCGGGCTCTCGCTATAACCAGGCGGGAATCGGCATTGATCCTGACGAACGACGCGTATTGGTTTACCGGGATCTCAAAGCGTTCACACCATGGCCTGATCGCCGTGAGCCAGGCCGTGAGCTTGAGCTGCACCTGACCGGCAATATGGAGCGTTATATGTGGTCGTTCGACGGTAAGAAGTTTAGCGAAGTGACCGGCCCTATTCATTTTGAGAAAGATGAGCGGCTGCGCCTAATTCTGATTAACGACACCATGATGGAGCATCCTATCCACCTCCACGGCATGTGGATGGAGCTGGAAAACGGCCAGGGTGAATTGATTCCGCGCAAACACACCTTGAACGTGAAGCCCGGCGAGCGCGTGTCTGCGCTGATCACTGCAGACGCCGAGGGCAGTTGGGCGTTCCACTGCCACCTTCTCTATCACATGGATGCCGGCATGTTCCGCGTTGTTCAGGTTTCTTAAGGAGGCAGTATGAAAACCAAGCACTACTTAACCCTCGCCAGCGCCGCCCTCGGCATGGCCGCCGCCACGACTGCTCAAGCCGAAGACGGCTATGACGCCCCGGCCGGCTGGCCGTCACCGGTCGTGGAGCACCCGATGACCACGGTACGGGTCGATCGCTTGGAATATGCTTCGCCCGACAAGGGGGGGGATGCCTTGGTCTGGGATTTCCAGGCCTGGTATGGCGGTGATTTCAATCGCCTATACGTGGAAGGCGAAGGCGAAAACGTCCAGGGCGATGGCGAAGATGCAGAATTCGAGTCCCTCAACCTGCTTTATAGTCGTTTGATTGCCGACTTCTGGGAACTTCAGGGCGGCATCGGTTATCAGGGCGGTATCGCTACGAATGACTATCCCGAACGCTATTTCGGCGTCATCAGCCTATTGGGGCTCGCCCCCTATCGCTTCGAGACCGATCTCGACTTGATGATAAGCGATGAAGGCGATATCTCCGCCAGCCTGGAAAGCGAGTACGATCTGCGCCTGACTCAGCGGCTCTACCTACAGCCGCGTACCGAAATTGCCGTAGCTGCCAGCGAAGTTAAGGAGTTTGGTGTGGGTGAGGGCCTTAACTCAGTGCGTGTCGGCATGCGCCTGGGCTACGAAGTGACCAGACGCTTTGCGCCTTACGTGGGCGCTTACTGGGTAAAAGAGTATGGCGATACCGCTGACCTTTCTCGTGCTGGCGGGAATAATACCGAAGATACCGGCGTGGTGGCAGGTGTCAGGTTAATATTTTAAATCGTTAAGCACTCTATAACTTGCGCCACCGGAAGGTGGCGTTTTTTTTGCTAAAAAACCACTAAATTCAGCTTCAATTCATACTCTAAGGTTATTATTAAATTGTAAATAACCAACGGAGTAAACCACCATGAAATTTAAAGCAATTATTTTTGGCGCAACG
>NZ_JABWCV010000067.1 GCF_013371085.1 Vreelandella maris | reverse complement strand
GCGGGCACCATCAACGTGGTCACCGCTTCCAAACCCGCGGCCGTGGGTGAAGTGCTCACCACCGACCCCCGAGTGCGCAAAGTCTCGTTCACTGGCTCCACCCCGGTGGGCAAACACCTGCTCGCCCAGTGCGCCAGCACGGTGAAGAAAACCGCCATGGAGCTGGGCGGCAACGCGCCGTTTATCGTGTTTGACGACGCCGATGTAGATGCCGCTGTTAATGGCGCCATCGCCTCCAAATTCCGTAACGCTGGGCAAACCTGTGTCTGCACCAACCGCTTTTTGGTGCAGGACGGCATTTACGATGCGTTCGTCGCTAAACTCACCGAGCGTGTGAACGGCCTGAAAGTCGGCGATGGCCTGGCAGATGGCAGCATTATCGGCCCGCTCATCAACCAAGCGGCAATCGATAAAGTGCAGCGCCACGTAGACGACGCCCAAGGTAAAGGCGCACGTCTTATGTGCGGCGGCAAACTCCACGCTGCCGGTGAGCGCTTCTACACGCCCACGGTGCTGGCCGATGTCACCACCGAGATGGCCGTGGCCGATGAAGAGACCTTCGGCCCCGTGGCGCCGGTGTTCCGCTTCAAGAAAGACGAAGAAGCCATCCAGATGGCCAACGACACACCGTTCGGCCTGGCGGCCTACTTCTACGCCACGGATTACCGCCGCATCTGGCGCACCATGGAACAGCTGGAGTACGGCATGGTGGGCGTCAATGAAGGCTTGATCTCTACCGAGCTGGCACCGTTTGGCGGTGTGAAAGAGTCTGGGCTGGGCCGCGAAGGTTCTCACCACGGATTGGATGAGTTTACTGAACTGAAATACGTCTGCGTTGGCGGTTTATAAAGAGAACGATGATGACGAACCAAGAATTGAACGACCTGAAAAACCGCTTCGTGGCTAATGGTGCCGCCACGCCGACCACCCAGTTTGCCGAGCGCGCCGAAAACGCCGAGCTGTGGGACGCCGACGGCAACCGCTGGATCGATTTTGCGGGCGGCATTGGCGTGCTCAACCTGGGCCACCGCCACCCGAAAATCGTCGCGGCGGTCGAAGCACAGCTCAAGAAAGTGATGCACACCAGCGCTGCGGTGATCTCCTACGCGCCCTACGTGCAGCTGTGCCAAAAGCTCTGCGAACTCACCCCCGTGCGTGGCCCCGAGCGCAAGGCCATGCTGGTGAACACCGGTGCCGAAGCGCTGGAAAACGCCGTGAAGATCGCCCGCGCCGCCACTGGCCGCACCGGCATCATCACGTTCGATGGCGCCTTCCACGGCCGCACCATGATGACCCTGGCGATGACCGGCAAGGTGCTGCCCTACAAGAATGACTTCGGCCCAATGCCGGGCGACGTGTTCCGCGCCCCGTTCCCCAACCCGCTGCACGGCATCAGCGAAGAAGCCTCGCTGAACGCCATTCGCACGCTGTTCAAAACCGATATCGCCCCGCACCGCACGGCGGCCATCGTGATTGAACCGGTACAGGGCGAAGGCGGTTTCTACATCGCCTCACCGGATTACCTGAAAGCGCTGCGCGCCTTGTGCGACGAGCACGGCATTCTGCTGATCGCCGACGAAGTGCAGTCAGGCTTTGCCCGTACCGGCAAGCTGTTTGCGCTGGAGCATAGCGGCATCGAAGCGGACATTCTCACCACCGCGAAAAGCCTCGCTAACGGCATGCCGCTTTCTGCAGTAGTAGGTAGCGCCAAAGTTATGGACGCCTCCGGCCCCAACTCCCTAGGCGGCACCTACAGCGGCAACCCGCTCTCCTGCGCGGCGGCCCTGGCGGTGATTGAGGCCATTGAAGAAGAAGATATCCTCGCCCGCAGCGAGCAGATGGGCAAAATGCTGGCCGAGCGTTTTGCCGTATGGGAAGAACGCTTCCCCGCCGTCGCCCACGGCCGCCAGTTAGGCGCCATGGCAGCGTTTGAACTGCTCAACAGCGACGGCAAGCCCGACCCGCAACTCACCGCCGCGCTCTGCGCCAAAGCCCGCGAGAAAGGCCTGATCCTGCTTTCATGCGGTTTCTACGGCAACAGCATCCG
>NZ_JABWCV010000066.1 GCF_013371085.1 Vreelandella maris | reverse complement strand
CTGATCACACTGGTGGTCTCTTTAGCATTGGAGATCATCATGAGTCGCGACCTCAATTCCACTCAAGCATTTTGGTTAGGGCACCTGTCTTATGCCGCCGCGTTGCAGATGCCGTTAAGCGCGTATGCTGAAGCGCAAGCCGTGACGTTAGCCGACCTGATGGCCTGGGAAAATCGGTTAATCGTGCAAGGCTTCCCCGTGCCACCGCGTTGTCGTCCCGCGCGGTTTGTCGCGGTGGAGGTCGTCGCATGATACGCCCAAGCACTGATTTGAGGGTGTACCTGTGCCGAGAACCCGTCGATATGCGCAAGCAAATTGATGGATTAGCATTACTGGTTCAGGAAGCCATGGCCTTGAACCCGTTTGATCAAGCGCTGTTCGTGTTCGGTAATCGCCAGCGCGATAAAGTGAAGCTGCTGTTCTGGGAACGTAACGGCTTTGTGGTGTGGTACAAGCGCTTGGAGCGTGAGCGGTTTAAATGGCCAACGCACCTGAAGGACAAGACCGTGACGCTAACGGGTCAAGAACTTAACTGGTTGCTGGATGGCTATAACCTGAAGGCTATGCAGCCTCACAAAGCGTTGGATTTTCAGCGGGTTGGATAGCCGTAGCGCTCTTGTTTTAGCGACGTTTTTGGTACACTAAGTGGTATGAAAAACGCCCCTTCCTCCTCACCGACGGTTACCCAGCTTGAGCGCAAGCTGGCCGCTGCTGACGCTGAAAATGCGCGGCTGTTGGCGTTGATGGAGAAAAAGGAAGCGCAGTGGGAGGCTACCAAACAGTCGCTGTTTGAGCAGTTCCGGCTTGCCCTGGAGCGTCAGTTCGGTCCTTCCACCGAAAAGTACCGTGTCGACCAGCGGGATCTGCTGATCAATGAAGCGGAAGTGGCGGTGGACGAGGAAGATGCAGCGGGTAGCGACGCCACCGCTGATGACGCGACGATCGACACCGCTACGCCTGCCAAGCGTCGCACGCGCGGCGGGCGTGTGGCGCTACCCCCAGAACTCCCACGTGTCGAGGTCATCCATGAACTGCCCAATGATGCTCGCCACTGCCGCGATGACGGCACCGCGCTAAAGGTGATCGGTGAAGAGGTCAGCGAAGAGCTGCACGTGGTGCCCGCCCGGATCGAGGTGATCCGTCATGTGCGACGCAAATATGCTTGCCCGCTGTGCGAAGAGGGCGTCAACACCGCCCCAGCGCCGGCCAAGCTGTTGCCCAAGAGCAATGCCAGCGCCACGCTGCTCGCCTATATCGCGACGGCTAAATACCAGGACGCGCTACCGCTTTATCGGCAAAGCCAGATCTTTGCCCGCCATGGCGCCGAGATCCCCCGCAATACCCTGGCACGCTGGATGGTGCAGGCGGGAGAACGGATCATCCCGCTGATCGACGCGTTGCGCCAACACCTCTTAAACGCCCCGCTGATCCACATGGATGAGACGACGCTCCAGGTTAATCAAGAAGCGGATCGTGCCGCCAGTGCCACCTCGTATATGTGGGTGCAGCGCGGTGGCCCGCCGGGCCAGCAGGTGGTCTTGTTCGACTACGCGGCCAGCCGCGCCGGACGGGTGCCCGTTGATCTGCTAGGCGACTATGCGGGGCGCTTAATCACCGATGGCTATGAAGGCTACGCCGAGGTCGTGCGCCGTAACGGGCTCACCCATGCGGGCTGCTGGGCACATGCCCGGCGTAAGTTCGTTGAGGCCCAGAAAGTGCAGCCCAAAAACAAAACCGGCAAAGCGGACTGGGCGCTGAACCAGATCCGTAAGCTATACGGCGTGGAAAAACAGGCGAAGGCCCTTGAGCCCGAGGCGCGTCACGCGCTGCGTGAACAGAAGAGCCGCCCGTTAATCGCTCAACTGCGCACCTGGCTCGACAAGTCACTGGCCCAGGTGCTGCCCAAAAGTGCACTGGGTAAAGCCTTGCACTACCTGGATAACCAGTGGCCCCGGCTGACCCGGTTCCTGGACGATGGCCTGATCCCGCTGGACAACAATCCGGCGGAGAACGCCATCCGTCCATTCGTCATCGGCCGTAAAAACTGGCTGTTCAGCCATACTCCGAGCGGCGCTCATGCCAGTGCGGCGATCTACAGCCTGATCGAAACCGCCAAAGCCAATGGTCTCTCGCCTTACGACTACTTACAGTATGTCTTCGCGACCCTGCCCACCCTCGACGATGATGACCTCAACACGCTG
>NZ_JABWCV010000065.1 GCF_013371085.1 Vreelandella maris | reverse complement strand
TGTGTCTGAACGCCGGAAAGTGGTTAAAAAGTAGCCGATGTAAGTCGAGCCAGTAGGTGTTTAGCGGTGTTACAGCCTGAGTGCGGTACTGGCTGAGGTACTATGAGAAATCCAGGCTAAGGCAATACTTTTATTGTAATTAGCACGCACCATTTCAGGGTAGGCAATTCTTGAGAAGGTAGCAGCCGACGCAATTGAAACCCCGGTTACGGCGCCAAATACCGTATTTCCACCTACTGTTGCTAAGGCGAGACGGCCCGGAAGACGACGGCAGGTTCGGTCAACAATACGAAATAAATCAGACGCTGCCCCTGACTTAGAGAGTATCTCACCGAGCAACACAAATAGCGGTATGGTGGCAAATACGTAGGATTTAATTGCCCCGTAAGCAGAGCTTGAGAGTAGCGAGCCAGCTATATCGTAATTTCCCATTATATAGGCAAGGCCAAGAAAACTTGACAAACCTAAACAAATTACAACAGGAATGCCTATCAGTACGCTACCCAGTAACGAAAATACTAAAATCAGGGTTAACAGGGTGCTATCCAAGATGCACCTCCTCTTCTTTCATTTGCGTTATATAGCGGTCGTCGCCAGTCACAATGACAAGCACGGATCTAATGGCTAGGGAAATAAAGTTGATAACTGCAAATGCTGAACAAACAACGATGGCAAAACGGGATGGGAGCGTCGGAACGCGCAAACTCGCATGCCCTTCAAATGTTTTTCTTACCCAGGCACTTACCATTGGATCCCATGAGTAATAAGCAATGAGGGAAAACAATACTGCACCTAATAAATAGCCAATTAGCCATAATGTTCTTGAAACTATTCTAGGTGCAAATGTATCCGTCAGCTCTGTTCTGAGAAGTCCACCTATTCTCACTGTGTAAGAGAGCTGCAGAAATGCTATAATTAACAGCGTATTTGCTACAACTTCTGCTACCCCTACAATAGATTTATTTAAGAGTAACCGACTGAGTACATCTGCTCCGATTAGTAGCGCTAATAAAGAGAGGGCGATGGCTGACACTATCATTAAAGATTTGCTTACCCACGATAGTAAAATGTCAATTTTTTTTGCTAAATTTATTATCAGCATAATGGCTACTCTGGATACGAAATATCGCGTTAATGTTTAGGAGGGCAATGCCCTCCTAACATAGGACTTGTTAATCGATTTCATACCGCAGTGGCCATTCGTAGCCCAGTTCCTCTAACTGATCCATATAAAAATTCATTACTTCGGAGCCCGGCAGGCCACGGGTATTAGCTTCTTGCGCCATACGGTTAGGAAATTCGCTAAGCGCGTTTGCCCAATCTTCTTTAGCCTGTTCATTAATTTCTCGAACTTCGACGCCTTCAGCTTTAAGTTTAGCAATACCTTCTTGCTCGCTTGCAACACATAAATCAGCTGTTGCTTGTTCATATTCTAAAGCAACTTCTTGTAAAATTTCTTGTACATCTTCCGGTAGCCGATTCCATGTATCTAAATTAATGGTAACGGAGTTAACATACTGTGCCCCAAAATTAACAAGAGTGAAGTAATCAGCAACTTCGTATAGACTGAATGAAGCCCACCATGGCACGGCACTAATATAACCTTCATAGACTCCTGTTTGAATTGATTGATAGGCCTCATTCAAATTTGAAGTGACGGGCGTTGCGCCTGCAATCCAGTCTAAGTTTACTCCTGCTCCAGCAATTCTTTTACCTTGCAATTCTTCAAAATCAGACCAGGCAAAATTAGTACCTAATCCGTAATTTTCTAAACAGCTACCAGTTAAATATTTTTGATTAAAATCGGTTTCAAAATAATCAATTAGCTCTGGGAAAGCTTCAAGTGTGGCACGTCCTGCTTGTGTTGCCTGGTGACCATCTGGCGTGCCAAACGGTAAGAATAGAGTGAAATTATGTAAAAAGGCATTTGAAGGCTCAAATATTAAACTTGCAAAGCCAATATCTAATAAACCATCTCGAGTAGCATCAAGTACTTCTGTTACACTCGCAACAGCGCCAGCATGGAGCTCTTGGATTCTAATTGTATGATCGGTTCTTTCTTCAACCCTTCTTTTTAGCTCTGGTGCGAAGAAGCTATGCGCTGTTTCAGTATAGGCTAATAAACCTATAGGATGCCCTGAGCCAACGCGAAGCGTTATTTCGTCTGAAATCGCAGTGTTTGCGTAAGCAAGTAAACCTATAGAAGAGATAAATGCTATTTTTTTCTTAGGAAATTTCATGATGTTCCCTGCCGTTAATTATTAAAAATGTTAGCTATAAAGCTACCCATAAATCTAAGTAACAGCTCATAACTTATGCACTGTATGAATAGATAACAAATATGGTTTGCATATAGTTATCATATTTATTACATATATCAGTTTTTCTTGATATTTAAATGTTGTTGATTATAAAGATTTTTTATGAAAATTTAGCATGTGCAATGCCTTGTTGCAGGCAGTCGTTTTTCTATAAACGGCGCTTTACAATGCTATTGAGCTTGGATTTCAATCGGGAGGGCGGAGCTTTCTGTGGAGATGGCGAACTTGAAGCCCAGTCCGTCATTTCAGCTAAGGTGGCTACAAGAACCCCTCAGTTTCAGATCTCAATTAACGCACATAATCGCGAGCAGCAGTCTCAGTGTTGTTGTTGTGGGAGGACGCTTAAGCGCACGATAGAAGAGGCCGCAATTGGAGGTAGTTAAAAATATACCTATTATCCATTATAAAACTGTTTTAGTAACTCACTTAGGCGCGTTTTGTAAGTGCCTATTCAAAATTAATCGCGTGATCAGTTCCGTAACCACCGAGTAAGCGGTGTACCTCTTCATGTAGACGTTCAAACGAGAGATAGGCACTCAAGGGCAGCCAGGTGTACTTC
>NZ_JABWCV010000064.1 GCF_013371085.1 Vreelandella maris | reverse complement strand
TCAAAGTTATGCAAGCGGCGGTTTCTGAAAAGTCACTACTGAAGCCGATGGGAAAGGCCTTGGCGACACTTGAGCGGCACGCGGAAGCAGTGGTTAGGCGCTGGCACTCGGGACTGACGAACGCAAGACTGGAAGGGATGAACGGCCTTTTTCAGGCGGCTCGGTCACGCGCACGTGGCTATCGGAACGAGGCTAACTTCATCGCCATGATCTATCTGATTGGCAGCCCGGCGGGCCGCCTATTCGATCAGGCTAAATCCACATGAAGTAACGAAGAACCGAAAAAATGCTGGCTGCTAGCGTTCCAAAAATTAATAGATTTAATTTTTATGTTAATTACTCTAGCCCGGTTTTCTCACAGGGTATAAAAGAAAGCGGCTGAAAGAGCTATGATTTCAAGAACCTAACCAATCCATCAAACACCAACAGCCGCTTCCAAAATGGTACCTGAAAAGCTCACCTTCTAGCCATTCTCACGCCGCCAAATTGAAGCCGACTTCTCTGGGGGCCACATTACGTCAGACGCCGGATTACTCCTGCTTCGTGAAGTCGATAAACAGTATCGCCTGACACGCCGCTTGGCCGCCGTGCTTCATGATCCCCGCGCACCGGAACAGATTCGTCATAAGCTCGACACTCTGGTTCGTCAGCGGGTGTTCGGTGTCGCTGCTGGCTACGAAGATTTCAACGACCATGAGGCCCTACGTTATGACCAGGCGCTTCAGACGGCGCTCGGTGAAGTGGAGGCGCTGGCGGGCAAGTCGACGCTGTGCCGGGTGGAACAGCACGCCGATTGGCAAGCAATAGTGAAGGCCCATGAGGTGCTGTGGCACCACTTCATCGAGCAGCACGAGGAGCCACCGACAGAAATCGTGCTGGACTTTGATGGTACTGATATCCCGGTTCACGGCGAGCAGCCGGGCAAGTTCTTCAACGGCTACTACGACCACCATTGCTACTTCCCGCTGTATGTCTTCTGTGGTCGCCACTTACTGGTGAGCTATCTGCGCACCAGTGACCGAAGCGACAGCCGCCATAGCTGGACCATCCTCTCACTACTGGTACGCTTTATCCGTCAATATTGGCCTGATACCCGTATCGTGTTACGAGGTGATAGCCACTTTTGTCGTCCCCAGATGCTGAACTGGTGCGATCGGCATCACGTCGACTACATCGTGGGAATCGCCAAGAACAACCGACTGCTCAAGGAAGTGGATGTGCCCATGATGCTGGTACGCAAAACCCAATGGCAGGTGGGAGAAAAAGTGGCAGGGACGTTCCGCTTCCCGTATCAAGCCCACTCCTGGCAATGCCCACGCTGAGTGGTGGCTCGTCTAGAAGAGAGCGAGCTGGGCTCCAACCCCCGGTTTATCATCAGTTCCCGTTACGATGACAGCTTCAAGCTTTACTACGCGCAGTACTTGCTCGAGACAACATGGAAAACTGAATCAAAGATCAACAACTGAGCCTGTTCGCTGACCGGACCTCCAGTACGCACTGGTGGGCCAATCAGTGGCGGCTGATGCGGCTAATCTTGTCAGGCTTCGCCTATACGCTGTTCGAGCGGTTACGGACTTACCTGAAGAAAACGTCCTTCGCGCGCATGAGCCCGAGCAACCTGAGGCTCAAGCTCATCAAAGTGGGGGCGGTCATCATCCGCAATACGTGCCGCATCCGAGTGCTGATGAGTGACAGCTATCCTTATAAAACGGCGCTATCCAACCTCGTCAGGCGGTTGGTGCCGAACTGACTGCTCGGGCGCCCCCCGGCCCGACGCAATGGGGGGAAGGGGGAAGTGTGTCTGAACGACGGAAAGTGATTAAAAAGTAGCCAATGTAAGTCTAGCCAGTAGATGTTTAGCGGTGTTACAGCCTGAGTTCGGTACTGGCTGAGAGGCTATGAGAAATCCGGACTAATTGCTTTAATTAGGAGCTCGTGGCGAGGTAACTTACAAGCGCAGCGAACGTTTCAGTGTTTTTTTGACAAAAAATTTATTATAGTAGGCCTTCCTGAATCCTAGCTGAATAATAAAAATTACGGCAAGTAACGCACAGCTACCTGGTTTATTTTTATATTTTTTGATTAGTTACCAGGTTCCCTTTCCTTGATTTATCTTTTAGGTTGTTCTAGCTTTATTATGCCAAGCAAGAACTATGGTAAATAAAATTTGATTTAATAAATGGAGAACCGAGATGGACTTCAAAAAATACGAAAACTGCATTGAAGCTTGTCACATATGCGCTGCTTATTGCGACAAGTGTGCAACTGAGTGTCTAAAAGAAGACAACGTAAAAATGATGGCGGAATGTATTCGCCTTAACATGCAATGTGCTCAAATTTGTCGGTTAGCCGCCTCATTTATGGCACAAGAAAGTGAGTTTGCGCACGAGATCTGCCGTCTATGTGCCGACATTTGTAAGAAATGTGGTGATGAGTGTGAAAAACATGATGCATCCCACTGCCAAGAGTGTGCCCAAGCTTGTCACCGCTGCGCTGAAGAATGTGCCGCAATGGCCAGCTAAGCTCTAAGCCAGCCGGGGCGAGCGCTCCGGCTCGACGTGAACTTCTATGGAGAAATTCATTTGCTTTAACTCAGGCTTTCAAATTATTGAGGTAATTATTTTGAAATAAACTCTAGTAGAAGCAAGCCTACTGCGAGCCTCTTTTAAGGAAACACTGCATAAATACGACCGTTGCTGCCTAAGTGCCACCGGCAGGGCAAAATACAGTTTTCCACTACCCGCCAGAGTTCTCGATGAAACAGATCTCGTTTGCTCAGGCTGAGCACCAGAACAATAAGAAGGTCACCCGCCGGGAACGGTTCCTGGGACAGATGTTGCGGATCTACTTCCTTCAGCAATGGTATGCACTGGTCGACGAAGCGCTTGAAGATGCCATCTAT
>NZ_JABWCV010000063.1 GCF_013371085.1 Vreelandella maris | reverse complement strand
GAGGTCAGCGTCTGTTGTTCAGGTTCAGTGAGAGGGGCAACGAAGCGTTTTTCCATGGTTCTGTCCGTGTCAGAAATCCTGGCATGGATATTACACGAAAACTTTAGATCAGGTACTTAGTGCGAATTATAGGGCGAGTCTTATCTCTTATCCAATGACTCCATGAACCGATGTAAAGTTTAGGTATAGGCAGGCCAGCAATATAATAACAAAAAATAGTATGGCAAGCTGCTACACCCCCGCCACAATAGACCACTTCAGAAACTCTACGCGTTAACTCCTGACGTAATTGCTTTGAGGATTTAAAATAACCATCGTTGGTTAAATTGAAAGCTGACGGGCGACAGTCTGCACCAGGAATATGTCCCGCTACAGAATCTAATGGCTCATGTTTACCAGTGAATCTGTCAAAAGAGCGGGCATCAGTCAAGCGTAAGTCCGGGCGAGCAATAATTTCTTCTGCAGAAATAAGCTGATTATTGTTATATGAAGGAGTCCAATCGGAAACAGCTGATACATCACAGCTTGCTTGAGTTATTTTCGCGCTACTGTCAACAAGTTGGCCTCCAATTGAACGCCAAGCTGCAAGGCCACCATCGAGAATTTTTACATTAGGATGGCCTGCCCAGATATATAATAGCCACCACGCTCTGGCTGCAGCTAGTGTTCCTCCTGCATCATCTAGTAACACAATCGCCTGCGAGGATGTGATGCCAAACGATTGCAATCTCTTAGTAAATGTTTCTTTTATTGGTAGTGGAAAACGGCCTTGGCTTGAGTCTTCACTTGCCATATCTCTATGTAAATCAAAATATTGGCTTTGAGGTAAATGTGCATTTTGCCAGGCACGTCTGCCCGCATTTGCGTCCGTCAAACTTGCGCGACAATCTAATATCATCATATCTTGACCTTGGTCAAGATTATACTGAAGGACGTCAGCACTAATTAATGGTGAAAAAGCCATTGCTTAGCATAACCTCATACTTTGTAATGAGCGTTTCGCGAGGTCGATATAGCGTTGCGTAGCCTGACGTTTGTTCTTAAGTTCTGATGAAGTGAGGGTCTTTACTACTTTGGCAGGTATTCCTATTATGAGAGATTCTGGCGAACAAGTGAAATTGGCCTTTACCATAGCGCACGAACCAATAATAGAGCGTGCTCCAATAACACTGTCATCCATCACTACAGCGTTCATACCTACCAAGACATCTTCTTCAAGAATACAACCATGCACTACGGCACCATGACCAATATGTCCGCGAGAGCAGATTATAGTCTCAGAACCGATAGTGCCATGCACAACGCAGTTATCTTGGAGGTTTGCGTCGCGCTTCATAATGATACGTCCAAAATCGCCTCGAAGGCTGGCTCCCGGTCCAATATAGCAACCATCATCGATGACAACATCGCCGATGATAACTGCTGAAGGATGAACGTAAGCACTGGCTGAAATTTTGGGTTGTAAGCCTTCGAAGCTATAGTTCGCCATTATTACTCCCTATTAAAAAGCATACATGTCGGTTATCTATTAGCTCACGCTAGCTGACCAGAGGCTGTGAGTGATCTCTTTTCAATTTGAGTTGATAGCCCATCACCAGCGCCCCCAAAAGAATGCCAATCAGGTCGGTAGTGATTCCGCCTGCTAGCATTGTTAGACCAGCAACTAAAGAAATTAAGCGCAAAGGCTTACTTAATGCACCGAACATCCATGCTTGTACCGCAGCTGATAGTAAGTAAATACCAATAGAAGCAGTTATGACAACGCGTGTAATTTCTAGCCAATTACCTTGCATGAGGATGGCAGGGCTATAGAAAAACATGAAGGGGACCACAAAAGCAGCGAGGCCAAACTTAAACGAGGTTAAGGATGTTTTGAGTGGATCAGTATTAGCAATGGCTGCTGCAGCGTAAGAAGCAAGTGCAACGGGTGGCGTAATAGCAGAGATGACTGCGTAATAGAAGACAAAGAAGTGCGCAATCAGCGGATCAATACCTATCTGCTGTAACCCAGGAGCAATTACGGAAGCCGCGACTGCATAAGCAGCTGTAGTAGGCATGCCCATCCCGAGTAAGATGCTTATCATCATCGCGAAAAGTAGCGCAAGAAATTGGCTGCTATCGGCGATATCAAGCATCAGTGAGGCGAAGCGTGCACCGACACCTGTTAAGGCGATAACACCTACCACCACGCCTGCACAGGCGCAGACAGCCACCAATGGAATAACCATTCTCGCTGACAGTGCTAAAGCACCCAAAATTGCTTTTGGCCCCATCCAGTGTGGTGTCAGCCATGACACCATTGCGGCGGAGACTAAAGCTAAAGTGCCCGCCCTAATAACGGAGTAGCCCATAAATAATGTACTAATCAGAATAATGATAGGGATAAAAAGGTAAGCTTGTTTAAGCAAAGGGCGAAGCTTCGGTAATTCAGCACTTCTCAGACCACGCATGCCTTTACGTTGAGCTTCCAAATCCACCATGAAATAAATAGACAGAAAGTACAGAGCGGCAGGAATAATCGCAGCGATCGCAATCTCGGTATACGGTATACCGGTCACTTCTGCCATGATGAAGGCGCCAGCCCCCATTATTGGCGGTGCAATCTGGCCTCCCGTGGAGGCAGCGGCCTCTATGGAACCAGCGCTACGCGCTGGATAGCCAACACGTCGCATCAGCGGGATAGTTAGGCTGCCGGTCGAAACAACGTTGCCTGCTGAGGTGCCGTTGATCATGCCCATTAGTCCCGAAGCAAAGACAGCGACTTTAGCTGGTCCTCCACGCGAGCGACCAGCAACTGAAAATGCAAAGTTTACAAAATACTCACCTACACGCGACTTCTGCAAAAAAGCGGCAAACGTAATAAAAAGAACAATGTAAGTAGATGAGACTGCAATAGTGGGTCCTAACCCGGATTTCTCACAGGGTATAAAAGAAAGCGGCTGAAAGTGCTATGATTTCAAGAACCTAACCAATCCATCAAGCACCAACAGCCGCTTCCAAAATGGTACCTGAAAAGCTGACC
>NZ_JABWCV010000062.1 GCF_013371085.1 Vreelandella maris | reverse complement strand
GTCTTCGCGACCCTGCCCACCCTCGACGATGATGACCTCAACACGCTGCTACCCTGGCAGTGGAAAGAGACATTACCGGTCTAAGCGACATCTGCCTAGATGTGGTTAGTGGCTCGCTTACAAACAAACCATGATGACCACCTCGGAAAAAGCATCTCCTCTGCCCCGCCTAGCAGCACTACAAAGCTGCCCAATAAGGCGATAAGACGCCCTTTATTGAACGCCTTACCAATCGGAACAAGGGCTATTTCTTCCCCCATGGCTTTCAGTAAGAGCTTAATGAATAACTCGATTTATATGGCCTTCCGAGTGGGCATTAACAGGCATTCTGCCTACTTAAACTTCGGCATCTTGCCAAACTGGTCGAGTGCAGAATTGGTCAACAGGTTTACCGACGCTTACTCTTAACAGAAAGGTACGAAGACCATCCCCTCAGACATTCCTGAATCTGTCCTTGCCTTAAGGGTAATGGAGCCACGCTAGGTAGCGATCGTTAGGCCATCGCCCGGCACCATTTCTAATCGGATAAGCTCAGCGGGCGCTAGGCTCGCCACTTCCGGCTGCAGGTCGTCGAGCACTTTGGCATGTCCAATGGCCTGTCACTTTACGACTACTTGCAGCATGTCTTCGCGACAATACCTTCCCTCAACGCTGAGGAACTCAACACGCTGTTGCCCTGACAGTGGAAAGAGTCATTACCGGTCTAAACGAAGTCTGCATAGATGTGCATAGTGGATCTCTTTACGGTAATTGAAAGGTTAGTAGATCGCTTACCGTGCTTGGTAGCTATTCTTCGGGCCTACGTTTTACCTGCTTTTCCAATCTCAGAAAACGGTGTTGGCGGCTGAACTGAATTTACTCATACGCGAGCAGTATTAACCTCTGAAGGCAACAAAATGCTAGTGCAACATCGCGGATATATTCGATGAAACCAGTCGATCATTTCTTTGTGCGATCTCGGGCTGTACCCCTGGTGCAAATTTGGAAACGCTTATTTCGTATAGCCAGCTTCTCTTAGCTTCACTGTAAACCCTGAACAAGTAACACGCCTGGCTGACGGGAAAGAGGATGGCTCAAATCGTGACGTAGCTATTGAACAGCTTTTTCAATCTAGTTACGCAAGTTTTAAGAATCTCACGTTCAAGGAGGACTTGTGCCGTAAATCAAAACTGAATTAAGCTATGAAGTATTATTTGGGATATTTTGTAGCTCTATTTTTACATACTGTTAATTTGAAGATGGGATATCGACTTCAATTGCGACAGTAGCGCCTGAATAGGATGGACCAGAGCTTGTTCAGAGTAACGCTTCACCTGGCTACGGCAGGAGTAGCCGGTGGCCAGTAACTTGCCTGCGTTCTCCTGTGCCTCCACCTGGGGCTGCCACGATTGGGCGTAGATCGTTTTGGAGGTCGCGGCGTTGCGGGTCTCGTGGCCGTAAGTGCCTGACATACCGCAGCAGCCGGTGGCCATCAGCTCAAGCTCTAACCCAAACGCCGAGAACACTTGCTGCCATGCTTTAGGGCTGCCCGGCGCGTTGGTTTTCTCGGTGCAGTGGGCGAGCAGCTTAAAGCCGGGGTCGGTCAGCTTAAGCGGGGTGGGCGCTAGCGTATTGATGCGGGTCGCCAGCCACTCCTGGAGCATCAGCACCTCTGGCACGGCCTCATTGCCTAGCGCTTTGACGTACTCCTGGCGATAGGTGAGCGTCATCGCCGGATCGATGCCCACCAGCGGGATATCAAAGCGGGCCAAGGTGCGTAGCCGCTCGGCCTGCTTGGCGGCGGTGCGCTCGAAGGCGCCCAAGAAGCCCTGTACCTGGAGGGGTTTGCCGTTAGCCGAATAAGGCATCACAAACACACGTAGATTGAGGCGCGAGAGTAGCTCCACCACGTCCATCACCAGCTTGGCTTCAAAGTGGGTGGTGAAGGCGTCCTGCACAAGTATCACGCTGTTGGCGCGCTGCTGTTCGGTTAACAGGGCCAGCGAGAGCGGTGTTGCCTCGGCGACGCCCCAGGCCTTCAACTGCTTTTTAACACTGGCCCGCGAGAGCGCCGGGGAATCGCTCATGCCCAGCGTGCGGCGCATTAGTTGCTCTACCCAACGTTGGCCAATTACCGCGTTATACAGCGGCGCCGCCTTGGCCAGGATGGGCAGCATAAACTCGGTGCCACCAATCACATAGTCGCGCAGCGGGCGCAGGTAACGGCCGTGGTAGACCTCTAAAAACTGCGAACGGAACTGGGGCACGTTGACCTTGACGGGGCACTGCCCGGCGCAGGACTTACACGCCAAACATCCCGCCATAGCGTCATAAACTTCGTGGGAGTAGTCGTGGTGCTGCTTGCGGCTTAGCGTATTCGCCACCCGTAGTGGAAAGCTTTTAATAAACCCCCAACCGCCCTCGGCTTTCTTCTTCCGCGACTCCTCGACGACGTCAATGCCCGCCTGGGTCTGCAAGCGCAGCCATTCGCGGATCAGGCTGGCGCGGCCTTTGGGAGAATGGCGGCGATCCCGCGTCGCTTTCCACGATGGACACATGGGGTCGTCTAAATCGTAGTTGTAGCAGGCACCGTTGCCGTTACAGTACACCGCAGCGTCGTAGGCCTGCCAGGCGCGCTCGTCGATGGTGCGGTCAAACTGGCCGCGCATGGGAACCCCATCGACCGTCAGCAGATCAGGGTCGCTATCCTTCGCGATTAGCTCACCGCTTTCGGCGGGCGAGGCGATTTTGCCAGGGTTGAGCTGGTTATAGGGGTCAAAGGCCGCTTTTACCCGCTGAAGACTGGGATAGAGCTCGCCAAAGAATTTAGGCGCGTACTCAGAGCGCACGCCTTTACCGTGTTCGCCCCACAGCAGGCCACCATATTTTTGGGTAAGCGCGGCGACTTCATCGGACACCGCGCGAATCAGTTTTCCCTGCTCTGGATCCTTCATATCGATGGCGGGGCGCACATGGAGTACGCCGGCGTCTACATGGCCAAACATCCCGTAGGAGAGCCCTCTGGCATCCAGCGCGGCACGAAATTCGGCAATAAAGTCCGCCAAGTGCTCCGGCGGTACGGCGGTATCTTCCACAAAAGGAATCG
>NZ_JABWCV010000061.1 GCF_013371085.1 Vreelandella maris | reverse complement strand
TGGTATAGGTGCCTGACGATGACCTACTCTCGCATGGGGAGACCCCACACTACCATCGGCGCTAAGCGGTTTCACTGCTGAGTTCGGCAAGGGATCAGGTGGTTCACGCGTGCTATGGTCGTCAGGCGTAACGGGTGGTATATCATGCTGACGAGCAGGCTTTCTATCGTTGCTTGCTCAATTGTGTGCGTCTCATGGTGCCGCCTGGGCGCTTATCGCGTCAGGCCACACGCTGCGTATCCGGCTTCTGTTGATCTCTCAACCTTTAACGTCATCATTTTGAGCAGACCCCTTGGGTGTTATAGGGTCAAGCCTCACGGGCCATTAGTACACGTTAGCTCAACGCCTTGCAGCGCTTCCACACCGTGCCTATCCACCAGCTGGTCTCGCTGGGCCCTTCAGGAGGCTCTAGGCCTCAGGGATGTCTCATCTTGAAGGGGGCTTCCCGCTTAGATGCTTTCAGCGGTTATCCCGTCCGACCATAGCTACCCGGCAATGCCACTGGCGTGACAACCGGAACACCAGAGGGTCGTCCACTCCGGTCCTCTCGTACTAGGAGCAGCCCTTCTCAAACATCCAACGCCCACGGCAGATAGGGACCGAACTGTCTCACGACGTTCTAAACCCAGCTCGCGTACCACTTTAAATGGCGAACAGCCATACCCTTGGGACCGACTTCAGCCCCAGGATGTGATGAGCCGACATCGAGGTGCCAAACACCGCCGTCGATGTGAACTCTTGGGCGGTATCAGCCTGTTATCCCCGGAGTACCTTTTATCCGTTGAGCGATGGCCCTTCCATACAGAACCACCGGATCACTAGAACCTGCTTTCGCACCTGCTCGACGTGTCTGTCTCGCAGTCAAGCACCCTTATGCTCTTGCACTCAATGCACGATGTCCGACCGTGCTGAGGGTACCTTCGTGCTCCTCCGTTACTCTTTAGGAGGAGACCGCCCCAGTCAAACTACCCACCACACACTGTCCTCGATCCGGATAACGGACCTGAGTGAGAACGCCAATGATGCCAGGCTGGTATTTCAAGGTTGGCTCCCTCCGAACTGGCGTCCGGAGTTCAAAGCCTCCCAGCTATCCTACACAGGCAACATCAGCGTCCAGTGTGAAGCTATAGTAAAGGTTCACGGGGTCTTTCCGTCTAGCCGCGGGTACACCGCATCTTCACGGCGATTTCAATTTCACTGAGTCTCGGGTGGAGACAGCGTGGCCATCATTACGCCATTCGTGCAGGTCGGAACTTACCCGACAAGGAATTTCGCTACCTTAGGACCGTTATAGTTACGGCCGCCGTTTACCGGGGCTTCAATCAAGAGCTTCGCCTTGCGGCTAACACCATCATTTAACCTTCCGGCACCGGGCAGGCGTCACACCCTATACGTCCGCTTGCGCGTTAGCAGAGTGCTGTGTTTTTAATAAACAGTTGCAGCCACCTGGTATCTTCGACCGGTTCGGGCTGAGGAAGCAAGTTCCATCACCCTACGCCGGCGTGCCTTCTCCCGAAGTTACGGCACCATTTTGCCTAGTTCCTTCACCCGAGTTCTCTCAAGCGCCTTGGGATTCTCACCCTGACCACCTGTGTCGGTTTGGGGTACGGTCGCACATGATCTGAAGCTTAGAGGCTTTTCCTGGAAGCGTGGCATCAGTGACTTCCTGACCGTGGTCAGTTCGTTTCGTGTCTCGGCCTTAAAGGATCCCGGATTTACCTAAGATCCAAGCCTACTCACTTTCACCAGGACAACCAACGCCTGGCTCACCTAGCCTTCTTCGTCCCCCCATCGCAACCATGTCCGGTACGGGAATATTGACCCGTTTCCCATCGACTACGCCTTTCGGCCTCGCCTTAGGGGCCGACTCACTCTGCTCCGATTAGCGTCGAACAGAAACCCTTGGTCTTCCGGCGAGGGAGTTTTTCACTCCCTTTATCGTTACTCATGTCAGCATTCGCACTCGTGATACCTCCAGCAGACTTCTCAATCCACCTTCATTGGCGTACACGACGCTCCTCTACCGCTCATCCTAAAAGGATGAACCCGTAGCTTCGGTACCTGGTTTAGCCCCGTTACATCTTCCGCGCAGGCCGACTCGACTAGTGAGCTATTACGCTTTCTTTAAAGGATGGCTGCTTCTAAGCCAACCTCCTAGCTGTCTGAGCCTTCCCACATCGTTTCCCACTTAACCAGGATTTCGGGACCTTAGCTGACGGTCTGGGTTGTTTCCCTTTTCACGACGGACGTTAGCACCCGCCGTGTGTCTCCCACGCGTTACTCACCGGTATTCGGAGTTTGCCTCGGGTTGGTAAGTCGGGATGACCCCCTAGCCGAAACAGTGCTCTACCCCCGGCGGTACTACGTGAGGCGCTACCTAAATAGCTTTCGAGGAGAACCAGCTATCTCCGAGCTTGATTAGCCTTTCACTCCGATCCACAAGTCATCCAAATCTTTTTCAACAGATCCTGGTTCGGGCCTCCAGTTGATGTTACTCAACCTTCACCCTGCTCATGGATAGATCGCTCGGTTTCGGGTCTATATCCAGCGACTGTGTCGCCCAGTTAAGACTCGGTTTCCCTACGGCTCCCCTATACGGTTAACCTCGCCACTGAATATAAGTCGCTGACCCATTATACAAAAGGTACGCCGTCACCCAACAAGTGGGCTCCGACTGCTTGTACGCACACGGTTTCAGGATCTATTTCACTCCCCTCTCCGGGGTTCTTTTCGCCTTTCCCTCACGGTACTGGTTCACTATCGGTCAGCCAGGAGTATTTAGCCTTGGAGGATGGTCCCCCCGTCTTCAGTCAAGGTTTCTCGTGCCCCGACCTACTCGATTTCACATGCTCAGATTTTCGACTACGGGGCTATCACCCGCTACGGCCAGACTTCCCAATCTGTTCGCCTAATCAGTCACATGCTTAAGGGCTGGTCCCCGTTCGCTCGCCGCTACTGGGGGAATCTCGGTTGATTTCTTTTCCTCAGGGTACTTAGATGTTTCAGTTCCCCTGGTTCGCCTCGTACATCTATGTATTCAATGCACGATACTCATCTTATGATGAGTGGGTTTCCCCATTCAGAGATGTCCGGGTCACAGGTTGTTGCCACCTCACCGAACCTTATCGCAGGCTACCACGTCTTTCATCGCCTCTGGCTGCCTAGGCATCCACCGTGTGCGCTTCATTGCTTGACCCTATAACCCGAAGGAGTCTGG
>NZ_JABWCV010000060.1 GCF_013371085.1 Vreelandella maris | reverse complement strand
TCAGCACGGTGGGTTTTGGCAATAACGGGCTTGCGAAAGCCAACTTGCACGGGGCGAATGATCAAAAAGTGCTCGCTGGCGGTGATAGGGAAAGTGTCGGCGCCGGCTTCACGGATTCAGGTATTAGAAACAGTGGTTTATGCCTGTTTGAGTGGCGATATAACATCAATAATCATGCTGGCGCGCTCAATAGTGTTATGTTGAAGGGCGTATAATCACTGTTATGTTTTAAGGAGGTAGTTTGAGTAAAGTCGTTGGACGCTGGCGAATTAAGTGGATGGAAATGTGGGATCAAGACTTTGTTGATCTTATCGAGCCCGGATACTTCCAGTTCGATGAAGATGGCCTCGGCTTTTTTGTATTCGGAGCAGTTGAGGGCCAAATCGACTACCGCATTCCAGATGATGGAGGGCGAGTCGAGTTTTCTTGGTCTGGAAATGATGATGGTCGTGAAAAGTCTGGCCGTGGTTGGTTTCAGTTTTCATCTTCAAATTCAGCGAAAGGGGAACTCTTCATTCATTGTGGAGACGAGTCGGCCGTAGAAATCGAATATCAAACATAACTGTCCCTGCTGTATCGAGACCGCGGCCCGCCTCAAAGCCAATACCGGGCTGTTCTCGAAAGCCATCACCATGGCCTGGTTCAGGGAAACAGCCTGGCTGGCTTTGGCCTGCTGATATTCTTTCAGCGACACACTCTCTTGTGCCTGGGCCGACACCATGGGAGAGACGGCCAAGGCTCCCGGAACTATCATCGCGCACAACAACAATCGTTTGTTCATTCAGTATCATCCTGGCTGTTTGACTGAGGTCAGTGAGTCAGCATTTTTGCGTGGGATTCCGGAGCGACCTTACAGACAAACCTTTAATACAGTTTGAAATTCAGGCACCGGATAAGAAATGAGCTTTGGCGGCAGGGGGGGGGCAGAGGTAAGGGCGAGGATGTCGAGTCACCGGGCGTCAAGGCAGGCGCACGATGGTGGGTTCTTGCATGATAAATAAAAACCGGCCCGTCATTTGGGCCGGCTTTTTATTCTGGATCTGAATTGCTTGTGATCACTTGGCCGATCAGAAACTCCTGCTCCAACCCAGCCAGAACTTCGGATCATCCGAGTTGACAGAGCCAAGCGCGTCGGTTGACTCAATGTCCGCGTACTCCACGTTAACACTGAAAGAACCGAAGTTTCCCGCATCCTTTGTAACGTTGGCGGCGACGTGTGAATAACTTGCCTCGCCGACAGAAGCCTTGCCGTCATCAGCGAAGTCGTAATAGCCAAGCGTCACACCGGCACTGTAGCTGTCCTCCAGAGGCACCCCAACAGAGGCGTAGTAATAGGCATCCCCCTGCACGAACACCCCATCACCACTGGTGTCGCTGTTGATCGTGTAGGCCAGGCCGATGGCCGCAATGCCATAACTGATCTCGCCGTACAGTTCGCCGAAGTCGATGGAGCCCGGCGCGTCAGGATACGCATAATAAATGTACCCAACGTCATAACCCAGTTCTTCCACAGAGCCGGAGAATCCGGCATAAAGATCAAGCTCATAGCTGGTGCCGTCACCAAAATCGACATTGGAACCCCAACCACCGGCGTAGAAGCCCGACGCATGCTCATAATCCAACCCTCCCTGGACAGCCGCAGCCCCGTCTGTCTGGGTGACGCCCCGGAACAGATAGTTGCTGCTGGCGCTCACATTTGAGCTGACGTCAGCGCTAACAATGGCGGGCGCAGCCTGAAGTGCTGCAAGCAAAGTGATACTGATAAAACCTGATTTGGTGAAAAACTGCTTCTTCATAATGGATACCTTCGGTTGGGTTTCATTGCTCCAAATATGATTTAGCAAAATTCCTGCCACATCTTATTTATTCTTGTTTATCATAATTATAGAGACAAATCGGCGCATTCTGAGCTTGCCCCCGAAAAACGACCGCAACACCTAGCGCCCCAGAACCTGTCACTGACCCGGACCGGCGCCCTGTTTTGATGCCATTCTCTGTAACTATTCTGTAATCTTTGCCAAGTAGGCTTTAATAGCGCTTCAACACACATAAGCAAACCAAAAAGGTGAGACAGATCATGAGCAAGAAATATTTGGGCTTGGCTTTGGCGATTTCTGCCGCTTCTGCTGCACAGGCCGGAACTGTTACGACCAGCGGCAAAGACCTTGTGATCGATACCGAGAGCGGTATCAAGGTGAAAACGTCTGACAATTCTGCGTCTTTTCAGCTCGGCGGGCGCCTTCAATGGGATTACGACGCCACGCAGTCTGACGCCAACGGTGTTGACACTACCGATTTCGACGTGCGCCGGGCACGCCTCTACGCCAAGGGCCACTTTGGCGACTGGGCGTACAAAGCCCAGTTCAACGTGGCTGAGAGTGATGGCGCCGACGGCGGGAACGCTGAGGACCTGTACATTCGCTACCTGGGATTTGGCTCGACGGCAACCGTGACTATTGGTAAGCAGAAAGAGCCATTCGGCCTGGAACAATTAACGAGTTCAAAAGACATCTCGGCCCTTGAGCGATCCGCCATGACCGAGCGTTATACCCCCGGTCGCAGCGGCGGCATCCAGCTCAGTGGCAAAGGCAGCAACTGGACCTACGGTATCGGCTATTTCGAGGCAGACGGCGATGGCAGCGACGACTTCAATAACACGGCAGTAACCGCACGGGGCACGGTTGCACCCGTTCAAACGAATAATGCTGTTGTTCATCTTGGTGCGGGTTATACCACGCGTGATGCCGACACTCAGGCCAATGAGGTCGATACGTTTAATCTGGAATTGGCCGGCGCTTTCGGGCCCTTCCATGCCCAGGCCGAATATTTCGATTCCGAGGAAGGCCAGGTGGATGTTGATGGCTATTACGTACAGCTTGGCTGGATCATCACCGGCGAAAGCCGTCCTTACAAAGCCGGAGCATTCAAGCGGGTAAAACCGGCATCACCCAAAGGGGCCTGGGAAGTTGTTGCCCGCTTTGAGGATGGTGACGGAAAATACAGTGATGTGGGGCTGGCCACGACCGACGGTGAGCAAACAACACTGGGCGTTAACTATTACGCCAACAAGAATGTTCGACTTGGAATGAGCTACATGGATGGCGAAGAAGCCAATGGCGCTAGCGGAGATGAAGTGCGTGCGAGGTTACAATATGCATTTTGACCGCATGGAGGTCGCTTGAATGAGTTTGCGGCTTGATATAGTTCTTGAGAGTTAATGAAATACTCAGGTTTTGGGCAGATATTAATGGGTAAGCGGATTAAATGGTTGATCTTACCTTTGCATGAGAGTGAGACAGACCGGCATCTCATCGGATTATCTGGTTGATGCTTCACCTACTGCTGGTGCATGTTTCCTTCGCTAATTCCA
>NZ_JABWCV010000005.1 GCF_013371085.1 Vreelandella maris | reverse complement strand
CTTCGAGCCGGAATTCAGGGCTAAAGTTACGTTTTGGTCTTGTTGCCATGCTGCCACCTAGTGATGTCTTGGTGCATATTAGCACCTCTAATTAGGTGGCCAAATTCACTATGCCACTACAGGTCATTTCCAAAGCTAATAAATCAGCCTTGGAGCATAGCAAACATGGAAGTTTTAAATGCTTCTTTATGGTATTTAGATGACGGGTGCTGACCTTAGCGTGGCCTACGTATGCCACTCCAAGTGCCATAAATGCTATTACGGGCAAAACCCCACTCTCCCCAGAAAACATCCATATTATCCTTTGGAACACTAAATAAAAAATAGCCCCCATTATTACTGAGCGACCACTGTCCTGCGATAGAAATTGCATCTTGCCCACTGCTGTACTGTATATTGGAAAGAGCTCCAACGGCTTCACTGTCGGCCAACCGGTACGCTCCTCTACTGCCTTTAAACTCCACACGTGCTCGAATTCGACTTCCATCGTCAATCGTATAACTCGTATCCCACGAGCTTTCATGAAGCCGAGGGAACTGTGCAGTAGGAGGCGGCATCATCATTTTGACTGGGCTTGGTCGTACGACTGTGGTTGGGCTAATGTCGTTGTCAGCCTCAATCAAGCAGAGGAAATTTTCTTGCACACACACTGGAGGAGGCTCAAACATTTCGCCAATAGTCGGTAAATTGCTTGGCGGTGGGAACCACGATTCATCGATATCATCGATTCGCCCCCGCCGATATTCTGGGCGGAGAAGCGAATATTGCTCGGATGCTAAATCAAATCGACCAATAAATTTCTTGGTAGTCGAATCGAAATAGTACGCTTTATCTGGGGCTTCATCATAAACAATGACAATTTGTTGTTGATACTCAAGGCTATTTTCTGGGTTCTTCGCGAACCAAAACGTCGATCTGAGCCTTTTTTCTGAATCACGGCTCCAGCCATCGGTTTTATCGCCGTTGGTGTAAAATTGGTCAGGATGCTGCAGTTGCACCTGTGCGAACACCACGCTAATTGAAGTCAAGAGAATAAATACAAGTAGTATTAAGAAATTTGCCAGTCTCATATTTATCTCCTTTTAGTAAGGATATTTAGCGGCCATTGCTTTCTTCAAACGGGGGCGGCGGCTTAGATTCCAATGCTTCTGGCCTCTTTTGAACTCTATTGCTGAGGGGAGGAGTTAACGGTATATCAATTTCTGTAATTGGAATGTCGGCTTTGTACTCAATCGGCTTATAAAGGCACACCGCAATCAAGATCATGCCACCCAGCGCAAAAATCAATCCGGGGCTAGCACTTTTTAAACTGATTTCGCCTTTCGTTTGCTCGGCTCCAACAGCGCCTGTCAGGGTGTAAGCCGCTTCAATTCCAAACCAGGTCATCATCAGGCCGATATAGACGCACACGTAACCGATAATCATGCCGAACGCGACCTGCACGGAAGATGCCAAGGCCATTTTCTCAACTGTATCGCTCGTCACAAAACGTGTGCCAATAATTAAGATAAGAAAAAACGCAAACAACATCGTGACAATCAGAAGCGGAAGGAAGTATTGACCAACGATCTTGGCAATATTTATTCTAAGAGCCTGTAACTCGTGGGGCGAGTTGGCACTTCTTTTCTTGGACTCTGCAGCACCAGTCGATGTTGAAATTTTTGGGCGAATCATCATGCCCTCCTCTCGGAGCGCCATACGTGGCCACCAATTCGCTATTACTTTCGACCACTACCAATACGTTTATTATCGCTGCCCTGGATGATATTCACCCGTAACAGCTGAATTTCACGATCCAAAAAGAGAACTTTTTCACTGCATACGCTCGTCAATACCTAGCCGCATGGCTCGTAGCGAGCTGCCGTTACGATGAAATTCAATAGGTTTACTTTTATTGCCCGTATTTTTAGATTGGCCAGTTATGTCTAACCCCGCTATAGCGGCAAAGGTACTAGCCACAGTCTGGTAATCATCATCAAAAGCCCCATGACTTTGCGCCTGTGAGGTATGGCCGCCTGCGACTATGTCATTATTGGGAGCGATGACTAAACGGTGTTGGGTACCTGGAACAAAAAGCGATTTCACATTTTTATCGAGCCAGCACTCCATGCCTAGAATGGGCTTGCCCTCTCTGAAGCCAGGGATTCTGCACTCATCCTCCAAAGCATGCGATACGAGATAGAGAAGAGATTTATTATAAATTCGCGCGCAGTGATCATCTCGTTCCGCTTTATCGCTAAGCGTGTATAAATTGAACTTCCGGATTTGGCCTTTTTTGATAGCAGGTAAGTAATTTTTATTAAAGAGCTTTACGGTACATGCAGGCGCCCACAGTGTGCAGCTTTCAATCGTTATTCCATTATTCACCAATAGTGGCACCAAACCGGCATGCATAATTGAGCCTGCACTGTGCCCTACCAAATGAACTTCTACCTCTCTGCCCTTCAGCCAGGGTTGTTCTTTCATAGCCGCGAGGCATCTCGCAACTTGCCATACTGCGCACTGCTTCTGGCTGGCTGCAAGAGCGTTCTCTTTCATTTCTTTCCATGCCGCTCGCCCGCCAAAGGTCCGTGCTACGGGTTCAAGGGCGTCATCTAGCCGGTCGAGCATGAAGTCTTTTGTCGCATCAAGCCAGCCCTCTGACCGACGCCGCCGCATGGCGTCTGCAAGAATGTTAGAAACGGTGGTCCAAAAGTCGCTTCGCCAGATGAAGGAAAGAGGATATATGTCTCCTCCAAGCAGTGCAGGCCGGTATTCCGCCAGCCGCTGTACGGCTGACTCCTCATCCACTAGCCCGCCATGTGCATAAAGTAAGATCCGAACTTTGTCCCAGCCCTCTGTTATCCGCGGTATATCGTCTTTGAATATCTGCTCAAGCTCGTAGTCCGTGACTCCCCAATCACCTCCCGCGCGTAGGAACCCATCATTTCCGATGCTGACAATATGCGGGCGTAAGTCAACGTATGCATAGGCCGCCGACTCGCCGGAACTGACGGCATGTGCCGTAGCGGTGGATTCTACACTGCACAGCGTTACCGGGGCGCCCAAGCGAGCGACCCATACATCTGTACCATTACGCAGCCAGTCATCGTAGCTGATTCGCGCAAAGCCTCCCCGGCCCCACTCAGGGCCCCAGGAGTTCTGCAACCAAAAGCCTCCGTCATCATAGGCTAAGATGGCAAACGCGTGGCCGCCCATGATCTGGTCAGTCATCTTAATGACACCGTCGTTTCCTACCTCCTGCCAGCCCGTATGCACGGTACAGGTAGCGTAAAGAATGCCTACTTCGGCAATAGCCGAGTGCATCGCTACTAAGTCTTTATGGTTAACGCGAAAGTAAGCCCCTAACGGACGCCGCCGGGCTTCGGAGGTACGTTCCCATGTTAATCCTGAGTCAGCGCCACGAGATGGATAAAGCTCTTCAGGACAAACACCGTGCTTATGCCATCCTTTAATCGCACCACGAGCACTTGAACCCGAATAATTTTCCCCAGGCCATTCATCATGTCGCCGGGCTAGGTCATAGAGCATGCGCGCACTAACAGGCATGAGATCAGGAACAACGCGACGACGACGCAGCAGATAATTGGCCACGGTGGCAAGCCCATAACCAGTGCAAGCCCCTTCCTCACCCTGGTCGAGGATCGGCACGTCATAATCTAAGTAATTACCTAAAGGAATATGGGTAGGTACCTCAATTAACGTAGGCACAAACATTCGATCCCGGAAATCAATCGTGTCTGGCCGGGCATCAAAACTATGTTTGACGTGTTTGGTTTCATATTGCTCAAAAGAGCTAGATGTTAGTAGAAAACTTCGTATAGCTTCCGCCCCACGCGGAAGAGCAACTAAAGGCTCAGATTGTGATTTATTGCCAAGCGATGCTTTAGTAGGAGGTAGATTGTTGATTTCTTGGAGAGCGCGTTCATAAAAACGTTTGCGTTCAGCCAAACCATTGTAGCCCCCGTTTATGCATTGAGTAGTCGCCTTGAAATCACCTGCATCGGCTAGTTGGTTAAGCCCATTATTTTGCCAGAACAACCCGGCAATACTGAATCCAACCTCCGGCGTCGCTGCAAGCTCGGGGTGCTTTATCAGGTCAACCTTTAGCAGATCACCATAGTGACTATAATTAGCTCTCCCGGTAAGTTGGATTGGGCCCCGCCCCTTGAAACGCTTGCCGTCACCAGGCTGAGTATTGCCTAGCGCGCACGCCAAGTCGCTCTTCGGTTCGTAACGTTTTTGCGCCGCAGTTGGCCCCCAAATCTCTTCCATGTAGCGAAATTCGCCAGATTCATATGCTATCTGGGCAATAAAGGCTGCAATGCGATTACGATTAGTGATGCTGTATCTCAGCATCGCCTCGTTGAGCGGGCATTCATAAGTCGCCAACTTAGAGTGTGAGGCATGAAGTGTGATTCGCATCAACTGCTGTTGGTTGATAACCATGAGGCGCGCCTCACTATAAATCAAATAATTACGGCCTAGGAATACTCCTCTCATGCTCGGCTATGCCATGAGTGACTTTCAAAGCGAATTACTGTTTACAAAGGCATAGTCTTCAAATGCTATGTGGGCAAGAAAAAATTACTTGGCTAGTTGTCTGATGAAGAAGCTGCCACTTTTTTTTTAAAAAAAAGCAAATGAAATCAATGATCCATTGTTGCAACGATCGTTTTAGTTGATAAAAAATTAGCTTTTATTATCCATCAGGGCGATGTAGATACCAGAATTAAGTGTTTAGTACTTGATTGGCAAACACTTTAATATTTGCTGACTTCTTCCAGATACCCGTTCTACTCCACATAGTGATGTTAATCCATGTTTTACCACTTTTTCCGTGCTTGTGATAAAGCACCAGAGATATTATCCAGTAGGTAACGAAAGTGGCTGAGGTTAATTAGCTGGAAAAACGCGGGGAACCAATCATCCGGCCTCCTATAACTACTGAAACAAGCATTTTTGTAAGGGTGAAATAAGTGACACCGCATAAGTTATAGTGTATAAAAACAGAAGCTTAGAGCAAGGGAGATGCATCATGTCTCGTCGCTTGCGCTTCATTTCTTTGACACCTGAACAACAACTTATCGTGAATGACGCCTACCAGCACGGTGCAAAGAGAGCGCTAAGTCACAGGGCTCACGCCATCTTGCTTAGCCACAAAGGTCATTCGATTAACCAGATTCGCGACATCCTCGGGGTTAAACGCGATACGGTGTCTACTTGGTTATACCAATGGGAGAAAGACGGCATTGAAGGCCTGCAAGATAAGCCTCGTGAAGGACGACCTCACCTTCTCAACGAGAGCGAGCTTGCTGTGTTACATCAGCTCGTTGAAGAGCACCCGCATCAATTACCCGTCCTCCATGCCACGTTTCAAGAGAAGGCAGGTAAAGTCGTCAGCCAGGACACGTTGCTTCTCGCATTAAAAAAACGGTAACAGTTGAAAGCGGGTACGCTGCTCATTGACGTCGCTGCGTGACGAAACGGATTTCTGTCATACACAAAGCTTGATCAATGCGTTAAAGGCATGGGAAGACAACGGCGAATGTGATCTTTACTTCTTTGATGAAGCTGGCTTCTCTCAATCATCATCACTTCCCTATGCATGGAACCTGGTAGGGAAGCCTTGGGAAGTGACCGCCTATTCACGTAGCAAGCGACTCAATGTCCTGGGCTTTCTCACCAGGAAAGGTAGCTTATTTCATCGTATGACAACCGAGTCAGTGAAGACGGAGACCGTTATAGAAGCGTTCGATCAGTTCGCGGCACAGAAACATGCTGATACCTTCGCCGTCGTGGTACTGGACAATGCCAGAATGCACCGTTCCAAAGCTTTCCAGCGCAAAATCATCGACTGGATGGTGCATCGCATTCATCTGGTCTATCTGTCACCTTATTCGCCGGAACTGAACCTGATCGAAATTCTTTGGCGTGACATCAAGTACCGGTGGCTACCGCTGGCAGCCTACCCTCGTTCGATAAGCTCTGTGAAGCGGTCAAAAACGTGTGGGATGGTTACGGAACCAATAACTCGATAACTTTTGCATAACAACTTATTTCAAGGGTGTTGAAAGGAGCTCTAAAGCCACAACAGCTATACAGCTGTATCACCCTCTCGTGCTGCTCAGTAGAACCTCTACTCGGTTCTTGTTCATTAGCTAACTGTATGTCTACTCTCCACGGCCGGTCACCTTTCGCCGTTGCACTTCAATCTGTTCGCTGCGGAAATTGCGTGAAGATTATACTTCTAAGAAGGCGGCCCATATCTGATCAAAAAAACAGATTCCGTTGATCAGCTTCCATTAATAAAACAAATATTACTACACAATTTAGCCTAACCACCCCGTCAAGCTGAAGGGTTTAGCCACTAGAGCAACCGGAGCGGAAGTAAGGTGCGCTGCTTCCATTAAAATTAACTATTACGCTTCCTGATTGTGCCTATTACCCATCATCATACCAATACTCAGTAATCCCCCTTACCTTTTGTTAAACTGCACTCTTTCTAAACACTAGCGCAGTCCTTGGCGGGCGGCGCTCTGGCCGCGATTAGCATGCATAAGCAGTTTTATAACGGCTCTTATATAATTATTAATAACCAGGAGGCAGCGTTTGGAGCTATTTCACTTCGCCTTGAATAATGCAGGTCTGCTGCTATCTCGCACAATCGAGCATATTGCCCTTGTTGGCGTTGCCGTTGGCATTGCCACCTTAACGGGTGTGCCAATCGGCATCGCCATTACTAAAAATGAGCGTGTCGCACAAAGTGTACTCTATCTAGCGTCCATCATCGTTACCATCCCTTCAATCGCCCTTTTTGGCATCATGATTCCGGTTTTATCGCTCATCGGGCATGGCATTGGCTATGTGCCTGCAGTGATCGCGGTATTGCTGTACTCCCAGCTGCCGATCATCCGCAACACGTACACGGCGATTAATAATGTTAATCCGGCATTACGGGAAGCCGCTCGAGGCATTGGCATGAGCCCCAATCAGCGCCTGCGTTTGGTTGAAATTCCGCTCGCCATCCCGGTCATCATGGCAGGGGTTCGCACGGCCGTAGTGCTCAATATTGGCGTCATGGCGATCGCCGCCTACATCGGCGCCGGTGGATTAGGCACCTTTATCAGCCGGGGCATTTCTCAATCGGATCCTCGCCAGCTAATTGTCGGTGCGATTGCCGTAAGTCTGCTGGCCATTATCGTTGACTATTCACTGCTGTATTTACAAAAGCGCCTAACCCCTAAAGGGATGAGCCGTGAGGCCGCGGCGATCTAACGCCTCTTTCTTGATGTAATTGCTACTATAAGAGACACCCATATGATTCGACTTGATAGCCTGACCAAGGTGTTCGATACGCCGAAAGGCGCGGTGGTGGCCGCTGACCATATCGATATGGAAGTGCCCGAAGGGGAAATCTGCGTCCTCTTGGGGCCATCGGGCTGCGGCAAGACCACCACGCTGAAGATGATCAACCGGATCGTTAAGCCCACTGCTGGCAAAGTGTTTATCAATGGCGAGGATACAACCGGCCTCGATACACAGACACTGCGTCGCAATATTGGCTACGTGATCCAGCAGATTGGTCTGTTTCCCAACATGACCATCGAAGAAAACATCACCATTGTGCCCAAGCTATTGGGCTGGGATAAGGCCAAGTACAAAGCACGGGCTCGCGAAATGATGGCGATGATCGCGCTGGAGCCGGATGCGTTTCTTAAGCGCTTCCCCAGTGAGCTATCGGGCGGCCAACAGCAGCGCATTGGGGTGGCCCGTGCGCTCGCCGCCGACCCGCCGGTGATGTTGATGGATGAACCGTTTGGCGCCATCGACCCGATCAACCGGGCCGTCATTCAAGATGAGTTCCTTAAAATGCAGCAGGAACTCAACAAAACCATCATGTTCGTGAGCCACGACATCGATGAAGCTATCAAAATGGGCGACCGCGTGGCAGTTTTCCGTGAGGGTAAACTAGTTCAGTATTCTACGCCCGATGACTTGCTGGCGGCGCCCAAAAACGCCTTTGTGGAATCTTTCCTCGGTGAAGACCGTGCGCTTAAGCGGTTAAACCTGGTAAAAGTGCGTGAGATTGTTACCGATGAAATTGGCACCGTCTTGCCAAGTGATACGCTAGAGACAGCGTTGGCGAAAATTGACGACTACGGTTATCAAAACGCTATTTTGATGGTGAATGAACGGAAGCAACCCGCCGGGATTATTAGCCGCTCCGTCGCCCGCACTACTAAAGGCTATTGCCGCGATCACTTCCAAGCTGTTCCTGCGGTTGTAGATCTCGACGATGACCTACGCAAAGCCGCCTCTTTGATGTTTGCCCACGACCAAACTTGGCTGCCCTGCATCAACCAAGAAGGAACGGTGTGCGGCCAAATTACCCAGCGCGCCATGACCAGCCACCTAGGCGCACGCTATCGCGCTCGCCAAGGGGATGATCGCAAGCCATCTGCGGCCATTAAGGAATAACCATGCCTATTCGATCCATAAAAGGGGTGCTTAAGGTACTGGTGCTGGTGGCCATTTTTTTCGCCGGAGTGTGGAGCCAGTCTAGTGGCGTCATTGACGAGTTTTTGTGGTATCTGCCTGACGTTCAGTATTTGATGGTTCAGCATATCTGGCTCACGGTGATGTCCGGTAGCTTGGCGATTCTCTTTGCCATTCCGCTAGGTATTGTACTGTCGCGCCCCAAAATGGCGAATGTAGCCGAGTCACTCATGCAAGTGCTCAACGTTGGAACCACTATCCCCACCCTTGCCGTGCTTGCGCTGTCGATGAGCTTTTTAGGCATTGGCACGGTACCGGCCGTTTTTGGCCTCTTTGTGGCCACGCTACTACCCATTACCCGTAACACCTATACGGGATTGAAGGGAGTTAACCCAGCACTCATGGAAGCGGCTGCGGGGATTGGCATGTCACCGATGCAACGGCTTTTCAAAGTCGAGCTGCCCAATGCCCTCTACGTAATTTTTGCAGGGATGCGCACAGCACTAACGATCAATGTGGGCACGGTTCCCCTGGCGTTTTTGATCGGCGCGGGCGGTCTCGGTGAGCTTATTTTTACCGGCATTGATCTTTATGACCCGGTCATGATGCTTTCCGGTGCCATTCCCACCGCGCTGTTGGCGATCGTGGTCGATGCGCTGATCGCGGTTATTGCGTTTCTGGTGGTTCCTCGAGGGGTCAATCCCGGTCGCGCTTAAACCTCGCCACCCCTGAAGCTTTTCTAACAAAAGAAGGAGTCGATGATGAAAACATTCACTACAGCACTGACCAGTATTGCCTTGGCGAGTAGCGTAACGCTCGCAAACGCCAACGAAATCAGCGTTGGCGGTAAGAACTTCACCGAGCAGCAGATACTGGCCACCATGACGACACAGTATCTGGACAGCCTCGGTTACGATGTTGATAGCCGCTCAGGCATGGGCTCGGCCATTCTTCGCCAAGCACAGGAGAATGGTCAGATTGATCTTTATTGGGAATACACCGGCACGTCCCTGATCAACTACAACGACATCAGCGAAAGCCTCAGCCCTGAAGAGACCTACCAACGGGTTAAGGAACTCGACGCCGAGAAAGGCCTTACCTGGCTTGATCCGTCGGAGGCCAACAACACTTATGCGCTCGCCATGCGCCAAGCTGATGCCGAGGAAAGTGGCATTGAAACGCTTTCTGACCTGGCCGAAGCGGTCAATAATGAGCAGGGTCTAACCTTTGCGCTAAATGCCGAGTTCTACGCCCGTGAAGATGGTTGGCGCCCGCTGATGGAAGCCTACGACTTTCGTGTAGGTCGCAGCGAAGTGAGCCGCATGGATACAGGCTTAGTCTATCAAGCACTGCGCAATGAAGAAGTCGACGTCGGCCTCGTATTTGCCACCGACGGCCGTATTCCTGCCTTTGACTTTTACGTGCTTGAAGACGATCAAGGCTTTTTCCCGTCTTATGCGCTCGCGCCGGTAGTGCGCACGGAAATCCTGGAAGCTAATCCTGAGCTTGCCGACCAGATGAATAGACTTTCAGCACTGCTCACCGACGCGACCATGGCCGAACTTAATGCCAGCGTGGACGTCGAGCGCGAGTCGATCGAAGACGTATCAAGGGGCTTCCTCGAAGAGAACGAGCTGCTGTAACTATTGCTCGAGTTACCGCCCCAGCTACCTAGGGGCGGCCTACCCTACTCACCCGACTCCGAGGATATTCATGAAAACCAAACTGAAAGCCCTGGCGCTATCCGCATTCGCTCTTTCCTTTGCTGGCCTCGCGCAGGCCGAGACTCTCAATGTGGGCGGCAAAAACTTTACCGAACAGCTGATCCTGGCCTCCATGACCAGTCAGTATCTAGAAGGTAAAGGCTACGATGTCGACGAACGGTCGGGTATGGGGACTTCAGTGTTGCGTCAAGCCCAGGAAAATGGCCAGATCGACCTTTACTGGGAATACACGGGTACCTCGCTGATCAGCTACAACAAAGTGGAAGAGAAGCTCTCCCCTGAGGCGACCTATGAGCGCGTCAAGCAATTGGATGCTGAGAAAGGGCTGGTTTGGCTCGCCCCTTCCGACGCGAACAACACTTACGCGCTGGCCATGCGCGAGAACCACGCTGAATCGCTGGGCATCACCAGCATCTCCGATTTGGCACGGGTAATCAACGAAGGTAACGCGCTGACACTGGCCTCCAACGCCACCTTCTATGCCCGTGACGATGGCCTACGCCCGATGCAGGAAACCTACGGCTTCGAATTCGGCCGGCGCAACGTTTCACGCATGGATCAGGGACTCACCTTGTCCGCACTGGATGATGAAGAGGTTGATGTGGCCATGACCACCGCCACCAACGGTCGCATTCCAGCGCTGGATCTGACGGTACTGGAAGATGACAAGGCATTTTTCCCCGATTACGCACTCACCCCGGTGGTGCGTCAGGAAACCCTGGAAGCCCACCCTGAGCTTGCCGACCAGATGAATCGCCTCTCGGCGCTGCTGAACGACGCGACCATGGCTGAACTCAACGCCCACGTCGATGTTGAGCGCGAGTCAATCGAAGACGTGGCAGAGAGCTTCCTAGCCGAGAATGACCTCCTCTAACACTGCTAGGCACATGTCCATGGCGCTGGCATAATGCCTTGCCATCACATCACAGCAAAGCCGCTCCATTTGAGCGGCTTTTTCAATGGGGACACCAATGCATTATCAAGACAAGCTTCGTGTCGGTGCCGCGCAGATCAATACAACATTGGGTGAGTTGGATGCCAATATCGACCGCCATTTGTCGCTAATTGCCGAGGCGAAGCGTAAAGGGGTGGAATTGCTGGTATTCCCCGAGTTGTCATTGACAGGTTATCGCCTAGCAAACCAAGTGATGCAGGTGGCGATGCCCTTGGAAGACCCACGCCTTAAAATGCTAGCCAATGCCTGTGGTTCTATGCAGGTCGTGGTTGGTTTTGTCGAAGAGGCGAGCCCCGGCGAGTACTACAATGCGCTGGCCATCTTTCAGCACGGCCAGCTAATGGGCGTGCATCGCAAGCTCAATCTGCCCACCTATGGCGGGCTGGAAGAAGGCAAGTGGTTTACCCATGGCAGTGAACTCACGCATACCGATATTTGCCCTGGCTGGTCTGCCACTCAGCTGATTTGTGCCGACTTATGGAACCCAGCGTTAGTGCATGCCGCCCTGCTCGCCCGCCCAACGGTGCTTTGCGCGCCGATTAATTCAGCTAGCGGCATCGTCAGCGAGGACTTTTCCAATGAAGAAAATTGGGCGTTGAATACGCGGTTTTACGCCATGACCTATGGCACACCGGTCATTATGGCGAATCGCTTTGGGCCGGAGGGTGACAGCCACTTCTGGGGCGGCTCGCGTATTCTCGGCCCGAGTGGTGAGACGCTTGCGCAGGCCAACGATGAAGAGGTGCTGATTATGGCGGATCTTTCCCGCACCGCGATTGCCAAAGCACGCTTTGAATTACCCACACATCGTGATGCGGATACACCTCTGGTCAGGGAGCTTATGGCGGGGTATCGCTAGTACGGCCAAGCTCACCCGCCAGAGGAAGTATCCGGCGGGTGGGGGGTATAAGATAGGTTCAGTTGGAGGGAAAGCTAAACTGTGCCGACTCTTGGGCACTTTCCGTCGGCCAACGCTGTGAAATCGCCTTACGCCGAGTGTAAAAGCGCACTGCGTCGGGCCCATAGGCGTGCAAATCGCCAAACAATGACTCTTTCCACCCACCAAAGCTATGAAAGGCTACCGGTACGGGTAGCGGCACATTAATGCCTACCATGCCGACCTCAACCTCATCGGTGAAGCGGCGTGCTGCTTCACCAGCGCGGGTAAACAAGCAGGTGCCATTTCCATACTGGTGAGCATTTATGAGTTCAACGGCTTGATCAAAGTCATCCACGCGAACGACACACAAGACGGGGCCAAAAATCTCATCTTGGTAAATACGCATCGCTGAAGTGACGTGGTCAAATAGCGTCGCGCCCATAAAGTAGCCAGGGGCGTTTTCCACTAGCGGATGTTTGCGACCATCGAGTCTTAATACCGCACCGGCTGATTCGCCTTGACCGATATAACCTGCCACCCGATCACGGTGGGCTTGGTTCACCAACGCGCCCATATCCAACCCCGACTCTGTTCCGGGTCCAATATTGAGATGCTTCGCTTTTTCAGCAATCTTGTCTACCAACACATCAGCGGTTTGATTTCCCACACAAACAACCACCGAAATCGCCATGCAGCGTTCACCAGCGCTACCATAAGCGGCACCAATCAAGGTATTAGCCGCATTCTCAAGGTCAGCATCAGGCAGTATGACCGCATGATTTTTCGCCCCACCTAATGCTTGCACGCGCTTACCCAGGCTGGCACCACGCTCGTATATTGCTTTGGCTACCGGCGTAGAACCAACGAACGACAGCGCTTTAACCTTTGGATGTTCGATGAGCGCATCGGCGGCCTCACGGTCTCCTTGTACGACGCTAAACACACCGGCTGGCAGGCCTGCTTCTTTAAGTAGCTCCGCCATTTTGATCGCCACGGAGGGCACTTGCTCTGACGGTTTTAAAATAAAACAGTTGCCACACGCAATCGCTATGGGGAACATCCATAGCGGCACCATCGTGGGAAAGTTGAACGGTGTGATGCCCGCGACAATCCCCACCGGCTGATGGTTTGACCACGTATCAATACCCGGTCCAGCGTTATGGGAATACTCGCCCTTTAATAGCTCAGGAATACCGCATGCGTATTCGACGTTTTCAATGCCACGCTTGAGTTCTCCCATGGCATCTTCCAACACTTTGCCATGTTCTTCGCTAATCAGCTTACACAGCGCCTCAGCATCACGTTCTAACAGCATTTTGAAGCGATACATGACCTGTACGCGTTTGCTAGGCGGCATATCACGCCAAGTGGGATACGCCGTTAGCGCCATGTTGACGGCTGAGTTGACCGTTTGCGTGTCCGCCATTGCCACTTGGCGCACCGTTTTACCAAATGCTGGATCTACCACGGGTAAGTAACGAGCTGCTTCTACGGGGTCCCCTCCTATCCAGTGGGGAACAGTCGTCAGCGATGAATCAATCACGGGATTACACTTCCTTATTTTAGCAGCTCGTCGTTGAAGGGGTAGCGTGAGAGCTTTTCGATACCAGTCTCGGTAATCAATACCTCTTCTTCGAGTTTGACACCATCAGCCGCGCCGACCTCGCCGATATAACTTTCGACCGACACCACCATGCCTGGCTCTAGAACACCGTCTTTGGAGAACCTATCGAAATCCATATGGTGGGCGACCAGCGGCGTTTCACCATGCATCCCCACCCCATGAATGATCGATGGGTAGCGACGGTCGATAAAGCGCTCGGGAATTTTCCAGGCTTTATCGGCAATTTCACGGTAGCTCATGCCCGGCTTAAGCAAGCCCATGTTGTGGTGTACCTGGTCGTACGCCATGCGATATATCTCACGCTGATAGGCCGAAGGTTTGCCTGGCCCAACGTGGAACGTGCGCGAGAAATCTGAGTAGTAACCGTGGCAACCGATGGTATCGGTATCCAGCGCGACCAGCTCGCCAGGGCGAATTTTGCGGTCACTGGCTTCGTTAAACCAAGGGTTTGTACGCGGCCCAGAAGAGAGAAGTCGGGTTTCGATAAACTCGCCCCCGCCTCTGATCACTTCGCCGTATATGATCGCAAACAACTCGTTTTCAGTAATGCCCGGTTTAATCGCGGCTTCGACTTCCGCCACGGCGGCTTCACTGGCGGCCATCGACTGAGCCAAACAAGCAATTTCTTCAGGCGTTTTGATGCGTCGACAGTGCAACGTATCCTGCATGCAATCGTAGACATCAAGCCCCTGTGCTTCCAATGCACGCGCTAGATTAAGTGCGCAACGGTCAAGGCCTACTTTCTTATTACCCCTGCCGTGTTCCTTAACCAGTTCGGCAATCTCCACACCAAAGGGGTCAGACGACATGCCATCGCGTTGATTCACCGCTGACCACACCACCTTAGAGGTGCGCGCCTCATCAATGGTCTCAAGCCAGGTGGAGACGTGCGCGCTGCCGGGATACTCAAATAAAATGATTGGCCCTTCCAGCGGTACATAAACGTATCGCGTGGAGTTACGCAGGAAGTAACCAAACATATTGCGCGACCCTGTCGCGTAGCGCTGGTTATTCGGGTCAAACAGCACCAGTGCCGCATACCCTTCTTCCGCCATCATGGCACGCAGACGCTGAAGCCGACCAGCGCGCAGCTGTTTAGGATCAAAGGCGGTGGGGATACTATCGCCGTTCGCCATCGGCGCCGACGGCACCACTGGAATCTGATCAGGTTCGTTATCGGTAAGATTTTCGCTTTCGACAATACTCATGGTATCTCTCGCCTCAAGGTTGGTTGGAGTCGTGGGGAACACTCCTAGTCTGCTAGGCTATCGCTACGCTGCATGCCGTCTTTAAGGATTTGTTCATGAACTGGCGCCATGCGGCCAAAGATGCGCTGAGCACGTTCCGGCCGACCCACAAAGCCTGGCTCTTTGGCGTAGGCAAAAATGACAGTGTGGCGCTCTTTATCACCCTCAACCGGCGTCACTCGGTGGAGAGAGTAGCGACCAAAGAACACCTGTAAGTCACCCGGTTGAAGATCAAGGGTTTTCAGTTGTGAGCGATCCCCGTCGATGACTCTCTCAACGTCTTCGAAGTTTTCACCTTCAGGGCTACGGATCCCCGGCGCGTACTCGAAACGGCCGCCATCATGAGATTGACGCGTCATCATCGTGACAATGAACTCGTTGGTGTCATAGTGCCAAGGGTGCTGGCAGCCCTCACGCAACACATTTACCACTAAGTCCGCCAACGGGTCGGCGTACTGGTGAATTTTTTCCATTCCCACTACGGCCCCAATAAAGCGTTGAAATTCTGGGTTTTCATACACTTGCCGGATTATAGTGTCACTACCGATACGATCCCCTGCCACAAAACCATTCGTGCGATCGTCAAAGCGATTTTTGGGATGCGTGGCCGGCAATGAAGGGTCTCCTTCACTGTTATACGGGTTCGTCTCCGTTTGGTTGTAATGAGCATCCGGCGACAGCCGCTCTGTTTCCCGCTCAAGACGTGCTAGTGCCTCCTCAGGAACAAAATTTTTAAGCACGACGCAGCCATCCTCACCTAGCTGACAGCGACACTGTGCGATTAACGCACGCCCAGTGTCGCTGTCCAGCGCATCAATGGGATACGTTTTGAGATCGATAAGGCCATCTAATGTATTCGCCGATGGAGCAACCGTAGTCGCTTGCATGAAAAATACTCCTGTCGAATTAACGAATAGTCTGTTGGATAAGGTCACGTTGAATAACGTTTTGGACAGGGTAGTGATGGATAACTCATAATAGAAATGAATAGTTGAGATACGACCCATTTAAAAGGCTCATGAATTATGGATACGGATTTACTTCGCGCCTTTGTCACCGTGGCGGAATGCCAAGGGTTTAGTGCCGCCGGTAAGGTGTTGCATCGAACCCAATCAGCGATGAGCCTGCAAATAAAGCGTCTTGAGGATCAGATGCGGCAGTCACTCTTTGAGCGCACTAGCCGTAGCGTGTTGCTAACGGCCGCCGGAGAGCGTTTGCTGCCCTACGCACGCCACATACTCAAGTTAGAAGATGAAGCCAAAGACTTACTTAAAGGAGGGACACATGGCGAAATTATTCGACTAGGCATCTCTGAAGAACAAGCGGCTACCTACTTGCCAGATCTATTGCCACGCTTTTCGGCCCAGTTTCCCCATATTCAGTTAGAGGTACAGTGCGATATCAGCGACGCGATGGTGAAGCGCTTTCAGGAAGGGCTGCTGGATGTTGTGCTGTCGGTAAGACATAAGCCCACTCAATCAGGGCAACTACTCGGTTGGGAGCCGATGGTGTGGGTGATTGCTGAACATGTCCCGTTGGCTCAATGGCCAATACTTCCATTGGCCTTAAACCCCGAAGGCTGCATTTTTCGTGCGCATGCGTTGTCAGCACTCGGACGTGAGGAAAAACCCTGGGAGCTTCGCTACATTAGCCAATCCCCGACCGGCATTAATGTCCCTGTGCAAAATGGGCTTGCGCTAACCGTTAAGACACCGCGCAGTGTTCCGCCAGGTTGCCGTATCGTGACAGAAGCCGATGGATTACCTGATCTTGGGCATGTGGAAATAGAGCTTCACCAGCGCCCTGGTCATTCCAGTGAAGCCTTTCAAGCATTTTGCCAAGCGCTGGAAGCAGTTGTTACCGACCATAATGGCATTGAATGCCTACATCTAGGCGCGTAGTAAATCTGTTTATATTTCCAAAGCACCCCCCACCGATCAGACCTATTATTTTCATCCAACATTTCCGGGCCATTGTTGTGACACGCTGGGCGAAGTCGGCGCAAGATAGGCTAGTAAGTGCTTATTCAAAATTAATCGCGTGATCAGCTCCATAGCTACCCAACAGCCGGTGCACCTCTGCACAGAGGTGATCAAATGAAAGGTAAGCACTAAGCCATGCGTACTTCATCTGACGCCACAGTATCTCAATCAGATTCAGTTCCGGCGAGTAGGCCGATAGGTAAACCAGATACACACAGTGCGACAGCCACTCGACTATTTTCTGCCTGAAGGCCTGCGAGCGATGCATGCTGGCGTTGTCGAGCACCACAACAGCGAAGGTATCCAGTTTTTCTGTACTACACAAACTGGTCAAACGCTTCAATGACCGTCTCGGTGGTCACTGACCCGGTAGTGGTGCGGTAGATCAATTTCTAGCACGGCTGAGTAACCCCAATACGTTCAGCCTTCGGCTGTGTGAGTAGGCGGTCACCTCGCAAGGTTGCCCGATGGGACTCCACGCATAGGGTACCGACGACGATTGTGAAAAACCCGACTCATCAAAGTAATAGAGCTCATGCTCATCCTGGCCCTCCTGCTGATGAAGTGCCCTGAGGAGGCCTTGGGTGTTTCGGAAATCCGCCTCGTCACGCAGCGCTTTGAGTGAGTGCCGGATACGTTTGAAGCTGAAGTCATTTTTTTCAACGCTTGGCGAAGGGTCACTGTGCTGGTCTTGCCCGTCTCTTCTTTAAAACGAGCCTGCAAAGATCGAATCTGGTGAGACTATTCGGCGACGAGCTCCTGCAGTCGCTGATGATCGCTCTCGTCCAAGACGGGCGTGCGACCACTGCGGGGCTTGTCGATCAATCCATCGAGGCCTGACGCTTCCCATTGTTTGAGTCATCGTGATACGGCGTCGCGGCGGACCTCCAGTATCTGGCTAATTTGGTTGATCATATGGCCTTGATTGCTAAGTGGGATGGCATGTGCATTGCAGTACTAATCGAAATTTTTCTAACGCCGTAAAACCTGGAACTACTCGATCACTTACTCAACCATGGATAGCGATGCCTTTGCTGAAGCAACAGGTCTCTGCATTGGTCTCGCTAATAGACTGCTGATGGCCGGGAATAGGTAACTGGTGCGGTGCTGCAGCGAGCGTTTTTTGTGAGGGCGCTTGTGGGGGCAAAACAAAAAAAGCAAAATACCAAGAAATATATATCGCTAAGCAACTGATTTCATTGGCGTCCCTGGCAGGATCACAACCTACCACCTAAGATATTGATAATTATAATTTTAATTTATTTTAAAAATCTTCCGCATACCTTATCGCATACCATTTGTCAGTTGGTTAGATGTATTTTCCCGATATCCTGATATGAAACTTTCACAATTTTGGAGCATCGCAATGCTGGGCTTGCTGTTCGTCAGCTAGATTTGAATGCACAACTTAAGTGGGTTTTATGCTTCCAGAATTAATAGGCACCAAACAGTTATGCGAGCGCTACGGACGGTCTACACGCACCCTCAACCTCTGGCAGCACGAAAAAGGATTTCCTAAGCCTGTCATGCGTGGCGGTCACGGTTCTGAATCAAAGTGGCGTACAAGTGATATCTATGCATGGGAAGAAAAGCGGGTAGGCTATGCATAACGGCATCAAAATGGTTACAGCCGAAGCACCTTACCATTAGCGCTGCAGCACTAGCTCTATAGGTTTCTTTACGCTCAACACTATGCCCTGATACAGGAGCAAGCATGGCGAACCTACTTACTGCCAAAGATCTAGCTGAAAAGCTATCAATAAGCCAGCGTAAAGCTTATTCACTGAAGAGTGTTATTGGGCATGTCCAAATTGAAGGTAATGTTCGATTCGAAGCTTCAGCTGTTGAGGCATATATAGAGAGCTGCAAACACAGCCCCTTGAAGAAGGGGAAGGATGGATGGGAGTCACAGTCAGGTACCGCGCTACCCGCAACCGCTGGGTTGTCACGGAAACAAGTAAGCGCGGCAGACATCAGTGCTCTTTTGGAGCAGAAAAGGAAAGAGAAGCGGGAGTCTGAGAGTGCAAGAACGTTACGTGTCGACTAGTGAGCTTTGCAAGCGCTACGACCGTAGCCGGGATACGCTGCTTCGATGGCAAAAAGCTAAAGGCTTTCCAAAGCCAGTCATCCAGGGCGGCCATGGTGCCGAATCCCGCTGGCGCGAAAGTGACCTCAAGGCTTGGGAGGATAAGCAGGTATTTGGTTAGCCATATATTATGGGCTCCTGGCTGGATGACTGAGTTTTGTTGCCCTACCCGTTGCGTTTAATGCCCTAGAATTCCAGGAGCTTAAACCGAGCAACCTCTTCATCTCATTCAATCGGCTTGAAACCTAGCCCATTACATTCCGCATTTAAATCGCGGAACTCAAACGCGTACCCGGCTTGGGTACCATTTCCTGCTTTTGGAACAGCTCCGAATTTGCCATGTGTGTTTTGAAAACGCATATGGTAACCGTAAGCAGGGTGGCGTTTGAAACGCGACAAAGACCATCTGGCCAATACGGTGGCTGGGGGTGGTCAGGTTGACCACAACTAGAAGTGATTTAGGATCACCATAAAACAAGTAGCCACTTCCTCCATTTCAAATGGAAGAACCCCAGCGTTAGCCAGGGCTGTTAATGCTGATAAATATAAGCAGTTACGACTGCCTCTTATTGCGCCAACTGGCTAGGTTCTGTGTCGCGTTGGTATTCCGCCTGGGCAAGCTCGTAAGCTCGCACTGGATCAGGCGCTTCTACCGTGATGTGTTTGCCGGTGCCAGGGTCGAACGACAGGAAGCTGTATGACAATCTCACCGCATCCACGTTGTAGAGCATCATCATGCCGATGGAACGGTCAGCCAGGTTGATGAGCGCCTCTAGCGGATGCTTGTCGGTGTCATGTACCTCGCAGGCTTCTAGCATTGGTTTTCGTAGATCGAAGATAAGCATTTATGTTCCTTTTAAGTCGTTTAGCGTTAGCCGAGGCTTGGGTTGGTTGCATTAATAGGTCGCAGCTCTTAAACAATGGCTCTTTTATGCCATCTCCTGCTGGCGGTGCTCCAACCGATCGCCAGTCGAAAGAACTCATATCGTTGCCACCTTCAGCTTGACGTTTTTATTGATCTTTCGTAGTTCAGCTACTTGCTGGCCTTGCTGCTGAGAGGCTTGCTTGCCGATGCCCACTACAGCATCCCGTGTTTGCGCCGTGTTCTGATTGCCCTGCTGCAATAGCTGAGTGATCTGCTGGCCCTGCTGTTGGATTGTGCGCTGCATGTCACGCATGACTTGCGTTACATCCTGCGTATTCAGCGACGGGAAGTCTGGGAGCGGGGGCATCACTGCGCGCACGCCAAGGCTGCCGCCGACATTCGATAGCGGCATGATAGCTTCGGGGCCAGCTTCGCCCATTAGCCCCATCGGGAACGATGTAGGGCGGTCCACTACGCCGTTAGTAAAGGCGCCGCCGGTGGCAAAGGCATTGTCTTTCCAAGCCGAATGCTCGATAGCATCACGCAGGTCATTACCGCGCAGCCCGGTAGACTCCCAGTACGACGCGCCTTCTGCGTCCGCGTCTCTGCCAAATAGCTCATTGTAGGTGTTGTTAATGTAACTGGAAGAGCTGCCACCCTCGCCGCCAGAGTCGCCGCCGCCGCTCGAAACGATGCCTTCGAGTGCATTGGCCAGCTCGCCCGGCAGCGCGGAGAGCAGGTCGCCGATAGTGCTCAGCTCGCCTGACGCGCTAATCTGCTCATCAAGCGAGCGCATCAGCGTGTTGTGAGCGTTCTGCTGTTCGCGCAATGCCCGTTGCTCAATACTCTCGATGCTGCCAAGGCTGTCGACCGATTGCCCAAACTGCTGCTCTAGGTCGCCGATGCCCTGGTTGACGTCGCCGAATATAGATTCATACTGACTAGACGACTGCCCGTAGTAAGCGGCGGCGGCATCTAGGTAGGCGGTAGACGCGCCTTGCAGCTGGCCTGCGGCCTCGGTATCGCCATTCTCAGCGCGCACCTGTAGTTCTGCGAACTGCCGTTGCGCCTCGGCCAACCGCTCAGCCGGGTCGAGAATCGATTGGTTGGAAAGCGCTAGTGAATCAATAAGGCTGCCGAGCTGATCGACGGCGCGCATTTCATTATTAAGCTGCTCACGGCGTGCGCTGGAAAGCTCTTCAATGCTGCTGATTTGGTCGTTATACGCATCGAGTGAATCGCTCACCGCATGGGTTACGTAGCTGTTTAGCGCACCGCTTGTGCTATCAACCGCGCCCGCCGCTGATTGCGCCGCATTACGGATGTTCCATAACGCGCCTTCGAGGGTCAGCCCGCCGTTAGTCACTTGGTTAAACCAGTAAGCGAGGCCATCCGCATCAGCTTCGCGCCCTAGCGCAGACTGATACTGCTGGTTAATCGCCTCTTTAACCGCCTGATTGCTCTCACGCAGTGCAGGGGCCAGCGACATAAGGTCGTAAGCAAGCTGTGCACCGGCCTCGCTATTCAGATCCTGTGCTTCGACCAGCTGGCGTAGGTGCGCAACGCTGGTGATGTTGGCGTCCGTCAGCGAGTTAAGCGCCGTGCGCACATCTTCATGGCTGTGCTGCAGGCGCTCTTCGTTGCTGAATGCGGCTTGATAGTAGGCGTCATTAATCGCGGCAATGTTTTCAATGTTGCCCGCGTATTCCGCTAGAGCGCTTGCTGCCTCGTATGCGCCCGCACCCGCCGCATCAAACTGCAGGTTCAAGCGATCCATGCCGCCCGCGAGCAACGAATGCGCCTGCTGGGCGACCTGCGCTTGCTGAACAACGCTTTCAATGCCGCCTTCAAGCCCCCGCACGAAAGCGCCGAAGTGGCCGCCCAATGCCTCTAGGGCGGCGCGGGGGCGTTCGTTTAGCGCAAACTCGATAATCTCGCCTGCGTTGCGGCTGCTAATCTCCAACCCTTGAACCGCGCTGCGCATCGCATCCAGCTCTGGCGCGCCCTGGGCAAGTGATGCGACAAGGTTGTCAATCTGCGCTGTACCTGCCGCTAACTGTTCAGCCCACTCTTTGCTACCCGTGCCCGCACGCTGCAAGCGCTCTGTGCCATCGTCCATAAAGCCGACCGCCCCCAGCGCCGACTCTGAGTAGAACTGCTCGCTCGTGCTGCCTTGATGCTCGAACGTACCGGGGGTGACGCTGCCTGTGGTGCCGAAGCGACCACTAAAGGGCGTCTCCTCGTGCCCAAAAATGCTGCCGACACCACTACCAAGGAATGAGCCAATAGCCGCCCCGATTGGGCCGCCAAGATATGTTCCCGCAACGGTGCCGATAGTTGCGCCGATCTGCTGCGCTTCGCTCTCGCCGAACACTTGACCGCCAGCCCATCCACCTGCAAAGCCCGTACCGGCAGAAGCCAAGCCGGTCATTCCACCAAAATTGGCAGTTGAACCGCCTAAATAGCTTGTGCCTTGACTAGTAACGCTCATGCCGCTCGTTGCGCTACCAGCGAAACCGCCGCTGTAGGAAGTAGGCGCTCCAGCCCACTGAATGCCGCCAAAACCGTTTTGCACGGCACCCCAGGCATTTTTGACGCTGCCCATAGAGCCAAGGTTGAAGCCGCCTGATTGGCCGCCAGCTTGACCACCACCCATGCCCATCATGCTCTGCATTTGCACAACAATCGGACGGGTGATGGCCATGTGAGCCATTTCAGCCAGCGTTTGCTCAAATGCCCGCTTCATGATGTCAGTAGCATTTAAGCTGCCGTCAATTGCGCCTTGCCATAGGTCGGCAAGGCCATCATCCAACCGACGCAGCCCGTTCAGGCGCAGCTCGTCAAAGGATTTCTCCATTGAGAACGCGGCATCTTGGGTTTTGTCTGCAAGCTCATCAGTATCCCGCTGCGCATCCTGAAAGCTCTCCTGCAGCATGCCCATGGCCTGCATGTATTCCTGCGTATTCATGCGGCCAGAGGCTAGGGCAAGGTTCAGTACGCCCAAGTCCTGCGCATACTGACGGGCCTCACGACGGTTGGGGGTGATGCGGTCTAGGAGGGATTCGTGGGCGTCGGCTAGGTCGGTTACCTCTTTCGCCGAGCCCTTGGCGGCCTCAGCTTGCTTGTCTATTTCAGTGGAAACCCTACCTAACTGAACTATTTCGGGCTCGGTTACTGGCAAGCCGGCTTGTTGAAGCTCTTTTTTGCGGTCGATCAGGGCTGTATATTCACCTCTTAGCTCGCCGAGGGCTGCAATGGTGTCTTGCGCCTGGGGCGAGTCTGCTCCAAACATATCAATGCGCTGTTCAAGCCGCGCCTTGGTATCAAAAAGGGCGTTTAGCTCAGCGTCGATGCCTGCAATGGAGCGTTTAGCCTCTCCGTCGCGGAACGAATCCATAAAGACATTGAAGCCCCGAGCCACGTTGTTAATGCCGTAGCTAATGCCTTCTAGAGACGATTTCATAAGGTCATCGAATTGCGAGACGGCGCGCATTGTTTCTGTACTTAGCTGCTGCCCTAGCTGGCCGAACTCGCCGCGAATATCCTTAAGGCGCTGGATCTCCATCTGGCTAAGTATTGCATTCAGGTCGTCTGCCTCTTGCCCAAGCCGGTCCATCTCGGCGCCGCCATCACGTAACAGCGGGATCAGGGCGGTTGCCTCATCAGCAACGCTTTCCATGTAAAACGTCATTTCTGCTTGGCTGAGGTTCGCCGCCTGCAGGCCGTCATAATACTTTTGCAGCGCCTGGGGACCGGAAAGGTTGCGGAACTCCTCGGCAGTCACGCCAATTTGTGGCGCTATCTGCTCGAAAAAATCTTTCATTTCACCGCCGCCGGTACTCAAGAAGTCGCCAACACGATCATTGGTATCCTTGAGAATGTCGGCTAGCTTGTCTTGCTCCACCCCATAGGCACGCGAGGCGAAGGATAGGCGCTGAAAATCCTCGACGTTGGTGTTAGCCAGGCGTGATAAGTTGTCGATCTCTGCGGCTGATTGTGACGCTGAGCGCGCGATGGCAGTGAAAACCCCAGCCCCGGCACTCAGACCAAGGAACGCACCACTTGCTGCCCTGGCGAACCTCTCTACCCCCGCCAGTCGACGCTCAACCGTAGTCATTGATGTAGAGATGCTTTCACCGGCGCGGTCGGCGCTGTTCAGCCTCCCTTCTAGCCGTCTAAGGCTTCGCTCCGCCTCGCTAGTGCTAATTATAAGTTCAAGCCTTGAGCTGCTTGTCATTGGTAAACCCTCAGTTAGCCCAGCGGGAGCGCCGTAGAGTTGATAGTCCGCTCAATCATGCGCGCATCTCCTGACGTCCATGGCTGGCGCTAAGCATGTAATCGAGCTCAATCAGCTTGGCAGCGGCAATCACGTCACCGCTGTCAGCAGCCTTGCGTAGTATCAGCCAACATTGATCAATAGCGCCTTTACCCGGGCGTCGATTGAGACCCCTCTTACCTTTTACCCTGTCCATCTGAATAACCTCGCAATTAAATTTCACAAATTTACGCTTACAAGCAATATAATAGCTCATATACTGGTTTTATATCAGAGTGTAATTAAATACAGGTGGCAAGCATGGCGTTTAATGTTGATAGGTATGAGCATGAGAAATTCGCTACTGGGAAGTGGGTATCCATAGAGGGCGATAGCCACTTAAAGGTGGCGTACATGCGTAACTGTGAATATCTCGACCAGCAGCGCAGTGTGGAAAAGAAATACCGCTATAAATACGGAGATGAGATGACAGCGGATCAGAGGCTGAGCATGCATTGCGAGGCAATTGCTCTAGGGTTGCTCAAAGATTGGGACAACGTTGGAGTGAACGGCGAGACTCCAGCCTATACGCCGAACCTCGGGACAGAGGCGCTCAAGCAAAACCCAATGCTATTGGATTTTGTACAGATGCAGGCTAATAACTTAGAACGATTTGGTCGTGAGATTAAGGACAGCAAAAGCGCTGCTAATAAGCATGATTAGCTGATACGCTAACTCACTGATTTGGAGTACCAAGGGCCTTATATCATGAAATCAAGGGTAATCTAATGGATATGAACATGGCTTATGACCTGCCCATCCATCCTATGCTTCTGCTGGCCATCATGATCGGGCTTTATTTCTTGCCAATCATTATTGCTGCCATCCGAAACATGCGTCACGCCGTAGCCATCAGCGTCCTAACCCTAGTTGCCGGGTGGACGTTCGTAGGATGGGTAGTTGCTCTAGTTTGGGCTTGCCTCGATAAGCCTGAAGCTAAAAAAGAAGAGTGAAATTTTCATTATCAACCCATGTCTCGAGCGCGAAAGTTAAGGCCGGAATTCCGGCCTTTATTTTTGCATTACCTTAGCCGTCCTTAGCTTCTCATGGGGTTTAAGGGTTATGCCACGTCAGCCTTTAGTGTTATGCGGGCATTCCTGCAACCTTAAGAAAGCGCAGCGCTTGTTACAGCCGCCACCCCTCCTTTCATAATCGCCACCAGAGCATTCTTTAAGCCGTTTCTCGGTTTTAGCAGGTGCTGGCCTAGCGCTGAGTGTAGCGCTGTCTATAACTGCCCTATACGCTCTAATCAATAATGTCAGCCTGACTCATTCCTATCTCAACCAAGCAATGAGGCCTGCCATGCAAGACAATATTCTGAGCGTAGGTGAAGCAGCCAAGATGCTAGGCGTAGACCGCACTACGCTGTGGCGCATGCACGCTAAGTACAAGATGATAGCACCGCCTGCACGGTTCAGTATTGGCCGTACAGGCTACTTGCGGTCATACCTTGAGAACTGGATGCAGGAGCGAATGAATGAAGCCATTGAAGAGCTTAACCAATCCAAGTAATGCTACGGAAATAGCATCACCAACGAGCGCAGCTTTGCGCTCGTTGCAGACGCGCAGTTTAGTACACAGGGTGAATACCAGAGCAGCGCTTAACTCACGCCTGTTGATTTTGACCGGGAACATTGGGAACAGCGGGAACAATGCTGATTGGTAAGGCTTATTTGTGTTCCCGCTGTCCATTTACCACCGGGAACAAGTGGGAACAAACTGGAGAGCGTAATTTTGCGCTGGTTGGTTTCTCGGTTTCAAACCGGAAAACCTTTTCATGCCATGGTGCTGGCGCTGATTAAAGGCCGGGATTTCGGCTTTAAGAGCAGCGACATACTAATTTAGAAGCAGGTTTTCCTTGCAGCCATCAGGGTTGAGGTAAAAGCAAAGCCAGTTACTACAAGACACTTGGCTCAGGGGCATCTATTACCCTTTAGAGCCCTTCAACTTGAGGTGGAATAAATCCATTATCAGACAGGGCTTTTATGACACCTCTAACTAGATAGCTATTATCAAAACCAATCGTATATTGCCGAGCCCCTTCAGCTATAGGCCTAAGCATTCCAGCTTCAACAAGCTTCCGTACTTGGTATGTTCTTTGAGGGGGTTTTGAGCCCTTCATCACAGAAGCAAGGTCGATTGCTTTAACAACTTGTCTTTCAATAGCCAAATTTAGAATATCTTTCTCTTGTGCCGTTATCAGCTCTCTTTCTCGGGCATGCTCTAGCGCTGGCCACAAAATATTCTCTTTCAAAAACGTATAATCTGAAAGTTTATCCAGCTTCTTCAACTCATCTAGAACCCCTTGCAAAACGTATACACACCAGTCATGCAGTGCTTCTGGGGAGCCTGAATCAGCAAGCGATAACATTTCATAATAGCGTTCTCGATCATTGCAAAAAACAGCCGTCGGGTTGAGCACACGACCTGTGACCGTCTTGCCCATCGAAACGTTAAAGCCGTACTTGATCATCAATGCATAAGTTAATAAGCGAACTACTCTCCCATTTCCATTTGTGAATGGATGTACCCACCCAAATCGATGATGGGCTAAAGCTACTTTCATGAGATCGTATTTTTGCTGATCGCTATTATTTATAAAGTTAACTAGCTCTTGCATGTACTCTCCGACCCGAAATGGCTCTGGAGGAAGATGGCTAGACTTTGCTATTCTGACTTGGCCTGTTCTGTAAGCACCAGGAGTTTCATCGCCTTCTCGTTCAAGGCCATCTACTGCAAGTTGATGTAACTCTCTTATAAAATGTTCTGATATGGGATCATTGGGCTCCAACTTTTCCTCAATGTATGACATAGCTCTTTCGATGTTAGCTATCTCGCTCAAGTGATCACTTGAGCGCTGTGTGCCCTCTAAAGTGCTTTCTACATAATCAGCCAGTGTAGTGTGGTTACCTTCAATTCTTGCCGATCCTAAGCTTTCCAGTATATGGAAAATATTTTTAAGCTGAAAAAATGTAGGTGCTGGCGTACTCCCGCCAAGCTGAAGCCTCCTAAGGTACTCAAGCTCAGTCAGTACATCGACAAGAGGTGAGTCGAAGGATGGATTTAGGAGCACTAGGTCATGATGATGAAATGAAGCAGGGTCACTCATTATCTCAAATCCCTTAAAATTTTATCTCAAAAAAATGAACAAAAAATACCAAAAAACATAAGATTAAAGAGGTGATGTAAAAAAATAACTGAAATTACGTTCAACAATATGTTGAATCCACCTGCAAAACAAGTCAAATGACGAGCCACATATTTAGCCTAAACACGTCGTCATGCGTCTGGGCACACTTCTAGCTGCGCACCGATCGTGCGTACCAAACTGCGTACCGATTCGTACTTTTCGCTCGTAACGAAATCCGTACCTACATCTAGTTAACAGTGCTGGCTGTTCACCCTTCGTGTTAACCGGGGTGTTAACTGGACATCTGGTGGATACCGCTATGGATACTAGCAGGTGGATACTGGCGATCTGATGGAAACCTATGTGGAAACCATTACGCGGAAACCAGCATTGATGAGACGGCTGCAGCCCAGAACGCCAAATTGGCGCCCCAATAACTCCCAACAACAGACCATCATGGTTATTGCTTCAATGCATGGGGCTATGCCTTGCGCCAGCTGTTGCGTTTTGTTGCCTGGGTGCTAGGCCGAGAACCCTGCTAATTGAAAAACGTTGATAAATAATCAAAGAACCGCCCACATAGATGCTGTGATAGGTACGCTAAAGTAGCGGTTTCGATGCCAACATTTGTCAACATGTAGTGCGCCAGCTAATGAACGCAACACGGCATCTGGTGACTGGCGGCCAGAGGTATCCAACCGTGTCTTTTCGCTACCAGCAGTAGTCTTATAAATTAATCTTTTCGCAGCTTAGGTGTATCTCTTTCCCAGTTTCCCAGTAATTCATCTAACTCTTTACTCGCTTGAATTGCTGTTCTCTGGAGGCCTGGACAGCTAGAACTGCCCTTTTATGTGGTGACGCACACCTCTCTCCTGATTCTGTAAGCTCATCGCGGCGCGGCCATCTGCTTCAAGAGCTGCGCTGTCAAGCTTCCCAATATATAGAATGCTACCCATTGTCACGCGCCGGCCTTTTCCTTCACCGGTCGCGTTAATCCTTCCTTCGTGCACCATCTGCCTGACAGTCTAGTGCGAAACGCTTAGTAGTTCAGCGGCTTCATGATATGTCACAAGCACTTTCATTTTGCTCTCCTGGAATAAAATAAACGCCTCGCGGGTGGGTGTCAGAAAACACTTGGAAATAGGATGGACTAAGCACTAACATGAACTAAATTCATGTTAACGGCGTAGAGCATGCTTGATTTTAAATTAGAGTGGCGACCAATGACCGAAGCGCCTAGCGATGACGGCGATGACTATCTGCTACTCAACCCTTGTGATGGGTACCATGTAGTCATAGCCTATGATGGGGAATTCTATCCGTTCGCCAGCGATGACCCCTGCCGCAAAGATTACTTTCTATGCTGGGCTAAGCTACCAGAGCTTGATTCTAGCGCCTGGCCCAAGGTGGCGGTTTAGGTGCTCATCATCAGGTGCGTACCGACCTGGGAGGTATTGAAACTTGAGGACATTGGCAGGGGCGGTAAGCTTCCCCATCTCAATAATCATATCTTCTGCTTTAGAAATCCTTACTGATACTTGCTGTATATGCTTGCGCCACTTATCAAGCGATGCGTCGCTCATATCATTAATAGCAGCATCCGTTAAAGCCATGAGGTCGCCTAGGGGCATCTGAAGGCCCACAACAAGCTCTTCATGGAAGTCATAGTTGATCGCAGATAGACCTTCTAAGCGTATCTTTAGATCGGAAACGGTAGGCTTTTCACGATTCAGCCATTTTGAAAAACCCAACTGAACATTTAGCTCCTTATGCAGGGCGCGGGCATCTTCAAGCTTTAGCCTTTCCTCGTTATCGATATAATTCACTCGCCGCTTTGATAGTTTTTTTGCTTCTGACCAAGAGGATGGATATTCACGCATAAGCTGTTTTTTTCTTTTCTGGATAGGCTTTGCGCGCTCAATCACCGAGTCTAGTAGGGCGCGACTCTGTGTAATATCTTCCCTAAATTCAGATATAGCTAAGCGGTTTTTGATCCTGCGCTGCTCTGCTTTAAAGCGATTCCGCTCATAGTCAAAGTCAGCGCCTAGGTGTTTCTTGCCACACCTATTCCCTATATTTGTTTCCAAGCCATCACTGGTAAGAACCAAAAAACCTCTTCCATGCTGTGTCCGGCAAGAGCTAATACCGCAGGCTATTTGCTTATCTTCAGGGAACTGATAGGCCTGCAATATAAGCTTCAGCTTACGACCACTTTGAGAGGAAAAATCGACTTCCTCTTGGAATTTAGAACGGCTATAAAGATCTTCTGGGCTCTCGATTCTTATCTGTTCCTGCATCTTCGCTCCCATTTCTACCCCGCCCTAGGCGTCCTCAGCCACGTAAAAGCTATCACCAGTGACAGGCTTCGCGTAGCGGTTCAATTTGCTCCCGCAAACTATGCGCAGGAAAAGTCACTGTTATTGGGCCCTGGTTATATGGCGTCGCTCTAACGGTAATTTGATCATGGTCAAACATTCGCTTTATTACAGGAATTGATAACCCGCCAGACCATAGGCCGAGCATCTGGTTGTCGGTTGATTCTCTTAAGCTTCGCGTAAAAGCCTGTTCAGAGTCGAGCCTAAAAGTCACATCGCCATAGCTCTGAATATCAGCCATATGGTTATCATTCATATTCAGTATCAAAGAGGTCGTATTTTCCATACAGCGCAATGTGAGAGTCGCGTGTCTACTTGGCTTGCCGAGCCAGTGCGAAATGCGCTCTCTAGATCGGACGGTTAGCCACACGTTCCTACTATCGTCGATCGCGGAAGTCCGTTCGGTAACCTGCCACGAACGAAGCGGTGCACGAGCCACAGGCTGCTTGGGCTCCTCCTCTAAGGGATCTTCCTCTTCCACCTCATCTACAGTAGCTTCCGACTTAGGAGCGCTCTCAGCGCTAGCTGAGGCCGAAGATGCACCTCCATCCTCACCTGCATCTGGATCATCGGCCAGCCACCCAATAATAAAAATACCTGCCACCAAGGCCGCTATAAACTTCCAGCTCCCCATTGCTGTCTCCCTACTAATTATGCGCCGCTTATTTTGCCGACTTTTCGTTAGCGATGGTGCAGATGAAGCTTCCCTCCCCGCTTCGCCTTTTTCGTCTCTGTTTGAATTGCACAAAAAACATGATTCAAGTAATACTTTGTCTTAAACTTACCATAGCCGCCCCACATGACACCACATACCGCCCGACACTAAACAGTCCCAACCTATAGCCAGAGTCTCTTGCTACAGCTGTTTTCTGCTTCGGGGATTGATCGCCCTTGCGCACGTTACTGCTCCGAAAACCTATTTTTATCGCGCGTAATGACAGGAAGAAAATCTTCTCCTGCTCATCAGTAAACACTCTCTCAACCTCTACATTTATCAGCCCTTCATGGGGTTTAGATCAGCCTATCTTAATTCCTACCCTTTTTAGGTGCCTATTCATGACCTCTCTCATCTGGGGATCTTTAGCAGGATCGTAAGGCTCTTCTGGCAGCTCAGGCACTGGCTTCTTTGCCCTTTGCCCTGACTGGGGGCCAGTGGACATTCCGCCATGAAGCTTGCACCGCCCGCTATCCCATAAATCACGACGTTTACAGGGCGTGCCCGCTCGCGTCTTTGCCCCGCAGCGCAGGTCTTGAAAAGCCGGGTCGATTTCTGGCCGTCTGCCTTCTCTTTGCGCCTTGCTCCACGCTTTATAGCGCCTTCTTAGCTCTGCTTGCTCGTCCATCACGTCACCTAATAAAAGGGAGCCTCTTTAAGGCCCCCTGAAATCATCAACGCCCCTTTTTAGGGACTGTAAAAATCATCAATGTTTACACCGCGCCAGCTCTCGCTCGATAGCCTGGCGCACAAACTCGGCTCGGTTTCGGTGCTGGTGGTGCTGGTGCCTTTCCATCAAATCGTCGATCCGCTTCACCGTCTCCTGCTCTACGCTGACGATTAGCCGCACCGGCTGTGTGAATAGACGAGGATTCTTGCTCATGATCGTTCTCCACCGGTGGGTCAGTGCAGGATATGAATCGGCTTGGTTTGAAGCCGACCCTCCATGCCCTTCTCTTTAGCCAGCGCCAGCAGCTCTTCCTCGCTCGCCCCTAGTGCCTTGGCGAGGTTGTCCAGGCGGTATACCGCGTTGCCGTCATCATCCACTGCCGTTGCTTTGAGATCGGGAAAGAATGTCTCCATGCCTTCCTGTAGCGTTTCGAGGATAGGCCCACGCAGGAACATAGGGTGCCGATCGTCATAAGCACGATAAATCATTTCATCCGTGTCACCGTGCTCTACGCCACTAAAGAATGCCTGCCTTGCTTTCTGCTCCACGCTCGCCAGTAGCAATATCATGGAGTGCCGCATCGGCTGGCGCAGGTGCTTGGGCTTAACGCTGGCCTCATGCGCTGCCCATGCTTGCCCGGGTGTGAGGTGATCCAGACCAGTGCCTCTTTCAGCGGCTTGTTTAATCGTGTCGTGGTTAATCATAGTGTTCTCCTATGCCGCTGGCGGTGGGGTGTCAGTATCAATCAGCACGTTCACTATTCCCTGCAAGCGAGCCAGGCGAATGCGTATAAGCCCTGCCAGCGTTCCAGCAGGGAGTGCATCGTTTATCGCTTCCAGAGTTGCAGCGCAGGCCAGCAAGGCGTCGTCATCAGGCGATGATTGCAGCGTATTTCGTACCGCCTCAGCGCTGTGGCTGGCGCTTTGATCGATTGAGCGCAGGCTGGATGCTAGACGCGTGGCTTCCTGAATGGCGTTATCCAGCATAACGACCTCCTGCTAGCTCCCGGTTGGCAGCACGGCGGCCCGCGTTATCCCTCTTATGGCTGACAGGCTCCTGTTCGGCAGCGTGTTGCCACGTGGTGATATACTGCTGGGCGATCTGTAGGGCTTGCTGAGGTGTCCGGCTGTTTGCCACATTGCTGATCAGTCGCTCATCCTCCGGCAGTACGGCGCAGTGCTCACGGACAAGCCGCAACCAGCGTGGCGCATGCTCAACGACAGGGGCGCTTACAGGCGCTTCTAAGGCTGGCGCATGAGGTAGGTTAGGCCAAACCGCTTTAGCGGCTGATAGCGCCTTGGGATCTTTCAACAAGCGACGGCATTGCTTAAGGGCTGTGTAGGTATCGGGCGCTACTTCAAAGGCGTCATCCAACACCACCGCCAGTTCAGCAGCCGATTGCCAGGTGAGGATCGCCATCACCTCACGCACCTCAGTTTCGATAGGCTCCAGCGGCCTACCAACGGCATACAGATTGCCAATGATGGTGTTTATGTCGTGGGCAGTGGCCTGTGTTGATTCCTCTTGCACCGTCTCTTGTTTCACCGCGTCACTAGTATTGGCGCGGGAACAGTGGGAACGGTGGGAACCCCTTTGTTCTTCAAGGTTTTTTTCTGTTCCCACAGCTTGCTCATCTGCGGGAACAGCGGGAACACTCGCCGCTAAGCGTCGTTGCCGTAGAAGATCGCGATAACTCATTGGTCGCCCTCCTTTGGCAAGACGGCATAAAGGCGTTGAAGTCCGTTAGGTGTGCGCTTGTTAAGTGCGAACCTTCCCGACTCCTTTTCATAGAGCCAACCAACCTTATCCAATACGCTGGCTATCATTTTGGGGTCATATCCGCTGGCCGCTTCTTCCAGTGCTGATCGATGGAAGTAAAAGACTCGCCCTTCTGCCATGTCTGCCCAATAGCCAGCGCGGTCCCTGACTCCGGGCTTGTTCTCGCCACTTGGTGCGCCCATCTCGCTAAACCGGCTATCACCGTGGCGCTGAATGAAGTTCGCGATGCCATCCATAATGGCTTGCTCTTCTGGTGGCAGGCTCCCCCTTTCGGATTGCCATAACTGGAAGCACGTACCAATAGCCTCGATAGACGAGCCTGGCGCCCATCCTGTTAACCCTGCATCTGTCGCCAACTCTCCCGCCATGGCAAGTAGTCCAAAGGCACCGGCTGCACGGCTGGAAACGCCATCCTTCGCACCGGTAAAGGCGGGATCTTCCATGGTGTCGCGGTAGAGGGCAGGTAAGTCAGATTGCTTTATCAAGTGCTGGATAAAGGCACTGCCTGCATGCCCGTAATGCTCCGCCGTTGCCGTCTTGATAGCGTTAGCAAAATCACTAGGGGTCATGCCTTGGGTATCGTCGAACGCGCCATAGCGGCGACTGGTGGCGGGTATATCCAGCAAGCGGGCATCTTGCCCGGCCTTGGCCTTCTTGCCAGCTTCGCTCATATGGGAGGCCAGACTACGCTCGCCACTCGAAAGCAGCATCAGGCGCCAGCGCTGAGCCTCACGAATACCACCGGTTCTAGCCGCCCGCTGCTTGCCCACGCCGTTAGCCACCAGATAAACCATGTTGCCTGCTTCATACGGGCTTGCCTGGCTGATCTCATCCAGCACCATGCAGGTATCGTTCTGAGACGCTGCCAGGGCCTCGATACCATTGCCGGTGCCAGACCACTGGCGCATAAATTGAGGGCTTCCCCAGACGCTACTCGCCATTTGCAAGCAGGTGGTCTTGCCCTTGCTGGAGCCTCCGCGCAAGTTGAAACCCAGCCCACCGGACGGCTGCTGCTTGGCGGGCCAAATAAGAGGACCTGCAAGCGCAACGCATATACCCAACATCAAGATAGGGTTATTCATTGCTCGCCCAGCAACGTGCTGCTTCCAGCCTTCAGGGGTGCCGCGGGCATCGAAGTAGCTGGATCGTGAAGAATCAGCGCTAAAGCAGTAGTCCTGATTGCCAATGGTGCGCTCAGGCAGAACAAAAGCACGCGAGTTGTCGTGCCAGCCAGTCGTAGTAGCCGCCACCAATCGTGCCTCAGGCTGGCTTTCCATGATGTAGTCAGCAAGCCGATTGCGATGCTTGAGGCTGTGGGTATGCCCCATATCCAGCAGCTCACGCCTCAGCTCCGCCCCACCTTCGCTAAGCAGGCGCATAGGCAAAACGCGACGACACCATTTACCCTCCGTGTTCATGAAACGAACCTGCCGACCAAAGTTACCACCATGCTCATCGCGGCTAATGGCGATTACTTCAATAGGTCCAGCAATGTATATGTCATCGTTGGCCGCGCCGTCCTGACCATGCCGAATACCGTGCCACCACAGCCCCGGGGGTAGGCGTTTCGACCCGATATAAAACCAATCAGCATGGCTTGTGAAGCTAGGACGCTTAATACTGCCGTCTAATGGTTCGCTCTCTCCAGGTGACGCTTCTTTGCCTAAAGGAGCCTCGACATCAAGCGATGCTAACTCCTTCGCGCTCACTGACTCCTGCTTGCTCTGATCAATAGCGTCTTGGCTGTCTGTTCCCGGCGTTCCCGCACTGTTCTCGCTAGTGGGAACGCCGGTATCATTTCCTAAGCTACTGTTTTTAGGTTTTTTATAACCTCCTGTTCCCGCTGTTCCCACTGTTCCCGCCGCTTTTGTAGTCAGGCGGCTTTGATCTTCTTCTAGTGAGGTATCAAACAGCTCATGATTATCAGTGTGGTTCCAGCTCATGCGGCCCCCTTGCGGCATAGGGCCACGTCGGCAAAGTCGGTGCATAACTCGCAGCGGCCGCAAAAGGTAGGCGTGAGCAGTTTGCCCCCGATAGCCAGCGAGGCTATACGCGCTTTGTTCATGCCGGGATTACCCTCGGTGAAACGATCATCATCCGCTGCTATCGTGAGCGTCACGTCTTCGGGTAATCGCTGGCGCAAGCGTCGAGCAACCGGCTCTAGGTTGGCGGCATTACGCGCAATCACTACAGGGCAGCCAGTAGACGCATAGAGCGCAGCACCCGTTGCCCAGCCTTCAGCCACTAGTACCCTTTCTGCGCCAGCAATACGCCCAACCAGACTAGCGGCACCCTTCACACGGCCACCCGGCAGTGGGCGCTTAGCTCCATCCGGAAAGATGCGCTCAAGGTTAATCAGTTCACCGTCCACAAACAGTGGGACCAGCAGAGCGTTCCCGCGCTGGCGCAACCCATAGGGTCGAAGCTGCTTTTTAACTAGATATGGGTGCAAAGGATCGGCAGGTTTGGCGGACGCCCACCATTGGTGGGCCTGTCTAGCTGTCTCGGCCTGTTTGGCAAGGCGCTCAGCTTCCCATTTGTCACGCTGGCGCTGAGCCTCCATGCGCGCCTGTTGGCGCTTCTCTGAGCGAGTAATGTCATCATCGTCACTATCGACTAGCACAACAAGGCGCTGAGTCTCGCGCCAATCACCGACTACAGCCGTAGAATCGCCCAACAGGCCAATATAACCACTCTGACTGCTGGCGCCTTCTGGTGTGAATCGCCGCCATTGTCCTTTGCCGGTGTAGCGGGAGGCGCCATACAACTCGCGTGCAGCCTGCTCGGCGGCCGCCTCTATGCTAAAGTGGCTCGGCATCTCGATAATGCTTTCGTACTCCGCCTGGCTTCGGTTGGGCGTTTTTATTGTGTTGTACATAGCCCCTCCTCACTCAACCAAGCGGCGCGTTCATCCAATACTTCAGCGGTTAGGCGCAAGGTTTCAATTAGCGCTTCGCGGCGTATGCCGTCGATGGTCGGATCTATTAGAAGCTCGGCCACGCCATCAAGAATGGTTGCGCACCGGGTCATGTGCCGCGCATCACCGCTTAACGCAGCGCGAGCAAGGTAGTTTTGATCGGTAGGAGTCATGGCTGCTTACCCCCTTTCGCCTCAGAGGTTTTGTAGGCGTGCTTAGCTAGCTCGGTGACAATATGAAGCTGAGTCTCAACGTTCCACAAAACACCAGCCAATATGCCTGGATTGAAGTCTGTTCCTTCCCCATTGGCGGCTTCGCAGAGAGCGATCTCTACCATCTTCACGGCGTCTTTGGCCTTTTCGAGCGCTGCATCAATGTCGTCAATCAGAACGCCGTGGGGAGCCTCAGGAGATAGTTTGAAATGCTCCATGCTCATTGCACGCCCTCCTGGCTAAGCTGGGCGTCCAGCACCTCAGCTTGATCCTCAAAATCCAACCTAGCGTTCATCGCTACAGCTCCGGCTAGTCTGGCCAGACTTCTGGCATGATCTGGATGACCGGTTCGTGAGCCATCTGTACTGCCTTCGAGGAGTGTGGAGATAGCAAAGGAAAGAGCTTCCAAATGCTCCAGGTGCTCACAGGTAAGCTGTAAGTTGTCGTAGTGGTCGTTTATGCGAAGGGAGCTCATGACCGCACCTCCTGGCCAACAACAGCGGCTTCCAGGCGGCAAGCTTTCTCAATATGGTGGTTGTAACGCTTAAGACGGGCGCTGGCGCTGGCATTAGCAAACAAGGCAGCTTTAGCCATTGCTCGATGGGCAGCAGCACGTTTAGAAGGGATTAGGGTAAGGAATAGGCGTGACTTAGCCATGGGTCTGACTCCGCGTATTGAAGATGGAGCCGTCAACCACTGTCGCCAAACAGATTGGAGGACGGACTGAGCAGGGTTGGCGAACCGGCATACACGGAAACCGGCAGACACGAAGGTCTCCCCACACAGCCCGTCCATAACATACCGTATGGACGCAAAAAAAGCGCCTATTCGGTATCGGAGGGCGCCTGTGCGCCGCGTATAATACAGGTCGCCAAACCTGGCTGACGATTTTGCGCCAGCAAGATCAGCATAGCGGTTAGGCATTAGAATGGTCAACATCAAACACCACCCTTAGTACTATTGGCACCAGTAGGCAGGTAGTAGAGCGCTACACGACTATGCTTGCGGCCCCATGGGTCAATCACATCCTGGAGGTGGGTTCGTATATCGTGGCCTTTCTCACGCAGCTCACAGATACGGGCGCCGGGGCGAAGGATGTTCTCGTCTAGTATTAGCTCAAGGGTGGTAACCGGACCACGCTTTAAACGGGCCAGAATGCGTACGCGTTGGCTAGCGGAGTCAGTAGCATTGATAGTCACGCAGCACCGCCTTGCAGCTTGGGTAGTAGCTGCTCCTGTGCGTAGCGTGTCAGCTCTTGCTTGCGCTGCTGATAATTTAGGCCGCGTCCTAATAGGAAGGTGTCGCGCTGCTCGATAAGCGCCAGCAGGCGAAGCTCGGCAGGGCTTAGGCTGTCACGATCTACGCCCTTGGCTTGGCCAAAGACAGCGATGTTGATCAACCGAGCTTCATTGATGAAGTGATGGCGGGCGGCTGGCTTACCTTGGGCTTCGCGGGTGAGCTGAAGAGCATCGCACATGCCGCGGTATCCGATAGCGGCTGAGTCGCGTAGCTGCTTCCAGTCTTCAGCGCCGCCATGAATTAATCGATCAATCTGCTCGTCACACCAGATTTCAAAGTCAATTGATAGCCAACGGGCGAACGGTACGGCTAGCTTCGGATGCAACCAAGTACCACCGCCACGATCCATTCGTGCACGACTTGTTTTTACATATGTGATTTTCCCATATCTACGCTCAAGACCAAGCAAGTAAGCCTTAGTCTCGGGTAGCCGTAGCCACTGCGCAGGCTCTTTACCAAAGCGTTTTGCTGCCTCAGTAGCATTGATCCAGCCAGCAGAGTTAAAGCTATAAGCTTGACCTTCGTACTGCAGAGGGAGGACATTGGTAGCAGACATTTAAGCCACCTCCCCATCATTGCGGTAATCAGCAATAAGACGCGCGGAATACTCGTAGATTTCAGCCAAAACAAACCTTAGCGGCGCGTTCTTGCTGGTGCCTTGTTGAATAGGCTTGGGAAAACGAGCGTCCTCTTTACGGGCACGATCAAAAGAAGTGGAAGGCATCCCCAGGATGGCGCATGCCTGCCGCTTATCTATCTGAACAAACTGAGGGTCAAAGTTGTCGAGCGGGATTTTGCCTTTGGCTTTTTCGCGATTAGTTTGCATCAGGCAACTCCTTCTTGCAGGCGGCTAGCCTCAATGCGCTGCTCAATCCAAGTTTCAACCTCATTTTCTAACCACGCTACGGCGCGACCATTTGGGTTAAGCTGAATTGGGCGAGGGAATTCACCGTTTTCAATCAGTCGATAAAGCGAGCTATCGCTTAGCGTGGTACGTTTGCGTACTTCAGGACGTTTGAGAAGAATAGCCATATCATTAGCACTCATGGTTGCTTATGGGACATGGCTAATGGTGAAAGGAGGTCTTATAGAAGTAATTGTCAATTTTCGTCGTTTTTTGACAATTTTTAAGATTGTCTTTTCAAAATCTCCCGAAATTCTGGATCAGAGTCATAAAGTTCTCGCAAGGATTTTTCAAAATCCTCAGGTGTAATACTTAATTGCTCAACGAAAGGCTGCCTTATTTCATCTAAAGTTAAACCGAGCTCACCTAAAGCCTTGCTTGTTTCATTCATGAACTCATCTAAAGACACACCATGCCTATCAAAAAGTTCTGATAGCTTCTTTTTTCTTCTCTCATCATCCAAGATAGGGTCAGAAGCTATAGCGACCATTTCCTCTTTAATATCAGCCGCATACTCTAATAGACCAAGGTTATTTAAAACCTTAGAATCAATATTTTCAAAAGAATCTTGTGAAAGATTCAAGTCATCAAAAGCATTCTTTAAAATTCTTTCAGCTTCACTTTCATCAAGGAGCATATGGCCGCTAACTTTAGAATATATTTCACGACACTCTTTAAACTCTTTCGAATAATAAAATCTTTTTACTACTGATGAAGACATCCCATACGGCTTACCGGAAATTTCGAACAAATTTTCGTCAACAGGATATTTTTTAGGATCAGCCAGATGAAGATTTACAGCATCCCATGCAGCCTTAGTACGATCAGTTATTTTTCTATCTATATTCCGTTTAGGTGTTAGTTGAAGCCCTTCATTTTCACCAATAAATTGACCTTCTTTATCAGACCAAGCAGAAATCACTTTATACAAAACTTGCATATGAGCCCTTTCTAAAGGCCAATACATCCCCTCTCCCCAGTCATAAATTGCTCTTAATGCACTCATTAACCCAATTAAAGAAGGAGAGGCACCCTCGGGCAATCTCTCGCAAAGCCTTGAGCCATCTGGGTATTGGCCCGAGTAAAGGGTTAACATATCAATTCTCATACTATGAGCTGCTTCAATACATTCAAATAACTCAGAAGCATCGTGGGATGTTTTCGACTCGGCATACATCAATATAACTCTTGCCGCATCTTCTACAAAGCACTCTCGGGGATGGCCAACTTGAGATGTTGTTTCATCGCTATTCATATATTCTGTTAATCTATCAATCACAGAATTCAAATCATTGGTAATAGCAGTAAGGTTGTCATCCATATTAATTACGCCTCCTTCTGAATTGAAAGAATGTTATTTGCAGCACCAATCATCCCATATATTTCATCTGCCCACGTTTGCACCATGGCTCGCCGCGGTTCCAAATATAGGGCCTTGTTATAGGTGCTACGAATATTGCCTGTTACATGAGCTAACTGCGCCTCTATGTGATCAGCGTTATAGCCACGTTCATTCAATGCAGTGGAAAGAATATGGCGAAAACCATGCCCGGTTTGGCGACCGGCATAACCGATATGCTCCAGCGCCTTACTCACGGCCATATTGCTCATGGGTTTACGTGGATCGTTGCGATTGGGGAAGACCAGACTGAATGAACCACTACGCTGATACTGATCTCTGAGTAATGCCACGCTTTGAGGAGCTAGAGGCATTAAAATAGCTCGCCGCTTCTTAGTCCGCTCTGCTGGCAGATCCCATAGCCCGTTTTCAAGATCAAACTCTGACCATGCTGCTTGTCGCAACTCTCCAGGCCGACAGCCATTCAGCGCCAGCAGGAGCATAACAACTCTGACTTGGGGGCTGCGTGGATACTGGTCAATAGCACGCATGAGTGCAGGCACTTCTTGCTGCGTGACGTGAGCGTAGTTACTCCCCTTCCCTGATTCGATGAAACGTTCAACACCTCGTACAGGGTTGGAAGATACCCGCCCAGCAAAAGCCGCCATATCAAACGCCTCGGCTAGAGCGCGCCTGATTTTGGCACTAGTAGCGTGAATCCCCAACGCTTCCAACTTGCGGAAGAACTCAAGAATGTATGCGGGCTGTATGCGAGAGATGGGCTCATGCCCCATGGCAGGAATCAAGTGGCGTTGTATAGAGAGCCACACCTTGCGCAAAGAGTTTGCATCAACGCTCTTGGCCTTCATGCCGTGCCACTCATCCATAAGTGCAGCCACTGTTTCACGGCTGGCAGTTTGAGCTTGCTGCTCCTGAGCCTTCTTATGCTGGCGCGGCGTAGTTCCCTTGGCTATTAGCTCCTTAGTATCAGTAGCGCGCTGACGGGCTTCTTTGGGCTTAACGTCGGGATAGCTACCCAGCCCCAGCCAACTGTACTTACCATCAGGCTTGCGATAGCGCAGTTCCCAGCTTTTAGTTGCATCCGCTCTGACATACAGATACAGGCCAGCGCCATCACTAACACGGTACGCCTTATCTTCAGGCTCCAGTGCAGCTACCACCCTTTCGGCCATCGGTTTGCTGCGTATATCGGAACGTTTCATGTCCGCCTCGATGTATGCGAAGAAAGTTATTACCTAGCAGCATACACCCTCGCATACATAAAAGCATGGTGTAAGAGGGGTTAACGTGGAGTGGCTATGGGCAAGAAAAAAGCTTAACACGGCATGGTTGCTGGTTTTATGGGGTTAAGTGGGGAGACTAGAAGAAGTGATATGGCGTCCCTGGCAGGAGTCGAACCTGCGACCTGCCGCTTAGGAGGCGGCTGCTCTATCCTACTGAGCTACAGGGACTTAAGCGGAGTACAAACTTGAGGGCGCGTAGTATAACGCGTCCGGTTAGGCAGGGCCAACCGAGTTGGCCCGCTTCAACCTAATTGCTAAATCCAACCAAGCAAACGCAGGGCAAACACGCCCAGCGTGACGGTAATGCTCGCCATCAGTGTGGTAATGGCGATGATATTGGCCGCTAATGCTACATTCCCACCGATCGCTTTTACCATCACAAAGCTTGCCGCGGCCGAAGGGCTGGCAAAAAACAGGAACAGCAAACCCAGCTGTGCTCCAGAAAAGCCCACTAGCCAAGCGGCTGCCGTTGAAACAATGGGCAATATCACCATTTTCATCCAGCTAGCGCTTAGCGCCACCTGACTACTGTCACGCATGCTTGATACAGAGAGCGTAGCGCCGATACAAATCAGCGCCAACGGCAGGGTTAAGGAAGCAAAGTAATCCCCTGAAGTAATCAACCAACTGGGCAGAGGGATAGAGAGCGCTGTAAATGGCAATGCGGCAAAGACTGAAATAATCAGCGGGTTAGTAACAACATGCTTTAGCAAACTGCGCCAGTCAGTGGACTGCCCAGGCTGATAGAACGCCAGCACCACCACCGAAAGCGCGTTGTACAACACAATAACCACGCCTAATAGCAGGCTACCTGCTGAAAGGCCGTAGTTACCGTACATACCCGCTGCCAGTGCTAGCCCCACTACACCGCAATTGCCACGAAAAGCACCTTGCACGTATATACCCCGATCTTCACGCGCGACACGGTAATGCGCCCATACCCAGCTCAGCAGAAACTGCCCCAGAGTCGCCACTGCAAAAAACACCATCAGCGAAACATCTAGCGCAACGCTTAGGTCGGCTTTTATCAAGCTAAGAAAAATCAGGGTGGGCAGCGTCGCTTTAAAAACTAAGGCTGAGGCAGTTGAGACGAAAGCACTGTCGATCCATTTCAATCGCTTAAGACCCAGGCCTATAAACACCATTGCAAAAACAGGCAGCGTGATATCCAGCGTGCGAGCAAACAGTTCAATTAGGTTCACAACAGTATCTCGATCAGCCTTGATTTTAAAAACTGGCTTTTAGAATAAGTTCAGTACTTACTTATATTCTACTGTTTGGCAAGTTTTGTCGACTGGCAAGCACGTCACGGGCATAACTATTCAAACTGATCGAAAAGCTCCGTGACTTCATCATCATGACTTTGGGGCATATTGACGACCACCCCATCTCGGCCCTGATCTTTAGCCTTGTAACTCCCGGCATCGGCTCTCTCTAAAACGCTGCTTACACTGGCGTCAACTTCATCAAAGGTGGTGACGCCAATACTGAGCGTCACCATGTACTCTTTCCCTTGGTGAGTCACGGATATCTCCCCCACTGCTTGCCGCAAAGATTCCGCCACCGTCTTCGCCCGAGAAAGGGTACAACTAGGTAGCAGTACGCCAAACTCGTCACCGCCCTGACGCGCGACATGGTCGCTACGACGTACTTCCCAGGCGACCACCTGAGCAATACGACGCAGCATTTCATCGCCCAGAGCATGCCCGCCTTCATCGTTGATAGGCTTAAAATGATCTAAATCGAACAGCAACAGGGCCGAAGGCGTGCTGGTTTTTTGAAAATCGGCAAAGGCTTCTTCAAGGCGGCGCTCAAAACCTCGACGATTCAGCAAACCTGTTAGCGGGTCATGCTCCGCCTCCCAACGCTGAATAGCTTCCTGCTCCCGGCGCTCAGTTATATCTTTTACAACTCCCACCAAACCAAGGGTATGGCCATCTTGGGAAAGCATAACCACGCGAGCATGAATATCCAGCCACAGCAGCTCTTGATCGCTGCGTAAAAAGCGTAACTGACGCACAAAGTCACTGCCGGTACGTAGGCTATGGACCCACATATCCTTGGTACCGGTGATATCGTCAACGTGAATTTGAGTGAGCCATGACTCCATAGCCAGGTCAGGAGAAATATTCAGCATCTCCAGCAATGCTGGATTCATGTAAGTGATGTCACCTTTAATATTGGCGACAAACATGCCCTGCGGTGCGGCATTGAGCACTGAGTCAAGAAAGGCCTCACGCTCCTGAAGATTGCCGAGCAGCAGTTGTCGTTCCTCTTCCACCCGGTTAAAGGTGGATGCGACTTGCTGCAACTCCTGCATATTAGTGGCCAGGCTGACGTGTTCTCGGTGGCCTAGCCCTACCTCGCCGATCTGCTTTTCCAGGTGCTTAAGCGGCGAAAGCTCGCGACCTAACATCCACCACAACAGGGGCAACATCAATACTGCTAGCGACAGCCATAGCCACCAAAGTTTCTGGATGAAATTAGCCAGCGGCAATTGCGCTTGCTCAATCGGCAAATAGAAGCCAACGACCCAACCGGCAGGCCACACTTGAGCATAAGACTGTAGCGCTGTTTGGCCATCTAATAATTCGTCAACAACATCACCTTCCCAGCCATCCAAAGCAAGATCCAGTCCAGGATTAAATTCCCTGTCAGGTACGCTGGCAGTAATCAAGCTGCTATTAGGGTGATACAAAATTTTCCCGGATGCAGTAGCAACAGCCGCGTAGCCACTCTCGCCCAAGCGAACCTTGGCCAAGCGACCGAACATACCGCCTGAATCCAGGCTAAGAATGCCGCCCACGAAACCATCGAACTCACCCTGTTCAGTAAGGCGTGGGACACTGACTAACACCATAGGCATACCACTAGCTCGCCCTTGAAATGGCTCGCTAACGTAAGGCCGAAGAGTACCGCGCAGCATACGGAAGTATTCAAGCTCGGCCGTGTGGAGTCCTACTCGGCCCACAATAGCTGGCCAGTCAGCCACGACCTCTCCTTCACGATTAGCAACCACAATTCCCTCAAACCAAGCCAACAGACCATCATTCTGACGCAGCTGGTAGCTGATCCAACTCGCATCATCGGTGGCACCAATCATGTCGCTTAAGCGTTCTAATGCCTGAAAACGTTGTTCAATCTGCTGGGTCACTTCGTCGGCAAGCAGCGTAGCTTCATAACGCAGATGAGACATATTGGCCTCATGCACCATGGTTTTACCCAACTGCCACGACATGCCGAGCACCAGTGATACCACCAAAAACCAAGTAAGCGCGAGCCCCAGCAGAAGCCGGCTTTTTAATGAGCGAGAGGTGAGTGTTAGTTTCAGTGGGTTAGCCAGAGGCACTGGATAGCCTTAAATTATAAAATAACGGCAGCATTTATACCCATTTGCGGTGGTAAGTGGAGCAGTATCGCTCAATCCAATTCAACCACCAACTTAACAAAATCCCGACCCGCGCATACGTTGATACGTATCAACTATAAGCCACTTTTAAAATTAATTTAATTGTGGAGCCCTCTATTTCATGGGTAATAAAACTGGTTTCACATTAGCTACTGCAACACACCTGCTAGTAGTGCGGAGGCATTTTCGACTAGCTCGTCCAGATGCTGCTCTCCTTTGAAGCTTTCGGCATATACCTTGTAAAGTGATTCCGTGCCGCTGGGGCGAGCGGCAAACCAACCGTTTTCGGTGGTGACTTTAATACCGCCAATAGCAGCGCCGTTGCCGGGTGCGTTGACTAGCACCGCAGTAATCGGATCGCCAGCAAGCTGCTTCTCCGTTACGCTTTCTGCAGTCAGGTTTTTAAACGCAGCCTTCTCTTCTGGGGAACAGGGAGTATCCACGCGTTTATAGAAAGGCTCGCCAAAGCGCTCGGTGAGCGTGCGGTAATACTCGCTGGGCGTTTTGCCAGTAACCGACATGATTTCCGCTGCCAACAAACAGAGTACAATGCCGTCTTTATCGGTAGACCACGCTCTGCCTTCACGGGTCAGCAAGCTGGCGCCTGCGCTCTCTTCGCCGCCAAAGGCCAGCCAGCCTTCGTGCAAACCATCCACAAACCACTTAAAGCCTACCGGCACTTCATAAAGCTCGCGCTGGTGGGAAGCCACTACACGATCGATCATCGAAGACGACACCAGCGTCTTGCCAATCTTCAAGCTAGCGGCCCACTCTGGGCGATGAGTGATCAGGTAATCGATACACACGGCTAAAAAGTGATTAGGGTTCATCAAGCCATTAGCGTCAACAATTCCATGTCGGTCAGCATCCGGGTCGTTACCAAACGCTATATCGAAGCGGCCTTTAATCTTGAGCAAATTGGCCATTGCTGCAGAGCTTGAGCAATCCATACGAATTTTGCCGTCGTGATCCGGCGGCATAAACGCAAAATCAGCATCAATCGTAGTATTCGCTACTTCAAGATTGAGATGGTAGTGCGCCGCTATCGCCTGCCAGACTGGCAATGCTGTGCCCCCCATCGGGTCGACACCAAGCGCTAGGTTTGCCTTCTGAATTGCGGCTATATCCACCACCGCGCCTAATTGAGCCACATAATGAGCGGTGAAATCGTACTCCTGGGCATGGGCGATCGCCTCATCAACCGGCACGGTGGGCACATCTTCTAGCTGACGCAGAAGGTAAGCATTCGCACGCAGCTCAATCCAGCCGGTGGCGTCAGTATCCGCTGGGCCGCCGTGGTGTGGGTTGTACTTAATGCCACCATCTTCCGGCGGGTTATGCGAAGGCGTGATGATTAGGCCATCCGCGAGCGCCGGCACCGTCTGATCCTGTGGGTGATTATGATGCAAAATCGCCTGACTGATCAGCGGTGTTGCGGTGTAGCCCTGATCTTTCTCAACAAACACCGACACCCTGTTGGCGGCCAGCACCTGCAGCGCGCACTCCCAGGCGGGGCGAGAAAGCGCGTGGGTATCGAAACCCAGGAACAGCGGTCCCTGATAGCCCGCATCAATACGATAATCGACCACTGCCTGGGTGATTGCATAAATATGTGCGGCATTAAATGTACGCTCGTTGGAGCGGCCACGGTGGCCGGAGGTACCAAACGTTATGCACTCCTTAGGAACGCTAGCACTCGGCTGTTGTTCGTAGAATTCTTTTAAAATAGTTTCCATTCTTCTGATCTCCTTTTACGTAAACGAACTATCCCATCATATTTACTAGACGCTTGCACGCGCGTATGGATATCTATTATCCCTGTTATACAAGTATTACTGGTATTTAAAACAAGATCATTGACATCACAAAAAGCCAAGCACAGAAAAATGGTTGGCTTTTTTGTAAATTTTAAGTAACTGAAAAGTTATATACTTATGGAAACAGTACCGCACCCCAGGCAATTAATAGGCGAGCTGCGCTCTAATTTACACATAAAAAAACCGACCTCTAAAGAGGCCGGTTCTATTGGTTCTGCTAGGCAGTTTACCCTTTAAGTATGGTATTTAAACCAAGCTTAGAAGTGGTAACGTGCGCCAGTCAGCCAGTAAACGTCTTCTTTAAGTGCATCGATATTGTCGTCAACGCTGGATTCATCGCTGCTGAAGCTTGAATCGCCATCGGCGACTTCAACGAACACGTCAAAGTTGCTGGATACTTTGTAGTAAGAGCCTGCGGCCCATGCGTGGCGGGTCTCGTCACTATCACTGTCTACATTGTAGTAATCAGCAGTAAACGCCCAAGGGCCAGTGGTGAAGGTGCCACCCAGACCTACTTTATCATAACCGTTTTCGCCAGTAGCGCTCGGTGTATAATCGGCATTTTCATCACGAGTCTCGTAACCAAGACGCATAGAGAACTGGTCGGTAAAGTCGTATGAACCGATCAAGCCGTACAGCACTTCGTCGTTGCCGCCGCCTTCTTCAATGTCGTCTACAAAACCTAGACCAAGAGTAACGGGGCCTTGCGCGTAACGAACACCACCTTGTGCAGCTACTTCAGTACCTTGACCTGGCTCTTCAGTTACACCGGGTGCCGCTTCAACACCACGGTCGCTATAGTGCTTGCCCTGCAAGAAGACGGTGAAACCGCTCAGGTCAGGCGTGTAGTAACCGATCGAGTCACCACGTGACTGTTTCGGGTGACCAGCGAATTCTAAACCACGGTCGATGTAAACATAGAACGGCAGAGAAACGAACTGGTTGTAGAAGGAGTCAAAGTTACCACCCTGGAAAGTACCGAACTGGTCGCTTTGCAGACCGAGGTAGCTCTGACGAACTTCTTTAAAGCCGGTGTTGCCGTTGCCGCTAGGACCGGTACGCTCATCACCGTCGAAACGCCACTCTAAACGACCGAAAGCAGTCAAGTCGCGAGAAACTTCGTGGCTCATGCGTAGACCAAGGCGAGAATAAACATCAACAAAGTCAGCATCGGTATTAATACGATTACCGTCGCTATTATACTCAGGGCCGCCACCGGCGATACCCATAGCGATACGGCCATAGACGTCCAGCTTGGTGCCGTCTTGGTCATAAACAGTTGCAGCTTGGGCTGCAGCTGAGGCGCCCAGGGCGCCAACGATAGCAGTCGCTAAAAGTGTTTTTTTCATGATGTAAGTTCCTTAACTCGTATACTGTTTCGATCGTTGCTGCTCGGCTCTTGATGAGACGGCAGATGGCTTGCGGGCCATGCTCTTTTCCCATCCTCCGTTTTTCCGGAGGTATGCGGCATGTCCTCAACTAAGCCTTGTTATAGTCCAATGCTCGCAGGACAAACTCTATACCGGGATTCCAGGGAACGCAATAGAAAAAAACAGTGTTTTCTTACTATTTATGCTTTTTTATGGAACCCTAGCCTTTCGGCTTGGTCTCAGCGGCCTTTGAATTTCTGCTGCAAGCCGAGCAATTTGTCTTCTAGGCTAAGCGGCTTATGCGATTCGCTTTTTTCCCTCTCGGCCTGCTCTACCAACACTTCACGCGGCTTTGTGGCCACAGCCTTCGGTTTGGTTTGCGCTTTTTTAGGCGATTCGCTCTCTTTCTTTTCGCCGCGTTTTTCTGATGCATGCTGCGCTGCCTCTTTATCAACCTTACCGGCAGGCTGGCCGTCTAAATCTACCCGCTCAGCTCCCGTGCGCACTGCTTTTATATAGCGGGGAAGGTTTACGTAGTTGGCCAGTGCACGCCGAATAAGCTTATTGGGCCACTCTTCGCGCTCCGCCAGGTCTTGGTGAATACCTACTTTGAGCGGTTTGGTATGGCCCTTAAAGAACGCGTTCGGATAGCGTTCATACCATTGATTGAGCAGTGTATGCGGCGAAGGTGTTGGGGCGGATTCAGCTGTTTGAACTGTTTGTGCTATTTCGGCAGGCCCATCTTGTTCGTTATGCTCTGGTACAGCTTGTGGAGCGGACGCTGCTGGTTCAGAGATTGCCTGGTCAGACGCTTCGCTCTTAGTGACCATTGGTTCAGGAGCACCTTCGCTGTGGGATTCAGCGGTGGCCGCCCTCTCCTGGCCTGGCTCGCTTGGCTCTGGAGCATTTTGCAGCGCCAACTGCTGCTTTAGCCGCTGGTTTTCTTCGCGCAGGGCTTGCAGCTCAGCTTGTGTGCGTTCAAGACGCGCTTCTAAGTCATCTAAAATATTCATTAAGCTGGCGGCCATAACCTTCTCCTTTGACCTTTTCAGTCGGCGATGCGCTCGTAGACCACAAAATCGTAGTTTGGCTGCCCTTCTGCTGGCTGCCCCGCTACGCGCTGTACTTCTTGCCACTCGCTGGGTTCGAAGTCAGGAAACGTGGCGTCGCCCTCTACCTCTACATCGACTTCCGTTATGTAAAGCCGCTGAGCGAAGGGTAATGCCTGGCGGTAAATTTCTCCGCCCCCCATGACCATAATTTCTTCCGCCGCTTCTATGGTGGCGTGTTGGTCAGCTAGCGCCAATGCTGCCGGCAGGTCGTGGCAAACGCGCACGCCTTCCTCGCTGAACTCGGGATTTCGAGTAACGACGACGTTCAGCCGATTCGGCAGCGGCTTGCCAATAGAGGCATAGGTTTTCCGGCCCATGACCAAGGGCTTGGCCTGGGTAATACGTTTGAAGAACTTGAGATCTTCCGGCAGGTACCAGGGTAGCTTGCCCTCGACACCAATCACTCGGTTTTTTGCCATGGCCACGATCATTGCTACTGGCACCAGGGAATCGAAGCTATCGCTTGCGTGACTCATACCGCGACCTCGGCTTTGATGTGTGGGTGCGCTTCGTATCCTTCGATCTGAATGTCTTCAAAGCGGAACGCGAACAGGTCATCAACGTCTGGGTTGAGCACGAGCGTTGGCGCAGCGTTGGGCGTACGCGTGAGCTGCTCTTTGGCCTGCTCTAAATGGTTACTGTATAAGTGCGCATCGCCGAGGGTGTGGATAAACTCACCCGGCTGCAGCCCCGTCACCTGTGCCACCATGGTCAGCAGTAGTGCGTAACTGGCAATATTGAACGGCACGCCGAGGAAGATATCGGCACTGCGCTGATAGAGCTGGCACGACAGCTTTCCATTGGCAACGTAAAACTGAAACAGGCAGTGGCACGGCGGCAACTGCATTTCATCGACCTGAGCCGGATTCCAGGCAGACACGATCAGGCGGCGCGACTGCGGCGAGGTACGAATTTGGTTCAGCACCTTGGCAATTTGGTCAACGCTGCCGCCTTTAGGATCAGGCCAACTACGCCACTGATAGCCATAAACGGGGCCTAGATCACCGTTTTCATCTGCCCAATCGTCCCAAATCCGCACGCCGTTCTCTTTTAGATAGGCGATGTTGGTGTCGCCTTTGAGAAACCATAAGAGCTCATGAATGATCGAGCGCAGGTGCAGCTTTTTGGTCGTCAGCAGCGGAAAGCCACGAGAGAGGTCAAAGCGCATTTGGTGGCCAAACACGGAGCGAGTGCCCACACCTGTGCGGTCATGGCGATCGATGCCATGCTCCAGAACGGTTTGCATCAAATCTAAATAGGGTTGCTCGAGCGCGGGCGTTGGTGCAGTCACAGAATTTCCAAATTAACAGGCGGTGTAGCGTTTTATTCTAGGGGGTGAGGTGAAGAGGGGCAATGCGAAGATTGCCCCTCTTTTTATCACGCTGGTTGAATGCTGGATGCTGACGTGCTTTATGACCTCACGTCCACCGGCTTAGAGCGCGACCAGGCGATGATGATAAGGCCCAGCGCGATCATGGGAAGAGTGAGCAGCATCCCCATCGTGACCCAACCAAAAGCAATAAAACCTATATGTGCATCAGGCATGCGGACGAACTCGACCATAAAGCGGAATACGCCGTAACAGACTAAGAACAGCCCGGATAAAAAGCCGCGCGATGTGGGCTTGGCGGAGACCCACCAGAGAATGGCGAACAACACGACACCTTCTAACAACGCCTCATAGAGCGCTGATGGGTGGCGTGGTTCAGGCCCCATACCGGGGAACGGCATGCCCCAAGGCAGCGAGGTCACGCGGCCCGGTAGCTCATGATTAATAAAGTTACCGATGCGCCCGGCTCCTAAGCCAATCGGCACTAACGGGGCGATAAAATCGGTGAGTGTTAGAAATGCCAGCTGTTTACGCCGTGCAAATATCCAGGCGGCCAGCAACACACCGAGTAGACCGCCGTGAAAGCTCATGCCGCCATCCCATACGCGGAATATCCAGAGTGGATCGGCGGTCCACTGCCCTAGCCCGTAGAATAGCGCATAACCTAGGCGCCCACCGGCGACCACGCCAATGGCACAGTAGAAGAGCAAATCGCCAATATCGTCATTATTGAGGCCAATCCGCGATGCCCGACGGCAACCCAGCCACCATGCTGCGACAAAACCTACGACATACATCAGGCCATACCAATGAACTTGTAGCGGCCCTAAGGAGATCGCCACCGGGTCAATCGTCGGGTAATTAATCATTTACACTCTCTACTCTGACCAAAGGGAATTTTCACTCACGAATCACTAAAGCGCCTACACCATTAGCTAGCGAGCAAGTTTAACTCCTAAGCGGGCAAATGGAACGCTGGTGACAACAATACTGAAAAACGCAAACCATATCTCAACGCCAGCTCCTTACTCCGAGCGACCGCTGCTAGTGTTCATTGATCGAACGCGACGACGAAGGTCATTCAGGACGATGGTCATGCAGGAGGTGTCGGTTTAAGCGTGCCAGGAAACCAATGGCTAATCATGCTGAGAAGAGTTTCAGGTTGGTACGGTTTGGCAAGCAGGTCATCCATACCGGCGGTTAGGCAGGCATCACGCCCAGCGTTGTCAACGTTGGCTGTCAGCGCAACCAGCACGCTTTGGCTACCGCTATGGGTGCGCTCATATTCACGCCAGCGCCGGGTGGTCTCAAGCCCATCCAAGGTGGGCATAAAAATGTCCATAAACACCAGGTCGAAAAAGGCGCCTTGCTGGCGCTCAAGCGCCTGTTCACCGCTACTCACACCTTCTACTTGAAGACCCTGGGTTTCCAGCATTTGCCGTGCCAGCATCAAATTCACCGGCCCATCATCAACCACCAGCACACGTAAATTATCACTTCCCTTCGCCATGCCTTCTTCAGCAGTGTGCTGAACAAGGTTAGCTAATAGCGCGCGAATATCTGACAGCCGCTCGCGCACATCCATAATATTTTGCCGACAACTATCGGTAATATCGTTTTCGGCCATTGCATTTAAGTGTTCAAACAGACTGTCAGTTTCACGCTGGAGCAGTATTAGATAACCTGACTTTAAACGTGACTCTTCCCGCGCCCTGTCACGCCCCGCCATTAAGTGTTTGAGCTGCCGCTGCTGATGTTGAAGGTCGTCCAGTAGCGTTTGTTCATGCTCATGCTGTGTGTTTTTAGTGGCGGCATTAGCTACTTGCGAGTAGTGGATGCGGCGTTTAAGCCCGGCTAGCATTTCGTTAACATTGGCCAGGCGCTGCAGGGGAAGATGAGTTTCGTCGGACGCATCCGACGGGGAGCATTGTTGCTCGAGCTGCGAACGTTCAGCGGTGGCGCACAGTATCTGACTGTGCCGTTCAAGCTCGCCGAGCTCTTGCATGAAACGAATGTCATTACGTCGACCACGCGCTTTGAGCAGCATTAAAAAGGCGCCGACATTCAAACTGCTACCGATGAGCAGGGCGGCCATTAACCATAGCAGAGTGCTCCAGGAGGCGTAACTTGGCGACACCCACCAGACCATTGCACCAACTACTAGGCAGAGCACAATCAGTGCCGCTTGCAAAAGCAGCAGCGGCCACAACAGCGGCCACACAATGGCGTTCCAAAAGTGCTCCCTTTGATAGCGCTGCATGATCTCGCCTTCCTCTTGGCCGAATGGCCGCTGATAACGTGACCGCTGTTTAACCGCTGAGACACCTGCCACTATGACGGCACTCACACCCTTTGGGTGATGATTTATACTACGAACATGATACTGATAGCAGTGTACGTCTACGCTTCGTTACTGTCATGCTGCTCTTGCGTTGAACGTATTTCACCCTTTTCGCCTATGAGTTTGTTATGTGCTTGATATCGTTTGCTTGGCAACCCGGTACGCCGACACCTTTGCGGCTGATGGGCAACCGCGATGAGTTCCATGTACGCCCTACCGCGCCACTTGCGCAGTGGAAAGATAACCCTGCCATTATCGGTGGTCGTGATTTGGAGGCTGGTGGTTCGTGGCTGGCTGCCAAGCGTGGCGGTGTCGTAGCAGCCTTGACCAATGTACGCGATTTACAACTGAGCGTGCCCCCCGGCGCACCTAGCCGTGGCGAACTGGTCGCAAACGCTCTGAAGTGTGACGATATTAACGCGTGGCTCACCGAGCTTGGTCAAGGCGGGGCATTACGCTATGCAGGCTTTAACTTGTTAGTTGCCACGCCACAGCGAATGTGGCATTTGCACCGTGGTCGTGACCGCCTAGCCTTAAGCGAGGTAGCCCCCGGCGTACATGGCCTCTCCAATGCCGACCTAAACTCCCCCTGGCCAAAGCTTTTACATGTGCGTAGTGCACTCGAACATACGCTTTTCCAAGAAGGCCCAGTTCAAGCCTGGACTCACATCGTGCAGCGCGCGATGCAAAATCCTCAGGAGGCTGCGGTGGAGGAGTTACCGGATACCGGTGTGGGGCTTGAATTGGAGCGTCAGCTATCGGCGGCGTTTATTGTTGGCGAGCGCTATGGCACCCGTGCCACTTCGTGGCTGACGTTAGACGCCCAAGGGAATATCGACATTAGCGAGCAGCGCTTCGGGCCGCTGGGGCGCTTTGAGGGTGAAACCACCTTGGCGCTTCCCAGCGATTCATTGGTATCTGCGCCCTAGTCGCGCGGAGGCATCAAATGCGCCAACTGCCACTCATCTAAACGCTGATCTAAATGCGCATGTACTTGGGCAGGTGTATCCAGCCCCATCACTTCTTTGAGCAGCTGCTGGGCATCGGTAAACGGTACTCGGCGGATTGCCGCGCGTACTTTGGGTAGGCTGGGCGCGTTCATGGATAGACTGGTAAAGCCCATTGCCATCAGCAGCAGCGCCCCAGCCGGGTCACCGGCTAATTCACCGCATAAAGAAATGGGTTTATTAAGCCGCGTAGCGTCGTTGGCAAGTTCCAGCAGCGCACCAAGCAGCGCTGGGTGCAGGGCATCGTACAGACTCGATACCCGTGGGTTATTGCGGTCCACCGCCAGCAAGTACTGGGTAAGATCGTTGCTGCCTACGGAGAAAAAGTCGACTCGCTTTGCCAGCGCATCCATTTGATAGATAGTAGCAGGCACTTCAATCATCACGCCGACCTGAGGCCGAATGACGGTAATACCCTCTTCCCCTAGCTCTAAAATGGCGCGATCCAACAGACGCAGCGCCTCATCGACCTCTTCGACATTAGTGATCATCGGGAACAGCACGTAGAGATTATCGAGATCAATGGAGGCTTTAAGCATGGCGCGCAGTTGCACCATTAGCACTTCGGGGTGATCTAGCGTTACCCGCATGCCGCGCCAGCCAAGGAATGGATTGGCCTCTTCGATAGGGAAATAGGGCAGGTCTTTGTCGCCACCAATATCCAGCGTACGCATCACGACCGGTAGCGGCGCAAAGCCTTCTAACTGATCGCGATAGAGCCGGGTTTGCTCTTTTTCGCCTGGGAAACGCTCGGTAATCATAAACGGCACTTCGGTACGGTAAAGCCCCACCCCTCCGATGCGGCTTTTCAGCAGCGCAGTGGCATCGACTGCCAACCCGGTGTTCACCATGAGCGGCATGATATGACCATCGGGCGTGGCGCTGGGCAAATCCTGTTCGTGCTCAAGCAGTTCGCTGAGCGCCTCTTCTTCGGCGATCAGACTGGCGTAGCGGGCTGTAAGTTCAGGCGCTGGGCGTACAAACAGTCGGCCACGGTGGCCATCCAACACCACCGCTGCACCGCCCAGGCGCGGCAGCGGCAAATCCACCATGCCGAGCACCGACGGAATACCCATGGCGCGGGCGACAATTGCCACGTGGGACGTGCTGGAGCCACGCACCGAGACGAGCCCTTTAAGCTTGTCACGAGGAACTTCACCCAGCATGGCCACGCTAATTTCATCGCCGACCAGAATGGCGTTATCGGGGTAGGTTTCCGGCGTAGAGGGGGTGTCTTCCTGCAGATGCGCCAGCACTCGTCGACCCAGGTCACGAATATCAGCTGCCCGCTCACGCAGGTAGTTATCGTCAACCCGCTCTAAATACTGCACGTGGCGTCGCACTACATCGGCGAGTGCGCCTGGTGCCCATTGTCCCTCACGAATACGCTTTTCGACTTCATCGGCCAGCGCCGCTTCACCCAGCATCTGCTGATACACATCAAACAGCGCCAGCTCCTGGGCGGAGATACGGCTGGCCAACCGTTCGGCCGCCGCACGAATTTCGCTGCGGGTTTTGCCAATCGCTTCCTTTAAGCGTGCAACTTCATAGTCCAGGTCTCTGGGTACCAAATCAGGCACGCTGTTTAAGTCAGCAGGCGGAGTAATCACCACCGCCTCGCCCATCGCCATACCTGGCGAGGCGGCAACGCCTTTAAACATTGCTTGGCCGCCCGCAAGCGCCGGTCGCATTAGGTTGCCGGTCGCCAATGCATGGGCCAATACACCCGCCAACTGAGCGGCCATGGTGACCAGAAAGGCTTCGTCTTCATCGTCGTAGCGACGCTTTTCGGCTTGCTGGACCACCAGCACGCCTAGCATATGGCGCTGATGAATAATCGGCACACCCAAAAAGCTGGAGTAGCGCTCTTCACCGGTGGCTTCAAAATAGCGGAATTGCGGGTGAGTCTGGGCGTCTTCGAGGTTAAGCGGCTCACTGCGCTTGGCCACTAAGCCCACTAGGCCCTCACCTAATGGCAGTACGACGCGCCCAACGGCCTGGGTGCGAAGACCAATGGTCTCCATCAATACCAGCGACTCAAGCTCTTTGTCGTAGAGGTAGAAAGAGCACACATCGGTCTGCATCGCCTTACGAATTCGACGTACCATGGTAGACAGCGCGGCATCGAGGTTGCGCGCGCCGTTCACTTCCTGAATCACCCGGCGCAACACCTCAAGCATGGACGTTTTACTTTTCACTGTTATTTGCCTCGCTGAGGAATTTCTTGGCAAACTGCCGCTGCCCTAACTTGGGCAGCGGCGTGTCGCCCTAATCATCATCCTGTGCCAGACGCTGAACGCGGGGAGACAATTCTCGCAACGCGCGCCGATATACCTCTCTTTTAAAAGGTACTACCTGCCCTAGCGGGTACCAATAGCTCACCCACCGCCACCCATCAAATTCGGGTGTTGGGGTTGCCGTCATACAGATTTGGCTTTCCTGGCAACGAATTTTAAGTAAAAACCACTTTTGCTTCTGGCCTATGCAGACCGGACGCGAATGTGTGCGAATCATGCGTCGTGGCAGACGGTAGCGTAGCCAGCCCCGGGTGCAGGCAACAATATCAACATCACCGGCGGTTAAGCCGATCTCTTCGTAAAGCTCACGAAAAAGTGCTTGTTGTGGCGTCTCGCTTGCATTGATGCCCCCCTGGGGAAATTGCCACGCATTTTGTCCTACCCGACGCGCCCAAAGCAGCTGCCCCTGGCTATTGGCGATGATAATGCCAACATTGGGGCGAAAGCCGTCAGCGTCGATCACGGACATCACCTTCATAAATTTTCAGTTGTCCCCATTTTTCCACAAGGGAGACAAGCGTATCAATACAATATAACGCTAAGTGATGAATGGTTGCGGCGTGTTGGTGGGAATGAGGTGGCGACTCTGCGATAATCCGCCTCCGCTATTTGCCTAATTAGCGCCTATTTCACCACTACTATTCGCCTACTATCACTGACTAAAAAAGGGGAGCGCCGTGAGTCTGGCCATATTCGATTTGGATAATACGCTGCTATCCATCGACAGCGATCACGCCTGGGGCGAGTTTTTACTCGAACAAGGGGCTGTCGACCCGGTCGCTTACCGGGAAGCCAATGAGCGTTTTATGGCCGATTACAACGCGGGCACGCTGGATATGGCCGCCTTTTTAGAAATGGCGCTTAAGCCGCTAGCCGATAACACCCCTGAGCAGCTCGCTGCCTGGCATCAGCAGTTCATGGTCAGCAAAATCGAGCCCAGCATCCTACCCAAAGCGGAAGAGCTGCTGGCCCGTCACCGCACTAAAGGCGACACGCTGCTGATTATTACCGCCACTAACCGCTTTATTACCGCGCCGATTGCTGAGCGCTTGGGTGTCGATCACTTGATTGCGGTGAATCCGGAAGTGGAACAGGGCCGTTACACCGGCCGTGTTTCCGGCACGCTGAGCTACCGCGAAGGCAAAGTCACCCGCCTAGAGCAGTGGCTGAAAGACCAAGACCTGAGCATGGAAGGCGCCTGGTTCTACAGCGACTCGCACAATGATTTACCGCTACTAGAAATAGTCGAGCATCCTGTCGCTGTTGACCCCGATGACACTCTGCGCAATGTCGCCGAAGAGCGCCAGTGGCGTATTATGACTTTGCGGGATTGAGGTGGTAAATATTTAACGGCTCAGAAGCGTATCAAGCGAGATCACGTTGCCAGCATGTTTTTCTGCTAACTTGACGTCGTCAGTAACCAACGTAGATGCTGCCACCATTGCGGAGGCAGAGATAATACTATCCGGCAGTTTCATCTGAGTACTACGTCGCACCTTGATGGTTTCAGTTTTGACCTGATAATCCAGCTCTACTCTTGTCAACTGTCCTAATATCGCCTTAATTGCATGCTCTTCCTCTGCTAGCAAACCAGGAAAAGCCAGAAGCTCAAGCTCAGTGATGACAGAGTAGGCGTAATGGGCTGAAGGCAGGAGCAACTGACGCTTAATGGCGTTAATGAAGACATTTGTGTCGAGAAGATAGCTACCACTCATCCCGCAGATTCCTTTGGTATTCGACTCCATCCTGAGCGACCAAGGAAGGGGCTTTTACAGACGTAAAGTCTATCCCATGCTGTTTAACAGAAGCCTTTTCCTCCAGTGTATTTTCATACAGCACCACAATTCTGGCATGCTGGTTCATTAAATACCCATATTCATCGGGAATTTTGACCACTCCATCCTTAATATCAGTCTCAAATTCTATCGCATGCATCGTAAACTCCTTGCACCCAATTTATTCATCTAGCCATTTGACACTCTTTCTGCCAAAAATTCGAGTAACTAAAAGAGTAGGTCTCACAACTAGCCCCAACAAAAAACCCCGCAAGTTTATGCTTGCGGGGTTTGCGTTGACTGGCGCTCATATAAAAGCGTCAGCAGGCGCGTTTAGCCGAGCAGGTGCTCGACGGCTGCACGCTCTTCGCGTAGTTCTTTCTCAGTGGCTTTCATCTTCTCTTCGCTGAAGGCATCAATTTCGAAGCCTTGAACGATTTCATACTTGCCACCCTGACAGCGAACCGGGTAGGAGTAGATGATGCCTTCTTCAATGCCATAGCTGCCGTCAGACGGAATCGCCATGCTGACGATGCCTTTGGAACCCAGCGCCCAGTCGTGCATATGGTCGATGGCTGAAGAAGCAGCAGAAGCGGCTGAAGAGGCGCCACGTGCTTTGATGATTGCCGCGCCGCGCTGCTGCACGGTGGGGATGAAGTCGTTTTCGTACCAGTCGCGCTCAACCAGATCGAACGCTGCTTTGCCGTCGACTTTGCACTGGGCCAGATCCGGATACTGGGTGGCACTGTGGTTGCCCCAGATGATCATGTTTTCGACGTCAGTGACGTGCTTGCCGGTTTTCTGTGCCAGCTGGGTTAGGGCGCGGTTGTGGTCCAGGCGCGTCATCGCGGTGAACTGACCAGCGTCCAGATCCGGCGCGTTGCAGGAAGCAATCAGCGCGTTGGTGTTAGCCGGGTTACCCACGACCAGCACTTTCACATCGCGACTAGCGTGGTCGTTCAGCGCTTTACCTTGAACGGAGAAGATCGCGGCGTTGGCTTCCAGCAGATCTTTACGCTCCATGCCTGGACCACGCGGACGCGCACCTACCAACAGGGCGAAGTCAGCGTCTTTAAACGCGACGTTCGGGTCATCAGTCGCGACGATGTCTTGAACCAGCGGGAAAGCACAGTCGTTAACTTCCATTACCACGCCGTTCAGGGCGTCCATTGCCTGGGGAATTTCCAGCAGCTGGAGAATGACTGGCTGATCCGGCCCCAACATGTCGCCTGCGGCGATGCGGAAAATAAGTGAGTAGCTGATCTGACCGGCGCCGCCGGTAATCGCAATACGTACTGGATCTTTCATCATTGCTCCTTGATAGGTTCGCCTAGGGATGGTTCTCGCCTGAGGGGTGGCTCAACAGAACTCAAGACGCAAAGATGGTATGCCCAGTTGGGCAAAAACTCAATCAGACAAGAGACGACTACCCATTTACCGTACTTACCATTCTCCTCGCGGCCTGCCACTCGCTGAAAAGGCCGAGTTGCGCTATGGTGTCTTCGGCTTAATGCCCTCCTTTCTTGTAATGCTAAGGACATGGACGCCCCCATGCGACGAATTCCCTTCTCTTATGCCTTGGCTAGCCTATTGGTGCTGGCGCTGGTGATATGGCTCGCTTTTGGTAATTTCCAGCGTTTTCAGACCACTGCACCGGAAGCCTCTCCCCGTAACGAGTCGGGACCACGGGTCGAAGTGGTAGAGCAACAGAGCACGCCATTTATTCCCCAACAGATCATTCAGGGCCAGTTGACCGCTGAACGCGAAACCACTCTGCGTGCCAACGTCGCAGGCTTTGTGGTCGAAAAGCCGGTGGCCCAAGGCAGCCGCGTTGAGGCGGGTGATACACTGCTGGTCCTGGATAACGACGCCCTGCCTGAACAACTGCAGCAGGCCCGTGACGAACTGGCGGTCGCTGAAGCGGAGTATGCAGGGGCGCGCAACCTGCGCCAGCGGGAGCTGATTTCGCAGCCCGAGCTTTTGCGCCTGCAGAGTTCGCTCAGCGCCAGTGCCGCTTCGGTGGCTCAACTGCAGAAGCAATTGGATGACAGCCGCCCCACTGCGCCTTTCGATGGTGTGATCGATCGCGTGCAGGTAGAGGTAGGTGACCTATTACAGCCCGGAGAAGAGTGGGCCCAGTTGGTGGACGACCGCCGCTTGAAGGGTGCCGCCTGGGTGTCTCAGCAGCAGGTAGGCGATTTGAGCGAGGGATTGCCGGTCACCGCACGATTACTCAATGGCGACCACCTGGAAGGCGAGCTGACTTTTATCAGCCACCGCGCAGAAGAGGCCACGCGCACTTTTTACATCGAAGCTACGCTGGATAACCCTGCCGGTAAACGTCTTGCCGGTAGTAGCGCGGAACTGACAATTACGCTACCTCCCCGCCAGGTGCACACCCTGTCGCCTGCCTTGCTCAGCTTGAACAGTGAGGGCCAACTGGCCATCAAACATCTGGATGAAAACGATCAGGTGCAGCAGACCACTGTGGAGCTGGTGAGTGCCGATACGCAGCGCGCCTACGTGACCGGCCTACCCGACCCGCTACGCCTCATTACGCTAGGCGCGGGCATGGTGGATACCGGCGAAACGGTGACACCTGTGCCTGCTGAAGAGGCAATTATTTCACAGCCGGCGGAACAGGATAGCGTTCATGCGCCAGTTGATTAATGCAGCGCTAGCCCACTCCCGTACGACATTACTGCTGCTGGTGAGCCTGCTGCTGGCGGGCATCGCTGCTTGGCTGATGATCCCTAAAGAAGCCAATCCCGACGTCACCATCCCGATGATTTACGTTTCGCTGTCGTTGGAGGGTGTCAGCCCCGAGGATGGCGAGCGGCTGCTGATACGCCCCATGGAGCAGGAACTGCGCGGGATTGAAGGCCTGCGTAAGTTCACCGCCCAATCCAGCGAAGGGCAAGGCTCGATCACCCTGGAGTTCGACCCCGGCTTTGACCCCGATACCGCGCTGACCGACGTGCGTGATCACGTGGATATCGCCCGTAGCGAGCTGCCTGACGAGGCCGATGAGCCACGAGTCATGGAAGTCAACGTCTCGGAGTTTCCGGTATTGACTATCGGCCTCTCCGGGCAACTGGATACCCGCGAACGCATGACGATTGCCCGGCGACTGCAGGAGGAGATCGAAGGCATCGCCGATGTGCTGGAAGTGGACATAGCCGGTGAGCGGGAAGACCTGCTGGAAATCGTCGTAGATCCGCTGGTGCTCGAGAGCTATGGGGTCGATTTCGACACGCTGTTCAACCAGGTGTCGCGCAATAACCGCTTGGTGGCAGCAGGCAGTTTGGACACTGGCGCGGGGCGCTTGGCCTTAAAAGTCCCCGGCATTATTGAGTCCCTTGACGATGTCATGAAAATGCCGGTCAAGGTGGATGAGGATCGCGTCGTCACCTTTGGTGATGTGGCGTGGATCAACCCTACCTACAAAGACCCCGAAGGCTTTGCCCGTATTGATGATCAGCCTGCGGTGGTACTGGAAGTTTCCAAACGTGCCGGGGCCAATATCATCGCCACCATTGGCGCGGTGCGTGAGCGCCTGGCGGAAGCCGATGATTTATTGCCTGAGCAGCTTCGCTTCACGACCATTCTCGATGAGTCGACCACCGTTGAAAATATGCTCTCCGAGCTGCTCAACAACGTACTCACCGCCGTGGTACTGGTACTGATTGTGGTGGTCGCGGTGATGGGCTGGCGCATGGCGCTGTTGGTAGGCCTGACCATTCCCGGCGCCTTCTTAACCGGCATTCTGCTGGTGTGGGCATTTGGATTTACGCTCAATATCGTGGTGCTGTTTGCGCTCATTCTGGTGGCTGGCATGTTAGTCGACGGTGCGATTGTGGTGAGTGAGCTTGCCGACCGCTATCTCCACGATGGTCAAACGCCCCATCAAGCGTGGCTCAATGCTGCCTCGCGAATGAGCTGGCCGGTGATTGCCTCGACGGCCACGACGCTGGCGGTGTTTATTCCCCTGCTGTTCTGGCCTGGCGTGGTGGGACAGTTTATGAAGTACCTGCCCGCCACGGTGATTCTATGCCTGTTGGCATCGCTGGCCATGGCGCTGGTGTTCTTGCCTACCCTAGGTCGCTTGTTTACCCGCACCGACACGAAGCAATCAACGACTAACAATGATGAGGCTACAACGTCCTTTGGGCGCGGCTATCGCCACCTGCTGACCAGGCTGCTTAAGCACCCTGCCTGGGTGCTGCTGGTCACCGTGCTATTGATGGTGTTGCTGTATACCGGCTACGCGCGTTTCAACCACGGTGTCGACTTTTTCCCCAACGTAGAGCCGGATAGTGCCCAGGTATTGGTACGCGCCCGCGGCGACTTCTCCGCCGTGGAGACCGATGCCATTGTACAGCGGGTAGAGGCGAAGCTATCCGGCATGAGCGAAGTGAGAGCACTTTATGCGCGCTCGTTTGCAGTGCCTAACGAGCAGATGGGTAGTGATGTGATTGGCATGCTGCAGTTCCAGTTTATCGACTGGCATGAGCGGCGCCCTGCCCAGGCGATTCTGGACGACATGGCTGAGCGCGCCCAGGATATTCCCGGCATTACGCTGGAGTTCCAGGAGCAGGAAATGGGCCCTGGCGGCGGAAAACCCATCGTACTGGAGGTGAGCGCTACGAATCCTGACGTCGCTGATGCAGGCGTTAACCAGTTAGCCCAATTAATGCGTGAACTGGGTGGTTTTACCGACATTCAGGATAACCGCAGCCTACCCGGCGTGGAGTGGCAGGTGAATGTGGACCGCGAAGCCGCGGCGCGCATGGGCACCGATGTCACGACCATCGGTAGCGCGGTGCAGCTACTGACCACGGGCCTGCAGGTGGCGAGCTATCGCCCGCCCGAAGTCAGTGACGAAGTGGATATCCGCGTTCGCCTGCCGCAAAACTGGCGTTCGCTGGATCAGTTAGAACGCTTGACCATCAATACCCAGCGGGGTCAGGTGCCTATCTCGCACTTTGTGACCCTTGAACCGGCACCCAAGGTGGGCACCCTTAACCGTATCGACGGCCGCCGGGCGATTACCATTGATGCGGATCTCGCTCCCGGCTATCTTGCCGATGAGCGCCTGCGGGCGCTGCTAGAGGCGGGTCGCGATAGCCTGCCTGATGGCTTAATGGTCAATGTGGCAGGCGAGCAAGAGGATCAGCAGGAGTCGATGCAGTTCCTGGCCAGCGCGTTCATGATCGCTATTGGCCTGATGGCGCTGATTCTGGTCACTCAGTTCAACAGTTTCTATCAGGCGGGATTGGTGCTTTCGGCAATTGTATTCTCCACCGCGGGTGTGCTGATGGGCCTGCTGATTACCGGCCAAGCTTTCGGCATTGTCATGGTGGGGATGGGCGTGATTGCCCTGGCGGGTATCGTGGTTAATAACAATATCGTGTTGATCGACACCTACAACGAGCTGCGCGGCCAAGGCATGACGCCCGGCGAGGCCGCCCTGGAAGCAGGCTGCTTACGCCTTCGCCCGGTGCTGTTAACGGCGATTACCACGGTTTTAGGTCTGATGCCGATGGTGCTGGGGATCAATGTCGATCTGTTTACCCCTGCCCTTGGCTTTAATGCGCCCTCCGCCCAGTGGTGGACGCAAATGTCGAGCGCCATCGCCGGTGGCCTCACCTTCGGCACCGCACTAACGCTGCTGCTTACCCCCTGCATGCTGGTGATTGGGGGTAAGTTGCGGCGTGAGAGAACCGCGAGCTAAAGCTGTCCTTCCCCAGCCAAATGAGAATATTAAGCGGGGGCTTTGGCGTGCTCGGGGCTATGGGCGGCGTGCAAGCGCGCGATCAGCTGGTCTTCCAGCGCGAAGCGTTCAGTAAGGCCACGCGCTAGACGGTCGATCCAGGCAGGCAAACGGGCAATATTTTGCTCGCAGCGAAGGGTAGAGCCGAAATCGGTATCAAACTCCAGAACCATCTCGGTTGACATTTCCAGACGCTCAAGCAGCTTCTCTGCGATAACCAGCGCAGCATCATCGCCAAAGGCCTGCGCCTCTTCCGACAGCTGAGGATAGATTTCGAAGTGCCCAGCGCTGATGTAATCCATCAATAGCTCACTGAAGGTATCAATAGGTGATTTGCTCACCGCTTCCAGTTCAGCGTCACATGCCTCTTTCAGCTCAATGAAGCTGACTAACAACTGACGACGCTGATCCAGCCAGCGGTCGATCAGGGTATGTACGCCTCCCCAGCGCTCCAGGGCATTTTTGCAATCTTCGAGCATGGGGTTTCTCCTTAAACTCACCGATTTAACGACCATTAGCCGGTCTAAATAACGAATAGGCTTAGAGTCGCGCCTCCACCTACCTCTGTCAATCCCAGCGGGTGCGGTTTCCTTGGTACGAAAGGCTCATTAATAATAACCCTTTCTTCTATGCCTAATAACTAGCATTTTCATGCTAATCGTCATGACTTAACCCTGACTGAAATGATGCTCTCACTTTAGCGCCAGCATTGCGAGCAAAGCCGTATACAACATGTACAGCGCCTTTAAACATATATTTTAAACTTAAACAATTTAAGCTTGAATTTTATTATTCCCCCCCCTATCTTCAGAAAAGAGTGAGCTTTCCCATGGAGAACAAAAATGAGAATCGCCTGCCTGGGCGGAGGGCCTGCCGGCCTCTACTTCGCCATCAGCATGAAACTGCAGGACCCTTCCCATGAGATCGTGGTGTTTGAGCGCAACCGGGCAGACGATACCTTCGGCTGGGGCGTGGTACTGTCCGACGAGACCCTGGACAATCTGGCGGCCAACGACCCGGTCAGCGCAGAGCGCATTCGTGAGCATTTCGCTTACTGGGACGACATTGCCGTCGTGCATAACGGCGTCAAAACTGTGTCGACTGGCCACGGCTTTTGCGGCATTGGCCGCCGCCAACTGTTGATTCTGCTTCAAGAGCGCGCCCGGGAACTGGGCGTGGAAATGCGCTTTGAAACAGATATTACGGAGACCAGTGTTGATGAGTACCGGCGCGAGTTCGACATGGTGCTCGCCGCCGATGGCTTGAACTCCCGCACCCGCCAAACCTACGCCGAACATTTCAAACCCGATATCGATGTACGCGCCTGCAAGTTTGTCTGGCTGGGTACGCACCAGACCTTTAACGACGCTTTCACCTTTATTTTCGAGAAGACCGAGCATGGCTGGGTATGGGCTCATGCCTATCAGTTCGACAAGGACACCGCGACCTTTATTGTCGAGTGCAGCGAGGCGACCTGGCAGGCGTTCGGTTTCGGCGAAATGAACCAGCAGGAGTCAATTGCCGTCTGCGAACGCATCTTTGCCAAGCACCTGGGCGGCCATGCGCTGATGACCAACGCCAACCACATACGCGGTTCGGCGTGGATCAACTTCCCCCGGGTACTCTGCGAGCGCTGGAGTTTCGATAACGTGGTGCTGATGGGTGACGCTGCCGCTACGGCACACTTCTCGATTGGCTCGGGTTCCAAGCTGGCCTTGGAGAGTGCCATAGCGCTGGCCAACGTCTTGCACAGTGAACCTACCATGGCGGAGGCCTTCGCCCGCTACGAAGAGGAGCGCCGCTTCGAGGTGCTTCGCCTGCAGTCCGCCGCGCGCAACTCCACCGAGTGGTTCGAGCAGGTGGAGCGCTACCTGGACCTCGACCCGGTGCAGTTCAACTACTCTCTATTGACCCGCTCCCAGCGCATTAGCCATGAGAATCTGCGGGTACGCGACCCTCAATGGCTCGAAAGCGCAGAGCGCTGGTTTCAGACCCAGGCAGGCAACTCTGGCAGCGCCCGCGCGCCAATGTTCGCCCCTTACCAACTGCGCGATATGACGTTGACCAACCGCGTCGTGGTTTCCCCCATGGCGCAGTACAAGGCCGTTGACGGCTGCCCTACCGATTGGCACTTCAGTCACTACGCCGAGCGCGCCAAGGGCGGTGCAGGGCTGGTGTACACTGAAATGACCTGCGTCAGCCCCAGCGGGCGCATTACCCCTGGATGCCCCGGCCTGTACCTGCCGGAACATGAAGTGGCGTGGAAACGCCTGTGTGACTTTGTACACGCGGAAACCCAGGCCAAGCTATGTGCCCAGATTGGCCATTCCGGCCCCAAGGGATCTACCCAGCTTGGCTGGCAGGAGATGGATGCCCCGTTGGCCGAGGGCAACTGGCCGATAATGGCTGCCTCGGCCCAACCCTGGTCAGCGCGCAACCAGTTGCCCAAGGCAATGGATCGCGTTGATATGGACCGGGTGCGCGACGAGTTTGTCAGTGCTGCTCAGATGGCTGATCGCGCGGGTTTCGACATGATCGAGGTTCACGCCGCCCACGGCTATCTGCTCTCTTCGTTTATTACTCCGCTGACCAACCACCGTGATGATGAGTATGGTGGCTCACTGGATAACCGGCTGCGCTACCCGCTGGAAGTGATCAACGCCGTGCGCAGCGTCTGGCCTGCCCACAAGCCGCTTTCGGTGCGTATTTCTGCTAACGACTGGTGTGGCGATGAAGGCATCACCCCGGACGATGCGGTGGAAATCGCCAAGCGGCTGCGTGACGCAGAAGTGGATATCGTCGATGTCTCTGCCGGACAGACCTCGACTCAGGCCAAGCCCGTTTATGGGCGTATGTTCCAGACACCCTTCTCTGACCGGATTCGTAACGAAGCATCGATTGCCACCATGGCGGTGGGCAACATCTATCAGGCCGACCATGTGAACTCGATTCTGATAGCGGGGCGCGCCGACTTGGTGTGTATCGCCCGCCCGCACCTTGCCGACCCTTACTGGCTGCTGCATGTAGCCGCCGGGCTGGGGGATCGCGAGGTGGCGTGGCCCGCGCCCTACCGGGCGGGGGCCGATCAATTGCAGCGCTTGGCTGAACGTGGCGAGGGCTGGGTATGAGCCAATCAACCGATGACTTGACCGCTAACCACCTGGCAGGCAAACGCGTCGTCATTACCGGTGGCGGCAGTGGCATTGGCGCCGATATGGCCCTGGCCTTTGCCCAGGCGGGCGCCGAGGTCATCATTACCGGCCGCCGGGAGACTGCCCTGCAAGCGGTTGCCCAGCAGCACGGCGGCATCCATGTCGCCGTGGTAGATGTCACCGACGAAGCCGCCATGGTGGCGTTCTTCAATCAGTTGGGCAGCGTCGATATCGTGATCGCCAACGCCGGGGCAGCGGAAAGCGCCCCTTTCGCCAAGACCTCTTTCGAGCAGTGGCAGCACATGCTGAACGTCAACCTCAGTGGGGTGTTTCTGACCCTGCGCGAAGGGCTGAAACAGCTGAACGACGGCGGCCGACTGATTGCCGTGGCTTCCACGGCTGGCCTCAAGGGCTACGCCTACGTGGGCGCTTACTGCGCGGCCAAACACGGCGTGGTGGGTCTGGTGCGCTCACTGGCGGCTGAAACCGCCACCCGCAATCTGACCGTCAATGCGCTCTGTCCCGGCTTTACCGATACGCCATTATTGGCCGGCAGTGTCGAGAACATTGTGACCAAAACCGGCCAGTCCGCCGAACAGGCCACCGCGCACTTTCAATCTACCAACCCCACCGGACGCTTAGTCACTCCCGCAGAAGTCACCGCGACGGCCCTATGGCTATGCGGCCCAAACAGCGGCGCGATCAACGGTCAAGCGATCTCCATTTCAGGGGGCGAAGTATGACAGCAGAAAGCTTAAGCAAGGAGCGCCTGCGCTTATGGCTGCGCATGCTGCGGGTTACCCGTCAGGTGGAATCCGAGCTGCGTGAGCGACTGCGTACCGAGCATGACTCCACGCTCCCACGCTTTGATGTCATGGCTGCCCTGTACGCCAGTGAGGAGGGCCTGAAGATGAACGAGCTCTCCAAGCGGCTGCGGGTTTCCAACGGCAATGTCACCGGCATCATCGATCGCTTGGTGGAGGATGGCGCTGTGGAGCGCATTGCCATTGAAGGCGACCGACGCGCCACGCGGGTCTGCCTGACCGGCGCTGGCCGCGAAAGCTTTAGTGCCATGGCCGTTGAGCATGAGCGCTGGATCAACGCGCTGTTCGAAGGGGTGACCGAAGAGGATGCCCATCATATCGGCGAGCTGCTCCACCGCTTACCGGCTTCTCTTGACGATACCCACTAATCACTGACAGGCGAGAACAACAATATGAAGAGCATGGCTGATCTGGCCCCCGAGCACTTTATCTGGGAAATGCGTGGTGACGTCGCCGTCATCCGGTTGAATCGCCCAGAGCGCAAGAACCCGCTGACGTTCGAGAGCTATGCCGAGCTGCGCGATACCTTTCGTGACCTGGCGTATGCCTCGGATGTGCATGCGGTGGTGTTTGCCTCCAACGGCGAGAACTTCTGCTCTGGCGGCGACGTACACGAAATCATCGGCCCGCTTGTGGGTAAGGATATGAAGGGCCTGCTCGAATTCACCCGCATGACCGGAGATTTGGTCAAGGCGATGCTGAACTGCGGCAAACCGATCATTGCTGCTGTGGACGGCATTTGCGTGGGTGCGGGAGCGATCATCGCCATGTCGTCGGATATCCGCTTCGCCACCCCGCGTGCCAGCACGGCCTTCCTGTTCACCCGCGTGGGCCTGGCGGGCTGCGATATGGGCGCCTGTGCAATTCTACCGCGCATCATTGGCCAGGGCCGCGCCGCCGACCTGCTCTACAGCGGGCGCAGCATGAGTGCCGAAGAGGGTTACCAATGGGGCTTCTACAATCGCGTGGTGGAGCCGGATGCCCTTGAGCAAGATGCCATCGCCTACGCCACCCGCCTGGCTCAGGGCCCGACCTTTGGCCACAGCATTACCAAAACCCAGCTCAACCAGGAGTGGTCGATGAGCCTGGAGCAGGCGATCGAATCCGAAGCCCAGGCCCAGGCGATCTGCATGCAGACCAACGATTTCGAGCGCGCCTACCACGCCTTCGTAGCCAAACAAAAACCTGAGTTCAAGGGGGACTGATGAGCGACAAGAGCTATCTAGCGTGGCCCTTTTTCGAGGCCAGACACCGCGAACTTTCCGAGCAGCTCGAAGCGTGGTGCCGTACTGAACTTCCCCGCGACCACAGCGATGTGGATGCAACCTGCATTCAGCTGGTACGCGATTTAGGCAAGGCCGGGTTTCTGGAAGGCACTGCGGGTGAGCATATCGATGTGCGCAGCCTCTGCCTGATCCGTGAAACCCTGGCCCGCCATGATGGACTGGCCGACTTTTCGTTTGCCATGCAGGGGCTGGGCACCGGCGCCATCAGTCTTTATGGCAGCGATGAACAGAAGCAGTGGCTGGACAAAACCCGCCGTGGTGAAGCGCTTTCAGCTTTTGCCCTGAGCGAGCCGCGCTCCGGTTCCGACGTAGCCCAACTGGATACGACCGCTGAGCGCGATGGCGACAGCTACCGTTTGAATGGTGAAAAGACCTGGATCTCCAACGGGGGGATTGCCGATATCTACACCGTCTTTGCCCGCACCGGTGAAGGCCCAGGAGCCAAGGGACTTTCGGCCTTTTTAGTGCCCGCCGACACGCCAGGATTGGAAATTCGCGAACGCCTAGAGTCGGTGGCACCTCACCCGCTGGCGCGGCTGGGCTTCAACGACATAGTGCTGCCTGCCAGCGCCCTAATCGGCAAGCCAGGGCAAGGCTTTCGGATTGCCATGTCGGTGCTGGACGTTTTTCGCTCCACGGTCGGGGCGGCAGCCCTTGGCTTCGCCCGCCGGGCGCTGGAGGAGTCGCTCTCCCGCAGCCGCTCTCGCGAACTGTTCGGCGCCACTCTATCCGATCTACAAATGGTGCAGGGCCACCTGGCCGATATGGCGCTCAATGTGGATGCCGCCGCCCTGCTGGTCTACCGCGCCGCCTGGACGAAAGATCAAGGCGCTGAGCGAGTGACCCGTGAAGCGGCAATGGCCAAGCTGTTTGCCACCGACCAAGCCCAGTTAGTGATTGACCAGGCGGTACAGCTGCACGGCGGCGACGGCGTTCTCAAGGGCCATATTATCGAAAGCCTCTACCGGGAAATCCGCGCACTGCGTATTTACGAAGGGGCTTCCGACGTACAGAAAGTGGTGATTGCCCGCAGTATGCTCGCGGAAGAGTAAATAGCCAAAAATAGCCGTACAACAATAACTAGAACAATAAAACACTACGCCAGACACCGTATCCCTGCCGATGCTTCTTTTGAGACGTTGGTAGGAATAAACAACGACACCAAATACGGAGGTTGGTCATGTATACCCAGTCGGCTCATGCTGATACTTTTACGCGGGATAACCTGCCACCCATCGATCGTCAGCCTGAGTACCTGCTTTCAGGCTGCGATTATCCCCAACGTCTCAACGCAGGCGTTGAACTTTGCGATCGGCTGGTCTCGCTCGGACACGGCCAGCGGATTGCCCTGGCGGGCAATGGCCGACGTCGTACCTATCAGGAACTCACCGAGTGGACCAACCGCCTTGCCCATGTGCTGGTCGAAGACCTGGGCGTGGTTCCCGGCCAACGGGTACTGATTCGCTCGGCGAACAACCCAGCCATGGTGGCCTGCTGGCTGGCCGCCACCAAGGCGGGCGCCGTGGTGGTCAACACCATGCCCATGCTGCGCACCAAAGAGCTGTGCCAGGTAATCGACAAGGCGGATATCAGCCTCGCCCTGTGCGATACCCGACTGCTCGATGAACTCAACGCCTGCCAGGAGCAGAGCCCCGCCCTCAAACGTATCGTCGGCTTTGATGGCACCGCCAACCACGACGCCGAACTTGACCGGCTGGCGCTCGGCAAGCCCGCCACCTTCGAGGCGGTGGATACCGCCGCCGACGATGTGGCACTGCTGGGCTTTACCTCGGGCACAACTGGCTCCCCCAAGGCCACCATGCACTTTCACCGTGACCTGCTGGTGATTGCCGACGGCTACGCCAAGGAAGTCTTGCAGGTAACGCCGGAGGATATCTTCGTGGGGTCGCCACCGCTGGCCTTCACCTTTGGCCTGGGAGGATTGGCTATCTTCCCACTGCGCTTCGGCGCCACCGCCGTACTGCTCGAACACGCCTCGCCGCCCAACATGATGGATATCATCCGCGAGTATCAGGCCACAGTGGTGTTTACTGCGCCAACAGCCTATCGGGCGATGCTTGCCGCGCCCACGCGACACGAGGATTTGAGTAGTCTGCGCGTTGCCGTCTCCGCTGGCGAAACCCTGCCCGCGCCGATCTATCATGACTGGATCAAGCAAACTGGCACGCCGATTCTCGATGGCATCGGCGCCACGGAAATGCTGCACATCTTCATCACCAATCGCCTGGATGACCATCGTCCCAACTGTACCGGCAAGCCGGTGGCAGGCTATGAAGCGCGTATCGTTGATGAAGACATGCAGGATGTCGCGCCTGGTACGGTCGGCAAACTGGCCGTGCGCGGCCCTACCGGCTGCCGCTACCTGGCCGACAAGCGCCAGCAAAACTATGTAAAAGCGGGCTGGAACATCACCGGCGATGCGTTTTATCAGGATGAAGAGGGTTACTTCCACTTCGCCGCCCGTAACGACGATATGATTGTCTCGGCGGGCTATAACATCGCAGGCCCTGAGGTGGAAGCCGCCCTGCTGGCCCATCCCGCCGTGAAAGAGTGCGCGGTGATAGGTGCCCCCAACCAGGAGCGTGGCCAAATTGTCGAGGCTTTTGTTGTTCTAAACGATGGTTTTCAGCAAGATGAAGAATGTCAGCAAATGTTGCAGGACTTCGTGAAGCAGACCATCGCGCCGTATAAGTACCCTCGCTCCCTACGATTTATCGAGGCGCTACCTAAAACATCAACGGGTAAGGTTCAGCGTTTTCGGCTGAGCCAGGAACATTACCCGAGCGCTGGCGCTCCTGGCACCAACATGAATAGCACCGACACCAACGTATGACCCTCTAAGCAATAAACGATTAAAAAATGAGGAATGATCCATGAAAATGATATCCCGCTTTGGCCTTGGCTTACTGCTCTCTTCAAGCGTGCTGACCGCGCAAGCTGAAGACGTCAAAATTGGCATGATCACCACCCTTTCAGGCGGCGGCTCGCATCTGGGCGTGGACGTTCGCGATGGTTTCATGCTGGCGCTGGAGCAGTCTGGCCGCGACGATGTGGAAGTGTTGATTCAGGATGATGCTAGACGCCCTGACTTGGCGCGCAGTTTATCCAATGAATTTATACAGCGTGATGATGTTGATATTCTCACCGGCATCATCTGGTCCAACCTGGCGATGGCGGTGGTGCCCTCCGTTACCCGCCAAGGCACCTTCTACCTCTCCCCCAATGCGGGCCCTTCCGACCTGGCTGGTCGTATGTGCCACGAGAACTACTTCAACGTGGCCTATCAGAACGACAACCTGCATGGCGCCATGGGTGCCTACATGCGCGAAGAAGGTTATGAGCGCCCGATCATCATGGCCCCCAACTACCCGGCGGGTACTGATGCTCTGGCGGGCTTCAAGCACCTGTATGAAGGTGAGGTCGTTGGCGAGCTTTACACCCAGATGGGCCAGACCGACTATGCCGCCGAAATCGCTCAGATTCGTGACAGCGATGCCGACAGCTTGTTCTTCTTCCTGCCTGGCGGTATGGGCATTTCGTTCATGAAGCAGTGGGAAAGCTCCGGTGTCGATATGCCGATCTTTGGCGCGGCGTTCTCGTTTGATGAAATTCTTATCAAAGCGGTAGGCAGTGCAGCGATTGGCGCTCGTAATACCTCGCTATGGGCCTACGATCTGGAGAATGAAGCCAACGCAAGCTTTGTAGAGGGTTTCCAGGCGGCCTATGACCGCTTGCCAACACTTTATGCGGCACAGGGTTATGACACTGCCAACCTGATTCTCAGTGCGCTTGAAACTGCCCACCCTGATGACAAAGATGCTTTCCGCGAAGCACTGCGGGCCGCCGACTTCGACAGCGTGCGCGGTGAGTTCCGCTTTGGCCCCAACCAGCACCCCATCCAGGACATTTATGTACGTGAAGTGGTGGAAGGTGATGATGGCGAGCCCACCAATCGCCTGATCGGTGTGGCGATTGAAGATATCCAGGATGTCTACTACGAGCAGTGCGAAATGTAAGCTGGCCTCGGCTGGGTGCGTGCACCCAGCCATTTCTCTTCACCTTCGTCAAGGTTAACCAACGTGTCCGTTACCCTGCTAATCGAGCAACTACTTAACGGCGTTCAGCTAGGCACGATGCTGTTTTTGATGGCCAGCGGCCTCACCCTGGTATTCGGGGTAATGGGGCTGATCAATCTTGCCCACGGCTCTTTTTACATGGTGGGCGCCTATGCCACGGCCGCGGTCACAGCCTCAACGGGCTCTTTTCTGATCGGCCTGGCGGCAGGCATGACGGCCGCGGCCCTGGTCGGCGCACTGGTCGAGCTGATAGTCATACGCCGTCTTTATCACCGCCCTCACCTCGACCAGGTGTTGGCGACCTTTGCACTGATACTGATCTTCTCAGAAGGCACACGCTGGATCTTCGGCTCTTCGCCGCTATGGCTGAGTCCGCCCTCCTGGCTTACGGGGTTTGTTACTCTGCCGGGGGATACCCGCTACCCGGTCTACCGGCTAGTGCTGATCGGGGTGGGGGTCGCTATCGCGATTGCCCTTTATTTGCTGATTTCCCGCACACGGCTAGGCATGCGCATTCGGGCGGGCGAAAGCGACCGCGAGATGATTGGCGCACTGGGAGTCAACATTGCCAAGCTTTATACGGTGGTATTTGCCTTGGGGGCTGCGCTGGCGGGCTTGGCCGGTGCGCTGGTGGGGGCGTTGCAGTCCGTGCAGGTCGGTATGGGCGAGCCGGTGCTGATCCTGGCCTTCGTGGTCATCGTGATCGGCGGGATCGGTTCGATCAAGGGCGCGCTACTCGGTGCGCTGCTGGTGGGGGTTGTCGATACGTTGGGGCGAGTCTACCTCCCGCTTTTTTTCCAAACATTCATGCCGCCTTCCGAGGCCACCGGGGTCGGTTCTTCACTGGCTGCGATGCTGATCTATATCCTCATGGCCGTCATCCTCGCGTTCAAGCCCAAGGGACTGTTTGCTGCCAATGATTAATACCACTCCCCTTTCCAAGAACGCTGCGCCAGCCACCCATGCGGAGAGCCACTTCGACCGCAAAGGGTTGGTTCAGATGATCCTGCTCGGCCTGCTGCTGTTACTGCCTGTGGCGGCCTATTTTTTGGGTCACACCTATTACGTCAATCTGGCCTCGCGAGTCACCATCATTGCCATGGCGGCCGTCGGGCTCAACCTGGCAATTGGCTATGGCGGCATGGTGAGCTTCGGTCATGCGGCCTATTTTGGCCTGGGTGGCTATGTGGCGGGAATCAGCGCCTACCATGCCTTCGACATGACGCCCTTCATGAGCTGGCCCTTCAGCGTGCCGGGCAGCGATAGCCTACTGGTAGTGTGGCTGGCCGCTGTCGTGCTGTGCGCCCTGCTGGCACTGGCCATCGGCGCCATTTCGCTGCGCACCACCGGGGTCTACTTCATTATGATCACGCTCGCCTTTGCGCAGATGATCTACTACTTTGCCAACTCCTGGCCCACCTACGGTGGTCAGGATGGGCTGCCTATCTATATCCGCAACACGCTGCCCCAGGTCGGTAACAACCTGTTGGACAGCAGTGATGCGTTGACCTATTTCCTGATCTGCTTCACCGGGCTGATGCTGGCGATGGCGCTGACTTCGCGACTGATGAAATCCCGCTTTGGCGCCGCGCTGACCATGGCACGTCTGAATGACGTACGACTGGCAACGGCGGGGGTCAGCCCGTATCCCATTCGTCTGGTGGCGTTCGTTATCTCTGCGGCGATCACCGGGCTTGCCGGGGCGCTCTACGCGGACCTGAACGGGTTCGTCAGCCCGTCGATGCTCAGTTGGCACTTCTCCGGTGAACTGATGGTCATTGTCATTTTGGGCGGCGTAGGACGTCTTTATGGCCCGCTAGCCGGTGCGGTGCTGTTTGTGATGATGGAGACCTTCCTGGGTGGCATCACCGAGTACTGGCAGCTTTTCCTGGGGTTGGTGCTGCTTGGCGTTGTGCTATTTGCTAAGCACGGTGTCATGGGTTGGCTAGCAGGGAGTGAGCGCAATGAGTGAGATTGTCCTTTCACTGCAAAAGCTGCACAAGCGTTTTGGCGCGTTGCAGGCGACCAACGATGTCTCGCTGAATCTTAGGCCGGGTGAAATCCATGCGCTGATTGGCCCCAACGGCGCGGGTAAATCGACGCTGATCGGGCAGATTGCCGGTAGCCTGCGCCCCGACGAGGGCCGCGTCTATCTGGCTGACACTGACATTACCCATATGAGCATTGCTGAGCGCGCACGTCTTGGGCTGGGGCGGAGCTTTCAGGTGTCATCGCTGGCTGAGCCGCTTTCAGTGATGCGCAATGTGATGATGGGTGTACAAGCGCTACAGAGTCACAGTTTTCGGTTCTGGAAGCCCGTCGCCAGGGACCAACAACTGCTAAAGCCAGCTTATGAGGCGCTGGAACGGATGCAGCTCAGCCACCGCGCCTGGACACCGGTATTCGAGCTTTCCCACGGTGAGCGTCGTCAGGTGGAAGTCGCCTGTGCCCTGGCGCTCAAGCCCCGCGCCCTGCTGCTGGATGAGCCAATGGCTGGTTTGGGTCCGGAGGGCTCGGCAAAACTGACTGAGCTGCTCGAGGCGCTGAAGCTGGAAGTACCCATTCTGCTGATTGAGCACGATATGGAAGCGGTCTTTCGTTTGGCAGATCGTATCTCGGTGCTGGTTGCCGGCAGCGTGATCGCCCATGGCGATAGCCACGCGATCAAGCAGGACCCGCGCGTCCGTGAAGCCTACCTGGGAGATTCTGATGCTTAAGGTTGCTGATATTGAGACGTTCTATGGCCCTTCTCAGGCGCTGTTCGGCGTGACGCTCGAGGTCGCTGCCGGTGAAATGGTTGCCCTGATGGGTCGCAACGGCATGGGCAAGACCACCACGATCCGCTCAATCTTTGGGCTGACCCCGGCCAGCCGCGGCACGATTGAGTTCGAGTCCCAGAACATACGCCGTCTAGCCGCTTACCGCATTGCCAAGGCGGGCCTGGGCCTGGTGCCCGAGGGTCGTCGCTGCTTTCCCAACTTATCAGTACGCGAAAACCTGTTGGTCACGGCCCGCCCCGGCGGGTGGACGCTGGAGAAAGTGGAAACGCTATTTCCCCGCCTGGAAGAACGTCGCGCACAAATGGCTAAAACGCTCTCCGGCGGCGAACAGCAGATGCTGGCTATTGGACGGGCGTTGATGACCAATCCGCGCCTGCTGGTGCTGGATGAGGCCACCGAGGGTCTGGCACCGGTGATTCGCCAGGAGATCTGGCGGGCGATTCGTCTGCTCAAGGAGCAGGGGCAAGCTACCCTGCTGGTCGATAAATCGCTGAGTGAAATCCTGCCCATTGCTGACCGCTGCACCATCCTGGAAAAAGGCTGCACGGTGTGGGACGGCAAGCCCGCCGCGCTGGACAGCACGGTGCGTGACCGTTATCTGGGCGTGTAATTGAGAAGAAAGCCAAGAATAGAACAGGAAGATAACAATGGCGTTTACCACCCAGCGGAAAGTTCGCTTTCAGCACTGTGATCCGGCGGGAATCGTTTTTTACCCCCGCTATTTCGAGATGATTAACTCCGTGGTTGAGGACTGGTTTGAGGAGGTCTTGCAGCACGACTTTAATAAGTTGCACGTGGAAAGCGGCACCGGCGTACCCACGGCCGCGATCGACACCCAGTTTCATGCCCCTAGTTGGTTGGGCGAGCTGTTGACGTTCGAGTTATTGGTGCAGTCACTGGGACGTAGCAGCCTGACCTTGCAGATCACCGCTTACTGCAACGAACAGAAGCGCTTAACGAGTTGTTCCACCCTGGTTTTTATGGATTTAAATAGCGGTAAGTCGATGCCATGGACCGAGGCAATACGCCAGCGCATTACCGTCGATAACCTATAAGGATAGCCATCATGAGTGACGCCACCTTTCATCAACTTCTTCACCCTTCCCATTGGAAGCCTGCCATCGGCTACGCCAATGGTGTGCTGGCTTCTGGCCAGACGGTTTTCGTGGGCGGCCAGATTGGCTGGAATGCTGGCCAGGTGTTCGAAAGCGACGACTTTGTCGTGCAGGTCAACCAGGCGCTACAGAATATCGTGGCGATCTTGAAAGAGGCGGATGCAGGCCCAGAGCATATCGTGCGGTTAACCTGGTATGTGACGGATAAGAAGGAGTATTTGGCACGGCTTAAAGAGGTAGGAGCCGCCTATCGCGAGGTGTTGGGCAAGCATTTTCCGGCCATGACGATGGTGCAGGTGGCTGGGCTGGTTGAGGATGAGGCCAAGGTGGAGATTGAAGCGACGGCGGTGATTCCTGAAGCGTAACAGCTATAACAGCGTCTCTAGCGAGGCGCTGTTATTAACCGTGAAACGCTTTAATCCACTCAACGAAACAGCCATCGTTTAGATAGTGCTCAAGAATCGAGAAGTGGTCTACGTCAGGAAGTAGCTGCTGAGTCACTGTTTGGCCTTGCTGGCTCAAATGCTCAGCGTAGCTACTCATCTGCCTTTCAAACTCTTCAGACTCCCCTGTTCCAGCCACCAGCTTTATAGGCGCAGGCACCCGGCACGGCAGCCATAATGGGCTGAACTCCTGCACATCGCGACCGCTCAGCTGAAGCTTGGGCTGTAGCCACGACCATGGAAATGGCCGTAGGTCGTATAACCCGCTGATACAGAGCGCGCCGCGAATCAGTTGATTTGGCAACCCAAAGGCACCTTCCCAATCCGTCGACATCAGCATGGCGCATAGATGCCCGCCCGCCGAATGGCCTGAAACACTCAGCTGTTCCGGATCGACACCCACTTCAGCGGCATGGTTGTAGAGGTAGGCAATCGCAGCCTGACTCTGCCGTACCAGCTCGCTAAAGCGTACCTGCGGACAGAGCGCGTAGTTGACCACCGCGACAGTGATACCGGCGTTCACCAGATCATCGACAATAAAGCTGAATTCACGATGGCTCAGCGAGCGCCAATAGCCGCCGTGGAAGAACACATGCACCGGGGCTTTTGGATGCTCGTCATGAGATGTATCAGCATGAGGTGCATCGGCATGAAAGATATCCATGCGCTCAGCAAGCGTTGGACCATAAGGCAGATCGAGCGTTGTGCGATGGTTGGCTCTTGATGCTGCGCTGCGCTCACGCCACGCCTTTACCAACACCAACGGGTCTCGCCCCATCATCGGGTCGTAGGCGCGGTCGATCTCTTCCTGAGTCGTGAAATGTCGATAAAGCATGCCGATCTCCTTATAGCTGGCGCTTCTTATCCCTGTCGCATGGCTAACCCCGGCTTTTAAAAAACAGCATCCGTAATGGGGCGATTGCCAGAATGGCAAAACCGATCAGCGTCCAGGCGGGTAGCGAGAGGCCTAACAGCGAGAAATCGATATTAGCGCACTCCCCCGAGCCGGTCAGCACCATGGCCACCACCTCCTGCATGGGCAGGATGTCCATCATGTAATCAAGCCCAGGGCCGCAGGAAGGCACCTCGTCGGCAGGCAAGCCTTGCAGCCACACATGACGCCCGGCGATAAAGGCACCGGTGCCTACGGCAGCCAGCGCCAGCACTCCGTAAATTACTTTACCGACCCGCCCGGCCGGGCTATGGATGGCGGCAATGGCAAACACAATGCCCGCCGCGATCACCGCGACACGCTGGAAAATGCATAGCGGGCAAGGCTCAAAGCCACCGATATGCTCCAGGCCAAGCGCCACCGCCATCATTAAAACGCAGAAGGCCAGCCCGGCCAGGGCAACCGAACGATATGTATGCAGGATCATTGATGAGCCTCAGACGGCAACGCGGACAAGGCTCGGGACTCGCGAGCCTTAGCGAAATAGGCCTCTAGAAACGCTTCAAAGGTTTCATTATCAGCGGCTTCAATATCGCGCTGCTGCTGGTGCGAGGTTTCAATCAGTTGAGCAAGTAGCGCTTCACGGCTGCGCTGCATAGGTTCTGCTTTCAGCTGCTCCGCCTGCTCCTGGGCCAGGCTAAGCATTAAATCACTTAGCGAGCCGCCGTTCGCTTTGAGCCGTTCGAGCACCTGTGCTGATGGCGTTAGCGAAGGGTCTGCTAGGCGTGGAGCGAGTTCTGCCAGTGCGTCAGCATGAGGGCTTCCCTCTTCGACGGCATCTAATAGGCGGGCGACTTCACCCATCTCGGCAAATATTTGTTCGCCCCATTCACGCACCGACGTCGCTTCACCATGATTAAACAGCTTAAGCGCAGGGTCGCGGCCACGCTCGACTACCCAGCGACGGTTGTCGTCCAAGCGGTCACACTCTTCATCGGAGATCCAGGGGCTGTCGCTGAGCAGGCACCACATTAGGAAGGTGTCCACAAAGCGCATCTGGGTTTCGGTCACGCCGAGAGGGTCGAAAGGATTGAGATCGAGACAGCGCACTTCGATGTACTCCACGCCACGGGCTTCGAGGGCTTGGCTGGGGGTTTCGTTGTGCTTGGCGACACGCTTGGGGCGAATATCGCTGTAGTACTCGTTTTCGATCTGCAGAATATTGGCGTTCAGCTGACGCCATTCGCCATCGACGTTAACGCCCATTTTCTCATAGTCCGGCCATGGCGATGAGATGGCATGACGCAGGGTGTTGACGTAGTTAGATAGCGAGTTAAAACAGATTTTGAGCTGCGACTGCACCTTGTTCTGGTACCCCAGGTCGGACATACGTAGCGTCGTCGCGTAGGGCGCAAAATAGGTGTCGTCGCTGAGTGCCTGCAGCTTTTCAGGCACTTTTCCTTCCGGCAAGAAGCTCTTGTCGATAGCCGGTGAGGCGCCAAACAGATAGAGCAGTAGCCAGCTGTGGCGGCGAAAGTGGCGGATCATGCCGAAATAGCGGGTAGAGCGGTAATCGTTGAACGGGATGTTGGTGGCTTTATCCAGTTCACGCAGGGCATGCCACATGTCATCGGGCAACGATACGTTGTAGTGAACGCCCGCAATCGCCTGCATGATGCGGCCGTAGCGCATGTCCAGCCCCTTGCGGTAAACATGCTTCATGGTGCCGACATTGGAGCAGCCGTAATCGGCAATCGGCACGCTGTCATTACCTGAGAGCCGTGATGGCATACTGCCAGGCCAGATCCATTCATCCTGCAGGTGGTGATAAGTAAAGGTATGCAGGTCAGACAGAAACGACAGCGCTTCACTCGGGTCGGAGTAAACCGGCGTGATGTACTCAAGCAGCGACTCTGAGTAGTCGGTAGTGATATGCGGATGCGTTAATTTAGAGCCTAACGCGTGCGGGTGCGGCGTTTGGGCAATGTGTCCATTGGCATCAACCCGCAGCCCCTCTTTTTCAAGCCCACGACGCAGGCGGCCCAACCGACCAAGGCGCGCACTGGGGATCAGGCGCTCGACTTGCGCGGTCAGCGCAGATGGCACAGTGAGTGGTTCAGGCAAGGTGAACACTCCTTGTCAGTAAAGCCCGCTGTGAGCGGGCCTTGGTGTAGTCAGGTGGCATCGCCATCATCGCTGTTTCAAAAATAGAAACCAGGATATGGCGGCAACCATGTTTTTTTCAAGACACGACGCTATTCAAGACTCGACGCTTTTCCAAACATTAGCTTTCAAAGCGCGCGACTATTTGCCACCACGCGCTTTTAACAGCGCGGCGCCTAACGCGCCCATTGACGCCGGTGCTTCAGTTGTCCTTGCACTGCTGCGCGCAGGTTTACGCGAGCCGCTATGCTGTTGTGTTGGCGAGCCATTGCTCTTATTAGCCGCGTTTTCGGTTTCCGGCTGGTCATCCAACCGCATCGATAGCCCTACCCGCTTACGCGGAATATCCACACTCATTACTTTGACGGTGACGATGTCCCCGGCTTTCACCACGCTGCGTGGGTCGTCGATAAAGCGGTCCGACAGTGCTGAGATATGCACCAAGCCATCCTGATGGACACCGATATCCACAAAAGCACCAAAGTGTGTCACGTTGGTGACCGTGCCTTCGAGCACCATCGAGAGTTTAAGATCGTTAAGTGTTTCGACCCCTTCGCGGAACTCGGCGGCTTTAAATTCCGGGCGCGGATCGCGGCCAGGCTTATCCAGCTCTTTCAAGATATCGCTCACCGTGGGCACACCAAAGCGATCATCGGCGAAGTCGGCAGGCTTTAACGCTTTTAACGCGGCACTGTCGCCAATCAAGCCGCGTACTTCACGACCGCTCTGCTTGGCGATACGCTCGACCAGCGGATAGGCTTCCGGGTGAACGGCGCTGGCATCCAGGGGATTATCGGCATTGTGAATGCGCAGGAAACCGGCGCACTGTTCAAAGGTTTTAGCGCCCAGTCGGCTAACTTCTAATAGCTCTTTACGGCTCTTGAAGGCGCCCTTAACGTTGCGCTGAGCAACGATATTTTCAGCCAGCGCAGCACTTAACCCCGCCACCCGTGAAAGCAGTGCACTGGAGGCGGTGTTGAGATCGACGCCCACAGCGTTAACACAGTCTTCAATCACGACTTCCAAGCTACGCGATAGCTGCACCTGGGAAACATCGTGCTGATACTGGCCCACCCCAATCGATTTGGGTTCGATTTTAACCAGCTCGGCCAGCGGGTCTTGGAGACGACGGCCGATGGAGACAGCACCACGAACGGTAACGTCGAGATCGGGCATTTCTCGTGAAGCATACTCAGAAGCTGAGTAGACCGACGCCCCCGCCTCCGAGACCATCACTTTGCTCAACCGATACTCAGGCGCCAGGGCTTTAAGCAGCTCGCCCGCCAGCTTATCGGTTTCGCGGCTGGCGGTGCCATTACCCACGGCAATTAATTGCACGCCATGCTGTTTCGCTAATTTAGCGAGCACGCTGAGGGACTCGTCCCAGCGGTTTTGTGGCGCGTGCGGGTAGATGGTGGTGTGGTCGACAAACTGCCCGGTGGCATCGATCACTGCGACCTTACAGCCGGTGCGCTGACCGGGGTCGATGGCAAGCGTCACTTTCTGCCCCGCCGGTGCGGCTAGCAGCAGGTCTTTTAGATTTGCCGCGAACACTTCAATGGCGGTGAGCTCTGCCTGTTCACGTAAGCGGCCCAATAGCTCGGTTTCAAGCGCAGTGTAGAGCTTAACGCGCCAAGTCCAGCGCACCACTTCAGAGAGCCATTTATCCGCCGCACGGCCCTGGTCGCTGATACCGAAGTGCCTGGCAATCGTGACCTGGGCGGGATGCACTGGGGCTTCCTCTTCACCGGGCAGACGAATCGACAGGCTCAACACGCCTTCATTACGCGCCCGGAACATCGCCAGGGCACGGTGTGACGGCGCTTTGGCGAGTTTTTCGTCGTGCTCGAAATAATCGGAGAATTTGGCGCCCTCCTGCTGCTTACCCTCCAGCACGCGGGCGCTGAGTTCGCCCTCTTGCCAAAGTCGTTCACGCAGCAGGCCGATCAGTTCGGGGTCTTCCGCGAAGCGCTCCATCAATATCTGCTTGGCGCCATCCAGCGCGGCCTTGGCATCCTCGATGGCAGGGATATCGTCCTCTGCCGGTCGCAGGTAGTTGCCAGCTTCGCTTTCGGGGTCGAGTGTCGGGTCGGCCAACAGCGAATCGGCCAGTGGTTCGAGCCCCGCCTCGCGGGCAATCTGCGCTTTGGTACGGCGCTTCTTCTTGAAGGGTAGGTATAAATCTTCCAGCCGCTGCTTGGTCTCTGCGCCCTCGATACTTGCTTTCAGCGGGCCATCCAGCTTGCCCTGCTCATCAATGGCGGCGATCACCGCGGCGCGGCGCTCTTCCAGCTCGCGCAGGTAGCGCAGGCGCTCATCCAGTTGGCGCAGTTGAATATCGTCCAGCGCACCGGTGACTTCTTTACGGTAACGGGCAATAAACGGCACGGTGGCGCCGCCATCCAGCAGCTCCACCGTGGCGGCGACTTGTTCGGGTCTTACGCTTAGCTCGGTGGCTAGGCGGGAAATAATACGCTGATTGACATCCATAAATTGCAACTAACTCATGCAGCATTTTTAAGTGCCAACAAGGTATCACAAACGTGCCATGGCTGGCATGACTTGCGGCATCAGCGCCGCCAGCCATGATCATCCCAAAAGGGGCGTCGTGCTTCACGCTGAACGGCTTCGCGGCTGAGGCCAATATCTTTCAACATATCGTCGCTCAAATGGCGCAAGGTATCCCGCTCGCGACGCAATTGGCGCCAGCGATAGAACTTTTCTCCCCAGGTAGTTCTGGGTTGTTCCTGCTTAATGGACTGGCAGTGTTCGTTCTGTAAAGGACACTGGCTGTGCTGTAAACAGGCTAACGAGCGCTCCATTTCAACCTCCCTTCGCCGCCAACAACGGCGTAGTGAATAAGTGTTGAAGGAAGTATTGAACAGTGCCTAAAATCAATCCAACGAATACTTCTTATACCCAACATCAAAAAGATTGATAACCATGGCGACACTACCCACCATAGATCATGAGCTGCTGCGTACCTTTGTGGCGATAGTCGACCAGGGCGGATTTACCCGCGCCGCTCAGACGGTAAACCGCACTCAATCGGCCGTCAGTATGCAGATGAAACGCCTGGAAGAGGACGTTATCGAACGCCCACTTTTCGTGCGCCAGAATCGCCAACTGTTGTTGACCAGCGAGGGCCATACGCTGCTTGGCTATGCACGCAAGATTTTATCGCTGCAGGGCGAAGCACTGACGCTGCTGCGCCAGCCGGACATGGTGGGCCGTGTACGCCTGGGCGTGCCGGATGACTATGTGATGCGCTTCCTACCCGGCATTCTGAGAACTTTCTCTCAGGCCTGGCCGTTGGTGGACGTCGATGTACATTGCGCGCCCTCTTCGGTGCTCTCCCAGCAGCCGCAAGAGAGCCTGGATCTGATCATTATGACCCGGGAAATAGGCGATGAGATTGGCACCATATTAAGACGCGAACCCATGGTATGGGTCTCCGCAGAGAGCCACAGCACCCATTTACAGACACCGGTACCGCTTGCCATGTTCGAGGCACCCTGCTTTTGCCGTCGCCACGCTTGTAATGCGCTAGACCGCGCAGGACGAACCTATCGAATTGCTTACAGCAGCCCCAGTTTGGCTACCCTGCAAGCCGTTGTTGGCGCGGGTTTGGCCGTGTCTGCCTGGATGCGAAGCCTGGTCACTGCCGATATGCAGATATTGGGTGTAAAGGAGGGCTTCCCCGAATTGCCAGAAGCGTCCATCGTTTTACAACGCACCTCTTCTACCCAATCACCAATTATCGACAGCCTGGCCGAGCATATTGTTGAAGGGTTTAGGTTGTGATGGTTGATGTTACTTTACCGAATGAGGGTTGATAGAGGCATGAACGGTCCAACTGGGAAAGCGTGGTCAGCCCTAATAGCGCCATATTGCGCTCGATTTCACGCTCTAAAAGAGTGGCAACATGCTCTACGCCTTCCTGTCCTGCGCAAGCAGCAGCGTAATTAAAGGGGCGCCCCACGAATACAAAATCAGCGCCCAGCGCCAAGGCCTTGATGATATCGGTGCCACGGCGAAACCCGCTGTCGATCATAATGGGGATATCGCTAATGCGACGCTTGATCTCAGGCAGCACCTGAAGCGGAGAGATAGTGCTATCCAACTGACGGGCGCCGTGGTTGGAGAGGATAATGCCATCTACCCCGGCTTGGCGGGCACGTACCGCATCCTCGGGGTTTAGCACCCCTTTGACGATCAGCGTGTCGGGCCATAACCGCCGCACCAGATCGAGATAGCCCCAGTCAAAATGGCGACGTCCTGAGAAGTCCCGCGCTGCTTGGCGAGAAATCACGGGTGCTCCCCGTTCCGCATGGTTGTTTTCGAAATGCGGCATGCCCTGTTTCCAGAGCGTACGAAGAAAGGTATTACACAACCAGCCTGGCCGCATCAACCCATCAATTGCCAAGCGAAGCGTTGGCTCCAAGGGGGAGGAAAAACCTGAACGCCGGAAATTATCCGGATTGGGCGGCACTGGGTAATCCAGCGTGACCACCAGCTTTTTGAAACCGGCTCGCTTGATCCGCTTAAGCAGAGCTTCGATGCCTTCTGGCGTGCCGGGTAAGTAGGCCTGGAACCAGTCGGCACCCTCCACCTTCGCCACCTCTTCCATAGGCACCAGCGATGAACCACTCATAATCATGGGTAAGTTGCGATTCGCTGCTGCTCGCGCTAGCACTAGGTCGCCCTGGTAAGTAGAAAGCGCACTGATGCCCATAGGGGCAATACCGAAAGGCACGGCGTAGCGTTTGCCATAGAGTTCTGTGTGCAGATCAATTTGCGACACATTGACAAACGCCTTGGGCATAAAGCGATAATCATCAAAAGCAGTGAGGTTAGCGCGCTGGGTTCGCCCATCCTCTGCGACATGATCGATATAGCCAAAAATAGGTCGTGGTAGCGCTCTTTTGGCGAGCCGTTCTACGTCGTGCAAGTTGTGGATACGGGCGAGTTTTTTTCGAGACCATCGTTGTTGGAGCCAACCTTTCACACCACCCTCCTACTGATTGTTTTAGATTACCCGCCCATCTATCCGCTTGCTCACGCTGGCACAAAACGCAGCGCCACTCCATTGTTGCACCAGCGCAGGCCGGTAGGGTCGGGGCCGTCTTCAAAGACATGGCCCTGATGGCCACCGCAGCGGGCACAGTGGTATTCCGTGCGGGGCCAAATCAGTTTGAAATCAAGCTCGGTGAGCATATGTCCTTCTACATGCTCAAAAAAGCTTGGCCAGCCGGTACCGGAATCGTATTTCATTTCACTGGTAAACAGTAATAGATCGCACCCTGCACAGCGATACTCGCCCTCTCTCCACTCTTTATCTAAAGGGCTCGAAAAGGCGGGTTCAGTGCCATGATCGCGAAGCACATTGTAAGCTTCATCGGAGAGTCGCTCACGCCACTCGGCTTCGCTAAGCTCTAGCGTTTCCAAGTCTGGCGCAGGTTCAAGATCTAGCCGTGGAAAGCCAAACGACAGGCTTGGTATGGCACCTACTATGCCGGTGAGTCCCGCTAAGCCTAAGAATTGACGTCTTTTCATGGGTATCGCTCCCGTGTTGTTCTGGGAAGAAAGTAGCCAATAAAAATGGGACAGTGCCGAAGCGCTGTCCCATTTTGGCGTCAATCGTTTCTAATGGCGATCACTTCTAAGCACTTAGCCGTTCTAACCGTCGATTAATTACACCCGCCGATTGCTTTTCTACTTGCCTCTTTACCGAGCAAACGCACCGGCTCAATCATCTACCAGCCGCTTACCATTAGGTTAACTGGGGGCCCGCTTGGATGATCGCTTCATTAACGCCTTCAAACTTCTTGAAGTTATCGACGAATTTGGTCGCCAGCTCTTTAAGGTGACGGTCGTAGGCATCGCGGTCCTGCCAGGTTTCACGCGGGTCGAGCAGGCTGGAATCAACGCCCGGCACGGCAACAGGCACTTGTAGATTGAGCCCATCGATATGCTTGGTGTCGATATCGCGCAGTACACCCGACTGAATCGCGCTAATGATGGCGCGGGTGGTCGGGATAGAGAAGCGCGAACCACCTTCGCCGTAAGCTCCGCCGGTCCAGCCGGTGTTGACCAAGTAAACCTGAGCATCCTGCTTATCGACGCGCTTGATCAGCAGGTCAGCGTACTCACGTGCAGGACGCGGGAAGAACGGTGCACCAAAGCAGGTAGAGAACGTGGCGGCCAGGCCTTCAGAAGAACCCATTTCAGTGGAGCCCACTTTAGCAGTATAGCCAGACAGGAAATGATACGCCGCGGCTTCTTTGGAAAGAATCGACACCGGGGGCAGTACGCCGGACATATCGCAAGTCAGAAATACAATCGCATTCGGCTCGCCCGCCAGATTTTCCGCTACGCGCTTTTCAACATGCTCCAGCGGGTAAGCGGCGCGGGAGTTCTGGGTCAGGCTATCGTCGGCGTAGTCGGGCTCGCGACGATCATCCAACACCACGTTTTCCAGCACGGTGCCGAACTTGATAGCGTTCCAGATGACCGGCTCGTTCTTCTCGGAAAGATCGATACACTTGGCGTAGCAGCCGCCTTCCATGTTGAAGACGATGCCGTCGCCCCAAGCGTGTTCATCATCACCAATCAAGAAGCGTGCCTGGTCAGCAGAAAGCGTAGTTTTACCGGTGCCCGAGAGACCGAAGAAGAGGCAGGTTTCGCCATCTTCACCCACGTTCGCGGAGCAGTGCATCGGCAGCACGTCGGCGGCGGGTAGCAGGAAGTTCTGCACGGAGAACATGGCTTTTTTCATTTCACCGGCATAGCGCATGCCCGCGATAAGCACTTTTTTCTCGGCGAAGTTGATGATCACGCAACCATCAGAGTTGGTGCCATCGCGAGAGGGATCACATTCAAAGCCCGCCACGTTAAGAATGGCCCACTCGTCTTTAGCAGCTTGATTGTAGGCCAAAGGGCGCACAAACATGGTACGGCCAAACAGGTTTTGCCAAGCGGTTTCGGTGGTGACACGAACCGGCAGATAATGGGTAGAATCACTACCCACATGAAGCTCAGAGACAAAGTGATCTTGGCTGTTCAGGTATTCATCGACCCGATCCCACAAGGCGTTGAATTTCTCAGCATCAAAGGGACGGTTGACGCTGCCCCAATCAATTTGGCTACGCGTAGAGGGCTCATCAACAATAAAGCGGTCTTTCGGTGAACGGCCGGTACGCAGGCCGGTATTAACTACCAGGGCACCGTTAGCCGAGAGGCGGCCTTCGCCACGTGCCACGGCGCGCTCGATAAGTTCGGCGCTGCTGAGATTGACGTGGGCTTGGGGAGCTTGAGTCGTGGTCATGTCGATTCCTGGGCCTTGAGGCCGTTATATCTCGTTACCGGGCGTCACCGACGCCTTAAATGTCATCCCAGCCTGCTAAATCGGCTGGGCACGCTGAAGTCCGGCGCATTATGGCAAAAAGAAAGCCCCCAGGAAACGGGGGCGAAGATCAAATATCTTGTAGTTAAACTACTACAAAAGCACTACATTTTGTGTTGCAGCGCAGTAAAAATTAAAACGATCGTTTGCAACAGCGGCCAAATTCATTGGTTCTACTGGTCCGCCTAGCGGCACTAAAACACGCCCGACTGCCCAGCCGCGACTACATACTTAGTGAATCGTAGGCGATGGGGCTTCAGGGTCATCTAACAAAGTTTCAATATCCGCCGCCGTGTAGTGATATTTCGTATGGCAAAAGTGGCATTGGGTGTCGATAGCGCCCTGTTCGTGAAGAATATCTCGCAGTTCTTCCTTGCCTAGCGTGTGCAGTGCATGGCTCATTCGTTCGCGGGAGCAGGTACAGCCAAAGCGCAGGGCTTTGGGTTCAAAAACGCGCACGGTTTCTTCATGGTAAAGGCGGTGCAGCACTTCGCGCTGTTCAAGGCCGAGCAGCTCTTCTGTTTTAATCGTATCGGCTAACTGCACGCTACGGTCCCAGGCATCGACATCCTGGTTTTGTGACTCTTCAGGGAGGCGTTGGAGCAGCAACCCACCTGCGCGCTTCTCATCAGCCGCTAACCATAGGCGGGTTGGCAACTGCTCGGATTGCGTAAAGTAGGCTTCCAGGCAGCCACCTAGCGTCTCCTGATCCAGCGCGACAATGCCTTGGTAGCGATGACCTTCACGGGGGTCGAGGGTGATGACGATTTGGCCCTCACCGACCAGCTCACGGAAAGAGGCATGCTCGCTAGGCAGGTCGGCGTCTTCCGCGATGCGGGCAATCGCCCGCAATTCACCACCGGGGTTAGATTCGGCCATCAGTAATGACAGAACGCCGCGGCCGCGCACTTCGATGCTTAGCGTGCCATCCAGCTTAACAGTATCGGTGAGCAGCGCCACGGCAGCTAATAGCTCGCCCAACAGCTCATTGACCGCAGGTGGGTAGGCGTGGCGATCCAACACTTCGTGATAGGCGGCCGCCAGGGTGACGATCTCGCCGCGGACATTGGTGTGATCGAACATAAAGCGTTGAATTTGATCGGACATAATTTGGCAACCTACTATAAAGGACGGCGGGTGTTTAGCTGCGACTAATTGTTAACTGGGCTATTGATACTGCTGCACTGAGTAAATAGCCGCGAGGGCTACTCACCCTGATTGCGTTGGAAACGCTGAATATCGCGGCGCTGCTTTTTATCAGGGCGTTTGAGCGGATGCTGCATCGCCTCGTTAGTGAGGCGCCTTGCTTCAGCTTCCTTGGCACGACGCTGCACACTTTCGTCGGTTTCTGCATAGAGTGTGCGCGCTTCTGGCGCACCGCGTCGTTGATCCGAAAGCGATACCACCTCTACCTCTAATATCTCCCAGCCCTGTGGCACACGGATAAGCGCACCGATTTCCACCTGTTTGCTGGTTTTAGCGCGGCCGCCGTCGTAGTGAACCTTGCCACCTTCAATGGCTTTTTTAGCCAGTGCGCGGGTCTTAAAGAAACGTGCTGCCCAGAGCCATTTATCTAAGCGTACGCTCTCGCTCATTTAGGCACTCCTTGCGTTTCTGACTGCTGTTCCGGCAGTTGTTCGGGTAACAGATGAGCGAACCGATCAAGGGCTATAAATTCCTGTAGCTCTTTTTCGGGCCGCTGGCTGTCAGGTTGTTTAATGCCCAGCAAATACTTGATACCAAACTCACGAGCGCTTTCAAGCACGCGGGCATTGTCATCAATAAACAGCGTGCGTGCCGGGTCAAAAGGTTCGATTTCCTGCAACGCAAACCAGAACGCCTGCTCCTCTTTGGCGGCGCCCACGTCTTCGGAAGAGACGATGGCGTCCAAGTAGCTTTCCAGGCCGGTGAGGGGCAGTTTCAGGGCAAGACTGGCGCGATCAGCGTTGGTGGCAAGTACCACCCGTGGATGTGCTAGCTTAAGCCATTTTAGAAAATCCAGTGCGTCACTACGCAGGCCTATCAGGTGTTGGATTTCTCGTTTCAGGGCGACAATATCCACGCCCAGCTCGCGGCTCCAGTACGCTAGGCTGTACCAGTTTAAAGTGCCCTGCTCGCCGATAATACGCGCGCGCAGCGCTTCCTGAGAGGCTTCATCCAGTTGGTGCAATTCGCGGTAGCGCCGCGGTAAATGCTCAAGCCAAAAATGGCTGTCGAAGTGTAAATCCAGCAGCGTGCCATCCATATCAAGGAGGACAGTGTCTATCTCGCGCCAATCAATCATTGCCGCTCCAGTCACGTTAGGAGTAAGCGTGCTATTGTAGCTTAACCGCCTTTTACCAGCCATGGAGGCACATGTTTATGTCTACGTCCCCCCCTACTCGCCCAACCTTTAATCACCCTGAAGATGGCAGCGTTAACCACTCGGGTTACCAGCAAAAGCCACAGATTCTTGCTCGCAAGCAGATTACCCAAAGCCGTTTATTCCAGATTGAGTCACTGGATCTGCGTTTTTCCAATGGCGAAGAGCGCCAATTTGAACGTTTAACCGGCGCGGACCGAGGCGCGGTGATGATGGTAGCAATGCCTGACCCGGAGCATGTGCTGCTGATTCGCGAATACGCCGCCGGGTTTGAAGATTATGTGCTCACCTTGCCAAAAGGGCTGGTCGACCCCGGTGAAGATATCATCACGGCGGCCAATCGCGAGCTGATGGAGGAGTGTGGCGTGGGTGCGCACCGCATCGAGCCGCTGGTTGAGCTTTCCCTGGCGCCGAACTATATGCGCCACCGCATGCAGGTGCTGCTTGCCACGGATCTTTATCCCAAGCGATTGCCAGGGGATGAGCCCGAGCCATTGATTGTGGAAACCCACGCCATTGAGGAGCTCCCTTCACTGCTATTGCGCGAGGATTTTCACGAAGCCCGTGCGATTGCCGCGCTTTACATTGCGCGAGACAGGCTGCGTGAAGAGAAGCGCAATAGTGCGACGGATTTGCTTTGAGGCAGCTCTAGCTCTCAATCGTTACCTCTTACATATTTAATGATGATTTTTCAATGTAATCCAGCGCCGCTGGCGATGGCTGTCCAACCCCGCTTCCAGCAGAGCCATCGAACGCAGGGCGTCGTCGACACTTACCGGTAGCGGCGCTTTATCGCGGATAGCGGCGGCGATGCCCTGGTAATAAGCCAGGTAGTCGCCCGGCAGCGTTGGGTACTCGCTCCGAGTGAGCGGTGCGTTTTCACCCTCCCCTTCACGCAGCGTTAGGATGCCAGGCTGGCTATCGATGCCCCACTGCGGGGTAGGCACTTCACCTGCTTTTAAGCGGTCCTCCTGAGGATCCAGGCCATATTTAACGAAGCTACCTTGGGTGCCATGAACCCGAAAGCGCGGAGTGGGGTCGGCGACCAGCGTGCCCGCGGCTAGCATAACGCGGAAATCCTCATAATCGAGCAAGGCCAGGAAGTCATCGTCGGCCTTGGCGCCATCACGCAAGGTGCCCAACTCAAGCAGAATGGCCTGAGGCATGCCAAACAATTCGCAGGCTTGGTCCAGCAGGTGCGGGCCCAAGTCGTACCAGATGCCACCACCGGGGGTCGCTTTCTCGCGCCAGCGATCACGTACTTCAGGGCGAAAGCGGTCAAAATGTGATTCAAAATTCACCGTACGCCCTAGCGTCTCCGCTTCAAGCAACGCTTTTACTGTTAAGAAATCGCTATCCCAACGGCGATTGTGAAATACCGACAAAAGACACTCTTTTTCATCCGCCAACTTTCTGAGCAACTTTCCTTCCGACAGCGTGACCGTGAACGGTTTATCGACCACCACGTGCTTGCCCGCCGACAGCGCCGCCTTGGCAAGGGAAAAATGTGTGTCGTTGGGTGTCGGAATAACAATCAGATCAATATCGCTGCGCTTGCAAAGCGCCAACGCCTGGGCCTCCACCTCTACGCTAGGAAGTGAAGCCTGCACCTTAGCAGCATCGCTTGAGGATACCGCCACCAAATCCAGGCCCTCCGTGGCCTGAATAAGCGGTGCATGGAAGGTTTGGCTAGCGAATCCATAGCCGACTAATCCAACGTTTATAATCGCCTTCATTTGATTCCTTACTCGGGCTGATTGTGTGTTTCAACTTCGCGTTTCAGCTAGGTGTATCAGTCAAGTTTGCTGAGATCTCGAACGGCCCCTTTATCGGCAGAGGTCGCCAGCAGTGCATAGGCTTTCAACGCCGGCGTTATCTTACGAGGACGTTGTTCGGCAGGTTTCCAGGCCGTAGTGCCTTTTGCTTCCATCGCCTCGCGGCGAGCCGCCAGCTCCGCATCGCTCAGGTTGACGTTGATCGTCCGGTTAGGAATATCAATACGGATGATATCGCCCTGCTCGATTAAGCCAATGGCGCCCCCAGCTGCGGCTTCCGGCGACACATGACCAATCGAAAGCCCAGAGGTGCCGCCTGAGAAGCGACCATCGGTGAGCAGTGCGCAGGCTTTGCCTAACCCTTTAGACTTAAGATACGAAGTGGGATAAAGCATCTCCTGCATGCCCGGGCCACCTTTAGGTCCCTCGTAGCGGATTACGACGACATCGCTCGCTTTCACCTTATCCGCCAATACATCGGCAACCGCCTGATCCTGAGACTCGACCACATGGGCGGGGCCTTCGAATACCAGAATCGATTCGTCGACCCCGGCGGTTTTCACCACGCAGCCATCCAGCGCGATATTGCCATACAGCACGGCCAAGCCACCCTGCTCGGAGAAGGCGTGCTCCAGGTCGCGGATACAGCCGGTAGCGCGGTCGCCGTCCAGGCTCGGCCAGCGGGCACTTTGGGAAAAGGCGGTCTGGGTGGGAATACCGCCCGGCCCCGCTTTAAAGAACTCAACCACCTCGGCGCTGGGCGAACGCATGATGTCCCACTCATCCAGCGCGGCCTTGAGGCTGTCGCCATACACGGTAGGCACCGAGGTATCCAGTACGTGTGCACGATCCAGCTCGCCGAGGATCGCCATGATACCGCCCGCACGGTGGACATCTTCGATGTGATATTTCTGGGTGTTGGGCGCTACTTTGCAGAGCTGGGGCACTTCACGAGAAAGGCGGTCGATATCCGCCATGGTGAAGTCCACCTCGGCTTCCTGGGCAGCAGCCAGGAAGTGCAGGATGGTATTGGTGGAACCGCCCATGGCGATATCCAGGGTCATGGCATTTTTAAACGCCGCCTTGGAAGCAATGGCACGGGGTAGTAGGTGCGCTTCATCGCCTTCGTAATAGCGTTTGGCCAGCTCGACAATACGATGACCGGCAGTTTCAAACAGGCGACGACGATCTGAGTGGGTTGCCAGCACGGTGCCGTTACCCGGCAGCGCCAAGCCCAGCGCCTCCGTTAAACAGTTCATCGAGTTGGCGGTGAACATGCCTGAACAGCTGCCGCAGGTGGGGCAAGCGCTACGCTCAACTTCGGCGAGGGTTTCATCGTCAACGCTGTCATCGGCGGCCATTACCATAGCGTCGACCAGATCAAGGCCATGATTCAGCAGCTTGGTTTTGCCCGCTTCCATGGGGCCACCAGAGACGAATATCACCGGAATATTCAGGCGCAGCGCGGCCATCAGCATCCCGGGGGTAATTTTGTCGCAGTTGGAGATACATACCAGCGCATCAGCACAGTGAGCGTTGCACATGTACTCGACGCTGTCGGCAATCAGGTCACGGCTAGGCAACGAGTAGAGCATACCGTCGTGTCCCATGGCGATGCCGTCATCCACCGCAATGGTATTGAACTCTTTCGCTACGCCACCCGCTTTCTCAATTTCCTTCGCCACTAGCTGGCCCATGTCCTTTAGGTGAACATGGCCCGGCACAAACTGGGTGAAGGAGTTGGCGACGGCAATAATCGGCTTTTGAAAATCACCGTCCTGCATACCGGTGGCGCGCCACAGGGCGCGGGCACCGGCCATATTACGACCAGCGGTGGTGGTACGTGAGCGATACTCTGGCATGGCGTCCTCTACTCTCTTAATATCTATCTTTTAATAACTATCTCAAAAGCTTTCTTGGATAAAAGCTTAAAGACAACGCTCTATTTTTATTCGCCCACAACATGAAAGGCCGCGGGCAAGGATGTCTGAATAATCAACGGCCTTCGATTGTGGCATGAGCGCCACGCAGAGACTAGATGCAGCGATTAGATACAGAGGCTAAATGTAGAGGCTCGAAGTAGAGAGAAAAGCGCCATCTTTAGCCTGAGTAGCTCCCTAGCGCTAAAGCTTTTCAATTAGACACCATGCCACCGCTTAGGGTGGCATGGCATTAAATGAAATGATAAAAATCAGCGACCCAGCATTTTTTATACCGCCTACTAGAACGCTTCCCACTGATCGGCATGGGGATGTGTTGAAAGGGATTGGGGACGTCGCTGGGAAGGAGCTGGCAAACCGCGGGTTGCTTTATTTAAGGCATGGGTTGCACGCTGCAACTTCGCCCGCGCCTCGTTGATGTTCTCATCCTGGGCACCTTCCAAACGGAATGCGTCCACCACGTTGGCAAGCTCATGAGCCTCAAGGGAGAGATTGTCGGCTGATGCCGCAATCGTCTGAACTTTAGAGGCATTCTGCTGAGTCACATGGTCCATTTCAGCAATCGCCGTGTTTATTTGGCCGATCCCACTGCTCTGTTCGGTGGAAGCGGTACTGATCGCGGCCATCAGTTCACTGACCCTACTAACCTGCTGAGACACCTCTTCTATCGCACGTTCCGCCTGCTCGACGGCACTGCGGCCCCCGCTTACTTCTTGCGTCGTGCTGTCAATCATCTTGCGGATTTCCTGGGCGGCATCCGCGCTCCGCCCAGCCAGATTACGTACTTCGCTGGCGACTACGGCAAAGCCGCGGCCATGCTCACCGGCACGAGCGGCCTCAACCGAGGCATTGAGTGCCAGAATATTGGTTTGGAAGGCAATGCCATCGATGACGCTAATCATTTCGGTCATTTTTTCAGCGCTCTGGGCAATACGCTGCATGCGCTCCACCAGTTGCTGCATTTGCTGGCCGGTATCTTTGGTGCTGGCAGCGTTCTGTACCGCCAGTTCGGTTGCCTGACGGGCATTCTCGGTATTCTGCTGAACCGTCGAGGTCATCTCTTCCATACTCGAAGCGGTTTGCTGCAGTGACGATGCCTGTTGCTCCGTACGCGACGAGAGCTCTTCATTTTCAGCGGCGATCTGTTGGATTGCCGGGGTGACGACCGAGACGCGACTTTCCACATCACCCACAATGCTCGATAAGCTAAAACGCATGGTATCCAACGAATAAAGTAACTCGCCCAACTCATCGTTGGTTTGATGATGCCCTCGAGCAGCCAGATTGCCGGCGGCGATTTGAAAAGTGATATAGCGCGCGCCCGATAAACTGCGCAACACGGATTTCAGTATCATCGCGCTCAGGCCAATCATGACCAGAAAACCAATGGCCAGTAATGTCAGCTGGGCTACCAGCATCTGTTGGCGTCCGCTTTGCGCCTGAGAGACCAACGTTTCAGCATCGGCGCGCACTTGCTCGACCAAGGTGCTGTTTAGCTCACGCAGCGATTCCGTCGTCGGCACCACTATGTCGTTAAAAGCTTCAAAGGCCGCAAACCCATTACCTTCTTGAATAGCGACCAGGGTGTTTTCCACACCGGCGTCCCATATGGTCAGCGCACTATCGAATGCTTGGTTTGCTTCAATCTCAGCCACGTCATCGATATTGTAATCAAGCCATAGCGTATTCAACGAGCGGGTATATTCGCCAATTTCAGCGTTAATGGCGTCAAGATCCACTTGGCGTGGATTACGTACGACCGGCTCCAGCGTCTCGACCGTTTGCCCAATATAGCGTTCGATGTGCTGTAAGGTGGCCACTTCACCCAACCCAGAGCGGTTGAGTGTTTCCAGTCGCTCACCGGACATCACCAGGGCGTAAACCCCCATGCCTCCTGCAAGGCTTATAAGCAGTAACGAAGCCACCACCATGCTGGTGAGCTTGGCTTTCAGGCTGGTGAGCTGGAACCGGGTCAGTATGCCGGTTAAACCTTTGCGACGTAGCGCGCCCTGGGCGAGCTTATAGTGGCGGGACTTGCCCTTTTCACGAATTTCAGCGTAAACCTTTTCCGCCCTGGCCACTGCATTGGCGGGGGCTTTGCGGCGAACGGAGGTATAGCCTGCGATTCGCTCTCCATCCCGCAATGGCGCCACGGTGGCATGTACCCAATAGTAATCGCCATTTTTGCGGCGGTTTTTGACCACGCCTTGCCAGGTTTCTCCGGCTTGAATCGTTTTCCAGAAATCCGCATAAGCCGCTTCTGGCATATCGGGGTGACGAAGGAGATTATGCGGAGCGCCGATTAACTCTTCACGGCTATAGCCACTGACCTCAACAAACGTAGGGTTCGCGTAGGTGACATTCCCTTTTAGATCGGAACGGGAAATGAGCACCGTTTCTTCGCTCAGGACGTATTCACGTTGGGACACAGGCTGGTTGTTGCGCATTAATGCTCCGAAAATTAGATGTTCTTAATTTTATTAAATCAGCCGCTATTATCGCTATTGTTGGGCTTAAACAAAGTGAAGAAATGTAAAAAAAGCGCCGTACTTAAGTACGGCGCTCTTAACGGTTATTTTAACTCACCTGCATGGATCACAGACAGCGTGTCGAGGCGTTAATTAACGGCCAAACACCACATCGGCTACATCGCGATAACGTTTGGCAAAGTGCACCGTCATGCCCTCTTTCAGATAGTCCGGCAACTCTTCGTAATCACGTTTATTGGCCTCGGGCAGGATCAATTCGAAAATATCACTGCGCCGCGCGGCAATCACCTTCTCGCGAATACCGCCAACCGGCAGTACTTGGCCGGTCAAGGTTAGCTCGCCGGTCATCGCCAGGGGCCGATCAATAGCATGGTGCTTGGCTAGTGACAGCAGCGCAGTGGTCATGGTGACACCGGCCGAAGGCCCATCTTTCGGTGTGGCTCCTTCGGGCACGTGTAAGTGCACAAATGCCGAGTCAAAGAAGTCGGCATCGGCACCATACTCCTGCAGGTGGCCCAGGGTATAGCTGTAAGCGATGTTGGCCGACTCCTGCATCACCTCACCCAGCTTGCCGGTCAGCTTAAAGCCACGATCCAGCGAGTGTACCTTGCCCGCTTCGATAGGCAGCGTTGCCCCGCCCATGGAGGTCCACGCCAGGCCGGTCACTACCCCTTCACCTGTGAGCACTTTTTCCTTGCGGAAGATCGGTGCGCCTAAGAACTCTTCAAGATTCTTCACCGATATTTTGACCGTTTCGGACTCCTCTTCGAGCAGCTTGACGGCCGATTTACGCACAATACGATGCAGCTGCTTTTCAAGCTGGCGAACACCGGCTTCACGGGCATAGCCTTCAATCACTTGCTTTAAGGCCGCATCGGATAAACTGATACGCTTTTTCGTCAGGTTGTCGCGTTTAAGCAGCTTCAGCCACAGGTGATTCTTAGCAATCGCCAGTTTCTCTTCGGCGATATAGCCAGAGAGGCGGATCTGCTCCATGCGATCAAGCAGTGGCCCAGGAATCGAATCCAGCGTATTAGCGGTGCATATAAACAGCACCTTGGAGAGATCCATGCGCACATCAAGATAGTGATCAAGGAAATCGACGTTCTGCTCGGGATCAAGCACTTCCAGCAGCGCTGAAGCGGGGTCGCCCTGAAAAGACTGCCCCAACTTGTCGATCTCGTCGAGCATGATGACCGGGTTCTCGACTTCGACCTCTTTAAACGCCTGCACCAGCTTGCCGGGCATCGCACCGACATAGGTGCGCCGATGGCCTTTAATTTCCGCCTCGTCGCGCATACCGCCAACCGAAAAGCGGTAAAACTGACGGCCTAAGGCTTCGGCAATTGAGCGGCCTATAGAGGTTTTACCCACCCCTGGCGGGCCTACCAGCAGGACGATCGAACCACCGACATCGCCCTTAAAAGTACCTTCGGCCAGAAACTCAATAATGCGTTCTTTAACGTCTTTCAGACCGTCGTGATCGCGATCAAGTACTTGCCGCGCATGGGGTAGATCGAGCTGATCCTGGCTGGTCACGCCCCAGGGCAACGACGTTAGCCAGTCGAGATAATTACGTGTGGTGCCATATTCCGGTGAGCCGGTTTCCAGCACGCTAAGCTTATTCAGCTCATCATCAATACGTACTTGCACGCGCTCGGGCACGACCAGTGCTTCCAGCCGCGCTCGAAAGGTATCGACATCGTTTTCGCGATCGTCTTTGGAAATGCCTAGCTCACGCTGGATCACCTTGAGCTGTTCGCGCAGGAAGAACTCGCGCTGGCGATCCTGCATTTGCGCGTTGACCTGCTCGCTGATCTCGCCCTGCAATAGCGCTACATCAATCTCTTTACGCAGCAACGGCAGGACTTTCTGCATCCGCTCTTCCACCGACAGCGTGGCCAGCACATCCTGCAGCTCAGGGCCTTTGGCGGAGGTGATGGCGGCGGCAAAATCGGTCAGCGGCCCCGGCTGGTGCGGGCTAAAGCGGTTGAGGTAGTGCTTGAGCTCTTCACCGTACAGCGGGTTGATCGGCAGCAGCTCTTTAATGCCGTTGATGATCGCCATGGCATAGGCGCGGGTCTCTTCGTTCTCCGCATCAACCGGCTCTTTCGGGTAGGTAACTTCCACTAGATAAGGCGGCTCTTTGGAGAGCCAGCGGGTAATTTTAAAGCGCTGCAAGCCCTGAGCGATAAACTGGATCTGATCGTCTTCGCCCTTGAGTTTATGCACCTTCACCGCTGTACCAATCTCAGGAAAACCTTCGTGATCAAGAGAGGTAACGCCCTGCTCACCCACGAACGCCACGCCCAAGGTGTGATGCGGTGTATTACCCACGCGGCGCATGGTCTCTTCCCAGCGCTCACGGTTAACCACCAGAGGCTGAACCTGGGCGGGGAAAAAAGGACGATTATGAATAGGAAGAAGATAAATGCGCTCAGGCAGCATGTCGCTGGCGGGCACTAGGGAATTTACCCGTTCGCCGTCGGAGCGGTACTCTTCGCCGCCCTGCTGGTCGGTATTCCCTGCGTCATCGGTAGTTGATGCTGACGCTTCATCGTCAACTTGCCAATCAAGGTGTTCGTGATCGCGTTCGTAATCCTGGTCGCTCATGCGTCCTCCAATGAACCGATACCGGCGGTGAGAACCGCCTTGCGTTGTTCATGGAATGCGGGCAGTGCGCCAAAACTTCAACCCTTATGGCCTGTTTTTGGGAGGTAGCGGTAACTAGCGACCGGTGCAGCGTCATGGAGCTGAGTGGATAAAGCCAAGACTTTTTGTACCAAACTTAAGGCCATAGCTCGGGCATGGGGCGACCATTAACACGCCAGACACCGCGCACTACATCAAACTGCAGTTCACGAGTGCCGAGCGGCAAACCTAACCATAGCGCGGCAACGGTGGGCGCATCATACCAGGTGAAGTCGCCATCAATACGCTCCAGCCATTTCGCCTGCTCGTCCTCTTCGTCGAGATTCACCACGCTAAGTTCATCCAACTCACGGGCATCAAAAAATAGCGCGCCATCCGCATCGAGTCGAATGCCGAGCAGTGGGCTGTCGATCGCCACCGTGGTCACATCTAGGCGCGGCGAGTCACTGAGCATGTTACGAAAATCGGGCTCAAGGCGGGCCAGCAACCCTTCAGCCATAGGCAGGCTGGCATCCCCCCAGGCGGCTTCCTGGCGTAAACGACGAATGGCGTGGCGAACCGCATCGGCATTGATGCGCGAAAGCTCCATCTTTATTCGTCCATTAAGCAACGGCGTTTCGGGCGCTTCTGAGGGAACCATCACCTCCCCCACTTCTAAATCGCCTGTAATGCGTAGTTCGCTTTCGTCCAGCACCATATAGCTATTTAAATCGAGTGGCGCCAGTTGGATGTCATAGGAGGGATAGCTAAGCGTCAGTGTCTCAATATGCAGATGATCGCGCTGGGCAAAGTGGTAGGCACCATCGGTATAGGTGTAGCGGCTTTCAAGCACCGTGGGGCCTAATGCAAGCTGTGCCAAGCCATCGGTCAGTGTTAGCTGATCTAATAACCCACGCAGGCGCCAATCACCAAAGACGCCTTCGAGGCGCAGCCGACCACCACGGACGGCTAACTCGCGACCATTTTGTTGAATGACAAAAGGTGCCAGGGCAAGGCGTAGTTCACTGCGGCCGCTAAGGGTGTGATAACGCCCCTGCCAACGAGGCACCGAAGGGGCGGTAACCTCCCCCACTGCTTGCTGCAACACGATATCCAAGCGAGGTAATACCGTGCCTTCTACATCCGTGCTTAAAATGCCGTGGCGAGCGCTATAGGTCAGTTCAAGCCGCCAGGGGCGACCCAATAGCGGTGAAAGTATCAGCCGCCCTTGGGAACTTAGCCAACCCTGGTGGCTCTCAGTTCTGTTGACACGCCATTCGCCCCGCGCTTCCAGATCTTCTAGCGCCTGACGCAGGCTGCGCTCAAAGAGCACGCTTGAGAGAAGTTGCGCTGCCATCCATACCACGGCGATTATCGCCAGGGTAGGGACAATCAGACGTTCCTTGCGCATGCTGCCTCCTTGGTGCCAACGCACTTAAATGGCGAAAGCTACCGACAATGCCTGGTATCTGTAATACCTAGTATCCGTACCGTTTTCCTAATGAATTTTCTAATGCAGCCAGAACCATAAGTGCATAGTACTCCAGGCGTAGCCCCCTGCCATCACATCATCAATCATAATGCCGAAACCACCGGCTACACGGCGGTCTGCCCAACGTATTGGCCAGGGCTTAAAAACATCGAAGATACGAAAGACCACAAATCCCCATAGCGCAGCTTCCCATGAAAAGGGCACCGCGGCCATAGTGAGCCAGTAGCCGACAAATTCATCCCACACAATCCCTGAGTGGTCGTGTACGCCTAAGTCGTGTGACGTCTTATCGCATAGCCATACGCCAACAACAAAAGCGACAAAACAAATGCTTAGATACCATCCTAAGGGCAAATCCGCCATCATCCAGTAGAACGGAATGGCGGCCAGCGTGCCAAAGGTGCCGGGTGCCCACGGCACCGTGCCGCTACCTAAGCCAAAGGCAAAAAAATGTGTTGGGCGACGCCAGACACTTTTCGGTGCACGATTCATGGCGTGTCCCCACTAAAATGCTGCCAACCGGCATAGCCATTGACATAGCTACTCAGATCACTCTGGTCAGAAGCACTAATGCCTAGTGTCTCACAACAATGACCAATCACCGTTAGCGTCAGGCCTAATGACGCCAGACGCTGCTGAGCCTTGGCTATATCGTCAGCGTGTAACGTGACGAGCAGTTCATAATCATCACCACCTGAAAGCGCCGCCTTCAAGGCCGCCTCCCGGCCCAGCGTGCTTTCCAGCTCGTCTGCCAGCGGTAAAGCGGCTACGTCGATGACTGCCCCGACCTGCGAAGCCTCGCGAAGATGCGCCAGGTCGGCCATTAAGCCATCAGAAATATCCATCGCCGCGGTGGCTAACCCACGTAGTGCCAAACCCGCCGCCAAACGCGGTTCAGGCAGCAGATAGCGGCGCAACAGCGGGTGCGCCAATTCACGCTCACCCTTATTCCAGAGCGCTAGCCCACCGGCCCCGCCGCCTAATGCACCGGTAACGGCAACCAGGTCGCCAGGCTGAGCACCGCTGCGGGTCAGCGCTTCGCCCACCGGCACCTCGCCCATGACGGTCACGCCAATCGAAAGCGCGCCGGAAGTTACGTCCCCGCCCACCAGCGTGGTGGCGTGTTGCTGACAAAGTGTATGAAAGCCACGCGCATAGTCAGCAAGCCAAAGATGCGTTGCTTCATCGTCGACAAATTCTCGCTGATCAAAGGTTAATGCCATTAGGCACCAGCGGGATTTGGCCCCCATAGCGGCCAAATCACTAAGCGCGACCGCCAAGGCACGATGGCCCACCGCGAACGCTGGCGCTTCGCGAGGAAAGTGAACATTCACCACTGAGGTATCAACACTCACGGCCAATTGTTGGCCCGCTTGCGGCATCAATAGCGTGGCGTCGTCTCCACATCCTAGTGTGACGCCATTTGACGCGGTCGACGCCTCCTGCGACGACATGAAATAGCGTCGGATCAAATCAAATTCGGCAAGCACAAAGGCCCCTTAAACGCATTGTCATGACGCTCGCGTTCAGAGACGACGAGCGCTGACCTCGGCACTACGCAGGCGAATCGCCAGCTTGTCTAGAATGCCGTTCACGTATTTATGGCCGTCGGTGGCGCCAAATGACTTAGCCAGCTCAACGCCTTCGTTAATCACTACACGATAGGGTACTTCCATTCGCCGGGATAGCTCATAAGCGCCTAAGCGAAGAATCGCCAGCTCGACGGCATCGAGATCTTCCAGACGGCGATCTAGCAGCGGGGAAATTTCACGATCCAGTTCCGCTTTAAAACGAACGGTATTGTGCAGCAATTCGTGAAACAGCGCTTTGTCGGCGATCTCCATCACCTTGACCCAGTTTTCGTGGTCTTCCAGGTCGTCATCGGCTACCTGACTACGAAACTCAGCTTCAATGGTAGTGATGGATTTACCCGTCATTTGCCACTGATAAAGCCCCTGCACGGTTAACTCACGCGCCGCGTGGCGGCCTTGCTGAGCAGCAGAGGGTTTACGCTCGCTCATTGGGTATCTCCTAACGGCAGCGCGCGTAGCAGTGAGACCATTTCCATGGCGGCCATGGCCGCTTCGGTGCCTTTATTACCGGCTTTGGTGCCCGCGCGCTCAATCGCTTGTTCGATCGACTCAACGGTTAACACGCCGTTAGCGACCGGGGTATCAAATTCAAGCTGCAAGTGATTAATCGCTGTGTTGCAGCCGCCCGCTACGTATTCAAAGTGCGGCGTTCCACCGCGAATCACCGCGCCTAGCGCGATGACGGCGTCAGGCTTCATCACCTTCAACACGCGCTTGACCGCTAACGGCAGTTCCCAGGCACCCGGCACGTGAACAATATGGATATGCTCAGCATCGACGCCATGACGCGTCAAACTGTCGACCGCCCCTTCCACCAGGCTATCCACCACGTGATGGTTAAAACGACCGACCACGATGACATAATGTCCATCGACGTCAACAAAAGTACCTTCAACTTGAGAAAGGGAGTTCATCAATTTATTCCTGCTGCTTAGTACTGCTAGATTAGTACTGCGAGATTAGTCCTGCTGGAGTGATCCTGCTGGATCAGTCCTGCTGAAAGGTTGGCTCATCCGCCGTGTCATTAGGCCCCAGACGCTCAACGACTTCGAGATCAAAGCCAGACAGCGCGGAGAACTTCCACGGTGAACTCAATAATCGCATTTTACCCACGCCTAAATAGCGCAGAATCTGCGAGCCGGTGCCAATGGTTAAATAGTTGCCAGCGCCGTCAGAATCACTGGTACGCGGCTGGCGAACGCGATCCAAAAAGATATCCAGTTGATCTTTTAAATCCTGATGGGGGCTACCGTCATCAATCAACACAAATACCCCCGCGTTTGAACTGGCAATCTCCTCCAGCGCCCGGTGGGCATCCCAGCGGCACTGGTCGCCTTTCATCAGGCCCATCACATCGCGCAGCGTATCGGTAAGATGCACGCGAACCGTGGTGGACTCCTCTGGGGTGGGCTGACCGTTCACCAACGCCAAATGGTGAGCGCCCTGAATGCGATCACGGAAAACGTGCAGCGTCAGTTCGCCATGGGCCGTCATTACCGTTGAGGCTTCCAGGTGATCAATAGTCTGCTCGTTGACGATGCGGTAGTGAATCAAATCCGCAATGGTGCCCATTTTAATGCCGTGTTCTTGGGCAAACGCTTCAAGTTCTGGGCGGCGCGCCATACTACCGTCGTCGTTCATGATCTCGCAGATCACACCACTGGGATCACAGCCCGCCAGTGCGGCCAAATCACACGCTGCTTCGGTATGCCCCGCACGGCGAAGCACGCCGCCGGGCTCTGCCATCAACGGGAAAATATGCCCCGGCTGAACGATATCAGAGGGCTTGGCATGGGGCGCCACTGCCGCTTGAACCGTGCGCGCGCGATCCGCCGCTGAAATACCGGTGGTAACGCCTTCGGTCGCTTCAATCGAGAGCGTAAACTTGGTGCCAAAGCCGGAGCCATTGTCACGCACCATGAGCGGCAAATTAAGCTGCTCACAACGGGCACGGGTCATCGGCATACAGATAAGACCACGGGCGAAACGGGCCATGAAGTTGATATGCTCGGCCTGCACTTTTTCGGCGGCCATGATGATATCACCTTCGTTTTCGCGATCCTCATCGTCCATGAGAATCACCATTTTGCCCTGGCGGATATCTTCCACCAGCTCGGCGATAGGGGCTAAGCCTCTAGAGGAGGAGTGCGCCATGGAATCTCCAAAAGTTGTCGCGTAACGTTGCCGCAAAAAAGCTGTTGCGCCAGCTTGTAACGAAAAGTCGTCACGAAATAAAGTTGTCACGTTAGCTGCGATTTCGCGCGTCAGGGTACCTTGCTATCGCCAGTTGCGCTAGTCGACTGAGGGGAAGCGATAATGCGCCAATCGCGCCCCACCGCTCGCATATCATGAATGGTTAAACGCCGCTGATCGGCCATGCGTGAGAGCCCTGGCAACGCAAATAGCGGTCGTGCCTCGCCACCTAACAGCGTGGGGGCGACAAACAGCTGCAGCTCATCGACCAGATCCGCATCAAGCAAAGCACCCGCCAGGGTCGCGCCGGTTTCTACCAGCAGCTCATTAACCTGCTCGCTCTCGGCTAACCAATTCAGCATCAAGGCTAAATCAATGCGGCCATCGCTACCGGCAGGCAACACCTGCACCTCGGCACCCGCTTTGGTTAACCGTTCGCGCTTTTCAGCCACATGGTCTGGGGTGGTAACCACCAAGGTTCGCCCCGGTTCGCTTAAACAGGCGGCTGCCAAGGGCAAGCGCAAATGGGTATCTAACACCACCCTTAACGGTTGGCGCTGTACCACCTCATCGGCATTGGCAAGCGACAACTGCTCGGCGCGAAGAGTAAGCCGCGAGTCGTCCATGATAATCGATTCAACGCCGCTTAATATCGCACTGGAACGCGCTCTTAGCCGCTGCACTTGCGTTCGCGCTTCGGGCCCGGTAATCCACTGAGACTCGCCTGACCCCATAGCAGTACGCCCATCCAAACTCATGGCCATTTTCAGGCGTACAAAGGGGCGCTGTGTGGTCATTCGGGCAATAAAGCCAGGGTTCAATGCCCGCGCTTCGCTCTCTAGCAGGCCTACTGCTACCTCAATACCGGCTTCTTCAAGCAAGCGAATACCCCGGCCACTGACCTGGGGGTTGGGGTCCTGCATCGCAATCACTACCCGTGCCACCTTGGCCTTTTGCAGAGCAACCGCACAGGGGCCGGTACGCCCAGTGTGCGAGCAAGGTTCAAGAGTGACGTAAGCCGTCGCGCCCTGGGCCCGTTCACCGGCCGCGGTTAAGGCATGGATTTCCGCATGCGGCTCACCGGCTCGCCGATGAAAGCCTTCCCCAACGATCTGCTCATCGTGCACGATCACACAACCGACCCGAGGATTAGGATCTGTGGTGTAAAGCCCTTTGCGCGCCAGCTTTAGCGCCTGCGCCATAAAACGGTAATCGTCTTGGCTAAACAGGGCGCTCATTTTGGCGGCTCGCTAGTGTGTCTCACTGTGGAAGAGGACTCTTGATTGGGCTCTTGGGAAAGCCGATCAATCTCAGCACGAAATTCATCCAAATCCTGAAACTTGCGGTACACCGAGGCAAAGCGAATGTAAGCCACATGATCGAGGGTTTTAAGCGCCTGCATCACTGACTCACCAATATCACGGGCGTTGATCTCACGATCGCCTCGCGCACGAAGGGTTTGACGTATGCGCTCGACGGCCGCTTCAATGGCTTCCGCGCTGACCGGGCGTTTTTCTAGCGCACGCAACATGCCCGCCCGGAGCTTGGCTTCATTAAAGCTTTCCCGTGAACCGTCTGACTTCACCACACGAGGCATCACTAGTTCAGCAGTTTCGTAAGTGGTAAATCGCTCCTGACAGCTCGCACACTGGCGACGACGGCGCACTTGATCGCCATCGGCTACCAACCGCGAATCGGTCACTCGAGTATCGTTTGCACCACAAAAAGGGCAATGCATAGCGGTCAACCTGTTGTCAGCTCGTGCTGGCATGCCGCACGAGTTAGCGTGTTATAACCTGGCAATGAATATGCTATTAATGGCGTTTAAACTGGCATCAACGTCTTAAGCTAATGGATTTTAGCGTTTAAACGCGCTATCAACCACGCATTGTAACGATTTGGCACACAAGCTGCAGCGTTTGTGGCAGATTGTTTATCAGGAGCCACCCATGTCCCCCTTTGAGCAGACCGTGCACGGCTACCTCAGCCACCTATACGGACCGCGTGCTGACGAAGTGCAGCGCCGCTTGAATCAACACATTGAGCATTTTTTGTCGCTTGCCCCGTTTTCGTCCGCCCCTGGCGATGCTCCTTCCAAAAACGCACCTTCATGGAGCGAAAAAGATCAGTGGGTGATTAGCTATGGTGACTCCATTATAGAAGAGGGTGTGCCACCACTGGCTGTGCTTAGCGAATTTCTTCAAGCACGGCTGGGTGATCGCATTAGTGGTGTACACGTGCTGCCCTTCTTCCCATGGAGTAGCGACGATGGCTTCTCGGTGATCCACTATCGGGAAGTGAACAGTGAGCTTGGCGACTGGTCGCATATCCGCGAGCTCGCCGGTCATTACGACCTGATGGCCGATTTGGTGCTCAATCATGTTTCCAGGGAATCGCTCTGGTTCGTGGACTACCTGAGCGGCAGCCTGCCAGGCCGTGACTACTTTATCGAAGTTGACCCTGACACCGATGTTTCTCAGGTAGTTCGCCCCCGCAGCAACCCGTTGCTGGTACCTGTATCAACCCGGCGCGGCACCCGTTACCTATGGGCAACCTTCTCCGAAGACCAGCTCGACCTAAACTTTGAACATCCGGATGTACTGCTGGAGTTCGTCGGTATTCTGCTCTTCTACCTGGAGCAGGGCACACGGATTATCCGCTTGGATGCGGTGGCTTTTTTATGGAAGCGGTTGGGCACCTCCTGTATTCACCTGCCGGAAACCCACACCGTAGTGCGTTTGCTTCGCGCGATTGTTGATCATGTCGCCCCAGGCACTCTGTTGATTACCGAAACCAACGTGCCGCACCAAGAGAACATCAGCTATTTCGGTCTTGAACGGCTTCCCAAAGGGCCGCCCGATGAAGCGCACATGATTTATCAGTTCACTCTGCCACCGCTGCTGCTCCATACCTTAACCCGTGGCGAGGCCAGCACGCTGCAAACCTGGCTTGCCAGCCTACCGGTTCTGCCTGACCACTGTACTTACTTGAATTTTACCGCCAGCCATGACGGTATTGGTGTGCGCCCACTGGAAGGCCTACTGCCCGATCACGAGCGCGATGCACTACTGGAGCTGATGCACAAATTCGGCGGTTTTGTCAGCATGCGGAGCAACCCGGATGGCAGCGACACGCCCTACGAAATCAACATCACCTGGTTTGAAGCCATGCGCGGCACTCGCCGTGGTCAGGATCCATGGCAAATAGCTCGCTTCCTATGCAGCCAAGCGATCATGCTCAGCCTGCAGGGAATTCCAGCGCTCTATATTCATACGCTGACGGGCACACTCAACGATGTAGAAGGCGTTGAGCGCAGTGGTCGCCTGCGCTCGATCAACCGTAGGCGCTGGCAGCGTAGCGAGCTGGACCTGCTACTGGATAGTCCTTCCACCCCTACCCACGATGTGTTTCATGCCTTAAACCGGCTGCTGGATCAGCGTCGTCAAGAACCCTGTTTTCACCCCACTGCTGCCCAGAGGGTATTGGAATCGCCACCAGAATTGCTGGCAGTGGAGCGCGGCCCCCTGCATGATGGCCGTCGCCTGCTGGCGCTGTATAACGTCACCGACCTGCCGCTCCCCTTAGCGAATGTGGGTGAGGCGGTAACCCAAGCGCTGAGCCAGCACGCATGGCAGGCGCTTGACCCAAGTAACCCGTGGGAGGCCGAAGGCGCCCTTCCGCCTTATGCGGTGCGCTGGCTGGTGGCCACCAGTTAGTCGCGGCGCTTCGCTCGCCAGTTGCGACATAACGCCCCAGGGGCGACTAACATAATCCTTAAATAATCTAGTGCTGCGATGATGCCAGTCCAAGATAATATGAAGGATCGTTACTGGTTATGTTGCAACAAAGCATCGCCCTTGGCCCGATGGGCTTTAGTATTCACCAGCTATTGATCGGCCTGGCCTTTTTATTGGCGCTGCTGGCTGGCGCGCTGTTGGGAAGGCGCCATCGGGTAGCTGTCAGCGATACGCTGTTTACCCTGCTGCTGGTTGCCCTTGTCGGCGCGCGTTTGGTTTTTGTCCTACGTTACTGGGGCGAATACGAGGGTCTACTTTCCCGCCTGGATATTCGAGATGGCGGGTTTGATATCGTCGGTGGCCTTGTCGCGGCACTGGCGTACGCCGGCTGGACGCTGTGGCGCTCCCCCCGCCAGCGGGTGCCCCTTTCCGGTGCCCTACTGGCGGGCGGCCTTGTCTGGGGATTAACCGCCGCTAGCGCCACCATGATAGAGCATCAATCCCGGCCCTTGCCGGAGGTGGCGCTGACTACCCGTTCAGGCGAGCCCATTGACCTTCCCTACCTGTCACGCACGACCCAGCAACCCATGGTGGTCAATTTGTGGGCCAGCTGGTGTCCGCCCTGTATCCGTGAAATGCCGGTGTTTGAGCAAGCGCAGGATAATGAACCCGGCATCACCTTTGTGTTCGTTAACCAAGGGGAGTCGCTCGGCCAGATCAACGCTTTCATGGATGAGTACGGCTTTTCTCTCGATAATGTGTGGCAAGACCCACGCAATGCCGTTGGCCAGGCTACCGGCGCCAATGCGATGCCTACCACACTTTACTACGATGCCGACGGTCAACTCGTCAGTACTCATTTTGGCGAACTTTCCAGCGCCACCCTGCAGCAAGGATTGGAGCGTTTACGCTGATTGCTGCATGAACCGACCACCTTTTTTCGCCTGGCTAACGTCATCTCACTCAAACAGGATGTTGCAATGCGCTTGAACCACTACACCACTATCAGCAGTTTTCTTCTTCTGGCAGGACTGGGAGGAGTATCCACAGGCTACGCCGATGAACTCCCTGCCCCAATTCAGGCACTGGCCGACCAGGGCCTGGAAATTCATGGCCAGTTTGACGCCCCTGGCGGTTTGCGCGGCTACGGCGCCAGCGCTCAGGGCCAGGACATGGCCATCTATCTGACCCCGGATGGCGAGCATGCGGTGGTGGGAACACTGATGGATAGCGAGGGTAACGACCTCACTGAAGCGCAACTGGACAAGCACGTGCGTGCGCCCTTAGAAGCACAGACTTGGCAGCTTCTGAGCGAAAGCCATTGGATTCAGGATGGCGACGTGGATGCCCCTCGTGTGATTTACACCTTCACCGACGCCAACTGCCCCTATTGCCGTCAATTATGGCAAGACGTTCGCCCCTGGGTAGAGGCCGGTGAAGTGCAACTGCGTCATATCATGGTGGGTATTTTAGCGCCCGACAGCCCTGGCAAGGCCGCCGCCATACTCGGAGCCGACGACCCGGCGGCTACACTGCATGCTCATGAAAGTGGCCAGGAAGAAATCGACGCCAGTGCCCAGCCACGAGAGATCGAAGAACAGGTTTATGCCAATAACCAGCTTTTCGAAGAGCTAGGGCTGTATGCCACGCCCACCTCGGTTTTTCAGCGTGAAACAGAAAATGGTAGCGTGCGTCTTGACCGCATTCAGGGTTTGCCCAGTGACAAGCGGCTGATCGAGATGATGGGCAGCGAAGCGCCTTGAGCTTAGCCTGTCACCGCTAGCTGAGATTGCCGCGTCGCAAGCTCCTCACAATGACATAAAGAGGGCTACTCGCAATAGCATATGAATTGTTATTGCGAGCTTCCCCTGTCCCTACGCCCCCTCGCCATTGCGTCCCCCCTGTCATTGCGAGCAGAGCGAAGCAATCTCGGTTAATCCGCCACCGTAAGCCAAGGTCTTTTCACTTTTCATAGTCAAAATGAGAGTACTGTCTGCAATGATGTGCCCCTACCATTGCTAATAAAATGACGCTAGATTAATAAAAACTCATCGCCGAAAGGTCGATTTATGTCGACAGCAAGCAATCTTTATTATGTTTATATGCTGACTAATCGTACTCACCGCGTTCTTTATATAGGAGTTACAAACAACTTGGAGCGCAGGCTTTATGAACACCGCCAAGGTTTAATGCCAGGATTCACCAAAAAGTATCGTTGTCACAAACTTATATGGCTAGAGGAGACAAATAGCATAAAAGATGCAATAAGGCGCGAAAAACAGCTCAAAGCGGGTTCACGCCAACGTAAAAATGCTCTGATTGACTCGCTTAATCCGGAATGGGATGAGCTTGCACCATATTAATAGCTTTCTGAGCGCCACAATCCCTTATCATTGTGAGCCCCCTGTCATCGCGAACGCAGTGAAGCAATCTCGGGGTTAATCACCACCGCAGCTTAAGATTGCCGCGTCGCTGCGCTCCTCGCAATGACATAGGTGATGTCATTGAGATCCTCCTGTCATTGCGAACGCAGTGAAGCAATCTCGGGGTTAACCTGCCACCGCAGCTTAAAATTGCCGCGTCGCTGCGCTCCTCGCAATGACATAGGTGATGTCATTGAGACCCTCCTGTCATTGCGAACGCAGTAAAGCCATCTCGGGGTTAACCTGCCACCGCAGCTTAAGTTTGCCGCGTCGCTGCGCTCCTCGCAATGACATAGGTAATGTCATTGAGATCCTCCTGTCATTGCGAACGCAGTGAAGCAATCTCGGGGTTAATCACCACCGCAGCTTAAGATTGCCGCGTCGCTGCGCTCCTCGCAATGACATAAAGAGGGCACCTCTAAATGACAAACATAGAAAGCTCAGTGCAATGACAAACAAGAAAGCTCTTCACAATCACATTTCTTGACGGCATTACTCCTCCGACAGGTTCTCAAACCTCGGCATGCCCACGTTCCAGGGTTTGATATCGCCCTTCTCTCCGAAGTTGTCATGGTCTCCTAGCACATGGCCATCATGCTCGCGGGTTTGACCATAGAGTGAACGGCCGTGGAACCGTTCCGCCGTCTCGGCGACATCCCCGGTATAGCGAGGATCCTGAGGACGCTCCTGGCGGGTTATATAATAGGCAATATCCCAGGCCTGTTGATCACTGAGCGAGCGGGGCTGGCCAAGCGGCATGTTCTGATAGATGAAGCCCGCCATGGTTTCCAGTCGCGCGATGCCGGCTCCCCAGTTATTGGAGCCATCCCCCCAGGGCGCGGGAAACACGTACTCATCATTTTCATAGTGCCCGGCACCGTTTTCCTGGTGGCATATCGAGCAGTTTTCCTGGTAGGCAGTTTCCCCTCTAGCGTAGCTGGGGCCTTCGGCTGGCTCTTCCGGTGCCGGGAAGCCTCGACCATAAATCGGCTTGTCGGGATACATCGGTGCGCCGGTGGCCAGCCACTGATGATAGGCACTGAGTGCCAACATTTCATCACTACCATACTCCGGTGGCACGCCGTTCATGGAGTAGGCAAAGCAGCCTGCAATACGCTCTTCCAGGTTATTCACATGCTGATTTTTACCACGGAAATCCGGCAATGTGATGGCTGCTGTCCACACCGGGGCACTGAACGGCACCCGACCCTCCCCCAGATGGCAACTGGAGCAATTCATGTCATTGAAGACGTTTTCACCACGCAACTGCTGTGTATTAGTGAATAGATCATGACCGTAGCGGATGACTTTTTTCAGTTCGGGATGAATATCGGCACTTTCCAGATCTTCCATGGTGGGCGGTTCGTGCACCAGTTGGTTCAGCGCTGCATCCGCCCGTTCTTCCTGAGCAAAGACACTAGTGGCGTAAACGCTAATACCGATGCCGACCGTCAATGAACAGCCAGTAAGCGCTAAAACGAGAGGGCGTGGGCAGGTTATCATTGTGCTGACTCCTGGTCGGCGGAGGCGGGTTGCGTGGCGTACCAGGCGGATACAGCCTGAATGTCGTCATCACTCATGCGCTTGGCAATGGCGCCCATCAGGTTTTGCGGATCGTTGCTGCGGGTTTCGTTTTTCCACGCCGACAATTGAGTGCGAATGTAGCCGGCATGCTGGCCTGCAATGCCTGGGAAGGTATCACCTACGCCCTTGCCCCCAGGCCCATGGCAGCTTTGGCAGGAAACAATGTAGGCGTTCCAATCGCCACGTTCGGCGAGCTGCTGCCCACGGGCCAGCAGCGTCTCATCTGCCTCATCGCCGCCTTGCCCCTGGGTAGCGGGCAGTTGGCTGTAGTAGGCGGCCACATCAGCGATTTGCTGGTCGTTGAGCATATTGGCAAATGTTGCCATCGTCGCGTTTTCACGCCGCCCCGCTTTAAAATCATGTAACTGCTTGGCGATATAGTCGGCATCCAGACCAGCTAAACGCGGCCAGGACTCACCGTCCGGCACATTCATGCCACTGCCATCTGCCTGGTGGCAGGCGCTACAGCTAGCCGCGGCGGCTTGACCGCGCTCCGCGTCCCCCTCCTGGGCCACCGTCCCTGCGGCGATCAGGGTGAGACCTACACAGAGACCAACCCTGCTAACGTATTTGTTATTCATATCGGTTTCTCCCTTGCGTTATCATTTTTAGCTGTCCGCCACTGGCACCATTAGGCGAGCGGTAAACCCGCCCCCCGCCGGGCTGGCGAATGCCACTTCGCCATCGAATCGTTCAGCGATTGCCGCGACAATCGCCAGCCCCAGCCCGCTTCCCTGCTGTTTGCTGGCGCGCCAGAAGCGTTGCGTCAGTTGCTTGAGCGTCGCGTCATCGACGCCAGGTCCCTGGTCGCTGACGCTGAAGGTAAGAAAGCGCTGCCCGTGCTCCCACTGCGCCTCCAGTGTTACGGGTGTTTCCGATGGTCCATGGTGCAGCGCGTTATCGAGCAAATTGCGTAGCGCGGTAATCGCTAGCTCACGGGGCATGGCCAGGTTGGTTTCTGGCCAGTCAGCGGGCACCACAAAGCGGCCGGAGTGACTATGGTGGCAATCCGCCAGGGCGCACTCGGCAACATCGGCAACACGGCTTACCTCGCCATCATCAAACCGGGCACGTCCTTCTACCCGTGCCAGAGTCAGCAGCTGATCAAGGGTCGAGCTCAGCCGCACCACGCCCTCTTCCGCCTGATTGAGCGATGCCTTCGCCGCTTCCCCTTCGACGCGCCGGGCAACTTGCAGGTGGGTCTTGATGGCCGTCAGCGGCGTGCGCAACTCGTGCGCAGCGTCATTGGTAAAGCGCTGTTCGCGGATAATGGTTTGCTGCACCCGCGCCAACAGCGCGTTAAGCGTTGTAATGAGGGGCCGGATCTCTTTTGGCAAGCCGTAGGTAGCCACCGGCGCCAGCGCATCTGGATGGCGGTTGGCAAGCGACTCCCGCAGCCGTGTCAGCGGTGCCAGCCCACGCCAGATACCTAGCCACAGCGCCACCATGCTGCCCACCAGCGCCACCACAAACGGCACCACCGCCACCCGAATAACGCCGCTAAGCAGTATGTTCCTTTCATCCATCCGGTCGGCGGTGGTAATCACGATGCCATTGCGCTCGTAGGTGAAGACCCGCCAGGTCACATCGTCAGCCTGACGATAAGTGTGCCCGCCCTCTCCCGGCGCCAGCACATCGTCCATATCAGCATGGGTGCGCGCCATGACCTCGCCTTGGGGGGAATGCACCTGGCAGGCCAGCCCTTCAATAGAGGGAATGGAGAGCACTGGATGCTCGGCGTCCGCCCAAACGTCAAGGGGAAGCTGCAAAACCAGCCCCGCCACCATTCGCGCCGACTGCGCCAGACGTTGGTCCAGGGTTTCTACAAATTTGTCTTCCAGGTCGCGCATCAGCCACGCGGCGGCGATACCCCATAGCAACGCCAGGGTTAGCCCCAGGGTGATTAGTAAGCGGGCACGTAAACTCATAGCTGGCCTTTATCTATCTCACACTCATAGGGTGTGCCCGCCAAGTGCACCGCCTCAGGCTTGCCCAGTCGATAGCCAAGCCCGCGCACCGTTTCAATCACCCCGCTCCCGAGCTTGCGGCGCAGATGGTGTATATGCACATTCAGCGCATTGCTCTCGACATCATCATTCATGCCATAAAGGCTGTCTTTGAGCTGATCGGCCGACAGTACGCTGCGCGGCGATTGCAGGAAGGTTTCCAGCAGCACCAGCTCACGGCGAGATAGGGTGATCAGTTGCCCTTCGACATACACTTCGCGGGCAGCGGGATCTAACGCAAGGGCTCCATGGGAAATCATGCCACTGCTGCGCCCTGCCACACGGCGCAGCAAAGCGTGCAGGCGCGCGACTAATTCATCCAGATCGAAGGGCTTGACCAGATAGTCATCGGCACCGCCCTGCAGGCCATCCACCCGGTCTCGCACGGTATCTCTTGCGGTTAACACCAGCACCGGCACATCGACGCCCTGCTCACGCCACTCGGCCAACAACTGCAGGCCATCGCCATCCGGCAAGCCACGGTCAAGAATGACCACATCACTAGTGACTGTTCGCATCGATTGGCGAGCGGCGTTGAGCGTGGAGACGTGGTCGACGACAAAATCGAAGGTCATTAATCCAGAGCGGATACCCGATGCCACCAGCGGGTCATCTTCAATCAGCAAGACGTGCATAACGGTTTCCTTTTTATTACCTGACAGCATGACGGCCACGCATTAACTCAGCGTTAAGAAAACAAAACGCCCTTGCAATAAAGGCAAGGGCGTTAGCAATAGCGGCCATATAACTCCGACGTATTAGCCGAGCCTTTTGGCGGCAAACCACCCCAGCACCATCGTCAACAGCATGGCCGCTAGCGGGAGTGATATGCCGCCGATAGAGGCAATGGCAGGCCCCGGGCAGTAGCCGGAAAGCCCCCAACCAATACCAAACAGGGCAGCGCCGCCCAGCAACTTGCCATCCAGCTCCTTTTTGGTGGGTAATTGAAAGACGCCGCCCAACAGTGGTGCCGAACGCTTGAATACCAGCCGATAGCCGATAAAGGTGGTTACCACGGCCCCGCCAAGCACAAACATCAGCGTCGGATCCCAGGCGCCCGCTACATCTAAAAACCCCAGCACTCGTGCGGGGTCAGTCATGCCTGAAATTGCCAAACCCAAACCAAAAATCAGCCCCGCCGCATAACCAGCCGCTGTTTTCATCGCGTTACTGTTCATGACACTCCTGTTCATTGCACACCGCCTAGGCCTAACAGATGACGCGAGATATAAACGGTCACTAGCGCCGTCAGCAAAAACATACCGGTGGCCGCCATGGAGCGTGGCGCCAAGCGTGCTAGGCCACATACGCCATGCCCACTGGTACAGCCGCTACCAAGCCCTGTGCCCACACCCACCAACAAGCCGGCCACCAACATCAATCCGACGCCACCGGCTGGCGCGCCAATCACTTCACCCGGGCTCCCCGCCACGTTTCCCAAACCGCCACCTAATGCCATGATCAATAGCGGCCCGCTAATCAGCCCTAAAACAAACGCCACTCGCCAAGCACTATCGCCTTTGGGACGTTGGGTAATTAAGTTACCAACGATCCCACTAATCCCCGCGATACGCCCTAACGTTGCCATTAGCCAGGTGGCGGAAAGCCCAATCAGCAAGCCCCCAGCTAAGCCTTGTAAACCTGCTGTCCAATCCACTGGTGTCTCCCAAGCATTCCGCTTTCACAGGTGAAAAAAATAGAAACGGTTAGAAAAAATTAATCGGCACTTTTAAATAGACCGTGCCATTCTCTTCCGCCGGAGGCAGCGCTCCAGCACGCATATTGATTTGAACCGAAGGAATAATGAGCCGTGGCATGCCTAAGGTGGCATCACGCTCGGTGCGCATCTTCACAAACGCCTCTTCGCTGATACCTTCGTGAACATGAACATTCTCATTGCGCTGTTCTGCTACGCTGGTTTCATGCTGAAAGGTATCGCGGCCGGGGGCTTTATAATCGTGGCATAAAAACAGCCGCGTCTGATCGGGTAGCGCCAACACTTTTTGAATAGAGTGATACAGGGTACGTGCATCGCCGCCGGGGAAATCGCACCGCGCGGTGCCATAATCCGGCATAAAGAGCGTATCGCCTACAAAGGCCGCATCCCCCACTACGTAAGTTAAACAGGCGGGCGTATGGCCGGGGGTATGCAGTACACGGCCCTGTAATTGCCCAATGGTGAAGGTATCCCCTTCTTCAAACAGCGTATCAAATTGGCTGCCATCCCTAGCAAATTCGGTACCCGCGTTGAATGCCTTGCCGAAGATCTCTTGCACCTTGTCTATTTTTGCCCCAATGCCGGTTTTGCCTCCTAAATGCTCATGCAGATAGGGCGCTGCCGAAAGGTGGTCGGCATGTACATGGGTCTCCAAAATCCAGGCGACGTCGAGTTGGTGTTCGCGAATAAAGGCGATGATGTTGTCAGCTGAACGCACATCTGTTCGCCCAGCGGCATAATCAAAGTCGAGCACCGAATCTATGATCGCGCAGGCACTGCTATCGGGGTCTTGAACGACATAGCTAAAGGTGTTCGTGGGCTCATCAAAAAAGTGCTTAACAATTGGGCGTTGCATGACGGCCTCCCATTAGTGGTAATTGCATTCCCATGCTTTAAAGACAGCATAGTGCATCCCAGGTTCTATCGTTAGACTATTTTTGAATATTGCAGAAGCTACTATTTATTCAAAAAAATAAGAGTGATACGCCAAACAGCATTGATGAAACATTTCATTAATCTTTGCCTTGTTTAGGCCGATAGGAATAAATTAGGGGCTGAACTACTCAATTACAAAAAAGGAAAAACATGACTCGTCTAACAACAACACAAAAACTCTGGGGAACGTTGGGCATCATCTGGATAGCTATGCTGCTCTTGGTGGGCTGGCTAGCCCTTGAGAACCGTCAAACAATTGTAAGCGAACGCCGCGACAGCATTCAGTACGTGGTTGAAAGCGTACAAAACCAAATCGAAGCCCTGCAGGAACGGGTAGACGCTGGTGAACTCAGTCTTGAAGAAGCCCAGCAGCGCGCCATCGACAATATGTCTAGTGTGAGCTTTGGGGCAGGCGAATACATTTTCTCCTTCAATGACGACTTACTGGTTATTTCCCATCCCAGCCGCATACCCGGCACGGACATGACCGACTACCTGGACGCCAGCGGTATGGCGCTATACCCGGAGTTGCTGCGTGTTGCCCAAGCGGGTGGGGGCCACGTTAACTACTACTCAACCCGCGCCGGTGGCGAAGAACAGTTGCCGAAAACCAGCTATGTAGCACACCTTCCCGAATGGGAGTGGTCGCTCGCCACGGGCGTTTATGTCGATGATATCAATGAAGCGTTTATTGCCGATTTGATTCGCTCCATAGGGGTACTGCTGATCATTGGCCTGCCGGTAACGCTGCTGATGGGTTGGGTGATCCGTGATGTTTCCCGTCGTTTAGGCGGTGACCCACGCTACGCCGCCAGCGTTGTGCGCCATATCGCCGACGGTGATCTCACACAGGTAACGCAGCTTTCAGCGAAAGATCAGCAGAGTTTACTGTTTGATATTAACCGTATGCGGGAAACCCTAGCCGCTACCATCGGTGATATTCATCAAGGAGCCAATCAGGTCAACAGCGGTGTCGAGCAAATTGTAGGGGTGAACGAAGAGCTTTCGACACGCACCGAAGAACAGGCAGCGTCGCTAGCCGAAACAGCCACCAGCATGGAACAGCTCACCGCGACCGTTAAACAAAACGCGGAACACGCAGACCATGCGCGCAAACTTGCCACCAGGGCGGCCGACAGTGCTCAGCGCGGCAGCGACTCGATGTCATCCGTCACGACCACGATGGCGACGATTAACGAAAGTGCCACGCAAATGAGCAGCATCGTCAACACCATTGACGGCATTGCCTTCCAAACCAATATCTTGGCCCTGAACGCGTCCGTTGAAGCCGCACGCGCTGGAGAACAAGGGCGCGGTTTTGCGGTGGTGGCCAATGAGGTTCGCCAACTTGCCAGCCGCTCCGCCTCTGCCGCACAAGAGATTAAAACGCTGATCGAGGCATCAGACAGCAAAGTGGTTGAAGGTAGCCGCCAGGTACGCGACACCGGTGATGTGATTAACAGCATGGTCAATGACATCAAGGAGCTCAGCATACTGGTGCAGGAAATTTCAGCCGCCACCATTGAACAGAGCAGCGGTATCGAGCAGGTCAACCAAGCCGTCACGCAAATGGATCAAATGACCCAGCAGAATGCCAGCCTGGTACAAGAGAGCACTCAGGCCACCCAAACCCTGGCCCAGCTAAGCAACCAGCTTCGTCAGTTGGTGGCCAACTTCCGCATTAATCAGTCCACAGAGCATATGCAGGCAAGCTTACCCGCCTCCTCACCTGCCCCGCAGGCTGCCTATCAGGATAGCGATTTTTAGCATTAGCATTAATATCGCTCGCGATTTTATGTTTGTCATCGCGTATAGGGACTCCTCCCCGGTTGCAAGCGACGATGATGGAAAAACATAAGCCGATGCGTGCGTATAGTCGGTCTCTTGATGGGGACGCTATCCCCTGACCCTGATGAACGTCGCGCACCTTCTCTCCTCAACGAGCGGGAGGCTTCTTCAGCCATCGCGATGATCAGGTTTTGAGAAGGTCGGTCTGACCTGTTTTTCATCAATCGTTGCCCGGCAACAAGGTAGTCGCCTCTCGGCGCTTAGGCGCTGGTGGTGCTACCGCTTAGCTCGCCATCAGCGCTGAACCTTCGTTAAACTCTCTACAATAGGACTGTCCGCTGTGCAGAACCGCCCAGGCGGTTCGCACTGTCTTGTTCGCTAACGCGACAGCCGCTTTGTTCTTGCCAACGCGTGCGACCAGCGCGCGTAGCCAACGGCTTTTGGCATCCTGCTTGTCACCCACGGTGTTGATGGCCGAGTGTGCGCCGCGTATCAGGGCGGCTTTCAGCGAGATTTGCCCCGTTCGGCCAATGCCCTTGATCTTCGCGATGCCACCACTGCTGTGTTGTGTCGGCGTTAACCCCAGATAGGCTGATGCTTGGCGACCTTTCTTGAAGGCGTCGCCGTTACCGAGGGCGCTATAGAGCTGGGTGGCGACCACCGGTCCCACTCCCTCAATCGCCAACAGTTGGCGACAAGGCATCACCGCACGGCTCATCTGCTCCACCCGTTTATCCAGTGACTGAATACGCTCGTTGAGTCGATCCAGCTCCGCCATTTGCTCGGCAATCAAGTCACGCATCAGCATCGAAAGCTCGTTATCGGCATCTTCCAGGGCGAGCCAGACACGTTGCTTTAACGCTTTCTGTCCCCGACCGCTGATCACTCCATATTCCTGCAATAACCCATGAACCTGATTGATCAACTGGGTGCGTTGATGAATATACCTTTCCCGAATGCGGTGCAGGCTCTGAATATCCTGTTGCTCGACGCTTTTGAGCGGCACGAAGCGCATATCAGGGCGCAACCCGGCCTCAACGATCGCGAGCGCGTCATTGGCATCGGTCTTGTGCCCCTTGCGAAAGGGCGTCACAAACTGGGGTGAAATGAGCGCAACGCTATGGCCGAGGGCCTGCAGCTGTCGGGCCCAATAATGCGATCCACCGCACGCTTCCATGAACACCCGACAGGCCGGTTGGCGGCGCATAAAATCCAAGACCTGATGCCGTTTAAACTCTTTGTTGACCTGAGCACGCGGGCGGCGGGTGTCGACAACACACACTTGGAAAACACGCTTTGCCAGATCAATACCTATTGTCTTATGCTTGTTCATGACTCTTCCCCTCCGCATTGAAGTGGTTCAACTATCAATGTAGCTCTTTGAAGCTTCGAGAGGGGAGGAGTCCCTTTCATTGAGCGGTATCCCCCTGTCATTGCGATTACTTCCCCCATGTCATTGTGATTCCCTCCCCCATGTCATTGCGGTCCCCCCCCCATCTTATTGCGAACGCAGTGAAGCAATCTGGGTTTAATGCTGCCACGGCCATTAAAACACCGAAATATAATTTATATTATATTTAGCTAAGGTATTTTCGCTTCTAGCCGATAAAAACGTTGCTTACATAAATCGGCTAGGAAAAACATGACACGCTTAACGACGACGCAGAAACTCTGGGGAACGCTGGGTATCATTTGGATTGCCATGCTGTTGTTAGTTGGCTGGCTAGCGTTGGAAAACAGACAAACGATTGAGAGTGAACGACGCGACAGCATTCAATACGTGATTGAGAGCGTGCATAGCCAAATTGAAGCCCTACAAGAACGGGTGGCCACTGGCGAGCTAAGTGAAGAAGAGGCGCAGCAGCGCGCCATCGACAATATGTCCAGCGTCAGTTTTGGCGGCGGTGAATACCTATTTTCCTTCGACGACGACTTACGTATTGTTTCCCACCCCAATCGCCCCCGCGGTGAAGACATGAGCGCTTATCAAGACGCTAGTGGCATGGATCTTTACGCCGCTTTTCGTGAGGCTGCTCAATCCGGCGGTGGTCATGTTGACTACTACTCGCGTCGTATTACCGGCGATAAGCAGGTACCCAAAATCAGCTACGTGGCTTATCTCCCTGAATGGCAGTGGTCAATGGCGGCAGGCGTTTATGTCGATGATATTAACGAAGCCTTCATTGCTGGCCTGATTCGCTCAGTGATCATTCTTTTAATCATCGGCTTACCGGTAACGCTGCTGATGGGCTGGGTGATCCGGGATGTTTCCCGTCGTTTAGGCGGCGACCCTCGCTACGCCGCCAGCGTTGTACGTCATATCGCCGACGGTGACCTGACCCAGGTAACGCAGCTTTCAGCGAAAGATCAGCAGAGTTTACTGTTTGATATTAACCGTATGCGGGAAAACCTCGCTGTCACCATCGGTGATATTCATCACGGAGCCAATCAGGTCAATAGTGGTGTCGAGCAAATTGTGGGCGTCAACGAAGAGCTTTCGACACGCACCGAAGAGCAGGCAGCCTCACTCGCCGAAACCGCTTCCAGCATGGAACAGCTTACAGCTACCGTTAAGCAGAATGCAGAACACGCAGACCATGCGCGTACGCTTGCCACCCGCACCGCCGACAGCGCTCAGCGGGGTAGTGATTCGATGTCCACGGTGATCACCACCATGGCGACAATTAACGAAAGCGCCACGCAAATGAGCAGCATCGTCAACACAATTGACGGCATTGCCTTCCAAACCAATATCTTGGCCCTGAACGCGTCCGTAGAAGCCGCACGCGCTGGAGAGCAAGGGCGTGGTTTTGCCGTGGTGGCCAATGAAGTTCGTCAACTTGCCAGCCGCTCCGCCTCTGCCGCACAAGAGATCAAGACGCTGATCGAAGCGTCGGACAGCAAAGTGGTCGAAGGCAGCCGCCAGGTTCAGGCGACCGGCGACGTTATCAATGGCATGGTCGATGACATCAAGCAGCTCAGCACACTGGTGCAGGAAATTTCAGCCGCCACTATTGAGCAGAGCAGTGGTATCGAACAGGTCAACCAAGCCGTCACGCAAATGGATCAAATGACCCAGCAAAATGCCAGCTTGGTGCAAGAGAGCAATCATGCGACCCAAACGCTTGCGCAACTCAGCACCCAACTGCGTCAGTTGGTAGCTAACTTCCGCATTAACCAGACCACGGAGCGTATGCAGGCAAGCTTACCAGCGTCATCAACGGCGCCACGGCCTGTTTATCAGGACAGCGATTTTTAACACGTATTATTTCTAACACGTATTAAAAAAGGCCGGCTACCCAAGGGTAGCCGGCCTTATTCCATAACTCTTCCAGTGCCGTTAAACCTTACCTTGATTATCCAGTTCGACTGCTTCGTGCATACGCGTGAGGAGGTCAGGCACGGCTGCCTGTACGCGGTTCCAACTGGGAATAAAGGGCCGTTCTCTAGGATTGTCCAAAAATAAGTTACCGGCTTCGAGCAGATTGCTGGCAAATAGCTCAACCGCTTGCTCTTCACTATGGCGGTCAAGGCTCAGGCCATTCATGGTGGCGTCGTGGTCGTAGGCCTCAATCAAATCCAATGCGAAGCGGTAGTAAGTTGCTTTAAGCGTGCGGAAGTCTTCGCTGCTAAAGGTAATGCCCTGAGTGGCTAATTTTCGATACAGCGCTTTAGAGATATCCAAACTCATGCGGTTTAAGCCACCGTTGGGATCATCTTCGCTAACCGGCTGGTGCTTGTGGTCGTAGGCATCGGCAATATCGACTTGGCAGAGTTGGCGCAGTGAGTAGTTACGCTGCAGCTCTGATAGCACGCCGATTTCCAGCCCCCAATCAGCGGGAATACGAATGCCTTCCAGCACTTCGCTACGCATCGCAAACTCGCCCGAAAGCGGGTAACGGAAACTATCCAAGTAGTCGAGATACGGCAGCGGCCCGCAAACGGTTTTAAGCGCCCGCAGCAGCGGTGTGACTAATAGTCGAGAGACACGGCCATTGAGCTTGCCTTCCGCAATACGCGGGTAATAGCCTTTGCAGAAACTGTAGTTGAAATTGGGGTGGGCCACCGGGTACATCAAGCGCGCCAATAGGCCACGCTCATAGGTGAGAATATCGCAATCGTGCAGCCCGACCACCCTCGAGCGCCCAGATGACAACATATAACCTGCGCAGTACCACACATTGCGCCCTTTACCTGGCTCCAACGCCCCTAGCCCATGCTCTTCCAATTCTGCATCGAGCGCTTTCAGGCGCGGGCCATCGTTCCATAAAATGCGCGTATGCTGCGGCAGGCGAGAGAAAAATTCGCGGGCGTATAAAAACTGTTTGCGATCGGCGCGATCCAGGCCAATGACAATCTCACTCAGGTAAGGGACCTTAACCAGTTCATCAACAATCGCTGAAAGCGCAGGTCCTTCCAATTCCGAAAAAAGCGACGGTAGAATCAACCCCATCGGCCGTCGTCGGGAAAATTGGCATAGCTCCTCTTCAAGTGCTTCTACTGAACGCTTAGTCAGGTTATGGAAGTCGGTAATAATCCCATTTTGATGAAAGTCACTCATGCGCTTGCCTCCCTGGATTCATGGAACGGTTCTCAAATACCGAACCGTTCTCAAATAACGTCTGTTCTCAAACCACAGCATCACCTTTCTCCGCCGTCGCTAAACGGCGGTCATCTCGCCCCCACCAGTGGGCAACCCCCTCTGCCCAGCCGGTCGGCCCTGTAGCTTCCGTGCGATATAGCGACGTGTTACGCGGCTCTACGATTAAGTCGTGGCAACCGCGGATAACGACGGCTTGATCAACCGCTTCAAGCATAGAAATATCGTTCGGCCCATCCCCCAGCCCTAACGAGAGGGGTGTGCGGCCTCTTAATGCCGTAAAGCGTTTCACTAACCACTCTACTGCACTGCCCTTATCTGCCGAGCGCCCCATGACATGCCAAAAACGCCCGCCTTGTGTTAGCTGTAGGCCATCTCCCTCCAGAGCAGCACGAAACGCTTCTAATGCTGAGTCACTGTCTTTCCATAACAGCGGCTCGCTGCCTTCCCGCTGCCGGGCGTCGCGAGCGCGGCTCTCATCCAACCCAGTCAGCTCCATGACCTCCTGCACACTCAGCTCACCCATACGGGTAAATTGAAACCCCAGACGCTCACGCCACACCTTTAAGCGAGCACGAATAAAGCCAATATCCACCCCAGGGTGCTTAATCACCACGCCATCGCGACCACCACCAGGGCGGTCTAACCGCGCATGACACCAACCCGGCGGTAGGCCAATCACCGCCCCATTCTCAGCGATAAAAGGCGTACCCGTCAGGCCCAACGCTTCGCGCAGCGGAATCAACTCCGCACGGGTTTTACTGGTGACCGGAATGACCGGCACGCCCATTTGTTTTAAACGAGCAAGCCACGGCGCGGCGGGGCTGAAGTCATAACTATGGTGATCCAGCAGCGAGCCATCTAAATCGGTCACTACCAGACGCGGCTGAAACGCAGGGTCTACCGGCGATGGTGGCGGAGAAGGCGACGGAGAAAGCGGCGCTGAAAACTGATTGGATTCCGGCATGGCACTACCTCTATTCGTCTTAGCACATCGTCAAGACAGTAGCCTGCGATGCCCTATGGCGATGACCAACGAGTAATTGGCTATGAAAAAGTGGCTATGAAAAGGATAGCAAGTTATAAGCCAAATCAGAGAAGTGTAGCTTTAGCAGAGGGTTAGCGGGGGTTTTTAGAATTTTATGGCGCGCCATACGCCCAAGCACCAAAAAGAAGCAGCTTGAATGCACCAAATGAACGCATGGAACACATTAGTGCACTTGTCGCGCCGTTATTAATTAAAAAATGAGACAGAACTTAAAAAAAACTGAGACAGCACTTGGCAAGGCCTTATAAATAGCTATACTAAACCTGTACCCACTGGTGATCCTGTATACCCCCTCACCTGATGCCAGTGGGCTGCAGTGAGCCAAGCCCTTTCATGCCCGCCTCCCCCGGCGGGTTTTTTTATGTAGGAAAAGTGAGATGGCACCGCGAGCGAAGCGCGACCATTTGGACAACTGGGCTGAAATTCACCTGTATTAGCTTTTATTCAACGTGAATGACTACCTCAACCCGCCGGTTGCGAGCCCGCCCTTCTGCGCTAGCGTTACTTTCCAGCGGCCTTGTGGCTGCCAAGCCGACGGCGCGTAGGCGCTCAGCGTCGACCCCCGCCGCTTCCAGCGCCTCAACAATGGCGATGGCGCGCGCACTTGAAAGCGCCCAGTTGGAAGAGAACTCATCGGTGCTAATCGTCTGACTATCCGAATGGCCTTCCACCCATACTTCGCCATCATAGCGCTGAATCGTTTCCAGCAAACTGCCGACTAATGATGACCCGTCGTTGGTTAACTCAGCCGTCGCCGAAGGAAACAGCAATTGATCCTGTACACGCAGGCTAATACCTTCCGCCACTCGTGATACTTCAACACCTTCCAGGTCGGGCAGATAGGTAGACTCCTCAACGCGTTGGGAAAGCGCTTGGTTCAGGGCAAGCGCACCCGCCACTGACTCGTCGCTGACAACCTGCACATTTACCGGGGGCCGGTCAGTTAACACCACCATGTAATCCGCCAGAGGCGATGAAAAATCATCACTGCCCGCAGGCATTAGCAGTTTAGGGAGGGTAATGGCCGGTTCAACAGGTTTCGGCGCGGCCAACAGCGGCGGTACACCAACGCTAACGCGCCGCCGGGGTAACCGAGACAGCTTAGGCAAGCCAGCCACCCCCAGCGACGCACTCACCGCCATCGGGCTCAGCCCTGCGCCACTCCAGGCGGCACTACCAACGCGCTCAGGCATGGCGTTTGCTAACGACTCAGGCAAAGGGATTTCCAGCGAAGGCGATGACGATTGACTAGCGTCAATTGCTGTATCGCCTGCCAACCACTCTGAATGGTTCGCCCCTGTCGCGGCGATAATGACGACGAAGAGAGCCACCAACAACGTCATGATATCCAGATAGCTAATCATCCAACCGCTATTGCTATCACTTTCATGATAAGCCGACATCAGCGAATCATGGCGCGGTCCGCCGCGGTGATCTTCAAGCATTGGTATTATCGCTCATCAGATTTTACGCGGGATACCTCGTACTTTTAGTGCGAGGAGGGAGAGCGCGTCGCCCGCAGGGCGACTTGGATCACGCCACCGCCTGTCCCGCTCCTCCTGTTAGGTTGATAGAGGGGGTGTGGTGATAGCCGTAGCCATCACCGCGCTGGATCACGGTGCAGTAGTTGTGCGAAACCCCTTGCACCGCACCGTGTTCTGTTTGGATATTGAAGCTGCCGGTTTTACGCACCGCGACACGCCCCGTATGCATTCCGGCTTTCTTGCCGGTGGGCACCAGCGCACGCACCATGTCGCCGGTCTGAAAGCCTCTTACTTGCTTCTGTCGCATCAAAAAGCCGCGTGGGAAGCCGTACTTGTTCAGGCGCGTGCGTTGATAGCTGCCACGCCCCATCGCCTTGATGGTTAAGGTAGGCACCTGCCAAGCGTGAAGCGTGTCAAATGCACCGACACAGGCAGCATCCAGGCCGTGGGTTTTAGGGATGCCCAGTCGCTGGCGGTTGTATTTGGTGCGGCCGCCGCTGCTGACGGCGACCGGCAAATCAGTGGTCTTGAGCGCGGAGAACAGCGCCCAACGGGTCGCGTTGACGGCGCTGGCATCTCTTAATGACTGCTTGAGCTGGCGCTGTACCCGCTCTAGTCGAATGGCAGCGGTGTGGCCATTGGCTTTCAAGCGGCGATGCAGTCCCTTGTCGTGGGCAAAGAAGTCAGCCAATGCCTGGCTGTTCTTGGCCTGATTACAGGGGTGGCAGCTCAGCGTTAAGTTGCTGACACGATTCGAACCGCTGCGTGAACGCGGCACCACATGCTCGACTTCAAGTGGTGTGTCTGTGTCGCCACAATACGCACATTCGCGCCCCCACTTTTCCAGTAAATATTCGCGCACCTCGTAGCCCAACAGCGTGCCTTGCTGATACTCGACGCCGCTAATCTCTGGGTTTTCCAACTGTTGCGTGTCAAAGCGCACTAACTCTTGGCAGATGCCGGTGATCGGTGCCAAGCGACTGAGCCGATTTACCCAGGCCATCACGGTGTCAACGCGATGCTGCAGCGACGGTGCCAGCCAACCTTTGGGCTTGGTGCGATTGTTAAAGCGCGGGGCGCGGTAGCGCAGATTCTTCGACCGGCGACGACGCCGAAAGGCAGCGCGCTGCTCCAGCGATTTCTTTATCTGGTACCCACGATGCACCAGCCCAAACAGGCACAGCACATGACGCTGTTCAGTGTCGGTTTCGCGCATCAGCGCCAACCCAGTGGTCTTGCTGCCAGGGTCAATGCCCAGGCGTAGCGGCTGCATGTCTCCGCCCACCCGATCTTTCAGTCGAATGGTAAACGGGTAACGCTTATGCACCACGGCACGACCGCGCCCTAGCAGCAAGCGGGCGCGCTTTTCGCTGCACGGCATCAACGGTTGCTTCTGTTTGTCTATTACGAAAACCGCCATGCGATTTTCTCCTGTGTAAATACCCTTACGGGTCTTGTGTCGCGAGGCGTGCGCCCCGTCTCCCCTCGGGAATGTCGATAACCGGCTCCTGCTGACGATAGCGCTGCCAACAGCGATCAAGACCTTCGGCGTTTTACCTTGCGCCCGCATGATCCTGACCTTTCAGAGCGGCAAGCTGAGGAAGCACTTGCCGGTGAGTTTTGGCGACCTGTTATCAACGTAGCGGGTTGGCTACCGCTCTCCCTGGTCAACCCAGCGTGTTGTCACAAGCTCCCGCCTTCAGGCGGGGGTAGTTGACTCAAGTTTTGAACCTCTTGGCCGATTTAGCTATTTAGATCTAATCATGTATTTTGAACCCAGTACTGTGAACCTAGCACTTAGGACTAGGCACTTAGCGCTAGGTACGTCGAATTAGGCATGGCAAACTAAGCATAGCGAACAGTCTATCAAAAGCCGTTTTGTAGCAAAAAGGAACCCGCAGGTGCGCATCCGTCCCCTATTATGTCGTTTACCCTATTTCATACGTCCTGTTAGCGTGGGGCTGGCGAGCCTAATGCTCAGCGGCTGCTTCTATGCCAATACATCACAAGCGCCCATTGCTACGACTTACCCCTATACCGAGCAGCAACGCATGCAGGCTGCCCATCACTGGGATGTGCTCGCACGTCACGAAGCTACCAGCATTTTGCAACGTGAGCGCGTTCGCAATCGCGACTTATATATCACAGAAGCCGACACGGGTGACTTACACGCCTACAGCGGCGGTGAATTTGGGCGTGGCTTTCGCACGCTGCTTACCAGTGAGCTGGTTTCACGCGGCGCCAACCTCACTACCGTGCCCACTGCCAACAGCGCCAATATCTCCATTGATGTCGAAGTGGTCGAACATCGGGATCGCGATTTTGTACGCCCGCCGGTAGGCGCTTTCACTGCGCTAACCGCTGGCATCGCCGTGGCCACCATTCCCTTTAATCAGTGGAGCGAGCCAGCGCTGGCGTTAATCCCTGCAGGTATGCTTGCCGATACCACCAGCGGCAACTGGACCCATACCGGTAACGAAGAGATCATTGTGACGACCCAGATTATCGATGGCGAACGAATTCTCTACTCGTCATCCAACATTTACTACATTAATTCGGGCGATCGTCGTCAATATGCCCCACATCGTGTGCCCCAGGCGCCTACCACTCCCTTCGTTCCTCTTACTGATACGTGGTAATTTCATGCTGAACACACTCTTTTCTAAACGGCGCGCGCCCTCTATCACCCGTATTGCGCTCATGAGCATTGCACTACTATTGCTGGCAGGCTGTAGTACGCTGGGTAATGCTAACAACCCCCCTGCGGAACCGGAACCCGATCTTTCTGAATTAGTGCACGCCGCTGCCGAACAAATGATCGCCAGCAACCCGGAACTGACGCGCTACAGCCCCATGATTGCCGCCACCTTTGTCAGCATCGACAACTTGAGCCAATCATCCACGCTTGGGCGGATTAGTTCAGAAATCATGGCATCAGCGCTCTCGCGCCAGGGCATGGAAGTCCGCGAAGTCAAAATGCGCGACAGCATGTTTATTGAAGAGAGCGTGGGAGAGTTAATTCTTTCCCGCCAAGTGCAGCGCCTAAGCGCCCAGCACAACGCCCGCTCTATCCTGATGGGCACCTACGCGCAAGGCCAGGACTACGTCTACGTCAGTGCGCGTGTGGTGAGAGCAGGCGACGCTATGGTACTCGGCAGCGCCGATTTCCGCCTACCGTTAAACAACAACACCCGTAGTTTGTTAGAAGGCCAAGGGGGCTGGTGAGCAATTAGACGTCTAACCATGCTTCCATTTTGAGGACTACCTTCCGCTTCACCAAATACACATCGCCCAACAAGTCGGGCTCCTATAAGGCTGGGTGCAGGCACCAGGTATTGTAGGAGCGCAATTCATTGCGCGATCAGCAATGATCGAGACGCCAAGAGTAAATGCTTCTAGATAACCTGATCGCCCGACAAGTCGGGCTCCTACAAAGGCTAGGTGCAGGCATCAGGTGTTGTAGGAGCCCAATTCATTGGGCGATAAGCAATGATCGAGGCGCCGAGGGTAAATGCTTCTAGACGGCCTGATCGCCCGACAAGTCGGGCTCCTACAAAGGCTGGGTGCAGGCACAAGGTATTGTAGGAGCCCAATTCATTGGGCGATCAGCAATGATCCCGCTCTGAAACTCACTCATGCTCCGAAGGCAAAACAACGCTGATGGAGCACCCGGCTTTGTGGGCCAAAGCTTCTATCTCCGCTTTCAGTACTCGCTTGGCACCTGTATCCCCATGCACCAGCTTCACTTCCCGGGGCCAATGGCGCATTCGCTTGATAAAGTTGAGTAAATCCCGTTGATCGGCGTGGGCGGAGTAACCGCTAATGGTGGTGACACCCGCGCGGATATCGTAACGCTCACCATCCAACATTGCCCAGCCACCCTGGGCCCCGAAGCGCTGTATATCGCGCCCCGGCGTTCCCGCCCCTTGGTAACCCACAAACAACACCTGGTGGCGCGGGTCACCCAGCATGGCTTTTAAATAATTAACGACCCGGCCACCGGTGCACATACCGCTGGCGGCAATCACTACCGCAGGCCTGCCGCTTTCGGCTAAATAGCGTACCGTTTGCTCATGGGTTTCATGGCTGTCCACGGTATACAGCGCATCAAAATTTAACGGATGCCGTCCCGCTTTCAAACGCTTCTGCGCTTCGTCGTCCCAAAACGGTTTAAGTTCCCGATACACTCGAGTAAAACGCGAAGCCAACGGCGAATCGACGATAATCTCCAGCGATTGCCAAAGCGCATCACTGCCCGCCCGGTGGATAATACCCTCCAACTCGTAAAGCAGTTCCTGGGTTCGGCCAATGCTAAAGGCAGGAATAATCACCGTGCCTTTATTATCCAACGCCTTTTCTATCGCCCGCTTTAGTAGTGCCGCACGTTCACTACGTCCCTCATGCAGCCGGTCACCATAGGTAGATTCCAGCACCAGTACATCAGCTCTGGACGGCGATTTAGGCGCAGGCAGTAAAGGCGCATTAGCCGCCCCCAGGTCGCCGGAAAACACCACACGCTCACGGCGTTTTGAATGCGGCTCCCGTAACGCGACCTCTACATAGCTTGAACCCAGAATATGCCCCGCACGCTGGAGCTTTATCTTCATGTTAATAGAGGGCGATGCCTCCACGGTGTGCCATTTAGCATAATCCAACGGCACCAACTGTTGCTCTACCCGCTCTAAAAACTGGGAAATTAAACGCGCATCACGGGTAAAACCAATTTTCAGAGCATCTTCAATCACCAACGGCAATAACTTCGCCGAAGGCTTTGAGCACAAAATAGGGCCTGAAAAACCAGCGGCCAACAAGTAAGGCAACCGCCCAATATGGTCGATATGAACATGCGTAACGATGAGCGCTTTTACCGTCGAAATATCAAAATCAATAGAGAGCTGATCGAAGCTATCCTGCTGCGCATCATCGCCTTGAAACAAGCCACAATCGATTAATAGTGAAGACTCACTATTAGCGATAAGTTGATGACAACTACCCGTAACACCGCTAGCGCCACCACGATGAATGATAGTTGATAGAGAAGTCGTCTTAGGGGGTATCGCCATCGTCAGCTCTCCAAGCAGCGCCATTAGAAATTACTAGCTTCATTAAAGAAAAACTAATGATACATCGACGATGCAATAAAAAAGCACGAAAGACAATGTTTAGTTAGCAAAAACCCGCCAACACTATGGGTGATGGCGGGCTTTAAAACGCATCCAGCTTGAACAACAGCAGGGACTAAAGCTTAAAACGTATAAGAAACACCCAGCACTGCAACGGGGAATACGGGTAGTTTATCGATATCATCTTCAAGGCTTTGCTCTTCAGCACGAATATCCTGCTGAAGCTGTGGGTTAGCCGCTTCCAGGTTACGGGTAGTGCTCAGCGATACGTCTACGTTGGTCGCTACGACCCCAAACTCAGAGAAGAACGAAAGCCCACTCTGATGGGAACTGCGCCACCCAAGGCCCACATAAGGCTGGGTACCATCCGAAACGGTAGCGCTACCCACAACCGAACCAATCTCAGCGGCGGTATAAGGACGGTTGTTAAATTCATAGGTGCTGCCATCGTCCGGCGTACCTACCACGTTCGCTTCGATATCCGGCATCATGATGCCTGCCGATAAGAAGAAGCGGCCGCCGAACGGAAAATAATCCATTTTGACGCTAGACGCCTTCATCTCGAAATCGGCGTTATAGGTCACATCATCTTCTTCAAAATCCGTGTCAAAATCCAAACCGTTGGTATAACGGGCGGTAACAGCGAGGTTCTCATGGAAACGCCAAGACGCATCGGCCCCGAACCCAGTGGTACCCGCGATAGCGGAAACCGTCACTTTTTTATCAAATGCAACGCTGTGACTGGCACCCAATGCCAACACCAACGCACTAGCAGTTAAGCCGAGTGTTTTTTTAATATTTAACATCGTTTTCCCTTGAACAATTTACCGGCCTTTATGATACGCAGCAAACTTCCCTTTAACGTTTACTGCAGGCCTGTTGATTAGTTGAGTTGCTCCGATAGCCGGTAAACTTTACTTTATTATTAGCTTTAATTGTGTAGCGTATTGTTAATCGAGGGGTACTCCCCGTGAGCTAATGCCTTACGCTGGCGAGAATAAATCCCCCACAACACCGCCAGCAAAAATGCATACATCATCACGCCGCTGTTATGGGATAAAAACCCCTGTGTAAGCCCAAAATCAATATAAGTAACCGGTAGCAATACACCTGCCGTGGCTGTGGCGCGTATCGATAAATCCCTGGCCCCCAGCTCTTTAGCAAAAAATCGCATGGGCAGTAAGTAGACAGCTAACAACACCATAAGGCCAATCAGCCCGCGCTTGGCAAAGGTATCAATAAATTCGTTGTGGGCATGATCATAGCGCGCAGCACGTTCATTAATTACGCCTTCGTTGGCTAATGTTTGCATCGCCTCAGCGTAACCATTTGATCCCCAGCCAACCAGCGGTTTCTCGGCAATCAAATAACTGGCCCCCCGCCACATCTCAAACCTCGCCCCCACAGAAGTAAAGCTTCTATCGCCTGCTACGTAGCGCTGTACTTCCTCGATGCCTTGATGAACGCGCCCTTGCACGCCAATTTCAGGTACCGCGTATACCGCGGCCCCCGCTAACAAAACGCTCACTAACGCACCTACACTATGTCTTTTGAGCACCAACGGGGCATAGGCGCGTAACAGCACAAGCAACACGAAAGGAATGCCTATCCAGCCACCCCGGCTGCCAGATAACAACGACCCCGCCACACCAAACAAAGCCGCTACCAAAAACAATGCCACCCACAGATGACGGCGTGGTTGGGTAACGGCCCACCCCAACGCGGCGAGACACAACACCCCCAGCAGCATACTTAAATTGCCAAACTGAATCGCATTGTTATAACCGCCTGGGCGCACTACACCTTCTATCACCTTCAGCCACATAGCCAACCCCCCTGCGCCCATCGCCCCCACCGCAACACCGCCCCAAAACCAGGCCAAACGAGGAGGGTAAGCCATCACTAACAACAACACGGGAATCGCCAGCAGCAAGCGAATTGGTTTATCCATGCCGCGCATGCCCTGCCCATCCCACCACGCCTCAAGCGCCCCTACCAGGGTATACGAGGCCATCGCTAATATCACCAACGCATCCTGACGGTTCAAGCCAAGCGCAGGGCGTTTTATCAATAGCACCACGCTGCCCAACAACAGCATGACGGCACCCAGCGAGTAACCACTAGGTACAACCAACGCAATCGCGCATAGTAAAAATGAAGCAAGGGACGTGTAGATGGAAATAGGAGTAGAAACCGGGAGGGAAGCAGACAAAGAAGGATAATTCACAGAAATTCCAGGACTGACGGGAATAGAGCGCGAGATATTACCACACAACGTCGCAAATATTGTCAGCGGAAGATATAAAAGCGACTCCCAACAAAGCTAGAAGTCGCTTATAAAAATCAATGCTTAGCAGGCCTAGCCTCAGCGTCATAAACAATATGATGATAGTTGGGCAAAAGATCACAAACATCGCCACTGTGGGCAAAACCGCTAACCCCCCGCTTTAACACCGCGCAGGCGCGATAGCTATCAAGGTTTCGCTCAGCTTCACGCAGTTCATGCAACAGTATGGATAATTCCTGGCGGGGTAGAGTTTCTTCATGTGCACGCATTATTTTAGGGTGTAATGTGCCAGCCACATTATCGCCAATCAATAGCTCCTCGTAGAGTTTCTCACCAGGCCGTAGGCCACTGAAAACAATCTCAATGTCCCCCCCTGGGTTTTCGGCATCTTTGACCTCAAGACCGGTTAGCTGAATCATCCGCTTTGCCAGGTCAACAATTTTCACCGAATCGCCCATATCCAGCACAAACACATCACCGCCTTCAGCCATGGAGCCTGCCTGAATCACCAGCAGGGCAGCCTCGGGAATGGTCATGAAATAGCGAGTGATATCTGGGTGAGTCACGGTAATCGGCCCGCCCAGCTCAATCTGACGACGGAAAAGAGGCACCACTGAGCCACTGGAACCCAGCACGTTACCAAAACGTACCATGGAGAAGATGGTGCGGTGATTGTCCTTCAAGGCATAGCGCGTGGCTAAATCCTGCAGTACTAGCTCGGCCATCCGCTTAGTCGCTCCCATCACATTGGTGGGGCGCACCGCTTTGTCGGTAGAAATCAATACACAGCGCTCGACACCCAATTTGGCAGCACTTTCCGCGATTACTTGAGTCCCGTGCACATTATTACGCACACCTTCAAGCACATTGTTTTCGACAATCGGCACGTGCTTGTAAGCGGCGGCATGGTAGAGCGTCTGCACCCCATAGTGGCGGATAACTGCCTCTATTCGACTACGATCACAGACATTGCCTAGCAGCGGTACGATGGGAAATGCTTCACCCATATCAATGCGCAGCGCCTCGAGCTCTTGCTCAATCGCGTAAAGGCCAAACTCACTCATCTCAAATAAGATGACCGACTTAGGCCTACCGCGCATCACTTGTCGGCACATCTCACTACCGATTGAACCGCCAGCGCCGGTAATCATCACCACTTTATTGCGAATACTGGCATCAATCAGTGATTGCCGAGGAGGCACAGGGTCACGCCCTAACAAATCCTCCAGTTCTACCTCGCGTAGCTGATCGACACTTGCAACGCCGGAAATAATTTCAGGCATTGAAGGCACTGTTTGCACGCGAACAGGCAAATCAGCAAGTTGATCCAGCGCATGCTTGCGCTGCGCCTTGGTTGCTGTTGGCATTGCAAGCAGAACCCGTCTTACACCCAATCGCTCGACTAAATCCTTAAAGCTAGCCGGGTTATAAACCCTGATACCCTTGATGGTGCTACCCCAAAGAGCCGGGTCATCATCCATAAAGGCGGCGATATAAAACTCGCGCCCGCTTGAGAGCGCCAGCGCTAGCTGAGCGCCTGCCCCGCCAGCGCCGTAAACAGCAACGGCCTCTTTCTCGGTATAGTGCTTAATCAACCACTGGTAGTAACTGCGCACAAGCAACCGGGTGCCGCCAACATACACCAGTGTAACCAACGCGAAATTCACCGGCACCGAGCGGGGAAACTGCTGCCACTGGTAGAAGTAGGCAGCCGACCACATCAGTGCCGCCATCAACAGCGAGCCTTTCACCACCGCCCACAGCGCCTGAGGGCCCATGAAGCGAACCACCGCGCGATAAAGCCCTAGCCGGGCAAACACAAAAACGCCTGCCGGAGGCACAATCAAGAACAGCCACCAGAAAGGCTCAATATAGTACTCAGGCCACCAGTCGGCGAAACGCAGCGCATAGGCGGACCACAGCGCCAATGGCAAAGCTATTAGGTCAGCCACTATCATTATGAACCGTTTTTTGCCCCGGCTGAGCCCCGCAATGGAACGGTGCAAACGTCCTGATTTAGTCATACGGAATCCTTCCGATAAGGCTTAATCGGTGCCAAATAAGTCACGGGTGTAGACTTTACTTATCACCTGTTCGAGTTCCGGCACTATGCGATTTGAAAGGATAACATCAGCCTCAGCTTTAAAAGCATCCAGATTACGGATTACTCGCGAGCCAAAAAAGGTGTCTTCCTCAAGCACAGGCTCATACACTATGACTTCAATGCCCTTTGCCTTAATGCGTTTCATCACTCCCTGCATGGCGCTGGCACGAAAGTTGTCGGAACCAGACTTCATTATCAGACGATAAACGCCCACCACCTTTGGATTTCGACTAATAATATCGTCGGCAATGAAATCCTTGCGAGTGCGGTTGGCATCTACGATAGCCTGAATCATGTTGCTGGGAACGTCCTGATAATTGGCAAGTAGCTGCTTAGTATCCTTCGGCAGGCAATACCCACCGTAGCCGAAGGAAGGGTTGTTGTAATGAGAGCCTATACGCGGGTCCAGGCCAACGCCCTCAATAATCTGACGGCTATTCAAATCATGTCGGGCAGCATAGGTATCTAGTTCGTTGAAATACGCAACTCGCATGGCAAGATACGTATTGGCAAATAACTTGATCGCTTCAGCTTCAGTGCTATCAGTAAACAAGACTGGTGCATCATCTTTCACAGCCCCCTGCTTTAACAAGCTGGCAAATAATTCAGCACGCGTTGAACGTTCACCGACAATAATACGAGAAGGATATAGATTGTCATGCAATGCCTTGCCTTCACGCAGAAATTCCGGCGAAAAAATGACATTGTTGGTTTCAAAACGTGCACAAACCTCCTGAGTATAGCCTACAGGCACCGTAGATTTGATAACCATGACCGCCTGCGGATTAATGGTTATTACGTCCTGAATAACCGATTCAACAGTCTTAGTATCGAAGTAATTAGTCTGTGGGTCATAATCCGTTGGTGTGGCGATAATCACGTAATCTGCATTTTTGTACGCCTGCTCTTTATCCAGCGTAGCGGTAAAATCAAGCTCCTGATTACTTAAGAATTCTTCTATTTCCGCGTCAACAATCGGGCTTTTACGGTGATTAAGAAGTTGTACCCTCCCTTGTTCAATATCCAGTGCAACAACTTCATTGTGTTGAGCCAGCAGCATGGCATTAGAAAGGCCTACATAGCCTGTACCTGCAATAGCAATTTTCATTTGTGTTCCTATAACTTTAACTCAGACTTGCGTCCCTGCTATTTGGCAGCCTTAGCCATCACATCCTTAATTACACTGCACGTTTTGTCTAACTCAGCCTCCGTGAGGGTGGGATGACAGAGGAACATCAAACTCGTTTCGCCCAACTCATGAACCACCGGTAACGATTGTTCAGGCCGCCAACAAGTACCATCAAAAGCTTTTTCCAGATACACCTCGGAACAAGAACCTGAAAAACATGGAACGCCCGCCGCCACCATTTCATTCTGAATGCGATCTCGGTCCCAGTCATCAGCCAACTGTTCCGGCTCAGCAAATACATAACACTTATAAGCTGCATGGCTAATGTAGCTCGGAACTTCGGGAACTCGAAGACCCGGCAACGCCCGAGCACACTCCCAAATGGCAGCAGCGTTGCGCTGACGTGCGGTGGACCACTCCGGCATACGGCTTAGCTGAATACGGCCAATGGTCGCCTGCATTTCCGTCATACGGAAATTGGTGCCAAAGCTTTCATGCAGCCAGCGGAAACCCGGCGGATGCTCATGTTCATAGACCACTTCCCAGCTCTTACCATGATCCTTGTAAGACCACATACGCGACCAAAGCTCACGATCATTGGTGGTCACCATGCCGCCTTCACCGCCGGTTGTCATGATCTTATCCTGGCAGAAAGACCAGCAGCCTACATGCCCAATGGAGCCCACAGAGCGGCCCTTGTAGGAAGCACCATGAGCCTGGGCGCAGTCTTCAATCACGTAAAGGCCCTTCTCGCTGGCAAGCGACATGATGTCATCCATTTCACAGGGCCAACCTGCTAGGTGCACGCAAACAATAGCTCGGGTCTTATCGGTCAGCACTGCCCTAACCGTGTCTGCAGAGATATTCTGATTATCTCGCTCTACATCGGCAAATACCGGAACAGCTCCTGCCGTAACGATGGAAGACACAGACGCCAGAAAAGTCCTGGAAGTAACAATCACCTCATCACCAGGACCAATTCCCAACCCCTTCATAGCAAGATCAAGCGCATTAGTGCCATTGGCAACTGCAATGGCGTAATCACTCTGGGCGAAAGCAGCAAATTCTTTCTCAAACTCGCGTCCTTCTTGGCCTGTCCAGTAATTAACCTTATTAGAAAGTAGAACCTTTGACACCGCTTGGGCTTCTTCATCAGTAAAAGAAGGCCATGGGGAAAATGGGCTATTTAACATAGATTTCTCAATATTCCTGTCAGGATTTACTGCACGCACTGAGCAACTTGTAACGCGCTAAAGATTTAGCGAGAAAGCATTTTCGCGGGACTACCAATCACCGTCAGGCCTGGTGGTACATCGCGAGTAACCACCGCCCCCATCCCTACAATGGCTCCGGCGCCAACCGTTAACAATTGGCGAACGGCAGCGCAGGCACCTATCCACGCTTCGGGGCCAATGTTGACGCCTCCTGCCAAAACTGCGTTCGAACTCAAATGCGAGAATTCACCAACTATACAATCATGTTCGATAACGGCGCCGGTATTAACAATAGCCCCTAAACCGATAACCGCACAGGCATTAACGACAGCATTTCCAAAAACCACAACCCCTTCGCCAATGGACGCATGAGGACTAATGATGGCAGAGGGATGAACAATCGTTGCCAGCTTACCCCCAGCATCACTAAGGCGACTCTGTTTTTCCGCACGGATATGATTGTTACCAATCGCAACCACCACGCCATCAAAATCGGCTATACGACTCAGCAAAGTACTGGTATCGCCATCGACAGCCCAGGGGCCATTGTTTCTCAGAGTCGGCCAAGCATCATCGAAAAAAATAATCCGATCCCAACCCAATAGCTCAGCGGCATCCGCCACCACTTTGCCATGCCCGCTAGCACCAAGGACCGCGAGATGCATTAATCTTTGTTCCCGGTAAATTTAGGCATAGTTACCTCACCTTCACCGCTTACCCCATCACGAGCCAGTACCTTTTTCACTGTTAGAAACAGTATCTTCATATCCAGCCAAAACGAGCGGTTATCTACATACCAAACATCCAGCTTGAACTTGTCTTCCCAGGAGATAGCATTCCGGCCATTTATCTGTGCCCAACCAGTAACACCAGGACGCACTTCATGGCGCCGGTATTGCTCTTTGGAATACAGCGGCAAATATTCCATAAGTAAAGGACGCGGGCCAACAAGGCTCATATCGCCTTTCAGCACGTTCCACAATTCGGGAAGTTCATCAAGGCTGGTGGAGCGTAGGAATTGGCCGAAAGGAGTCATTCGTTCAGAGTCCGGTAGAGGGTTGCCTTTTGCATCCGAAGCATCTTTCATGGTCCGGAATTTGATCATTTCGAATGGTTTACCACTCATGCCAGGGCGGGTTTGTCGGAAAAAAACAGGAGCACCGAGTTTGCGACTCACATGCCATGACACTATTACTATAACCGGGAGAAACAATAAAAGACCAACAGCTGATCCAATAATATCCACTAGCCGCTTAAACATAATTTTCTCTTAAAATATGACTTAGATATTATGAGTTAAAAAAATAATTACCAGGCGCAATCTGTTCTGCTCTATGAGGAGCACCCTCAACAACAGTTTCTAAAACTAACATTAATTGTTTAGCCAGCTTATCCCTGGCAAAACAATCCTCAGCTAGTTGCCTTGCTGCGCCTCCCGCTTTCGCTAGCCAATTTACATCTTGCATTAGCTCATTAAGCTCAACTGCCACTTCAGCAACTGACTTTCCCCACATTGCAAGGCCACATTCACGCTGCTTCACTAACTCATGCATCCAGCCCCCATAGTTAAGCATTACAGGAGTACCAGAGGCTAACGCATCAAAAAACTTGTTAGCAGAGTTAGGTCGCATCTCTGGTAAATCAATAAAGAGAACGGATGCCATAGTTGCAGCGCTAAGTAACGCGGGAATTTCCCGTTTGGGTAGTTTATCTTCAACAAACAGATTGAAACCAAGTACACCGGCTTGCTCAGCCTCCGAGATTACCTTGCCTCGCTCAGCCCCGTCACCAACCAGCAAAATGCGAACATCAGAGTTTAATTTTTTAAATTCGTTGGCTAAGTTAACCAAGTAGCCAACACCATTTATTGAACCAAATGTACCCGTATAGACAAGTAAAGGCCTATCGCCTAACCACTCACGTTCAGAGCGAAAGCGAGATGCTGCAGCTGGGTCATGCTGAAATTCGGCATTATCACTACTGTTAGGAATAACTGACACACGCTCTGCTGGATAATCGGTACGTACAACACCTTCTTTCATGCCAGGAGAAAGCGCTACTACAGCTTCGGCATTGTGGTAGGCCCAGCGCTCAAGTTTGCAGGCACTAAAACGCAGCAGAGGGTTTTTTAGTGCCCCTACTGCTATCGGTAATTCTGGCCACAAATCCCGAACCTCAAAAACCATGGGGATCTTCTTCTTTCGTGACGCCATAACAGCTGGTATGGCAATAGTAAGTGGGGTACTGGTGGCGAAAATTATATCGCCACCATTCTCAATTACCTTTTTTCTCGCTGCAAGAGCAAAGGAAATAAATGCTTTTAGTCGCTGGCTGAAGCCCATAAGATTAGAGTATGGCACCGGAAACCAATGGACGTTAATTCCAGCCTCTTGAGTTTTAAACCAGCCTTTTTTTTGAGAATCTGTTTCCCGGTAGCTTGTAATCATGTGGACTTCATGACCAGCCGCAACCATACGACGGGCCATTTCATAGGAGCGGGTACCACCGGACATTTCAGGAGTATTGAAGTATTGGTGTAGGTAAATAATCTTCACTCAGGCGCTCCGCTAATCAATTAATATTCAACCATATGTAATGCTCATCACTACTATAGTGTAAGCTTTAAAAAAAAAACATAACAAGCCTCAATTTTAACCCACACAAAGCACCAAAAAGATTCGAGCATAACAAAAACTGTATTTTTTTTCATTAATGTTAAAAATAAGCTTCAAAATATTAAAACCAGCACGACACATCAGATAAAACACTGCTATTTCAAGATGCAATCTTTAATACTTCAACGAACCGCATTGAACCCAAGCATCACATACTAAAAAACAGTCTTAAGAACTTACTTTACCAATGCTTACAATCGAGCTAATGATAATAAAGATGACATTTGAGCTATACTCATCATCATACCATTATTCCATTTATCACTTACTAGCGGATGCTGCTCTCTTGTTGAGCTTCCTGCATAGAGCTGAAGTTCAGCGCTTTCAAGTGGGAAAGCCTCTATAAGGGAATCATATTCAGAAGATATGTTTTCACCACCTAGCAGGCTCCACCAACCAATTGCAAAACTACCAGATAAGGAATAGGGGCCATACCCATTTAAGGCACCTTTATGACTAGCATAGTTATAACGAAACCAGCCATTTTTACCGTCCATATAATTATTTAACATCGGGACGCCTTCTTGTCCTGATACTAAAATAACATTTAAAAACTGAAACTTAAGACCAGTTTGCAAATCATGTATGAATGCAGAATCTTCTTTTAAAGCTAACTGTGCGGATCTTAGCCAGGAAGGATAACGAAAAGCATGGCTGGAATCAGTGACAGCATCGTTCCTCGGCTGTGGGCTTAAAACCTCACCTTCTAAAGATACCGGTTCTCTATAATAACTAGCATAAGCATGGTCACGATGATCCCGCCAGCGACCAACATCAATCAACCACCCATCACCGTACCATTCAACTCTATCTTTAAAAATGGTAAGAAAGAAGTCTTTCGCTTCAACACAGCCTGTGCATTCATTTAGTCGATCAGCACGAGAATATAGTCCGTATAGATCTAAACCTAATGAAAGTGCGAAATAATCTTCATCAAATATTACGTTGTAATATGATTGAGATATTTCTTTGTCAGGTGTTGTAAGCTTCCAACCAATTCTTTCTTTAATCCCACCGAATGGATCTCTTGCCCAAAGCCAAGCGGGCTCGTCAGACCAAAGTTTTTGAAACTCATTCAGGAGCCAATCTGATCCGATAATATTATCTGAAAGCACATAATAACGTCCAACAAGATGAAGATGCTGAAGCCAATTAAGACGACCTGGAATTTCCCAAGATTTATTTGATACAGTTTTTTTCAAATTACTAATATAGTTCGAAAAACAGTCTAACAGGACCTCATCATTGAATTCGAATGCGTACTCAAGAGGAATCATTAGTAAGTGAGCTGCATCATAGGCATTACGCTGCGTCCATAAAGGTTCATTGAGATATTCACAAAATAGCGCTCTATTTAACACTCTTTCGCCATCTTCTTCTAAGGCATTAATTTCGCCACCTGTTCCATTAACGACTTCGTTATTAGATCCAGAAGAATTACTAACTGCATCATCACTACAACCCATTAAAATAAAAATAAATATTAATAAAAGGTGCATTTAGTTTAGTCCTAGCTCTTTGTAAAATGCCAATAGCTTCTGCTCTTCATTAATCCAATTATATTTTTCTAACACAGCCTTCTGGCCGTTATGACCCATCTTTTTAGCTTCTATTGGATGAGAGACTAGATAATCAATCGCCTCAGCAATCGCTTTTGGATCAAGAGGATCCACGCATAGCCCACATTGATTACCTTCGATGATCTTTTCCCATAGAGAGAAGTTGGAAGCAATCACAGGTAAACCTGCGGCCATATATTCAAACATCTTCACTGGCAATGAATCCAAATAATTGATTATAGGATGAAGAGTCACAAGTCCAGCGACAGATTCATTTAGTGAATCTTTCACTCCATTCCGATCTAACCAACCGAGATACTTAACTTTTTGCCATCCTGCTTCAGCACGGACTTTTGATTCAAAACTAGGCTGAACGAAATTCCCACCCAGAACAAATTCAACACTATTTTCGGTTAGAGCTATAGCCTTAACCATTTCGTGTATTCCACGAATACTTCCTAGCCCTCCAACATAGACTACCTGATCCTTCTTTTGCGACCAATCAACTTCTCCGATTGAAAGCTCACCTAACAAAGGGTAGTTGTTAATATCTACTGAGTTCACACCCATTGCAGTAAACTTATCCCTAATATAGGGAGTAGCAGCGACTACAGCATCTAGCTTACGACAAGCATACTTCTCAAACACACCAAAGATTTTAGATATTGTTTGTCTAGCCAACCAATTCAGGTAAGGCTTCCCTAATATTTGCTTTGGAACATCTTCGTGAGCATCGAATATGACCTTTTTACCTAGCTTTTTAAGCTTAAGACCAATCGGGATTAGTTCTGGATCATGCAAATGATAAAGATCAGCATCAATCTTTAATGCACGGTTAAGCACCCTTCCAGGAGCCTTTGATATACGAGCTAAACGATTTTTAGAGTCACCCACATCAAATATAGCGACGCCATTTTTAACCTCATCGCCTTGGCCATCAGCCACAATCAAATAAGTAGAATAACCGTGATTGGCAAGAGAACTACATTCCTTAAGGAAAATACGAGTATCAGTACGCTTATGGACTGAAGACAAATGTGCAATTTTAGTCATTTTTATAACAACAAGTTTTATTTAGATTAGACGAACGCCTAAATAGCATAACCATTAATAAACTAATAGCTAAGCCATGTGTAAGCATAGTGGTTAATAGGTCAGATGAAATTAAAGCTGCCCGAAGTGGAACAATTGTCATACACAATGCCAACCATATAGGAACATCTGATTTAATTACTAAAGAGTCCAACACTTTTAGGAAGTAAGAAAAAATGAATGTATATATAGCAACACCTATCAAATTAGCATGTGCATACCCTGCTGAAATGAAGCCATTATTTGCCGAGAACCCACTCCCATTATATTCACCAATCACTTTACTTATTGTCAGATCATAAGGATATTCTATAAATCTAGATAGAACCGAGTTACTCCACCAGACAAGCTCATTCGCTGAAAAAAAAGAAAAATAGTCTAATGTTAATTTAGCTGGTACAAAAAAAACTCGCCTAATGAAAAGTGACCCTGCGATCAAATGATCAAATGCTAAGTAACTTAATAAGCAACCAATGAAAATCACCGAGAAACCTAAAGGTACTACAGAAATTGCTCTAGTATATCTAAAGTAAAACCAAATGACTAAAATCATTACTGGATAGAGCAGCACAGACTTATGATTTGAAACCCCATAAAAAAACAGCTGTATTAAAAAAAGAATCAAAAACCCAATATAGCTTTTCCTATACAAACAATAGCTCATTAAAAACACTGAAAAAACACCAAAAACCCAATTATTAAAATAGCTAAAAAAGCCAACATTTGCCAGCTGCGCACTCTGGGATCTAAAATCATAAACTTTAAAAATATTCAAGTTGAAAAACTGAAATGCTCCAGAATAAAAATACCAAAAGATGAGAATACACACTGAAACAGTTGAAAATATCAATAAGAAAGCACGCCCTTCTGAGACTTTCATAACACCAGGAACAGGCATTAGCTTTGACAGTAAACTACCATGTTGGAAAAGTCTGAAAAATAAAAATACAAATGCAGTAATAAACAGTGAAAATTGGTCAAGGTTTGATAAACCTACAAGACTACTTAAAGGAGCTATAATAGTTAAAAGAAAAGATGTTATAAAGTAATCCGAGACTTTATTAAGAAGGTGTGGAGACAGCATTAAACAGAATAAATAAACCAACCAGGACAAAGAATAGCTATAAAAAGAAAAACTGAGAGGAAATCCAGAATACTCATACAAAGGGTATACAAATAAAACATAAGAAAAGTCAACAACGATTCTAAAAATCAAGCAAACACTTAAAAAAAACATTCTATTAGACAATAACTTTATCATCATTACAATCTCATGTGAGTCTTCATTTACATAAAAAACGCGGTTTTAAATTAAACTTCTAACTAGATATCTAAGAATTTAGACAAAGCAAGAAAATTTGCTCAGACTATCATCAATGATATTATTATTTCAGAGATCGAGCTGACATTTTCTTAATTGTTAGAGAAATAACTAAGAAATAAACGATATAAGCCAAAACCATGCCACTTGACAGAACGTCTACGAAGTTTATCAAATCAAGTTTATTTTCTCTCGCTAAAAAAAATGCTACTAAGACAACACTTAAAGCAGAAGCATCATATAGAAGCTTCCATTGCTGCTTCTGGAGGACTGATAAGGCACGACTCATACTTCCCACAACTAATGACATAAACATCCAAGGAGCCATGTGAGCAACGATATCCCCCATGCCAGACCAATCCTTGCCGAATATATAAGGAACGAAACGAGGAGCTAAAAATATTGCTAGTAAAAGCGGGACCAATCCGACACAGGTCAATCGAATTGAGAATTTATAGAATAATTTTTCACCTTTTTTATAGTCACCCTCTCGAACGAGGCTTCCAAGTTCCATTTGAAAGACATCACCTGCAGTTTTCCCGATCTGCCCGTTAGGTATAGCGTAAAGTAGTCTCGCTAATCCAAACCAACCAGCAGCACTAGCTCCATAAAGCATACCAACAATCGGAACAGGCAGAGCTATAGCCATTTGGTTTACTACCGCTGATGGCATCTCATACTGAGCAAATTTCTTGTAGCGTATAGCAGCTTGTTTTAAGCTGCCTAAACTCCAAATTGGAATTGGTGTTTTGAGTAACTTCTTAGTTTTCTTTCTTACAGCACCTAAAGCTGACCATGAGCCAAGTACTTCGGCAATAAATAGACCATACATACCAAAACTTAAGCCACCTAAAGCTATCCTAGCCCCAGCGTTAGCACCTGCACGAGCGATAGTTGACATAGTGATAATTCGAACTTCTTGTAATCTCAACAACCAACACCGATAAAGCATGAACCAACCGTAGCCTAATAATGACATAAACAATACTAAAGGTGCCCATGGCGGTAAAACTTCAAACCCCAGCGTTCCAGTGTATTGCAGCCCACTTAAAACAGGAATAGCCAAAAGAGCTGTTATAAGCGCTAAAATGGCTCCCAGCCTAAAAATATGATGTGACTCTTGCTCATCTTCTGCAATTAGTAGAGCGCTTTCATATCGCCAAGTTAAAAGCGTTAACCAAAAGTTAAAAAAAGATAGGTACACAGAGATTACACCTATCATTTCAGGCGTATAAAGTCTCGTGACAATAGGCATAGATACTGCTGTCATTGCCTGTGCTACAGCTGTGCCACTCATTAATACAGCAATACTACGCCCAATACGGCTTTTAGGAAGAAGTCGATAAACATGACGCTTCATAAAAAAATAAAAATCAGTCTGTGTTGATAGATCATCATTTATCTTAATGTTGTATTTTGAAGTTTAGATTCGAGGCGCCAATCAACGTAACTACTAAATATTCAATCTGACTTTCCTCTATATAAGGATGCATCGGTAAACTTACGACCTGGTCAGCCATTTTATCCCCAACGGGTAATTGCACTAAATCATCAGCTACGGCAGGCTGCCTATTTAGTGGTATAGGGTAATGAACAGTCGTCGGAATTCCGAGCTCTTTCATCTTCATTTGAAGTTTGTCTCGATTTTCCACACGAATTGTGTACTGAGCCCAGGCTGAAACATTGTGTTTCTCAATGATGGGTGTTGTTGCAACGCCCGCCTCATTTAATAGGCGGGTATAACGCTTGGCTGCTTGATTACGAAGCTCGATCTCTTCCTTAAAGATTTCAAGCTTTGGAATCAAAATGGCTGCTTGTAGCGTATCCAAGCGACTGTTAACGCCGACTCGAATATGGTGGTAGCGTCGGTCTTGCCCGTGCCGGGCGATCTGGCGAAGGATGGTTGCCAGTTCTTCATCGTTAGTAAAGATTGCCCCACCGTCGCCATAACATCCCAATGGTTTTGAAGGAAAGAAACTCGTACAGCCGATAGTACTCAGGTTGCAGGATTTCTTGCCCTTGTAACTGGCACCAAAGCTTTGTGCGCCATCCTCAATGACTGGGATGCCATGCTTCTCTGCAATAGCATTAATGGCATCAAAATCTGCACACTGCCCGTATAGCGAGACAGGAATGATCGCCTTGGTACGCGGGGTAATGGCGGCTTCCAGCTTTGCCGGGTCCATGTTGTAAGTACGAGGATCTATGTCTATATAAACCGGTTTTGCACCCAGAAGAGCCGGAGTTTCTGCGGTGGCAATATAACTAAAACCAGGTACGATCACTTCGTCACTAGGCCCTATGCCAAGTGCCATTTGGGCGATCTGAAGAGCGTCGGTGCCATTGGCTACGGTTATGCAGTATTTTGCGCCAGTAAATTCAACTAGCTTCTCTTCTAGCTCTGCCACTTCCGGACCTAAAATATATTTTCCGTGCGCCAGCACCTTCTGGATATTGGCATCGATCTTGTCTTTGATTCTGGCTTGCTGGGCGGCTAGGTCGATAAACTGCATGCTTGGTTAACCTTCGAATAAAGTGATATGCAAGGGCTATCTACTGTTCAAGCTTTGGAGAGCTGCCCGTTTTTGAGCTGATACTTTGTACCAGTGTGAGCGCAAACCGTTTCGCCTTCTCCGCTAACAGGCAAGTTCAGCTGTTCACCAAACTCGCTCATCCAGCCAATCTGTTTGGCTGGCACGCCTACCACCAAAGCATAATCGGGTACATCTTTGTTAACGACTGCACCTGCGCCGATAAAGGCATAACGGCCGATGGTTACGCCGCATACGATAGTACAATTGGCACCTAAGCTGGCCCCTCGGCGAACAATGGTATTGAGGTATTCGTCCTTGCGCTCAATCAGCGAGCGGGGGTTATAGACGTTAGTGAACACCATGCTGGGGCCACAAAATACACCTTCTTCCAGGTGGACGTTGTCATAAACCGAGACGTTATTTTGAATTTTACAATTATCACCAATGGTGACTTTGTTACCCACAAACACGCCTTGGCCCATGGAAACGTTTTTGCCTATTTTGGCGCCGCCACATACGTGTACAAAGTGCCACACGCGGGAGCCTTCACCAATTTGGGCGCCTTCGTCGACAATTGCGCTAGGGTGAATCGTTACAGGCATTTTTAATAGTGCTCCATTTTTATTTTATGAGTCTATTTAAAAAAGGGTGGCCTTCATTTGGCTCAGGCTTTTGCGGCATTGCGTTGCGAATAACATTAACTGTTTCGACACAATGACGGGCATCTTCTATTCCGTAACCCCGACCTGCCAGGATTTCTTGGTAGCTGATGGTATGTAAATCAGTAAAGCCACCGGAGAACTCAATCTGGTCACCCTCGCAGGTAATAGAACGATAGGTAGGTTGTTTGCCTTTTACGCTGTCGGGTAAGTCATCTGCATCAATAGAGAGAAACCAAGGCACTCTGGCTTTTTCGTACTCTAAGTAACCTGCGGCTTTATAGTCATTGGCATAGTGCAGTACATTCTTTTGCAGCTTGCCGAAGATAAAGTGCAGCATATCGAAAAAGTGAACGCCGATATTGGTGGCTACGCCGAATGACTTGCGTGGGTCGCCTTTCCAGCTTTCCATGTACCACTTACCGCGTGAAGTAATGTAGGTGAGTTCCACCTCATACTTCTCCTGGCGGTTTTCACTGGCAACTTTTTCCTTCAGATCCAGGATGGCCTGGTGGTGCCGTAACTGCAGAATGTTGTATACCCGTTTGCCCGTTTCTTTCTCGATCAGCGCTAGTTCGTCCAGTAGCTCCGGCGTTGGTACCAGAGGCTTTTCACAAATTACATCACACCCCAGGCGTAGACCCGCCGCGATGTGGGCATGGTGAAGGTAGTTGGGTGAGCAAACGGCCACATAGTTTAGGGCGGTTTCAGGGTTGCGCTTAAGCTGCCAAGCGTGCTCCTGAAAGCGTTCAAACTCGGTGAAAAATTCACTGGCTGGAGAAATACTGTCGATAATTCCCACCGAATCATTAGTATCGTACGCGATGCTTAGATGATTCTCGGTTTCTTTGATAGCCTTCATGTGGCGAGGGGCGATATAGCCCGCTGCGCCGATCAATGCAAAATTCTTCATGTCTTTTTCCAATTTGGATCAGGCTTTGATGACGTTGGCGGCGGGTTCGCGATACTTGCCGCGGCTATCAATGATCAGCTGTGCCTTTGACTTGATCAGGTCATAGTCGAAGCGTTCGTGATCGGTAGCCAGCACAACAGCGTCATACTCTGCCAACGAATGCTCCGTTAGCTCAACGCTGGAGAGATCAAAATGGTGTTCGCGCATCTTGGGGAAAATGGGTACGTGCGGGTCACTGTAGGCGACCAATGCACCCTTGGCCTGCAACAGCTCCATAATGGTGACTGATGGCGACTCTCGCATATCATCTACGTTCTTTTTGTAAGCGATGCCTAGCACAAGAACTTTGCTGTTCTTGAGAGGTTTACCTGCGTCGTTAAGCCCATCCATGAGTTTATTCACCACGTATTCAGGCATCGCTTGATTAACTTCGCCCGACAGTTCGATGAAACGCGTATGAAGGCCATACTCACGCGCCTTCCATGTCAGGTAAAACGGATCAATCGGAATACAGTGACCGCCAAGACCTGGCCCTGGATAATAAGCTGTAAAACCGAACGGCTTGGTAGCGGCAGCATCAATGACTTCGAACAAATCAATGCCCATACGATCCGCTACGATTTTCATCTCGTTGACTAAACCGATGTTGACTGCACGGTGAATATTTTCCAGCAGTTTAGTCATTTCCGCCGCTTTAGTGGTGCTTACAGTTACGACTTGATCAATGGCTTGTTCGTAAAGTGCCTTTCCAGCCTCAAGACAATTAGGAGTATGCCCGCCCAAAACCTTGGGTATAGTGCGGGTCTCAAAATCAGGATTGCCTGGGTCTTCACGCTCGGGCGAGTAGATCAAGAAGATATTTACCCCCACGGTAAGAGTATCATTCTGAATGCGTGGAAGTAGTTCCTCTTCGGTAGTACCTGGGTAGGTGGTACTTTCTAGTGACACCACCTGTCCTTCGCGGAAGTAGGGTTGAAGTGCCTCGGTTGTATTAACCACGAAACTGATATCTGGCTCGCGGTATTTATTCAGCGGCGTGGGCACGCAAAGAATAAGAGCGTCGCACTCACTGGCCCGCCCAAAATCAGTGGTAGCTTCAAAGCCGGTTTCTCGAGCTTTCGCTAACTTATCACTTGAAATGTGCTCAATATAGCTTTTTCCCGCATTCAGGCTATTGACCTTTCCAGCGTCAATATCAATCCCTAAAACGCGGAAGCCTATCTCGTTATAACGAAGCATAAGCGGCAAACCAACATAGCCTAAACCTACTATACCAATTATAGCTTTTTTACTGTTTAGCTTACTTACTAATAAATTTTTAGGATCTGACATTTTTCTCACACTTTATTAGATGTAATTATAAGCAGAAGATATTGAGCAATCATTCACTCCGTATAACATCTAACTTCATACTCCCTCTAACCCTTACAACAAACTCAACAAAAAATGCAGCAATGACACCAGCGACACCACCAAATATAATTCCGAGAACAATTATCATACTACTGCTTAACGTGGGTTCTAGAACATCTCCACTAACGGCATATTCAAGCACTTCTCCTTTCGCTAGGTCATCAAGCTCACTTTCAAGCTTAAAAAGCCTATCAGCATAGTTAACAGCCATCTCAACAGCGGTATATGAATCTCCACTCTCAACACGCTCCATCAAAGTAGAAGTTAGCTCAATGTTGCCTTCCAGCTTGAATTTTAGCTTTTCCAGTGAATTCTCATCGTGTAATACCACACTATTTAATATAGCTTCATGCAAGCTAATCACTTGCCCCTGAACTTCCTCTTCTGCAATGCTGCGCAACGTAATTAGAATAGTATTGCCTGGATTACTTACTTCCAAGTCAAATGGTAAGACGCTAACATTATTTTCTTCTTTATAGCTACGCTGATAATTAGGCCAATATAGATTCTCAACTTGCTGAACAAGAGACTCTGAGTCATTTAAAGGTATACTAGGTTTTTTTTCAGCTTGCTGATAAATAGAAGTATATTGATAAAGCGCCCCATCTTGAAGAAGTAATGTGGACATCACCGCCAATAGAAAAACAATCACACTTGTACCGATCAACCACCAACGGCGGCGTATAAGAATTTTGGCTAGATCAACTAATGAAACTTCATCGTCTTGGTAAGTACTGCGTGGGGGTTGCTCCATGCTCACTGCTTTAACCTCACTAGATTACGTTTAGGCACGCTACCGCCCTGAGATGTTCCGGACGCTTTCCCATGCCCTTTTTAGGTATATGCTTCATGCTTCAATTTCGCTAGCTAACTAGTTATTGGCGCATGAGGCAGTTGTAAATTAACCGGCATGATACATTTTCTTAATAGCAGGCACCACGTGGACAAAGGCTAGGCTCTGTGCTGCTGCGGGTGAATATCTGTAGATAGAGTGGGCGGCAGCGATGACCAGTCCTTGAATCGCAACAATTTTTGCCTTGCCGCACTTTACAGCTGAGTAAAAATAGCCGCGCCCCCCATAGCTCTGCGCCTTAAAAATCTTTCAGGCACGCTACCGCCCAGGGATTGTTCCGGACATTTCCCTTGCCCTAGTCTTATTTAGCATTTGGCGTGCCGACGGCGCCCTTAATGCATCGTTTGCTGCGCTCGGTCACTGCGATTTTGTTACAATGCGCGCTTACCCTGAGCTTAGTCAGCCTCCTGGGTTAACTCATTCTACCGCAAGGAGCGACATGGGCCTTTACGATAGCCAAGCCAGCGCAGAGTGCGCGCAATGGTACCTTATCCAATGTAAGGGGGGCGAGTCTTTCCGCGCGGCGAGCCATTTGGAAAACCAGGGCTATCATGTTTTTCACCCAGTGTTGGCGGTGCAGCGTAAACGGCGCAACAAGCTGGTGTGGCTCACCGAACCACTCTTCCCACATTACTTATTTATTGAGCTTGATCAGGTGGCCAGTAACTGGCGGCCGATCCGTTCTACACGGGGTGTATTGCGCCTTGTGACCTTTGGCAACCAGCCCGCTGCCGTACCCACTTACATCATGGAAACCTTGCTCCAGAATAGCGTTCAGGATGAAGCATCAAAAGAGGTGTATTTCCACGTTGGCGATGCCGTGGAAGTCACCGAAGGACCGTTCAAAGGTCAGCTTGCACAGCTCACCGAACTAAAAGGCCAAGACCGCGCCCTTCTCCTACTCACGTTATTAAACCGCCCCCAGCAGGTGGAAGTTCCCATTGCGCATTTGCAGAAGCCATAAACGACAAAGCCGCCGAAGATGATTATCTTTCGACGGCTTTATCGAACGCTAGGCTAGCGACTTACAGCAAGCGTCGCTTATTTGTAAACCGGTAGGCGCGCGCAAATCTCAGCTACTTTATCCAGCACCTTCGCTTCAATGGCGCTGGTGTCTTCGCCTTTGGCCAGCACGTCCAGAATGTCACAGATCCAGCCAGCGAGCTGGGTACACTCTTCTTCGCCGAAACCGCGCGTGGTGACTGCCGGGGTGCCAATGCGCAGGCCAGAGGTGACGAACGGGCTTTGCGGGTCGTTAGGCACGGCGTTCTTGTTCACGGTGATGTGGGCACGGCCAAGCGCCGCATCAGCATCTTTACCGGTTACGCCTTGCTTGATCAGCGAGAGCAGGAAGAGGTGGTCTTCGGTGCCACCGGAAACGATGTCGTAACCGCGGTCGATAAACACCTTGGCCATGGCTTTGGCGTTCTTCACTACCTGCTGTTGGTAGGTTTTGAACTCGGGCGACATGGCTTCTTTGAAGCAGACTGCCTTGGCCGCGATCACGTGCATCAAGGGGCCGCCTTGGCCGCCGGGGAATACCGCTGATTGCAGCTTCTTCTCGATATCGGCGTCGTTTTCAGCAGAAAGAATTACACCACTACGCGGGCCGCGCAGCGTTTTGTGGGTGGTAGAGGTGACCACGTGCGCATGGGGCAAGGGGCTCGGGTAAACACCCGCCGCTACCAGACCCGAGACGTGGGCCATATCAACCAGTAAGTAAGCGCCTACTTCATCGGCGATTTCACGGAACTTGGCCCAATCCACAATTTGTGAATAGGCTGAGAAACCGGCAATGATCATTTTGGGCTTGTGCTCACGAGCCAGCTGAGCCACTTGGTCGTAATCGATCAGCTCTTGATCATTCAATCCGTACTGAATGGCATTATAGTGCTTGCCCGAAAAGCTCGGCTTGGCACCGTGGGTCAGGTGACCGCCAGCATCCAGGCTCATGCCTAAAATGGTGTCGCCTGGCTTGACCAATGCCTGGAAAACGGCGCTGTTGGCTTGCGAGCCCGAATGGGGCTGCACGTTGACGTAGGTAGCGCCGAACAGCTCTTTGGCGTAATCGATCGCTAGGTTTTCAGCGATATCGACGAATTCACAGCCGCCGTAGTAACGCTTGCCGGGGTAACCTTCGGCGTATTTATTGGTCAGCTGGCTGCCCTGGGCTTCGAGTACGCGGGGGCTGGCGTAGTTTTCTGAAGCAATCAGTTCGATGTGGGCTTCCTGGCGCGCCACTTCTTTCTGCATGGCATCAAACAGCACATCATCGAATCCGGCAATTGACATATCACGGCTGAACATCGGCGGGAACCTCGTAACGAGAAAGGGTCATCATGGAAGAAGCGAGGCCGGTATCATAACGCAGCCTGACACTACTTTCATCGCATCCGTGTCAGGTCGTGCATGAGCGTGCTTCATGTTGTGTTGGTCATTAAATGCTGACCGAATGGGCAATAACGCTTTTCGGTGTCATTCCGAATAGCCTCTTCTTTGTCATTGCGAATGACTTCCTCTTTGTCATTGCGAACGCAGTGAAGCAATCTCGGGGTTTGGTGCTTTGTCCTCGCGAGCGGAGCGCGGCGATCTCGGGTTGGAGTGCCGCCGATGGTTGAGATTGCCGCGTCGCTGCGCTCCTCGCAATGACATGGGGAACGCAATGGCATGTGGGCGGTGTCATTGCGAATGACTTCCTCTTTGTCATTGCGAACGCAGTGAAGCAATCTTGGGGTTGCCCTTGTTTGTCATCGCGTATAGGGACTCCTCCTCGGTTGCAAGCGACGATGATGGAAAAACATAAGCCGATGCGTGCGTATAGTCGGTCTCTTGATGGGGACGCTATCCCCTGACCCTGATGAACGTCGCGCACCTTCTCTCCTCAACGAGCGGGAGGCTTCTTCAGCCATCGCGATGATCAGGTTTTGAGAAGGTCGGTCTGACCTGTTTTTCATCAATCGTTGCCCGGCAACAAGGTAGTCGCCTCTCGGCGCTTAGGCGCTGGTGGTGCTACCGCTTAGCTCGCCATCAGCGCTGAACCTTCGTTAAACTCTCTACAATAGGACTGTCCGCTGTGCAGAACCGCCCAGGCGGTTCGCACTGTCTTGTTCGCTAACGCGACAGCCGCTTTGTTCTTGCCAACGCGTGCGACCAGCGCGCGTAGCCAACGGCTTTTGGCATCCTGCTTGTCACCCACGGTGTTGATGGCCGAGTGTGCGCCGCGTATCAGGGCGGCTTTCAGCGAGATTTGCCCCGTTCGGCCAATGCCCTTGATCTTCGCGATGCCACCACTGCTGTGTTGTGTCGGCGTTAACCCCAGATAGGCTGATGCTTGGCGACCTTTCTTGAAGGCGTCGCCGTTACCGAGGGCGCTATAGAGCTGGGTGGCGACCACCGGTCCCACTCCCTCAATCGCCAACAGTTGGCGACAAGGCATCACCGCACGGCTCATCTGCTCCACCCGTTTATCCAGTGACTGAATACGCTCGTTGAGTCGATCCAGCTCCGCCATTTGCTCGGCAATCAAGTCACGCATCAGCATCGAAAGCTCGTTATCGGCATCTTCCAGGGCGAGCCAGACACGTTGCTTTAACGCTTTCTGTCCCCGACCGCTGATCACTCCATATTCCTGCAATAACCCATGAACCTGATTGATCAACTGGGTGCGTTGATGAATATACCTTTCCCGAATGCGGTGCAGGCTCTGAATATCCTGTTGCTCGACGCTTTTGAGCGGCACGAAGCGCATATCAGGGCGCAACCCGGCCTCAACGATCGCGAGCGCGTCATTGGCATCGGTCTTGTGCCCCTTGCGAAAGGGCGTCACAAACTGGGGTGAAATGAGCGCAACGCTATGGCCGAGGGCCTGCAGCTGTCGGGCCCAATAATGCGATCCACCGCACGCTTCCATGAACACCCGACAGGCCGGTTGGCGGCGCATAAAATCCAAGACCTGATGCCGTTTAAACTCTTTGTTGACCTGAGCACGCGGGCGGCGGGTGTCGACAACACACACTTGGAAAACACGCTTTGCCAGATCAATACCTATTGTCTTATGCTTGTTCATGACTCTTCCCCTCCGCATTGAAGTGGTTCAACTATCAATGTAGCTCTTTGAAGCTTCGAGAGGGGAGGAGTCCCTTTCATTGAGCGGAGCGCGGCGGTCTCGGGTTGGAGTGCCGCCGATGGTTGAGATTGCCGCGTCGCTGCGCTCCTCGCAATGACATGGGGAAAAATAGAGTTCTTTGCAATGACATGGGAGTAATAGAGCTCCTCGCGATGGCATGTGGCGGTGTCATTGCGAATGCCCCTTCTTTGTCATTGCGAACTCAGTTAAGCAATCTCAGCACTGCCCGCCTATTTGCATTTTCCTTCACTCTGAAAAATACTGTATATTCATACAACACTTTAAGAGTCAGGATGCCGACAATGCCGGGCCAGTCTTTTCATTTTACCCCCGCCTTGCCGTTAAGCGCCCAGCCGCTGCCGTATTTAACCTTTTTGGGCCGTGCTGGTTTTAGTGGTTTTCCTTCGCCTGCGCAGGATTACGAGCCGTGTACGCTGGATCTCAACATCCGGCTGGTTAAAAACCCTACCCAGACGTTTTATGTCACCGCTACCGGTAACAGCATGGAGGGGTGGGGGATTTTTGAGGGTGACCTGCTTATCGTCGACCGCGGTATCGAGCCTCGCTTGGGCCACATTCTGGTCGCTATGCTGGAGGGCGAAGCGTTGATCAAACGCTACGCGCTTTACCAGGGAACGCCCCACCTCTGCTCCACCCATCCCCATTACCCGCCCTTGCCTCTTGAGGGCAGCGACTGCCAACTATGGGGTGTGGTGCGCGCCGTCATCCATGAGTACGTGCGATGATTGGCCTGGTCGACGCCAATAACTTCTATGTCAGCTGCGAGCGGGTATTTCAGCCTAAGCTGGAAGGTAAACCCGTTGGGGTGATGTCCAACAACGACGGTTGTGTGATCGCGCGTTCCGCAGAGTTGAAGGCGCTGGATATTCCCATGGGTACGCCCGCCTTCAAACTCGAATGGCTGCGCCAGCGTGGCGAGATTCACCTGCTATCTTCCAATTACGAGCTTTATGGTGATATGTCGGCACGGCTGGCCCAACTGCTGCGCGATGCCTGCCCAGAGATTGCGCCCTACTCCATTGATGAAATGTTCGTCTATTTAGAAGGTTTCACCACCGAGCAGTGTGAAGCACTGGGACGAAAGCTGCGTCAGCGTATTCGTCGTCATTTAGGATTGCCGGTGTGCGTGGGACTTGCCCCTACCCATACACTTGCCAAACTGGCTAATCACCTTGCCAAGCAAGACCCTCACTACGAAGGTGTTTGCTTATTAAGCGGGCAGGATCACACCACCGAGGCGCTGCTAAAGCGCACCCCGGTGGGCAGTGTGTGGGGCGTTGGGCGTCGGCTTGCCGAGCGTTTGGCGATTGGCGATATCAACACCGCCTGGGATTTGCGCGAAAGCGATGAAAAATGGCTGCGCAAGCGCTTTTCAGTAGTGCTGGCCCGCACGGCGCTTGAGCTGCGCGGCACCTCTTGCCTGGAAATGAATGCGTTGGACCAGCCGCGCCAGCGCATTATGACCTCGCGCTCGTTCGGCCAACCGACCGGCGTGTTTACCGAGGTGCACAACGCGCTGCGCCGTCACGCCCAGCGTAGTGCTGAAAAACTGCGTGAACAGGGCAGCATGGCCCGAGCGGTGATGGTGTTTCTAAACACCAACCGTCACCGCCGCGACCAGCCGCAATATTTTCCTCAAGCGCTGATCCCGCTCCCCTCGCCCAGCGACGATACGCGTGTGATTCTTGATGCCGTACGCCAGGGGCTGGAGCAGATTCATCGCCCCCGCTTTCGTTTTATGAAGGCGGGCGTGATGCTGCTTGATTTGGTGGACGCCAAAGAGCACCAGCTTTCGCTGCTGCATCCCCCGGCCCGTGATCGCCACCCGTTCTTGATGGCCACGGTCGATCAGATTAATCAGCGTATGGGGCAAGGCACCATCAACTTTGGCATGACCGACGCGCCTGCTGCCTGGCAGCTACGCTGTGCTCACCGTTCCAACCGCTTTACCACGCGCTGGGATGAGCTGATGAAAGTGGGCACTCACCCCGGCGCGGTGGCAGCGGCCGAGGCGAAGGAGCAACAGCGCAAGCAGCAAACGCTAGCCAGCGCGAAGCGCGTGACGCAGCCGCGGGCTTAGGGTTTCCCCAAGCGCCGCCATGACCACCAGTATCGCCAGCAGCCAGGGCCAGTGCGCTGCAAAAGAGACCTGATAAACACCCAGCGCATCGACAAAAATCACCACAATGCCGAGCGGGCTAACGTAGCGCACCATGGCCAGCCACAGCGCATACGGCAGCGGAGCCAGCCCCAGCTCTTCGCGGAAGGTGTCACTCTTCAATACAAAGCCTGCCAATATCACCATGCCCAGGCCGCCCAGCGGCATCATCCAGCGTGAGGTCAGGTAATCCAGCCAGTCGAAAAAGGTCTTGCCTGCCAGCGTCCAATCCGCGCCCAGATTGAATGACAGCATCGCCAGGGTGCTGATCAACCACAGCACAATGCCCGTGCCCCAAGCAGCTGCCGGGCGCGAAATGCCTTTGTTATCGCACAGCCAGGAAACCGTCGCCTCGACCATGGAAATGGCAGAGGTCAACGCGGCCATGGAGAGCATGAGGAAGAACAAAATGCCAAACAGCGTGCCCAGCGGCATCGCCTGGAAGGCCAGGGGCAGGCTCATGAAAATAAGCCCGGGGCCTTCGCCGGGGTCCATGCCGTTGGCGAAGATCACCGGAAAGATCGCCAGCCCCGCCATCAGCGCCACTACCGTATCCGCCACGGCAACACTGACCGTGGTCCGGCCAATCGAGGCACCTTTGGGCAGGTAGCTACCGTAGGTAAGAATCGCCCCGGAGGCCAGTGAGAGGGTAAAGAAGGCATGCCCCAGCGCTGCCAGCAGCCCTTCGCTGGAGAGGCTGCCCGCGTTGAACGAAAACAGGAAGTTAACCGCCGCGCCAAAGCCACCGGAAAACAGGCCAAAGCCAATCAGGATCACCAGCATGATGACCAAGCCGGGCATCATCCAACTGACACTCTTCTCGATTCCCTTCTGTACGCCCTTGCCCACAATCAGCATGGTGAGCAGCGTCACTAAGGTACTCCAGAAACCGAGATTCAGCGGATTAGCGTTGTTGGCCCCAAACACAGCAGCCATATCGTTAACGCTGCTGCCGGACAGGCCACCGGTCAGCATCTTCCACAGATACGAGAACGACCAGCCCGCCACGACGACGTAAAATGACAGCACCATAAAGCCGCAGAGCATGGCCATCCAGCCAATCAGCGACCACACCGACGAGCGGCCTGATTCATTGACCACGCGGCGAATGGCATCCACTGGGCTGCCCTGGCCGCGCCGTCCAAAGGCGATCTCGGTCATCATGACCGGCACACCCACGGCAAAAATACAGGCCAGGTACACCAGCACGAAGGCACCGCCGCCGAACTCCCCGGTGATATAGGGGAATTTCCAGATATTGCCCAGCCCAACCGCCGAGCCGGTTGCTGCCAACATAAACCCCCAGCGGCCTAGCCACTGGGTGCGAGGTTGCCCAGAAGAGGTCATTTGCCCAGTTACCCTGTCAGAAAAAGGCGCTCATCCTATAGGATTTCACGGGCAATGCCCAACAGCATCTAGGCGTATACGGCGGCCTTGGCGGCAGCATCCAGGCGCTGGGCGGTTTGATCCACACGGCGTAAACAGGCCAGCAGCACAGCGCCCAGGGCCACAAAGCCGCCTGCCAACCAAAGCCCTAGGCTGTAATTGCCAGAGGCTTCGGCCAGCATGCCGGTCAAGGCCGGGGCGCATATCTGGGCAACGCCGTAGGCCAGGGTCATCTGCCCCATTAACCGCGCTGGGCTTGAAGGATAAAGCCGCCCCGCCATGGTTAACACCAGGCTGACGCAGCCGAGGAAGGTACCGCCGTAAAGCACGGCGCTGAGCAACACCGCCGCCGCGTTCGCGGTAATCGCAGGCAGTACGATGCCCACTACCTGAATGCACATGGCAATAATCAGCGCCCCCAGGTACCCGACTCGGCGGGCGACTAAATCCCACAGCATCACCGCGGGGGCTGCGGCTAAACCGGCCAGGGCGAAGGTCCAGTTGCCCATTCCCGCCAGCAGCGGCTCACGCTCGACAATCGCGACGAGAAAGGTAGCGCTGATCACATAGCCGTAACCGGCGCAAAAATAGGCAGCCAGCATCCAGCGCATAAAGGTGCGCGTGGGCGGCATCGCGGGTTGGCTATTCGCCGTGTGCGCCGCGCCACCTTGCTTTTCCGGGCGCGGCAGCCAGTACCAGGCAGGTACCAACAACGCGGCCCCCAGCAAGCTAAAGCCCCACCACTGGGTCTGCCAGCTAAACGAAAGCTGCAGCATCATTTCAACCGCGACGGAGACCACCACCATACCAATGCCCAAACCAGCAAAGTGAATGCCCAGCTCGCCGCGCTGGCGGTGTTGCATTAGCCAGTGAAGAATCAACCCGGACGCTAGCAACATTGAGCCACTGCTGGAAAGACCCGCCAGAAAACGCAGCCCCGCCCATACCCAGAAGTGCTCGGTGAGTGCCATGCCCGCGGTAGTAAGCACGGCCAGGATTAACCCACAGCGAAATAGGAGGTCTTTGATATAGAGACTGCGGATAGTGGCGGCCAACACCGCCCCCAGCATATAGCCCGCGTAGTTGAGCGCCGCCAGCCAGCCACCATCGGCGTCGCCCATCCAGGTTTGCTGCTGCATGACCGGCAGCAGCGGCGTATAAGCGAAACGGGCGATACCCACACACAATATCTGGCTGAACACGCCCGCCAATAGCACTCTAAAGCGCTGGGAACCTAGCGTTGCTGCGGTCATCGGGCTGCTCCTTAAACACCACTTTTATTATGTTAGCTATCGCTATATTGATTAGCTCGCATGCAAGTTCACGCATAGTAGGGTGTTTTGAGCAGCACGTCATGACCACCTAGGTCGAGTGCGTGGTTAAAAAATGGCTAGAGGTGAACCTCCAGGCTTAACAACAAAAACGACAGCGTTTTGCCATGGCCATCCAGATTGAGTGCCCCGTTAACGCCGCCTTGAAGCACATCATCGATCACGAAGTTCATGCCTGCCAAGTTAGGTAGAGGGTAGCGCCGCACCCGGCTAGCGCCGCGATGGGAGAAGAGCGCCAGCACTCGTTCTTCGGTGACCTGTTCCAGCAAGGTGGCGTAGTGATCCGCCTCATAGGCAAACAGCGCCACGTTGAGGCGTTCGCCTTTATCCCCCGCACGGGCGTGCGCCAATTGGTGAAGAGAGATCGAGGCGGGCGCACGCATTGACGTTTGTGTGGGTTCAGCTTGCAGCATAGCGTTCGCTCCTGTGGGCTTCCTGGGTCGGCGACTCAAATAGCGTGGCATGGGCATAAATGTCGCTGCGTTTTACCAAGTACGAGGCGGTAAATACCCGCCGTTGAAACTGACGTCGCACCCCGCCTCCCCCGGCAGGCCCGGCACAGTAAAGCGCCAAAAGCTCTTGCGTGGCACGCGCCACCCAGCGCCGCTCGCTGTGCTCGGCCGCCAGCCGCAGCCGGTAATCACCGCTGGTAGAAGGCGCGGCGCTACGCTGTAGCTCACCGCTATCGCTATCGAACACGCTGGCCAGGCCGATGATGTCCAAACGCGTTCGCAGCTCAGCCGGGGCGCGAAATACCAGCCGTTCGCGCAGCACCTGGGCGGCCAATTGCGCCCTTGCCAGCGCATTGGGTCCGGCATAGGAAATTTCCGCCTCGCCCTGCCAGCCACCCTCGTAGCATACGGTCGTCTTTAACCGTTCAGGTGCGGGCTTGCCGCGAATGCCGGTAACCGCCACTCGATTGGGCGCCAGTTGGCGTACTTCGGCGTGGGTAAGATCCACCGTGACATCCGGGGTCAGGTAATTGGCGGGGTCATGCACCTCATAGAGCAGTTGCTCTTTCACCGTTTGCTCGGTAACGCAGCCGCCGGTATTGGCGGGCTTGGTGATGATCAGGTTGCCATCCTGCTCTACTTCGATGATTGGGTAGCCCACCGTGGCAAGGCCAGGCACGTCTTTAAAGCCTGGGTCGGCAAAGTAGCCGCCACTTACCTGGGCACCACACTCGGCCAGGTGACCGGCCATCATGCCGCAAGCGAGGCGGTCCCAGTCGTCCCAAGGCCAATCGAAGTGGTGCATCAGCGGGGCTAAAAACAGCGCCGGATCGGCTACCCGCCCGGTGACTACCACGTCTGCCTGCATGGCTAACGCTTCGGCCAGTGCCTTGGCACCCAGGTAGACATTGGCGGAAATCAAGGCGTCATCGTCCGGCATCTCCAGCCGTTCGGCCTCCCAACGCTGCAAGTCCAGGCCATGCAGTTGCTGGCGGATATCATCGCCGTGCACCTGGGCAATCCGCACCTCTGGACGACCAAGCTGGGCGGCTAGCTCCGCAATGACCTGGCACGCGCCACCAGGGTTGGCGGCACCGAAGTTGCCTAGAATTTTAATGCCGTGATCCAGGCAATCGCGAAGCACTGGCGCCAGCAGCTCGTCCAGCAGCGGTTCAAACCCGCTTTCGGGGTCCTCACGCATCGCCCGGTGGGCGGCCGCCAATGTCCGCTCACCCAGGGTTTCGAATACCAAGGCAGAGGGTTGCTGTCGCTTGATCAACTCTGCTACCACCGCCACGGCCGCATCGGTACGGTCACCGGAAAAGCCTGCCCCGCTGCCCAGTAAAAAACTCATAAATGTGTCTCCTTGGCCTGAAGGGAGTGGTGGTCGCCGGAGGCAACTATCGGCTCGTCATCCAGCAGCGAGCGGCGGCGTATAAATAGCCCAATGATCAGAGCTAGCGCTGCCAGCGTGGTCAGCCAGCCTGGCGTCAGCGCCAGCCCAATCACCGCGATCAGCGCCACCACATCAATCACGCGCTTACCCGTCATGGCTACCCGAGACATCAGCGCGGCGAAGGCCATCACAAACACGACGCCCTGGCAACTGGCCAAAACGATCTCCAGAGCAGAGCCAAAGCCCGCCAGCGCTGGGTAGATCAATAGCAAGAAAGGAATGACATAGATCGCCGCCGCCAAGCGTACCGATTCAACCGCCGCAGGCAGCCAGTTGGTATCGGCGATGCCTGAGGCCACGAATACCGCAATGCAGACAGGCGGGGTGATGACTGAGAGTGTCGCAAAGTAGAAAACGAACAGGTGGGCAATCAGGGGCTCGACACCGATGGTGGTGAGTGCGGGAGCCAGTACTGAGGCCACCAGCACATACGCCGCCGTGGTAGGTATCCCCATGCCCAAAATCAGACACACACCGCCAACGATAAAGGCCACCAGGAAGAGCGATTCGCCACCGACTGTGACAATCAAGCTGGCCAGCGTTATGCCAATGCCGGTCATGCCGATCATCGCCACCAGTATCTGCGCCCCGGCCAGCAACACGCCGATAATCACCATGCCTTTGCCTGCATCGACCAGGCCTGCCACCAGCTTGCCGAGAATCTCGCGCAGCGGCATTTTAGAAAGCAGCGCAAACGGCACAAAGGTGAGCACCGTCATCAGGATGCCGTAAAAAGCGGACATCTGAATCGAACGGCCGCTCAGCACGCCGTAAAATAGCCCACCCAACGCCGCCAGAATGGGAATGATGCGTTCAGGGCGTATCACGTCTGCCCAGCTGGGCAGCTCATCATCGGGCACCACCTGTAGCTGACGGCGTTTGGCCACCAAGTGGATAGTGACAAATACGCCCAGGTAGAAAAGGATGGCGGGCAGCAAGGCCGCCAAGGCGATACGCAGGTAACTTTCACCCAGAATTTCCGCCATGATAAAGGCCGCCGCGCCCAGGATCGGCGGTGCGATTTGACCGCCGGTGGAGGCGACCGCTTCTACCCCCGCCGCGAACGGACGTGGGTAGTTCAAGCGCTTCATCATAGGAATGGTGAAATTGCCGGTGGTGGCGACATTGGCCACCGCGCTACCGCTGACCATGCCAAACAGCCCGGACGCGACCGTGGCCACTTTGGCCGCACCGCCCGGCGAACGGCCGCTGATACGCAGCGCCAAATCCATGAAGGTATTGCCGCCCCCGGTGTGCAGGAGTAAACAGCCGAACAGCACGAAAGCGGCAATGGTCGTGGCGGCAACGCCCACCAGCATGCCCCACACGCCAAGATCACCCAGGTAAATGGTTTCGGTCATGTAGTAGAGGTCAAACCCCCGGTGGCCGAGCGGCCCGGGGATGGCCGCGCCGAACCACGCGTAAGCTAATCCCGCTAACACCAGCAGGGGGAAAATAGCCCCAATGGCGCGGCGCGAAAGCTCCAGAATCGCCACCAGCAGTACGCCGGTCAGCAGCATATCGCGGGGCGTTGCCCAGGGGAGTTCGACCAGAATTTGTTCGTGGTTAAGCGCCACATAGCCGCAGGCGCCTACCACACCGACTGCCAGTACGACATCGATAGCGATGCCCAGCGGGCGCCAGCGCTTGCCCTCCCCTAATGGGTAGACGGCAAGCCCCAGCAGGATGACCAGCGCGAGAAAGATACTCCGCTGAATCAAGCTCTCGAACGGCCCAGTGGCGGAGGTATAAAGGATTAGCCCGCCCAACAGCAGCGCCAAGCCTTTGGTGACTGTCTCACGCATGATCATCTTCTCCGAATGGCCTTACTGGACAGGCTGCAAGGCATCGGGGATGTCGTACCCCTGCTCTTCGAAATAGCGCGCCGCACCGGCATGCAGCGGCACGGTGCCAACCTCCAGGGTCATCTTCGCCATATCGGCATCTTTCATCGCGGCAAAGGCGTTAACCTGCGGTTCGGGGTTTTCCATCACGGCTTTGACGATTTGATAGGCGGTCTCTTCATCCATATCTGGGTGCGCGTGAACGGCAACCCCAAACGCCCAGGTGGTATAAGCGGGGATACCGTCTGCAGCGCCTTCGGGCACATCGACAATCGCCACATCGGGCATTTCGCTGCGCAGCGTATCGGCCTGCGCGTCATCGAGAGAGAGCACGCTAATGGGAGTGAACGTTGCGATATCCATAGAGGAGCCATCCAAACGCTCGCCGACCCCTGACTTCACCGAGCCCATCACCCGGCCATCCTTCATGGCATCCACCATATCGGTGGTGGAACCACGCACGTAATCCGGCTCGATGCCGAGGGTACGCATGACCGCTTCGGTGGTTTTCTCAGTGGCTGAGCCGGTGATACCGGGGTTGAAACGCACACCCTCCAGGTCGGCGAAGGTCGCTACGTCGGCATCCTGACGCATCACCGCGTTTTGTGGCGCGACGGTATAGACCCACAGCAGACGGTTATCGACCGGACGGCCCTCAAAATCTTCCTCACCGGCATAGGCGTGGTAGCCGGTATTGGTGGTCACCAGCCCCATATCGATCTGGTCGCGCCCCAAACGACGCAGGTTATCAACCGTAGCGCCGGTTTCAGCGACAGAAGAACTCACACCTTCGACCTGGTTGTTGATGATCTGGTTAACCGCGACAAAATAGCTGTAGTGGCTGGAGGAGCTTGAGGTAGAACCAATCAGCAGGCGCTCATCGGCATGGGAAGTGGCAGCAGCCAGCACCGCGGCGCTTGCCACCATGGCGGTAAGTAGCGTTTTCATTGTCTCTCCGAAGCTCGCTGTACGAGCCTTTGTTATTGTAGAACGGGTTGTTGTAAATACGGTTATTGTAAAACGGGTTGTTGTAAAACATGACCGCGACGCACGAATCGCGATAAGCCAAGCATGGTGGGCTGGTTTCATTTTGTATATTGAATAGTTTTTAATTTATGTTTTACTTTCTAAATGAATCCAAGCATCCAGCAGTTGCGCGTTTTTGTTGCCGTTGCCCACTCGCGCAGCCTTGCGGAGGCCAGCGAGCGCGTCCATCTTTCCCAACCGGCGATTTCGATTGCGCTACGTAAGCTGGAAGAGAACGTCGGCGGTGCGCTATTTGCCCGCACATCACGTCAGCTTGCCTTGACCCCGGAAGGCGACGCTTTCCTACCGGTTGCCGTGCGGCTATTGAATGACTGGAATGAAGCCTTTGAGGATCTCAACGACCAGTTTTCCAAACAGCGCGGCAAGGTGACCGTGGCGGCGCTGCCGACGCTGGCGGCTGGGTTATTCCCCCGGGTGATTAAGCTTTTTCATGAAGCCTACCCGAGGATTAATTTAAGCCTGCACGATGTGCTGGCCGAGCAGATCAATCAAATGGTGCGTGAAGGTCGCGCTGATTTGGGGCTTTCCGTGCCGCCGAGCGACGCGGACGATCTCACCTTTGAACCCGTGCTTGAAGATAGCTATGTGGCGGTTTGCCCGTGTGGGCACCCGCTGCTGGCGCAGTCGGCCGTGGCGTGGAGCCAGTTGGCTGCCTATCCGTTTATTGGTATCAATCGGCTTTCCAGTTCACGCCAAGATATTGACCGCATCATGCAGAGCGTGGGGGAGCGGCTGGATATTTTGTGCGATGCACGCCAGATCGCCACGGTTGGCCGCATGGTGGCAGCGGGCTTGGGTATTAGCGTGCTGCCCTCGCTCAGCTTTCGCCAGATTGCCACCGATGGCATCGAACACCGCCCGCTGGTCGAACCGACGATCCGTCGCGAGCTGGGCATGATATTGAGCCGACGCCACCCCCCTTCCGCCAGCGCCCTGTGCCAACTGATTCGTGATCACGCATAAGGTCTTTTCATGAATAAGCGTTTTCGGTACGGCTTTCTCTACACCTGGGGTGGGAATCTGGCAGACTAGAGGCGATGAACATCCACCTTACTAAGTGAGCGATACGATGAGCGATACAGCAAAACCCTGGACACAACCCATGCCCGACGCGCAGTTCAAACTGATGCGCGATATTCTTGCTGCGCCTAGCCCTGTGGGCCTTGAAGCCGCAATGACCTACGGGGTGCTCAAGCCGCATTTTGAAAGCTTTGCACCTAAAGGCTGGCACCTGCACCAGTTCAAGGGCAACGCCGGTGTTGTGCTGGACACCCACCCCGGCCGTGACGATATGTTCAAGGTCATGCTGATCGGCCATGCGGATAAAATCCGTATGCAGGTGCGCTCGATTGGCGAAGACGGCAAGATCTGGATCAACACCGATTCCTTCCTGCCTACCGTACTGATCGGCCATGAAGTGAAGCTATTCAGCGAAGACCCGGATGCCCCTGGCAGCTATCGCTGCATTGAAGGCGGCACGGTTGAAGCACTGGGCGCCATTCACTTTTCTGACCCCGGCCAGCGTGATGGCAGCAAAGGGATCAAGAAAGAGCAGATCTACCTGGATCTACAGATTCACGGCGACAACAAGAAACAGCAGGTGTTGAACCTGGGCGTGCGCCCGGGTGATTCGATTATCTTTGACCGCCCTATCCGCCCCGGCTTCAGCCCTAATACGTTCTATGGCGCTTACCTGGATAACGGGCTGGGCTGCTTTGTGGCCGCCGAAGTGGCGCGCTTGATCGCTGAAGCAGGCGGTACGAAAAATGTACGCGTGCTGTTTGCGATTGCCAGCTATGAGGAAATTGGCCGCTTCGGCAGCCGCGTGATGGCTGGTGAAATGAAGCCGGATGCGCTGATTGGCGTGGACGTTAACCACGACTACGTGGGCGCGCCAGGCATCGGCGACAAGCGCATGCAGCCGCTGGAAATGGGCAAGGGCTTCACCATGGCGGTGGGTTCGATTGCCAGCGAACAGCTCAATCGGATTATCGCGACAGCCGCTAAAGCGCAGGATATTCCGCTGCAGCGCGATATCGTGGGCGTGGACACCGGTACCGATGGTATGGCGGGTGTACTGGCCTCTATCGATAGTGCTGCTACCTCGATCGGCTTCCCTATCCGCAATATGCACACGATCTCGGAAACCGGCCATACCCAGGATGTGCTGGCGGCTATTCACGCCCTCACCCATACCCTGCAAGCCATGGATGCTCTGCCTGATTTAGAGCGTGAGTTCCTGGATAACCACCCACGCCTTGACCAAGCCAGCCCGCTTCCTCACCAGGGCAGCGACAAGCCGGATAGCGACGGTGATGAAGGCAAAAAGAGTGACGGCAAAGAGAGCAAGGCCGAAAGCAAAGCAGGAAGCAAGGCAAGCAGCACCAACGCCCCTGCCGCCAGCAATAAAACCAAGAAAAAAGCGAAAAAATAAAACACGCGTATAAAAAGAAGCCCCAGCCATTCCTTGGCCGGGGCTTTATCAAACCTTCCCTGATTTTCTTCACAAACATCCTGTTTGTGCTTCCCTGAGAGCGTTTAGCCTTCCTGGCGTTGCCTTCCCTGTTTCCACTTCCTTGTGGTGTGTGCTCACAATGGACGTGATAGCGCTGTGTTTATCTATCCCAGGTTATTAAATCAAAAAAATATTGCTTTAATATTAAAAAAGCCTTGTTGCGTCGATTTAATGCACGATTGCAATACGTTTCACATGGCGGATATATGAATTGACACTTATAATTAAAACGTGTCGGTAACGATACAGAGCAACAGGGAGGTTACCACGCCTGAACCATCATCAACCCTAATGGTAGGAGGTCAGCGTGCGCGACATTATAATTAGCAATAAAGTCAATGAATTAGATGTTATCTGTCGTCATTGCGGCAATTCAGAGACAGCCAAGTCACCATTTTTTAATCGCTTTCGTTTAGAAGGCACAGGGAAAAACACGGCGACGGTGCGCTGCCTTAACTGCCAAACAGCAGTTGAAGTGCCCTTGAATGAACTAAGCACACTCTATTATCACCATGCGTGTTAATGGGCAGGCTGGTTAATAAAAATGAAGGGGGAGATGGCTAACGCATCTGCCCTTTTTCTTAGCAAGTTAATTACTATAAATGAAAAATTCACAAGACTGTCACTTTCACGTCATTTATTACAGAATAAAAAGCCCCAGCCATTCCCTGGCTAGGGCTTTATTACCGCGTCTTTCTTCCTCACAAACATCCTGTTTGCGCATCCATGAGAGTTTAAGCCGTCCTGGCACTGTCTTCCTTGTCACCACATCCTTGTGCTTGATGATTAGGATGCACCTTTTAACGACGACCTTAACTAACCTAGGTTAGTAAATGAGAAAATAATCGTTACACTAAGCTAAGTGTTTGTTTAGTGACGACTACGCGTTTTAAGGCAATGCTTAACCTGTCATCGTTATATTAAAAAAATGCCATATAGCTCTCTAACATAAGTCATCTTTATTAAAGTGCCCAATCGAAACTGGCCTTACCTCAAGTAAATCAAACTTTAGATAAAAAGCAAATCTGTCATTTACTTAAGCTTTCATATCGACCACCCAGCATGTTAACTTATTGATAAAAATAGAAAAACAACCAAGCCCACCAACCTAGCCAGCCAGCTATCAATGAAAAACTAAACAATCAATTGATTAATTTTTGACTATCTTCAGCAAAAAATAAAGCTCAACCATTTTTGGTTGAGCCTTATTAGGTCCTCCATAACCGCACACTACAAATATCCTATTTGTGCATCCTTGTGCTACTTAAGCAATCCTTGTCTAACCTTCCTTTTCGCGAGTTCCTTTCGCTGAGCACACAATGCGCTTTATAGAAGTATGTTTATTTAACCTGTGTTAGTTAATAGAAAATAAATTATTATTAAACGCTCGTTTGCCATTTTATCAAGCGGCTTGCCAAGCTTCCAAGCAAGCACATACAATCATGAACGTTTGCTTAATTCTTCTTAAAATGAGTGCGATCACGATTTCAAAATACTGGTGGCCAGCCGCTGCGCTTAGCCTCGCGATAGCTCCTCAAGCATGGGCCCAGCAATGGGAAGGTAGTCTCGGCGCGGGTGTCCTGTATGCGCCCGATTATCTGGGCAGCGACGATTACGATACCCAGCTTTGGCCCTCTATCGACCTAAACTATGGTGATGCCCTTTCAATCAGCCCACGCAGTGGCATTGAATGGCACGCGATTCGCAATGGGGATTGGACCGTATCGCCTTTTATTGGCTATACCTTTGGCCGCGATAATGAAGGTGATATTTCGGCATTCGAGAAAGTGGATGGCGGTGCTACGCTCGGTTTACGGCTAGCGCTGGAGCAAGGGCAGTGGAAATATAGCTTGGCGGGAAGCACGCCGGTAACGGGCGATGTGGATGGCGCAGAGCTGGAAGCATCGGCTGCTTGGCGATTGCCTCTCAATGAGCGTACGTTCTTTACCTTTACCCCGAATGTGGCCTATGCCGACGAAGAGTGGACGGAGTCGATGTTCGCGGTTTCGACACGTGACAGCCTGCGTAGCGGCATTGCCAGCTATCATCCTGATGGCGGCTCCTGGCGTTTAGGGATTAGCACCAGCCTAACTTACACTTTGACACCTCAATGGTCTGCCACCGGTTTTGTTGGCACCGGCTACCTGACCGGTGATGCTTCTGACAGCCCTATCGTTGACGATTTAGGCAGTGAATGGCAGACCGTGACGGGTGTGTCGCTCAATTATAATTTTTAGCAGTATTAAGACGCTAAAAAGCCTGGGTAAAAATAAAAGCGCCCTTCACGTTTAGGGCGCTTTTGCGTTTAGTGGCTGGTTCTTGGGAATGGTTCTTGCGAATGGTTCTATTGGTGCTGCTCTGGTAGTTCTGCTCAAAACCACATTTTAAGCGGCATCCATAGCCCCATCAGTATCATTACGATATTTTCCGTTAACGATACAAACCCTAGTGGCACATTGCTGCTTCCGCCAACACACGCGCATTTCAATTCACGCTTATCGATGTACACGGCTTTAAACACCGACACCGCCCCCACCGTACCGATAAACAGTGCCAACGGCGCCGCCAGCCAAATCAAAGCGCCTGCCAGCATTAAGATCCCGGCCAGGGTTTCAGCGTAAGGATATACATAACTATAGGGCACATAGCGCTGAGCCAGCAGGTCGTAGTTAAGGAACATAGAGCTGAAGCTCTCTACATCTTGAAGTTTCTGTAATCCCAACAGCACCATGGCCGTCGCCACTGCGTATTCAGGCATCCGCGCGGCCATCAAGGTACCGTTGGCGACCCAACTAACCGCCAACCCGACCAGCAAGGCGGTAACAAAAATCGCGATCACCGGTCGATATGTGGTCTCTTTCGCATTCGGCACGCTCATCCCAAGATACTTACGCACCTCTTCATAACCACCAATACGCTTATTGCCGATATAAGTTTGCGGCGTGGTGTCGACATTTTCCCGAGCCTTGAACGCTTCTATTTCATCTCGGGAGGTTAGCGGGTGATCGTCAACCTCATATCCCTTACGCTTTAACAAATCGACCGTTTTCATACCAAACGGGCAAAGGTGCTCTGCCGTTTTCATCCGATAAATATGCGCCGTCTCCATGTTGACCACCTCCTTGATGCGTGCTGAAAACTACCTATTTTAAACAACCCCCTCGCTACCTTATAAAGGTAGTCAGAATATGGTCAGTGACCAAAATAGAAACGGCGAGGATAGCCTCGCCGTTATCATTGAGCCTGCTTACCCCCTAGCGGTTATTTCTCCAGCCACGCCATCAGCGTTTTAGCCGTTAGCGCTGAAGAAGGCGGGTTTTGCCCGGTAATCAACTGGCCATCTTCACACACGTAAGGGGTGAAATCTTCCGCCTTGGTGTAGATACCACCACACTGTTGCAGCGCATCTTCGACCAGATGCGGCACGATGTCAGTCAGGCCAACCGCATTTTCTTCGCCATTGGTGAAGCCTGTTACTTGGCGGCCTTTGACGAGCGGCTCGCCTGCGCTGTTCTTGGCATTCACTAAGACAATCGGCGCATGGCAAACGGTAGCGACCGGCTTGCCTTGAGCAATAAACGTTTCGATCAGGCGAATGGAGTCTTTATCGTCAACAAGATCCCATAACGGACCATGACCGCCAGGGTAGAACACCGCATCAAAGTCATCGGCCTTCATATCGCCCAAACGATGGGTCGCTGCAAGCTCAGCATTAGCCTTTTCATCTTGCTTGAAGCGGCGCGTTTCATCGGTTTGGCTATCCTCAGCGTCGCTCTTGGGGTCCAGCGGCGGCTGACCACCTTGAGGCGATGCCAGGGTTACCTCGGCCCCCGCGTCTTTGAAGACATAGTAAGGGGCGGCCAACTCTTCCAGCCAAAAGCCGGTTTTATTACCGGTGTCGCCCAACTGATCGTGAGATGTCAGTACAATCAAAATGCGCTTGCTCATATCTTTCTCCTAGCGGTGAAAAATGAGGCTATTAAAAGGCCTTGTTGCTACTTAGTGGGGGCCTCTGAGGTGGAATGCAAGGAGATATCCAAGTCACCAGTAGTGTCAATCTGTTAGTGGCGCTTTATCATGGCGTCATTCAGTCATCGTTCAGGTGAAGCGACCAGTGAGTATTGAAGCGCGGGATTTTTACCGCAGCGGCCCTGACCACCGCCAGAGGCAAGCCAGCAGTTTTGCCTTGATCCGACGCCAGTTTGATTTTCGCTCTATCGAGATTGGCCGCTGGGTCACCAGCGCTGAGCGCGACCGTGCCGCCGAGCTGTTTCATGATGCGCTGTGCGATCTCATGTTGATTCTACAGGGGCCAGAGGCGCTAATTTCATTACGCGGCACAATCGCACTGCAGTACGGCAGCGGTGGCCGACCTGGCGTTTCTGCCCATTACGACCCCAGCCAACGCAGCTTTGCGCTAGCCAAAAACGCAGGCCCCGGCAGCATTGCCCACGAGTAATATATTCATGCTTTTGATCACTACATCGCCAGTAAGTGTTTTCGCGGCACACCTGCCGGTGTATTCGCCTCTACCGCTTGGCTCGCCGATGCAACGCCCATTGCCCACCCTCTGAATCAATTGCTGATGCGCTGCTTCAAAGCCGTACTACTGCAGCCCGAAGGCGACCAGCCTAGCGATCTGTTTCAAAGCTCGGTGCAGATGGATAAAAAGCTTGGCCAGCTCTATTACAGCAAACCCGAAGAGCTGTGCGCACGCGCCTTTGAGGCATTTGTACAGGACGCAGCCATCACCAATCACTTTCTGGTCAAAGGCACCAAGGCTTCTCTTGAAGCGGAAAAAGGGCTCTACCCACAGGGCGCACAGCGGGAACAGATCAATGCCGCGTTTAGCGACTATTTTGGCGGGCTGGGAAAGGCGCTGCGGGAAGCCGGGTAAGCATGACAGCGTGCAAAATGGTGCAATCGTGCCTAAGCTGTAGCAACGCTCACTACTCAAAGGAAGAGAACATGCCCTCTACTACCACTATCGTCGTTATCGTTGTTGTTATCGTTGCCGTGCTTGGCATTGGCTTCGGCGGTGTGCTGCCTTTTTAATCGCTCGTAGAAGTGGTTAACGTAGGGCGCCTAGCCGCGCATCACACCCATGCCCAGCTCGAAATGCTTTAACAAATATTAAAATATTGAAAGTTTAAAAAATCAGACAAGCTAGCCTGCAAAAGGCTAGCTTTAATTTATCTTAAAAAATTATAAAATAATCTTTATTTTCAGAAAGATATAATTATCCAATTTATATGATTAATTTTTCCTAAGCCCTCTAGTTAGCAGGGTAGTTTCTTCATCTTCTAAAACAATTTAAACAATCTTTTTATAGGGTCGATTTTGATTTATCATCATAAAAAATTCGGTTATATACCTAAACATTGTTTTTATTAAAACTTAAGCAGGGACACTGTCGCTAAGGCTTCATTCCTGCTAAACATGGAGCCAAGCAGCATGTCTAGCGCCCTGCCTCCTCATACTTATCTTATGATCCGCAAGTTAGAAAGTAATTTCACCCTTACCGCCGATGAAAAGCGGGCACTTCAGGAATTACCGGTACAAACACAAGATGTAAAGGCTAACCAAGTTATCGTTAAAATGGGTGACCAGCCTAGTCAAAGCTGCTTACTGCTGGAAGGCTTTTCATGTGTCTACAAATTAACACTTGCGGGTAAACGGCAAATAATGGCGCTGCATATTCCTGGTGATATGCCTGATCTCCAAAGCCTGCACTTGCAAGTTATTGATATCAACATTGCTTCAATCAGCCCCTGTAAGCTCGGTTACATACAGCACCACGACTTATCGCTTTTATTTGAGCACCACCCTCGCCTCACTGCAGCTTTCTGGCATGAGACATTGGTGGATGCTTCCATTTTCCGAGAATGGTTGTTGAATGTAGGTCAACGCGAAGGCTATTCACGGATCGCTCATATTATTTGTGAGCTATTGCTGCGCCTGGAGGCGGTGGGGCTGGTACAGAATGAGAACACTTTTGATATGCCTATCACCCAAGCAGAGCTGGCAGATGCAACAGGAATGACCCCAGTGCACGTAAACCGAGTGCTGCAGGCCCTTCGTAACGATGGTTTGATAATTATGAACAAAAAAAAGGTAACCATACCTGACTGGCAAAAATTAAAGGAGGCTGGTGAATTTGATTCGCTTTACCTTCATCTTGAGAAAAAAGTCATAGGGTAAAGTATTTTTTACTTTTGATGTAACAGCCCTGAAAGGCGGACTCAAGAGTTAAACCTGACCTGCAAACCTTTTCGTTAGTAGCTATAGCGCCAGGGCCGAATACCTCACCTTAAAAGCCGTTCTACCGTCTGTACGCATATAATAGCGGCATCATCAGGTAGGTAAAAAGAAGCTCCTCTTTCCAACTGGTGGGTTGGTCTTGATCAAAAGGTTACCCAAAAAATATTTTACTATCCAAGGTAGAAGCCCATTTGATCAAGCCCTTTCCCTTACAAACCCCTTCCATTAATTGCTTGAGACGGGTGTCAGAGGTTCGTCATCAATATCGGGATCATGATGGAAGGTAGCGGCCAGTGTATTAGTCTGTTCTTCTAACCCAGCCGCCGTTTTTGCATCGAGAAGAGGCGAATCGACTTCCACAATATTCGTCTCGACAGTTGCGTTGACCACCAGCTCAAATCTGGGATCGTCATAGCGATAGACGAATTCATGTCGGATTTCATCATCATCGAGAATACGTAAGCCAGCGTGTGCCAAATTAAGGTCTTGGCCTTGCACGACAACCTCTTCCTCCACAGGCCCCAAGATGCGTAGCGTCACTTGACCAGTCCATTGCAATGGCATGCTCCTTCTCCCTAACTGTGCGTGTATCAAAAAGCATAAGCCGTGACTGCCCAAGATGAAAGCGCGCATCACTCCTTTCAGCTATCGACCTGTTTCATCGAGAAGCGATCTAACCTTGTACCGAAAATCGATGGTGCTTAAGAAAAGAATGGCCAAGCTGGAGACGATGCAATTCAGCAATTAGCTTATTTCCAGAAAAAGCTTCGCCTACTTCTCCGTAGGGGTACAACCATACTTTCTATATTAAACACTTGATCGAGCGCATGGAGCCCCCTCACGCCATCCTGCGAGTTATCCGAAGAGCGGGCGGATCATTCCCTATTGTTCTTGTGTACATAGCAGAAAAACCCGCTGACTGTGAACCCGGCCCGCTGCAGAAGGCGCCTCGATTAGCTGCTGGCCAAGCCTTCAACGGTCAAGAAGGTGACCCACCGCCCTGCCTCAATCTTCGGCTATAGCCCACCGTGCTTGAGCCAACAGCCCGCGTCTCGGGGTGAGACAACGGGGATAAGCTCAGGCCGATAGCGAACTCTGTGGCTGAATGATGGTGGGCAGATGCTCAGTCAGATGGGCACGCAGATCGGTGTCGCTCAAGTGGGCGAGATCCTTGTCCAGTTCCAGCAGCAGGCACTCAGCGACCCGCTTTGGCAACGCCTCCCGTATTAGCCCCAACAGCTTCGGCGGAGCACAAAGAACCAAGCGCTGGAAGCTATCTCGACGGTGGTGATCGGCCAGCAGCGTCGCTATCTCCTGGGCGAAGCGAATCTCCTGCTGCTCCGTCGCCGGATGGCGTGTTCCCATGGCATGCCGCCCCCGCCCCATGCTATCGAAGGCCCTTCCTGGCCGATCGGACTCAATGTCGCGCTCATGCAGCCGGCCCTCGGGATTGGCCAATCTCGCCAACTCCTCAAAGGGGGCTTTCGGCAGATTGATCGTGAACAGGCGAGCACTCGTCTGATCCGAAACTAATACCCCGGTCATCTTCATGATGTAGTCCTCGGCGTACGGCGCGGGAAGCGATATTCCCGCGCCTCTCACGCCATGATGTTTAACTCTTGATGTCCAACTTGCGACGGTGCGCCTCTTTGATCTTGGGCAGGGTCAGCTCCAGTACGCCGTTTCGGAAGTTGGCCTCTGCCTTGTCGGCATCAATATCGCAAGGTAGTTCCACTGTACGCAATACACTGCCACTAGAGATCTCACAGCGATAGTACTCGCCTTCCTCCTCACGAGATTCCTTATGACTCTCACCCTTGATGGTCACCGCCCTTTCAGTTACCGAGACATCGAGATCCTCACGCTCGATACCGGGAAGCTCGGCGCGAACCACTACTTCAGTATCCCTGTCGAGAACATCGACTCTGGGTAGACGCGGCGCAAGGGCAGACAGACGATCCCAGCGCAGGGGGTGCATCCAATCCCGAGCCAGAAGGCTGTCGAACATGCGATCCAGCTCACGGAAAGGGCTCGGGTAGCGTGACGTCGAAGCCTCAGCTTCGGTGATTGTGGCGGGCTGTGTGGAGGAAGGAGAAGCCTCCTTGAATTTCTTGTTGGTCATGATGAGTCACCTCACGGGAAAGGCGGAAAAAATCCAATGAGGCAAGTTACCCGGCCCCACAGGAGATGTGCGATCCACCAATACGATCACATGGAAAAGTATAGGAGGGTCCCATCGGACAGCCATGACGCGGATCAAGGTTTATGACACCTTTTCCCCATGGCAAGACTCGACAATGGCGCTGGCCATTCTCGAGTACATGCCAAACTGCAAACGGGGCTTCACCCCCCTCGCCACCCCAGGTATACCGACGCTTACGGACGAGCCAGCCGTCAGGATTCCTTGGGTGTGGTGACTGTTGAGGAGCCCGCATCGCATAGTGCCAGCCGTGTAGCGTCCTCGACATGCTCGATCCAATGGAAGGTCAGACGTTCACGGGTCTTCTCAGGAATCTCCTCCCAGTCCTTGCGGTTGCGCGCTGGCAGCAACACGGTGCGGATGCCAGCCCGTTGGGCCGCGAGTACCTTCTCCTTGATGCCGCCCACTGGCAGCACCAGACCCCGCAGGGTGATCTCCCCGGTCATGGCGACGTCCTCACGGACGCAGCGACCACTTAGCAGCGAAACCAACGCCGTATAGATGGCCGTGCCGGCACTGGGGCCATCCTTAGGGATCGCTCCTGCCGGAACATGGACATGGATGTCGGTCCTGGCCAGGCGCCGGGCCTCCAGACCCAGTTCGTCGGCATGGGCCTTGATCAGACTCAAGGCCGCCTGGGCGCTCTCCTTCATCACCTCGCCGAGCTGGCCAGTGAGAATCAGCCGACCGTTACCCGGTGATTGGCTCGCCTCGATGAAGAGGATATCGCCACCCACTGGGGTCCAGGCCAAGCCCGTGGCGACACCAGGCACGCTGGTGCGCATCGCCATTTCGTTCTCGAAACGCGGTGGGCCAAGGGACTCCGTCAGGTCGATGGTATCCACATCTGCTCGCTCCAGGGCACCTTCTGCAATGCGCACGGCTACGTGTCGCACTACCTGGCCGATCAGCCGCTCAAGCTGGCGCACCCCCGCTTCGCGGGTGTAGTCCGCCACGATGGCATGCAAGGCGGCATCGGAGAGTGTCAGCTGCTCCTCGGAGAGTCCTGCGGCCGCGCACTGGAGTGGCACGAGATATCGCCGAGCAATCTCGACCTTCTCGTCTTCCGTATAGCCGGCCAGCTCGATGACCTCCATCCGGTCACGCAACGGGCCAGGAATCTGGTCGAGCACGTTGGCAGTGCCGATGAACATTACCCGACTGAGGTCGAAAGGCACGCCGAGGTAGTTATCCCGAAAGGCACTATTCTGCGCCGGATCAAGCACTTCGAGCAGCGCCGCCGAAGGATCCCCTTGGATACCGGCGCCGAGCTTGTCCATTTCGTCCAGCATGAACACCGGGTTGCGAGTGCCGGCCTTGCGCAATCCCTGGATGATATTGCCCGGCAGCGCGCCGATGTAGGTGCGTCGGTGGCCGCGGATCTCGGCCTCGTCGTGGACCCCGCCAAGGCTTGCACGCACAAACTCGCGGCCCATGGCCCTCGCGATACTCTGCCCCAGCGAGGTCTTGCCAACCCCCGGCGGGCCGACAAAGCACAGGATCGGACTCTTGCCCTCCGGGTTGAGCTTGTGAACCGCCAGATGCTCGATAATGCGCTTCTTGATGCGCTCGAGGCCATAGTGATCGGCATCGAGAATCTCCCGAGCGCGGGCAATATCGAGGTGTTCCTCGCTAAGTTTCGACCAGGGCAGCTCCAGCAACCACTCCATGAAGGTGCGCGCCATGGAGTACTCCCCGGCGCCCTCAGGCATGCGCTCAAGACGCTTGAGCTCCTTGCGGGCAAAGGTTTCTACCTCCTCGGGCATGCCAGCACTGTTGATGCGCTCTTCCAGTTCGCGAATCTCCTCGGCTTTCTCGTCTCCCTCGCCAAGTTCCTGCTGGATAGATCGCAGTTGCTCGCGCAGCACTGCCTCGCGCTGACGCTCAGTCATGGTCTCATGGGTGCGCTCGCTGATCTTTTGCGACAGCTTGAGCACCTCCACTCGATAGTCGAGGCGCGCTAGCACCTTGTCCATCCGCGCCTTGAGATCAGTGAGCTCCAGAATCTCTTGCTTCTCATCGGGCAAAAGATCCAAGTAACCGGCGATGGTGTCGGCCATCAGGCCGGGTTGATCGATGGCCCGCACCGCACGGATCAACTCGTCAGGGATCTGCGGCAACAGATGAAGTGCCTCAAGGGCCCGCTTGCGCAGCGTCAACAACCGCGCCTCGACATCCGGACTACGCCCCTCTCGCGCCCGGATCAGTTCCACTCTCGCCAGCAAAAAGGGATACCCATCGATGAAGTCCAGTATCCGGAAACGCATCTGGCCCTGGCAGACTAGTTGGTGTCTGCCCTCCTCGCTCGACACGAAGCGAAGGATATTGGCCATGGTGCCGACCCGGTAGAGGTCAGAAGGCCCAGGATCGACGGCGTCGGGATTCCTCTGCAGTATGACGCCCACCGGACGATCATTCTTCAGCGCCTCCTCGATACCTGCCAGGGACTTGGGTCGACCCACGGTGATCGGCAGTACCAACGCCGGGAATAGGACCAAGTTACGAACAGGCAGGAGTATCAGCACGTCCTCCGGCATCTTGATACCGACTTCGTGCGAAGTCGAATTCGGCTGAGTATATGCCTCGCTCATAGTCTCCCCTCCATCAGGTAAGACGAACGCCCAGGTAAAGGCAACCATCACACCATTCCCGCTTATGCAGGCGAAAAGTAACTGTCGACAGCCCCAAGCGACGCTCGAAGCGACCGAAAGGAATTTCCAGGCGATGCGGGTCACGTGACGGCATGGCTCCTCCCGGCGACGAACACGCCCTGGCACACCGATCCTTATTGAAGATTAGCCGGTCCGCGACCAGCGCGCCAAAGCTCTCCCGCGGTAACCGTCGCTTTACATAGCTCGTTGTCAGTGTTCACCCGCGAAGGGCGGAACTCGGGAGATCAAGATTCTCACCGCAGCCCTAAGTAATATCAGGAGCATGCAAAATAACTCTACATAGGAAAAAGATGAGTCAGCAGCAAGTAAGGAGGCAGGCGTCGCTTGCACATTGTGGTCACGCTGGCTTCTTCAAGACAGGTGTCGATCAGTTCGGGAGAGAGTACTTCGGAGAGAGCACTTCGGAGAGACTGGAGAAATCATAGGGGCTGCCTTGGCGATGGCATCAATGGCGTCGCTGAACTGCATGGATCTTACCGAGTCAGTGTGCCTGACATGGGAAGGTCTCATGGTCAACTTATAAGGAATAGGCTCAACTGCCTGGCATTAGGGACAGAGCCTGGTCTTGGAGGAGGATCGTGATGCCGTAGAGATACATATTGTCCAGCGGCATATTGAGCGAGCCCATGGAAACCAGCTGCTATGTGTGGATCAATATCTTTCAGGAAAAGAAAAAGCCGCTGAAAATCAGCGGCTTAATCTAAATTCTGTGGCGGAGGGGGAGGGATTCGAACCCTCGAAGCCTTGCGGCTTACACACTTTCCAGGCGTGCTCCTTCGACCACTCGGACACCCCTCCGCGTTTTGGCGCTGTAGAAAGGCTTTACCTTTCGCGACAGAACGGCGCACATACTATGGGCTAAGCCTCGAAATAGCAAGCCTTTTCAGGCCGATTACCGCTTCGGTTAGCGTGACGGCAACACCGCGTAATTGCCACTGGCTTCCAGACAAAGCATCTCGCCACAATAAAGCTGATGGGTTAACGCAATGCGTCCTTTCCCACGCTCCTCAAGCTGCTGGGCTAGTTGAGAAGAGCCTTCAGGTTCAGCAGGTGTGCATACCAAACGGTAATTATCGGTGACCGGTGCTAGAAAGCGTTGGGTGGCCTCGGCAACCACCACATCGCGGGCGATGCCCTGTTCGCGCAGCCATAAGGTGACCCAACACCAGCCTTGTAACGTGGTTTGCGCGGATAGCGCCCCACCAAACCCGGTGCCTTTGTCGTTAAGGCTAGGCTCCAGCGCTAACTGCCAGGTCAGCTGATCGCTTTGGCGCAACATTTCGCTAATGCCTAGCGAACTTACCATGGGAATGGCGTCACTCAGCCACTGCTGAAAGACGGCTAAGTCTTCCTGCTGGCCTTCCGGTAGTGGCAGACGTGGGTGCGGGATGCCTGGCTTACGGGGCAGATTCATAGCTAGTCCCAACGCTCCACAAAGTCAGCAACGTTATGTTGTGCCACGGGCTTATGCCGTCCGCCCAAGGTGCCCAAGTAGATAAAGGCGACGACTTCATCATCTTCATCCAGGCTTAATCCTTTGCGTACCACCGGGTCAAACGCGTACTTGCCACTGCGCCACATGGCGCCAAGACCCAGCGCATGGGCGGCAAGCAGAATACCGTGGGCGGCGCAGCCAGCGGAAATTACTTGCTCCATTTTGGGCACTTTTTCGAGTCCAGGCGTGACCTTGGCAATCACGGCGATAATCATCGGCGCCCGCAGCGGCTTTTTGCGCGCCGAGTTGAGCGTATCGTCGTCGGCGCTAGGATTTTCCTGGAACTCCGCCTCGGCAAATAGTTCGCCCAGGCGCTCACGCCCTTCCCCGCTGAACTCTATAAAGCGCCAGGGGCGCAGCTCTTTATGGTCAGGCGCCCGCAAAGCGGCTTGATAGATGTCGCTTAGCTGTTCGCTGCTAGGCGCTGGCTCAATCAGCTTGCCCATCGAGCTGCGTTCGTGAAGTAGCGTGAGTGCGTCCATTAATAACTCCAAATCCAATCGGTGGGCTACTGAGTACCGCCATTGATAGCATCGTCATTTATAACATTGTCACTTATAACATTGCCGTTTACTGCCTTGCTAGGCGCAGCGGCGTGGGCGGCGTTAGACCAGGCGTTGCGCGCCAGGGGCTAATGTCTAATCCACCACGACGCACGTAACGCGCCAGCACCAGCAGTTGCGTTGGTTTTGCATGGGTCATTAGGTCGGTGAAGATGTGCTCAACGCAGTGTTCGTGAAAATCCTGATGCTGACGAAACCCAATCAGGTAACGCAGTAACCCTTCGCGATCGATTTTGGGCCCTTGATAGCGAATCAACACGCTTCCCCAATCCGGCTGGCCAGTAACGGGGCAGTTAGATTTCAGCAGATGCGAGTAGAGGGTCTCCTCGACGACCGCTTCCCCTACCGTTAGGTGGGCACTGCTGGGTATGTAATCGCTTACTGCGATATCTAAATCGTCCAAGCATTCACCCGGCAACTGCTGTGGTGAAAGCTCTGAGGCATCCACATCAAACAGCTCGACACTCACCTCAGCCCCCGCCGCCACGGCAAGGTCATTGGCCATCGTTTCCATCACTTCCTGACGGCTATAAAACCGGGATTGATTAAAGCTGTTGAGGTAGAGCTTCCACGATTTGGATTCAATCAGGTTGGGCGAACTTGCGGGTAATCGAAAGCGCGCCACGGCGACAATGGGCTTGCCGCGGCTATTCAGCCAGGAGACTTCAAAGGCGTGCCACTCGTCCTCGCCTTCAAACGGCAGAGCGCCTTCTTCAATCCCCAGTGGTGTGCGGTTGGCTGCGCGGGGGATGGGGTAGAGAAGTCCCACGTCGTACTGCTCGGGGTAAGCGGAGTCACGCCCCAGGGGGGCGTGTTCTAACGTGTCTGGACGATGCGCCATTAATAATTACTCTCTCTTACAGTGCTGTATTACCACTAGCTGCGAATACCTTTACCACGCTCTAGCATGGTTAACGCCACCACAAATAACACGATGATAAAGGCAAAAATAGCAGCCAGCGCCCAACCAACGGGGATATCCGAGACACCCAGAAAGCCGTAGCGGAAGACGTTAACCATGTACAGAATGGGGTTGAGCATGGAAACGCCCTGCCAGAAGTCTGGCAGCATCGAGATAGAGTAAAACACCCCACCCAGATAAGTCAGCGGCGTGAGAATAAAGGTCGGCACGATAGAAATGTCATCGAACTTGTTCGCCAGCAAGGCGTTGATAAAGCCACCAATGGAGAACAGCGCCGAGGTGAGCACCACCACTAATACCGTGAGCAGCGGATGCTCCATGGTCAAACGCGTAAAGAACAGCGAAACGACGGTAACGATCAACCCAACGCCTAAACCTCGGGCCATGCCGCCCAGGATAAAGCCGGCCAAAATCACCCAGTTGGGCATTGGCGAGACCATCATCTCTTCAATCGAACGCTGAAACTTGTTCGAGAAAAAGCTCGATGCCACGTTGGAGTAGCTGTTGGTAATCACCGACATCATGATCAGCCCCGGGACGATAAAGTCCATGTAGCTGAAGCCATCCATGTCGCCAATCCGCGAACCAATGAGATTACCGAAGATGATGAAGTACATGGCCATGGTGATCGAAGGTGGCAGCAGCGTTTGCGGCCAAATGCGCGTGAAGCGTTTGATCTCTTTGAGCACCAGCGTCCATAGCGCGATCAATGTTTGCGTAGCGTTCATACGCGTTCCTCCTTCTTCTCGACGCGCTGGTCTATTGCCCCTTGGCCGCTACCTTCTACCATCGACACAAACATCTCCTCCAGGCGATTGGCCCGGTTACGCATGGATACGACTTCGATGCCCTGCTCGCTCAACGCTTTGAATACATCGTTCAAGCGCTGCCCACGATGAACCAACAACGAAAGCTGTGTGGGCTCTATCTGGTGTAATTCAAACCCTTCGATGTGAGGCACTTCTGCGACTGGCTCAGCCAAATCGATCAGGAAAGTCTCGGTATCAAGCTCGGCCAGTAGCTCCCGCACGCTGGTATTGCGCACGATGTCGCCATTGTTGATGATCGCCACATTGCGACACAGGCTCTCGGCCTCTTCCAAGTAGTGCGTCGTCAGAATGATGGTGGTACCTTCATCCTGATTGATCCGCCGCATGTACTCCCACATGCTGCGCCGCAGTTCGATATCCACGCCCGCGGTTGGCTCATCGAGAATCAGCAGCTTGGGGCGATGCATCAGCGCCCGGGCAATCATCAGGCGGCGCTTCATGCCACCGGAGAGCATGCGCGCACTGCCGTTACGCTTTTCCCATAGGCCAAGGTCGGTCAGCAGCTGTTTAGCACGAGGCAAGGCTTCGCGACTGGTCATGCCGTAATAGCCCGCTTGGGCCAGCACGATATCGAGCACCTTTTCGAACTGGTTGAAATTGAACTCCTGAGGCACCACACCTAGCTGGTATTTAGCCTTGGCGAAGTCTTTATCAACATCGATGCCAAAGATGGACACTTGGCCCGCAGTTTTTTGCACCAGCGAGCAGACCACACCTAACGTGGTGGATTTACCGGCCCCATTGGGGCCCAACAAAGCAAAAAAATCGCCCTGCTGGACGTCGAGATCAATACCTTTGAGTGCCTGAAAGCCGTTGCCATACACTTTGGTAAGGCCACGGATCGACAATGCCGGTTCGGCCATGAACATGTCCTGTCAGCAAAATAAGAAGAGAAGGTAAAACATTAGGGCGCAAACGACTTTTTTCAAGTCGGGCAATCGAGCCGAGCGCCAGACACGCAAAAAATGACGCCCAGCAAGTAGCTAGCGCATCAACAATACAGAGGGATAAAAAATTAAAACTAGAAGCGCTTGGAGCGGGAAAGGCGATTCGGTGGGGCGGCCTTCCGCCGGGCTGGCGCACCAGATCACGACCCTCGCCGTGGCAAGGCAATACTCTTAACCACACATCCAAATTGGAGCGGGAAAGGAGATTCGAACTCCCGACCCTCGCCTTGGCAAGGCGATGCTCTACCACTGAGCTATTCCCGCAACGCAAACAAAACGATGTGTAACACTAGATGGCGTCCCATAGGGGGTTCGAACCCCTGTTACCGCCGTGAAAGGGCGGTGTCCTAGGCCACTAGACGAATGGGACTATATATCAAAACTGGAGCGGGAAAGTAGATACGACGGGGCTGCCCCCAGCCGGGCTGGCGTTCCAGCTCCCGACCTCGCCTGACTAACCACACACCTAAACTGGAGCGGGAAAGGAGATTCGAACTCCCGACCCTCGCCTTGGCAAGGCGATGCTCTACCACTGAGCTATTCCCGCTTATAGAACACTTGCTTAGCTTTTTACCTAACTTATCGGAAGTGGCGTCCCATAGGGGGTTCGAACCCCTGTTACCGCCGTGAAAGGGCGGTGTCCTAGACCACTAGACGAATGGGACACTGTAATTACTTCAACTACGTGGAGCGGGAAAGTAGATACGACGGGGCTGGCGTTCCAGCTCCCGACCTCGCCTGACTTACCACACACCTAATTGGAGCGGGAAAGGAGATTCGAACTCCCGACCCTCGCCTTGGCAAGGCGATGCTCTACCACTGAGCTATTCCCGCATTCCGATAACCCTGACGACCGCTTATTCTTGCTCTAAAAATACACAAAAATAAGTGGCGTCCCATAGGGGGTTCGAACCCCTGTTACCGCCGTGAAAGGGCGGTGTCCTAGACCACTAGACGAATGGGACGTTGCTTGCCTCGTCGAGGTGGCGCGTATGTTACTCAGACCTTATTGAGCTGTCAAGCACTCTGCCTCACTCGCTTAACTGGCCTGCTTTCAACTACCTACTCCTCAAACCAGCCCTCAACTCAGCCCTTAACCCAGTCGCCGGGGAAAAGCGCTGTTTCGCCCGCACAGAGCAAAGGTGCACGCTGGCAGTGCTCTTAGCGAAATTTAGGCGTCATTAAGGTGCAAATACTTAATCGACTTAGTGACCTACCTTTTGGACTCGACCTACAAACTCCTTAAAAATCTTTTATTTATAATAAAATCGATTTTTATGGCACACCCCTTGCTACCTCATTGTGTTCCTGTGCCGACCTGCTTCCCAATCAACGAGGTGTGCTATGTCCTTATCCCGTCGAAAGTTTCTCACTACGGCTGCGGTTTCTTCCACCGCTGGTTTAGTCTTAGGTGCGCCGTCAATCGCTCGTGCCCAGTCAGCGGAAAGCTTTAACTGGCGCATGACCAATGCCTACAGCCCTGGTTCGCCCTTTTACGTGGAAGGCCCAGGCAGCCCTACGGATGTGATCGCCAAGATCAACGCGATGTCCGGCGGACGCCTCAATATTCAGCACTTCTCTTCCGGTGAGCTGATTCCTGCCTTTGAAGGCTTTGAAGCCGTTCAAAGCGGCACCATCGAAATGAATGCTGCTAATAGCTATTTCTGGTCGGGCACCACCTTTGCGGCCCAATACTTTACGACGGTGCCGTTTGGGATGAGCTTTATGGGCCATATGGCGTGGCTTTATCACGGCGGCGGCCTGGAGCTCTGGCACGAAGTGTATGAGCCCTATGGCATGGTGGCGTTCCCGCTTAACAATACCGGCGTGCAGATGACGGGCTGGTTCCGCGAGCCTATCGAGGATATTAGCCAGCTCAACGGTTTACGCATGCGCGTTCCCGGCTTGGCGGGCCAGGTGTACTCCTCGCTAGGTGTCGATGCCCGCGTGCTGCCCGGTGGCGAAATTTTCCCCGCGCTGGAACGGGGGGTGATCGATGCCGCCGAATTCGTTGGCCCCTTCCAAGACCGCCGCATGGGGCTGCACAACGCCGCCAAGTTCTACCACACCACCGGTTGGCACGAACCCTCCACCACCGGCGAGCTGCTGATCTCGAAAACGCACTGGGATAGCTTGCCGGAAGACCTGCAAATGATCGTCAAAACGGCCTGTATGGCGGCCTGCTTGGAGAGTGTCACTTGGTCCGAAGCGGTGAACGGTGAAGCCATGACTGATCTGGTCGAAAACGAAGGCGTGACAGCCAGCATGCTGCCCACTCCCGTTGTCGATGCGCTGCGTGAAGCCACCCAAGACACGCTGGCCACAGAGGCCAACGCTGACCCACTAGTACGCAAAGTGCACGATAGCTACATGGCGTTTAAAGCCAACCACGACCGCTGGGCGGGTGCCAGTGAGCGTGCCTGGTTAAACGATATTATCGGAGTCTGATATGCGCGCCGTGGAATTTTTTGTCCACGGAGTTGAGGCGGTGGTTCGGCTATTTGGCTGGATCGCCGCCTGGACCTGCGTGGTATTAGTCGGGCTTGTCGCTGGCGATGTGTTGATGCGCTACGCGTTTAGCGTTGGCTCGGTATGGCTGCAGGAGTTGCAGTGGCACTTAATCTCGCCTATCGCGCTGTTTGGCATGTCGTATTTGCTGTTGATGGGCGAACAGGTACGCGTCGACGTCTTTTATGAGCGTTTCCCGGCGGGGCTACAACGGGTGATCGAGGTGACCGGCGGGCTGTTGCTGCTGGTGATGGGCCTGTACATCGCCTGGCTGACGCTGCCCTGGATAGCGCAGTCGTACGCCCGTGGTGAGGCGTCGCCAAACCCAGGCGGCATGCCTCTTCGCTGGTTGCTTAAATCACTGATCCCATTTGGCTTTGTCCTTCTCGCGCTGCAAGGGTTGGCCCACGCGCTGCGTCAGGTGTTTGCCCTACCCACACGAGGTGAATAACGCATGTCTCCTAATGAGTGGCTAGCGATCGGTATGATCGTGGCTTTTTTTGTGTTTCTGCTGATCGGCATTCCGGTGGGCATCAGTATTGCGGCAACGGCCTTTTTCTTTGGTTATATCGGCTTTGGCCCGATGCTATTTAACCTGCTGCCATCGCGTATTTATGGGGTGGTCACTAACTACACCTTTATGGCCATACCGCTGTTTGTGTTTATGGGGGTGATGCTGGAGAAATCGAAGCTGGCCGAAGAGCTGATCGATGTGATTGGCCACCTTTTTGGCGGCTTACCGGGCGGCATGGGCGTGGCGATTATTTTAGTCGGCGTTTTATTGGGCGCCGCCACCGGCATTGTCGGCGCCACCATCGTGACGCTGGGCCTTCTCACGCTGCCAACGCTTCTGCGTCGTGGCTATCCTAAAACGCTGGCCACCGGGATGATCTGCGCATCCGGCACCTTGGGTCAGATTATTCCACCCAGCCTGGTGCTCATCCTGCTGGCAGAAATACTCGGCGAGTCCGTCGGCACGATGTTTGCAGCCGCCATGGTGCCGGGGCTAACGCTCGCGGCGGTGTATATCATTGCCATTTTGGTCATCGCCAAACTCTACCCCCACCTGATGCCCCCCATCCCCATTGAGGAGCGTAAAGCGATGGGGCGCCGCCAACTGCTGATGAAAGTGATCACCGTGGTGGGCCCGCCAGTGGGTTTGGTATTTGCTGTGCTGGGTTCGATTATTGGCGGCATTGCGGCCCCTACCGAGGCCGCCGCAATGGGGGCACTGGGGGCGCTGGTGTTTGTTGCCTGCTCGGGGCGGTTGACCTTCACGCTACTCAAGGAGGTCGCCAAGGCCACGCTGGTGATTTCGGCGATGGTGTTCTTTATCTTGATCAGTGCGCAGGTATTTGGGCTGGCATTTCGTGGCCTGGGTGGAGAGCACCTTGTCGCCCGGATGTTTGATTGGGTGCCGGGCGGTGAATTCGGCGCGCTGCTGTTTATGCTATTGCTGATGTTCGTGCTGGGCTTCTTCCTCGAGTGGATTGAGATCAGCTATATTGCCCTGCCGCTATTTTTACCGTTCTTCGTTCAGATGGGCGTCGATATGGTATGGCTGGGCATTCTGGTGGGGTTGGTGCTGCAAACCTCGTTTCTTACCCCACCCTTTGGCTGGTCACTGTTTTTCCTCAAGGGCGTGGCCCCCAAAGAGGTCACCACGCTGGATATCTACAAAGGCGCCCTGCCGTTTATCGGGCTGCAGTTTTTAGCCGTTGCGCTGGTGTTTATTTTTCCCAGCATTGCCACTTGGCTGCCGAACGCCATTGGCTGGTAACCATGATCAATAACAAAGGAATTTAAGATGCTTCACACCCAACGTAGTTACGGCGGCAGCTGCGTCGCCCCGCATCACCTGGCGGCCAGCGCCGGGCGAGATGTGTTAAAACAGGGCGGCAACGCGGTGGAAGCCATGGTGGCAGCCGCCGCGGCCATTGCGGTGGTTTATCCGCATATGAACGCCCTGGGCGGCGACGGTTTTTGGTTAATTCATGAGCCCGGTAAAGCCCCCGTTGCCATCGATGCCTGCGGCCCGACAGCGGACCTCGCCAATGCGGATTTCTACGCCGGTGAGACGCAGATTCCCGAGCGCGGCCCCAAAGCCGCGCTGACCATGGCGGGCACGATTGGCGGTTGGCATGAAGCGCTGAACGTGGCATCAAGCTGGGGGCAACAGCTGCCTCTGACCACCCTACTGGCAGACGCCATTCATCATGCCGAGGCGGGTATTTCGGTCACTCAAAGCCAGGAGGCCCTCACTGCCAAACACGTTGAGCGCCTGTCTCAAAGCCCTGGCTTTAGTGATTCCCTGCTGCTTAACGGCCAGGTACCCCAGGAGGGTGAGCGGCTGCGCCAGCCACGCTTAGCGGCCACCCTCAAGCGCTTGGCAGAAGCCGGATTAGATGATTTCTATCGCGGCGAACTGGCCGCTAGCATGGCGAAAGATTTGGAAGCAGTGGGCAGCCCCCTGCGCTTGGCTGACTTTCACGCCTACCGTGCCCAGCGCGTCACGCCGCTGGAAGTCACCCTCCAAGATGCCACGCTGTATAACCTGCCTGCACCGACCCAGGGCATGGCCTCGTTAATGATTTTGGCCATTTACGAGCGCTTGAAAGCCGACGAGCCCAACGGTTTCGATCACCTGCACGGGCTGTTTGAAGCGACCAAGCGCGCCTTTATCCTACGTGACCAAAATGTGACTGATCCGGGCCGTGTTCCCACACCACTGCAGGCGTTACTCAGCGAGGAAAATATTGGTCGGGAAGCGGCTCAAATTGACCCACAACGCGCTCTGCCCTGGCCACACGAGCCAGCCCCTGGCGACACCATTTGGATGGGCACCGTCGATAGCGAAGGGCGTGCGGTAAGCTTTATTCAGAGTATCTATTGGGAGTTCGGCAGTGGCGTGGTACTGCCGGAAAGCGGCGTACTGTGGCAAAACCGCGGCATCAGCTTTTCGCTCAACCCCGACGACCTGCGCGGCTTAGCCCCTGGCCGCAAACCTTTCCATACGCTCAACCCAGCGCTGGCCAAGTTTAACGATGGCCGCACCATGGTCTACGGCACCATGGGCGGCGAAGGCCAGCCGCAAACCCAGGCGGCGGTATTTTCGCGCTATGCGCTGCACGGCATGCCGCTTCAGCAGGCGATCACCGCGCCGCGCTGGTTGCTCGGGCGCACTTGGGGGGAAACCAGCACCAACCTTAAACTCGAAGCACGTTTTGACGACGCCTTGGTGACGGCCCTAGCTACCGCCGGACACGATGTGGAAGTGTTGCCTGAAGCCTTCAGCGACACCATGGGCCATGCGGGCGGCATGGTGTGTCACCCGGACGGCCTGATCGAGAGCGCCCACGACCCAAGAAGTAACGGCGGCGCGGCCAGCGTATAAACACATCTTAGGGAGTTTCATCCATGCTGAACTTGAGCAGGCGACTCACTGTCACTCAGGAGAGTGTTAAGCTAGCCTGCTTAATAAGCCTCTGAAGAGTGGCCAACCAGCGGGAAGGAGAACCCCATGGCGAAAATAGAAAAATCCCCCGACGAGTGGCAAAAGCAGTTAACGCCAGAGCAGTACCGTGTGGCACGCGAGAAAGGCACTGAACGCCCGTTCACCGGGGATTATCAGGTGCGCGATGCTCAGGGTATTTACCACTGTGTGTGCTGTAATGCGCCACTGTTTGAGAATGAGCACAAGTTTGATGCTGGCTGCGGCTGGCCCAGCTTTGACCGGCCGCTGGGTAGCCGCTGCGTTGAAGAGCATACGGATACCACTCACGGCATGCAGCGCACCGAGGTCGTCTGTTCTCACTGTGATGCACACCTGGGCCACGTTTTCCCCGACGGGCCACCCGAGACCACCGGCTTGCGCTACTGCATCAACTCGGTGTCGTTGGAGTTTCACCCTGACGAGTAATCCTTGCTAAAAGGAAGCACAGCAAGGCGGGCGCCATCTGTTAGAATGGTTGCCCGCTTTTTTGTGCCTCTATTTTTTGTACTTTCAGGAGAGACCCATGCTCGGCTGGTTCCCCGGACATATGAACAAGGCCCGCCGCCAGATTAAGGAGGTGCTGCCTGAAATTGACGTGGTGATCGAGGTCCTCGACGCGCGTCTGCCCTACTCCAGCGCCAACCCAATGCTGGCCGAGCTAACCCGCCATAAGCCGGTGCTAAAAATTCTCTCCCGCGCCGATCTTGCCGACCCTGAGCGGACGGCCGAGTGGGTCGAATTTTTCGATGCCCAAGAGAACATGCGCGCCTTAGCCGTTACCACGACCAATACCCGTGAGCTGAAGAAAATCCCCAAGCTGTGCCATGAGCTGGCCGGTGCCGTGCGCGCCGACAGGGATGTGCGCGTGATGGTGATGGGTATACCGAATGTCGGGAAATCCACGCTGATTAATGGCCTGGCCGGGCGCAAAATCGCCAAGACCGGTAACGAGCCTGCGGTCACCAAGCGTCAACAGAAGGTGCGTATTGATGGCCGTGTAGCCCTTACCGACACCCCAGGCGTGCTGTGGCCCAAAATTGAAGACCAGGCCAGCGCCTATCGCCTTGCCGCCACCGGTGCCATTCGCGATACGGCCATCGAGTATACCGATGTGGCGATCGTCACCAGCGCAGAGCTTGCCAAGCGTTACCCTGAAGCGCTCACCGAGCGCTATAAGCTCAAAGCGCTGCCGCCTTACACCGCGCCGGACCTCCCCCACGATATTGATGCGGACGGTCCGAAAAAGCCTGATTTTCTCGCTATTGCTGGCTTCGACGGTAACGCCATCTTAAAAGATATCGCTGCCCGCCGTGGCGGCCTGCGCCCCGGCGGCGCGGTTGATCTGCACCGCGGCGCCGAAGTACTGCTTCACGAACTTCGCGACGGCAAGCTGGGCAGGCTAACGCTTGAAACCCCTGCAGATATTCCGCCACCCCCGGTGCAAAACGACGAAGACAATCAAGGCCTTTCCGACGCATAATGAGCCGAGCACTGCTAAGTCACCCTTTGACCTAGTAAACACATAATGACGTTGGATACTTTTGGGCTTCTAGCTACTTTTGGACAAACACCTCATGGATACCCCGCAGTCGCACGAATCACAACCGCTTAAGAAATCTCATAAACTGCACAATGTCTGCTACGACATTCGCGGCCCGGTACTCGACCACGCCAAGCGCTTGGAAGAGGAAGGTCAACGAATTCTCAAGCTGAATATCGGCAACCCCGCGCCCTTCGGCTTCGAGGCGCCGGAAGAGATTCTCCAGGATGTGATGCGTAACCTGCCCACTGCCCAGGGCTACTGCGACTCCAAAGGCCTCTATTCCGCCCGTAAAGCCATTATGCAGGAGTGCCAGCGCAAGCAGATTCCCGGCGTGGGGATTGAGGATATCTTCATCGGCAACGGTGTGTCTGAGCTGATCGTGATGGCCATGCAGGCGCTGCTCAACGACGGCGATGAAGTATTGATTCCCGCGCCGGACTACCCGCTATGGACCGCGGCCGCTCACCTTTCCGGTGGCCATGCGGTGCACTACCTGTGCGACGAGCAGGCCGACTGGACGCCCGACATGGCGGATATTCGCGCTAAAATCACCAGCCACACGCGCGCCATTGTGCTGATCAACCCCAATAACCCGACCGGTGCAGTCTATCCGCCCGCAGTGGTCAAAGAGGTACTGGCGATCGCCAAGCAGCACAACCTGGTGGTGTTCTCTGACGAGATCTACGACAAGATTCTGTACGACGGCGTCGAGCACACCGCCACGGGCGCGCTGGCGGATGATGACCAATTAGTCATCACCATGAACGGGCTCTCCAAAAGCTATCGCTGTGCGGGCTTTCGCTCAGGCTGGATGATTATCTCCGGCACCTTGGCCAAATTGAACGCTCAGGACTATATCCAGGGGCTGAATATGCTGGCTTCCATGCGTCTGTGCGCCAACGTGCCCGCCCAGCACGCGATTCAAACCGCGCTGGGGGGCTATCAGTCGATTAACGATTTAATCCTGCCTGGCGGGCGGCTGTTGGCCCAGCGTGACATCACGGTAGAAAAGCTGAACGCGATCCCCGGCGTCTCCTGCGTGAAGCCAAAAGGCGCGCTCTATGCGTTTCCGCGTCTGGACCCAAAAGTTTTCAACATCAAAGACGATCAGCAGATGGTGCTTGATCTGTTGCTGCAGGAAAAAATATTGCTGGTACAAGGGACCGCCTTTAACTGGCCAGAGCCGGATCATGTGCGCATTGTGACCCTGCCCTGGGCAGACCAACTCGGTGATGCATTGGACCGTTTTGCCAACTTCCTATCCCGCTACCGGCAGTGAGCCTAGCTAGGTGAATATGCCGATTAAAACAGCTATTTGACGCAGCGTGACTTGAAACTGCCACGAACAGTACGTATTTAAGCAACTATTCTGTGACCATTTCACTGGCTGTGTATGAACCGGTTTCTAAACGTTGAGGGAGAACCTGCACCATGATGCGAATTCTGCTGTTTTTAGCGACCAATATAGCGGTCTTGCTGGTCGCCAGTATCACCTTGCGCTTGCTCGGTGTAGAGGGCTACCTGCGCGGCCAGGGCATCAACTTCACCAGCCTGCTGATCTTCTGCTTTGTGTTCGGCATGGCGGGTTCCATCATCTCGCTCTTCATTTCCAAATGGATGGCCAAGCGCAGCACCGGCACGGTGATCATCGAAACGCCCTCCAACTCGACCGAACGGTGGTTGCTGGACACGGTCGCGGAGCTCTCCCGTGAAGCGGGTATTAAAACCCCGGAAGTGGGCATCTTTCCGGCACAGCAATCCAACGCCTTTGCTACGGGCTGGAACAAGGACGATGCACTGGTGGCCGTCTCGGCAGGCTTGATGAATCGCATGCGACCGGAAGAAGTGCGGGCGGTACTGGCTCACGAAATTGGCCACGTTGCCAATGGCGACATGGTAACACTGGCGCTGATTCAAGGCGTGGTGAATACCTTCGTGATGTTCTTTGCCCGGGTAGTGGCACACTTGGTCGATAACTTCCTGCGCAGCCGTAGCGATGGTGAAGGCGGGCTCGGCTTTATGGGTTACTTCGCAGTAGTCATGGTCGCTGAGATTGTGTTCGGCATTTTGGCCTCGGCCATCGTCGCCTGGTTCTCGCGCTATCGCGAATACCGCGCCGATGAAGCCGGTGCACGCTTAGCGGGCACCAATGCGATGGTCAGCGCGTTGGCACGCTTGAAAACCGAAACGGAAATGCCCGATCAAATGCCAGACACACTGCGCGCCATGGCCATCACCAAAGGCCAAACGCGCTCGCTTGTGGAAAAGCTGTTTGCCAGCCACCCGCCGCTGGATGAGCGCATCCGTGCGCTGAAAGAAGCCGCTTATCGTCAGTAAGTCGCTTGGGGCCACCGCAGACCGGTGGCTCTTTCACGTCGTTGCGAACTCCGCTAAGTAGTCTGGAGTCGCTTTTTCTGTCATTGCGAGCGTAGCGAAGCAATCTCGGGGTCGCCTTTTCTGTCATTGCGAGCGCAGCGAAGCAATCTGGGGATGTGCCTCCGCGGGTACAGATTGCCGCGTCGCTTCGCTCCTCGCAATGACAATGCTGGAGCAACTCGTTATGACAAGAGACAAGCGTCTCCAATGACAATAGTCAGAAATCCTCACTATGACTGCAGGGAAACCCCGCCCCACGCAATAAGCCTTCCAGCGCTATCGCCTCCCCTGACAACTGCACGTTGAGCGTGGCGAATTCGCGCCGCAGCGGGTAGTTGGCGCGGCAGTCATCAAAGCCTTTGTGCATGCCGTGATGCTGCGTTTGGCGCTGGAGAGCGTCGTGGTCGCGGCGTACGTCGTACACCGCTCTCATGCAGAGCCTTAGCGCATCTTCTGGCGGTAGCGCGTGCTGCAAATGCAGCGATGCCAGTGCGGGCGGTGGGCAAATATCGGCGAACGTAAATTCACTGGGCTGGCCGCAGTGACGCGCTAGCGCCTGCTGAATCATCCAGGTGCCGCGCAGCTTGCCGTCCAGGCTGTGTCCGGCAATATGCGGTGTCGCCAGTGCCACCAGATCACGCAGGCCGGCATCGATGGCCGGCTCCGCCTCCCAGACATCCAACACCGCCGTTATGTCCCCTTTACCTGATAACCGGCTGCGCAGCGCCAAACCATCCACGCAGTCGCCCCGCCCAGCATTAAGCAGCACACTGCCCGGCGCTAACTCACCGATACGTTGAGCATTGAGTAGTTGATACGTCGCGTGCGGACCTTCCCGGGTTAGTGGGGTATGCAGGCAGAGCACATCACAGCGCTCGATCAGAGCATCTAACGAGTGAAAGCCTGCCTGGCCCTCCTCGTCGGCTCTGGGCGGATCACAGGCCAGCGTTGCCACGCCCATGGCGGTTAGTCGCACCTGCAGTCTGCTGCCGACATTGCCCACCCCCACAATACCCACGGTACGCTCGCGAAGCAGCCAGCCATCGCGCTCCGCCAGGGTCAGCAGGCTGCTTAGCACATAATCAACCACCGCTTCGGCGTTGCAGCCTGGCGCACTGGCGAAGTCGATATTGCGCTGGGCAAGCGCTGCCTGGTCGATATGATCGGTGCCGATGGTGCAGGTGCCCACAAAACGTACGGGGCTATCGGCAAGCAGCTTATCGTTGACCTGGGTAATCGAGCGCACGATTAGCGCGTCGGCGTCGCGAAGGTGGGCGGCGTTTATCTCCCGCCCTGGCACACGGGTGAGCGTACCGAAATGGCCGAAGCAGTGCTCGGCAGCGGGGATATTGGCGTCGATGACAAGTTTCATAGGCGTTTGGGTATCCGGGCTTTACAATACCGCCCGCGACGGCTTGATGGGCAGGCGTGTTTAAAGGCTATCTTTTAAAGGCTATCTTTTAAAAGCTAAGTAAGGAGAGTGTTGTGATCGTACGCTGGGAAACCAACCATGACTATGTGTTGGTTCATATTCACCAGGATATGTTTGGTGACTGGATTTTCAGCCGCGCCTGGGGGCAAATCGGCACTCAGTTTGGCGGTCTAAAGCACCAGCTAGCCGACACGCTGGAGCAGGCCCAGATGTGGCTTGAGGACGAAACCACCATCCAGTCCTCGCGGGGTTTTCGCAAGGTATTGGACGTGGCCGATCATACTCCCGAGGGCCAGGAGGCCATGCGCCAACTATCGCTACTGGATGCACTTTAGGGCCGCTAGGGGTTAGCCCAGAAAGCGCCGCCCGTCACGCTCATGTGCCCCTTTGGGGGCGGAGGTATCGGGTGGTGCGGTAAACGCTTCCAGGGCCGCTTCATCCAGCCAGCCGCGTTCACGCAACCAATCGCTTAAGCGTTCTAGCTCAAAGCCACGATCCAACTCATTGCCATCGCTATCCACCAGCACCGGTATCCGCACGCCGTAGCGCTCGACAAGCGCATCGTCATCACTGATTTCGATATGGTGCAGCCACACCTTCTGATTGGCGAGTGTCGCCACCAGCCCTTCCAATTGAGTGCATAGGTGGCAACCCAGCGTGGTGTAAAGCGATAGATGAATCATGCAAAGACTCTTTTCATACGATGGCTCTCTTACGCCGCTTTGTGGCGCAGTATAAACACATGGTGAAGATTCGTACGCCGCTGGAAATCGGGGTCGAAGCTACGCCCGGTGATGTCCTCGACCGCATACTGCTGGTAAAGCGCTTCATCGAGTTTAAAACGCCGTTGATTATTCGAAAACACTAACGTGCCACCCGGTGCCAAGCGCGCCATGGCGAGTTCCACCAGTCGCGGATGGTCACGCTGCACATCAAGGGTATCGCGCATTTTCTTGGAGTTGGAAAAGGTCGGCGGATCCATAAAGATCAGGTCGAACTCGGCGTTGGCCGTTTCCAGCCAGCGGAAACAGTCGTCGCGAATCACACGATGCAGCCGTGTATCGAGTTTGTTCAGCGCAAAGTTGTCCTTGGCCCACTCCAGGTAGGTGTTGGACATATCCACGCTCACACTGTCACTGGCTCCACCCAAGGCCGCCTGTACGGTCGCGGTGGCGGTATAACAGAACAGATTTAAAAAGCGCTTACCGCTGGCCATTTCGCCCAGCATGCGCCGAACCGGCCGATGGTCAAGGAACAGCCCGGTATCCAGATAGTCACGCAGGTTGACCCATAGCCGTGCTGCGCCCTCCTGCACCTCAAAGCGTTCACCGCTGGCGGCCCGCTTCTGGTACTGGGCGCTGCCGGTTTGGCGTTCGCGGCGTTTGATATAGATTTTGCTGGCATCAACGTTAAGCGCCTCGGGCATGACTTCCAAGGCATCGTACAAGCGCTTTTGCGCCTGGGCTGGGTTGATCGAGCTAGGTGCCGCGTACTCTTGTACATGTACCCGATCACCATAACGATCCACCGCCAGGGCGTATTCCGGCATATCGGCATCATAAACGCGATAGCTGGTTTCACCGCTCTGCTTCAGCCATTTCTTCAAGCGCTTCTGATTTTTAATCAGTCGATTGGCGAACATCTGCGCATTGTCTTGATTTTTGTGGGCGGCTTGCTCTTCGCTCACCTTATCACTAGGCGTCGCCACTGCACTACTCTCGCTCTGAACAGGCTTTGTATCGCTCGCGGCAGGCGCATGCTCAGTGCCACCAATCTCCATAAGCAGTAGCTTGGCATCTAGCGCGCCGTTTTTAAGCGCGTACTGCTTGTGCGCACGCATGCCCAGCCGGTGGCCTAGATCCGGGTTACCGGTAAATACCGCCAGGATCCAGCCGGGGAATAGCGCTTTGGCTTTCTCACCAAGCTGGGCGTATAGACGCACCAGTTCTGGTAATTCACCCAACCGCTCGCCGTAAGGGGGATTGGTGATCAGCAGGCCGCTCTCAGCCGTCAGTGTTTCGGGTCGCGTCAACTGGACAAGGCTTTGACCATGCAGGCTTATCAAGGCTGGAATACCCGCGCGCATGGCATTGGATTTCGCTGCCGTCAGCGCTGCAGGGCTCTGATCAAAGCCGAGTAGCTGGGCTTTACAGCGCTTGCGACCAATCGACGCGCGCGCATCGGCTTCGCGCTTCTGTTCCTGCCAAGTGAGATCATCGTGGCCTGCCCAGCCGTGAAAGCCGAACCGCTCACGGTTCAGGTTAGGCGCTTGGTCAGCGGCCATCATGGCGGCTTCGATCAGCAGCGTGCCTGCACCGCACAGCGGATCAATCAACGGCTCTCCCGCTTTTAAGCGCTCGGGCCAGCCTGCGCGCACCAGCAGTGCCGCCGCCAGATTCTCTTTTAGCGGTGCATGGCCTACGTCACGGCGATAACCACGGCGGTGGAGACTCTCACCTGAGAGATCCAGCCCAATGGTTAAATTCATCCGGTGCAGGTGAGCATAGACGCGCAAATGTGGGGTTTTGGTATCCACATTGGGGCGTTCCTGCCCGGCCAGTTGTAGCGCATCGACAATGCCGTCTTTAACGGTTTGCGCGCCAAAGCGGGTGTGGCGAATGTGTTCGCTGCGGCCATGGAAATCGACGGCCAGCGTTTTGCCCGGTGCCAGATGCTGTGTCCAGGCAATGCGGGCGACCACATCGCGCACTTGCTCGGCGGTATCAATCATCGATTCGCGTACCAGGGTCAAAATGACCCGGTTGGCTAACCGGGACCACAGGCAGACACGATAAGCGATCGCTTGGCTGGCAGTGAAATAGACGCCTGCCACGGTGGTTTTACCCGGCGTGGCGCCCAGCGCTATGAGTTCGTCGTGGAGCAGGCCTTCGATGCCTTTGGGGCAAGTGGCGAGCAAGTTCAGGGCAGCGGTTTGGTTCGACTCGGTCATGATAATAGCGGCGCGTAAAGGCGCGATATCCCTGTATATAGCAAATGAGTTTACGTTTTATGACAATTTGATAGTCGACAGATGACCCCATCATGGTCTAACAATAAGAGAGTAGCTACTGAAAAACGCATGCGTTTCTTGTCAGGGTCGGTTCAGAACTAGGCCTATGGCATATGAGTGTTCTTTGTAAGAGATAGCCGCTCGGCTCGTTCAGCCCGTGAGTGCCAAACAACAGGGTTGGAGCGGCGTCTCGCTCTTGAAGCAAGCTCTCGGAATAGCGGTTGTTTTCGTTTTCGATAACACCCTATTTCTTATCAAAGGCTTTCGTGAAAAGAGGTTAGCCAATGAAACGGCAAAAACGTGATCGCTTCCAGCGGGCTTATGTCCACGGCTACAAAGCGGGTGTATCGGGTCGTTCTCGCGACGATTGTCCCAGTCAAGATATCAATTTACGCGAATACTGGATGAGCGGTTGGCGTGAAGGCCGCGGTGACCAGTGGGATGGGATGACAGGCATCTCGGGCATCCACAAAAACCCCTTAGTCATGGCCTAACGTTTTTATTTTTCAAGATTCTAAAAGAAAGATTTTAAGCGAGAGGTTTTCAGTGAGCCCACTTTTTCAAGTGGGCTTTTTAGTGCGCATTGATACCCACACTGCTTTGCTAATCATCTGCACGCTCAACCGTTAGCTTTCAGTGCCCTTGCACACTCACCGACCAGTTTAGGCCCTTGATAGATCAACCCCGAGTAGAGTTGCACTAAATCTGCGCCCGCCGCGATTTTGGCCCGGGCAGCAGCGGCACTATCGATTCCACCGACACCGATGATAGGTAGCGATGGTAGATGCTCACGTAACTGGCGAATAACGCGATTTGATGCCTCGAAGACAGGTTTTCCAGAAAGCCCACCCGCCTCCTCCGCTTGTGAGTCACCCTCTACTCCCGCGCGGGAAACCGTCGTATTGGTAGCAATCACGCCATCAAGTTCATTGCGCTGAACACTTTCTGCCATCAACGCCACTTCTTCCGCGCTCATATCCGGGGCGATCTTAATCAGTAATGGAATTTTTCGGCCCGCTTGAGCATCAAGCTCGTTGGCGCGAGCGCGAATAGGCCCCAGCAACGCGTCCAGCTGTTCACCAAACTGTAAGGTACGCAGCCCAGGGGTATTCGGCGAGGAGACGTTAACGGCAATGTAATCCGCATAAGGGTGCACCGCATCTAGACATACTAGGTAGTCATCCAGTGCGTTCTCTACTGACGTCGTCAGGTTTTTACCAATATTGATGCCCACAATGCCACCGTAGTGACGCTGTTTAACCTGCTGGATCAGATGCGCAACCCCTTTGTTGTTAAAACCAAAGCGGTTGATGATCGCTTCATGCTGCGCTAAGCGAAACAGCCGAGGCTTAGGATTGCCTGGCTGCGGCTTAGGCGTCACTGTTCCGACCTCGACAAAACCAAACCCCAGCGCGCCCAGCGCATTCAGGTGGTCGGCGTTCTTGTCCAACCCCGCGGCGAGACCTACTCGATTGGCAAAGCGCAGCCCCATCAGTTCGACGGGATCCTCGACCGGCTGGCCAAATAGCCGTATAACGCCCCCTACCCGATGCAGTGCATCCAACGCACCCAGCGCAATACCGTGAGAGGTTTCTGGGTCAACGCGAAAGAACAGTGAGCGGGCGAGGTTGTACATAGCGGATCTCTTGAAGCGGGGGCTGAAAACGGGCATTAGTATAACGCAATAAAGCGCGCCCTGGTGGAGAACCAGGACGCGCTTTTGTAGAGCAGGATCACTAGGTAAATTTAGGCTTCGCTATCGCTTTCAGCCAGATCGACCAGTTCGCGTACCGCCACGGCGAAGAGCGCAAAGCCCCCTTCACTACCGCCGCGCACCTCTTCAATCAAACGACACCAGCGGCGATGCAGATCGGCGTGCTGATCCAACCACTGCGCCACCCGCTCTTGGGTATCGCGGCTTCCGGCATCAAGCTTCAGTACGCTGGTGGTCAGTGCCAACTGCTGTCGCTCGATGTCGTCGCGGAAGGTTTCCCGCGCCTGCGCCTGCCAAGCGTCGCGCACTTCCAGCTGAGTTACCTGCTGAATCATCCACGGCAGCTCCAGGCGGCTGCCAATTTCGTATAGCACTTCCGCCACCCGTTGGGGTTTTTCGTTGGTCAGGCGCGCCGCCTGGATAATGCCCAGCCCCGCATAAAGGCTTGATGACGCCGCCACGGTGGATGCCAGTGCATCCGGCACGCCCGCCTCCAACAGCTCGTCTCGACGCGAGTTCCAGGCGCTAAGCTCTTCACCGCTGAGCAACTCACCAATACCTTCCTGTAACTGCGCCAGGCGAGGAGCAAAATACTCGATAGTGTCCAGCGTCGAGAGTCCTAAATGCTGACGCACAAACCAGCGCGTGGCGCGACGGATCAGGCGCATCAGGTCAAGCATCATTGAGTACTGGATACGATTCGGTACTTGATTATCGAGCGCTTCTATTTGCGCCCATAGACCGGGCAAGTTAAAGCTATCGCGGGCCACAATATAAGCGCGAGCGATGTCGGCACGCCCAGCGCCGGTGGAGTCCATTAGGCGGCGTACAAAGACAATACCCATATGGTCGACCAGATCGTTGGCCACCTGCGTTGCCACGATTTCACGCTTAAGACGGTGTTCGTACATTTCGTCTTTAAAGCGCTCCACCAGCACCGAGGGGAACAACCGCTCCAGATGACGGTGAATATACGGGTCATCCGGCACGTCAGAGGTGATCAAGTCGCCCTTCAAGGTACTCTTGGCGTAAGAGATCAGTACCGATAGCTCGGGCAGACGCATCCCTTGATCGTTGCTGGCTCGCTCTTTGAGCACATCATCGGCAGGCAGGAACTCCAGCTCGCGGTCAATCTGCCCGGTGGCCTCCAGCTCGCTGATAAAGCGGCGGTAAGGGCCCATCGACTGGTCAGAAAGGATAGCCGATAGATCCAGCGCCTGGCTTTGGCGGTAATTATCGAGAATTACCAGCTCTGACACTTCATCGGTCATTTCCGCCAGCAGCTGATTACGCTGCTTGTCGGTCATATCGCCGCGTTTGACCACTTCATCGATCAAAATCTTGATATTGACCTCATGGTCGGAGCAGTTCACTCCGCCTGCGTTGTCAATGAAGTCGGTATAGACACGCACGCCTTTGGCGGCGGCTTCCATACGCCCACGCTGGGTTAAACCGAGGTTGCCGCCTTCCCCCACCACGCGGCAGTTCAAGTCGTTGCCGTTGATGCGCAGGGTGTCGTTGGCTTTGTCGCCAACATCGGCATCGGTTTCATCGGAGCCCTTCACATAGGTACCGATACCGCCGTTCCAGATCAAATCCACCTTGGATTTGAGCATCGCACGGATCAATTCGTTCGGCGACAGGCGGGTTTCCTGGATGCCAAACACCTGCTGCATTTCCGGGGTAATAACGATTGATTTAGCACTGCGGCTAAAGATACCGCCACCGGCAGAGATCAGCTCCTGACTGTAATCTTCCCAGCTGGAGCGTGGCAGGGCGAACAGCCGTTTGCGCTCGGCGAAGGAGGCTTCAGCGTCTGGATTGGGGTCAACAAAGATATGCAGATGGTTAAAGGCACCCACCAGCTGAATCTTGTCGGAGAGCAGCATGCCGTTACCGAACACATCACCGGCCATATCACCGATACCGACCACGCTGAACAGATCCCGCTGGGTATCCACATCCAGGTTCTTGAAGTGGCGCTTAACTGACTCCCAGGCGCCGCGTGCAGTAATGCCCATTTTCTTGTGGTCGTAACCGTTGGCACCGCCAGAGGCAAAGGCATCGCCCAGCCAGTGGCCGTACTCCAGGGAAATCTCATTAGCGATATCCGAGAAAGTCGCCGTGCCTTTATCGGCGGCTACCACCAAATAGGCGTCATCGTCATCGTGACGAACGACATTTTCCGGCGGCACCACAGCGCTGCCCACCAGGTTGTCGGTAACATCCAGCAGCGCGCGGATAAAGATTTGATAGCAGGCGATGCCCTCTTTCTGCACAACGTCGCGGCTGGCATTCTCCGGCATGCGCTTACAGACAAAACCGCCTTTTGCGCCAACAGGGACGATCACGGCGTTCTTAACCTGCTGCGCTTTCACCAAGCCCAGCACTTCGGTGCGGTAATCTTCAAAGCGGTCAGACCAACGTAGGCCGCCACGGGCGACTTTACCGCCGCGCAGGTGGACACCTTCAACCCGTGGCGAGCAGACAAAAATTTCAAACATTGGCCGCGGCTTGGGCATGCCGGTGACTTTGGAAGGCTCAAGTTTGTAAGCAATATAGTCTTTAAAGCGTCCGCCCTCGCCGAGCTGGTAATAGTTGGTACGCAGCGTGGCTAGAATCAGCTCCATAAAGCGACGCAGCAGTTGGTCATCATTAAGGCTGGCAACGCCTTCCAGGCGCTCGTTTATGCTCGCTATGCATGCGTCCGTGGCGTGGTCCTGCTGCTCAGGATCAAAACGCAGGCGGAATAGCTCAACCAACTCGCGCGTAATGGCCGGGTAGTTGGCCAGCGTCGCGGCAATGTAGTCCTGAGACATGCCAAAGCGGATCTGCTTCAAATAGCGCGCATAGCCGCGCAGCATCGCCACTTCGCGCCAATCCAGCCCTGCGCCGATAATCAGGCGGTTAAAGGCATCGTTATCGGCTTCGCCTGTCCAGATGCGTTTGAAGGCTTCGGTAAATACGTCGCGCATATCACCCAAGCTGACATCCGCACCGCTGTGTTCAAGCTCGAAGTCGTGAATCCAGTAGCGCTGCTCAGGGGAGTTGATATCGTAGGGGCGTTCGCCAATCACACGTAGGCCGAGATTTTCCATCATCGGCAGCACGTCGGAAAGCGGAATCTGGGTGCCGCGATGGAACAGCTTTAGATTAACGCCACCGCCCTCCTCTTCCAACGGACGGTAGAGCGACAGCGATAAGTCGTCGCCGTTGTTCAGCGTTAACAAGTGCTGGACATCAAACACCGCGGTGCGTGCGGAAAAATCTTCACGATAGCTCGCTGAGAATGCTTCGCGGAAGTGATCCATCAGGTGGTTGGCACGCTCTTCGCCAAACCCTTCCACCATGGCGTTGTGCAGGTCGTCGCTCCAGCTACGCGCCAGCCGCGCCACCTTGCTCTCCAGGCGCTTAAGATCGTAATCGCTGGGCGCATCGCCGTTGAAGCGCAGAATCAGCTGAATGCGTGCCAGTACCGACTCGGATAGGTAGGTATTGAAATCGCCAAAGTGGGCATCCAGCTCATCGCACAACACGTTTTGAATTCGCTGGCGCAGATCCGTCGAGAATACGTCGCGGGGCACAAACACCAAGCAGGAGTAGAACTTGCCGCTGATATCGGCGCGGATAAACAGCCGCACCTGGCGGCGCTCGCGGATATTGAGAATACCCAGCGAAGTGCTCGCCAATGATTCGGTGTCGATTTGAAACAGGTCATCGCGGGGGTAAACTTCCAGCACCTGCAGCAACTGCTTGCCGTTGTGGCCCTGAGGATTAAACCCTGCGATATCCATCACCGCTTTTAGTTTGCGACGTAGCAGCGGAATATTACGCGGCGATTCGTTATAAACCGTTGAGGTGAACAGACCAAAGAAGCGCCGTTCTCCGATCACATTGCCATCGTCATCGTAACGATCAACGGTAATGTAGTCAGGATAGGTAGGGCGATGCACGCGGGAGTGATGGGCACTCTTGGCAAACGACAGTAGCTGCGGCACCAACACATAGTCGTTGTGCTCATCCACGCCCTCTTCGGTACGAATCCGCTCGCAGTAGCGCGGCTGATCCAGGCGGAATACGCCCAGTACGCTATCGGCATCGCGCTGCAGTTCGTTACCTACCAGTAGGTACTCGTCGTAGCCTAGGAAGGTGAAGTTATCCTTGAGCAGCCACTCTAAGAAAGCAATCGCCTCTTCGTGGTCATCGGGGTCAATCTGCGGCGGGCAATTTTTCTCGAGCTCTTGAATCGACGCGGTAATTTGCGCGCACATAGCATCGTAATCGCCCACGGCGGTGCGCACATCACGCAGTACGTCGTTCAGGTTGCTTTCGATTTTCTCAAGCAACTCCACATTAGTGTGTCGATCAACTTCAATAACAATCAGCGACTCGCGGGCTTCCGGCGCGTTCTCATCGCGAGGAGAGGTCTGCGCCTGTAACTGGTGGCGGTCATCACGAGCAACCGCCAGCACGGCGTTTTGAATCGCGTGTACCGTTAAGCCGCGACGGTTGAGCTCGATACGCACCGAGTCGACCAAAAACGGCATATCCTCATGCAGCACGGCCACAAAGGTATGCGTTGACTGCCAGCCGTGCTCTTCAAAATCTGGATTAAAAACGCGCACTTTAGGTTTTTTGGGGTCGTGGTGCTGTAAAAACTGCCAGATTGACAGCGTTGCACCATACAGGTCGTCCAGGCGACGATCGACGAGATCCTCCACCGGCACGGTGGCATAAAAGTGTCGAGCAAAGGCGTCAATGGTCGCGGCTCGAGCAGGCTCCAGACGCGCATATAATCGCTCCTGAAGCTGCTTCAAAAGATCCTGACGACTCTCTTCAATCGCAACGTAGTGCATCCATCACCTCGACTGCCTAGGCCATTAATCGGCCAAAAAACGAAGGACAATAGGCCTTTAGGCCAACATAGCGTCTAGCTTACGCTACCTATCGTCGCGTCCCTAATCACATGACATGTTGTTCATGGCGCATACCGTTTACGCATTAGGCCGTTAGAACATTAACTTTTTGCTTAAACGTCCCGCCTCGTTAACAACACCCCGCATTCACAGTGATCGGTAAACGGGAACTGGTCAAATAGCGCAAAGCGCTCTATCCGATGAGTGTTGGTCAGTATGGTCAAGTTTTCAGCCAATGTGGCCGGGTTGCATGAAATATAGACGATCTGAGCATACTCGCTGAGCTGTTCACAGCTCTGTTCATCTAGCCCGGCGCGGGGCGGGTCTACCAGCACGGTGGAAAAATCGTAATCATCCAGTCCCATTTCCGCCACGCGACGTCCGGCCTTTTCGCCCTTCAGCGCCTGCGAAAACTCTTCTGCGGACATGCGACCAATCTGCGCGTTCGCGACCCCATTGGCTTCTAAGTTGACGTTGGCACTGGCGACCGACGTGCGGGAAATTTCCGTGGCCAACACGCGGCGGAAATTCTCGGCGAGCGCAATGGTGAAATTGCCGTTTCCGCAGTAGAGCTCGACCAGATCTTTCTTTGCGCCTTCATCTTGCTGCTTAGCGGTCACTTCCCGCGCCCAGCTGAGCATTTTTTGGCAGATATGCGCATTGGGCTGGGTAAAGCTGTTTTCGACCTGCTGATAGTGCAACGTGCGGCCATCTACCTCTAGGCGCTCCCAGACATGGTCACGGGTCAGCACAATGCGCTGCTTGCGGGAACGACCAATGATCATGATGCCGAGTTCAGCTTCTAGCGTGCGCGCTTCGCGTTCCCACTCGTCACCTAAGGGGCGATGATAAATCAGTGTGACCAGCGCTTCGCCAGAGAGCGTGGTTAAAAATTCCACCTGAAACAGCTTGCGGCGCAGCTCGTCAGACGCGAGACAGGCCTCACGCAGCTGTGGCATGAGCTGATTGATTCGCTCGCTGGCCACGGCGTACTGATCCAGCCGAATGACGCGCTTATTTTTCGGGTTCTCAGGATCGACCTCAAACATGGCATAGAAGAGATCGTTCTCTTCATGCCAAATGCGAAACTCGCAACGCTGGCGGTAGTAGCCGGGCGGCGATTCAAACACCTCCAGTACCGGTGGCTGGAAAGGCGCAAAGGTACTTTCCAGATAGTCGCGCTTGGCGGCCAACTGCTCGGCATAACGTTCAGGTTCTACGACGGGGATAGCCAAGGCTGCTCCTCTTGAATGGGTTCAGAAATAGTAGCGACAAATAATGTTCATTAACGCACGTTTAGCAATTGGGGCGCTTTAAACCCATAGCGCGCTAAACCAGCGGTCAGATTCGCAGCGGGCGCAGTTGTATAACAGCGACCATCGTGGTGATCGCTGGATAGCTCATCAACCACTTGCGCCACACGCCGAGCGATAGCATCACCAGAATCAATCCAATGTAAAGGCGCAGGGGCAAGCTGCTCTAGCCAGGGTTTCAAAAGCGGAAAATGGGTGCAGCCGAGCACCACGGTATCTAGTTTGGGATGCTCGACAGGAGTAGTGACGGCTTGCCATAACGGCGCCAATGCCGCCTGCATACGTTCTGTATTGGGCGTGATGCCAGCCAGATAGGCTTCTGCTTCCACCACTAAGGCATCGGCGGCAACGCGCGTGATGGCACAGTCACTGGCGAAGCTATCAATTAAGCGCTGGGTATAGGGCCGCGCTACCGTGGCCCTGGTGGCCAATAAACCGATATGCCGCGTTTGGCTAATCGCAGCCGCAGGTTTGATAGCAGGCACAGTACCTACCACGGGAATAGCTAACTGTTGGCGCAGATGCTCCAACGCCAAGGTGCTTGCGGTGTTGCAGGCGACAACCAGCACGCTCGGTTGGCAAGCGTCGACGGCGGCCTGACAGACCGCCACGATGCGCTCGGTTAGCGCGGCGTCTTCGCGCAGCCCATAAGGCAGCCAAGCATTATCGCAGGCGTAGCACATAGCAGCATCAGGGTAGTGTTGACGCAGCGATTGTGCCACCGACAGGCCGCCGACACCGGAATCAAAAATTAATACGGGGCCTTTCATGGCTCTCTTTGCATCACTATCCTGCTTCATTCATCAGCGCCGGGCTGGTCGATGGTTAAACTGACACCCAATAAAAACGGGGCCGCCAGTTTAGCATGCCCCGCCTATGAATTTATTGATTGTCGCTACCCGCTTAAGTCGTTTTTCCTGGCTATACCGCGGGCACATCAGCCCCTCGCAGTTCGGCGTAGAGTTCGGGGTAGGCTTGCTGCAGGCGCTCTAACTCTTGTTCCGCACCGGCGGGAAGCGCCTCGCGAAGCTTTTCCATATCTTCTTGACTAAAGTGCTCATCAATTAGTGGGAACAGCCCTTCACGCTCGTGCCGCAAGTAGGCCCGATGCGCCTCTAAATAATCTTTTAGATCTTCAGCAAAACGATCCATGGGCAGCACATTGTCCATCAGAATCATGTCGATATCGCTGGAGAGACGCTGCAAGCGAGGCTTTAACTCACGATAATCATTGGCCATCTGTTCGGTAAGCGCACTATGGTCGGGCGCTTTAGCCTGTAACCGCTCAACGCAGACCTTTTCCAGCGGGGCGGCAAAACCATCCATGTAGGATAAAATGTAATCGACTACCTCACGCATCAGCTTGAAGTTGGGCCGCTCTCCCTGTACTAACGTTTTTTGCTTCAGCTGTAGCACATGAAGCATCCGAGCCATGTTGGCATGATCTAGACGCAGTTGGTTTAACATTGAGCCGTCTCCTTTATCGTGTCATGCCTGCCGTTTTGCCTGATTAAGCTGAAGGCATGCAATCATAGGGGCATAGCAACTAACAGGCGTTACCATTAACAATGCCTCTATGGCGTTATCCTAGCAAGCGCATCTTTCTGTTAGGTTACGCCAAAGGTAGTTCGACAAGCTGCGCTTTACCACCCTTAACCCGCAGGGTGACCGCACCGGCCAAGGTGTGAGGTGAATGCGGTGCGGGCGTCAACCCCGCTGGTTTTGGATGTACTGTGCCACGACTGCCAGTGGTGCCCCACCGCACGATCCCACGAAGTACGACCGGCTCCAAAGCACCGGCTTGGTGTAGGCACCCCGCAGGTCGTTGAACTCCGCTCGCATCCGACGAGACGTTACCGCCTTCAAGGAGTTGACCAGCTTCGTAAGCTGCACCTTGGGGGTGTACTCGACCAGCAGGTGTACATGATCACTTTCACCATGACACTCACGAAGCTCGGCCTCGAAGTCAGCGCAAACTTCGCCAGCAATTTGCTGGAAGGCTTCATGGTGAAGCTCACCGAGAATCTTACGGCGGTATTTCGTCACGAAGACAATGTGGACGTGGAGCAGGTAGGCGCTGTGACGCGCCTTGTTGATCTTGTGCATACTGATGGTTGAACTTCGCTAAAATAAACTATTATGGTGGTTTATCAATCACCACACACTGAGTTGACCATGAAGGTCTTGAAAGCCTACCGATTCAAGCTGAAGCCAACACCGGAAGCAGAAGCGCTGCTCTACCGGATGGCGGGGTGTGGCCGGTTGGCGTACAATAAGTCTCTTGAAATAATGCTCGACATCGCGCAGAAAGACTTGGCCTTTGAGGGTGATCGTAAGTCGTTGTACAAGACTCTCAATGACCTTCCCCCGAAGGAGCGGATCACTCTGGCTAAGAGCTTCCCAAGCGCAGCGGGCCTGAACAAGCAACTGACGCAGTGGAAAAAGGCGCCAGAACTGACCTTTCTGAAAGAGGCCTACACGGACAACCTTCAGCAGCGTCAACGCGACCTGCGAGACAAGGCCATCAAGGATTGGTGTACGGGGAAGCGGGGATTCCCGGTTTTCAGGACGAAGCGCATCGCGCATCACTCGACCATGCGCTTCGTCAACTTCCCCAAGTATTGCGCCCTCGATCAACGCCGCATCAAACTGCCCAACAAGCTGGGCTGGGTGCGGATGTACCAGTCACACGTCATCGAAGGCGAGCCACGCAACGCGACCGTCTCACTCGATGCATGTGGTAACTGGCACGTAGCTATCATGTGCGCAGTCGACGTCAAGCCTCCCCGCGCGCCTGATCAAGGCGCGGTCGGCATCGACATGGGCATTGCCAAGAACATGACGCTGAGTGACGGTACGGCGTTCGCCGGGGTGCACAGCTTCGCTACCTTAAAGGGTCACCTGGCGACTTCCCAACGCCAACTGAAGCACAAGGAACGCGGTTCCGCTAACTGGAAAAAACAGAAGCGCAAGATTGCGCGTATTCACCAGCGTATTGCCGATATACGGCGCGACTACCAACACAAGGCCACAACGACGATCAGCAAGAACCACGCCATGGTCGCCGTCGAAGACCTCCGAGTCGCCAACCTGTCGAAGTCTGCGAGGGGCACGATTGCCCAACCGGGACGTCATGTCCGGCAAAAGTCAGGGCTGAATCGCTCAATCCTCGACCAAGGCTGGTACGAGATTCGTCGCCAGCTTGAGTACAAGATGGCATGGACCGGGGGCCTATTTGTGGCGGTACCACCGCACCACACGAGCCAGACTTGCCCAGCCTGCTTGTACAAGTCGCCGGACAACCGCCAGACACAGGCCCGTTTCCTGTGTACGCATTGCGGGTATGTCGAAAACGCCGATGTCGTAGGAGCTATCAACGTGCTTCACCGAGGCCTCGACCTTCTCGAAGCCTCGAACCAGTAAAACCTGATCAGGGCGGGACGACGCCCGTAGCGCCTGTGCAGTGAGTGGTGCAGTAGGGCCGCCAGCAGCAGGAACCAGACCACCGGGCGACCAGTGGTCACCCGAGAGGGAATCCTCTTCCTGAGTCGCGCCAGCGCGAAGGAGGGGAGGATGTCAAAGACACTTGTAACCAATAAGTAGTTCTACGCCCCGATTGACAACGGAAGTTTACATGGACCTTTTTGATAGCGCCCACGCAGCACCTTCAGAAGACGCCCCGCTAGCCTTTCGTATGCGCCCACGCCAATTGGACGATTACGTAGGCCAACAGGCGTTGGTGGGGCCGGATAAACCGCTACGCCGTATGGCGGAATCTGGTGTTGTGCGTTCGATGATTCTATGGGGGCCGCCGGGGGTGGGCAAGACCACGCTGGCAGAGCTTTTAGCCCGCGCCTCTCAAGCCCAACTGGAGCACCTCAGCGCGGTGATGGCTGGGGTGAAAGAGATTCGTGCCGTCGTAGAACGTGCCCAGCAAATGTCATCCACGGTCATCCTCTTTTTAGATGAGATTCACCGTCTCAACAAGAGTCAGCAGGATGCCCTACTGCCCCATGTGGAGTCGGGGCTGCTCACGCTGATTGGTGCCACTACCGAAAACCCATCGTTTGAGGTCAACTCGGCGCTGCTCTCCCGTGCACGGGTTTACGTATTGAAATCGCTCACTCAGGATGAGTTGATTACAGTGATGCGCCAAGCGCTTAACGACGCTGAACGCGGGCTGGGAAAACGCGATATTCACGTTGAAGACGAAGTGTTAAGCGCGCTAGCCCATGCCAGCGCAGGTGATGCTCGCCGGGCGCTTGGGTTATTAGAAACCGCGTGTGATTTCGCCACCCAGGAAGCGGGCCGTGAAGTACTCCATAAGGACGTACTGGCGGATGTGATTGGCCACCAAGCCAGCGCTTTCGATAAGCAGGGTGACGCCTACTACGACCTGCTCTCGGCCATCCACAAATCCATCCGCTCTTCACGGCCTAATGCCGCGCTGCTGTATATGGCGCGCTTCATGCAGGGTGGCGGCGACCCGCTGGACGTGGTGCGCCGACTGACGGCCATTGCCTCAGAGGATGTCGGCAATGCCGACCCTCGCGCCCTGCCGCTGGTGATTGCTGCTTGGGACGCCTACCTGCGCCTGGGGGATTACGAAGGCCAGCGAGCGATTGCCCATGCAGCGATTCATTTGGCGGTGGCGCCCAAAAGCAATCGTATCGACCGAGCCTGGAGTGATGCCAAGCGCTACGTGCGTGAGCAACCTCAGGTGGAAGTGCCAACCTACCTGCGCAATGCGCCCACCAAACTCATGGAGCAGTTGGGCCATGGTGAAGGCTATCGCTATGCCCACAACGAGCCAGACGGCTATCCGGCGGGTAGCGTCCATGACTGCTGGCCTGAAGAGCTACCTAAAGCCACCTTCTTTAAGCCGAGCCCTTTCGGTCAGGAGAAGCGCTTTGGAGAAATAATGGCGTGGCGTGAAAGCCGTGATCAGGAAGCAGATGAGGCGCCCTAGGGCGCCTGACGGTTATTGCCTAACGACCAATCTCTATAAACAACTTACCGCTGACTGTCCCGCTCGGTGCCTTGATCACTGCTGATCGCGCAATGAATTGGGCTCCTACAACACCCAACACTTGTACCCAACCAATGTAGGAGCCCGACTTGTCGGGCGATCAGGCTATCTAGAAGCAATGACCCTCGGCACCCCGACCACTCTGCTGATCGCGCAATGAATTGCGCTCCTACAATGTACCACTAACCTTCTTCGTTAAAGCTCTTCGCGGATAACGTCAGTGCCTTCGGGAATCTCGAAGTCAAACATGCTCTGGTCGATGTTGCCGTTGCTGGTAATGTTGCTGAAGGTAATAGCCGTGCGCTGCCCGGTGCTGTCCATCATCCACAGCTCGGTCAATGTGTCAGCATCGAATACCATGCTTAACTCTTCGAAAAGCGTATCGGCTGAGATAGGCACCAACGTAAAAACGTCTTCGCCGTCATCTTGCTCGTAGAACACCTCATAGCTCTCGGTTAACTCATCCACGCTGCCCGACAGCAGCAGCGCGGGCGTGTGGGTGACGCGATCATCCATCGCTTGAACGGTGACTTGTTCAAGGTCGGGATCATACATATACACATCGTCGCCATCCGACACGACGGTTTGCGAATACGGCGCTTCCACTTCCCAACGCAGCAACCCAGGGCGCGAAAGCCACATCTCGCCACGCGCGCTCTGTAGACGCTCGCCACTGCCATCAAGAATCTGCTGCTCAAAAGTAGCCTGATAGCTCTCAAGCGGATCCAGGCGCTCAGTTAACCGTTCAGCGGCATCATCCGCCCATACCGGCGCACCAAAGGTCAAACCCAAGGCGCTTGCGGCAAATGCCAGTGATGAAGGTCGTCCTTTTAGCGTATCGCGCATATGATCTCCCTAGGCAATCGTTGCCAGATAACGGTTGCTCAATAATTAAAGGTAAAAACAAAGAAAAAAAAATCGAATGTGTAACGTCAGTTTAACCGTCCGACCGCTCATGTATGACTGCTCATGTACAACTGTTCATGTAGGACTAAGACGTGAAAAACGCCGCAGGGTTTCACCCGCGGCGCGACTTCCACGCTTATTGCATAATTGTGCCCCTTACCAAGGGTTAATGGCCTACCGGAGGTGGCGCAAGCACTTCCCGGGCGCCGTTGGAACCCATTGAGGTCACTACACCAGCGCCCTCCATGGCCTCAACCAAGCGAGCGGCCCGGTTGTAGCCGATCTTGAAGCGGCGCTGGACAGCAGAAATCGAAGCTTTGCGTGTTTCAGTGACAAACTGGATAGCTTCATCATAAAGCGCATCCTGTTCGGCATCGTCACTATCGCCCCCTTCGGCTTCAAGGCCGGTCAAGGCATCGGCTGAGACGCCCCCTGAGAGGATCTCTTCGATGTACTCCGGTGTGCCCCGACGCTTCCAGTCATCGACCACCCGGTGCACTTCATCATCATCCACAAAGGCACCGTGGATACGATTAGGCGGCCCAGAGCCGGCAGGCAGATAGAGCATATCACCGTGCCCGAGCAGACTTTCAGCACCGCCCTGGTCAAGAATCGTGCGCGAATCGATGCGCGATGACACCTGAAAGGCCATCCGCGAAGGAATATTGGCCTTGATCAAGCCAGTCACAACGTCCACCGAGGGGCGCTGGGTAGCCAGAATCAAATGGATACCCGCGGCGCGGGCCTTTTGTGCCAGGCGGGCAATCAGCTCTTCGACCTTTTTGCCGACGATCATAAACATGTCGGCAAATTCGTCGATCACCACCACGATATAGGGCAGCTTCTCCAATACCGGGTGCGGCTGATGCACTTCCCATGGCTGTGGCTCCCACAACGGATCTGCCACTTGGGCACCAGCGCGCTCCGCTTCATCCAGGCGGCCATTAAAGCCTGCGATATTACGCACACCCATGGCCGCCATCAGCTTATAGCGGCGCTCCATCTCGGCCACACACCAGCGCAGGCTGTTGGCCGCCTCTTTCATATCGGTGACCACGGGCGCCAGCAAATGAGGGATACCATCGTAGACCGACAGCTCCAGCATTTTGGGGTCGACCATGATGAGCTTCAGCTCGCTGGGCTTCGCCTTGAGCAGCATCGAGATCAGCATGGCGTTAACGCCCACTGACTTACCCGACCCGGTGGTGCCGGCTACCAACAAGTGAGGCATCTTACCCAGGTTGGCCACCACGGGGCTGCCGCCAATATCCTGGCCCAGCGCCATGGTCAGCGGTGAGGTTTCCTGCTGGTAGCGATCAGAGTCGATCACTTCGCGCAGGCGGATCATGGCGCGGTTGGGGTTGGGTATTTCAATCCCTACCGTGGGTCGCCCAGGAATAACCTCCACCACCCGCACACTCTTCACCATCAGTGAGCGCGCCAAGTCTTTGGCAAGATTGCTGATCTTGGAGACCTTCACGCCCGCAGCAGGCTTGATTTCAAAGCGGGTAATCACCGGCCCAGGCCAAGTATCGACGACTTCCGCCTTAACACCGTATTCGCGCAGCCGCACTTCAAGCAGTTCCGCCATATCGGCCAACTGTTCATCGCTGTAATTGGGCTGATGCGGTTCAGCAGGTGTCAGCAGTTGCAGGCTCGGCACATCGCCTTCGGGCTCGTCCAGGGTCTCAAAGGCAGGCCGCTGGCTCTGCAAATGCTCCACGGTCCACAGCGCGGGGCCTTCGTCAGATTCTTGCGCTTGAACATCGGGCGAGAAAGTGGGCTCTTGGCGTGCAGCTGGCGTAGGCACTGGCGCTGGTTCGCTTGGCTCCTCTGGCTGGTATAACTCGTCGTCCATCTCTTCGTCGTCCCACACTGGCTCCGGGACGACTTCAGCCACACGCTCAGGCTTACGTGCAGGCTCAGGCTCCATGGCGCGCCTAGGAATAGCTTCAGGTGACTCGCTGAGCGTCGGCTCACTGCGGCGTTCAGCAGGCGCTGATTGAGTATGCGTTTTCTCATCAGGCGCTTCGTCGTTGACAAAGAAGTTACTTGCAGCAGGTGCCGGCGACTCTTCCTGACGCGAGGCGTGTAGCGGGAAGGAGACGTCGGCCTCCTTGGGCTCATCGTTTTCCTTGGGAACGGGCTCAGGCGCTTTTGCCGGCTCCTCTGCCTGGACAAAGGCATTTTCTCGCGGCGCTGGGGGTGCCGACACCTCCGCCTCTTCTGCGGCTTTATCTACTGGTGGCACTGACGCCTTTGCAGGCGCCGCCACTGCTGGCTCCTCGGTAGCGGCCGGTGATTTAGCAGGCACGTGCTTATTGCTTGAAAAAGCCGCAGTTTCCCAGGGAATCGAGGTGTCGGTGGTCTCGCTGCTGTATTCCGTAGCGGCTGAATGGTCGGTGACACTGTTATCAAGCGGCATTGAGAAACCTGGCTCGCGCCGTTCTCGACCCGTGGCGCTTTTACCTACACCTACCGATTCAGCAGTCGGCTTAGCTTCAGTCGACTTAACGTCAGCAGGTTTATCCTCAACATATGAAGCTTTGGGCGCTAGCTCGGGTTTGACTTGAGACTTCGCCGTGGGCGCGGGTTTCGCGGCCGCTCGCTGCGCTGCGCGCATGCGGCTTGCCTGCCGACGAGCCGATAGCCAGCCACCCAGCCGGCATATGCGCTTACCGAGCTCATCCGCCACCTGCAGCCACGACATGCCGCTAAATAACGGAAAGCCGCTTAAAATGAGTGCTGCGGCGATTAAGCCAACGCCGCCACTCCCTACTAAAGGCCTTAGCGCACCGACCAAGCCTTCCCCTAAAATGCCGCCAGAGGCGTAGGGCAGCATACTGTCAGGATGATAAAAGTGCAGCGCACCTAACATGGTGGTGCCAAAAATAAGGAGTACTAAGCCACCCGCGTGCACAGCAATCGCGACCGGGTCGAGTTCAAAACGTACCTGGCGCGATCGAATCAGCCACCAGGCGGCAAAACCAAACATCCCCGGCCACCACAGCGCACTGGCCCCTAGCAGTGAATAGAGAACATCGGCTAACCAGGCCCCCACCTGCCCCATCCAGTTACGTATGTCCGTTTCCGGCCCTTGGTAAGACCAGCCTGGATCAGAGGGGTGGTAACTAAATAAGGCTAATAATAAAAACACACACAGCGCTAGCAGTAACACCACTACGCCTTCGCGCACGGAGCCTTGTAAGCGCAGGCCAAAACGGCGAGCCTTATCCTTTGCGGCGTTAACACGCGCAGAAGAAGCCGATGGTGGTGTTTGACGCGCGCTACGCTGCGTTCGCTTGTTAACTGCTTTATTCACTTTCAAGCGACTCTCCCTTTACACCTCAATGGCGTCTTTAATCCACTTGCGAGTTTGCATGATACCGAGCATCCTTCCGCCGTCACAGAGCTGTTATCTAAGCGCTCGGTACAAGAGCTCAGCACAAGAACTCATCTCAAGAGCTTAGTAAAAGCACGTAGCAACAGGAGCAAGTAATGCTACCTTGGCTTTCCTCGCCATATCCCAACTTTCCAACCACCGCTACGGCCCTGGATTCCCCCAACGGCCTGCTGGCAGCCGGTGGAGAGCTTTCCCCCGTTTGGCTGGTAGAAGCCTACCGGCGGGGAATCTTTCCGTGGTTCAGCGATGACGACCCCATTTTATGGTGGAGTCCAGACCCGCGCATGATACTCCTACCCGAGCAATTTAAGCAGCGTCGTAGCCTGACCAAGCGATTACGCCATGGTGGCTTCCATATCACCCTGGATCAACACTTCGATCAGGTTATTCAGGCCTGTGCCGCCCCCCGCGACGAAGAAGGCGGCACCTGGATCACTGCCGAAATGCGCGACGCTTACAGCCAGCTAAATGCACTCGGCATTGCCCATAGCATTGAAGTCCATCAAAACGGACAGTTGGTAGGTGGCCTGTATGGTATCGCAATGGGGCCGGTGTTTTTTGGCGAATCGATGTTCTCCCGCACACCAGACGCCTCCAAGGTAGCGCTAGCCCACCTAGCCAGGGCTATGCGCGAGCATGATGGTAAGCTCATCGACTGCCAAATGCATACCCCTCACTTGGCCAGCCTGGGCGCTATTACAGTCGCTCGCGAGGCATTCATCAACTATCTTAAAAACTGGTTACCCGATAAGGCGTTTACGTTACCCTCATCACCCGTTGAAATACCGGCTGTTCCTGCATCGCTGTGGCTGAAGGCGATTGCTACTGAGGATAACGATTAGAGATGAACTCATTCTGTTTCACCCAGGAGGCAAGCTGTGAGTAGTAACACTCCGCGTCGCCCGGTGCGGGATTTGCGCTTCTTCCTTACCGTGCCTCATTCTTGCAGCTATTTACCCGACAGAGAGGCGACGACGCTGTTCCTCGACCCTCAGGAGTCACCTGTGCCTGGCGTCTATGACTCGCTGGCACTGCTAGGGTTTCGTCGCAGCGGGCGTCATCTATACCGTCCTCACTGCGAAGGATGCAACGCCTGCCGCTCGGTGCGTATTCCGGTTGAGCAGTTTGAGTCTAATCGCACACAGCGTAAAATCTGGCGTCGCAATGCCGATATTAGCATCCGCATCATGCCCGCTTACTTTGCATCCACCCACTACTCGCTTTACGCTGATTATATTCGTCAGCGCCATGCTGACGGTGATATGTATCCGCCCAGCCGTGAACAGTACCGCACGTTTCTCACTCTTGATGAGCCCTATGCTCATCTCATGGAAATGTACCTTCACGACGAACTGGTCGGCGTGGCTGCCTTTGACCAACTGGAACATGGCCTATCCGCCATCTACACCTTCTTTGCCGTTAGCGAGGAACTGGATAAGCGTTCACTCGGCACTTTTGCCATTCTCAAACTGGTAGAGCTCAGCCGACAAAAAGAGCTTCCGCACCTATATTTAGGGTATTGGATCGAAGAGTGCCGTAAGATGCGCTACAAACAGGCTTTTGCGCCGCTAGAAATTCTTGATGGGCGCCATTGGCGGCAGTTAATTCGCTAAAGACGTAAGCTTTTTTGCCTTGACGGCAGGCTTACGGCACAATATAGCGCTGTTTCTTGAGTGCCCACCTAGCAGCACTCAAATTCTGACCGATTATTACATTACTAACTCATAAGTGAGGACATGCCTATATGGCACGCGAAGATCATATTGAAATGGAAGGCGTTATCGTCGATACCCTTCCGAACACCATGTTTCGTGTTGAGCTGGAAAACGGTCACGTTGTTACCGCTCACATCTCTGGCAAAATGCGCAAAAACTATATCCGCATTCTGACTGGCGATAAGGTAAAAGTAGAGCTAACACCTTACGATCTTTCTAAAGGCCGTATCGTATACCGTTCGCGCTAAGTCGTTACACCGTTAACGCGTTCGGCTGATCTCAACTGTTCCAGCCCGACTGTCTTTAACGACAGCTTCTAACGACAGCGCCGATCAGCGTCAATGGCTGTTCACTAAAAACGACAACGCCCCGTCGATGACAGGGCGCTGCGTTTTGTTGCATGTAAACAAGCATGGCTGGCTTTAGAGCGCCTTAGCGCCCTTTTCAGGGCGCATCGGCCATTTCAGTCTCTGTGGAAAGGTGTAGCTCTCCCTCTTCCAGGCTGACATGCACAATGCCGCCCTGATCGGCCAGTTCGCCAAACAGAATCATCTCGGCTAATGGCTTCTTAAGCTTCTCTTGTATGAGGCGCGCCATCGGGCGTGCGCCCATGTCAGGATCGTACCCTTTGTCGGCCAGCCAATCCCGCGCCATGTCGTCCACATCCAGCTGAACACGCTTCTCATCCAACTGCGCCTGCAATTCGATCAAGAACTTGTCGACGACGTTGCGTACGACCGAGACCGGTAGCGCGTGGAATTGAATAATGCCATCCAAGCGGTTACGGAACTCAGGCGAGAAGGTGCGGCGAATCACTTCCATCGCATCGGTAGAGTGGTCTTGATGCTGGAAGCCAATCGAACGACGCGACGCCTGTTCTGCACCGGCGTTAGAGGTCATGATCAGGATAACGTGACGGAAGTCCGCTTCGCGTCCGTTGTTATCCGTTAAGCGGCCATGATCCATCACCTGCAGCAGCAGGTTGAAGACTTCCGGGTGCGCTTTTTCAATCTCATCCAACAACAGCACGCAGTGCGGCTGTTTGGTGACGGCTTCGGTCAACAGGCCGCCTTGGTCATACCCAACGTAACCAGGAGGCGCACCGATCAGACGCGATACGGTGTGACGCTCCATATACTCCGACATATCAAAGCGAACAAGCTCAATGCCCATGATATGCGCCAGCTGTTTGGCCACTTCGGTTTTACCCACACCGGTGGGACCAGCAAACAAGAAGCTACCCACAGGCTTGTCAGGCGCTTTGAGCCCTGCACGGGACAATTTGATAGCAGCAGAAAGGCTATCAATCGCCTCATCCTGACCGAACACCAACATTTTCAGGTCACGGTCCAGCTTCTCGAGCAGCTTGCGGTCTGAGCTTGAAACACTCTTCGGCGGAATGCGCGCAATAGAGGCCACCACGGCTTCCACTTGCTCAACGTCAATCGTTTTGGACCGTATTTCCGGTGGCAATAGACGCTGGTGAGCGCCCGCTTCGTCGATCACATCGATCGCTTTATCGGGCAGGTACCGATCGTTGATATAGCGATCCGCCAAGCGCGCCGCGCTTTCTAAAGCGCCGTCGGTGTACTTAAGCTCATGGTGCTCCTCAAAGCGAGAGCGCAATCCCTTAAGGATTTTGATGGTGTCATCAACAGACGGCGCCATTACGTCTACTTTTTGGAAGCGGCGTGCCAACGCGCGGTCTTTTTCGAAGATGCCACGGAATTCCTGGAACGTAGTGGAGCCAATGCAGCGCAACTCGCCCGAAGAGAGCAACGGTTTGAGCAGATTGGAGGCATCCATCACCCCACCGGAAGCGGCGCCAGCGCCGATGACCGTATGAATCTCATCAATGAACAGCACAGCATTAGGCTGTTTGCGAAGTTCGCTCAACAGACTCTTCAGGCGTTTTTCAAAGTCGCCGCGATATTTGGTGCCGGCAAGCAGCGCGCCCATATCGAGCGAGTAAACCACTGCATCGGCAATGACATCGGGCACGTCTTCTTCAACGATACGCTTGGCCAGGCCCTCAGCGATCGCCGTTTTACCTACACCCGCCTCGCCGACTAGCAATGGGTTATTTTTACGGCGCCGCGCTAAAATTTGCACCACGCGCTCAAGCTCGTGATCCCGGCCAATTAGCGGGTCGATTTTGCCCAGTCGCGCCTGTTCATTCAGGTTAGTGGCATAGCCTGTCAGCGGGTGAGCAGCGCCTTCACTACCACCCTCTTCAGCATCTTCACTTTCAGACGAGGACGGAGAAGGTGAGGGACCGTGCCCAGCCACTTTAGAAATACCATGGGCGATATAGTTAACCGCATCAACGCGGGCAACACTTTGCTGTTTAAGGAAGTAAACCGCCTGGCTCTCTTGCTCAGAGAAGATAGCCACGAGCACATTGGCGCCGGATACTTCACTCTTACCAGATGACTGAACATGGAAAACCGCACGCTGTAAGACGCGTTGAAAACCGAGCGTGGGCTGTGTTTCGCGATCACCCTGACCTTCTGGGATCAGTGGCGTGGTCGAGTTAATAAAATCCTGCAGATCGGACCGCAGCTTGTCGAGGTTAGCCCCACACGCCTTCAGTACGTCTACCGCTGAGGCATTATCCAGCAACGCTAGCAGCAGGTGCTCAACGGTCATAAACTCGTGGCGCTTAGAGCGCGCCACAGTAAAGGCCGTGTTCAGGGTCATTTCAAGTTCTTTGCTCAGCATGGCAGTCCCCTTTTCGCTACTACCTAGGGCGTATCGCCACCTAGGGCTTGCGTCGGATCAGTTTAATCGACCGGCACTCTCAACATCGGGTACAAATGGCACGGTTGCAAGCCTCACCGTCAATTATTTCTCAACGTTTTTAATTGGCGGCCTCAATATCACTTATCAACGGGTGCTCACACTCACGGGCGTACTCGTTTACCTGATAGCTTTTAGTCTCTGCTATATCACGCGTAAACACGCCACAGGTGGCCTTTCCTTGGGTATGTACGGCGAGCATCACCTGAACGGCTGTCTCGCTATCCATGTTGAAAAAACCTTGCAGTACTTCAATGACGAACTCCATCGGCGTGTAATCGTCATTATGAAGCACCACCTTATAAAGCGGCGGTTGCGCCAGCGCTGGTTCTGCTGACTGAACCGCTAAATCGCCATCTTCATCGGGCATATTTGGCCGTGTCATTCCCGAAAGCATGGGTATGTCGGACAAGTATGGTCTCTCTTGGTTGGACATAAGCAGCACGGTTGGTTGTCTCAAGACTGACCGATGTAAGCATCGCTACGTTTCACTATAGCTAATTCACAGCGATGGCGAATTTACAGCTATAACGAATTTACTAGAACGTAAGACGCTGCCGATCAGCAAGGGTTCATGGAAAAAGTAAAATATCACAGGATGTAGTAGCGAAGGCAGTGTAAAACCCCGCCCACCAAGCCAAGCGGGCGGGGGTTCAGGCTTAAATCGAAGACGGGCGCGATTAGCCTTTAGCGACGATGGATAACGTCTCGTTGAGGGTCTTGCTGGGACGCATCACTTTGTCCGTCAACTCATGGTCAGGATGGTAGTAGCCACCAATATCGGTAGGCTGGCCCTGCACACTATTAAGCTCATCGACAATCGTCGCCTCTTTGGCTTTTAGCGCTTCGGTTAAGCGACCGAACAGTTCCTGCATTTCGGCATCACCACTCTGCTCAGCCAAGGCTTCTGCCCAGTATAGCGCTAAATAGAAATGGCTACCGCGATTGTCGAGTTCACCCACTTTGCGTGAAGGTGACTTGTTACTATCCAGGAACTTACCGTTGGCCTGATCGAGCGCCTTGGCTAACATTTTCGCTCGGGCGTTATCGAACGTGCTGCCCAGATGCTCAAGCGAAGCGGCTAAGGCTAAAAATTCACCCAGTGAGTCCCAACGCAGGTGGTTCTCTTCCAACAGCTGTTGAACGTGCTTAGGGGCAGAGCCCCCAGCGCCAGTTTCAAACAGGCCACCGCCATTCATCAACGGTACGATCGAAAGCATCTTGGCGCTGGTACCGAGCTCCATGATCGGGAACAGATCGGTCAGATAGTCACGCAGAACATTACCGGTCACGGAGATGGTATCTTCGCCCTTGCGGATACGCTCCAGCGAGAAGCGCATCGCGTCTTCCGGCGTCATGATGCGAATATCCAGGCCAGCGGTATCATGCTCTTTCAAATAGCTTTCTACTTTCTTGATCAGCTGAGCATCGTGGGCGCGCTGCGCGTCCAGCCAGAAAATAGCCGGGGTGCCGCTTTCACGAGCGCGGTTCACCGCCAGTTTCACCCAATCGCGAACCGGGGCATCTTTGGTTTGACACATACGCCAGATGTCGCCCTGCTCTACGCTGTGCTCAAGCACGACGTTGCCATCGGTATCCGTGACCCGCACGGTGCCGTCGGTGGGAATCTGGAAGGTCTTGTCGTGAGAACCGTACTCTTCAGCTTTCTGCGCCATAAGGCCGACGTTAGGCACGCTGCCCATGGTGGTCGGATCAAACGCACCGTGCTGTTTGCAGTCTTCGATCACGGTTTGGTAGATACCGGCGTAGCAGCGATCAGGAATTACCGCTTTAACATCGTGCAGTTGGTCGTCGGCACCCCACATCTTACCGGAGTCGCGAATCATTGCGGGCATTGAAGCATCAATAATCACGTCGCTGGGCACGTGCAGGTTGGTGATGCCTTTATGAGAATTCACCATTGCAAGGCGTGGACGCTCGGCATACAGCGCCTGGATCTCGTCCTCAATTTGCTTCTGACGCTCTTCAGGCAGCGACTTAATCGCCGAGTAGAGATCGCCAATACCGTTATTGGGATCAAAGCCTGCCTGCTTCAGCTCATCCGCGTGCTTGCTAAGCACGTCCTGATAGAACTCACTAACCACCATACCGAACATGATCGGATCAGAGACTTTCATCATGGTCGCTTTGAGGTGCAGCGAGAACAGCACATCTTTCGCTTTGGCGTCGGCCACTTCTTCCGCCACGAAACGACGCAGCGCGTTACGGCTCATTACCGCACCGTCAACGACTTCGCCTTCCAGTACGGATGTTTTCGGCTTGAGTACGGTGGCGCTGCCATCGTTAGCGATCAGCTCGATCTTAAGATCGGTGGCTTTTTCAATCAGCGCCGACTTCTCACTGCCGTAAAAATCGCCATCACTCATATGCGCTACGTGGGACTTGGAGTCGCTGCTCCACTCGCCCATGCGGTGCGGGTATTTACGCGCATAATTTTTAACCGACAGCGGTGCGCGGCGGTCTGAGTTACCTTCACGCAACACCGGGTTAACGGCACTGCCTTTGGTTTTGTCGTAACGCGCCTGAATGTCTTTCTCTTCGTCAGTCTGGGGCGCTTCCGGGTAGTCAGGAAGCTTGTAGCCCTGCTGCTGCAGCTCTTTAATCACCGCTTTCAACTGAGGCAGTGAAGCACTGATGTTGGGTAATTTGATGATGTTAGCTTCTGGGGTCTTGGTCAGTTCGCCAAGCTCGGCCAGGTGATCGCCGATCTGTTGCTCTTCGCTCAGGTAATCAGGAAACTGAGAGATAATCCGAGCGGCCAGCGAAATATCGCGCGTCTCTACCTGGATACCCGCTGAATCGGTGAAGGCATCGATAATCGGCAACAGGGAGTACGTCGCAAGCGCGGGGGCTTCGTCGGTGAGCGTATAGATGATCTTCGGCGTTTTGGTCATTTTTGCGTTAACCTCTCTTGTCACTACGATTGCAAGAAATCTTGAGCGGAGCGCGAGTTCACTAATGGCCGGGTCTCTAGCCTGTTTATAACGATGACGCCCCCAGCACGCCCCAGCAGCTAGGCCGGAGTATACCAGCGCTGTCCGCCATGCGCATTGTCGACATGTCCCGTCCAAAGAGCGCATAGAAAGTAAAAAGAGTAACGAGATGTCATGAGCAACCTCTATCTATTGCATAAGCCGTTTCAAGTATTAAGCCAGTTCAGCGACCGCGAAGGACGCCAAACACTGGCTCAATATATTGATGTCAAAGACATTTACCCTGCTGGGCGGCTTGACTACGACTCTGAAGGCCTGCTGCTGCTCAGCGACGACGGCGAGTTGATTCATCGCATCTCTCATCCACGCCACAAACAGCCCAAAACCTACTGGGCGCAGGTCGAAGGGCAAATAGATGACACGGCCCTCAAGGCACTGCGTCAGGGCATTACCCTCAAAGATGGCCCGACCCAGCCAGCGAAGGCTCGCCGAATGGAGCCTCCCACCACCGCCTTGCGCCAATCTCCTATCGACCCCAAGCGCCACCCGTCGACTAGCTGGCTGGAGCTAACCATTAGCGAAGGGCGCAATCGCCAGGTTCGCCGTATGACCGCTCACGTAGGCTTTCCTACGCTGCGCTTGATTCGCGTCTCCATTGGCCCCTGGACATTGGAAGGGTTAGCGCCTGGCGAGTGGCGTAAAGAGACCCTGCACGCACCCCGACCGGCGAATACAGCCCCAAATAAGCGAACGGCTCAGCGAGCACGACCCGCCGCTAAACGCAGGAAGCCATCATGAGCCTTATTCACAGCACGGCGGCCTGTGTTATACAGCGAGGCGAGCACTTCTTAATGGTGGAAGAGCAGCGCGGCGGGCCGCATAGCGTGTTCAACCAGCCCGCCGGACATATCGAGCCCGGTGAGGGGCCCATCACAGCCATTCTGCGCGAGGTACAGGAAGAGACCGCCTGGCGCGTGTCGCTTACCGGTTATCTGGGGCTATATATTTTTCATACCGATGACGGGCGAACGTTTCATAGCCACGGTTTTATTGCCGCGCCTCTGCATCAGCTCGACCTTGCTTTGGACCCTGACATCGTCGCCACACATTGGCTGACACTTGAGCAACTGCGCGAATTAGATCAACAGTCACGCCTACGTAGCCCACTGGTACTCAAACGTATCGAAGATGCGCTCAGCGGGCCGTGTTATCCGCTGACGGTGATTCGCGAGTGAAGCACTCGAAGCCATTACCCCGCATCGTGTATAATCTTTCCCCAATTGCACACTACATCTACTGAGGATGCTTATGCCATCCACTACTGCGCCAAACGCTAACGGCAAAGTGATTGTCGGTATGTCCGGCGGCGTTGACTCGTCCGTTTCTGCCCTTCTCCTCATGCAGCAAGGCTATGAGGTGGAAGGCCTGTTTATGAAAAACTGGGATGAAGACGACGGCACCGAATATTGCACGGCCAAAGAGGATCTCGCCGACGCCGAGGCTGTCTGCGAAAAGCTGGGTATTAAGCTGCATACCGCTAATTTTGCCGCCGAGTACTGGGATAACGTATTTGAGCACTTTTTAGCCGAATACAAAGCGGGCCGCACGCCCAACCCGGATATTCTGTGTAACCGGGAAATCAAGTTTAAGGTGTTTCTTGAGTACGCCGAAATGCTCGGGGCCGACAAAATCGCTACCGGCCACTATGTTCGCCAAGGCGTTCGTGAAGGCAGACCGCGCCTATTGAAAGGGCTCGACGGTAATAAAGACCAAAGCTATTTCCTGCATGCGGTGCCGGAAGCCGCCATTGCCCGCACCCTGTTCCCCGTGGGCGAACTGGAAAAGCCCGCCGTGCGTGCGCTGGCAGAACAGCACGGACTGATTACCGCCAAGAAAAAAGATTCTACCGGTATCTGCTTTATCGGCGAGCGGCGCTTTCGCGACTTCCTTCAGCAGTATCTACCCGCCCAGCCTGGCACCATTGAGACACCGGATGGCGATGTCATCGGCAAACATATGGGGCTAATGTACTACACCCTTGGCCAGCGCCAGGGGCTAGGCATTGGCGGGCTTGCCAACTACTCAGAAGAACCATGGTACGTGGCAGCGAAAGACTTGGATCGCAATGTACTGATCGCGGTGCAGGGTAAGCACGATCAACTGCTTTACTCCGATACATTGACCACCGAGGCGATGGACTGGGTGGCAGGCGAGCCGCCGGTTCAGCAGGGCCGCTTTACCGCCAAAACGCGTTACCGGCAAAGTGACTGCGGCTGTGAAATATGCGTACTGCCCGACGGCGGCGTAGAGGTCACCTTCGATGACCCGCAGTGGGCCGTCACGCCTGGTCAGTCGCTGGTGCTTTACGATGGCGACATTTGCTTGGGCGGCGGCGTTATTCGCGCTACCTGGAAGAAAGCCGCGGAGGCTGCTGCATGAACCCCACTACGCCGATTCATCGCGCGCCTGATTCCCCGGCAGCTCGCCAAGCGCTGGCGCTGGCGGGTGTGTTTCAAGCCGCCAGTCTGGTGGACGAGCTCGCCCGCACCGGTCAGGTAGACCCGCGCGCCTGGGAAACGTTGATTGAAGCCACCGTGGATACCAATCCGGCAAGCTTCGAAGCCATCTATGGCGGTCATCCCAACAACCTTCGCCGCGGCCTGGATACGCTGGAAGCTCTGGTGGGTCGCAAACAGGCGAACCCGGTGGTACTGCGTTACGGTTTTTCATTGCTCATGCTGATGAATAAACTGCGCACCAATACCGGCATGATGGATTCCCTGGGCCAAAAGCTCACCCGCATCCAGGGTCAGGCCGAGCACTTCGGTCCCACCCATGAAAACGTGGTCGCCAGCTTAGGGGAAGCGTACCAAGAAACGATCTCCACCTTTAAAACCCGCATTGTGGTGCAAGGCGACCCATCCCTGCTGCAAAGCCGCATGATGCCTGAACGCGTTCGCGCCTGCTTAATGGCTGGCATTCGCTTTGGCTTATTGTGGCACCAGCAAGGCGGGCGTCGCTGGAAGCTAGTATTCCAGCGCAAAGCGCTACGCCGGGCGCTGGACAGCCTCAACTAGTCCGCCGATCTATTTGACCGACTTGTTATCGATTAATCTGCTCTCGACTAATTTTCTTTCGAACTTCCTGGAAAAGATGCCATGCAACTCTCTGCTTTGACCGCCCTCTCCCCCGTTGACGGCCGCTACGCCTCTAAAGCCGCCGCCCTGCGCGAACACTTCAGCGAATTCGGCCTGATCCGCGCCCGTGTGATTGTGGAAGTTCGCTGGTTGCAGCGCTTGGCCGAGCACACGAACATCGTCGAAGTGCCGCCCCTCTCCGCTGAAGCGACGGCGTTTCTTGAGCAGTTGATTCGTGAGTTTTCGATTGCCGATGCCGAGCGGATCAAAGAGATCGAGCGCACTACCAATCACGACGTCAAAGCGGTTGAGTACTTCCTAAAAGAGAAGATCGCCGGTCAGGCCGAGCTCCACGCAGTCACCGAGTTCATTCACTTTGCCTGCACCAGCGAAGATATCAACAACCTCTCCTACGGTGTGATGCTCAGCGACGGCTTAAAAGCCATGCTGCCCACCATGCACGAAGTGGTTGACGAGATTGCCAAGCTGGCGGTTGCCCATGCCGCGCAGCCCATGCTGTCACGTACTCACGGTCAAACCGCCACCCCGACCACGTTAGGCAAAGAGATGGCCAACGTCGCCTACCGCCTTAAGCGCCAGCTTAAGCAGATTGAAGCGGTGGAAGTGCTTGGCAAAATCAATGGCGCCGTGGGTAACTATAACGCCCACCTGACCACCTACCCTGAGATCGACTGGGAAGCCAACGCGCGCACTTTTGTGGAAGGTTTGGGCCTAACGTTCAACCCTTACACGACTCAGATCGAACCTCATGACTATATCGCCGAACTGTTTGATGCCATTTGCCGCTTCAATACGATTTTAATCGACTTCGATCGCGACGTATGGGGTTACATCTCACTGGGCTACTTTAAGCAGCGCACGGTCGAGGGCGAAATTGGCTCATCCACCATGCCGCATAAAGTTAACCCAATCGACTTTGAGAACTCCGAGGGCAACCTGGGCCTGGCCAACGCAGTACTTAGCCACCTGGCGCAAAAGCTGCCGATCTCCCGCTGGCAACGCGACCTCACCGACTCCACCGTACTACGCAATCTAGGTGTCGGTTTGGCATATGGCTTAATTGCTTATCACGCCAGCTTGAAAGGTATCAGCAAGCTCGAAGCCAACCCCGAGCGTTTAGACGCTGATCTGGATAACAGCTGGGAAGTGCTCGCCGAGCCGATTCAAACGGTGATGCGCCGCTACGGCATTGAGAAGCCCTACGAAAAACTCAAGCAGCTGACCCGGGGCAAACGTATTGACCAAGCAGGCTTTGCAGCGTTTATTGATACGCTTGAACTACCCAGCGACGTCAAAAACGAATTGAAGGCGCTCTCACCGGCCAATTATATTGGTAATGCCCAGGCACAAGCCGAAGCACTGACACATCAGCTAAACTCGCTGTAACCCATTTGTTGTGACCAACGTTACTGCGACCACTACACCAGGACACGCCATGAACCATCACGATAAGCCGCTAACACTGCTGGGCGATCTTACCGCCGCAGACTTTCTGGCCAATTATTGGCAGCAAAAGCCGCTGCTGATTCGTGGCGCAATGCCCGATTTCATTAGCCCGATTGAAGCTGATGAGCTGGCGGGACTCGCCTGCGAGCCTGGCGTAGAGGCACGCCTGGTAGAAGAAGAAGGCCCCGACGGGCCTTGGCAGGTCTCCCATGGCCCCTTTGATGAAGCCACCTTTGAACGGCTGCCAGAGAACAACTGGAGCCTTCTCGTGCAGGCCGTTGACCATTACGTGCCTGCGGTCGCCGCGCTAATGGACGAGTTTGACTTCCTGCCACGCTGGCGGCTCGATGACGTGATGATCAGCTATGCGCCTCCTGGCGGCAATGTGGGCGCGCATATCGATCAATACGATGTCTTTTTACTCCAAGCCAGCGGCCACCGCCGCTGGCAGCTGGGCGGCAAGCTTACGGAAGATGCGCCGATCATCCAAGGCATTGATCTTCGCATTTTGAAAGAATTCACCGTAGAACCAGATTCAGATTGGGTGCTTGACCCCGGCGACATGCTCTATCTACCCCCTGGCTGGGCACATCACGGTGTGAGCCAAAGCGATGATTGCATGACGATCTCGATTGGCTTCCGCGCGCCCTCCGCCGATGAGGCAATTACCTCCTATGCGGATTATTTGGGCGAGCAGCTTCCTGCCTCACAGCGTTATAGTGATGCGGGCATGGCGCCTGCCGAGCAGGTCGGTGAGCTGGACGACGCCGCCGTTGAACGTATGCGCCAGTTGATCATGTCAACGCTCGACAACCCCACTCAGATTGCCCAGTGGTTTGGCCGGGTAATGACCCAGCCCAAGTATGTGGATCAAGTAGTGCCACTTGAAACGCCGCTAACCGAAGCAGCGCTTGTTGCTCAACTACAAGAGGGTGAGCCGCTTTACCATATGCCTGGCTCACGCTTTGCCTGGCGCCGCGATGCCAGCGGTACCACGCTATTTGTGGATGGTGACGGCCATGCCTGTTCAACTGAATTAGCCAAACGCCTAGCCGATACCACCCCACTCTACGCCGAAGACCTTGAGATTGACGGTGCCGCAGCGCTTATTACCCAGCTGGTTAACACCGGCAGCTTGGGCTTTATGGGCGATGAAGGTGAGGACGACGAGGCGTATTAATGGCGATTACTCAGATTAGTAGTGGCAACTGGGAGACACTTGGCCCGGCAGCTAGCGAGATCCGCCGCAAGGTGTTTATCGACGAGCAGAACGTGCCACAGGAAGAAGAGTGGGATGGACTGGATCCGGCGTGCCAGCACTTTCTCGCTATGCTTGACGGCCAGCCAGTGGGCACCGCACGCCTGCTACCCGATGCGCACATTGGCCGTGTCGCGGTACTCGCTAATGCCCGCGGCACCGGTATTGGCGTACTGCTGATGCAGGCTGCGATTGAGGCGGCACGTCATGCGGGCCACCCCCAGGTGGCCCTCAGCGCTCAGGTGCATGCGCTGGCGTTTTATGAGCGGCTGGGCTTCGTCGCTCATGGCGATGAATTTCTGGATGCGGGCATTCCCCATCGAGAAATGACACTTTCGCTCGATTAATAAGCCCTCTTGATTGATCTCTAGCACTGCCTCGGCAGTGCTTTTTTGTGCGCTCTTGCCGCCATCTTGACGAAAAACGACTACACAAACCCTCCCTTCCTCTACCCCGTTGTCGTCGGGCTACAACCCCCTGTGCCCCGAAGTGTCAATTGTTGAGTGAGCCATCCTCGTGGATAGTTATTGCATTGCAGCGTTAAGCCGATTTGATCAAGCCATCAAGCCCGCGCTCAACGCTGTAGCTGAAGTCTCTAGCGCTGCTGCTTCTAGCTTTCAAGACGTTTGCATGAGAGACGATTGGCTGAGAGACGATTGACCTAGAGACACAATCACGAAATTCAATAATGCTAAATACAACTTCGCAGGTGCAGCATAAGCAAAAGCTGATTTGCGAAACACTATCCAGCCCGAAGAGGATAAGCTCATGACAGGACTGCTCGACGATATCAAAGCAATGGCCCAGTTACGCGAAGCGCAAGGCGGCAAATGGGACGCCATCAAACCGGAATACGCCGCCCGTATGCGTGCACAAAACCGCTTCCACACAGGCCTGGACATCGCTCGATACACCGCCAAAATCATGCGCGAGGATATGGCTGCCTATGACGCTGATACCTCAAAGTACACCCAGTCGTTGGGTTGCTGGCACGGCTTTATTGGTCAGCAGAAGCTGATCTCGATCAAAAAGCACTTTGGCACCACCAAGCGTAGCTACCTCTACCTTTCCGGCTGGATGGTTGCCGCGCTGCGCTCTGAGTTTGGCCCGCTTCCCGACCAGTCAATGCACGAAAAGACCTCTGTCGCGAATCTCATCGAAGAGCTCTACACCTTCCTGAAACAAGCCGATGCGTGGGAGCTTAACCACCTGTTCCGCGCCCTAGATGAAGCCAAAGAGGCTGGCGACAGCGGCAAAGAACAGGAACTAATCAGCAAAATCGATAACTACGAAACCCATGTCGTTCCGATCATTGCGGATATCGACGCGGGCTTTGGTAATGCAGAAGCCACCTACCTGCTCGCCAAGAAGTTTATTCAAGCGGGCGCCTGCTGCATTCAGCTGGAAAACCAGGTTTCCGATGAGAAGCAGTGCGGTCACCAGGACGGTAAAGTCACCGTGCCCCACGAAGACTTCCTGGCTAAAATTAACGCCGTGCGTTACGCCTTCCTCGAACTCGGTATTGAAGATGGCGTGATCGTCGCGCGTACCGACTCACTCGGCGCAGGCTTGACGCAAAAAATTGCCGTCACCAATGAGCCAGGCGATCTCGGCGATCAGTACAACAGCTTCCTCGACGGAGATGTGATCGAAAACGCCGCCGACATCAATAACGGCGACGTTGTCATCAAGCAAAACGGTAAGCTGGTTAAGCCCAAGCGCCTCGCCTCTGGCCTTTACCAGTTCAAGGCAGGCACTGGCGAAGACCGCGTCATTCTGGACTGCATCACCAGCCTGCAAAACGGCGCCGACCTGCTTTGGATCGAAACCGAAAAGCCCCACGTGGGCCAGATCGCCAGCATGGTAAACCGGATTCGCGATGTCGTGCCGGATGCCAAACTGGTCTACAACAACTCGCCGTCGTTCAACTGGACGCTCAACTTCCGTCAGCAAGTGTTCGATGCGTGGCAGGAAGAAGGTAAGGATGTTTCTGCCTACCAGCGTGACAAGTTAATGAGCGCCGAGTACGACGACACCGAACTGGGTCAGCTGGCCGATGAGTGGACACGTAATTTCCAGCGTGACTCGTCTCGCGAAGCAGGCATCTTCCACCACTTAATTACGCTGCCGACTTACCATACGGCCGCCCTCTCCACCGACAACCTGGCGAAAGGCTACTTTGGCGATGAAGGTATGCTGGCTTACGTGAAAGGCGTCCAGCGCCAGGAAATTCGTCAGGGCATCGCCACGGTTCGCCACCAGGATATGGCAGGCTCCAATATCGGTGATGATCATAAAGAGTTCTTCCACGGTGATGCCGCGCTCAAGGCCGGTGGCAAAGACAACACCATGAATCAATTTGGGTAATAATCACCACGTTACTTTTTGATCCCTGCACAGGAGGCCTAACGGCCTCCTGTTTTGGTTCATTCTAGGTATTTGCACACTGTTTTCTTAATACGCTGTTACACTTTCCGCTATGATCGCCGTTATGATGTTTCGTGACTACTGTGCTGTCAGCTTTGACCTTTTCCATCGATTGCTGGTCAAAACGGTTTACATCAGCTACCTTTAACGAACACCGTTTTATAACTACGATTGCTCTTCACTTTGCCGTTTAACGATGGCGGTGTAGGCGACAGTTAATTCAATAGACACTCTGGAGGTTTTAATGAAACGTCTTCTTCTACCGGCTGTAGCTTTAAGTATTCTCACGTTGGCTGGATGTGCCAACACCTCGGGATACTCGGGTGATGTTTATCGCGGCAACCAAGCAAAAACCGGCCAAAGCGTTACCTACGGCACTATCGTGGCGGTTCGCCCGGTACAGATTCAAGCCGACAGCCGCGCTGGAGGCCTTTTAGGCAGCGGTGGTGGCGCCATTATCGGCGGCCTTCTGGGTAACCAAGTGGGCGGTGGTTCAGGCCGTCAATTGGCAACCGTGGCAGGCGCACTCGGCGGTGCCGTCGCGGGTACGGCAGCTGAAGACGCGACTAACCGCGTTGACGCCCTTGAAATGGAAATTCGTCGTGACGACGGTACCGATATTGTTGTCGTTCAGCGTGCAGACCGCCAGTTCCAAGCTGGTCAGCGTGTACGCTTAATCGGTAGCGGCGCTAGCATAAGTGTTGCACCTTACTAATTGATTGCTGTCGATCAATAGTATTTTGTTATCAAAAAAGCCCGGCCATCTTATTAGATGGCCGGGCTTTTTTATGGCAACTGACTTTTTATGGCGGCTAACTTAATGATGGGTCTTGTTACTTGCCCAATTAGCCAGTGCCATGATGGCCCAACCAATAAGGGCTAGCAGAATGACCACCAACAGCATTTCTACGGGCTGGATCAGGGTGGTGGCTCCCAGTACTGCCAGCGAAATCACCCATAAGTAGCGATTGTTGCCATGACTCTTCAGCACACTGGGCAACATCTTATCCAACCCTTGGCTAACGCCCTTGTTCCAGCGGTCATTGACAAAATAAGCAATCAGGCAAAAGGCGACAAGCCAAATAATCAAGATCGTCATTGCATGCTCCAAAATGATAGGGCAAAGAAAAAAGTGATGGCCGTAGGGTATCCCTGGTCACCCTAGCGCGCAATACCGTCGAAAGTGGTGGGTAGGAAAAAGCGCCCTTACCCCCTGACAAGTCAGCCTACACGCGTTACCATGTTGGAACATGCACTCACCGAAAGGTTATTCCATGCAAATTGCGCAAAACTCGGTTGTCGCGTTTCACTACACCCTGACTAACGATGCAGGTGAAGTGCTAGACAGTTCTGAAGGCCGTGAGCCGCTTACCTACCTCCATGGCGCCGGTAACATTATTCCGGGCCTTGAGAAAGAGCTGGAAGGCCGTGCTGCTGGCGAAAAGCTGAACGTTAGCGTTTCACCTGAAGAAGGTTATGGCGAGCTGCAAGAGCAGCTAATGCAGGAAGTACCGCGCGATGCGTTCCAGGGCGTTGAAAGCATTGAGCCGGGCATGCAGTTCCAAGCCCAGACTCAAGGTGGCCCGTTGATGGTTACTGTTAAGAAAGTTGAAGGCGATACGGTCGTTGTTGATGGCAACCACCCGCTGGCAGGCCAGCAGCTCAACTTTGACGTTGAGATCGCGGAAGTACGTGAAGCCAGTGCTGAAGAAGTCGAGCATGGCCACGTGCACGGCGAAGGCGGCGTTGAGCACTAAGACGCTCCCGCTACCGATAGAAAAAGGTGACCTGCGGGTCACCTTTTTTGTGGCTAACGAAAAATTTGCTTATTCATCGGGTATCAGCACTAGCTGGCCGTGGCGCACGCTTCGCGACGAGGTAACTTCAGCGGCGAACTGCTTAAGCGCACGCCCCTGACCTTTGAGCAGCGTTACTTCCAGGCAACTGTCATGATTGATATGCACGTGCAGGGTCGAAAGCGTGAGTTCATGATGGTCATGGGAATGACGGGTCAAGCGCTTAGATAGCTCGCGAGCGGCATGGTCGTAAACATACACCAGTGCGCCCATGCAGGGCGAATCCGGTGCAGCCTCTTCTCTCACTTGTTTTAAGCCACTGCGGGTTAAATCACGAATCGCTTCTGAGCGGTTTTGGTAGCCGCGCTCGTGCATCAACGCATCTACTTCTGCCACCAGTTCCTCATCAAGCGTTACCGTTACACGCTGCATTCACGCCTCCTCTTATAAGACCTGCTTTCCATGTGCTGCCGCCACCGTTAGTATGATGTTATTGTAAAAACATCATACTAAATAGCGTAAAGGATAAAGCGATGGCTCCACCAACTCGGCCTATCTTACTGGGTATTGTGCTAAGTTGTTTAGCTGCCATCAGCACCGCCGAGGCAAAAGAGCAGTTAATTCTGGCCATTGGTGGCGAACCCGAACAGGGCTTCGATCCACTTTTAGGCTGGGGGCAGTACGGTACTCCGCTGTTTCAGTCGACGCTACTCTCGCGGGGCAGAGACCTTTCACCCCAGCCAGAATTAGCCACCGAGTGGTCGCTCTCTGAAGACCGCCTCACCTGGACACTGACGCTACGTGAAGATGCCCGCTTTGCCGACGGCACAGCGCTGACCGCCGAAGACGTAGCCTACACTTTCAATACCGCGGCAGAGGCAGGCGGGCGGGCAGACTTAAGCGCGCTCGAAGAGGCCAATGCCGTTGATGATCAGACCGTCGCCCTTCACCTTCATGCCCCGCGAATTACCTTTATAGACCAACTGATGACGCTGGGCATTGTGCCCCACGCCGAGCGGGATAACGGCTATAGCGAGCAATACGGCCGACATCCCTTAGGCTCTGGCCCCTATCAACTGATGGAGTGGCAGGAAGGCGAACAGCTGATAGTTGAACGAAATCCCTATTTTTACGGCCCTGCCCCCGCCTTCGATCGCCTGATATTTCTGTTTACCAATGAAGACGCCACGCTCAGTGCGGCCCATGCAGGCCAAGTCGATATCGCATCCATTCCACCGGCGTTGGCGGCCAATGTGCCTGGGCATATGCAACGGGTCACCATGGAGAGCGTCGATAATCGCGGCATTCTTTTCCCCATGCAGCCTGTAAATGGCGAACACGCCGCTTCCGGCGCACCGATTGGCAACGACGTGACCGCGGATCTTGCGATTCGTCAGGCGATTAACCTCGCCGTGGACAGAAAGACATTGGTAGAGGTGGCGTTGCATGGCTACGGCCGCCCCGCTTACGGCCCTGCCGATGGGCTCCCTTGGAGCAGTGAAGAAGAGCGAGTTGAAGCACCTAATATTGCCCGCGCTGAGAAGCTTCTCGACGCAGCAGGCTGGAACCTGCGCGACGACGGCCTGCGCTATAAAGATGGCCTACCCGCTCGCTTTCGGCTTACCTACCCCTCAAGCGATACCACCCGTCAACTGCTTGCGGAAGTGAGTGCCGAGATGGTTCGACCATTGGGCATCGAGATGCAGCCAACAGGCCGCCACTGGGATGAAATCCAGCGTGAAGCGCTTCATCAGGACGCCATCCTATTCGGTTTTGGCAGTCGCAGCCCCCAGGAGGTCTACTACCTTTTCCACAGTCAGCATGCCGGTAACGGTTTTTATAACAGCGGCCTCTACGCCAACGCTGAAGTGGATACATACTTAGATGCCGCCCAGGCTGCGAAGAGTATTGAAGAAGCTAACCAGTACTGGCGCGCTGCCCAATGGGATGGCACCACTGGCTATGGCGTACGCGGCGATAGCAGCTGGGCGTGGCTGGTTAACCTTGAACACGCTTACTTCGCCAACACCTGTTTAGACGTTGGCGAGCTTGGCATTGCGCCCCACGGCCACGGCTGGCCCATCACCGCTAATCTGCTTGAATGGCGCTGGGCATGCAATTAATCCCGCGTATCGCAAGGCGCCTGAGTCGCCTGACGCTGGTGCTGCTATGCGTCGCCCTGGTGTCATTTGGGCTGATGATGGCCTCGCCCGTCGACCCCGTGGATGCCTACCTTGGACCACAGATGGCCCAAGTCAGCCCGGAACAGCGTGCACTGATTGCCGAACGCTGGGGATTCGATGCGCCACCCGCCGTTCAGTTTGGGCACTGGTTGCGCCAGCTGGTAAGCGGTGATCTAGGCTGGAGCCATGTTTATAACCAGCCGGTCAGCGAGGTTATCGGTCAGCGATTTCAGCGCTCAATCATGCTGCTGGGCAGCGCCTGGCTACTCGCAGCGCTGCTGGGGTTTAGTCTCGGCGTTGCGGCAGGCGCTAAAGAGGGCTCCACGCTGGATAACCTCATTAGTACCTATGCCTATATTACCGCCTCTACGCCTGCTTTTTGGCTGGCGATAGTCGCCGTGCTGCTATTTTCGGTCACCTTGGGTTGGGCACCCACCTGCTGCGCGGGCCCCACTGGGGTCTTGAATCAAGATGTCACCCTCGCCTCCCGATTGCATCATCTGCTGCTGCCCGTCATCACTCTGGCACTGCTGGGCATCGCCAATATCACCCTGCATACCCGTGCCCGCATGCTGGAACTAATGCGCTCTGAGGTGGCGACCCACGCCTTCGCCCAGGGCGCTAGCCGGTTTGATATCGCTTGGCGGCACGGCCTCCGTCACGCCAGCTTACCGGCGATTACGCTTGCGTTTGCCTCGCTGGGGGAGCTCTTTGGCGGCTCGATTCTCATCGAGCAAGTCTTTGCTTACCCCGGTTTAGGGCAAGCCACGGTAGCAGCGGGCTTGCGTAGCGACATTCCCCTACTGCTGGGCATTGCGCTCTTTACCGCGCTGTTTGTTAGCGTCGGTAATATGATCGCCGATAGCCTGTATAGCGCTATCGATCCGCGCATGACGTCAGGTGGCCTATGAACTCAGGCCAACCACCCAGCTATCCACCACCCAATATCTATTCACAGCCACGTCTTCGTGCCGCACTCAGCCTGTTCGTTACCACCCTGCTGGTGATGGGGTTAATCGCTAGCCAATGGCTGCTAGGCGATGCGCCGCAGCAGATGCAGTTTGATGCCCGGCTAACGCCGCCCAGCGTTGATCACTGGCTCGGCACTGACGCGTTAGGCCGGGAGCTCTGGGCGCGCACGCTGGCGGGGCTGGCACTTAGCTTTTGGGTGGGCTGCCTGGCCGCTCTACTGAGTACACTGATTGCGCTGAGCTTGGCTGCCCTAGCCACGCTGTCGTCCCGGCTGGATACACTGGTGAGTTTGCTGATTGATACGCTACTTAGCGTACCGCATCTCATTTTATTGATATTGATCGCCTTTGCGCTGGGCGGCGGCACCCAGGCGGTGATTATTGCCGTGGCGGTGACCCACTGGCCAAGCCTTGCCCGAGTGCTGCGCGCGGAGCTTTGGCAATTGCGCCAGGCCCCCTATGTGCGAATCTCCCGGGCGCTAGGTAAATCACGCTGGTTTGTACTCCACGGACACCTGTTACCCCATCTGCTCCCCCACTGTTTGGTCGGCGCCCTGCTGCTGTTCCCTCACGCCATTCTCCACGAAGCGGCATTGACCTTTTTGGGCTTTGGCTTGAGCCCCAGCCAGCCCGCTATTGGCGTACTGTTGGCCGATGCCATGCGCTATTTAAGCGGCGGCTACTGGTGGCTGGGGGTATTTCCCGGCCTGGGGCTGCTGTTGATGGTACTGGGATTCGAGCGCCTTTCCAATCATCTACGCCGGGCCCTTTAGCGCTTTTAAGGAGATTTCTGATGGAGACTTACCGTGTTAACGATTAATCGGCTGTCGCTACAGCTACCGTTATATGTCTCCTGGTGGAAGCGGGAATGGGCCACCTGCCTGAATGAATTTTCGCTAACGTTTTGCTCTGGCGAGGTACATGGCGTGGTGGGCGCCTCCGGCGCCGGAAAAAGTCTGTTGGCCTATGCGATTATGGGCTTACTACCCACAGCTGCGCGTTTGAATGGACAGCTTGCCTACCAAGGAAAACCGCTCGACGAAGCTCGCCAACGCCAGCTTCGCGGCCGGGAGCTGGCGCTTATTCCTCAGTCGCTTAACGCACTAGACCCACTGGCGCGCACCAAGCGCCAAGTGGCCTGGGCGGCCCAGCGCGCCGGACAATCGTCACGTCATGCCCTGCAATCCGCCCAACGAGCCCTAGACCACTACCAGCTAGATGCTCGCGCCCAGCAGGCCTACGCCCACGAGCTTTCCGGCGGCATGGCCCGTCGCGTGTTGACGGCCATGGCCCATGTCAGCCAGGCCCGACTGGTGATTGCCGATGAGCCCACCGTGGGCCTTGACCCTCTTCAGCGCCAGCGTGTTTTGGATGCGCTGCGCGGATTGGCCGACCAAGGAAAAACGGTGATATTAATTACCCACGACCTGCGCCACGCCCTGCCGATTGCTGATCGCGTTACCATTATGCGCGACGGCCAGCAGGTCGAAACAGCCTCCGCCCGCGCCTTTCACGGCAGCGGCGCTTCGCTTGCCAGTGCTTATGCCCGGGCATTGTGGTTAGCACTGCCCGACAATGGCTTTTTGAGCCACGCGGTTAGCCAAGCTCAACCGACGGAACAGGAGATCACCGTTGCTTGAAGCGCGCCAGCTCAGCTTTCATTTCTCACCCGATGCGCCTTTGTTTGATTCCATCTCACTCACGCTGAACGCGGGCCAGTGGGTAGGATTGAGCGGTGACTCGGGGGCAGGCAAATCGACGTTAGGCAAACTACTGGCAGGCTACTTAGCTCCGTTTGAAGGAGAGGTAAGCTTAGATGGTAAGGCTCTGCCGAAAAGCGGTATACAGCCCGTTCAACGGCTGCCGCAATCGCCGGAGCTGGCGGTTAACCCCCGCTGGCGAGTCGGCAAGATTTTACGCGAAGCGTGGACGCCTACTGAAACGCAGTGCCAAGCGTTTGGCGTGCAGCCAAGCTGGCTATCTCGCTTTCCACAATCGTTATCAGGGGGAGAGCTACAGCGCGTATGTGTATTGCGCGCCCTTGTACCAAAGGTACGCTTTCTAATCGCCGATGAAATCTCAACGATGCTCGATCCCATCACTCAACTTGAACTTTGGCAGGCGCTAAAACAGGAAGCGGAACAACGCCAGCTTGGCGTGCTGGTGATTAGTCACGACAACGCACTACTGGAACGTCTTTGCCCACAGCGCTTGCATTTAAGCGGTAGTCAATTGACGCCATGGTAGTTGATGCGAGGGTAGGTTGAAGCGAGGGTCTTTCGACATGGCCGGAAAATGTTCCTGACCATTCCGGCATTTCCGCCATCCATGGCGGTCAGATGTCGAAAGTAGCGCCCAGGGATGGGTTCACAGCGCCCTCGCGGAAACCTGCACTCGTCATCAATGCGTGCAACTGTGGAAGTTAGCTAACCATTTGGCGGCGTTCAAAACGCCAGAGGCCGAAGGCAATCATTAGCGTAATGCTCAGCAGTAGCCACGAACCAATACTCACCCCCGCCCAACCGGCCCAGCGCCAAAACGGCTCCAGCCAGAAGCCACCCAAACTGGCGCCCACATAGTAAAACACCAAATAGAGCGCCGAGGCGCTTCCCCGGGCGCCCTGGGCATAACGCCCCACCCAACTGGAAGCCAACGAGTGAGCCAGGAAAAAGCCAAAGGCATTGACGGTTAAGCCGACAACAATCAGCACTAGCGACTCAGGTAAGGTGATTGCCGTGCCCAGCATTAAAATCACCACCCCCATCATCATGCATGCCGCTGGCGAAAGACGTCCTGCCAATCGACCGGAAATCATCGACCCAAAAGTGCCGCCTAGATAGGTTAAGAAAATCAGCCCCAAACCGCTGGCCGCCAGTTGATAGGGGGCCGCCGCTAACCGGAAGGTGATGTAACTGTATTGGTTGATAAATATCAGGAAATTAATGCCACCCAAGCAGTACGCGGCAAGCAGCACCGGGTTGCGCAGATGACTGACTAAATCGCTTGCCGCTTTACGCAGCTCAAAGCGCTGGGGAGTAAAGGAGCGACTATTGGGCAACAACCGCCAAAATACGACGCAGCCGATTAGCGTCATGATGCCTACCGCTAAAAATGCCGCGGTGGGGCCACCTATTTCGGCAGCGCCCCCACCGACAACACGCCCACTGATTCCGCCGAGCGAGTTAGCGCCAATATAGAGCCCTACCGCACTTAATAGCGCTGGCTTCTCAAACTCATCCCCCATCCAGGCGATCGCCACGGCAGGCAAGCCGCCCAGCACAAAGCCCTGCACCAGGCGTAGCAGTAGCAAGCTTTCAAAGGTGGGCGCGAAGGCCAAAGCAAGGGAGCAGCCGCCTGCCAGCAGCAGGGTAATGCGCATAATTCCTTCGCGGCCAATGGCATCCGAAAGCGGGCCGAATACCAGCAGTGCAATGGCTAAGGAGAGGGTCGAGACCGACATGAGCAGGCTAACGCCCAGGGTGGAGACATCATAAGTGTCCTTTAACCCAGGCAACAGCGGCTGCGGTGCATAGAGATTAATAAAAACAAGAAATGAGCCGAGGCAAAGCGCCAAGGTGGCGCGCCACCAGGCGCGCGTTTTGGCTTCAATCATGCCGTTCCTAACTAAAAAGTGAGAGGCCTGACGGCTAGAAAACACTTCCGCTTAGCTGGGCCAAATGAGTTGGCTGCAGGGCACGACGCGCCTGCCAGTAGTAACGTCGCCAGTAACTATTATCCAAGCTGGAAATAATCACCCCTTTCGAGGTCGAGGCATGCAGAAAATAGCCATTACCGACATAAATGCCGACATGGTTATATCGACCTGGGGGGCTGAAGAACACCAGATCGCCCGCCTGCAGCTCTTGGCGGTCGATCGGGCGTCCCTCGTGTATTTGCCCCCTAGTGGAGCGCGGTAACTCTAAATTAAAGGTGTCACGGTAAACATTGCGAACCAGCGCCGAACAGTCAATCCCTCTTTCTGTCGTGCCGCCAATCCGGTAAGGCGTTCCTGCCCAGCGCTGGTGCTGGGCCAGCAGCGCCTCACGAATCACTGTTGGCGGCGGGACTTGCATACTGCGCAATTGCGCATCGATGGGATCAACCGGTGACATTTGCGGGTTAGCGCCCATTCCCGGTAGCGTCATCGAAAAGTAATTCTCTGGGGCCTGCATGTTGCTCTGTCGTGTCGAGCCTGCGCAACCAGCCACCAATGTAACTATAAAACAAACACTTACAACACGTACAGCGGTCACAGCGGGGCGTGGCAACGCAACCATGCGATTAACCTCGACACATAGAATAAAGGGATGGTATGACAAAAATCATTTTTCCTCGCACGACTATAAGCTAGTTATCCTATGCTTGGCGAGCCTCAATGTAAGGTGCGCTGATCACCAGGCAATGTATCTATATGCAACGGCGCAAAATGGCGCGGTTTATTGCCGGGAAAATCCAGGCTCACCCACGGCCCAGCTAGCACCGGCGCACCGCATACCCAGGCCACCAACGCCTGACGAAAACCGGCTAAAAAGCTCTCTCGCTCTGGGGTTTCTCCCATAAAAAATGAGAAGCCAGCGTACATGCCCATGGCATACTCTTGCCACCCGGCGTAGTGATCCGCCGCAAGCTGATAAGCGCGATCCAATACGGTGGCAAACGCAGCGCTATCTAGCCAACCAAGCTGCCGTGCGGCAATCGCCAGATCGACCAGTTGGGCAATATCCCAGGCCGCCATATCGACGTCATTACAGCCATCTTCGTTGTCGCGTACCCGACGTAAACGAAGCAGGTGGTGGCGCTCATCTTCAGCACAGTCACCAGATTCAAGAATGGCGATTTCAGCGCTTAAACGCTCTGTATTGAGGGTGTAAGGAGCGTAGTTAATTTGATACTCCTGGCGATCCCCCGCCTCGAGCATGTAGGTCAAAAATTCCTGCATATCCCCAGCACTGCTCAAGTGGTAATGGCTCTCTACCCACTCGCGGATTTCAGCGCACTCACGGGCGCTTTCGGGCTGTGGTTCACTCCATACGGCACTGTTTAAAGGCCCGACCAGCGACATGGCCGTGAAGTGGCTTAAAGTGGGCCGACTGCCCGGCTCACGCCAGGCGTCGTGGCGCCAATCCAACCAGTGGAACAGGCTGCCTGGGTCTTCAATATGCCAAATAATTTCGTTAATTAACGATGCATGCTCGGGCTCAGGCAGGCAGCTCTCCCACGCAAACCAGGCGTCTAACAAGCGCTTGGCATTGGGGTAAAATCGACACAGGCAGCTGCGCAGCGCACTGGCATACTCCATCAATGGCCCGCGATCCAATAAGCCGCTATCAAGGGACATATGCAGATAGAAGGCGAACTTCTCAGCCATATGGATAGTCGCCGCGTGGCGGCTCACACCCTTAACGGCATTACGCTGCTTAAGCTCTTCCGGAGTCGGCTGGCCGAACCAGCTTTGTGAGGGTGGCAAAACGCCATGCACCGCGTCGGCTGCCAGTTGATTAAGATGATGCGCCTGAGCGGGTAACCAGTAGCGCGCCAATGCATGGGCACCTTCGTCGGCGTGCAGGCCCAATGACTCCTGCAAATAAAGCGCCGCATCGGCTCGCTGCTCTTCCGGTAGTGCGGCTGACGGGTTTATTTGGCGCAGCATCACATCCGGTTCACGCACGCTGGCCAGCGCCAGCAGCCAGTGATGGGGCGTATTACGCCATTGGCGAATGCGCGCTTGAGAGGCCTTCCGCGTGGGCTCATCCAACAGTTCCCCCGGCGGACGTTTCCAGGGGCTATAAGCGCTGTGCAGCAGTAGCTGATGCCGCTCGCTGGGTGTTTTCCCTCGGCGGTCAATACCATCAAACAGACTCTGTCCCCGACCGTAAGCGTTAAGAACCGCGTGCCAGTCATGGTAGCGGCGGCTGATCAAATCGGCGGCATGTCCCGCCAAGTCATCGGCTTCCTCTTGGCTGAGCCAACCACAGCAGGCGCCTGCCCAGGCAAGCTCGACAAGCCGTAGCCAATCCCAGGCAGCCCACTCCAGCGGCTCACCCTGGCTAACAAATTTATTCAGCACCGGCGCATAGGGCGACTCTTCCACCACGCTGCGCTGCCACTCCATACGCTGGGCGGTGTCCATGCTCAATAGCTCACGGGCTTCGATATCCCAGCGCTGGCGCTCGCCCTGAGCACCTAGCCAAAGCATGGCCCCTAGCAGGGCATCACGGTCATGAACATCCCACACGTGGGCTAGCCATTCGGCGGCTTCAGGCCAGTCGGTGTGGCTGGCCGGATACACAATAATCGGGCGAAATAGTGCACATAGCCGCCAGCTCTGTGCCTGGGGCTGTTGGGGCCATAGCGACGCTGGCGGAGGGAGTTTAGCCAAGGCATTTTCGAGCGCCTCCCAGGAAATGCCCTCACCTTCGGTTTCGAGATTGGCCAGCGCCTGGCAGGCATCAATAAACCGATCGTCGGCCCCTGACTCCCAACCACGGGCGCCAAGAGCTCGGCGTAAATCGGCAAGCCATGCGCGCAAATCGCTGTAATCACTGGTAATACGACGGGTTAAATGGTGCGCCCAGGCGCGTGACTGTTCCGCCTCTAACCAGCCTGCTGCCCCGGCTAGCGCGGCCCACTCTAGAGCCGCCAATAGACGATCAGCTTGGCCAGCGGGGGCCCCCAGCCCATGAAATAGCTGTTCGGCCAGCTCTCCCCGGTCGGTGATTCCCAATTGCAGCAGGCGCTGTTCCGCCGCGCCTGCATCGACCGCCAGCGGATGAGGAGTAAACGCCCAATCACACAGCACAAGCTGTTGAGCCCACCAAGCATTTAACGCGTCGATCAAGAGGCACCTCGAAAAAGCATAGTATCACCACCAACTAACACAGGGTCACCACCAGCAAAGCGCCGGAATAAAGCCGCCTAGTGTAACGGAAAGTGGCCCGAACACCGATAGCATCTGTATAAACGACACCGCCCGGCACAAGGCCGGGCGGTCGTCAAACGGGCACAGCTAAACAGCTACGCTTTTTTGACCTTACTAATCACCCACAAGAGCACCACGGCCCCTACCGTTGCAGTGACCAGCGAACCGATAAAACCACCGGAAGAGAGGCCTAAAAGGCTGAACAAGAAACCACCCACAAGCGCACCAACGATGCCCACACCAATATTACCCAGGATGCCGAAACCGCCACCGCGCATGATGTTGCCAGCAATCCAACCAGCCAGGCCACCAATGATTAACCATGCAATAAAGCCCATATAGTCTCCTTACTATTTCATTTACGGGATTTCATTTACGGGTTTTAGCTACGTACATTAGTTACGTATGTTAGTACGCGTTTTACCTATCAGTCGTGCTTGTTCTACCATAGCACACAGCGTTACTGTTCGGCGTCTATCGGTGTAGATGCTTGGCAACTCTTAAAGGAAAATTCATGATCCCCGACTCGCTCAAACAACTGCTTAAAAGCACAGATGGTCAGCAAACGGCCAACTGGGAAGGCCGCGACGTAGTGCTTTTCAACATGCCTTGGGGAGAGTTAGCGATTAGCCTACAGGGTGCTCAGGTGCTGCATTTCTGCCCACAGGGCGACACCGATTGGCTATGGCTGACACCGACCCCACAAGCGCTGCCAGGGGCTATCCGCGGCGGTATTCCGCTCTGCTGGCCGTGGTTTGCTGACGAGCGCTATGCCGATGAGAGCCCCAATCGCGACGGCCCGTTTCATGGCCTCGCCCGTCACGCGGCCTGGCGTCTGGATGCTGTCGATGAGCATGCCGAAGGCATTGAAGTCCATCTCTCTCCCGAGCAGCGCCTGCATACTCAGCTCACGGCACGTTTGGTGGTGCAAGCCAATGCACAGCGGCTTAACGTTGAGTTGATCAGCGAAAACATCGGCGAGACGCCCGTTAAAACCAGCGGCGCACTGCACACCTACCTCGCCGTTGCCGATATCCATCAGTGCCGCCTGGAAGGTCTTTCCGGCGCCCGCTATCTCGACAAACTGCGCGACTTTGCCGAAAGTGAACAGCAAGGTACGCTGGCCGTTCAAGGTGCCATTGACCGCATTTACCATACCAATGAAGCCGTGCTGCTCAACGATGGCGAGCGCAGCCTGCGCATCGGCAAGCAGTCCAGCGACTCCACCGTGGTGTGGCACCCCAACAACGACCTTCCTGGCGATACACCCGCTGACGCGGCACGCCATTTTATCTGCGTTGAAGCTGCCAATACGCGCCTAGACCCGGTTTGGTTGGTACCCGGTGCGCAACACTTATTAGGTACTACCCTAAGCCGCGGTTAACCTTCGGTTCATCAATATTTTGCTATCATGCGCTCACTTTCATTTGAGCTAGGGAGATCCGATGGATCCGCAGCAATGGCTAGAGGCCGCTACGCTAGCCTTTAATTTAATCGGCATGGTGGTGTGTTTAGTGGGTCTTACCTTGGCACAAAAAATGACTCGCCGCTGGCCGGGCTACACGCTGGCGGGGGTCGGCTTTTTGATTGCCACCCTACCGATGCTTTCACAGTTACTATTAATGTTTCGCCAGTAATGGTCATACAGCCCTGCTTGTTTTGAAAGAGAGCTGATTTTGAAGAGACCCAGTTTTAAAGTGAGCCGGGACCGCGTTAAGTTGGCAAGAGCCATAAAGGGATCGAAAGGATGCGTCAGCCGTTAAGTCGCGAACTGAGCAATTTGTTAGAGCGAGGCCGGGATCGCCAGTTGCGCTTAGCGGTAACGGGCCTCTCGCAAGCAGGCAAAACCGCTTTTTTGACCTCGCTGGTCAATCAACTGCGCCATGCCGGCGTAGAAGCGCGTCTCGATTTACTGCCCGCTGCCCGTGAAGGCCGCCTGCTGGGTGCCCAGCGGCTCAACCAGCCCGATTTGGGCGTGCCACGCTTTCCTTACGACCCGGGCATGGCTGCCCTACGCGATACACCGCCCCGCTGGCCGGAGCCCACACGCGGGATTAGTGAACTGCGTTTGCAACTGCGTTACCGCCCTGCCCGCAGCGGCTGGCTAACCCCTGAAATTGCCCACCTTACCCTGGATCTATTTGACTACCCCGGCGAGTGGTTGCTCGACTTACCGCTGTTGCAGCATGACTTTTACAGCTGGAGCCAGGCTCAGGCGCTATACGCAGGCGAACAGCGGCGCGGCTTGTTTAGTGAATGGCTGGCAGCAGTGGAACAGCTCGACCCGGCAAGCGAGGCGGATGAGGCCCAGCTCGCCGCTCTGGCCGAGGAGTACGCCCAGGGCCTGCGCCGTGCCAAAAAGGCAGGCTTCTCCGACCTGCAGCCGGGGCGTTTTTTGCTGCCGGGCGAGCTGCAAGGTGCGCCGGTACTGCAGTTTTTCCCACTACCGCAGCTTAATTCATCTCAACTCAATACCTCCAGAGAAGCGCTGGAAGCACTGCCCGCCAACAGCCTTTACGCTACCCTGGCGGCGCGCTTTCGCTACTATCAGCAGCAGGTGGTGAAACCCTTTTACCGTGATCACTTCCGCCGCTTTGACCGCCAGATTGTGCTGGTGGATGTGCTGGGTGCGCTGAATGCTGGGCCGGAGCGGTTTGAAGACCTTTCCCGCGCACTGCGCCAGTTAATGCACAGCTTCGACTACGGCAAACGCAGCCTGCTCACGCGCCTGTTCGCGCCCAAGATTGACCGGCTGGCGATTGCGGCCACCAAGGCCGACCATGTCACTCCTGACCAACACGGCCATGTGGTACAACTGGTAGAGGCCTTACTGGCAGAACCATTGAAAGACCTGCGCTTTGCCAATGTCCCGGTCAAAGCGTTTTCTCTGGCCTCCATTCGTGCCACCGAGGCTCGCGAAGTCACCCACGAGGGTAAGCGCTCACCTGCGCTACGCGGCACGACCCTTGAAGGGGAGGATGTACTGGTATACCCCGGCGATGTTCCCGCCCGGCTTCCCACTGCCAATTTTTGGCAGCAGCAGGGCTTCGACTTCCCCGGCTTTCGCCCGATGCAAACCACTTCGGAAGCGCTGGATCATATTCGCATGGACGCCGCCATCGACTGGCTGATTGGAGACAAACTGACATGACCACCCCACAGCCACGGCGCCACTTTACGCTGGATGACACGCCTGAAGATGCCACAGAACCAGCTTCGGCTTTGCGACAACGTGAAGCCTTTGCTGGCACCAGCGAGCACCAGCCATTAGCACCTCTTCCAGAGGATAAAGCCTTACCTGCTGCCAGTTTAGGTGCGCCGCGTAAGCGCCGCTGGGGGCTGCTATTCGCTCTAGTGGGTGGTGCCGGACTAGGCACGGCAGAGCTGGTCACCGGTATTCCCGACGCCCTGGCTCAGTCCCAGTGGCTCGCCATTGCCTGGAAGTTATTCGGGATCAGCCTGATTGGATTAGGTGGAATATCACTGCTCAAAGAGCTGGGCCGTTTGCGGCGTCTCAAGCGCCACGACAAACTACGCGTTGATTTAGCCGAGCTGCCGCTGCGCTCACCCAAACAGGCCCGGGCCATGGCCGAACAGTTGAGGCGCCAGCTCAAACTTGCCGACGATGACCCGCATTGGCTGGCGTTTCAACGCGCCAGCCAGCCGCACCATAGCGGGGAAGAGATCCAAACACTGCTGCGCTACCACCTGCTAGCCCCCCGCGACCGTGAAGCCCAGCGCTTGGTTACCCGCATGTCCGGTGAAACCGCTATTATGGTGGCCATTAGCCCACTAACGCTGGTGGATATGGCACTGGTGGCCTGGCGCAGCCTGGCGATGGTAGACAGGCTCTGCCGCCTGTATGGCCTTGAGCTGGGCTACGCCAGTCGCCTACGACTATTTCGTAACGTTCTGCACAATATGGCGTTTGCCGGTGCCAGTGAACTGGCCACCGACGCCAGCATGGATATGCTCTCGCTGGATTTAGCCGGGCGCCTCTCCGCCCGTGCCGGCCAGGGCCTAGCTACCGGGCTGCTTAGCGCGCGCCTTGGGCTTCGTGCCCAGCGTCTGTGCCGCCCAGTGCCCTTTACACCCAATGAGCAGCCAAAGATCGCCGATTTACGTCAAGACCTCTGGCGGCAGATCAAGCGGCTGGATAAAGAACCTGCCCCCGCGACACGTGCAAAAGAGTAACGCTGGCGCACTGGAGGTTAAGCAATACGCTGCTCGGTTTCAGCATCAAATAGAATCGCTCTGCCCATATCGACACGCAGCGCTAAGCGCTCCCCAGCAGCCACCGCGCATTTCGGCCCAACACGGGCTGTTACTTCCTGTTCGCCCAGCGGCAAACGCAGCAGGATATCCGCCCCGGTAGGCTCTACCACCGCCACATTGGCACTCAATAGTGTTCCCTCAGCTTGGGACGTTAACCGCTCGTCCTCTTCGCTGAAGTGCTCCGGCCGCAGGCCCAGGATGACCGGCTGATTAAGCCGTTCAGCCATACCTGCGCCGATACGCGCTTCCGGCCATGGCAGCACCAAGTCCGCCTCTTCCGGCGTGGTAATGCGCAGTTGATAGCCACCGTTGCCATCCTCCAGCGTAGCGCGGATGAAGTTCATCGACGGCGAGCCCATAAAGCCCGCCACGAACATATCCACCGGGTTATTGTAGACTTCGTCCGGCGTGCCGAGCTGCAGGATATGCCCGTCGCGCATCACTGCAATGCAGTCCGCCAGGGTCATGGCTTCGACTTGGTCGTGGGTGACGTAAACAATGGTGGTGCCCAGGCGCTGGTGGAGCTTTTTGATTTCGGTGCGCATGTCCACGCGCAGCTTGGCATCCAGATTAGAGAGCGGCTCATCGAACAGGTACACCTTGGGCTCCCGGGCCAGGGCCCGACCCATCGCCACCCGCTGTCGCTGCCCGCCAGAGAGCTGGGCAGGCTTGCGATCCAGCAGATGGGTGATCTGCAGTAGATCGGCCACCCGCTCCACGGCGGCTTCCCGCTCAGGTTTGGGCACCTTGCGCATTTCAAGCCCGAAGCTGATGTTCTGGCGTACGGTCATGCTGGGGTAAAGCGCGTAGGACTGAAACACCATGGCGATGTCCCGATCTGCGGGGGTGCGCCAGGTGACGTCTTCACCATCAATATAGATATTGCCAGCGGTCACCGGCTCTAGCCCGGCAATGGCGTTCATCAGCGTGGACTTGCCGCAGCCCGAGGGGCCAACCAGAATCAGGAACTCGCCAGAATCGATCGAAATGCTGACATCTTTGAGCACCCGCTCGCTGCCGAACTCTTTGCGTACATTGTGGATTTCTAACGCTGCCATAATGAAAATCCTATTATTAGACTGCTGACAAAGTTGTTAGCCCGGTCAGAACAACCCTTCGCGGGGGCGCTGTAAATCCCTCCCTGGAAGCTACTTTTTCCATCCCTGGAAAAAGACCCCCGCTACGGGTTGATCTGACCTTACCAAGGTAATCTTTAGAAAGTTGTCATCAATCTGATTATTATTAGCCTTTCACGGAACCGGCTGTCAGCCCGCGCACGAAGTATTTTCCCGCCAGCACGTACACCACCAGGGTGGGCAATGCGGCAATCATGGCCGCTGCCATATCCACGTTGTACTCGCGCACGCCGGTGGAGGTATTCACCAGATTGTTGAGCGCCACGGTAACGGGCTGGGTGTTGTGGGCTGAAAACGCCACGCCAAACAGGAAGTCGTTCCAGATTTGGGTGAACTGCCAGATCACCGACACCACGATAATCGGCGCGGAAACCGGCAGTAGAATGCGCCAGAAGATGCGGAAAAAGCCCGCGCCATCCAACTTCGCCGCCGATACCAGCTCGTTAGGGATACCCACGTAGAAGTTGCGGAAAAACAGCGTGGTGAAAGCAATGCCAAAGACCACGTGAACCAGGATCAACCCGGCGCGGGAACTGGAGATCCCCAGCCAGCCGAGGGTTTGCGCCATGGGCAACAGCACCACCTGGAAAGGAATAAAACAGCCAAACAGCATTAATGCGAAGACTAATTCAGAGCCTTTGAAGCGCCACTTGGTTAGCGCGTAGCCGTTGAGAGCGCCAATGGTGGTGGAAATCAGCACCGCTGGAATCACAATCGCAAAGGAGTTCCAGAAGTAGCCGCCCACCCCCTCGCAACGCATCCCGGTGCAGGCTTCGCCCCAGGCTTTTGTCCACGGCGTCAGGGTCGGGTTTTGAGGCAATGAGAGCAGCGACCCAGCGCTGATTTCGCTCAGTGGCTTCACCGAGGTCATTAGCATCACGACCAGTGGCAAGATATAGAACAGCGCGGCGAGTATCAGTACGCCGTAAAGCAGACCACGAAAAAGCCGCGCAGCGGGCGTCTGACGACGAATCACATTAGCCATGCTTGCGGCTCCTTAATTCGGAATAGAGATAAGGAATCAAAATCGCCAACACACCCCCCAACATCAGCATGGCGCTGGCAGAGCCCAAGCCAATCTGTGCCCGGGTAAAGGCGTGAGCGTACATAAAGGTGGCGGGTAAGTCGGTTGCGTAGCCAGGCCCGCCGCCAGTGAGCGCGACGACTAGGTCAAAGCTCTTGATGGCAATATGGGCTAGTATCATCACCGCGCTAAACACGACCGGGCGCAGGCAAGGCATCACTACGCGCCAATAAATCCTCGGCAGGCTGGCACCGTCCAACTGGGCTGCTTTCACAATACTGTCGTCGATGCCCCGCAGGCCGGCTAAAAAGAGTGCCATCACAAAGCCTGACGCCTGCCATACGGCGGCAATCACCAGGGTATAAATCGCCATATCCGGGTCAGTGATCCAATCAAAGCGAAACGACTCAAAGCCCCAACTCTGGACCATGGCCTGGATACCCAACTGCGGGTTGAGTAGCCACTTCCACACCACCCCGGTCACGATAAACGACAGCGCCATGGGGTAGAGATAGATCGTGCGCAGCGCACCCTCTTGGCGAATTTTCTGGTCGAGCAGAATGGCCAGCAGCGAGCCAATCGCCAGGCATATCACCACGAACAGCACGCCAAAAATCATCAGGTTGGTCGAGGCGACCCACCAGCGCTCATTGGCCATCAGGCGTGAATACTGGCCAAAGCCGACAAAGTCGTAGCTGGGCAGCATGCGCGAGCTGGTCAGCGAGAGCACAAACGTCCACAGCATGAAGCCGTAAACAAAGAACAACGAAATCGCCACCGACGGTGCCAGCACCAAGCGCGGCAGCCACGCCTGCAAACCACCGGAGGGCGTCGACCGCTTAGCGCCAGCCCCTAAAGGCGTCGCAGAGGTATTTTTCATGGGGAGGGAATCTCTCATCGGAGAAGTGTCCTTGCCAAGCAGCATAATGTTCTTACTAAGCAAAATAGTGTTCTTGCTAAGCAGAATAGACGCCGCCGTTGCGGCGGCGCCTAGAGAACGCAAGCGCTAGAAAATCTAGAAAGAAGCCGCTTCGGCGGCGCTCACCATACGTTCTGCTGCTTCTTCAGCAGGCATATCGGCGTCGTTGAAGTAGTTAGTGACCACATCGAAAATGGCGCCCTGCACGTCCGCACGCACGGCCATGCCGTGAGCCATACTCGGCACTAGGCCACCCTCTTCGGCGGTGCGCTGAAAATCAGCCAACGACTGCTGGGCACAGCTATCGAATTCGCTCATGTCCAGGTCAGGACGCGCCGGAATCGAGCCCTTGGCAAGGTTAAACGCTTCCTGGAAAGTAGGTTCAAGCACCAAGCGGGCAAGCGCCTGTTGTGCTTCCAGCTCTTCGTCGTCGGTGACCCGGAACATGGCCAGGCTATCGATGTTGAAGGTGAATGCATCTTCGGTGCCCGGCGCGGCGGCACAAAGGTAATCTTCCCCGGCGGTAAGCCCTGCCGCGGTGAATTCACCTTTTGCCCAATCGCCCATCAGCTGAAAGCCAGCCACTCCCTCAATCACCATCACTGTGGCAATGTTCCAGTCGCGACCGGGCATGCCCTCATCCATCAGCTCACGCGTACGCTTGAAGTCTTCAAGGGCATCGATCATCTGTTCACCACCCAGGGCTTCAGGATCCAAATCTACCAATGCCTGCTGGTAAAACTCGCTGCCCTGGCCACCTAGCAATACGCTTTCGAATACCGTTGCGTCCTGCCAAGCTTGACCGCCGTGAGCCAGCGGTACGAAGCCCGCTTCACGAATCGCTTCGCCTGCCTCGAATAGCTCATCCAGCGTGGTGGGCATCTCCACCCCTGCCGCTTCGAGCACTTCCGGGTTGGCCCACAACCAGTTGACCCGGTGCACGTTGACGGGCACCGCTACGTATTGGCCGTCGTAGCGCATGATGTCGGCCACAACTTCCGGCAGCAGTTCGTCCCAGCCTTCGGCGTCGGCAACGCCGTTCAGGTCACCCAGCAGGCCCAACTCGCCCCACTCCTGAATCTCGGGGCCTTTGATCTGTGCCGCTGAAGGCGGGTTGCCCGACATGGCGCGGGACTTGAGCACCGTCATGGCGGTTTCACCACCGCCACCGGCCACGGCAAAATCCTGCCAACCGTAGCCTTCGGATTCCATTAAGTCTTTAAGCACATTGGCGGCGCGGGCTTCGCCACCGGAAGTCCACCAGTGCAGCACTTCGACTTCATTCGCTTGAGCGGTACTGGCGAGCGCGGCGCCTGCCAAAGCTAGCGCGAGGGTTGTCTTCTTAAACGTCGACATGGAGTCACTCCTTATATTGTTATTGTCCTCTCGGACATGCGACCTCCATGAGATTACGCCAAGGGCTGCGTCAACGGGAGTTACCGAGTACTGCAAAGTATTGGCGGTTTATTACAAACCTGTAATAGTTTTCTGGCGGGGTAGCGTGAGCGTTACCACCAGCCCACCCTGGGCATGGTTAGCAAGGGTGATATCGCCGCCGTGGGCGCGAGCAATATGCCGGGCGATACCTAGCCCCAGACCACTACCGCCAGTATGTCGGCTGCGCGAGGGTTCTAAGCGCACAAAGGGCGAAAACACCCGCCCCAGCTGCTCTTCGGGAATACCGGGGCCGTGATCGCGAATATGCAGAGTGACCGCGTTACCGTGATCGACGAGCGCTACCTCGGCCTGCTTACCATAGAACACGGCATTCTCAAGCAGATTCGCCAGGCAGCGCTTAAGCGCCAGCGGTTTGGCAATCAGCGGTGCAATAGCGTGGCCGTTTTTAATCTCGATAGTGATCTTACCGCCCTGAAGGCTTAGCTCTTCAGCTAGCTTTTCGACCATGTGCGTTAGATCAACCGATGCCGGTTCTTCGTGCAGATCCAAGCCTTTTACCGAAGCCAAAGCACCTTTAACGAGGCTGTCCAGTTCATCCAATGAAGCGCAAAAGCGCTCCCGCTGGTAGTCGTCATCGAGCATTTCGGCACGCAGACGCATCCGGGTTAACGGCGTTTTTAAATCGTGAGAAATTGCTGAGAAAAGCCGCTCGCGCTCCTCAATCTGCTCGCGGATGCGCCGCTGCATCCGGTTAAACGCTACGGCGGTGGCGGCGACTTCTTTGGGGCCACTCTCTTTGAGCGGCGGCATATCCAGGTCATCACCCAACTGATTGGCTGCCCGTGAAAGCCGCGCCAGTGGACGGGTCACGCTGGTAATGCCCAATAGCGAGAGCGCCAGCACGCTCAGCAGCACCAGCAGCCCGACCAGCAAACGCTCTTCAGAGAGCCAGCGATAGCCGCTGAAAATATCCGGCACCCCCAGCAGCGTGGCGACATACAGCCAGGTGCCTGGGGCTAGTTCCAGTTGCACGACCAGAATCGGCGGTGAAAGCGGTTCCATCAGCAGGCTGTGCTGCCCCCAGCGCGGCGGCAGATCATAGAGCAGCACTTCATTATTGAGCACCCGCAGGTTTTCCGGGCGGGAGAACTCGACAATCACATCATCGATATTGAGCTGCTGGGTGAGCACCGAGCGCACGTTGTTCACCACGACCTCTTTCTCCGGCCCCGAGCCGATATCGTCGATGGTAAGCCTACGTTCGTTAACGCTGACGAAAAAACGTGTGCCGCCCATGTTACGCAGTTGATCGAGCACGATATGGCGGTAGTCCACAGGCAGCGAGCGGAAAAACTTCATGGTGGAGGCGATGCTAAACGCCATGTTGGTGGACAGTTCATCCAACTGTGCCAAATGGCTGGAGCGCACCTGGGAAGTCCAGATCGCGTAGCTGGCCCCTTGGGCGGCCAGCACGCCGGCGATCATGATGATCACAAAGCGCCCGCGCAGCGACGCCGGCAGCCAGCGGGCCACTCGTCTGGATAAACGCCGCCTAGTCTCGGCCCACCCCACTTGTTTCACGTTAATGCGTCTACCTGGGCAGTTAACACATAGCCCGCGCCGCGCACCGTGCGAATCAGCTGCGAGTGCTGAGCATCTTCACCCAGCCGTTGGCGCAGTCGACAAACATGAACATCAATAGAGCGGTCTAGCGGCGGCGCGTCCCGTCCACGGGTAAGCGCGTAGAGATCATCCCGTGTCAGCACCTTGGCCGGGTGCTCTAAAAACACCTGCAGTAGCTGAAAATCAGCCCCCGAAAGCGCGGCGCGCTCCCCCTGCAGATCAATCAGCTCGCGGGTCATGCGGTCGAGTTGCCAATTGCCAAAACTGACCCAGCGCGCCTGCCCTGCTGGCAACGCTGGCGGAGCGCTGCGAGTGCGGCGCAGTACCGCTTTGATGCGCGCCAGCAATTCGCGAGGGTTAAATGGCTTGCCCAAATAGTCATCCGCGCCCAGTTCCAGACCAAGAATACGGTCGGTCTCATCGGCACTGGCGGTCAGCATGATAATCGGCACATCGCTGTGCTTTCTAACGTCGCGGCAGATGGTAAAACCGTCGTCACCGGGGAGCATTAGATCGACAATCAGCAAGTCAGGGGCGTGTTCAGCGCGCAGAGAATGCAGCGCTTGGGCGCCGTCCGCCGTAAATACCCGGTAACCGTGCCGACCCAGGTAGTCAGCGAGCAGCTCACAAATTTCCGGGTCATCGTCGACCACAATCAAGGTAGCAGGGGTTGTCGTCATCGCAGCGGGTTCAGCCCTACGTTGTTGTCTTTATTGGGCCTTGATGATGGTCGAGGGGCTAGGCAGTAGCAATACCGCTACGACCAAGGTTGCATTAGTGTTTACCAGTAACAGTTAAAGCTCAAAGCGCTTTTTTAACCATTCGGCAACAGCCGCTTCACCGTGATGACCGATACGCTCGGCGCCTTTTATACGGTCGAATAGATCAAGGTGGGCATTGGCCATTACCTGGGCTTCCCCGGCTAACACGAGCATTTCGGTATCATTGAGGTTGTCACCAAACGCCATGCATTCGGCTGCTGTTAATTCTAAGCGTTCAAGCAGTGAGGCTAACGCAACGCCTTTGTTAACGCCGCCCGCCATGATCTCCAGGGAGTCAATCGTCGAGTAGGTGATATGCAGCGCATCGCCATGGGCCTTATGAGCCTGTTCTTCCAGCTGTTTCAGCGCCTCAGGGTCGCCTAGATAGAGCACTTTGCCAACACCGTTAATGTCCATCTGATCAGGCGGCACGACGTCATAACCAAACCCGGTAGAGGCGTGAAGAGATAATAGATGCGGGGCTTCCGCATCAATATGCCAGCCGCTTTCACGGTAGAGGTTCAAGCGCACCTGAGGCGGGCGCGGGAGATTAATCAGCGTTTGTGCATATTCAGGGTCGACATGGGTCGCGGCCAGCAAGGTGCCTTGTGGGTCGTGCACATAGGCGCCGTTGGTACTGATCAGGTGCGCGGGAATGTCCAACTGATCACGAAATACTTGCATATCGTGATAGTGGCGCCCCGAAGCAAGCGCGACATGGTGGCCTTGCTTCACCAGCGCCCGCAGCACGTCAACCGTGCTTTCGTGCAGGGTATGGTCGCTTCCTAATAGGGTTCCATCCAGGTCAGAAACAATCAGGCGGGGTGTCATAGTGCGCTCCATCGGCATGGGCATTTAGCTTAACCGATTCTTTTGAGCGCATGTAAGCCTTTGACGCGCCGTATACCAGTGCCGACTTCGCATGGCGGCAATTGGCGTGGCAAGCGGGAATCCGTATAGTGGCACCCTAACTCTCGCCAACTGATTGAGCTCATGCTTCAGAATAACGCCATGCTTGCCCAGCTCAAGCAACAGATTCGTCAAACCACCCCCCGTGCTGAAGGGGTGATCAAAGCCACCGACAAAGGTTTCGGGTTTCTCGAAACCGACGACGGTGAATCCTATTTCGTGCCGCCGCCCGCCATGAAGCAAGTGCTTCACGGTGACCGTGTAGAAGCGGTTATCCACGAGAACGGTGACAAAAAATCCGTTGAGCCCGAAAAGCTGATTGAAGCTGGGCTGGATCGGTTTGTTTCCCGCGTGCAGAAGCGCGAAGGCCGCTTGGCCGTGGTTCCAGACCATCCGTCGATTAAAAACGTTATCAAGGCGCGGATTAAGAATAGCCTTGATGAAGACACCATTGCTGACGGCGATTGGGTCGTTGCCCGCCTGGTGCGCCATCCGCTAAAAGCCGATGACCGCGCTTTCTTTGCCCAAATTGATGAGCTGGTCGCCAAAAGCGATGATCCGGCAGTACCGTGGCGCGTCACACTTGCCCGCCATGCGCTGGAGCAAGAGTGCCCCGATGCGGGTACCGATTGGCCGCTGATGGATGAAGGCCTGATTCGCGAAGATTTAACGTCCACGCCCTTCTTCACCATCGATGGTGAGAAGACCCGCGATATGGACGATGCGCTGCACGTCGCTACTCGCGCTGAAGGCGGCTGGCAGTTGAGTGTCGCGATTGCCGACCCCACCGCCTATGTGGAAGAGGGCCATGCGGCTGATTTAGAAGCCCGCACCCGCGCTTTCACCGTTTACCTGCCCGGTCAGAACGTCACTATGCTGCCAGAGCAGCTAGCGGATGACCTCTGCTCGCTGTGGGAAGATAAAGAGCGCCCCGCGCTGGCCTGCACGCTGGATATCAATGCCGACGGCAGCCTGGGCGAGTATCGCTTTTTTGCGGCTAACGTTAAATCTCACGCCAAGCTCGTTTACGACAATGTCTCCGACTGGATCGAAGGCCAAGGCGATTGGGCCCCGGCGGATGATATTGCCGAGCAGCTCACCGCGCTGCGTGATTTGACCGAGGCACGTACCGCTTGGCGCAACGAACACGCGCTGGTGTTTAAAGACCGCCCCGACTACGTGTTTGATCTTGACCCTGCTGGCAACGTATTGGCCGTGCGCACCGAAGAGCGCCGCATTGCCAACCGCATGATCGAAGAGTCGATGATTGTGGCGAATGCCTGCTGCGCGGACTTCCTGGCCCAGCATATCGGCCACGGTATCTTTAACGTGCACCGTGCGTTCGAGCCCGAGAAAGCCGAAGCTGCCCAGGAATTCCTGGCAGGCCAGGAGATCGTGGTCGAACGCGAAGCGCTGACTGAGCTTGCCCGCTACACCGAGCTGAAGCGTGCGCTGGAAAGCCGCGATGATGCCTGGTTGGATGCGCGCCTGCGCCGCTTCCAGGGCTTCACCATGATGTCCGCACAGCCCGGCCCGCACTTTGGCCTCGGCCTGGCCGCCTACGCGACCTGGACCTCGCCGATTCGTAAGTATGGCGATATGGTCAACCACCGCCTGATCAAGCGCGTGCTGAAAGGTGAGCAGGCGCCCGCCGAAGCTACCCAGCAGCTCACCGAACAGTTGACGGAGCGTCGCCGCCTGAATCGTATGGCCGAGCGCGACGTGAAAGACTGGCTCTACGTGCGCTACCTAACGCCTGCCGCACAGAACCAGATTACGTTTGAGGCCGAAATCATGGCCATCAACCGTGGCGGTATGCGCGTTCGCCTGCTGGAAAATGGCGCGACCGCCTTTGTTCCCGCCCCTTTAATGCACAGTGACCGAAGCAAAGTGGTGATTGATGATAAAGAGGGACGTATCCAGATCGAAGGCGAAGAGCGCTACAAGCTTGGCGACCCGCTTCGCGTCATCTTGACCGAAGCTCGCGAAGAGACCCGCTCGCTGGTAGCTAAACCCGCTGCATAAACCGCGCGTGTTCAACCGCAATAACCGACAACGGCGCCCTAGGGCGCCGTTGTTGTTTCTATCGTTCTGGCAGTATTTTGAATAGCTTGTAGATTTACTTCCCACAGGAATACGCAAACGCATTAGCTTATTAAAACGCTGCCTGTGTGGCTCTCGAAGGTAAAGCCATGGCAGGCGTGCGTGCTGATAGTTTGTTCAGCTTCGCATCGTCAATTTGAAACGCCGCTACTAGCTCGCGAAGCCGCCCAGCCTGTTCCTCCAGAGAAAATGCTGCTGTCGTCGACTGTTGGACCAGCACACTATTTTGCTGAGTCGTTGAGTCCATTTCAGTGATCGCTGTATTAATCTGCTCGATACCACTACTTTGCTCACGCGTAGCAGAGGACACCTCAGCCATCAGCAGGGCAAGACGTTGGATCATCGTTTCCGTTTCTCCTATAGTCGTTGCTCCTCGCTCCGCTTGATCAGAACACAGCTTTATTTTGTTGCGTGTATCATCCAGCATGCCGCGAATTTCGCTGGCTGACGCGGCACTGCGGCTTGCCAGCGAACGAACTTCGGTAGCCACTACCGCAAACCCACGGCCTTTCTCACCAGCACGCGCCGCTTCCACGGAGGCGTTCAGGGCCAGAATATTGGTTTGAAAGGCAATCGCATCGATGGCTTCGACGATCTTGTTCATACTGAGTGAGGCCGCCGTCACTTCACGCATCAACTCCACGCTGCGTGTCACTTCTTCACCGCCATTGTGCATCTGCTGTGATGAAGCATGGGCCAGCGTATCAGCCTCTTTGGTTGCATCGCTGTTCTGGCGAACCGTTGCCGTCATTTCTTCCATACTTGAAGCCGTTTCCTGCAAGGCAGCTGCTTGCTGCTCAGTACGAGAGGCGAGTTCCTGGCCGCCTTGGGCAATCTCATTGGCGCCATGCAAGATATTTTCGCTTGAGTCACGTAGTGAGGCGACCAAGGTAGTGAGCGCTTTACTCATTTCGGCCATGGAGGTTAATAATTGAGCCGTTTCATCACGCCCTGTTGCTACGATATCGTGTCGCAGATCTCCTTCCGCTACGCGCTGGGCAACCTCAACGGCCCGCCGCAAAGGCAGTACGATGCTGCTCGTAATAGCAATGGCCAGCGCCAGCGCCATCAATAACGCCGCCCCCGCGAAGATACAAAGCTGCCAAATAGCTAAACGATACTCGGCATCTATTGCCTCATTAGCAACCTTTACTCCCGCGTCAGCCACTAGGCTAATTTCATCAGCCAATTCCTCAAGCTGGTAGATACTATCTTTATGCTCACCGAAAGCTAGATTGGCTTGAGAGGTTTCGGTAATAGCGCTCTGTTCAATTTGACGATAGACCGTCATAAACCCTTCTTCATACCCCTGGAGGGCGCTTTCTGCCTGCTGGTACAACACATTGAGGCTATCTTTATCGGCAATTTGGCTTCCCGCTTGGAAGGCAGCCTGAATTTTCTCGATGGTCGCCACCCAACGCTGCTGATAGTTCGCTACCCGCTCGGGACTGTTGATGTTGATAAAGATATCTTTTTCAAAGCGTCGCGCTTGCAGCGAAAGGCGCTGAATTTCCGCTGCATTGCTTGCTAGCGCGACATCCGTGTCCAAGGTTTTTTGGGCAGTATCCTTGGTAAAGGTGATACCCATAACTCCCGCTATTAAAGTGCCCAAAAGAAATAGCGATACCAGGCCAAAAGCCAGTGCGAGCCGTGTACCGATCTTGAACCGTGAAAGCATGGAAACTTCCTAGGGCCTGTTGACGTTTTGAGGGATAGCATTGGCAGGATAGGGGCAAACTCACAGAATACAGGTTCCGACACCAACAAACTGCGAGCTTGCCATGCCCCGACTGATGCTCACAGATG
>NZ_JABWCV010000059.1 GCF_013371085.1 Vreelandella maris | reverse complement strand
GGGTAAGCGGATTAAATGGTTGATCTTACCTTTGCATGAGAGTGAGACAGACCGGCATCTCATCGGATTATCTGGTTGATGCTTCACCTACTGCTGGTGCATGTTTCCTTCGCTAATTCCAGCAAGAACCCCACACGCCTCAACTTCCCGGTCATCGTTGCAACTCGCTCTCAGTGAAACGAGTTGTTTCTCAAGCGCTTGCAGAGCGGTTATCTGCGACCGCACATGAGAGATGTGATCATCGAGCAAGGCGTTGACGGCGGTACAAGGCTGATGAGGGTCGTCCTGATAGCTCTGTAGTTCGTGAATCTCAGCCAGTGACAGGCCTAGGATTCTGCAGCGACGGATGAAGGCCAGCCGCTCACCATGCTTCTCGGTATAGACACGGTAACCGTTGTCCTGCCGATCAGGCGGCGGCAACAAGCCTTGCTGTTCATAGAAGCGGATCGTCTGTGTTTCGACCCCTACCAACTGCGCCAACTGACCAATACGCATCAGCCTCCTCCCCAACGGATTCTTTACTCTATTGACCTTATAGTAGCTTTATAGTTTTAAATGGTACCACAACATTGTTCAAGTGGAGTCGTATCATGAACAAATCCTGTGGTGGCGGCGCCTGTGGCGGTGATGCAACGTCCGCGGCGGATACCGATATACAGGCCTCCTCCGAAGCGCCGGGGAGATGGGTCAGCGTTTATGCCGTGCCGAAGATGGACTGTCCATCAGAAGAACGAATGATTCGCCTAGCCCTGAACGGCTTTGAGGAGATTCGGGCGCTGTCCTTCGACTTGTCGAACCGCCGGCTGAAGGTCGTGCATGACGGCGAGGTCGAGCCCGTCACCTCGAAACTGAAGACCTTGGGGCTAGGCGCCTCGCTTCAGGAAACCGTCGCTGCAAATCCGGAGACCATCAAGGCCGCCGAGTTTTCGGCAGCTTCTGCTAAGCAAGAATCCGGGACCCTGCGCTGGTTGCTCGGCATCAATGCACTTCTGTTCGTGGTGGAAATGACTGCCGGTCTGATGGCTCAGTCAACTGGCCTCATTGCAGAGTCCCTGGACAATTTTGCTGATGCGGCAGTGTACGGACTCGCTCTTTATGCGGTTGGGCATAGCGTGAAAAGGCAGGTCCGTGTTGCGCACGTTGCTGGTGTGGTCCAACTGGTTTTGGCTGTTGGCGTACTCGTAGAGGTCGTGAGGCGCTTTGTATTCGGTAGTGAGCCTGAATCGCTGGTGATGATAGCCATCGCATTCGTCGCATTGATTGCCAATACCGCCTGTCTGCTGATGGTATCCAAACATCGAGGGGGCGGAGCTCATATGAAGGCTAGCTGGATATTTTCGGCCAACGACGTGGTGATCAACCTGGGGGTCATCACCGCCGGCGCCCTGGTCGCGTGGACCGGGTCCAATTATCCGGATCTGATTATCGGCACCATCGCGGGGGGCATTGTACTTAACGGTGCCAGACGCATTTTGGCGTTGAAGGGTTAAATAATGCTCATTATTGGCAAAAAGCTCTCGCCGTATGCCCTATTGTCCATATCGGGCCTGCTGGCAGCGTCTGATCAGGCTGTAAAGTGGCTGGTGCAGCAATCAATGGCCTATGGCGAGTATGTTTCGGTGACCCCGTTCTTTAACTGGGTGCACCTATGGAACACCGGTGCCGCATTCAGTCTTTTTGCGAATGGTGGAGGCTGGCAGCGCTACTTTTTTATCGGAATCGCGGTAGTGGTCTCGATTTTTCTGATCAAGCTGATCCTTGAAAATCGTCATAAAGGAGAAGCCATCGCTTACAGTCTTATCCTCGGTGGCGCCATGGGCAACCTGATTGACCGGGTCTTTCGCGGCTATGTTGTGGATTCCTTTGATTTCTATTGGCGAGACTGGCATTGGCCGGCCTTCAACCTGGCTGATATTGCAATTGTCCTCGGTGCCTTACTTTTCGTTTCCGGCAGCTTTTTGGGTAAAAAAACAAACACCAATGCCGAGCCGGATGGATCTGACTGACACCTACGCCTATACAACACCATGACCGAACTTCCCGACAACATCCTTCACCTGCCGCAATACCAAGTACTGGGCTGCAAATCAACCGACGACGAAATGCACTTCCAGGTGGACGTGCCCGATCCGATCGCCTGCGAGGAATGCGGCGTGCAGGGTGAGTTCGTGCGGTTCGGCAAGCGTGATGTTCCCCATCGTGATCTGCCCATCCAAGGCAAGCGGGTCACTCTCTGGGTGGTCCGCCGCCGATACACCTGCCGGGCCTGCAAGACAACATTCAGGCCCCAGCTACCGGAGGTGGTGGACGGATTCCGTATGACACTGCGGCTGCATGAGTACGTGGAGAAGGAATCCTTCAACCACCCCTACACCTTTGTGGCGGCACAGAGACCGGCCTGGACGAGAAGACGGTGCGCGACATCTTCAACGCCCGCGCCGAGTTCCTGGGGCGCTGGCACCGCTTCGAGACGCCCCGCATCCTGGGCATTGACGAGCTATACCTGAACAAGCGCTACCGCTGCATCCTGACCAACATCGAGGAGCGAACCCTGCTCGACCTGCTGGCCACCCGCCGCCAGGACGTGGTGACCAATTACCTGATGAAGCTGAAAGACCGGCAGAAGGTCGAGATCGTCAGCATGGACATGTGGAACCCTTACCGGGCAGCGGTCAAGGCCGTGCTGCCACAGGCCCGCATCGTGGTCGATAAGTTCCATGTGGTACGCATGGCCAACGATGCCCTGGAGAAGGTGCGCAAGGGCCTCAGAAAGGAGCTGAAACCCTCCCAGAGCCGAACCCTCAAGGGCGACCGGAAGATCCTGCTGAAACGCGCTCACGAAGTTTCAGATCGGGAACGGCTGATCATGGAGACCTGGACAGGCGCATTCCCGCAACTGCTGGCCGCCTACGAGCACAAGGAACGCTTCTACGGCATCTGGGACGCCATCACACGGCTCCAGGCAGAAGCCGCCCTGGACGAGTGGATAGCCACCATCCCGAAGGGCCAAAAGGAAGTCTGGAGCGATCTGGTCAGGGCAGTGGGAAACTGGCGCGAAGAGACCATGACCTACTTCGAGACGGACATGCCCGTCACCAACGCTTACACGGAGTCCATCAACCGACTGGCCAAGGACAAGAACCGTGAAGGGCGCGGTTACTCCTTCGAGGTGATGCGGGCACGAATGCTCTACACCACGAAGCACAAGAAGAAGGCACCGACTGCGAAGGTCTCTCCTTTCTACAAGAAAACCATCGGTTACGGACTGCCGGACTTCGCAGAGGAACTCAACTACGGAGTCGATCTATCAACCATCTGAGGGTGGTATCAGATTGATGGGGTGAAGGTGCCCCATCAACCATTAAATCCGTATACCC
>NZ_JABWCV010000058.1 GCF_013371085.1 Vreelandella maris | reverse complement strand
GGAGGTCAGCGTCTGTTGTTCAGGTTCAGTGAGAGGGGCAACGAAGCGTTTTTCCATGGTTCTGTCCGTGTCAGAAATCCTGGCATGGATATTACACGAAAACTTTAGATCAGGTACTTACCTTTGGGTGCTCCTCACTAATAAGAAGGTTTCGATAGCGAAAGCGCCTGAATATTGCTCCTTCGGCTCTACATCCTCGCAAGCATGCCGCTTAATAAGAGGGCTGCTCGACTTCACTAATAAGCCGAACTGGCTTAAGTTAATGGGGCTTGAGCATGTATGGGCTGATAGCCGGCTGGGGAGTGGCAAAGAAAGTGCCGACGCGGAGCTGCCGGCTAGGGAGGAGCTGTTATTCAACGGTTCAGGAAAGACGTAGATTCTTTCTAATAGTATAGCAACGCTTGTATCTGCGGTTTTTTATTAATCGTGTGATTGGTTATCATAACAGGGTATGAATTATGATTTGGCAAAAACAGATAACTCTTGATGAGCTTGGCTTGAGTGCAAAGGAGACCCTAATAAGTCATCTCGGAATTGAGTTCACTAAAATTGGGGATGATTCTCTTAGTGGAAGGATGCCAGTAGATGCAAGAACCATTCAGCCTGCCGGCATACTGCATGGTGGTGCATCGGTAGTACTTGCTGAAACCCTAGGTAGTATAGCTGCTAACTTCTGTCTGAAAGACTGTAGCAAGATCGCCGTTGGCCAGGAGATTAATGCGAACCATGTGAGGCCAATGCAGTCTGGCTGGGTCTATGGAACAGCGAGGCCGCTACATATCGGCGGATCTACTCAGATATGGGAAATACATATCAAAAATAACGATGAAAGGTTGGTTTGCGTTTCTAGGTTGACCATGGCCGTTATCAATAAATGGTAAACGCATGTTCCGTTGGCCATCCTACTGTCGAGGGTCAACATGCATGACAGTTTGCTTTTGATGGCTCTGCTCGATGCTCGATAGTGTTCAGCAGTTTCATGGGGCCGACCAGAGCGTTCTCGCTGCCGCCGGTCATATCAGGCTCGCGGCATCCAGCCTCGCATCGCTCGCCGGGGCATAGAGGGGTGATCAACGACTCGGACGCCATCGCTGGCTTGTCGAGAGAACCTTTGTCTGGCTAGGTTGAGTGAGACGATGGCGATACTCTATTAGCGTCGTGTCGATATTCATTATGCCTTACGCTGCTGGGATGCTCGCTGTTCTGTCTGAACAAGCTTCGAGGCAGGTTTTGAAAAGCATTGTTAACCCGACTCAGTAAGAATCAGGCATCGATGCAAGCGAAGACGATATGCTTAGCTTTCATCTGGAAATGTCATATTTTCAGCGGTTCGCACCCTAGGTGTGAAACAGTTTCCAAAACTATCTTAGCAACCCTCGACAGCCTTCTTCGATTCGCACGCCTGCCAGACGGCAGTGCTCGCCGAGCGCAGTGAAGGTCAATTGCCTTCTATTAATGTGTTGAACCACCCTGTCGCGGCGCGTTGTGTCTGGGGGCTATTGCACGGATCAGACTCTCGGGAAAATCTCAGTACAATTCGGGAAGTTCTCATTTTGTGAGGCAAGGCTTCCCCACGTGTGCTCCTTAGACTCCCTTACAGGTGGTCGGCCTTCATGACGCCACCAAGGAGGAGAGCATGACCGCGCCTGAGCCAACCGGACTTAATAGTAAGCGCAGCAACTTTATTGGCAAGAGCCAAGCTCGCGTCGAAGACGAAGCCCTGCTGAGGGGGCTTGGACGCTATGGTGGTGATCTTGCTACACCTCCGGGTACCTTGCATGCTGCAGTGTTGCGCTCACCGCATGCCCATGCACGGCATACTTGGTCAACCTACCCCAAGCTCTAGACATGCCTGGTGTGCACGGCGTGTAGATAGGGGAATATGTCAAGCGCTGGGCGGCTCCATTTGCTGTTGGTGTACGTCAGCCCATGGGGCATTGGTGTGTGGCGGTCGATAAAGTGCGCTACGTCGGCGAACCTGTCGCTGTCGTGATTGCCGAGAGTCGCTACTTCGCCGAAGATGCATTGGATGCTGTCCGTGTCGATTATGAAATATTGCTCGTCGTGATCGATCCAGAAGACGCGCTTGGGGAAGCTGCTGCTGTCCTTCATGATTAAACTAGGGGAAATGTCGTAAATGATCGACATTTTAGCTATGGCAATCCTGAGAAGGCCTTTGAAGAGGCTGTTCGCCGCGTATCGCTCAAGGTTCAGTATCCCCGTAGTTCTTGCATGCCGATCGAATGCTACGTCGTACTCGCCCAGTTTTATCCAGCCTCTTCCACTAATGACGTTACCTCTAACTTCCAAAGGCCATTCGCGCTGCATTCGGTGATGGCGCGTGCATTGAAAGTTTCATCTAACTGCTTACGCTTGCGCACACCACCGGACTCCGGTGGCAGTTCTGGCATCAAGCAGGGGGGCACTTATGTGGTGCTGATGGGACTGGCTGCGCGCAAGGTTGGCGCTCCGGTCAAATGGGTTGAAGATCGTCTAGAGCATCTACAAGGCGCGTCGCCAGGCACCAACCGTGTCATCAACATCGAGGTAGCGGTTACCAAATATGGGAGAGTAGCTGCTCTCAGGTTCGATCATGCTGGTGTATTTTTACTTCGCCGTAATAGGTATGTCGTTGTTAAAAGAAGGTTTGATTTTGGTATTGTCAATTGCGCTAAACATGGAGCGTTTGGTCAATAAAAGTTAATAGTGCTTCTGGCACTTACCCCGTCCAATGTTACACATTGGGCGGGGAGCACTTTAGGTTCCTAATTGAAGTGCTGGACTTTCTTAATGGCAAAGCATTAAGAAAGTCCAGCCGCCAACCATTAAGTAGTGTTGCACTTAGAATGCATCCACCCACTAGCATAGTCTTGTCGCATTCATTGATCGGGATAACAGCGTGTTGGCTAAAAGAGTCGGTGGCTTCCGAAAAAATACCTAAAATTATCCAGGGATATTGATCCGCTAATCTAGTGAAAAACCGAGGTGCTCACGCTCGATATGCAGCTGTTCACTAATACGAATATCTTTCGCTTCTCGACTTTGTATCACACCATTCCATAGCTTAATCGGATAATGGGGTATATTTTCTGCTAACCCCTCTTATCGTGGTTATATATTCCCACGACTCAACTCTTGGTGGCCTTCGAACAGGCAGAGCAGAATATCCAGCATCAAGTACTTACAGGTACGCCTTGGGTACGAAAGAAAGTTGCACTTACCTTGGTTGATAAGGCACTCACTATTGGGCAACTTTTTGTCTTAGTAATCGCATTCACGGGTGTCAGAAAGTCTGAATCTCAATTGAGAGTTCACGGTGATAAATGGATGACATATCCTCCGATGATTAGCCTGTACTGTACGGGCATTTTGGAATTTTATCGTGATGCTAAACTGGGAAAGCGAGTGCAATCGCCAAAGGTAATCATAATAGGATGTGAAGCACAGGTAAGGCACTGCCGCCAAAGGTCAGAATGGTCCGAAAACCGGACATGTTAAAATCACGCTATGTGTCCACCTTGATGGTGATGATGGGCAATGGTCGGTGTGAATCGGGATAAAGTGGGAAGAACTATTAGGTTCTGTCTGAAAAGTTGGCTCTCATGCATTGCTCAATGCAAGCCAGTGTCACCATGGCCTTGAAACTACTGGCCAGCTTGTCGTAACGCGTATTAAGCCGACGCTTTTCCTTCAACC
>NZ_JABWCV010000057.1 GCF_013371085.1 Vreelandella maris | reverse complement strand
GAAGCCGTATCGCGCCATAGCGACGCGTTACGACAAGCTCAAGCGAAACTACGAAAGCATGGTGGCCTTAGCTTGTGGTTGTTTATGGCTGCCCATGTGAAACGTCAACAGACCCTAGTGAGCTGGCGTGCTCCTTATAGCCTCCCCTAAAGTGGGAGGCTTTTTTATTCTCTGTCGATAGCGGTGTATGCTGGTGAGTAGCGGTTATTGGTTGCGATACTTGCAGCCCTTCAACTCAACCCCATCACGGCCACCCAGTTAGAGGATATGGTAATGAAATTGATCACAGCTATTATCAAGCCGTTCAAGCTTGACGATGTGCGCGAGTCGCTCTCCGACATCGGTGTACAGGGTATTACGGTGACGGAAGTGAAAGGCTTTGGGCGCCAGAAAGGGCATACCGAGCTTTATCGTGGCGCTGAGTATGTGGTGGACTTTCTACCCAAGGTGAAGCTAGAAGTCGCCGTGGACGACGACATGGCCGAACAGGTGATTGATGCGATCACCCAGGTCGCGAATACAGGGAAAATCGGCGACGGCAAAATCTTTGTGATGCCGCTAGAGCAGGTGATCCGTATCCGTACCGGCGAAACCGGTAAAGACGCCGTTTAAAGGCGCCAGCATACAAAACCCCCGCTAGCCGGTTTATATCCTCAAACCGAGTAGCGGGGGTTTTTAGTGGCTAGTGGTTAACTTATTTTTCAACGAAAGCGCGTTCAATCACGTAGTCGCCCGGCTCGCCCATGCGCGGCGAGATATTTAGACCCAGCTCATCAAGCAGTGCGCTGGTATCGTCTAGCATGGCGGGGCTACCGCAGATCATGGCACGATCCTGACGCGGATCGATGGGCGGCAATCCGGTATCTTCGAACAGCTTACCGGTACGGATATGGTCGGTCAGGCGGCCCATGGTGTGGAACTCTTCACGGGTAACGGTCGGGTAGTAGACCAGCTTTTCAGTGATATCTTCACCCAGATACTCGTGCGCAGGCAGCTCTTTGGTGATGAAGTCGGCGTAAGCCAGTTCAGAGACCTCGCGGACACCGTGTACCAGCACGATTTTCTCGTAGCGTTCGTAAACGTCTGGGTCTTGGATCAAACTCATGAACGGCGCCAGACCAGTACCAGTCGAAAGCATGTAAAGGTTACGACCGGGCAGTAGATCATCGGTGACCAGCGTGCCGGTTGGCTTGCGGCTGACCATGATCTGATCGCCCACTTTCAAGTGCTGTAGGCGTGAGGTCAGCGGGCCGTCGGGCACTTTGATGCTGAAGAACTCAAGGTGGTCTTCATAGTTGGGGCTGGCAATCGAGTAAGCGCGCATTAGCGGCTTGCCATTCACTTCCAGACCAATCATCACAAACTGACCGGTTTTGAAACGCAGGCTGCGCTCGCGTGTGGTGCGAAAGCTGAACAGGGTATCGTTCCAGTGATGAACACTAAGCACTTCTTCCAGAGCAAACTTACTCATGCCGTTTCTCCCTTAGCCGATGCGGACGTGCTACTGCATCGGGCATATTCTTAAAAAGAATAAAAATGATTTAATAAGTTGCCAACAAGTCTAAGCAAAGGGTGGTATATCTGTTAAGCGAATTATATTGATAACACTTATCTGAAAAATAGATATAGATCAAATACAGGTCAGACGCTATGCACTACACCTTGCGGCAGTTGGAAGTTTTTGTAGCGGTCGCCCAGCATGAGAGCGTCTCCCATGCGGCGCGGGCGCTCTCCATGTCTCAGTCAGCGACCAGCACCGCGCTTGCCGAGCTGGAGCGGCAGTTCGATTGCCAGCTGCTCGATCGCATCGGCAAGCGCTTAAAGCTCAACGCACTGGGCTTTCAACTGTTGCCCAAAGCGGTGGCGCTGCTCGATCGAGGGGAAGAGATAGAAGAACTCCTGCGCGGCCAGCAGGGGGTTGGCTCGCTGGAGGTAGGCGCCACGCTAACCATTGGCAACTATCTAGCCACGCTGCTTATCAGCGATTTTATGCAGCGCCACCCTGGTAGCCGTGTACGCTTAGCGGTGCGCAATACCCGCCATATTATCGAAGGAGTGCGTCAACATTCGCTGGATTTAGGGCTGATCGAGGGGCAGTGCGACGATGAGATGATTATCAGCCAGCCGTGGGTAGAAGACGAGCTATGCGTGTTCTGCTCGCCGCGCCACCCACTGGCAGGCCGCGAGCATCTTGAGCTTGAGCAGCTACTGCGTGAGGACTGGATCATGCGTGAAGAGGGCTCGGGCACGCGTATGACGCTGGAGCACGCTGCGCGACACCGCCGCAGCCGGTTTAATACCTTGTTGGAACTTGAGCACACCGAGGGCATCAAGCGCGCCGTGGAATCAGGGCTAGGGATTGGCTGTGTTTCACGCCTCGCTCTACGCGATGCCTTCCGGCGCGGCAGTTTGGTACCGCTGCCCACGCCGGAGTTGGATTTAAAGCGTCAATTCACCTTTATCTGGCACCGCCACAAGTACCTCACCACCGGCGTACGCGAGTTTCTGCGCCTGTGCCGTGAAATGACCGCTGGCGCTAAACGCAGCGACGATATTGCGCTACCGCCGATTCCGTAAAATCCCCGCTTACTTTGCTCTTGAGATTAGGTGGCATAGGCCCTGGCGTTGCTTAATGATAACGGAGCAGATGCTGATTCTGAGAGTTTGAATCCACCCACTGCATCTGCCAAGCGTAGTGACTGATCTTTTAGCTGCTCAGCTGCAGTGGTGGATTCTTCCACCATGGCGGCATTCTGTTGCGTCATTCGATCAAGTTCGGACACGGCAATATTGACTTGGTTGATGCCATCACTTTGCTCACGCGTAGCGGCGGTAATTTCGCTCAATACATCGGTTACACGAGTGATGCTAACGACAATCTCTTGCATGGTAGAGCCCGCATTTTTAACCAACTGAGTACCGTTGGTAACAGTTTGGTGAGAAGTATCAATGAGCGTTTTGATCTCACTGGAGGCATCACTGCTGCGCTGAGCCAGTTTACGTACTTCATCGGCTACCACTGCAAACCCACGGCCATGCTCACCAGCGCGTGCAGCCTCTACAGAGGCATTCAATGCCAGCAGGTTGGTCTGGAAGGCGATGCCATCCATCAACGTAACAATCTCGCTGATTCGCGTCGATGAAGCCGAAATATCGTCCATGGTAGAAACAACCTGGCCCACTACGTCACCACCGCGGTTCGCTACTTCAGATGCGTCTAACGACAGTTGGTTAGCATGTTGTGCCGAGGAAGCGGTATGTTCGATAGTGCTGGTGATTTCTTCAATGGAAGCAGAGCTCTGCTGAAGGCTTGAGGCCGCATTGTCGGTGCGCCGCGATAAATCCTGGCCACCAAGGGCGATTTCACTGGCCGCGGTTTGAACCGATTGGCTGCTGTCACGAATGGTGAGCATGACACCATCCATTTTCGCGACAAACTGGTTAAAGGCGCTGGCAATTTGTGCCACCTCGTCGCGACCATCTTCTGATAAGCGCTGAGTTAAATCGCCGCTGCCGCTGGCTATGCTCATCAATGCATTGCGCACGCTAAGCAAACGACGCAGGAGAAAAGTTAACAGCAGGCCAAATGTAATTATCGTGATGCCAGCAACAATGATTAGCGTCACAATGGATGTTGTCGCGATTGCCCGAAGGCCCGTTGTGGCTTCGGCTTCATCTAACGCCACCACTAATTGCCAACCGCTACTGCCACCTACCGGACTGCCTAAAAGTAATTTGTCGCTATCTTGTAGTGTGAGGGCAATTGGTGTGGAGGCACGGGACAGTTGGTCGAGCATCGCAGGGGTAAGCTGTGCGCTAATTGCTGATACAGGCTCTAGCCCGGATTTCTCACAGGGTATAAAAGAAAGCGGCTGAAAGTGCTATGATTTCAAGAACCTAACCAATCCATCAAGCACCAACAGCCGCTTCCAAAATGGTACCTGAAAAGCTGAC
>NZ_JABWCV010000056.1 GCF_013371085.1 Vreelandella maris | reverse complement strand
CGCAGCTCCCGCCTGCGTTCAGACGACTTTTCACCGCTCGCTTTGGTGGCTTTCAGGGGGGGGGGTGAAGAAGATTTCGCAAATGTCCCAAGGGCGCCCGCTGCGCGGCCACCAAAACCAGCCTCTGAGGCACGCAAAAATTGCCCTGGCAAGCCTTTAAATGGCTCAGGGCTGCGCAGCTTAGCGCGTAACTGATCTGGGGGTGGTTTAGCTGATATGTGCATCTGCGAAGCCCTGTGAGGGCTTGCAGCGCTTGAGAATCTGGGTCTCGTCGCTCATAATATCCCTACGTATTGAGTGAGAACCCCGGGGAGGCGCGCCAACGCCATTGATCCGGGGTTTTTCTTTGCCTGAAATTCAGGCTTAACAACAGCATATCAGAAAATTTTAAACCGTTGGGTTTTCCAAACGCTATGTAAGTTACAGGCTCAGTAACTACCCAGTTAATTTAAATACCGAAGTTAATAAATACCCATGCATAGAACAAAAAGGAGATATGCATGGGAACAAAATATCTAGCAGTTATAGCAATTTACAAGGAAATGTCAGGTCTAGCACTAGCAGACCCAACAGGTGTGTCAGCAACAGTAGTTATCCTGATCGGAGCAGTGCTGCTCACGCGAATACTCATACCGGACTAATAACCCGCTACCGCTAAACCTCGACGACGCCCCAAGCTTAACCCCGTGTTTGGCATGAGGGCGTTGTGGTTTGTGCTGCTAGCTACATCATTTTTTGGGGTTTGCCGCTATCTGTAAGCCTGCGATCGCTATGACTGTCGCCACTTGAACAGCTAACAGCAACACATGAGGTTGATAGAGCTCTATAGTATTCACGTCTCTAATACGGCCCATGGCCCATATAAAACGATATTCCAAACCTAAAGCAGCCCCTGCGCCCAAATACTCCTGGGCCGGCATGAAAACAAACATAGCGATGATAACCACAATCGCCGCTATGACGATTTTTGAGTTATTACCCATCATTAACCCCTCTTCCCTATCCCTCGTCTTATAATCTCAACGCTATCTAGCCATAAATAAATAACAGTAAAACAATCAATTACACAAGCTTAACCCCATGTTTGGCATGAGGGCGTTGTGGTTTGTGCTGTTCCGCGCAGGCTGTCAACAACAATGGCCTTTCAGCCCCGTGCCGCGCTGTTCGGCGTGCGTTCGCTCCGCTCACCATCACCCCATTTTCAGCGACATGGCCACCTTCATCGACAATCAAACGGAGAGAGATACCTTGTTCGTTTTAGGCAGCAAAGGGAATGCGATTCTGCGTACCAAAGGGGTTCCGATTATGCGTACCAAAGGGTACTGATTCAGCGCGGAAAGTAGGTGCGATTATGCGTAAAGGGGGGTAATCCAGCGCACCAAGGGGGGTGATTATGCGTAACCGGCAGAAAATAAAAACGTATTACAGATGGTACATAGCCCGTAAAAGGGAGAAATACCTTGCCTACAACTGACGTTCGTAAAGCCCCTGCAACGCTGCACTTTCCTGCATCAATTGAGCCTTTTCCCGCTCCTGTCGTTCCATCTTCACCTTGATGGCCAACAGGCTCAGGATCGGCACACAGACCACAGCAATCAACACGATAAGCTGAAACATAGCTACCTCCTGGCTCCAACTACCTGGGCGCAAAGCGCCCTCTACCAAGCCATAAATGGCTTGAATCCTACGATACCTCCTTAACCTATGGTGGCCTATCCCTCTGGTCGTTTTACCCGTGTTTTTGGAGGGTGATTCCTTAACGGTGGAAGTCATACACAGTACGCACCCCTTCGGGGATGCTAAACCAATGATTTATAACGATATTCAAAAAATAAAGTTTTTCAAATGTACTACAGAAGGCAATACAAGCAACACCCCTAACCGCTCAACCATGCGGGTTACAGGCCGTTTTAAGCATTACAAAGAGCAATACAAACGATCCTCCAAAACCACCTTGCAATACCTTTGATTTATGCCATGTTTAAATGTGTAATAAATACACAATTACACATTTATAAAGGTGATGAAATGGCAAAAATTTCCCATATCCACGGCGATACCGCCAAGCGCGTACGCCTCGACCTGCTGAACTCGCTGGGTACCGAAAACGTGCCAAACCAGTGGATGCACTTCATGACCACCGTCCGCCAGCACCTACCGGAAGTGCTTTCCCGTGGACGCCCCACCAAGCAAGCGATCGACGCCAGTGTGATTGGTGCGCTGGGCTTCACCTCATGGCGTGAGCTGCTAGAAGCACCCACCGATGCCGGCGGCCTCGGGCTTGCCTGGTCCACCTGGCGGCAATGGTCACGAGCTTGGGCGGTGGTACAGAAACACCCTGACCTTGAACACGCACCGCTTACCGCCGCCGAGATCAACCGCCTGCACAGCGACGCGAAAGCCGCCAACGTGGCCATACCCACCGATATGGCCGCCGTAGAGGCGTTCTGGGAAGAGCAAGAGAAACGAAGGGCAATCGCTCGGGCAGAGACTCAAACAGCCCTGAAAGAGCGTGTAGAGGCCATAGAGGCCATGTTAAGCACTAGTCGGGAGGAAGTGACACGCACTCACAGCACAGTGATCGAGTTGCGTCGCCAGCTTGATCAGACAAGCGCAGGCAAAACCCAAGCGGAGCAGCAACTGGCAATCGCTCAGCAGCAGCAGCGGGAGCTGCAAGCATCACTGGCCCATGTGGAAGAGCAGCTACAGCAGACGCGGAAGGCGCATCAACGGTCAACCAACGAACTTCAGGCGTACCGGAACCGCGGTTTCTGGCAACGGCTGCAGGATGTGTTCTCCCGCCCGTAGCCCAGAGATCCGACAGAAGCGCCTCGACCGCCGCCCAACCGCCTTTTTCGGCAGTGTCGAGTAACTGCGCCCGCTGGCCCAGATCGCGTACCAGCGCCCAATCCTGCGGCTCTAACTGGCCCAGGAACTCGATTTCGTCCGGTACCGCCTCGGCAGCTTCCTGATCGTCGACCTCATCGAGGCCAACCCGCGCTTTTAGACCGTGCGACCAGAACACCTGGCGTTTGCCCTTCATGGCAAAAGCATAGGCCGTAAACAGCCTTCCAGAGCGATCACAGCCATCCATGGAGCGCCGTAGCAAGCCAAACGGGTGCATTCCCTTGCCTGACTTTGCCGCGCCCTTGGCAACCTCCCTATCGACGCCCCAGTGACGGCTATCGTCCTGCTTGGCCAGGTAGTCACTGGCAGAGCACCAGGCTTTCACGTCAACGGCGTGCTCATCAAACCCCGCGTCACCCTCAGCAAGCAGCCCCGCCCGCTGGCACGAGGCCCGCCAGCGCTGCCGAACTTCGCCCGCCAACGCTGCGGCGTCAGCGTCTTTGCGGATAAACCACAGCTCATGTGTGTGCGGATGCCAGCCATTCTGGCCATGGGTGATTTCTAGCGACCGCACAAGCCCCTGGAAGCCATAGCGCCCCTTGAGCTTCTGCCATGCCTTGCCCGACCGTAGGCGCGTCAGCGCGTCCCGTTGCTGCTCCAAGAGGTCATCAATCTGGTGCCATGAGCGATGCGGGAACGTCAGCGTGACCAGCACAGGCTGCAAGCCCTCGGCATACGCCCAATCCACCGCCGTTGCGATCTCTTGCCGCCGTTGCTCCTGAATTTTGGCCGAACAGACCGGACACGCCCACACCGACCCACAATGAATCAGCCCCGAATAATGAGCGCGGCCCTCTTTCTGATGCACCTGAACGTCACCGTGGCGGAGCCAGTTACAACCCGCCGTGCGATGCACCGTGTGCCAGTAAGCCAGGTCAGCCCGCCGACCCTCATGCAGGAACAGGCGACGCCCTTCCGACAACAGCTCGAAGCGCTCGAAACGCAGCTCCCGCCTGCGTTCAGACGACTTTTCACCGCTCGCTTTGGTGGCTTTCAGGGGGGGGGGTGAAGAAGATTTCGCAAATGTCCCAAGGGCGCCCGCTGCGCGGCCACCAAAACCAG